>NZ_SSOB01000025.1 GCF_004801405.1 Cohnella fermenti
TATCTACAAATAACCATTCTGTGAAAGATGCGTCGAAGAGCCGTATGCGGGAATTCCGCACGTACGGATCTGTGAGGGGGACGGGCACAATCCTCGAAAGGAGAGGCCCTACCTACTCGACCATTCGTGGAGGAAAATTCCGCCCGAGGAACCGGATATATGCGAAAAACCACATAAAACGCTGCGATTGCCCCCTATCCAGGCCGATGAATGTGAAAAACCACATAAAATCGGCGGCGGAGGGGGGCGGAGGGAGACGCGAATGTGAAAAAACGCATAAATCGGGAGTTTTGGGCGCGAGAGGAACCTTGGATGGAGAAATTTGTATAAAACCGGGGCTGTATGCGTGAGAGAGCCCGCGAGTGGGGGAATGGTACAAAGTCGGGGGCTAGGGACGCAGGGGGGCGCGAATAGGAAAGCGGAGTTTAATGTGGGGAATACGCGCGCATATACTTCAGTGATGGGGAGGGAGGATTCGCAATGTTCCAGTTAACCGAGCAATATGCCGCGCAGGTTGTAACGGGGTTGCTTCCGCCCGGGGCGGAGATCGCGAGGATCGATTACCCGGCAAGTTATCCGGCGGTGCTCGCCGTCGATCTCGACGGGGATCGGAATCCGGAGATCGTCGGCGTCTACCGGACGGCGGAAGGGATGCGGGCGCTGATTGCGAAGCATTCGCTGCAGGGATGGTACGTCTTCAGCCACATCCGGGGGCCGGGCTACGGCATCGCGAATCTGGCGGCGGCGCCGATCGCGGGCGTCTATCCGCCGAGCCTGCTGATCGGCTGGCAGATCGGAGAGCGGTGGGCGCAACTGGACTTGTTCCAGTTCGAGGCCGGGGAATACCGCCATCTGACGCCGAGCGATGTGTTCTACAGCCGCTTGGCGATCGTGCCGCCGGCGCCGCCGGTGTATGGCCGCGAGGCCGACGCCGCTGCCGATCGTCTGCTCCGCCTTGCTCTGTGGACGCACGACCGGGAGGAGGCCTACCGGGTCGAGCTGGTTCGCTGGCAGGGAGACGGGCTTGTCCGCGACGAGCAAGCCTATCCGGCCTACTTCGCTAACGCCGTAATCCCGTATTATGCCGGCTTGTTGAACGTGCAGCCGGATTCGGAGCTGTATCGCGCCTGCTGGGAGGAAGCGAGCCGGGTGGCCGGCGCGGCATCCTCTTAACCTCGGATTCGCGCGCGGATGCCGATGGAGTTGCAATTGTCGGCGATGAGTGAGAAAATTTCTTCCATACCGTTGTCGTTATTTTCCCAATATTGATTCGTTATCGTTGGAGGACGCATTCCGTATGAGAAGAAAAATCGTTGCCGTCGACATGGACGATACGATCTGCCACCTCGTCAAGAGGGCGATCTATCACAACAATATCGAGTTCCCGACTCATCCGCTCTCGTACGAGGAGATGATGGATTGGAACACGGACCACCTCAGGCATCCCGCCAGCACGCAGGAAGTGTTCTTCGGCCGTCCGGGCTTGTACGAGGAGCTTGAGCTGTACGACGAGCATGTGGTGGGAGAGATGGAGAAGCTGCATCGGGAATACGACGTGATTATCGTCACCGCCGCGCGGCCGAACAGCGTTGCAGAGAAGTGGAACTGGCTGCAGCGCCACATGCCGTTCATTCCCTTCGACAACTTCTTCGCCTGCAAGCGCAAGAGCCTTATCGACTTCGATCTGCTGATCGACGACGGCCCGCATAATCTGCTGCCGGCGCTGGAGGCGGGGAAGAAGGCGCTCTGCATCCCGCATCCGTGGAATCTACGCATGAGGGAGAGCCATCCGTTCCCGCTGATGGAATCGTGGGAGAATGCGAAGCAGCGGGTCGACGAGCTGCTGGGAAGCCTTGATTGAGATGGGCGGCGGGTGCAAAAAGAGTGTGCGGCGGGGCAGAGTGTCAGAGGTGGAGTAGAGGTAAAGAAGCAGAAAATAAGACCAATCCCCCGCAAAGTCCATTAACGGACTCGGCGGGGGATTGTCGTCTGTCGCGGCGGCTTCCTATGCCTTGGCGGTCAGTTGCTTCAGCTCGGAGATCAGCATGTCCAGGCTGCCGTAACCCGAGACGACGCTGCCGATCTTGCCGTTCTGGTCTTCCAGGCTGGCGCATACTTCTTCAAGCGAGGACATGTTGCGCTCGACGGCGTAAGCGATCCGGTTCGAATCGTCCGCGATGCCGGAATACCTCTCGCGAACGCGTTCTGCCGCCCGCGAGGCGAGCTCGGCCTGCTCCTTCACCTGATTGGTGTTGCCGGAGATATCGCCGATGATCTGGTTGACTTGGAGGCAGGAGGCATGGCTGGCGTCGGCGGCGGTCTCGCCCTTGAGCACTTCTTCGCTGACCGCTTCGATCTGCGTGCGGACCGCGGCGAGAATTGTCGCGATCTCCGACGCGGCCTCGCGGGAATGGTCGGCCAGCTTGCGGACTTCTTCCGAGACGATGGCGAAGCCCTTGCCGTGTTCGCCAGCCCGGGCCGCTTCGATCGCCGCGTTCAGCGAGAGAAGATTCGTCTGGGTCGCGATGTCGCTGATCGTGCCGATAATGGAACTGACGCGTTCGTTCTGCTCGCGGAGCGCCGACATCAGGTGGACGGTCTCGCGCACGATCTCGCGCACCCGGCCGACTTCCCCGGAGAGAGCGGCGATATGCACTTCGCCTTCATGGGTCAGTTCCGCCGTTCTGGCAGAGTAGCCGTTCAGACGGCTCGTTCCTTCCGCCAGATCGCGAATGATCGGATCGACCTCCAGCACGGAGCCGGACACGGAGATGACCGCCTGGCTCTGCTGCTCGATATCGTGGGACATCTCCTGGAACGCGGCCGTCACCTCGCGGGAGATGTCGCCCGTCTTGTTCACGTCGACCTTCTGGCTCGCGCTGAATTCGCTGAGCACTTGAATGGACGACTCCAGCTTCCCGATCAGCCGATCCGACAGCTCCTTGGCCGCCGAGGTCCGATGATGCTCTTCCGCAACCTGGCTCTGCAGCTTCTCGCCGAACCGGGCGGACGCCGCAAGCGCAACCGTCAGGAAGATGAGGTACATGTACAGATAGAGCAAGGAATCGTTCGGGAACAGCTCGGGCCCCAGCTTCGAATCGAGGAACACGTAAGTCGTCGTCGCCATTCCGAGAACGCCCGCAAGCAGAATAGGCTTGTAATTCGAGTACAGCGTCATGAGGGCAATATTCACGTACACGAGGAAGTAGGTGCTGACGATCGGATTCGGGTCCGAGACGAGCAGCAGCAGCGTGATCACGGACAGAATGACCGGCACGAAGTACATGACATATTGGCTCCAGACGCGCTTGTAGGTGAGCACCGTCGCCAGCCCGCAGGCGAAGCCTCCGAACGCGATCAGGATCACCAGCATCTTCGCGGGCAGCGAAGCGGAGATATCCGCCACGATGCCAAGCAGGAGCATTCCCCATAGAATCTTCACATATAATCGATTGCGCCTGTCAAGAACCGTCAGTTCGTTCATTATGTACCGCCTTCGTCCATTAGGTTATCTGCTAAGAATGGGGTGCGCACGTTCGGTCAGCTCGGCGGGGTCCAAGTCGTCAAGCCGCAGCCAATCGTAATCTCCCGGATGCTCGTACATCGCCTTCATGTCGAACACGACGGGGATCACCGTGTCCCCTTTATAATATTGCGGCTTCCCGGCCTTATCCATCGGCACCTTGAAGGTAATTCGCAAAGCGCGATAGAAGACGGGCTCCAGAAGAGATACAAGGTAATGATAGCCGTTCGCCCGGCAGTACCCGACGATCAGCGTAAGCAGCTCCGCCAGGTATGGCCCCCGGTGCTCCTTGAGGAACGCGATCTTGTCGATCTCCGCCACCTTGGCCGGATCTTGCGCGACCCACGGGTGGAGGGAGAACGGAGCGATCCGATCGAGCCGATTGTCTTCCGGGAAGTAGGGCTTGAATTCCGCCGTGCCTGCCGCTTCCCCGTTCGGGGTGACGGACAAATACCGGCTCAAGCAATGGGACGAAAATTCGAACTCGAAGTTTTTCTCCCGCCATACGGTCATCCAGACAAAGTTAAATAGCGCGGCCTCCATTTCGTTTTGAACTTTTCTGATCATTCCCATCACTCCTTGTCTATCTATTCTGTTGTCTGCCCGATTGTCTGCCGACTCGGCCTTGCCGGATGCTGCTCTCGTCATTCGCCTCCTTCGCTATGTGCCCTACCTTAATTATCGGTAACGGCCGGGAAAAATGCAGGTAAATATTTACTTCTGTGAAAGCTGAGTAGAATGGTCGGCATTAATTTCAATAAACCATAATTTTCCGATAAAATCAATTGATTCGAGAACAATTCTCTGTGGAAATATGACATAAATTACCGTAAGCGGTTGCAGAAAAGGGGCGGACGCGGAAAAACCGTCAGGGAAGGTCGAAGCTCTCCCTGACGGTTCTCGATAAAGGCGAAGGATGGAGGAGGATGGACGAAAGCGGCGGTTTTATGCGGTTTTTCACATTCATCGGCTCGGATTGGCGGGAATCGGAGCGTTTTATGTGATTTCTCGCATATATACGGGATTTCCGGGTGGAATTGCGGCTATGTATGTGGTTTTTCGCATTGGTTGCGGTGCGAGGCCGTTGTTGGCAGCGAATGTATGCGGTTTCTCACATAAAATCGGTCAAGTGCGCCGTTATCGAGCGACACGAGGCGATAACGGCGCTCGATAACGGCGTTATTCGGTTCGCCCTCGCTCGTCCCGTTCGTCTTGTCCGCTCCGTTCGCTGCGTTCGATCACTTGCTCCACCTTCAGCAGATGCTTCATCATGCGGTCCCGCGCCGCCGCTCCGTCCCGCGTCTCGATCGCCTCGAAGATAGAGCGGTGTTCGGCAAGCAGTTGCTCCGCGGAGGCCCGTTCGGCGAAGAACCACAATCGCCGCGACTGCTTCATGCTCTCGCGCAGCCGTCCCGCCATCGACTCCATCATCGAGAGGAGGAGCGCGTTCTTCGAAGCCTCGGCGACGCGAAGATGGAAGCGGATATCGGCCTCGTCGCTCGCCGCCTCGTCGCCCAAGGCGCCGCCCATCCGTTCGAGAATATCCCGCAGCGCGGCCAGATCTTCCGCCGAGCGACGCTCCGCAGCCAGCTCGGCGCAGCCCGCCTCGATGAACTTCCGCACCTCGAGCACTTCCTGAAGCTTCTCCTTGCCGAACGAGAGGGAGGCGGCGTCCTCCGCGGCGGGGAGCTCCAGGCTCACGTAGCTGCCGCCGCCGTGCCGGATCGTGATCCAGCCGGTCGCCTTCAGGCCGCTCAGCGCCTCGCGGATCGTCGAGCGCCCGACCTCGAAGCTGTCGGCAAGCTCCACGACGGTCGGGAGCTTCGAGCCGGGCGCGTAGTCTCCCGTCTCGATCATGTTCTTCAACTGCTCGAGCACGAGCTCCGAGCCTTTGCGTGCTTCGACTCTGCGGAACGCCACAACGATTCCTCCAAAAATAATGATGTACATCCATTCAATCATAAGGTAAGCTAAAAGAAAAGTCATCAGATCACATGATCAATAATCAAGCGGAGGTCAACCATTATGCTAGACAACGCTATAGCCCGGCAGCTTCGCGATATCGTCGGAGCGTCCTGGTTCAAGGACGACGACCAGACCCGCGTTGCCCATTCGTACGACGGAACGCCCATGCTTCAAGCGCTGCCGGACGGGGTTATCTATCCCGGCAGCACGGAGGAGGTGGCGGCCGTCATGCGCGTGCTGCACGAGCATCGCATTCCGGTCGTCAGCCGCGGCTCCGGCACGAACCTGTGCGGAGGGACGGTGCCGATCCAGGGCGGCATCGTCATGGTTATGCACCGGATGAACGCCATTGTCGAGGTCGATCTGCAGAACCTGACGGCGACGGTGCAGCCCGGCATTCTGACGAAGGCGTTCACCGAACATATCGAGAGCCTCGGCCTGTTCTACCCTCCGGACCCGAGCAGCATGGCGATCTCGACGATCGGCGGCAACATCGCCGAATGCTCGGGCGGCCTGCGCGGGCTGAAGTACGGCACGACGAAGGACTACGTGCTCGGCCTCGAGTTCGTGCTGGCGAGCGGGGAGATCGTCCGCACGGGCGGCAAGCTCGTGAAGGACGTCGCCGGCTACGACCTGACGAAGCTGCTCGTCGGCTCGGAAGGAACGCTCGCCATCGTTACGGAAGCGACGCTGAAGCTTGTGCCGCCGCCGAAGCATAAGAAGACGATGCTGGCGATGTTCTCGGATGTGTACGACGCGGCCCGCACGGTGTCCAAGATCATCGAGAACCGGATTATTCCCGCGACGCTGGAGCTGCTCGACAACCCGACAATTAAGGTCGTTAACGATTATGCGAAGCTGGGGCTGCCGACGGATGCGGCCGCGATGCTGCTGATCGAGCAGGACGGCGAGCTCGAGACGGTCGAGCGCGACATCGAGCTGATCTCGGGCATCTGCCGCGAGGAGAACGCGACGGAGGTCAGCATCGCCCGCAACCACGAGGAAGCGCTGAAGCTGTTGACCGCGCGCCGCAGCGCGTTCACGGCGCTCGCGAGGCTGCGGCCGACGACGATTCTGGAGGACGCGACGGTGCCGCGCTCGAAGATCGCCGACATGGTGCTGGCGATCAATCGGATCGCCGAGAAGCATCGCGTGCAGATCTGCACGTTCGGCCATGCGGGCGACGGCAACCTGCACCCGACGGCGACGACCGATGCGCGCGATACGGACGAGGTGCACCGCGTCGAGGAGGCGTTCGCCGAGATCTTCGAAGCGGCGATCGCCTTCGGCGGAACGATCACGGGCGAGCACGGCGTCGGACTCGTCAAGTCGCCTTATCTGGAATGGAAGCTCGGGGAGCCAGGCGTCGCGGTCATGCAGAGCATCAAGGCGGCGTTCGACCCGCATAACCTGCTGAACCCCGGCAAGATCTTCGCGAAGTCGGCAAGAAGAAGGGTGGTGCTCGAGCGTGGCTAAGACGACGGACCGGGAAGCGCTGCGGGAGACGCTGAAGATCAAGCTCGATTACGACCAGCTCACGAACTGCATGCGATGCGGCTTCTGCCTGCCGGCCTGCCCGACGTTCCGGGAGACCGGGCTGGAGGCGGAATCGCCGCGCGGCCGCATCGCCTTGATGAAGGCGACCGTGGACGGCATCATGGGCCCGGACGTGCCGTTCGAGGAGCAGATGAGCCACTGCCTCGGCTGCCGCGCGTGCGAGCCGGCCTGTCCGGCCGATGTGAAGTACGGTCAGTTGATCGAGCAGGCGCGGGATGCGATCGAGGAGCACACGACGCAGCATCGCGGCTGGGTGAAGGGCGTGCGCAAGCTTGTGTTCCAGGGGCTGTTCCCGCATCCGAAGCGGATGGAGCTGCTCGGCAAGGGGCTTAAGCTGTACCAGCGCTCCGGCCTGCAGACGGCAGTGCGGAAGACGAACGCGCTGAAGCTGCTGCCGAAGCAGCTCGCCGACATGGAGAAGATTCTGCCGGAGGCGACGGGCAAGGGCGTCGTGAAGACGCTCGGCACGCATGTTCCCGCGAAGGGACAGAAGGTCGGCACGGTCGGCATGTTCCGCGGCTGCCTGATGGACGCGATGTTCGCGGAGACGAACCGGAAGACCGTGGAGCTGCTGAGCGAAGCCGGGTTCGACGTGGCCATCCCGGAAGCGCAGAACTGCTGCGGCGCGCTTCATGCGCACAGCGGGGAGACGGCACAGGCGAAGGAGCTGGCGAAGCGCAACATCCGGGCGTTCCGCGAAGCCGGCGTCGATGCGATCATCTCCAACGCGGGGGGCTGCGGCGCCATCCTCGTGGAATACGATCATCTGCTGCACGACGAGCCGCAGTGGCGCGAGGATGCGGCGTGGTTCGCGAGCCATACGAAGGATATCAGCACGATTCTGTGGAACGAAGGCCGTCCGCTTCCGTTCGCCGAGCCGGTTGGCGGCGAAGCCGCGGCCGTTCGCGTGACGTATCAGGACTCCTGCCACCTGAAGAACGTCATGAAGGGCGGGGCGTCCCCCCGCAGCCTGCTCGGCGCGCTTCCGGGCGTCGAGCTTGTCGAGATGAAGGATGCGGGCTCCTGCTGCGGCTCGGCCGGCATCTACAACATAACGCAGCCGGAGATGGCCAACCGCCTGCTGGAGAAGAAGATGAAGGATGCGAACGGCACGGCGGCGCACTACATCGTCACGAGCAATCCGGGCTGCCTGCTGCAGATGAAGCTGGGCATCGAGCGTCATGCGAGCGACAAGCGGATGGAGGCCGTCCACATCGTCGACTTCCTGCACGAGAGAATGGCGGCGCGCGGATAGCGCCGAACGCGAGGTCTTCCGAAGCGGAAGGCCTTTTCCTTTTTTTGTTCTATTCGCGCCGCTGCAGTTGAGTAGATCTGTTCTATGGAATGCGCTAAATTGTTGCTACCAAGGAGGGCGCGCCAAGTGCTACTCTGGAATCGGCGCCGAATTGAACCAAATGGAGGCGGTTGTGATGAGGAGCAACAAGGGACGGAGAACGCGGGGGTGGAGGATGTGGCTGTCGCTGCTGACGCTGTTGGCCGTTCTTCCGGCCGGAACGGGCAGCGCTGCGGTCACGCTGGAGGAAGTGCCTTACGCGATGGACTCGAGCAACCAGGCGGGCTGGTGGTCGCCGCTCGACACGTACGGGACGGGGCTGGAGTATGCGTACATGGCTTACAATGCTCCGGGCAGCACGGCGGGCACACATAAAGTGTACATCGCCAGACGCGACGGGACGGGCGCCTGGAGCAACATCCCGGTCATGAACGGGACAAGCGTCGCCGAATTCGTCGACGACAACGGCCACAATCAGCCGTCGATCGCGCGGGACGGCAGCGGGCGCTTCCATGTGTTCGCGTCGATGCACAACAACACGTGGCGGTACTTCCGCTCGGATACGGTGGGCGGAGCGCCGCAGGAGCATGCGGCGGATATGCCCGATCCGACGATGAAGGTCACTTATCCGATCGTGACGACGGCGCCGAACGGAGATCTGTATCTGTTCGTTCGCGCGGATAACGATCCGGGAGGCAAGCGCTACGGCGTGCTGCTGCGGTGGGATAACGCCGCCTCGACGTGGAGTCAGATTGCGGTTATCGCGTCGAATCTTAACAAGTCGGTTTATCCCGACGATCTCGTGTTCGATTCCAACGGAGATCTGCACATCCTGTTCGAATGGGCGCAATTCGCGGCCAGCGCCTTGCGGCACCAGCTCTCGTATTTGAAGTACAGCCCGTCAACGGGCACATTCTCGAAGGCGGACGGGACTGCCGTGTCGGCGCCGGTGTCGCTGACGACGGCCGACATCGTCCAGCCGCTCGCTTCGACCGAAGCGTACGTGACCAGCGGCGACGATCCCGGCGGTCCGGGCGTCCAAAGCGCCAAACTGATCGTCGATTCCAACAACAGCCCGATCATCGCCTACCGGTACCGCGAGGAAGGCAGCTCGACCTTCTCCGTCAAGCTGGCGACGCACAACGCTTCCGGGTGGCAGAGGCAGACCGTCTACAACGCCTCCGAGACGAGAGCCGCCATCGACGTCACGTGGACGGGGAGCGCGGCGAGGGTGTATTACGCCGTAACGAGCGGCACCGATCGCGCCTATATGGCGACGTTGTCCGGCGGAGTGTGGACGCCGACGTCGATCGCGCCGGGCGTGCCGATCGAGCGGCTGGCGGTCAAGCGCAACGCCAAGGGCGTCGACATTCTGTATCTGGTCGACCTGACGAACCTGAAGCTGATCTACGGGCGCAATCCTTAACGATTCTTAACAGCGGACAACGGCAAGAGCGAACGAAGAGGCGCGGGACATTCCATATGCCCGCGCTTCTTGGCGTCTTCTTGTTGTGAGCGCATGCGGTTGACAGGGCGGGCGATCTGGGCTACGATGGAATTCGATTTAGTAATTCAGTAATTTAGTAAATAACTAATTCGAATCTTGAATGGAACGTTGCGAAGCGCATGAAGGGGGCTATTCCCATGAAGATACCGACGACACTAAAGCACAAGCCGGTTATCGTCGCCGAAGATTACGAACGAATCGACGGCAGGCTGGCGGGACAGACCGATACGAAGGGGCTGTCGCTGGGGCTTGCCCAATGGAACGACCGCGGCAAGGTCGACATCTCGGCGAAGGTATGGAGGTACACGGGGGAGAAGTGGTCGCGCCAATCCGAGGAGCTTCCGCTGCACCGCGTGCTTGACCTGTCCATTCTCATCTGCCGCACTTTGGAGCATTTTCGCGAGTCGTATCGGTTCGACAACCACTACGATCCCGCGAATCCGCGGATCGACCGGATCGGCCTGCAGGGGGATGCGATGACGGTCGAGGTGTGCACGGACAATGAGAAGATCGGGGAAGACATCAAGCTGTTCAACCAGGCGTTGAGCGACGACGGCGAGCTGATCGGGGAGAGGCTTCGGACGTTGTCCCGGCTGCTCAAGGAGATGGGCTATTAATTAAGCCGCCAGGCGGCGAGAGGAGAGGAGCGAACATAATGCAGACGAACAGGCGCAAGGAGCTGCAGGAGGAGTACAAGCAGATCAAGACGTACATGGGTGTCGTTCGCTTGACCAACCGGGTAAGCGGGAAGATGTTCATCGACGCTTACCCGAACCTGAAGAACAAGTGGATGACGCTACAGATGCAGCTCGACATGGGACGGTTCGCGAACGCCGAGCTGCAGAAGGACTGGAACGAGCTCGGCAAGGACGCCTTCGAGTACGAGGTGCTGGAGCAGAAGGATACGACGGATGTGGCCGACGTGCGCTGGGAGACGAAGATGATGGGCAAGCGCTGGCTCGAGAAGCTGCAGCCTTACGGGGACAGCGGCTATAACCGGCCGAGGGCCGAGCCGTAACGGGCGGCCGGGGCAAACGCTGAGGGTTGTCATTCGCTTGGCATCCGTGGTATCATTCAATTACTTTAATTCAGGGAGCTGAATGCGATAATGTGACTTTCTTGCCAAGGACCATGGAAGGGAAGCGAAGCGGTTTATTCGCTGTCTTTTTTATGCCTATGCGAGAGAGTGCCCTTATCCGTTCGCTCAGACGAATCGCGCGCGATCCGCCTCCTTATGCCGGGGGGCGGTCGTTGCCGCTGTATTTGAGCCGCGAGAGGCGCTGTCTCTCGCGGCTCATTTTTTATGGCGGGAGGATAATTTATGTCATTAATTAACGTGAGGAATCTCACCTTTGCTTACGACGGCAGCTACGATAACGTGTTCGAGAACGTCAGCTTCCAGATCGACACCGATTGGAAGCTCGGCTTCACCGGAAGGAACGGCAGAGGGAAGACGACCTTCCTGAATCTGCTGCTCGGCAAGTATGAATACTCCGGTCGCATTGACGCTAACGTCGCGTTTGATTATTTTCCATATCCGGTTGAAGACAAGAGCAGGACCGCGCTGGAGATCGTTGCGGACATCCACCCCGATTACGTGTACTGGGAGCTGCTTCGCGAGTTCAGTCTGCTGGACGTCTCCGAGGAGGCGCTGGACCGCCCGTTCGACTCCTTGTCGAGCGGAGAGCAGACCAAGGTGCTGCTGGCGGCGCTGTTCCTGAAGGAGAACAACTTCCTCTTGATCGACGAACCGACGAATCACCTGGACATGGGCGCGCGCGAGCTGGTGAGCCGGTACTTAAGCGCCAAGTCGGGCTTCATCCTCGTCTCGCATGACCGGGCGTTCCTCGATCGGTGCGTCGACCACGTTCTGTCCATCAATCGCGCCACTATCGAGATTCAGCAAGGGAACTTCAGCAGTTGGATGGAGAACAAGAGCAGGCAGGACCATTACGAGCTGGCCGAGAACGACAAGCTGCGCAAGGACATCAAGAGGCTTAACGAAGCGGCGGCGAGAACGAGTCAATGGTCGGACGAGGTGGAGAAGACGAAGATCGGCCACGGGGTGCCCGATCGGGGGTATGTCGGCCATAAGGCGGCGAAAATGATGAAGCGATCCAAAGCCATCGAGAACCGGCAGCAATCGGCGGCGGCGGAGAAGGAGAAGCTGCTGCGCAACGTCGACAGTATGGAGAGTTTGAAGATCGGCCAAATGCGTTACCACAAGCATCAGCTTGCGGAACTGGACCGGGTGTCGATCTTCTACGGGGACCGTAAGGTGTGCGAGAATGTCGGCTTCCGGATCGAGCAGGGCGACCGGATCGCGATTCGGGGCAACAACGGCGCCGGCAAGTCGAGCGTGCTGAAGCTGCTGCTCGGAGAGGAGATCAAGCACGAGGGCGAGGTCAGGAGAGGGAGCCAACTGCGCATCTCCTACGTGTCTCAGGATACGTCCCATCTCCGCGGCAACTTATCGGCTTACGCCAGAGAGCACGACATCGACGAGAGCTTGTTCAAGGCGATTCTGCGCAAGCTCGACTTCTCCCGGACGCAGTTCGAGAAGGACATGGCGGACTTCAGCGGCGGCCAGAAGAAGAAGGTGCTGATCGCGCGAAGCTTAAGCGAGAAGGCGCATCTGTACGTGTGGGACGAACCGCTCAACTTCATCGACGTTCTCTCGCGGATGCAGATCGAGGAATTGCTTGTGCAGCACGCTCCGACAATCGTCTTCGTGGAGCACGATCGCGAGTTCCATGAGCGGGTTGCGACGAAGATCGTCGAGCTGTAACCGGGCGGCAACTCTCTGGAACTGTGGCAAACCTCTGGAATGGGGGCAAACCTCTAGAATTATTTTACAAACAACCTTATTATGATATAAAAGTTGTCTGATGCTCGAATGTCTGTTATAGTTAAAGATAGGCCTATAGAAGGATAAGAAGAATAACCGAATAAGGCGTCTTACAGCTTAGTTTCCGGCGGCAGCCGGAGAGCGGGGGAACCAATTTTCTGGGGCGAATCGATCCGTCGGATCGTAGGGGACCATCTGACCCGAGCCCGTCAGCTAACCTCGTCAGCTTGGGATGGGTCAAGTACGCGCAGCGGAGGACGTGTCCTCGGCTTGTCTTTTGACCCGTGCAACGGGTCTTTTTTTGTCGCGGCGGCACGCCGTGCGAGACGGGAGAAGACCCCGCAAGAGCCAAATACAGCTAAAGGAGAATGCCTATGCCTCAGCCGAAGTATTTGACGTCTATCGACAAGATCGCTCAGTTGCCCGAGACGGAGAGGGAGCAGCTTAAGCGGATTACGGAGAAATTCGTCTTCCGCGTCAACGACTATTACTTGGACCTGATCGATTGGGACGATCCGAACGACCCGATTCGCAAGCTGGTCATTCCGAATTCCGACGAGCTTGGCGAATACGGGCGCTGGGACGCCTCGGACGAAGACACGAATTACGTCGTGCCCGGCTGCCAGCACAAGTACGGCACGACGGCGCTTCTGATCGTCTCGGAGGTGTGCGGCGCATATTGCCGGTATTGCTTCCGCAAGCGGCTGTTCCGCAACGATGTCAAGGAATCGGTCACGGACATCGAGCCGGGGCTGGCGTACATCTCGGAGCACCCGGAGATCAACAATGTGCTGCTCACCGGAGGAGACAGCCTGATTCTCGGAACCCCGCGGATTCGCGCGATTCTGGAGCGGCTGAGGGCGATCGAGCATGTGAAGATCATCCGGCTTGGCTCGAAGATTCCGGTGTTCAACCCGATGCGAATCTACGAGGACGAGGAACTGCTCCGCGCGATCGCGGAATTCTCCACGCCCGAGAAGAGAATCTACGTGATGGCGCATATCAACCACCCCCGCGAGATTACGCCGCAGGCGGTCAAGGGCTTCGAGGCGCTGCATCGGGCCGGAGCGATCGTCGTCAACCAGACGCCCGTGCTGCGCGGCATCAACGACGATCCGAAGGTGCTCGCGGAGCTGCTGGACAGACTGTCGTGGGCGGGAGTGACGCCGTATTACTTCTTCGTGAACCGTCCGGTGGCGGGCAACAAGGCGTTCGTCTTGCCGCTGCGGGAAGTGTACGAGATCGTCGAACAGGCGAAAGCGCTTACGTCCGGTCTCGGCAAGAGAGTCCGGCTGTCGATGAGCCACACCTCGGGGAAAATCGAGATTCTCGCGATCAACGAAGGCAAGGCGTACCTGAAGTACCATCAGTCGAGAGATGGGCGCTACGGCACGTTCATGGCGCTCGATTGTCCGGATGACGCCTCCTGGTTCGACGATCTGCCGGGCAGCGAGCAATATTGGACGAAGCCGGCGAAGAAGACGGATGCGGTCGCATCCGTCAACGCCATGCCGGACATGCCTGCCGGCCGGAAGGCGGCTCGCGAGGCGACGACGGCGTAAGGGAGCGCGGAGAAGGAGAGCGAAGAAGGAAGCGAGTAGAAGGATGGTCGAGGAAGGACGCACGTAGAAGGAAGAGCGAGGAGCGCTGCGAGGCTGCCGGATGGGGCGGCTCCGCAGCGCTTCTTTGTTCTCAAGTAGCGCCGGATGCCAGGAATACAGGAATATATGTGAAAATTCACATTCGTGCGGCGCGGTACTGGGCAGGTTGGACGATTCTATGTGAAAAACCGCATAAATTGCGGCAATTCCACCCGGAAATCCCGCATGTATGCGAAAAATCACATAAAACGCCTCGATTGCCCCGAATCCAAGCCGATGAATGTGAAAAATCGCATAAAATCGTTAAGTCCGATCTCCCTGGGCGCGCTCTTCTCCGTAAAGCTCGCTCAGATGCTTCAGATGCGTCTCGCTCCATTCCCACATGGCGTTCAGGACGGGCTCCAGGTTGTTCGCATACTCCGTAAGCGTATATTCGACCTTCGGCGGCACCTGGAGGTACATCTTGCGATTCACGATGTCGTGGTACTCCAGCTCCCGCAGTTGCTGTGTCAGCATCTTCTTCGAGATGTCGGGAATTGCCTTCTGCAGTTGGCTGAACCGCATCGTTCCGTTCGTGAACAGTTGGAACAGAATGACGGGCTTCCACTTGCCGACGAAGATCTCGAGCGCCGATTCGAACTTGCAATCCATGGACATGAATCTATTCCCCCCCAGCTCTGATGCATGGTCTCCATTAGGTAACTATGTTTATTTGAGGTTACTACTTCTCAAGCGGCGACCTTGCGATTATTATACATCTGTGTACGAAAAGTAAGCAACTTAAGGGGAGGAATATAAGCCGTGGACATTGCACTTTGGATTGTGCAAGGGGTTCTGGCCCTGATGTTTATCTCGGCCGGCGCGATGAAGACGTTCAATTCCAAGAAAGCGAAGGCAACCATGCCTTGGGCGCAGGACTCTTCGACCGGCTTCGTCGTCTTCGTCGGCTTGGCGGAGCTTCTCGGCGGAATCGGCCTGATTCTGCCGGAAGCGCTGGATGTCGCTCCGGTTCTGACGCCGATCGCAGCGATCGGCCTCGCCGTCGTCATGGTGCTCGCTGCCGGCCACCATGCCAAGCGCGGCGAGAAGCAAGCGGTCGTCATGAACGTCGTCCTGCTTGCGCTGTCGTTGTTCGTCGCGATCGGCCGGTTCTAAAGGATTGCAGAGACTTGTCCATGTGCAACCCCGCCTTGCAATTATAGCCGCCTGAAGAACCGCCCGCCCGATCCGGGGATGGGCGGTTCTGTTATATCGTCGGAGATGGGGCGACCTGTTATAATGACTCTGACTAAGCAAGGAGGGGTCCTTATGAATGCCGGACAAAAGCTGATCATAACGGAAACGGAACCAACGCCGATTGTGAAGGATTTTACGGCCTTCGCGGCTTATGTGGAGAAGAAAGAGATCCTGCTGACGAAAGCGAGAGGCTGGCTGCCCCGTCAAGATCTGCTCGCCATCAATGCCCTGATGACCGAGCCGGAACAAGAAGTGACGGTCTACTCCGATCAGAACGCTTACCCGCTGCTAGCCTTGTTTTACAATCTGGCGCTGGTCGCCGACCTGTTCCGCATGGAGCCGCATTCCAGCGGCAAACAAACGCTGCTCCCTACGGAGAGGCTGTCTGTATTCTATAGCCTGAATCCCACGGAGAAGTATATCTCCTTGCTGGAAGCGCTCTGGGTTGATACAGATTGGTCCGACTTGATGATCGATTACGACAGAGCGCCATCGGCAGATGAGGTTCGCGCGGTGTTCGAATTACTGGCGGAGCTTCCTCCAGGAAGCGTGGTCGATGACAGCAGCGACTTCGGTAAACAACTCATCCTTCGACTAAGGAGATGGGGTCACATTGTCTATTGCTTCCAGTACTTCGGATTCTGGGCAATGACAAGAAACGAGGCTCCCCTTCTATCGTATGTGTCCAAGTTTGCCTACCCGATCAAGACACTCGCCCCGACGCCTTTATTTTATTCGCTATGCATGGAACTTTACCGTTCCAGAGATTTGGAGCTTTGGAATCTTCATCTGCGGCAAGAAGCGGGGGATTGGGCTGGTTTCCCCGGGGAACCGTTATGGGAAGATGAAGATGCGGGCGAGGATGCAGACGAAGCTCAGGGCGAAGACGAAGGTGAAGAGGAGTGGGAGATGGAGAACTTCGCCGACTCGTTGATCCATCTCTTCCCTGCAGGCGAGTTGACACGGTGGCTGCCAAGGCAAATCATTGAATTTGTCGATTGTACCTATGTTCTTAAAGTGACTCTCCGCCGCAATTGCTGGAGGCGTATTCGTCTATCGTCTCACTGCACCTTATACGATCTGCATCAAGCGATTCAGGATGCGTTCGATTTCGGCGACGACCATTTGTATGCATTTTTTATGGATGGGAAAAAGTGGTCAACCAAGTTCGTGTTCTATTCGCCGGATGACACGGACAGGCCGACCGTAACCGAAGCGTATCTTGGAGAATTGGAATTGTCGGTGGGGCAAAAGTTTCTATATTTGTTCGATTTCGGCGACGAGTGGGCGTTCACGGTAACCGTCGAGGACATTCAAGCGGTCGACACCCGCGAGGAGCAACCTCAAGTGATTGAATCGAGAGGCCAGGCCCCTGAGCAGTACAAAGACGATTGACTTCCGTAATCGATATGAAAATTCACATTGGCGAGGGCCGATAATGAGCGGTTCGAGCAATTTTATGCGAAAAATCACATTCGTGAAGGAAATCCCAGCTCGAATCGCCGGACGTATGCTAAAAACCACATAAAACGCCTCGATTGCTCCTAACCGACGCCGACGAATGTGAAAATCCGCATAAAACCGCAAAAGAACATCGGAACAGAGAGCGAATAGCGTCGCCGGGGACCGCCAGGGAAGATCCCCCTGACGGCTCTCTTGCATTCTACTTCTCGTGCTCCTTGATCACCTGCTCGATTCCGAGCAGAATCAGCTTCAAGCCGAACTCGAACGCCCCGTCGGTGCCCATCAGCTCGAACAATCCGCTTGTGAACATCCTCCGGAACAGCCCCGCGTCCGTCTCGCTCATGGAATCCAGCAGGCGAATCATCTCGTCCCCAGGCAGCGCTCCCGCTCCCCGTTCCTTAAGGATGGTGGACACATTGCGCTCATGCTGGTAATCGTCCATAACAAAGTAGAAAACATAGTTCATCAGCGTAGTCGCCACCTGCATCTTCTGCTCTTGCTCAAGCGGCGTCGCTTCGACGCAGAGCAGCATGCGGTTCGTGAACCGGATGATGTCCGGTTCGTGCGGCAGCGTCATCATCATAAGCTGCGTGGAGCAGGGATACCGGCTGAGCACGTTCCGCACCGTTGCCGCCAGCCCCGCCAGTTGCTCCTTCCAGTCCCCCTCGGCATGGAACTCCTCGACAATGATTTTCGACACCTGATTGGCCAACCGCTGATAGAGCTTCTGCTTGCTCTTGAAGTACCAGTACAGAGAGGGAGCTTGAATGCCAAGCCGGTCGGCCAAGCGTCTCAAGCTGAACCTCTCAATGCCATCCTCGCCAAGAAGCTCCCACGAGGCTTCCAGAATCCTGTCCTCCGATATTTGCGGCTGCTGCTTCTTCATCGCGATCCGTCCTTTTTATCTAACAGTGTAAGTTTGTGCTTTACAGGTCCATAGGTTCATGATATCATCTAACACTGTAAGGTTCAATCTAACACTGTTAGATAAGCCTGAATAACATGATGAAAGAAGTGACCGACATGGATACACAAAACCTCCATTACTTCGAGAAAGCGCCGATCGCCAAAGCCGTAGCCCACTTCGCCGTCCCGATGATGCTGGGCACGTCGATGAGTGTCATCTATTCGATTCTGAACGCTTATTTTCTCGGCACGCTTCACAATACGGCCATGCTGACCGCACTCGCGCTGACGCTGCCGTTATTCGCGGCCATTATGGCGCTGGGCAACCTGGTCGGTGTCGGCGGCGGCGCCTTCATCTCCCGTCTGCTGGGAGAGAAGAGGTACGACGATGTCAAGCATGTGTCATCCTTCGCCTTCTACGGCAGCCTGGTTCTCGGTCTGATTGTCATCGCCGCCGGCCTCCCGTTGATCGACTCCATCGTTCACGGCCTGGGGGCAACGCCGGAGTCGTTCGGATTCACGAAGGATTATGTCACGGTTATGCTTATCGGTTCACCGATCGTTGTTCTGTTCTTTACGCTGGAAAATATCGTGCGTGCGGAGGGAGCGGCGATTACGTCGATGATCGGGATGATTCTCAGCGTTGTCGTGAACATTATTCTTGACGCGCTCGTTATCTTCGTCTTCCATGGGGGAGTCGTCGGCGTTGCGTCGGCAACGGTGGTGGCCAACCTGGCTGCGAGTGCCTTCTACGCCTTCCATATGAGGTACAGAAGCCAATTCCTGACCGTCTCCGCCAGATGGTTCAAGGCGACGAAGGACATTATGAGCAATGTATTCAAGATCGGGGTTCCCGTCTTTATTATGAGCATCTTCCTGGGCGCCATGTCGCTTATCTTTAACCATTATCTTGTCGAATACGGGGACCAGGCCGTAGCGGCTTACGGAATATCGTCGCGGCTGCTGCAATTCCCGGAATTTATTCTGATGGGCTTGTGCGAGGGAGTCGTGCCGCTGATCGCCTTCACCTTCACGGCGAATAAGCTGCGAATGAAGAACACGATCGGATTCACGATCAAGACGATTGTGGCGCTGGCCGTCGTGTTCGGCATCGTCGTCTATCTGATCTCCGACCACTTGATCGGCCTGTTCACGAACGACGCGCAATTGATCGAGATGGGCAGCTACATTCTGCATGTCACGTTCCTATCTCTGTTCATTACGGGAATGACGACGCTGTTTACGGGGATTTTCCAGGCGACGGCTCAGGGAACCGCTGCGTTTATTATGTCGATTATTCAGGGCATTACCCTGATTCCGGTGCTGTATCTCGCCAATCGGATGAACGGCTTCCACGGCGTCGTCTGGTCGCTTGTCATTGCGGATGCCGTTGCATTCCTTGTCGGCGCCGTCATGCTGTACGTTCTGCGGAACAAGCTGCAGCCGGATTTGGAGAGTCTGGTGCAGTAGAGCGGAATTGCCTCCTAATTGTCGCTATCCCTTCTCGCCAGTGGGTGCCTTATCCCTCTTGATCAGTATCCTAATTATTGGAATTTGGGGAACTGAACAGCAGGGATAAGGCACCCTTTTCTGGGAAGACCGGTTGGTGCCCGAGGCGACGATAAGTCGCCCCGGACGGAACGTCGAAGAAGCACGCTGGTTAACGAACGTAAATCCCTCTGGCGTATTGAACGGGAGGCTCGACCTTGCGGGCAACCGCCCGGATCGCATGAAGCGCCCAATACGGATCGTCGAGCATGCCGCGGCCGACGGCGACGAGATCGGCGTCCCCGCCGGCGAGCGCCGCTTCGGCGACGAGCGGGTCCTCGAGGATGCCGACCGCGATGACCGGCACGCCCAGCTCTTGCTTATACGCGCGTGCGAACGGCACCTGGTAGCCGGCGTGGTTCGCGGGCTTCCGCGCTCCGGCCGGCGCTTCGCCGCCGCTCGAGACGTGGAACAGGTCGACTCCGGCGTCCCGGTACTTCTTCGCGATCGCGACGGAATGGTCGAGGTCGTACCCGCCGTCCATGTATTCGATGGCCGAGATGCGGAAGAGAAGGGGCATGTCCGCGGGCATCACGCTTCGCACGGCTTGAATGACCTCGGTGCCGAAGCGCGACAAGTCTTCCCCGTACTCGTCCGTCCGGTCGTTGATCCCGGGGGAATGGAACTGGTGAATCAAGTACCCGTGGGCGCCGTGCAGCTCGATCGTGTCGAAGCCCGCTTCCACGGCGCGCCTGGCCGCATCGCGATACTTGCCGACCATCGCTCGCGTCTCCTCCGTCGAGAGGGCGCGCGGTGCGTTCTTGATGCCCTGGACCGGAAGCGAAGAAGCTCCGACCGGCTGCGCGGCGTCCTCGGCCTTGCGCCCGGCGTGGGCGATCTGGATGCCGATCTTGGCGCCGTGCTTGTGAACTTCGTCCACGATTCGCTTAAACGCGGGAATGTGGTTGTCCGACCAGAGGCCGAGGTCGCGATTCGTGATGCGGCCGTCCGGCTCGACGTCGGTCATCTCCACGATGAGAAGTCCCGCGCCGCCGATCGCCCGGGAGACGTAATGGACGAAGTGCCAGTCGTTCGGGATGCCGTCCTCGGCCTCGACCGAATATTGGCACATCGGCGGCATGACGATGCGGTTGCGCAGCGTCAAACCTCTCAGCGTATAGGGTTGATCCAGATAAGTCATGGCGACAGCTCCTTTGTGTCGTTGCTAAGATTGCAAGTCCATCGTACGACCTTGACGCGTCCGATGCAACAGCACCGCGCAACGGCAAAGCCCCGGTTGACCGGCGTAACCGCTTTCCGTTACTCTACATAAGAGAACAACGTGCGAACGGGAGGAGAGAATCGAGTGAATATGACCTGGCTTATCGCGATTGTCGTGATCATCGTTCTGGCGGGAGCTGTCGGAACGGTCATGATCGGCCATTCGAACGCCAACAAGGACGAGAGCGCCAATTATACCCGCCAGTCGAAGCGAATATGGACCAACCTGACCTGGATCTACGTGGTCACGATCATTCTTGTCGTCGCTCTCATGATCTGGCTGCTTCGCTAAAAAGCTGTAATCCGGATCATAGACGACCCGGGCATCGATCCTTATGATAGAAGAGTACGATCATAGACGTGGAGCTGAGCGACTCATGAGACCAAGCGAAATTAGACCAACCGAGTTAACGCCGCCGGAGCAACTGCTTCTGCTGATGGAACGAATTTATCGATACGGCATGACAACGACCTCCGGAGGCAATCTGTCGATCCGCGAGGACAACGGCGATATCTGGATCACCCCGTCCGGCGTGGACAAGGGCGCGCTGACGATCGCGGACATGGTGCTCGTTCATAAGGACGGCACGGTGGAAGGCAAGCATCGGCCTTCGAGCGAGTTCCCGTTCCACCGGCTCATCTACGAGACTCGCCCGGATCTGCGCGCAATCGTGCACGCGCATCCGCCGGCGCTCGTCTCGTTCAGCATCGTGCGGAGAATTCCCGATACCCGGCTGCTTCCGAACGAGCGCCAGATCTGCGGACGCATCGGCATGGCGCCGTACGCGCTTCCCGGCAGCGAGCAGCTTGGGCGGAACATCGCCGATGTGTTCGCGGAAGGCGTCAATTCGGTGATGCTGGAGAACCACGGCGTCGTTGTCGGAGCGGAGGACCTGTTCGAGGCGTTCCGCGTGTTCGAGACGCTCGATTATTGTGCGCGGCTGGAGATCGAAGCATCCCGGTTCGGCCGTCCGACGCTGCTGTCCGATGAGGACTACGAGACCGTCCGCAGGGAGAGCAAGCTGGACATCCCGACGTACCCGGGCGGAGACATCGACGAGAAGGAGATGGAGCTGCGACGCTCGATGTGCGCTTTTATTCGGCGCGCCTATGATCAGGGATTGTTCACGAGCACGCAGGGAACGTTCTCGCAGCGGCTGAACGGAACGGACTTCCTCATTACGCCGTACGGCATCGACCGCAAGTACTTGCAGCCGGAGGAGCTTGTCCGCATTCAAGGCGGCGCGGGCGAAGAGGGGAAGAGTCCGAGCCGGTCGGTCCGGTTCCATCAGGCGGTGTACGAGCGGCAGCCGCACGTCGACTCCGTCATTCTGGCGCATCCGCCGCAGATCATGGCGTTCGCCGTAACGGAAGAGCCGTTCGATTCCCGCACGATTCCGGAGAGCTACATCCTGCTGCGCGGCATGCCGAAGCTGCCCTTCGCGGCGCTCTATAACGATCCGGAGAAGACGGCGGAGCTGTTCAAGCCGAATACGCCGCTGGCCATCGTCCGCAACAATTGCCTTGTCGTCACGGGCCAAGGGCTGCTCAATACGTTCGATCGGCTGGAAGTCGCCGAATACAGCGCGAAGTCGATTCTGGCCGCCCGCGCTCTCGGAGACGTCGTTCACATCGAGGATGCCGAGATCGACGACTTGAAGAAGGCGTTTAAGCTGGAAGACTGAGACGGCGCCGCACCACACCAGACCGCCTCCATTCGCCAGCGGATCGTCCGCAGCGCATGGAGGCGTTTTTGGGCGTGCTTATCTTCTCCCGGCCTATTCCTCTTCCTCGGGGATGACGAGCACCTGCGCCGATACTTGCTGCGGGCCGGCATTGTCGGCATGGGCGTATACCGGACTGACGATGACGATCTCCTCGTCGGTATCCGGCGTCTTGAAGGGAACTCGAATACGAATGACATCGCCGATGCGGAACAGCCGGGTCCGGAAGACGATCGAGAGAAGCGGCGCCTCGAAGCCGAAGTTGATCAAGCCGACATTGCCCGTGTTGCGAATGACGATGGTGAAGAAGACGGTCTCCTCGGGGCGGACGACCGGCCTGTCGACCGTCTCGCCGATCGCGTACTGCGGAATCTCAAGAGCGGCGACCTCGGCCTCCTCCTGGATAAACGGCGTCTCCGCCGAGAAGGCGGTCGCGACGTTGAGGAACACGGTCCCGCCCGCCGTGCCGTCCGGAATCCGGAACGGAAGAACATACGAACGGGTCTCGCCGGGAGCGAGAACGGGAATGGAAGTCTGGAACGAAGCGAGATTATCGAAGACGCGAACGTCCGTCAGCGGCACGGTTGTCGTGTTCGTCACGGTGACGAAGAAGGAGACGACGCTGCCCGGAGCCGCGACGGACGGATCGACGGTCTTCGTCAGCCGCAGCGAGGTGCTGCGCAGCAGAATGACGACGTCTGCTTCCGCCTCGGTCGGGTTCGTCTGGGGCGAGGTGACGAGCACCTGGTTGTGAACGACAACGCCTTGAGGCGTGCCCGGGGGAACGTCGTAGGAGAACGTCAGGAATACCCGTCCGCCCGGCGCAATCGCCTGGACGAAGGAGGAGAAGCCGGTCAGCGAGTCCCGGACGATCACGTTCGTTGCCGCCGCGACTCCGACGTTCTCGACCGTGACCGTGTATACGAGCGGCTGTCCGGGAGGAGCGACGTTCCCGCTCGGAATCTTGGTCACCCTAAGCTCGGTCCCGGTCAGTTCGCTCTCTACCGTCACATCCGCTTCGGCATAGCGCGTCGGGGTCTGGTCCGACCGGGCTGAGGCGACATTGTGCAAGACGGTATGATCCGGCACGTTCGGCATGACGCGCGGGACGATCCGGGTAACCGAGGCGCCGGGCAGGAGCGCCGGAATGACTTCGTCGATGCCGAGCTCCGCGTCGATCAGCCGCACGTTCGTCTGCGGCAGCGCCGTGACATTCGTCAGGACGATCGTATAGACGACCGTCTCGCCCGGCAGAGCGGCTCCCTTGTCGGTGATCTTGGCGAGCTGAAGATCGTCTCCCGCGACGATCACGGTCGCTTCCGCCTGGACGATGCCCGCCTCAGGCGAATCGGCGGTGATGAGATTGACGATTGCCGAGCCGAGCGCCGAATCGGCGGGAGCGGTGTAAGACACATCGAACGTGCGGGCGTCTCCGACCGCGAGGCCGTCGATCGTCATGTCGATGCCGAGCAGCGGATCGTACAGCGCGAACGGCCCGAGAGGCACGTTGCCGAAGTTGCCGACCAGAATCGTATAGACGATCGTCTCTCCCGGACGCACCGTCGGCCGGTCCGCCGTCTTGCGCAGGGCGACCGCCGGCTGCGGCAGCACCTCGACTTCCTCCGTGGCGACGGCGGGCTCCGTCTGGTCGGAGACGGCCGTGGAGGTGTTGACGTACGTTCGGGGAAGCGTCTCGAGCGGCACCCGGAAGTCGACCGGAACGCTGACCGATTGTCCTGCCGCAATGAAGGGGATCGTCGTTGAGAGGGCAAGCGTCGGGTCGGTAATGCGCACGTTCGTCAATGCCTCGTCGCCCGTATTCGTCGCGGTAAGCGTGAAGAGGATGACGTCGCCGGGCTTCGCCCGATTCCGATCGGCCGTCTTCGTGAGAATGAGGCGCGGCGCTCCGACGACCGTGACCGTCACTCCGACCGTGATCGGCGGCAACTCCTCGACCCGAACGACCGCCACGTTCAGGATCGCGGTTCCAATGACGGAATCCTCCGGGATGGTATAGGGGAAGTCCAAGTTGACCGTGGCTCCCTTCACGATCTGTTCGATCGTGGCGTCGATGCCGAGCAGGGCGTCGACAAGATGAACATTCATTAGATCGGAATTGCCGTTGTTCGTAATCGCGATCGTGAAGACGACCGTCTCGCCGGGCTTGGCGGTTCGCGTGTTTACGGCCTTCGAGACGAGCAGGGAGGGCGTAAGCTCGATACGGATCGTCTCCGTTGCGCTCCGCGGGTCGGGCAGCTCCGTCGTCGTCACCGATGCGGTGTTCGGATACGGTCCCTCCGGCGTGCCGGCCGGTATCGTATGGGGAACCGGAATGACGACGTCCTGAAGCGGCGGCAGCTCGCCGATCGTGATGTCGATCCCAAGCAGAGGGTCGGAGATGACGAGATTCGTGAGCGCCAGCGTTCCCGTATTCGTCACGCGAATGGCGTATTCCACCGCTTCTCCCGGCTTCGCGGACGACACGTTCGCCGTCTTCTCGATCGCAAGAGCGGCGAATGGCGCGCATTCGCAGGAGACGACCGGTGTGTGGAAAAAGACGTCCTTGGGCAAAGCCCCGTAGTCGATGACGGAGGAGACGGCAACGAGATGGTTCGGCTCGATAAACGAGACGAAGGTTCGGTCGTCCGCGTTCGTGTGAAGATGGAACCCGTTCGCGAACGGATTCGAACGCACCTGATAAGCAAGCGTTACGGTCGTCAGACTGTCCTGCGTGAGCAATCCCAGCGGCATCGGACCGAACGGGAGCGTCAACGCTCCGTTCACGAATAAGCTGTCATCGACGTCCGGCAGCAAGGGAGCCTTCGGGTAAACCGTGAAGTCCGGGTCCAGCGGGTCTGTGATATCCGGCTGGTTGGGCGACTTGAGCTTCAGTCCGTTGCGAACGCCGCGGATGGCAATCGTGCCGGGCACATATGAGAAGAGCGCCGTGTTGATCGCATCGTTCAGGACGAGTTGCGAGCCCGCGTACAGATTGAAGATGTCGGCGACGAGCTTCGCGAGCACTTCGGCGATCTGCGACTCCGGGTCGGACGTATTGGCCTCGTGGAAGAAGGAAGGAGCCGATACCCAGCTCTGCATCAGCTCGATCACGTCCTCGCGCGTGTAGGGTCCCGGCGATTGCGCGCTGATGTCGATGCCGAGCGCGTACAATTGCGTATTGCCGTCCGCCGGGCTCTTCAGCTTGTCGGAGATGGATTGGGCTCTTGTCGAGGCGAAGCCGATCTCTTCGAACGTCGAGGAACGGTTCGTAATCTCCGCGACGAGCTGCGCCATCGTCTGCTGAAGGTATGTGAAGTACTTCCAAGGCTCTCCCGCGACATCGGGGAAGAACGTCGCATCGGTGTCCCCCGGAGCGGCGAACGTCGTCGGATAGGAAGGATTGATCGAACGATTCGCCTGCCCGTCCGTGATCAGGATAACGACCCTGCGGTTGATGTCGTTCGACTGCGCGAAGCCGGGCGTCTTGAACAGCTCATAGGCGGCGGTCAGCCCGGATTCCGTATTCGTATCCTCGGAATAGGGAATCGCCCAAATCAGGTTCTGCAGGATCGAATTGTTCGGGTAGTCGGGATTGATCGCATAGGTCGCCTCGATCGGGGTGAACGACGTACCCGCGGCGACCGTGACGAGCTGATTGCTCGAATAGGCGGCGGGTTCGGGCGTGTACACATTCGCAATGTAATCGGAGAGCACCGAATCGGGAAGCGGATTGCCGTCCGCGTCATAGATGTCGCTGTATCTGATTTTGTAATAATTATAAGAGTTGTAGAGGCTTCGTTCCGCACTGGCTTCGAGCGGCTCGGTCTGCGCGAGGAAGGCGGCCATCTCGCTCGTTCCGACGAAGCTCTGGTTCCGGTAGCCGAGAATTTGCCCGATGTAGTAGGTGCCGCCGGGAGGAGGGGCAGAGCTTCGCTTCCAGGTGAACAAGGACCCTGTGTAATCGTAAGCGAAGCCGGTCGCCGGGCTTGCGTTCGGCAGGAAGGCTGCCCGCCCGTACGGAACGATCGTCACGGTCGTGTCCCGATTGGACGCCCATAATTGATTAATGGTGTTAACCATCGCTCGTTTGGCTTGCACGAACTTGGTGCTCGCTCCCGACATCATGCTGGATGTCACATCGAGAACGAAGACGACGTCCAGCGAATGGGGCGGGAAGTAGCCGAACGTCGCCGGCTTCGCCTGGATGTCGAGGGTCACCGTTGCGACGCAATCGCATTGCTCGGACTGCTGCAGCTCCGCTCCCTTCGAGATTCGGATCAGATCCTCGTATACGACGGTTCCCCCTGCCCCTCCGTTCAGGGCGGCATCGAACAGCACGGAAGTTCCCGATCCGATCCAATAGCCGGCCTGCGCAGGATCGTTCGTCGGCCTGATCTCGTCGTAGCCTCCGATAAAGACAGGGTTCATCTTGCCTGGTCCTTGATACGGACATGGATCCAATGGGAGCCCACCTCTCTTATGCTTCTCGAACCAATTTATGTGCGCCGTGCGCCTATAATTCGATTGTCTTGCAAGGGACGAAGAGGGTGTCCCTTCTGCCTGCGGAGCCTGCCGCATATATTCCAGATAAGCCTGCGTTTGTCCGACAGATGGGCTTATGGAGGGATCTATGCGCCATCTTCAGGTTCACATTACCGGAATGACCTGCGCCGCTTGCTCCGTCCGCATCGAGAAGTCGCTGGGCAAGCTGGAGGGGGTGAAGTCGGCTTCCGTCAGCCTGGCGACCTCGCGGGCTTCGGTGGAGTGGGACGGGGGAGAAGGAAGCGACGAGCTGATCGCGGAGAGAATCCGGAAGCTTGGCTATGGAGCGGATCTGCTGAGAGAGAATGACGGCAAATCGCCGGAGACGGAGACGAAGGCGTACCGCAACCGGTTCGTCGCTTCGACTCTGCTGTCGCTCCCGCTGTTCGCGGCGATGGCCGGCCACTTCCTCGGGCCGGCGGGTGTTCCGATTCCGGAGTTCGTCTATCGGCCGTTCGTCCAGATGGCGCTCGCTTCGCTGCTGCTGCTCTATGCGGCGTATCCGTTCTATCTCGGCGCCTATCACGCGTTGAAGCAGAGAATGCCGAACATGGACGTCCTGATCGCGATGAGCACATCCGTCGCTTTTTTCTACAGTCAATACCGCGCGTTCCGACCCGAAGAGGGGCATGATCATGCGCTGCACGGTCATCCCGCGCTCTACTTCGACTCGATCGCGATGATTCTCGTGTCCGTCACGCTCGGCAAGTGGCTGGAATCGATCGCCAAGGGCAATGCGGCCAAGAGCCTCTCGGCGTTAAGGGAGCTGCGCGCGGATACGGTCCGCCTCGT
Organism: Cohnella fermenti; assembly: GCF_004801405.1. Classification (GTDB taxonomy): domain Bacteria; phylum Bacillota; class Bacilli; order Paenibacillales; family Paenibacillaceae; genus Cohnella; species Cohnella fermenti. The sequence goes on from NZ_SSOB01000025.1 coordinate 27,729, forward strand.
CCGCGGCAGGGCCCGGAGCGTGATTCCGATCGGAGAGCTCCGGCCGGGCGAGCGGTTCGAGGTCGTGTCGTCCGAATGGGTGCCGGTGGACGGCACGATTGTGGAAGGCGTCGCCGAGACGGAGGAGGCGATGCTGACGGGCGAAGCCGAGCTCGTGTTCAAGCAGCCGGGCGAACGCGTCTATGCCGGAACGCGGCTGATCAGCGGCCGCTTGATCGTCGAGTCCGATCAGGCCGGTGAACAGACGAAGCTGTCCCGCATGATCGCATTCGTGGAGAACGCCCAGCACAGCAAGCCGAGGATCGAACGAAGCGTCGACCGCGTCGCCGCCGTGTTCGTCCCGGCAATCCTGGCGCTGTCGGCGGCCACATTCGTCGGCTGGCTGTACGCGGCCGGAGCGCTGACGGCGATCGATCATGCGATGGCCGTTCTTCTGGTCGCCTGCCCATGCGCCCTCGGCCTGGCGACGCCGATCTCGATGCTGATCGGTTCGAGTCTTGCGCTGCGCAGCGGCATCGTCGTGAAGGAAGCGAGCAAGCTGGAAGCTCTCAGCCAGGCGAACGTCTTCCTGTTCGACAAGACGGGCACGCTGACGCGCGGCCAGCCGGCCGTCGCCGACATCTCGGCGCCCGTGGTGTCCCCGATGCTTCTGCTGCGCCTCGCCGCTTCATTGGAGCAGCACTCGGACCATCCTCTGGCGCTGTCCGTCGTCAAGGAGGCGCAAGTCCGCCGCCTGCTGTCGGCTTCTGCAAGCGACGTGACGGAAGTGCCGGGCCGCGGCATCGGCGGCCTCGTCGAAGGGAGGCGCGTTCTTCTCGGGCGCGCCGCGTGGCTGGAGGAGCAGGGAGTCCGGCTGCCGGCTTCGCCGCCCCCGACGTCTTCCGCCGGCGGTCACTCGGACTCCGTGCTCCATTGCGCGTTCGACGGAAGCTGGATGGGGTCGATCCGCTTCCGGGACCCCGTGCGCGAGGACGCGTTGGAGACGCTGCGGGCGCTGGAGACGGACGGGGAGCTCTGGATGGCGACCGGGGATCGGAGGGAAGCGGCGGAAGCGATCGCGGCGTCGCTCGCCATCCCGAACGTGCGGGCCGAGCTGCATCCGGAGCAGAAGCTGGAGCTGCTTCGCGAGCTTCGCGGTCAGGGGAAGCGGGTCGTCATGATCGGCGACGGGGCGAACGATTCGCCGGCGCTGGCGGCCGCCGACGTCGGGATCGCCCTGGCCGGGGGCAACGAATCGGCGCTGCAGGCGGGCGATATCGTCGTTGTCGGCAATCGGCTGTCCCGCATCCGGGACGGGTTCCGGATTGCCCGCAGCACGATGCGCAACGTGAAGCAGAACTTGCTGCTCGCGCTTCTGTATAACGCCGTGATGATTCCGCTGGCGGTCATCGGGGTGCTGGACCCGCGCATCGCCTGCGTCGGCATGGCTTCGAGCTCGCTTATCGTCGTCGGCAATTCGCTTCGCTTGTCCCGGCTGCGGCCCGCCCGTCCGGCGAAGGAGGCGAAGCGATGAACGGCAACGATGCCGCCGTCGCCGTTCTTGCCGCCCTCACGGGGGCGCCGCATTGCATCATCATGTGCGGCGGAATCGGCGCTTCGCTCGCCATGGAAGCGAGAAGAAGCGCGGCATGGTCGCTCGCCGCGTATCATCTCGGGCGAATCGTCACGTATGCGGCAACGGGCGCCGTCATGGGAGCCGCCGGCTCCTTCCTCAACCTGGCGGGGAGGCTCGTCGGCCTGCAAGGAGCGGCCAGCATTCTTGGCGGGCTCCTGATTCTGCTCTGGGCATGGCGGCGAATCGCGCTTCCCCTCCACGCCATCCGCCTGCCCGGCCGCGACAGACGGAAGAGCCGCCCGGAACCGTCCGGCGGCGCTGGCGAATATGCATCTATCTTCACGACCGGCTTGCTCCTGGGCTTGCTTCCGTGCGGTCTCACGTATGCCATGCAGATGAACGCCGCCGCCTCGGGCGACGCCCTGGACGGGCTGCTGATGCTGCTTCTGTTCGGAGCGGCGACCGTTCCGCTGCTGTTCGCGTTCGCTCTGTCCGCCCATGGCATCGGCAAAAAGTGGCGCCGCTTCCTTCGCGGGGCGGGGCAGAAGCTGGCGATGCTCATGGGGCTGCTCTCCATCCTGAAGGGCTGCAGCGTGAACGGCTGGATTCCGCACATTCATCCGTGGCTCTGGTAAGCGGCCGCTCGTTAAACCACCTCGTAATCGTGAACAACGACGAATTCTTCCGAACCGATCCGAACCCGCGTCTCCGCGACCCAACTTCCGCTCATGACCGGCACGAGAGTTCCCTCGTAACCGGAGCCTTGCGAATTCATCACAACCTTGGCCGTAAAAATTCCGCAGAACATCTTCGGCATCCAGGATTTGATCTGGATGCTTGCCGCTTCGACGTCCGCCCCGCTGGAGTCGGTAATGGTGACGAGAAACTGCTTGGCTTCCATGGGAGAAGAATTCGCCTCGAGCGTTCTCACCTCGATTCGATAGCCGTCCTTCTCGAGCGTGCTGATTAACGGAGCGGGAGAAGCGGCTTCGGAGCGGGACAGCCATACGACGACGCCTAAGCAGATCGCGATTGCGATCGGCCAAATTCCTCTGCCCAGCATTCGCGCCATAAGGGGATCGCCTCCTTCAACCTCATGTCAAAGCGTATGCGTTCCAATCTGTCCATAAGAAGCGCAAGAATAAAAAAGGAAGGGATAACAAATGATAACAATAAATTCCTGTTAAACCTGGGTAATGAGGAGAGGGCTGCCGTGAAGTGGATTCGAACGGTTAAATACACCGGCCGTTACCGACGTTCACCAGCGGATACGAAGTGGTCCCCGCCCGAGCCTCGCGGATCTGCGCTAAGCGAGAGGATAAGCTGGCTGGAGCGGCAGCTCGCGCACAGCTCGGATATCGTCTTCCGTCCGTTCGCTGCGGAATTCGAAGCCGAAGCCGGACATAAGGGCCTCATCGTCTATGTAGAGAATATGATCGACACGTCGCTGCTCGAGCTTATGATTCACAACGGCCTTATGCGCCGCGAGCCGTCCCTGCCGGGCGATGCGAGCATTCTTGCTGCGGAGAACGGGAAGAGAAGCGCCTTGGCGGGCGTAAGGACAACAACAAGCCTCCGCCATGCCGTATTGGCGGTTCTTCAAGGGCAGTTGCTTCTTCTCTTCGACGACCAACCGGACATTCGGATTTATCCGTTGCGCAAGGTCGAGACTCGCGCGATAACGGAGTCGACCAACGAGAGCGTCATTCGGGGGCCCCGAGAGGCATTCGTCGAGGATATCGATACGAACCTGACGATGATTCGCCGAAGAATCAAGCATCCGGCGTTAACGACGGAGCAACTGACCTTCGGAACGTACACCCATACGAAGGCGATGCTTGTCTATATCGAAGGAATCTGCAAGCAAGAGCTTGTCCGTGAGATGAAAAAACGGCTTGGCCGGGTTGAGATCGACGGGGTTCTCGGATCGAGTTACCTGGAGGAATACATCGAGGACAATCCGTACTCCCCGTTCCCGCAGCTTCAACATACGGAACGGCCGGATGTCGTGTCCGCCTCTCTACTGGAAGGGCGAATCGCTTTGTTCGTGGACGGGACCCCGATTCCGATTCTCGCTCCCTTGACGCTGCCCATGCTGCTCCAGGCGTCGGAGGATTATTACCAGCGGTTTATCGCAGCAACGTGGATTCGAACGCTCCGGTTCTTTTTCCTATTCGTGACCTTGCTGTTCCCTTCCATCTACATCGCGATTACGACGTTCCATCCCGAGATGCTGCCGCCGACGCTGCTCATTACCGTTGCGGCCGCCCGGGAGACGACGCCGTTCCCCGCGCTTGTCGAAGCGATCCTTATGGAGCTCTCGTTCGAGGCATTAAGGGAAGGGGGGCTGCGCATCCCGAAGGCGATCGGACAGACCGTCTCCATTATCGGCGCCCTCATTATCGGACAGGCTGCCGTTCAAGCCGGTATCGTCTCCGCCCCGATGGTCATTGTCGTCTCGATGACAGGCATCGCGTCCTTCATTATTCCGCACTTCGATCTGGGCCTCAGCCTGCGGCTGCTGCGGTTCCCGATCATGATTATGGCGGGGGCGTTCGGGTTGCTGGGAGTTGTGGTTGCGATCATCCTGATCTATATCCATCTCATTAATCTTCGCTCGTTCGGAACGCCTTATCTGTCGCCGCTAGCTCCCCTTCGACCGGAGGACCTCAAGGATGTTCTCGTTCGGGCGCCCTGGTGGAAGATGAGGACCAGACCGCACCTGCACGGCACCGCTTCGGACCAACGAGAGGCAGCGATCAAGCTCCCGCAGTTGCCTGAGGGTGGTTGGGATGGCGATTAGACGGACGCTGTTGCGATTGGCGGTTATCGGCCTCATGCCGATGCTGCTCGCCGGATGCTGGTCCCGGCTCGAAGTGAACGATCGTTTGTTCGTATCGGTCATGTACGTAGACGCCGGAGCCGACGAGGGGGAGGTCAAGCTGACGCTCGGCTTCGCTCTGCCGAATCGAATGACCAGCATTCAACAAGGCATTGCCGGGGGCGGCGGCAACCCGTACGGGACGATGTCCAACACGGGACCTTCGATTGCGGTTGCCTTCCGGCGCATCCAGGCGAATATCCCAAGGCAAATCAATTGGGGACACACCCGGGTAGTCGTTATCGGAGATAAACTCGCGCGCCAAGGAATCCGTCCTGTTCTGGAGTTCATAACCAGGCAGCCTGCGATGCAGCTCAAGGGCTTTATCTTCATTGCCCAGGGCGAAGCGCATCGCCTGTCTATGGTTACGCCGATCATGGAACGATTCCCCTCCGAAATCTTGCGGGAGCTGGCCGCACAGAAATCTATCATGAACACGACGGCCCGGGATCTGCTGATGAGCGAACCGTTTGAAGGCGACGGCTTGATCGGCAGGATTAGTGTGGACGAAGTTCGGCTGATCAGCGAGAAGGGGAAAAAAGGGCTCACGCTCAACAACATCGGCACCGGCATTCTGCGCAACGAGAAGCTGGTCGGGTACTTGAGCGCAAGCGAGCAGAGAGGGGCCATGTGGGTCAAGGATCAGATGGAGAATGCGCTCGTTACGATTCAATCTCCGACGGACGGCCAATCCATCGATCTGTACGTCAATCAGGCTTCCACCCGGATCAAGTTGAAGCAGGAGGGGGAGCGCGTGCGAATCCGCATCTCCGTTCGCGCCACCGACGATGTCTATTCCTCCAATTCCGCTCTCGACTTCCAAGATCCGCAGCAGATCCGGCAAATTCAGCAGGCCTTGAACGAACAATTGAAGGAGAGAATCGAGAGGGCGCTGGAACGATCGCAGCAATTAGGCGCCGATTATTTTCAATTCGGCAGCTATATGGAGTGGTATCTGCCTTCCTTATGGAAGCAATGGAAGATGGACTGGCGCCGTCATTACGAAGAGGATGTCATCTTCGAGGTCGTGCCCGAGGCCAAGGTCGCCCGGACGGGAGCTATACGATCTTCCTATTGGAAGCCGATCACTCCGGAGGAAGGGAAGGAGCAGCGATGATATTGCTGATGGTTGCCTTCGCGGCAATCGGATGGATAGAGTGGAGTTACCTGAAGAAGCATACGCGCAAGCCCAAAACCAAAGTATGGGTCATGGCATTCGTCGCGGCTGCCTTTCTCTATAATGCGATTGTCTGGCGTTGTCGAATTCCCCCGATCGATCCTGTCTTGACAAGATGGCTTGGCCCGATTCAACAACGACTTCTCGGCAACTAGGCCGCCGCAGGGAGGTGCAGCGGGATGGAACGCATATCGCAAGCCCAACTGTTAATGTTTATTACCTTGAGCATCTTCGGCCTCAATGTCGGCTTCGTCTTCAGCGGGCTGACCCAGGGAGCGGGATATGCCTCATGGCTATGCTTGATCGTGGGCTGGGCAATCGCCCTGGCGATGATGTCCCTCGCCGTCAAAGTGGCGGAATATGAGCCGGACAAGTTCATTACGCAATTCGGCGGCCGGCTTGTCGGCCGCTGGCTGCACGGTTTTGTGATGGCGATCCTTCTCCTTTTTTTCCTGCATGTGGGCGCCTCCATCACGCGCGAGTTCCAGGAGTTCATGAGCCAGATTTACTTCGCGAGAACGCCCGACTGGGCGATTGCGGCGATATTCACGATCTGCTGCATCTATGCGGTGCGCTCTGGCATCGAGACTCTCTTCCGCAGCGCAGGAGCGTTTATGCTGATGATCGTCGTTCTCGTCCTGATGGCGATAATTATGGTTCAGAATCAATTTGTATGGCCGATGGCCAGAGCCTTCGTGACCCATTGGGAGCTGAAGCCTATCTATGCAGGCTCCGTCTCTTCGATACTCACGTACAACGATATGATATTGGTGCTGTTCCTCTATCCGCATCTGCAAAATAAACGCAAAACCCGCAGGACGCTTATGCTCGCGAGCGGGATCTCGCTCGTCTTGCAGCTTCTGTTGCTGCTGAGCGTTCTGCTGCTATTCGGCATCCATCTGACGGGGCACTTTACTTATCCGGTTCTGGAGCTGTACCGCATGATCCGAATAGGGGACTTCCTCGATAACCTCGATCCTTTCTTTATCGCGATCTGGATGACGACGTTGATTCTGAAGATGAGCTTGTACTTATATATGGCTTCCGCCGGAATCGGGCAATTGATCGGGCTTAAGCAGAGCAAGCCGTTGGTAATCTCCGTAGGCGCCATCATCTTCGGGATGTCCAAGCATATCGCGGTCAACGCCATCGAAGTTCAAGCTTTCCTGGCCCACGCGGGAGTTGTGTTGGCGAACGCCATGCTGCTGCTGCCGCTCGTTTATTTGCCTGCCATCTATATCAGAGGGAAACGGGGAGCAAGCGAAGGGCAAGCGGAATAGATCGACTAGATGTGGCGCATAGGAAGTATTATTTTGAATATCCCTCTCTCTTCTAACCGAGAATGATGGGGAAGGTGCATATCGAAGAGGGGGGATCGCCATGAAGCTGATCGCCGTCATTCTATTATCGGCAGCACTGCAGTTGACCCCGCTGCAGAGTGCGCTGGCCGGCCCGCCGGCAACGTCGAATCCGGGTCTGGATCGTCTGAACCGAATAAGCGGCGGCTCGCTTGAGGTCGTATGGAACGAAGCCGCCCGGACGCCAGCCGTTCTTGCGGGGATGTTGTCGGCGCCGTCGAACCATTCGCCGGAATGGATTGCAGGCACATTCGTGCAACGGAACAAGAAGCTCTACGGGCTGCGTTATCCGGATCGGGATATGCGGATCGTGGACGTTGTCCGACACCCCGGGAGTTTGACTGCGGTTCGGTTCCAGCTTTACTTGTACGATACGCCTGTATGGGGAGATGGGCTGGTTGTGCAGATAGATGAACGGGGAGTGGTCCGGCGAGCGGAGGGGTGCGTCCATTATGACTTGCGCAAGGCTACGTTCCATCGCCCCAAGCAGGCTGCCGTGTCCGAGCAGAGGGCGGCTGCGACCGCAATAGCATCCTTGCGAAGCTCGGGAGTCCAAGTGAAGACGACTTCCGTTCAGAGGTACTACCTGCCCAATCGGCCCGGCATACCGTTAATCTATGTGGTCACTCTGCGCTTGGACGATCAAGGGGAACATGAGGTGATGATTCATGCGCTTAATAACCGAGTGATTGCCGAGTCGTGATTGCCGATGAATAAACAGCCCGCCCGGTTCATGAACCGGGCGGGCTGTTCAGGTTGTTGAGACTATGGAGCCGGGACCCACTCGACTTGCTGCAGCAGCCGATGCTTCATCAATTCCAGCACGAAGTCGGTGTAGTAGTCCTTGCGCACGATGACATGGAACTCGTGGTTGGGATATACATAGAACAACACATCCGTATACACCCGGTTATGCTCGAATTCCTGTTGCACCTTCTTCATCGCTTCCAAGCAGGGATGCTCCCGGATGATTCGGATGCGGAATTCGAAGTCGTCGTTGTTGGCGACTTCGCTAATCTGTATAACTTGATGATCATACCGATAAGTCAACATGCCGATTCCCCTCTCTTAATGATCACATGTTTAGAGCAGGTAACGCAGGTATACATAGATGCTTGATATGACAATGGACAGCAGCATCAAGGGAAATCCGTACTTGAGGAATTGCGTGAAACGGAGCGGATGGCCTTCCTTGCCGGCCATGCCGGCAACGATCAGGTTGGCGCTCGCGCCGATGAGCGTGCCGTTGCCGCCCAGGCACGCGCCGAGCGCCAGACTCCACCATAGCGGCTCCAGATCGGCGACGCCCATATTGCCCATCTCCTGAATCATCGGGATCATGGTGGCCACGAACGGAATGTTGTCCAGGAAGGCGGAGGCGATCGCGCTGAGCCACAATATCAACAGCGAGGTGGCCGTCAGATTCCCCCCGGTCAACTCGATGGATTGCTCGGCCAGCCGGGCGATGACGCCGGTCTCGATCAGACCGGATACAAGCACGAAGAGGCCAACGAAGAAGAAGATCGTCATCCATTCGACCCTGGCGAGCGCTTCTTCCATCATATGTTCGCCGGACAACAGGAGCAGCAGGAACGCGCCGGCCAAGGCGACCGTAGCCGACTCCAAATGCAGCAACTGGTGGGTGAAGAAGCCGAGCAGCGTAAGGGCAAGCACAATCAGACATTTCCGGAGGAGCCTGCGATCGGAGATCAGTTCCTTCTCGTCCAATGCCATGATGCTTTGCTTTAATTCGTCCGTCGTACGCATCCCTTTGCGGAACAGCCAGACGAAGATCGGGATGTATACGACCAGAATAATGGCCGTAATCGGAGCCAGGTTATAAATAAACGACATAAAGCTCAGCTCTTTGACCGCGCTGCCGATCATAAGGTTCGGCGGGTCGCCGATCAACGTTGCGGTGCCGCCCACGTTGGAGGCGATGATCTGGGTAATCAGGAACGGGAGCGGATTCACCTTCAACTGGCGCGTTATGCTGAAGGTGACCGGCACCATAAGCAGGACAGTCGTCACGTTGTCGAGAAAAGCCGAGCTGATCGCCGTAATCAGCATTAACGAGAGAAGAATGCGGGTCGGATCGCCCTTCGCTTTTTTCGCTGCGATGACGGCAATATACTTGAAGACGCCCGTCTCCGCCGTTATGCTCACGATGATCATCATTCCGATCAGCAGTCCGAGCGTATTGAAGTCGATGTGATGGATGGCCGTCTCTTGGTCGACGATGCCAAGCCCAACCATCAGAATTCCGCCGATCATCGCCAATATCGTACGATGTATTTTTTCTGAAATAATCAAAGCGTAAATCACAAGAAAAATACCGATTGCCCAAACCGCTTGCTGCTCCATAACATCCTCCTGCTCCTGTAAGGTTATCATCAGATTCCCCAGGGAGAACTTGGATTATGCCCGACAATTCCACTTGCAGAAGCCCCAAAAAGCGAAAAGGAGCCTGTCAAGTGACAGGCTCCTCCGGTAGTCTCCATATGAAAATCTAATTTATTATAATCCGGATGTGCGAGAAAAGTAAAGAAACATAAGCAAAAAGCAGGCAACGCCGTTCTCTAATCCGTCCGGTCCCGGCCTGATCCGCTCTATCGGGTATAAGCTATTGTCCAAGATGGAATACTGGAACGATAGGGATGGACCGGAGTCTGCGGCAATTGACAGGAATGGAGCGGAATCGCCCGGAAACGACCGAATCGAACCAATAAGGGCGTTCACAATTTTGTCGAATTTACTTCATTTTTTCTTCATGTGATTTGCCGCAAAGGATGATATTATTTGTATCAAGCAGTAAATAAGAATAATTATTGACTGCTAACCGTTCTCAATAAGTTTCTTAGATAAAAAACACTTTAGGAGGAAACCATCTATGTCCCTGATTGGAACCGAAGTCAAACCGTTTAAAGCCCAAGCGTACCAGAACGGCAAGTTCATCGAAGTTACGAACGAGAACTTCAAGGGTCAATGGAGCGTCGTTTGCTTCTATCCGGCCGACTTCACGTTCGTCTGCCCGACCGAGCTCGGCGACCTGCAAGACCAATACGAGACGTTGAAGAAGCTGGGCGTCGAAGTTTATTCCGTATCGACGGACACCCACTTCACCCATAAGGCTTGGCACGACAGCTCCGAGACGATCGGCAAGATCACGTACATCATGATCGGCGACCCGACGCACACGGTCTCCCGCAACTTCGACGTTCTGATCGAAGCCGACGGCCTGGCCGACCGCGGAACGTTCATCATCGATCCGGACGGCGTGATCCAGACGGTCGAGATCAATGCAGGCGGCATCGGCCGCGATGCGAGCGCCCTGGTCAACAAGATCAAGGCTGCCCAATACGTGCGCAACAATCCGGGCGAAGTGTGCCCTGCCAAGTGGCAAGAAGGCTCCACGACGCTTAAGCCGAGCCTGGATCTCGTAGGCAAGATCTAATAAGGAGGACGTTCAAGGTGTTGGATTCCGATATCAAGCAGCAACTAGACCAATACCTTCAACTCCTGGAGAGCGACCTGCTTATCAAATACAGCGCGGGAGACGATTCCGTATCGACGGACATGCTGGCTTTCCTTAACGAGCTGGCCGGCATGTCCTCCCGCATTAAGCTCGCAAGCGCCGAGCTGGCGAGAACGCCAAGCTTCAGCGTCAACCGGGCCGATGCGGAAGATTCGGGCGTCGCCTTCGCGGGCGTTCCCCTCGGGCACGAGTTCACGTCGCTTGTTCTGGCATTGCTCCAGGTCAGCGGCCGGGCTCCGAAGGTAGATCAGGATGTCATCGATCAGATCAAGGGCATCAAGGGAACTTATGCATTCGAGTCGTATATCAGCTTGACGTGCCACAACTGTCCGGATGTCGTTCAAGCGCTGAACGTCATGAGCGTTCTGAACCCGGGCATCTCCCATACGATGATCGACGGGGCCGCATTCAAGGCCGAAGTCGAGAGCAAGGAAGTCATGGCGGTTCCGACCGTCTATCTGAACGGCGAATTTCTCGGAAGCGGCCGGATGAGCATCGAAGAGATTGTGGCCAAGATCGTCGCAGCTCCCGATCCGTCGGAATTTTCGAACAAAGAGCCGTTTGACGTTCTTGTTATCGGCGGCGGGCCGTCCGGCTCGAGCGCGGCTATCTATGCGGCACGCAAGGGCATTCGCACCGGCATCGTGGCCGAACGCTTCGGCGGGCAAGTGATGGACACGGTCGGCATCGAGAACCTGATCAGCGTGAAGTATACGGAAGGCGCCAAGCTGGCCGCCAGCCTGGAAGAGCACGTGAAGGAATACAACGTCGACATCATGAAGCTGCAGAAGGCCGTTCGCCTGGAGAAGAAGGACCTGATCGAGGTCGAGCTCGAGAACGGCGGCGTCCTGAAGAGCAAGACGGTTATTCTGTCCACGGGCGCGCGCTGGCGCAATGTCGGCGTGCCGGGCGAAGCGGATTTCAAGAACAAGGGCGTGGCGTATTGCCCGCACTGCGACGGACCTCTGTTCGCCGGCAAGCGCGTCGCGGTGATCGGCGGAGGCAACTCCGGCATCGAAGCGGCGATCGACCTCGCGGGCATCGTCAGCCACGTGACGGTCATCGAGTTCGGCACGGAGCTGAAGGCGGACTCCGTTCTTCAGGATCGGCTGTACAGCCTGGCTAATGTCACGGTTTATAAAAACGCGCAGACGACGGAGATTACGGGAACGGACAAGGTGAACGGCATCACGTTCCAAGACCGCGATTCCCGCGAAGCCACTCACGTCGAGCTCGAAGGCGTGTTCGTTCAGATCGGCCTCGTTCCGAACACGGAATGGCTCGCCGATACGCTCGAACGTACCCGGATGGGCGAGATCGTCGTCGACCGCCACGGAGCGACGAGCGTTCCCGGCGTATTCGCGGCAGGCGACTGCACGAACAGCGCCTATAAGCAAATCATCATCTCGATGGGGTCCGGAGCGACCGCCGCGCTTGGCGCGTTCGACTATCTCATTCGGAATTAAGATTAGAGCAAGAGAGCGGCTGCCTTCGCGGGCGGCCGCTCTTTTGCTCTATCTGAAGTTGCCTGCTCAATGGCCGTCTTCCCGGTAATACGAGGGCTGCGGCATCCGCGAGAAGATCGCCTTCAGTACCGGAGGGGTTACGAGTGTCGTGACGATGACCATGATTATGATAGACGTGTAATATTCCTCCTGAAGCAAGCCGGCTCCGAGCCCGGTAGCCGCGATGATCAAGGCGACTTCGCCGCGGGAGATCATGCCGGAGCCGACCGCGATCGAGGATCGGGTGTCGAAGCCGGTGAGCCTTGCGCCCAAGCCCCCGCCCAGAAGCTTCGTGGCGACGGCGACAAGCGAGATGACGACAACGAAGAGGAGCTGCGAGCCAAGCCCGTCGAAGCGGACATTAAGGCCGATGCTGACGAAGAACACGGGCACGAACACGGCATAGGCGATCGGCTCCAGCTTCTTCTCCACGTCGTGGCGAAGCTTCGATTGCGAGATGGCAATGCCGGCTGCGAACGAGCCGATGATGCCCGCCATGCCCATATATTCGGCGAAATAAGCGAAGCCCAGGCAGATCGCGACGGCAATGCTGACGGCGGCTTCGGTCACGCGCAGCTTGGCGAGCCATTCGAGCAGCTTGGGAACGACAAGCCATCCGACGAGCAGGACAACAACGAAGAAAATCGCTTTTTTGCCAATCAGCCACCCAAGCGACACGTCCGCGCCTTCGCCGAGCACGCTCATCATGACCGCCAGCAGGATGACGACGAGCACGTCGTCCACGACCGCCGCCCCGAGTATGGTTGTGCCTTCCCGCGAACCGAGCCGGTTCATCTCCTTGAGCACTTGAACCGAGATGCTGACCGACGTCGCGCAGAACAGGATGCCGCAGAACAGAGCGTTCTCCGCTTCAAATCCGAACAAGAGGGCCGACCAATAGCCTCCGAAGAAGGGGACGATGATGCCTCCGATCGCTACTGCAAACGCAGGCCTCCAATTGCGCTTCAACTGGTCGAGATCCGTCTCGAGCCCCGCGAGGAACATAAGAAGCAGTACGCCTATCTCCGAGAAATAATGAATAAAGGACGCGTCCGCATCGATGATTCCGAGCACGGCGGGGCCGAGCAGAATGCCTGCGATCAATTCGCCGAGCACGGCCGGCTGGCCGATCCGGACCGAGAGATGCCCCGCGAGCTTGGTTGCCGCGATCATAAGGGCAAGATAAAAAATAAATTCCATTCCATTCGCTCCTTTAACGCATACATAGGGTGTCCAAACGCCGAAAAAAAACAAAGAGGAGCCCTTGGTGCAGGCTCCTCCAAAACGTTCATCTTCGATTATTCGGTTATATCCAGTATAAAGCAGGGGTATGCAAAAGCGCAACAGCGAATGGAGAATGGGACGAATTGGCGCGAAGCGGCGGCCCCCTGAGGAGGCCAATGATCCCGCTGAACCCACCCGAAGTCACCAAGCCAGTCGAAGTTCCCAAACCAGTCAAAGTCACCAAGCCAGTCGAAGTTCCCAAACCAGTCAAAGTCACCAAGCCCGTCGAAGTTCCCAAATCCGTCGAACCCACCAATCCGTCGAATCCACCAAGCCAGCCAGCCGCAGCCGAATTTTATGTGAAAAACCGCATTGGCGCTGCCCGATAACGGGTACTTTGTCCGATTATATGCGAAAAATCACATTCATCGGGGAATTTTCGGCCCGAAGTGTCGGATATATGCGAAAAACCGCATAAAACGCCTCAATTGCCCCCTCATCCGCGCCGACGAATGTGAAAAATCGCATAAAAATTGCGGCTTACGGAATGCGCACAAGAATTTTCGCTTGGCTCTTGTCCTTCACAAGCAGCTCGAGCCCGTCTTCGACGATCTGCTCGAGGTCGATCTGCTTCGTAATGACCCTCTTCACGTCCAGCTTGCCGTCCGCAATGAGCGCGATAATCTCCGGGAAAATATGACGGTAAGCGAGGATGGACGCAATGCTGGCTTCCTTGGCCATCAGCTCGAGCATGTTGAGCTGTGCGGGCTGGGCGAACGCCGCGATGACCATCACCTCGCCGCCTCTCTTGACGGCGGTCAAGGCGGAAGCGATCGTCGCCTGAACGCCCGCCGCCTCATAGGCGACATGAACCCCGCCGGCGGCGACAATGACTTCGGCGGCGTTCTGCCGCAAGCTGTTGATCGGAATCGCGCCAAGCTTCTCGGCGAGCGCCAAGCGCTCGTCCGACACGTCGATCGCGTACACCTTCGAAGCGCCAGCGGACTTCGCGCCGAGAATCGTCAGCAGGCCGATCGGGCCGACGCCGAAGACGGCGGCCGAATCGCCGACCTTGAGCTTGCTCTGGCGCACGGCGTGCATCGCGACGGCGGTCGGCTCGACAAGCGCGCCTTCCTCGAAGCTGACGCTGTCCGGCAGCTTATGGACCATATACGGCTCCACGAGCACGTATTCGGCGAAGCCTCCGTCGTCGTTCAAGCCGACGAAGCCCATCTTCTCGCATTGGTTGTACAGGCCGGTCCGGCAGCTTGCGCACTTGCCGCAGTACATGATCGGCTCGATGGCCACCCGGTCTCCGGGCTGAATGCCGACGACGCCCTCGCCGACCTCAGCGACGACGCCGGAGAATTCATGGCCGAGCGTGAGCGGCGCCATCGCGCCGGACAGCGGGTGGGGAGCTCCCGTCTGCACGCCGATGCCATGATGGTACGCGTGCAAGTCGCTGCCGCAGATGCCCGCAACCTTCACGTTGACCTTCACCTTGCCCGGCTTCGCCGCGGGAACGGCGACGTCCTCGAGGCGAACGTCCTTGATCGCATGATAAACCGCTGCTCTCATCTGAATTCCTCCTCAGTTCGTGGTTCGCATTGCTGTTGCTTCTCTACGATCCGATTATACCTCTGCACTTGGATAAGCAGTAGTTAAGGTTTATAATGATCTCATTAGATAAGCTAATGGCTGAGCGTGCAGCCAGCGAGAGGAGTATGGCATCCGAATGAACATCGAACAACTGGAGTATATCGTCGAGATCGCGAAGACCGGTTCCTTGTCCGCGGCCGCAAGCGGGCTGCACGTAACGCAATCGGCGCTGTCGCAAGCGGTCGCCAGGCTGGAGGAGGAGCTTGGCGTGAAGATCTTCCACCGTTCGCACTCCGGAACCGAGGCGACGGAGGAGGGGAGACGTATTCTGGGGCAGGCGCTGGAGGCGCTTCGGGCCATCGGGGAGATGAAGCTGAACGCGCTGCACGACCGCAATCTGATGCAGGGGGAGCTCGATGTCGCTTCGTTCCCCGGGGTCATGTCGCTGCTGGTTCGGGCCGTATCCTCCATCAAGCTGGAGTACCCGAACCTGAAGGTGAGCGTCGAGGAGAGCGACTCCATGTCGATTCTCGAGGATATCCGTTCCGGCCGGATCGGCCTCGGGCTGATCGCCCTGTACGCCAAGGACGTCGAGAGGCTGGACGGACTCGCCTTCGAGCCGATCACCGAAGGCAAGCTCGTCGTCTGCGCCAACAAGCGATCCCCGATTGCGCAAGCGGCATCCGTCCATCCGAAGGAGCTGTTGAAGTACGATCTCGTCCTGTACAGGGACAGCTTCCTCGAGGACTTCCGCTCGGATTACCGCGCGACGTACGGGGACCTGTCGGTGCTCTTCTCGACGAACAACGGGGAAGCGGTCCAGGCCGCCCTGCACGAGAACTTCGCGATTACGATCGGGCATGACTTCTCCTTCTACGGCAATCGGAGCTGGCTCGGGGAGCAGTACGCGATGGTCGAACTCGCCCCTTACGCCCAGCGCGCGATGCAGATCGGTTGGGTCAAGTCGGGGGCCAAGCAGGTATCGTCGCTGTACCGGCTGTGCATCGCCCGCTTCCGCCACGAGTTCGACCGGCATCGAATATAAGCATGACGGAGAACCTGGTTGCGCAGATGCACAAGCAGATGAACCGAGGCGTTACGTAACGGTTTTCCTCATTGGAGTAGCTTCCGTCATCGTCCGTTCACATTCATGCCACATGGACAAGCTACGATGACAGGATAGGGTGACAGGATACAAACAGCAGGACATGAATCGGGAAGAGGAGCGGGAAAATGACGACGGTTATGGTGGTGGACGACGAGGGGCATATCCGGGAGCTCGTGCGGCTGTACCTGGAGGACGAAGGGATGGAGGTGGTCGAGCAGTCGGACGGGGAAGCCGCGTGGGCGCACATGATGAGGCAGGCGGTCGACCTCGTTGTGCTCGACGTGATGATGCCGCGGCTGGACGGCTGGGAGCTGTGCCGCCGAATTCGCGAGACGGGCGATGTGCCGATTCTGATGATTACGGCGAAGGGCGAGCCGACCGACCGGATCAAGGGCTTCCGGCTCGGAACGGACGATTACCTCGTCAAGCCGTTCGACCCGGTGGAGATGGTGCTGCGCGTGAAGGCGCTGCTGAAGCGCTACAAGATCGCCACGTCGCAGACGATCCGGCTCGGGGACGTTCTTCTGGACAAGAAGAGCTACCTGGTGGAGCTTGGCTCGGACAGGCAGGCGGCGACGCTCCCGATGAAGGAATTCGAGCTGCTCTACACGCTCGCGAGCTATCCGGGGCAGTTGTTCACGCGGGATATGCTCATTCGGCGAATCTGGGGAATGGACTACGACGGGGACGAGAGGACGGTCGATACGCATATCAAGCGGCTGCGGGAGAAGTTCGCTGGTCATGCCGGAGCCTTCCGGATCGTGACGCTGCGCGGGCTCGGCTACCGTCTGGAGCTCGCCGATGATTAAGCGGCTGATGAAGTCGTTGTACGCGCGGGTTGTGTTCATCTTCCTCGGCGCGGTTATCGTCAGTCTGTTCCTGTCGCTGCTCGTCATCACCCGGCTGTTCGAGAGCAAGGCGGTCGGCTACATTCAGGACGAGACGATCAAGACCGGCCAGGAGATCATCGCGTCCTACATCGAAGCTTACCCGCAGCATTCCGGGGTGCTGGCGCGGGGCATCTCGGTCACATCGACGAACGCGGTCAACTTCTACGGGCCGGACGGCAAGCTCCGCCACGGGGATTCGGTGACGGCCAGGAAGCTGATCGAGCTGGACCCCGAGGCCGTCGATGCGGTGCTTGCCGGCGGCGTATACCGGAGCAACGGCTTCGGGCCGCACGGCCTGGTGGTCGGCTTGCCCTTCGAGATCGACGGCCAGCCCTACGCGGTGTTCCTCAGTCCGACGATTGGTCCGTTCATGGGGCTGATCCTGCGTTTTTTCCAATTCGAGCTCTTGTTCTCGCTGCTGTTCGGAAGCATTCTGATTCTGCTCGCGGCGCAGTACATCGTCAAGCCGCTCAAGAAGCTGAACGCGGCGACCCGGCGCATGAGCAAGGGCGACTTCGCGTTCGAACTGCGCTCAAGGCGCCAGGACGAGATCGGGCAGTTGACGCGAAGCTTCAACTCGATGGCGAAGGAGCTCGGCACACTCGAGCAAATCCGCCAGCGGTTCGTCTCCAACGTCTCGCACGAGATTCAATCCCCGCTCACGTCGATCAAGGGGTTCACGAAGGCGCTGCGGCATAAGAAGATGGACGAAGAGGCCCGGATGAGGCTGCTCGCGATCATCGAGGACGAGACGGAGCGGCTGTCGCGCCTCGGCGAAGACCTGCTGCAGCTCTCTTCCTTGGAGTACGAGCATCTGAAGCTGAATACGGGCACGTATCGGCTGGACGAACAGCTTCGCAAGGCCGTGATCTCGCTGGAGCCGCAGTGGGCGCCGAAGCGGCTTCGCCTTGAGCTGGAGCTGGATGAATTCGAGCTGTACGCGGACGAGGACCGAATTTACCGGCTGTGGATCAATCTGCTCGGCAACGCGATCAAGTTCACGGAGCCGGAAGGGACGATTCGGTTGACGGCCGTCCGGGAAGGGGAGGCTGCGGTCGTGAAGGTTGTCGATTCCGGCATCGGCATGACGGAGGACGAGCGCGGGTCCATCTTCGAGCCGTTCTACAAGGCCGACCCCTCGCGCACGCGGGCCGCGGGCGGCAACGGAATCGGCCTGTCGATCGTGAAGCGGATCGTCGAGCTTCATCGGGGCGACATCGCGGCGGAGAGCGCGCCGGGGGAAGGAACGACGTTCACGGTAACGCTCCCTCTGTCGCAGCCGCCGGCCAATCTGTAACGGTCGCTTCACATAGGCGACAAATTCGTTCGCTATACTCCTCTTCATAACAGAGAGGAGAGAAATTCATGAGTCTACTTAGCAGATTAAGCTTAAAGAATGGGGTGGCCGTCGTCATCCTCTGTATCCTGGTTCTCGGATACGGATTCTATTCGACCACACAGATCAAGCAGCAGACGTTCCCCGACATCGAGCTTCCGGCCGTCTTTATCCAGGCGATCCAGCCCGGCTCTTCGTCCGAGGAGATCGAGGAGGGCGTGACGGGGCCGATCGAGGATGCGCTGAAGAGCTTCAAGGGCTACGATTCCCTGACGAGCACGACGGCGGACAACGGAGCCAGCATCTTCATCCAGTTCCCGTTCGGCACCGATATGGAGCAGAAGGCGGCGGACGTCGAGACCGCCTTGGCCAAGCTGGCGCTGCCGGACGGCGCGAGCGTATCCGTTCAGCGGCTGTCCGCCGGATCGGCGCCGGTGTATCAGACGGCGGTGTTCTCCGACGGCGACGAGGCCGCAGCCGAAGCGCTGGCGGACAAGCTGGCGACGGAGGTCGTGCCCAAGCTGCAGAAGCTGAGCGGGGTCAGCTCGGTCAGCCTGGACGGGACGAATACGGAGAAGCTGAACATCGTCGTCGACAAGGACAAGGCGAGCCAGGCGGGCGTTACGCTCGGCGCCATCCAATCGGCGCTGCAATCGCTGACCTATGCGCTCCCGCTCGGGAACGTGAGCCAGGAGGAGACGACGATCCCGGTGCGGCTTGTCGGCAGCATCGATTCCCTTAAGCAGATCGAGAACCTGGCAGTCGGCGGCTCGCCCGCCGGAGGGAAGATCAAGCTCGCGGACATCGCGACGATCGAGACGGTTCGCTCGCAGGACACGATCGCCCGCTACAATGGACAGGCCAGCTACGTCATCGGCGTCGTGAAGAACCAGGACGCGAACACGGCGGACGTCGCGAACGAAGTGAAGGACGTGCTGGAGGAGTATCAAGCGAAGGGAGAGCTTGAGCTTCACGTCATCGAGGATCAAGGCGCAGCGATTGAAGAGTCGATCTCCTCGCTCGTTCGCGAAGGGCTGTTCGGCGCCTTGTTCTGCGTCATCATCATTTTCTTGTTCCTGCGGAACATCCGGGCGACGCTGATCTCGATTCTGTCGCTGCCGATCTCGATCTTCGCGACGATAGCGGTCATGAACCAGATGGGGTACACCCTCAACATCATGACGCTCGGCGGCATCGCCGTCTCCATCGGCCGAATCGTCGACGACAGCATCGTCGTTATCGAGAATATTTTCCGCTGGCGGCAGGAGAAGGGGAACGAGGTCAAGGGCAAGGAGCTGGCCTATCGGGCAACGAAGGAAGTGATCGGGGCCGTCGCTTCCTCGACGATTGCGACCGTTGTCGTCTTCCTTCCGCTGGCCTTCGTGAGCGGAGTGATCGGGGAGTTCTTCCGTCCGTTCTCGATTGCCGTCGTCGTCTCGATTCTGTCCTCGCTGCTCGTCGCCGTCATGCTTATTCCGGTGCTCGGGGCGAAGTTCTTCCGGAACGTCAAGCCGCACAAGGAGGGGCAGGGAGCGCTCGCCCGCGTCTACGAGAGAATCATTCGCGGGGCTTTGCGCCGCAAGGCGCTTGTGTTCAGCCTGTCGGTCGTGCTGCTGATCGGCTCGCTCTGCACGATTCCGGCGCTCGGCGTCGCGTTCCTGCCGGCCGACACGGTGCCGACGGCATCCATCGAGGTGTCGCTGCCGACGAAGAGCTCGCAGGAGCAGACAAACCAGGTCGCGGTCAAGGTCGAGGAGTACGTCAGCAAGCTGGACGGAATGGACAACTACCAGCTCAGCATCGGCGGCGGCTCCGGCAACCCGTTCGGAGGAGGCGTCGCGCAGAACAATAAAGCGACGGTGACGGTTCAATTCTCCAGCGACAAGGACGCTGCGAAGAGCGTGGAGCAAGCGAATGCCGAGCTTCCGGCGCTTGTCGCCGCCGAGGTCGAAGGCGCGACCGTCACGGTCAAGGAAGGCGAGCAGCAAGGCTTGCCGGACGGCAGCGGCATCGACGTCACGCTGTATTCCGCGAACGCGGAGCACCTGGCGCAGGCGGCCAAGCAGGTCGAGCAACTGCTCTTGGCCCAAGCCGATCTCAAGGACACGAGCAACAACATGAACGATGTGTCCCCGAAGTGGGTGCTGTCGCTTAATCAGAAGGGAATCGATTCCGGCGTCAATGCCATGGCCGTCATGCAAGCCGTGAACGAGCAATTGAAGCCGCTGGGCGCCGGCACGTACTCGCTTGAAGGCAAGGAACGCGACGTGACGATCTCTTACGACCGTCAGGTCGCCTCGCGGGAAGAGCTGGAGAGCATCGCGATTCCGACCGCCGCCGGACCCGTGGCGCTGAGGGACATCGCCACCGTCGACGTCCAGAACGCGCTGGCGACGATCAATCACGACGACGGCAAGCTGTATGCGGAAGTGAGCGCAAGCATCAAGGACGGCGCCGACACGGCTTCGGTCACGAATCGCGTACAGGACGACGTTCGCAGCCTGGCCTTGCCGTCCGACGTGGAGATCAGCTTCGGCGGCGGCCTGGCGATGATCACCGAAGGCTTCACCAGCATCGGCATCGCGATGGCCATCGCGGTCGGGCTCGTGTTCCTCGTCATGAGCATGACGTTCGGCGGGATGACCACGCCGCTGATCATTCTGTCGTCGCTCGTGTTTATCCCGGTCGGCTCGCTCACCGGGCTGCTCCTGACCGGACAAGCGCTGTCGATGAGCGCGATGATCGGCATGCTGATGCTCGTCGGCATCGTCGTCACGAACGCCGTCGTGCTGCTCGACCGCGTCGAGAAGAACCGCAAGAGCGGCATGGCGCTGACCGATGCGATTATCGAAGCGTCGACGACGCGGCTGAGACCGATCCTCATGACGGCGTTCGCCACGATGCTGGCGCTCCTGCCGCTCGCGCTGTCGGGCTCCTCGACCAGCCTGATCTCCGGAGGTCTCGCCATCACCGTTATCGGCGGCTTGTTCACCTCGACGCTGCTGACGCTGATCGTTGTCCCGGTCATCTACGAGATGGCCTGGAGGAAGCGCAAGGAGCGCGAGGCGGAGAGCTTCTAGGCGAATCGGGCTCACGGATACAAGCGCATTCGAATATAACGGCCGCTCGCAGAGCGGCCGTTCTTGGCGTCCGCCCGATCCTGGCCCGATGACCTTGGAGATTGGAGATGATGCCGAGGCGATTGGAGATATTGCCGCTTTTATATGAATTTTCGCATTCGTCGGCTTGAATTGGCGGCAATCGCGGCTTTTTATGCGGTTTTTCGCATATATGCGGCAAGTCGAGCCGGAAATTCCTCCCACGAATGCGATTTTTCGCATATAATCGTCCGAACGCCCCGGTATCGAGCTGCGCCAATGC
Organism: Cohnella fermenti; assembly: GCF_004801405.1. Taxonomy (GTDB): domain Bacteria; phylum Bacillota; class Bacilli; order Paenibacillales; family Paenibacillaceae; genus Cohnella; species Cohnella fermenti. The sequence continues at coordinate 49,278 of NZ_SSOB01000025.1, forward strand.
GATTTTTCGCATAAATTCCTGTCAGTCGTCGGCATCGTTGTCATCGCCGTCTTCCTTCGTATACAAAACAACGACGCCGACTCGTGGTCGACGCCGTTGCCGTTATTCGGGGATCGAGATGGAGAAGGAGCCGGTGACGGTGGCCGAGCTTAGGTTCAGAATGCCGATCGTCTGAATCCGGTCGATGCTGACCCCGTATTCGAGACCGCCCTGAACGGTCAGCTCGAAGGGGGGAAGCCCGTCGTACCTTGTAATGACGAGGCGCGCGGGTCCGGTCAGGCTGTCGACGCTCATCGTCACGAGCCCGGCCGTTCCGGACGGATCGACGGCGGAATAATAGCCTTGTCCGACGCCCGCATCCTGCGAATAGAAGGTAAAAAATCCGATTGACACGGCTGTCCACTTCCTTTTTTTTAACCAGTAGATGTAAGGAAGTGCGCCGGAGGAACGGCTATATCCCCGCGGCTAATGATCCGCTCCGCTCTTCATACCGCGTGCCCCGCCGCGTGCGTTCAGTTCATGCGATTGTTCGAGAAAAATTGGCCAAGCTGCTGCTGAAGCGAAGACTGCCAGGAAGCATCTCGGTCGGCCGTTCCCGTATTCGCACCGCGGTTCGCGCCCGATCGGGACCCATTGTCCGTCCAAGCGCCGCGTTCTTGGTTCGTTGCGCCGCCTGCCGCGTTGTCCTTCGCCGCATTCGACAACTCGTCCGTTGGTGCTTGCGCCGCATCGTCCGTTGCAGCATTCGATGCATCGTCCGTTGTATCATCCGTCGCACCATTAGCTGTATCATTCGTTGCAGTTGCATCGTCCGTTGCCTCATTCGCCGTATCGTTCGTCGCCGAATCGTCCGCAATTACGCGGCGGGCGGTCACATAGGTGCGATCCCATGTGCTTCCTTCGAAGTCCGAGATCGTTACGCCGATGCCGACGCGGTACGTCTGCAGCACTTGTCCGTTGCCGATATAGATGCTGACGTGGTTGATGACGCCGTCACTGTTCGTATCGGAGAATATGAGATCGCCCGGCTGCAGGTCGCTCTTCGCCACATAGGTGCCCATCTTGGCTTGCTGCTTCGAGGAGCGCGGCAGCTCGATGCCGTTCTGCTTGAAGACGTACTGGGTGAACGACGAGCAGTCGAACGTGTTCGTCTGGCCGCTCTTCGCTCCGAATTCGTACTCGACGCCGAGGTATTGTTTGCCCGTGGCAATGATCTTATCCGCGAGCGAGCTTGAGGTCGAGGTTGCGGCGACGGAAGCGGAGGCGGCATTGCCGGCGGAAGCGGCGTAGGTCGATTGCGGCGCCAGAAGGGCGCTGCCGGAGAACAGAATCGCAACGCTTAAGGCGGTGCCGGTTATCGCCTTGCGGAACCTTTTGTCGGATGTCTTATATGGAATGTTAAAGTTGTTCATGAGATGAATATCCTCCTTTGGGGGTGCAGGATGGGTGTTGCCTGTAACCACCATACCACATCGATTCGACCCATCAGTTACCAAGGAGAAGGCGACCGCTTGGCCGCCAACGCGTGCGCCGCCCGAATGAGAACTTCATTAGAAAATCATCATCTAAATCGGCTTGACGAGAATATTGTCCATCAACTCCCGCATTTCGTTTATTGGCTTGTTGCCTGGAAGGGGTTACAGTAGTACGCATACGGCATCTACACGATAGCCCGGGGAGGCAGAGCAAGTGACGGAATATCGAATTGACGCGAGGCAGGATCGCAAATCCATTCGTCCCGGTTCCGGCCGGATGTCGGGGGCGAACCCGGACGGCGAACGGCTGGGCATGAGCAATTATTATCTGGAGAGGAACGGGAAGCCGTTCTTCGGCATCTGCGGCGAGTTCCACTATTCCCGCTATGACGAGAACCGCTGGGAGGACGAGCTCGTCAAGATGAAGATGGGCGGCGTCAACATCGTTGCGACGTATATTTTCTGGAACGTTCATGAGGAGGTTCAAGGGAGCTTCGATTGGTCGGGGCCAAGAAATCTGCGGAGGTTCGTCGAGCTGTGCGGAGAGATCGGCTTGTACGTCATTATCCGGATCGGTCCGTTCGATCACGGAGAGATGCGCAACGGGGGCATGCCGGACTGGCTGTTCGGACGGCCCTTCCGGATTCGCTCGAACGACGAGCGGTATCTGGCGTTCGTTAAGCCGCTGTATGCGCAGATCGCCGAGCAGGTTCAAGGGCTGCTGTACAAGGACGGAGGCCCGGTCATCGGCACGCAGATCGAGAACGAGCACCGGCATTCCGCGGCCCAGTGGGCGCTGACGACGGGAATCAGCAACGAATGGATGACGACCGGCGAAGACGGGGAAGAGCACATGCTGACACTGAAGCGGATGGCGCTCGAAGCCGGGCTCGACACGCCGCTGTATACATGCACCGCTTGGGGAGGCGCGTCCGCGCCGGCCGAAGAGATGCTGCCGCTGTGGGGCGGTTACTCGCATTGGCCGTGGATCTACTACGAGCACGACCGCTTCGGGGAGATGAAGGAGCACCCGGCGACTCCGGAGTATATTTTCCGCGATAAACATAACAACGACATCCCGAAGAGCTACAACTTCGAGCCGACGTATGCGCCGGAGGACCACCCGTACGCCTGCTGCGAGATGGGAGGCGGCATGACGCCGTTCTATCGGTACCGCTTCGACTTCCCGTATGTGAGCGTGCCGGCGATGACGGGCATCAAGGTGGCCGAGGGCTGCAACCTGATCGGATACTACATGTATCATGGCGGCTCGAATCCGAGAGGCAAGCGGGACACCTTCCTGAACGATCTGGCAACGCCGAAAATCTCCTACGACTTCAACGCCTGCATCGGAGAGTTCGGCCAGGTGCGCGAATCGTATCACCGGACTCGGCTTCAGCACCTGTTCTTCCGCACGTTCGAGGAATGGTTCTGCCGAACGAAGACGATTCTGCCGGGAGACACGTCGGCGATGGACCCCTGCGACGTCGAGACGCTTCGCTATGCCGTACGGGCCGCGGACGGCTCCGGCTTGCTGTTCCTGAACAATTACCAGGACCATGTCGAGACGCGCGATTTGTCTGTGCCGGACGGCGTCACCGTGACGACGGCGGAGGGCGACATTCGCTTCCCGTCCGCAGGCCCGCTTCGCCTCGGCAAGGACGGGTATGCCATGCTGCCGTACAACTTCGACCTGGACGGCATCCGGCTCGTCAGCGCGACGGCTCAGCCGATTACGCGGCTGGAGACGGACGGCGGCGTGCTGTACGCCTTCTCCGCGCCGAAGGGAATGCCGCCGGAATACGTCTTCGCGAGCGGTTCGCTGCGAAGCGTCGAGGCCGGCGCGGCGAGCGTCCGCGAGACGGGGAGCCTGACCGTCGTGAAGCCGGACGACGCGGAAGAGCTGACGACGCTGGAGCTGGTCTCGCAGGAGGGCAAGCGGGTCGTGCTGCTGACGCTGTCCGACGAGATCAGCCTAGGGTTGTGGCAGGCGAACGTCTGGGGCCGCGAGCGGCTGCTTCTGACCGATGTCAATGTGCTGGTTCATCGGGACGAGCTTAAGCTCGAATGGACCGGGAGAGCCGGGGAGGAGACAACGCTGCGGGTATTCCCGGACTTCGAAGCGGCGGCCGGCGGGCCGGCGGGAATCGGCGAGGTTGCCGGAGGGGAGCTTGTGCAGCGGCAGGAAGAGGGACTGTTCGCCTCGTACCGCTTCCGCTTGCCGCGCCGCGAGATTCGCTTCGGGCTCGAGCGGGTCGGCCGCGACAAGGCGATCTTCACCTTCGAGCAAGGGGCGCTTGACGAGGCGAAGGAGGCGCTGCTGCGGATCGAGTACACCGGCGACATCGGCTACGCCTTCATCGACGGGGAGCTGATCCACGACAACTTCAGCAACGGCAACGCCTGGGAGATCGGCCTGGCGCCATTGCGCGAGCGCCTGGAGCGAGACGGCATGTACGTGTACATCTCGCCGATCCGCAAGGGCAGCGTGGTCAGCAGCAACACAACGATGGCGGGCTGGAGCGAGAATGCGGCGGAGACGATCGCCGAGCTCAAGTCGGCGACTGTCGCGGCGGTGCAGGAGCTGATTGTGCGAAGGGGGAGGGGGTAACAGGACAGAGGGTTTTAGCGGGATCGCAGCTCGACGTTGATTTAATGTGATTTTTCACATTCGTGGGTCGGATTCCGGGCGAATCGAGGCGTTTTATGCGATTTTTCGCATACATTCGCCGCTTCGAACCGGAATTGCCGCCATGAATGTGATTTTTCACATTTATGGCGGCTCGAAGCCGCTTTTTCCTCGGAATGAATGTGATTTTTCACATAGATCTTGAACCCCGAACCCCGCGGCCAGATCAAACGCATAAGCACGAAATTCCGCCTGCATTCCGCAGCCCGCATCCTGCATCCAAACCAACCAAATTCCGCCCAAATTCCGCCTAGATTCCGCAGCCCGCATCCAGTCCAACCAATGGCAGCTTGATCGTATCCCGACCTCATCGGCGACGGCTGCCGCACGGGCAAGATTAGCACCGACCGTTCACCCCTTCGGGACGCTGCGGTACTCGGTAGGGGAGACGCCCATCATCTTCTTGAACATGCGCGAGAAATAATACGGATCGCCAAGCCCGACGAGGGCCGCGATCTCCTTCACGGACAAGCCGGTCAAGCTGAGAAGCTGGCCGGCTTTCTGCATCTTCAGGCGCAAGTAGTAGTCGATCGGCGGGAAGCCGGTCTCCTGCTTGAACAAGTAGATGAGATGCTGCTTCGAGATTCCCGTGTGCGCGGCCAGCTCGGCCAGGGTGACGGCGGAATCGAGGTGTTCGTTCAGGTAGCGGATCGCCTGGTCCAGCTCCTCCTCCCGCTTGCGGTGACGATGGCTTCCGCCGTGTCCGAGGCCGATCGAGCCGAGCAGGTGGCCGATCGTCTGCGAGACGTGCACCTGGGCAGGCAGGGAATAGGGCTTGTCCGCGAGCAGGCGGTAGCAGCGGTCGAAGCTCTCGAGGAACCGATTCTGCAGGCCGATCGGAATGGCGAAGGAGGCCCCGCCGAGGCCGTACAGTTCAAGGAGAGGGGCGACGAGCTCTCCCTTCAGGTGGAACCAGTAGATGCTCCAGGGAGAACGCTCCGACGCTCCGTAACGGTGCGGGGAGCCGGACGGGATAATTGCCAGGTGGCCTTCGCGCACCGCCGCGCTGCGCCCGTCCAGCTCGACCCAGCCCTCTCCGTCCGTGCAGAAGATGACGATATGGGCGTCGCAGCCCTCCGGGCGTTCCCGATAATGGAACCTCGCGCGGGGGAAGTGTCCGATATCGCTCACATACAAGCCGCGGGTCAGCTCGAAGCCGGACAGCTCGCTTGCCGCGTAATCGGGAAGAACGATGAGCTTCTCCTCCGCGAAGCCTTCTCTCTTATGAATATCGGTCACCGGGCGCACTCCTTCCTCCATTTTCCGAGAATCCCGAATATCCTCCATCATAATCCGAATCGCTGCGCTTGGCGAGTCTTCTCTCGACACTCGAATAAAATGGAAGATGTTGCACACGCTAAAGGCATGATTATCCAGAGAGGAGAAGGCCCTTATGCAATCCGGCAAAGGCTCCATCACGATCTGGCTCTCGTTCAGCATCATTCTGCTCAGCGCCGGGCTCGTGTGCCACGTGCTGTCGATTCCGGCGGTCCTCGACGCGGCCGGAAGGGATGCCTGGCTCTCCAATATCGTTGCCGCACCGTTCTTCTTGCTGTTCGTGCTCATGATGTACCGGGTGATCCGACGGACGGATGGACGAAGGCTGACGGACTGGATTCAGGATCAGTTCGGCGCCGCAACGGCTTGGACGATTCGCATCACGTCCTCGATTATGATCTTCGTCCTTGGCACGCATACGCTGTACGAGACTTCGTTCTGGGCGGTCACGACCTACTTGCAATTCACGCCGATTGCGCTCATCGTGTCGGTCGGCGTGCTCGTGCCGCTTATCGCGGCTTGCCTGGGCATCCGCTCGATCGCTATCACGTCTTCGATCATTCTGCCGGTCGTGCTGTTCCTCGGGTATTTCGTCATGACGGCGAACACTCGCTACAAGGATTACAGCCGGCTGCTGCCGGTCATGGAATACGGGATGGGCCCCGTCTGGGAAGGGACGGTCTATGCCTTGGCCGCGCTTATGGAGATCTGGATTCTTATTTATTTCCACCATGAGGTGAAGAGCAGGTTCAAGCTGTGGCACATGCTGGCGCTCGTCGTCTTCATGATCGGAATGGCGGTCGGGCCGACGATGTCGGCGATTACGGAATTCGGCCCCTATGAAGCGATGAAGCAGAGGAGCCCGCCGTTCGAGCAATGGAAGCTGGTCAACATCGGCAAGCTGCTCCAGCACGTCGACTTCCTGTCCATCTACCAGTGGCTGTGCGGCTCGTTCGGCCGCATCGCCATCAGCCTATATCTGATCGTGGATCTGCTGGAGATCCGCAAGCCGCGTGCGCGATATTCCGTGCTGACGGGTCTCGCCGTCGGCATGGGCGGGATATCGGTGTATTGGTGGCGCTCCGACCTCGTGTACGAATACTTGAAGCGGGTCCAGTTCCCGGTCATGCTGGCGTACGTGTACACGCTTATGACCTTTCTCGCGATTCTCACCCTGATTCGGCGAAAAGACAAGATGAGGAGGAAACGTCGTGCGAATAAAACCGATAGTGGACAAGAAGGGCAGTCAGGACAAGAAGGCGGCCGGAGCACCCCCGCAGGAGGGTCCGGAGGCGTCCCAGGAGGAGGGACGGGCCAAGCCCCTTCTTCTTAACGGCCCGGCGCTTAAGCAGTTTTTCAGCGCGTGCGAGGACGTCATTGTCGATCGCCACTACCCGCTGGAATCGTTGTCCGAATTCGTGACCGCCTTCTGCAGCGGGATGTCGGAGACGAAGATGATCAATGACGTTATCCTGCCGGAGATTCATCGCGTGTTCGAGGTGACCAGGTTCGAGAGCCGCGAGGCGATCGAACGGGAGTCGACGCTGCTGTGGTCGCACATCGACTTCGACAATACGTCGGAGGGGCGCGACGTTCTGGCCCGGCGCATCTTCGAAGGCCATATGCTGTTCTGCGTTCCCGACCTCGGCAAAGCTTGGAGCCTCGACATCTCCAACCTCCCGACGCGGACGCCGGAGGAATCCACGACAGAGGTGTCGGTTCGCGGGCCGAAGGACGGCTTCATCGAGCCGCTCGCCGTCAATGTCGCCCTGATTCGGGCCAGGCTGCGTACGGTTGACCTCGCCTGCGTATTCGAAGTGGTCGGCTCGCGATCTTCGAATAAAGTGGCGCTCCTGTATATGAAGAGCATCGCCAACACGCAGACGGTCTCGCATGTGCTGGAACGGCTGCGCAATCTCCGGACGGAGCGGGTTCTCACAAGCAACCAATTGGAGGATCTGCTGACGCCGACCCGATTCACGCTGTTCCCGATCACGGATTACACGGGAAGGCCGGACTACGCCGCGGAATGCTTGCTCAGCGGCCGCTTTATTATCGTCGTGGACGGCAATCCGACCGTGATCATCGGTCCGGTCAACCTGTTCCTGCTGCTGAAGTCGCCGGAGGACGCGTACTTCCCGTTCCTGGCGGTGAATGTCGGCAGGGTGCTGCGCATTGTCGGACTGCTCATGAGCCTGTTCCTGCCCGGCTTCTACCTGGCGCTCACTGCCTTCCACATGGATCAACTGCCGTTCCCGCTTGTCGCCACCATCTCGGTAGGGCGGATGGGGCTGCCGATGGAGTCGGCCGTGGAGATGTTCCTGATCATGAGCCTGATGGAGCTGTTCCGGGAAGCGGGCGTCCGCCTGCCGAGCGCGATCGGCCAGACGTTGACGGTCGTCGGCGGACTCATCATCGGCGAGTCGGCCATCCGCGCCGGGATTGTCTCCCCGCTCATGATCGTTGTCGTCGCCACGACCGTAGTGGCGGGAGCGACCGTTGTCAATCAGGTGATGACGAGCTCGATCATTCTGATCCGGTTCGTGTCGTTCCTGTTCAGCGCAACGCTTGGCGTGTACGGCTTTATCCTCTCGTTAATTCTGTTTGTCGTCTACCTGTCCGGGCTGGAGTCGTTCGGCAATCCGTATCTGGCGCCCGTGAGTCCGCTTAATATCCGACAGGCGATGGCTGCCTTGTTTAAGCTGCCCCGCAGTCAGCACAAGAAGCGGCCGGTCAACCTCAGCACGCAGCAGCCGGACCGGAAGGGACAGAATACATGAGCAGGCGGATCGCGGCGATCGTCTGTCCCCTGGTGACGCTGCTGCTGCTAACCGGCTGCTGGAGCTCCTCCGAGATTCAGAACGTCACTTACGCCAAGGCGATCGGACTGGATTACAAGAACGGCGCCTATCACGTCTACGTTCAAGCGCTGGATTTCTCCAGTGTGGCCAAGTCGGAGGCCCAAGGCCAATCCACCAGCATGCCCGGCATCTGGATCGGTCACGGGCAGGGGAGAACGATGAACCTGGCGATCAACAACCTGTTCCAGACCGCCCAGATGCATATCGCATGGGGGCATGTCACCGCCGCCGTCTTGTCCCAAGACATCCTCGACAGCGGCAAGATCGAGGATGTTCTCGATATGGTGAACCGATTCCCGGAATCCCGTTATACGACATGGGTATATGGCACCCGCATGCCGATCGACAAGCTGCTCGCGATCTCCTCCTTGTTCAACATGTCGCCGCTGGACAGTATCCTCCACAACCCGACGCCCAGCTACAAGGAGGATTCCACGATGCCGCCTCTGCAGGCGATGACCTTCATCGCCAACCAGCACGAGCGCTCGGCCAGCACGTACTTGCCAAGCCTGGCTTATACGGACCAGAACTGGAACCGGAACAACGAGCCGCACGACCTGTTCTATATCGAAGGCGCCTTCTTCAACCGGGACGACGACGTGCACGGCTATATGCCGAAGAGCAAGCTGACCGGGTTCTCGTTCATGCAGCCCGAGATGCATAGAGCTCCGCTTCTGCTCGAGCAGGATGGGGAACTGATCGGCACGCTCAGCATCGGCTTGCCGAAGATCAAGATCAAACCCGTCGTTCGCGGAGACGAGGTTCGCTTCCGCATCAAGGCGACTTATTTGGCGGCCATGTACGAGTACTTGTCGCCGATGACCTACGACGAGATGGTCGGACTGGCCGCTCAGCGAATCAAGGAGCAGATCCTGGCCACCTACACGGAAGCGCTGAAGCAGCATATCGACGTCTACGAGCTTGAGAAAAAGCTGTACCGGAAGCATCCGAAGCTGTGGCGGAAGCTGAGCAACGACGGCGAGATAAGCATTCTGAGCGACAGCTCCATCGAGAGTCTCGACGTCAAGGTGCATATCAGCTACAACGGCAAGTACAAGCGCATCGCAGGGCTGTAGAGAGAACTCCGGAAGCGCCAACGCGCGAAGAAGCTGCCGAACCGTCGGCGGCTTCTTCGTGTTGCAGGATGCCGATATTGCCCGCTGCCGTTGTTGCGCGATGCTGTATAATGGGAGAAGACAACGACCAGACACAGCAAAGGAGCACCACTCGTGGAGAGAAGTACCGGCAAGATCGGCAAAATTTACATGATGCAGCTCGCAACGATTTTTATCGGCTTCATTATCTTCGGCTTCTCGGAGAACATCAAGGGACCGGCCATTCCGCGCATCCAATTCGACTTCCGGCTGGACGAATCGCAGCTCGGTACGCTGCTGTCGCTCAACGCGCTCGGCTATCTGATTGCCTGTTCGTTCACCGGCTTCCTGACCCGGATATGGGGCATCAAGCTCGTTACCGTGCTCGCCTTCGGGGCGATGGCCTTATCCGGCATTCTAATCTATGTCTCTCATGAATACGCCTTGTTCTCCGCTTCTTACTTCTTCATGTACATCGGCAACGGCATGCTTGAGATCGGCCTGGCGATCCTCGGCGCCCGCATCTTCGTGAGGAACACGGGAACGATGATGAACCTGAGCCACGGCTTCTACGGGCTGAGCTCGACGGTCGCTCCGCTTCTGGCGACGGGGCTTATGAAGGCGACCGTCTTCGGACACGAGCTGGATTGGCGCGGGATGTACCTCGTCATGCTGCTGCTGTCCGTCGTGCCGATCGTCTTCGCCTTGCTCAGCCGCTTCCCCGGCGACGAGGGCGCTCACGACGAGAGGGTGCCGCTGCGCAGCCTGGTCAGGGACCCGGTCCTCTGGCTGACCGTGCTCATTCTTACCTTCGGCGTCGTATCGGAGCTCTCCGTCGGCGGCTGGCTCGTCAACTTCCTTGAAAAGGCGTACGATTGGAGCACGGTATCGGCGTCGGGGATGCTCTCGGCGTTCTTCCTCTGCTTCGCGCTGGCCCGCCTGCTGCTCGGACCGCTGACCGACCGGCTCGGCTTCACGCTGTCGCTGATCGTGTTCGCCGGCTTGTCCGCCGTCTGCACGTTCGTCGCGATTGCGGGAGGCGAGCGCTATGCGTTCTTCTTCGCCGCCGCCGGCGTGGGCATCGCGATGATCTACCCGACCGTCATGGCGCTGATCGCCCGGAGATACCCGCGGGGGGCCGATACGGCGATTACGTTTACCGTGACGCTTATGGGCATCGGCAGCGTCATCGGCAACTACGCGATCGGAGGGATCATCGATCTGGTCAAGCGGCTTGCGGGGAGCGATTCCGACGAAGCGCTGCTGCGCGGCCTCCAGGCGGGATACGGCTTCATCGGCTTGTGTGCGGCGCTGTGCGCCGCTTGCGGAATTGTATTATTTGTTTACCTGCGGAGACGGAAGTCCGTTATTTAAGCAGCGAGGCCGAAGCCAAGTTGCCTCCGTGCAATAAAGATTAGCCCGCGCAACAACGTTTGTCCCGACCTAGATTGTTCGCCTTCTATAAAAACGTTGCTCTAGACCCACACGAATCCCGGTTGCTATCATAAGACGTACATATTATGCGCGTAGAAGGGATTTATCGCGAGATGGACGAACAACGCTACGAGGGGTTGAAGCTGGGGGAACGCGGGGCCATCGTCAGCATTGTCGCTTACGTTCTGCTGTCCGGAATCAAGCTTATGGTCGGCTATGTCTCCGGCTCGGAGGCGCTTAAGGCCGACGGGTTAAACAATGCGACGGACATCGCCGCTTCGCTGGCCGTCTTGATCGGCCTGCGCCTCGCGCGCAAGCCGGCCGACGCGGACCACCCCTACGGACATTGGAAGGCGGAGACGATCGCGTCCCTCGTCGCTTCCTTTATCATGATGGCCGTCGGCCTTCAGGTGCTGTACGAAGCCGCCGCGACGATAACGAGCGGGGGAGGCGAGAGTCCCGATCCGATCGCCGCCTGGACGGCATTGCTCTGCGCAATCGTGATGTACACCGTCTATCGCTTCAACAGGAAGCTGGCCGAGCGAATCAATAGTCAAGCGGTGATGGCGGCCGCCAAGGACAACCTGTCCGACGCCTTCGTCAGCATCGGTACCGCCGTCGGCATCCTGGGCTCGCAATTCCGCCTCCCGTGGCTCGATCCGCTGGCCGCCGTTCTGGTCGGCTTGATTATTTGCAAGACGGCTTGGGAGATTTTCCGCGAGGCTTCGCACGATCTGTCCGACGGGTACAGCGAGGAGTCGATTCAATCCTACAAGGAGATTGCGATGGAGGTCGACGGCGTCGTCGGGGTGCAGAAAATCAAAGCGAGGAGCTACGGAAGCAATACGGTGGTGGATGTGACTCTGCTTCTAAAGCCGGATCTGGCGTTCGTCGAAGCTCATGACATTGCCACGAGAGTCGAGAACGCGCTGAAGAAGTCGTCCGAGGAAGTATACGACGTCCATGTGCATTATGAGCCGTCAAGAACGGCCAGATAAGGCGGAATCCTCCGATTCCCCGCAGAGAGCGAAGGACCTCGACCGGCCGCCGTCAGGCGGAAGGCGATTCTGACCAAGCTCGGCGAGACGATCGGAGTGGAATCGGACGGCCGCGGCGCCCGCTTCTTCTTCACCCTGCACCGAAGCTGACCGCTACTTCCGCCAGAAGGTGGTGCAATCCGCCTTGTCCTCGATGTTGAACGCGATGATCCTCGCCAGCAGCTCGTAATCGACCGGGCGATCCCACGGGATGCGGAACAGATCCTTGGTGTGATCGTACCCCGACTTCACGATGTCGGCGGCGAAGCGGTTCAGCACGGATCGCTCGGGAGCGACGGCCATATGCTTCTTGGCGACGCTGAAGCCGATAATAAACGTCCCGTGATCGGTGAACATCGGTTGGTTCCACGCGATTCTCGGAGCGAGCGTCGGGAAGGCGGCCGGCACCCAGCCGAGAACTTCTTCCACCCTTGCCCGCTGCTCCGGATGATCGATCTTCGACAAATATTCGTTAAAGGTGTCCATTCGCGTTCCTCCAACAGGGAAAGATATCGATGCAGGCATTCCAACCGCATTCTCATGATAGCAGGAGCATCCCGCTTGCACAACGGCCGTTGACATTGGCGGGGCTCCTGATTATAATTTCGCTATACGATCGTTGAACGAATGGAGGGAGGACCTTGCCGAGAATCAAACGCAGCGAGCAAGCGGCGGCAACCCGCGAGAAGCTGCTCGAGACCGCCAAGTCGCTGTTCGCGGAGAAGGGGTACCACGGAACGCCGGTGCGCGCCATCAACCGATCGATCGGCATGGGAGACGGGATATTGTACCACTACTTCCCCGGCGGCAAGAGGGAGATGCTAAGCGTACTCATTCGGGAGAGCTTCGAACGGCGAAGAGAAGCGCTTGGCCACGCCCATCGAGCCGTCGAGCGGATGGAGCTGCGGGATGCCTTGCTCCTGTTCATTCGGAGACTGTACGACTTGCTGCTGGCCGATCTGGCGGTCGCAAAGATTCTGATCCGGGAGCACGAAGTGCTGGAGCTGGAGGAGACGCTGCTGCTGTCCGAATGGTTCGAAGAGCAATTCGCGAACTTCTCCGCCTTCCTGGACAAGCGGCGCGCCGGCGGAGAGCTGAGAGCGGACCTCGATGTGACGCTTGCCGCGAGGCAGTTCCTGACGATGGGAATGCAGGCCGGCGTGTCCAAGGTGACGGGAATTCCGATGCTGGATGTGCCGGAGCCCGATCGCTACTTCGAGCGAACGGTCGACTTCACGCTGAATCTGTGGCGCAATCCGTGACGGCTGCCGACTTGCGGAATAATCCTTGACGTTTATCGACTCGCAAGGATTTTTTTGCCCAATTAAATTCACCGTACGTTCAATCAACTAAAATCGGTTAAAGGGAGAGCTATCAATGAATCTGTTCAAGAACAAGCTAATTATTCTGCTGCCTGTCATCGTAATCGCGGTTGTCTTCATCTTCAGTCTGGCTTCGGTGCCAAGCATCAGTCCCGCTCCGCACAACCTGCCGATCGCGATCGTGAACCAGGACAAAGGCTCGGCGGCAACGGGAATCAATGTGGGCGAGACCATCGTCTCGAACATCCAGGCGGCGGCGTCCGCGAGCTCGGACGAGGAGCCGGCGGTGAAGTGGATCGAGGTCGGGAGCGAGGAAGAAGTTCAGGCGGGTCTCAATAATCAGGAGTATTACGCGGCGCTCGTCATTCCCGAGGATCTGAGCGAGAAGCAAGCGTCGCTGCTGACGCCGGAGCCGGTCTCTCCGGGGATCAAGCTCTACATCAATCAAGGGATGAATCCCACCGCGGCCGCGCTGGCTCAACAGCTTCTGACCCAGATGGCCAACGGGCTGAACGAGAAGATGCGAACGCAACTGCTGGCCGCCGTCGATCAGCAGGGCGGAACGCTCTCGACGAAGCAAGCAGCCGCGTTCGCTTCCCCGATCGCGCTCGAAGTCGTCACCGTGAACGCGGTCGGCACGCACAGCGCTAACGGCAATGCCCCGGTGTCGATGTTCCAGCCGCTCTGGATGGCCAGCCTGATCGGCGGCGTCATCTTCCTGCTGACGAAGAACAAGACCGTCTTCGCGAATCGGAAGGAGCGTCTTCAAGCGAATGTCGGCCAGATCGTGTGGGGAGCGGTCATCGCGCTTGTCGTCGGCTTCGGGTATCCGTGGTTCGTTGATCTTCTCGGTTTGAATATCCCGAATTACGCGGATACCGCCTTGTTCCTGTCCCTGACGTACTTCGCCTTCTTCCTGATGATCTCGGCCGTGTTCTCGTGGATCGGGTTCGCGGGGATGGCCATCTTCGTCCTGTTCCTGTTCTTCGGCGCGCCGCTGCTCAGCTTCGCTCCGGAGATGCTCTCCGGGTTCTACCGCGACTGGGTTCAATCCTGGCTGCCGATGCGCTTCATGGTGGAAGGATTGCGCGAGCTGCTCTTCTTCGGAGAAGGCTTCTCGCTGAATCAGCCGACCGTCGTCCTGATCTGGATCGGCGTCGTCAGCCTGCTCGTGCTGCTGGCGTCCGCGTTCAAGCCGTCCGCCGCCGCTCAGCGCAGCCGGAACGTATGATGGACCCACTTCTTCCGGTATTGATGCGGCGTACTGCCCATATGCTCCTTAAATAGCTTGCAGAAATACGACGTATTCGATAAACCGATCTCCTCTGCGATCAGAGAGATCGGTTTATTTGATGTCGTTAACAATTGGATGGATTGATGGATTCTTCGCGCCGAGATGTACTCCGTAATGCTGATTCCGGTCGCTTCCTTGAACAGGTGCGCCAGATGATACGGCGACAGGTGCAGCGCCTGGCTCAGCTCCTCGAGACGGTAGGGAGAAGCGTAGTTCGACTCGATCCAGCGCAGGATATTCTCGACCTGATGGTTGTTCCGGCTCGTCGGCAGGGCGGTCTCGCTGCCTTCCGCAAGGGTCCATAACGGACGAAGCGCTTGGAACAGCGTGACGAGAAACAACGAGATCTCCTCCGACTGATTCGTCTCCGTCAGGGAGGGGAGCTTCTCGTGCATCGTGCGGAAGAGGTGAACAAGCAGATGGTTCTCGTCGATTCCGTAGATGCAGGGGAACGGAAGCTGCTCCCGGTTCAGATGATTGAAGAAGGCGTGAAGGGTCGGCCACGTCTCGAAGTACGAATCGTACATCGTCGGCTCGAAGATGGCGAGCGAGCGTTCGAACGCCTGGCCGTCCGAGTAATCGAGCGTCAGGTGGTGCAACTGGTACGGTTGGAAAATACACACCATGCCGGGCTTGATCTCGTAGCTGTTGTTGTTCACGATCATCGTGCCCCGCCCTTGATGGATAAGCAGCAGTTCGATGCCGAGGTGGGAATGGAACGTTGCCTTGTGCTCGTTGTTCTCGCTTCTCCGCCTGTACGCGAAGTGCAAGGGCTCCTCGTAGAAGCGATGGACAGAAGGCGGCATGGCGAATTCCCCCTTGAGTTTCCTACACATATGCTCTCTACCCACTATAACGATGGTTTGGCAAGACCGCAATCTGGCGTTATTTTCTCCCCCTTGTGGCATCACATTGGGACGGCGTTCTCCGCTACTATCTTGTTGTGGACATCAACTCGGTAGGGGGCAAGGATATGGTAAAGGTTGCGATATTGGGAGCCGGGGCGATCTCGAAGGCTCATATCGACGGGTACTTGCGGTTCAAGGAGCGGTGCGAGATTGTCGCCATCTGCGACGTGTACGCCGAGAAGGCGGAAGCGAGGAGGGCGGAGTACGGCCTGAACGCCAAGGTCGTCAGCGATTACAAGGAGCTGCTCGGGGAAGGGATCGATCTCGTCTCGGTCTGCCTGCCGCCGTACGTTCATGCCGAGGTTGCCGTCGACTTCCTCAATGCAGGCAGCCACGTTCTCGTCGAGAAGCCGATGGCGTCTTCGCTGGAGGAATGCGACCGGATGATCGAGGCCGCGGCGAGCAGCGGCAAGGTGCTGTCGGTCGTGGCGCAGAACCGGTTCACGAACCCGATCATGAAGCTGAAGCAGGTATTGGACAGCGGACTGGCCGGCCCCATCCTGCATGCGCAGGCGGACTCCTTCTGGTGGCGCGGCCATTGCTACTACGACCTGTGGTGGCGCGGCACGTGGGAGAAGGAAGGCGGCGGCTGCACGCTTAACCATGCGGTGCACCATATCGACGCTCTGCTCTGGATGATGGGACGCCCGGCGGAGGTTCAAGCCTTCATGAGCAATGTCGCGCACGACAACGCGGAGGTGGAGGACCTGTCGATGGCGATGCTGCGTTATCCGAACGGCTCGCTGGGGCAGATCACGAGCTCGGTCGTTCATCATGGGGAGGAGCAGCAGTTTGTTTTCCAAGGGCGGCAGGCGCGCATCTCGGCTCCTTGGCGGGTCACGGCGTCCCTATCGAAGCCGAACGGCTTCCCCGAGCCGAATACGGAGCTGGAAGCGCAGATTCGGCAGTTGTATGATCGCTTGCCCGACCTGCCGTACGAGGGACATGCGGCCCAGATCGACAATGTGCTCAGCGCCATCGCGACCGGAGAGCCGCCGCTGGTCGACGGAGCAAGCGGACGCGCGACGCTGGAGCTGATCATGAGCATCTACAAGTCGGCCAGCACGGGAGAGAACGTTCGTCTTCCGCTTGCGGCGGACGATCCCTTCTACACGCGGGACGGCGTGATGAGCGGCGCCACCCACTTCTACGAGAAGAGCGGTCATGTGGAGAACTTCGCCGATCAGAGCATTACAATTGGGACAAAATTGGAGTAGACGAGGTGGAGCGAATGACTCAGCATACAGAGAAGCGGAATCCAGTGAATCAAAAGGACGGAATGAACTACGCGCCGGTCGGGAAGCCGGTACCGGTCGTGCGGCCGGGCGAATTCGTCATCGCCGCGATCGCGCTCGATCACGGCCATGTGTACGGAATGGTGAACGGGCTGCTCGAAGCCGGAGCCGCGATCAAGTGGGTATACGATGTCGATCGGCAGCGGGCGGAGGCGTTCAAGCGCACGTATCCCCAGGTGACGATCGCTTCCTCGGAGCAGCAGGTGCTGGACGATCCGGACGTCCGGCTGGTCGCGAGCGCCGCGATTACGTCCGAACGCTGCGCGCTGGGCCTTCGCGTCATGGACGCGGGCAAGGATTACTTCACGGACAAGGCTCCGTTCACGACGCTGGAGCAGTTGGCCGCGGCGCGAGCCAAGGTTCTCGAGACGGGGCGGAAGTACATGGTTTATTACAGCGAGCGGCTGCATGTGGAAGCGGCCGTGTACGCGGGCCAATTGATCGAGCAGGGAGCGATCGGGCGCGTCGTGCAGGTGAGCGGCTTCGGCCCGCATCGGCTGAATGCGGCCGCGCGGCCGCAGTGGTTCTTCGAGCGGGAGCGCTACGGCGGCATTCTGTGCGACATCGGCAGCCATCAGGTCGAGCAGTTCCTCCATTACGCCGGGTGCAAGAGCGGGGAACTGCTGCACAGCAAGGTCGCGAACTACAGTTGTCCGGATTATCCGGAGCTGGAGGACTTCGGGGACGCGACCTTTGTCGGGGATAACGGCGCCACGGGCTACTTCCGGGTGGACTGGCTGACTCCGGACGGGCTGAGCGTCTGGGGAGACGGGCGGACGCTTATCCTCGGAACGGAAGGGTATATCGAGCTGCGGAAGTACGTCGATATCGCCCGCGAACGCACGGGCAATCACGTATACCTGGCCAACCGCGAAGGCGAGTTCCACTTCCAGGTGGACGGCCAGGTCGGCTTCCCCTTCTTCGGCCGGCTCATTCTGGACTGCTTGAATCGCACCGAGAACGCGATGACTCAGCAGCACGCGTTCCTGGCGGCGGAATTGTGTTTGAAGGCGCAGGCGGAAGCGGTACGTATAAGCGGATAAGCCGATAAGAAGATAAGCGATTAGGGCGAGGCGATGCCCGCCAAGAGGCCGTCCCGGAAGTCATTGACTTCGGGACGGCCTCTTGGCGCAGGCGCGGTCGCGGTCAACACTCTCCAGCGCAAATTTTATACGAAAATTCACATTCGTGCGGCGCGGTAACGGGCAGGTTGGGCGATTCTATGTGAAAAATAGCATACATACGGAAATTTCCGGCCCGAGTTGCCGCATATATGCGAAAAATCGCATAAAACGCCGCGATTCCCGCTCAGTCAAGCCGATGAATGTGAAAAATCGCATAAAATCGCAACAGTCATCGGGACAGAGCGGAATAGAGCGGAATAGAACGGAACGCATCTCGCCCGTTCCTCGTCATCCGTTCCCGTCATCCGTTCCAATACTGCTTGCGGAACATGGCGGGGGAGAGGCCGACCCGGCGCTTAAAGCAAGTGGAGAAGTAGGGGGCGTAGCGGAACCCGACTTCGTCGGCGATTCGTTCGACCGGCCAATCCGTCGTCAACAGCAGGCGTTTGCCCCGGTCCAGCCGATACTCGAGCAGGTAATGAACCGGCGTGACTCCGTACCTCGCCTTCATGCATCGAACGATGTGCGTCGAGTGGAAGTGCAGCGCTTCAGCGAGAGACTCGTTCGTAAGCTCCTCCCGATAATGCTGCCGGATGTAGGCGGCCGTCAGTTCCGCGAGACGGGCGGTCGGCGACGCGGACGGAGCCGGCGAGCCCGCGTCCAGCAGCGAGAGGATCTTCAAGAACAGCCGCTGATCCTCCCAGAACGAATCGCCCGCCGTCAGCCCCGGCATCCGCCGAACGAGCGAGAGCGCCTCTTCGGGCTCGCGCAGCGCGGAGCGCTTGGGAAGGCGCAGCGTATACGGGGCGCTGAACGGGAGCGAGGCGGGAAGTGTGCCGTCCGCCTTCGCGGAATGCGTGCCTTGCTGCCAATGCGCATGCTCGAAGTGAATCCAGTAGAACACCGTGTCTTCCTCGCAAGGCTTCACCGCATAATGCTCCCCGTCCGGCAGCAGCAATAGCGTGTCTCCTCCGCGCAGCTCCCACTCCGCGCCGTTCTCCCCGATATGGAGCGCTCCGCCGGCGACGATCAGCAGGTCGAACAAGCCGAGATTGCGCCGGTTCGGATGGCGATCCCCGACCCGGAAGTCCGAACGCCCCGACTCCCAGTAGTAGGGAACAGGCGGCGTCTTCAGCTCGATAAAGGACGTTGTGCTCAACGGTAAGGACCTCCGTCATCTGTCTCATTTTGTATAAGAGGATGCTTAATCTGTTGCTACTGCCCCGCTTGGAAAAAGAATAAACTCGATCACAGGAACAGTCAAATTCCATACATTCCATATGTCGAGGTGGAGAACATGCACGATTCGCATATCCGGATTCGCGATCCGTTCTGGGACGGCTACCAGGAGCTCGTTCGCCGGACGGTCATTCCGTATCAATGGGAGGCGCTTAACGACCGCATCGAGGATGCCGAGCCGAGCCGCTCGATTCGCAACTTCCGCATCGCCGCGGGGCTGGAGCAAGGGGAATTCGGGGGCTGGATCTTCCAGGACAGCGACCTCTACAAGTGGTTGGAAGCGGTTGCCTACTCGCTTCGCCGCCATCCCGATCCCGAACTGGAACGAATTGCCGACGAGGCGATCGAGCTGATCGGCGCCGCCCAGCACGACAACGGCTACTTGAATACGTACTACACAATTCAGGAGCCGGGACGCGAATGGACCAACTTGTACGAGGCGCACGAGCTGTATTGCGCGGGCCATCTGTTCGAAGCGGCCGTCGCTTATGCCGAGGCGACCGGCAAGCGCAAGCTGCTCGACATCGCTTGCCGGTTCGCGGACCTGATCGACCGGCTGTTCGGCGCGAAGCCGGGCCAGATGCAAGCGTATTGCGGCCATCCGGAGGCGGAGCTGGCGCTCGTGAAGCTGTACCGCGCAACGGGGGAAGAGCGCTATCTGAACCTGAGCCTCTTCTTCATCGACGAGCGCGGACGTCAGCCGAGCTATTATATGGAGGAATGGGAGCGCCGCGGCCGGACAAGCATCTGGGCGCAAGGCTCGCCGAATCTTGAGGTGTACCAGAGCCACCTGCCGGTCCGCGAGCAGCCGGCTGCCGTCGGGCATGCCGTTCGCGCCGTCTATCTCTATACGGCCATGGCCGATCTCGCGCGCCTGACCGGCGACGCCAAGCTCCGCGAAGCGTGCGAGCGGCTCTGGGCGAATACGACGAGGAAGCAGATGTATATTACGGGCGGCATCGGAGCGACCCACCTCGGAGAAGCGTTCACGTTCGACTACGATCTGCCGAACGACACCGTTTATTCGGAGACTTGCGCTTCGATCGGGATGATCTTCTGGGCGCGGCGCATGCTGCAGTTGGAGGCGAAGAGCGAATATGCCGACGTCATGGAGCGGGCGCTGTACAACAATGTGCTCGGCAGCATGGCCAAGGACGGGAAGCACTTCTTCTACGTGAATCCGCTTGAGGTGTGGCAGGAGGCGAGCGCGCGCAATCCGGACAGGCTCCACGTCAAGCCGGTGCGGCAGAAGTGGTTCGGCTGCTCCTGCTGCCCGCCGAACGTCGCCCGTCTGCTGAGCTCCTTGAACGACTACATCTACGACGTGTCGGCGGACGGGCGGACGCTTCACGTTCACCTGTTTATCGGCAGCGAAGCGAAGGTTCGGCTTGCGGGCCGCAGCGTCGCGATCAGCCAGCGGTCCGCGCTTCCGTGGGACGGGCGGATCGAATTCGCGGTATCGCTGCCGGAAGGGGAGGGCAAGGCGGCGTTCGAGCTGGCGCTGCGCGTGCCCGCCTGGTTCCAGAGCGGAGCGCCGGAGCTTGCGATCAACGGGGAGACGGCGAGCTATCGGGTCGAGAACGGCTATGCGAAGGTTGAGCGCGACTGGCAGGACGGCGATACGGTGCTGTGGCTGCTGCCTGTCGAGACGAAGCTGATCGCGGCCAACCCGCAGGTGCGCGCGGACGCGGGCAGAGCCGCGATTCAGCGCGGCCCGCTCGTCTACTGCGTCGAGGAGGCCGACAACGGCAAGCCGCTGGCGTCGCTGGCGCTTGCCGAGCAGCCGGGGCTGACGGAGACGGCGGATGCGGAGCTGCTGGGCGGATGCGTTGTCGTGGAAGGGAACGGGCGGATATTGGACAGCTCCGCTTGGGCGGAAGACCGGCTGTACCGTCCGCTCGACAAGCGGCAGCAATCGGTGCGCTTCAAGGCCATTCCGTATTACCTGTGGGGCAATCGCGAGCCCGGCGAGATGAGCGTCTGGCTGCGGTATTAAGCAGCAAGCGCAAGCCGGCACTCGAACGACGCACTCGCATGACGTACGCTCGAAGGTCCCGGGGAACGTTCCCAGGGACTCTTCGGGCACGGTGCGAACAGAAGCCTGAAGCGGAGGGAAGAGCTTGGAGCGACTCACGCTTAAGAACCGGATTTTATTGCTTTTTGCCGCGGCGACGTTAATTCCCTTCCTCTGCACCTGCTACCTCTCCTACAACACGATCACATCCATCCTCGACACGAAGCTGAACGCCGGCATTCGGAACAACCTGAAGCAGGTTGCCCTCTCCCTGGAGAATACGTTAAGCAACCTGAACCACGTCTCGCAGCAGCTCGCTTACGAGGGCAACATCGGCAGACAGTTGGAGGCGTTCATGACGGCGGACAAGCCTTACGACCGAAGCTACCTGACCGACCAGATCAAGTACCAGCTTAATCTCGTCACCTTCACCAACCCCAATATCGGGCTGACGATGTATTACTTCCGGCCGGACGGAACGTTCCTGTTCGAGTCCTCCGGCGTGAAGAGCTCGTTCGACGCGGACAAGCTGCCCGTTCTCTCCTCCTATTACGGCATCACCTACTACGGCCCTCATGTCAGCAACGACCGCTTCAACGACCAATATGTGCTCTCCGCGCTGCGCAAGGTCGACCTGCCGGATCGCGAAGACGCTTACATCTACATCGAGTCGGGATTTAAGCTGACCCAGAGCATTCTCGACCTCGACGGCGTCAGCAAGTTTACGTACCACCTGATCCTCGACAACGACGGCCGGATTGCGTACAGCGAACGCGGCGAGATTTTCCCAGCAGATTCGATATTCGCGAGAGGGGCAGAGGGCACGGGCGACTCCGGCCTGATCTCCGGGTTCTATTGGTATCGGGAGGTCAGCAGTCAGGGCTGGAGCGTCGTCTCGCTCATCGCGAAGGACGATTACAACCGGGAGAAGAACGATTGGATCGTCCAGATGCTCGTTCTGTCCTTGCTGGTTGTCGCGGTAAGTCTGTCGATCGGATGGCTATTGTGGAAAATGGTGTATCGGCCGTTGTCAAGGTTCAATCGAGAAATCAAGTGGATGGCGAACAGCAACTTCAATGCGGTGACGATGCGGACAAGCATCCCGGAATTCGAGGCGCTGCTCGGCCAGTTCCGGACGATGAAGTCGCAGATCTCGGACTTGTTCACGGAGGTGGAGAACAAGGAGAAGCGCCGGGCGGACCTGGAGATCGAGAAGCTGCTGCATCAGATCAATCCGCACTTCCTGATGAACACGCTCGACACGGTGCACTGGCTCGCCGTCATGAACGGTCAGCAGGAGATCGACCGTCTCGTCACCTCCTTGAACAAGCTGCTCTACTACAACCTCCGCAAGGGAGACAGCCTCTCCACGATTCGGGAGGAGATCGATTCGTTGAAGCAATATTTGATTCTCCAGCAGATTCGCTACAACTTCCGGTTCGATGTCCGGCTCGAGGCGGAGGACAATCTTCTCGACGTTCCCGTGCCCCGCTTCATTCTGCAGCCGCTGGTCGAGAATTCTCTCTATCACGGGCTTAACGACGACGGGCAAATCGAAGTGGACGTGCGGCTGAACGAAGGGCTCGAGATCTCGATCCGGGATAACGGAGCCGGCATCTCCGCAGAGACGATCGCGGCGCTGCTGGCGGACGAGCAGGCGGCCAGGCAGCGCGTCGGCATGGGAATCGGAATGAATTACGTGAAGCGAATGCTGGAGTCGCATTACGATGGCAGCGCCAGTCTCGAGGTGACGAGCGAGCTTGGCCAAGGGACCCGGATCGTGATCCGGCTGCCGATCAGGGAGGGGGACGGCTCGAATGATTCATGTGCTGATCGTGGACGACGATAATCTGGTTCGCAAGGGGCTTATCTCTTCGATGCCTTGGGATTCGTACGGCATGAGGATTGCCGGAGAGGCGGCGAACGGCGAGAAGGCGTTGGAATTCATGGCGGCGACGCCGATCGATCTGCTGCTCACCGACCTGGCGATGCCCGTCATGTCGGGCATCGAGCTTATTCGGATCGCGCGCGAGCGGCACCCCGAGGTGGCTGCGGCGGTGCTGACCTTGCACCAGGACTTCGAATACATCCAGGAGGCGCTGCGGCTCGGCGCCATCGACTACATCGCGAAGGTTCAGTTGGAGCGGGAGCACTTCGGAGAGATGCTCGGACGGATTCGCTCGCGAATCGTTGCCGAGAAGGGCAGACGGTCGCAAGCCCATGCTCCTTCGGCAAGCGACGTCTTCCCGGCGAGCGATGCCTACGCTCTGCTCTCTCTGCGCGACGCGCCCGAGCCGGCGGCATACGGCAGCCCTGCGGCCGGCGAGGCTGTCGCAGCGCTTGGCTGCTGGCGGACGGAGGGGGACCGCCGCGTCCGAATCTGGATGCCGGAAGCCGGCAAGTGTGCGCCGGACGAGGAGACGGGAGGGCGGCTGCTGCCTCCGCTGCCGGAAGACGTCCGGGGCGCGGAGGAATCGGCCTGGCGCTGGGTTCGGGTCGGCCACGCGGCCGGCGAATCGCTGGGCGGGCTTCATGCGAAGCTGAGCGCGTATCGGGAGCGGGACTTCTTCTACGCTTGTCGGGGGAACAAGCCGCAACTGATCGAGATCAGCTTCGAGGAGCTGGGCGCGGGGCGCGCCGAGCCAAGCCCGTCAGAGGTGGAAGCGGCCAAGGAGCTGCTGCACTCCTTCCGCTGGCTGCATGACGAGATGGCCTTCCGGGAGCTGGAGCGGCGCCTGCTTGCGCTGAAGCTGCCGCTCGCGAAGCTGATGCAACTGCTGTACGGAAGCACCGTCGAATGGAACCGGATCTTCCGCTCCGTCTCTCCGGCGCGGATCGAGCTTCCCGACCGGTTCGCCTCGTGGGGAGAGACGGCCCGGTGGCTCGAAGCCTTCCGGGGGCTGATCTCGCCCGCGGGCGGCCGAGCGCATCTGAGCGGAGAGGTGCGCGGAAGCGTTATGGCGGCCGTCAAGATTGTCCACGACGAGCTGGAGCTGCCGCTGTTCGCGATCGATGTCGCGAGGCGCGTCAATCTCAGCCGAAGCTACTTCAATCAAGTGTTTAAGGAGTGGGTCGGCTCGTCGTTCAACGAGTATTTGCGCCAGACGCGAATCGACAAGGCCCGGGAATATCTCGTGCAGACGGCGAAGCCGATCCAATGGGTTGCCGAACATACGGGCTATGCGGACGAGAAGTACTTCAGCCGCACGTTCCGCGAGCAGACCGGCATGCTTCCGAGCGAATACAGGCAGCGGCAAGGGTAGAGGGATGACCGCTTGAGGGGGGAGCGATGACCGGCGAGCGGGAACGCCGTCCATTCCTCCCCCTTGGTCTCGGTGTCCGCTCCATCCATGAAGCGCTTACACGCGTGCTATATTCAGAGTGCTTAACGTTAGCCAACCGAATTCGAAGGGGGAAGATGAACCAATGTCCAACAAATCCGTATCGCTGGGCATGGCTCTGCTGCTTGTTGTGCTGAGCGCGTGCAGCCAATCGGGAGGGGACAAGAACGGAGCCGACAATGGCGGTGCCGCCTCGCAACCTGCGGAAGCGGCTTCGCCGTCCGCGGAAGCCGAGACGTACGATCCGTTCGGCAAGTATCCGGAGACGATCACGCTGACGTACGGCAAGTCGGTAGATCCGACGGACAACAGCTTGCCGGGAGGAGACACGCCGGAGAACAACCAGTATTCGCGTTATATTCTGGACAATCTGAACATCGACACGAAGGTGACCTGGCAGGCCGCGTCCGGAACGAATTACGACCAGAAGGTGAACCTGGCCATCTCGAGCAGCGACTTGCCCGATGCGCTCGTGGTCAAGGACACCCAACTGCGGGAGATGGTGAAGTCCGGGCAACTGGCGGATCTGACCGAGGTGTTCGAGCAGTACGCTTCTCCGGCGATGAAGAACTTCATGGAGAAGACCGACGGCAAGTCGGCCGAAGCGGTTACGTTCGACGGCAAGATGTACGCGATCCCGAGCATCCAGGTTCAGTCCGACGGCGTTCACGAGATGTGGATTCGGAAGGATTGGCTGGACAAGCTTGGCCTGGAGCCGCCGAAGACGATGGAGGACCTCGAGAAGGTAGCGAAGGCGTTCGTCGAGCAGGACCCGGACGGCAACGGCAAGAACGATACGATCGGCATAGCCGGCCAGCAGAACGGAAGCAAGCTGTATGCCAACTTCCTTGAATCGACCAATAACACGTTCGGCCTCGATCCGATCTTCGGCGCCTATCAGTCGTATCCCGGCTATTGGCTGAAGGACGACTCGGGCAATCCCGTCTACGGCTCGATTCTTCCGGAGACGAAGGAAGCGCTCGGCAAGCTGCGCGATCTGTACGCCGAGGGGCTGATCGACAAGGAGATCGGCATCCGCAAGAGCGCCTACGAGCCGGTCGTCAGCGGCCAGGCCGGCATCTTCTTCGCCCCGTGGTGGATGGGCTACGGCCCGCTGCCGGATGCGATCAAGAACGACCCGAACGCGAACTGGCAGGCGTATCTGCTGCCGCTTGACGCAGAAGGGCAATTCAACGCCCATATGGGAGCGCCGTCCACGCTGTTCGTTGTCGTGCGCAAGGGCTACGAGCATCCGGAAGCGGTCGTCAAGATGCTGAATATGCTCGTGCGGGACGAATCGAAGTTCGACATCAGCGTCCCGATCGGCTATTACCCGCTGCGCGTGCCGATGTCTTATACCGACGAGAGCGAGTACTCCGCCAAGGCGCTGAAGGAAGTGCTTGCCGGAACGAAGAAGCCGGAAGACTTCGCCGATCCGGGCTACAAGCTGCTCGCCGCCGATATCCAGAACGTCACGAAGGTCAAGAAGCAGCCTTACGACGACATGGACATCGACAATTGGGACCCGCAGGCGGATATGGGCACCTGGAGCCGAATTTATTCCCTGCTCGTCGGTTCGTCGCCGCTGGAGCAAGACTACAACAAGGTGTACAGCCTGCTCTATTCGCAGACGAAGACGATGGAGAGCCGCTGGTCCAACCTGAAGAAGCTGGAGGACGAGACGTTCCTGAAGATTATTATGGGAGCGGCGCCGCTGGACGACTTCGACAAGTTCGTCGCCGACTGGAAGAAGCAAGGCGGAGACAAGATTACCGAGGAAGTGAAGGCAGCGATTCAATAGAATCGCGGACGGAGGCGCCGGTGTTCCCGGCGCCTCTGCGAAGCGGCAGAGAGAGGGAGGAGAGCGAGGATGAGGAACCGAAGCTTCACCAAGCATTATTACGTCATGCTGTTGCCGGGGCTCGTCTGGCTGGCGCTGATCAGCATCGTTCCCATGTTCGGGATCGCGATCGCCTTCGAGGACTTCAACCCCGGGCGCGGCTTCTTCCGATCCGAATGGATCGGCTGGGACAACTTCGAGTACATGTTCGACCTGAACGATACGGTTCAGATCTTCGGCAACACCGTATTCATCGCCGTTATGAAAATCATCGCCAACCTCGTCGTACCGCTCGTCTTCGCCATCATGCTGAACGAGCTTCGCTTCACGTCGATGAAGCGCTGGATTCAGACGATTGTGTACCTGCCGCATTTTCTATCGTGGGTCATTCTGTCCGGCATTCTGCTCGATATCTTCTCCTACACGGGACCCGTGAACGAGCTGCTGTCGATCTTCGGAGCCGAGCCGATTCTGTTCTTCGCCCGCGCGGATCTGTTCCCGTATATCGTTGTCGGCAGCGACGTGTGGAAGGAGTTCGGGTTCAATACGATTATTTACCTGGCGGCTCTTACCGGCATCAACCCTTCGCTGTATGAAGCGGCTTCCATCGACGGCGCCTCGCGGCTTCGCCGCATCTGGCACGTGACGCTTCCGGGTCTGCGCACAACCATCGTTCTGCTTGCGGTATTGAGCCTGGGCAACGTCCTTAACGCGGGCTTCGATCAGATCTTCAACCTCTACAACCCGCTGCTCTACTCGAGCGGCGATATTATCGACACCTGGGTGTACAGGGAAGGGCTGTTGAATATGCAATACGGGCTGGCGACGGCCGTCGGCCTGCTCAAGTCGGTTGTCAGCTTCATCCTGATTGTCGCCTCTTATGCGCTGGCGTCCAAATTCGCGAACTATCGCATCTTCTAAGGGAGGGAGCTCGAACATGACAAGAGATACGAGCCTGCGCGCGCGGCTGTTCGACGGGTTCCTCCTGATCGCGTTGCTCGCGATTGCGTTCCTCTGCCTGCTGCCGATCTGGTACACGCTTGCGGTGTCGCTAAGCGAGAAGTCGGCCGCTTCGGCAGGGCGAGTGTGGCTGTGGCCCGTCGGCTTCAACTTCAACTCCTACGAGCAGATCATGAACGACGGCCGCTTCTTCCACTCGTTCTGGATCTCGATTCAGCGCGTATTGCTGGGGGCTTCCCTTACGATCGCGATCACGACGCTGATGGCTTATCCGCTGTCGCGAAACACAAGAGAATTCCGTCTGCGCAACGTGTTTATGTGGATTCTCGTCTTCACGCTGCTTTTCAACGGGGGGCTGATTCCTTGGTACATGACGGTCAAGACGCTCGGCCTGTACGACACGATCTGGGGATTGGTGCTCGGCGGCGGCGTTCCGGTCTTCAACGTCATTCTGATCGTCAACTACTTCCGCAATCTGCCCAAGGAATTGGACGAGGCGGCGCTTGTCGACGGAGCGGGGCCGTGGCGGATGCTGGGCGCAATCTACGTGCCGCTGGCCGTTCCCGTGCTGGCGACGGTTACGTTGTTCACGATCGTTTACCATTGGAACGAGTTTTTCCACGGGCTTGTGCTCACGTCGGGGCAGGACCACTATCCGTTGCAGACCTTCATCCAACAGCTCGTCGTCGTGGTCGATGCGTCCAATATGACCGAGGATCAATACAAGAGATTAAACGAGCTGTCCAATCAGACGCTGAACGCCGCCAAGATCTTCATCGCGATGCTCCCGGTGCTCGTCGTTTATCCGTTACTGCAGCGCTTCTTCATTCATGGGATTACGTTGGGCTCGGTCAAGGAGTAATCTGTTGCAATCCCGGCTTGCTTGAACTACAGTTAATCTGATAGCAAAGGGGAGTGAAGAGGGGGCAAGCGGATGGCCAGTGGAGTAAAGAGTACCAAGATCGATCCCTACTTCAATAAGCTGAAGCAGTGGAAGGAAGAGTTCGAGCTGCTCCGGAGCATCGTGCTCGACTGCGAGGTGACGGAGGACTTCAAGTGGATGCATCCCTGCTACACGCATGACAACAAGAACATCGTTCTGATCCACGGATTCAAGGAATACTGCGCGCTTCTGTTCCACAAGGGCGCCTTGCTCAAGGACCCGCACGGCATTCTGATCCAGCAGACGGAGAACGTCCAGGCGGCGCGGCAGCTTCGGTTCACAAGCGCCTCGCAGATCGAAGAGCTGCAGCTTATTATCAAGAGCTACATCGACGAGGCGATCGAGATCGAGAAGGCCGGCCTGAAGGTGGCCCTTAAGAAGCATGAGGATTACGCCGTGCCGGAGGAATTGCACAACAAGTTCGAGGAGATCCCCGAATTGAAGACGGCATTCGAAGGGCTGACGCCGGGGCGGCAGCGCGGGTACATCTACTATATCTCCTCGGCCAAGCAAGCGAAGACGCGGGAGGCGAGGATCGAGAAGTACATCCCGCACATTCTCGCCGGCAAAGGAATGGACGACGATCTGGAGGACAACGCATGAGCCAGCGCTATCGCATCACCAGAACGTTCCAGGAGAACGCCCCCGGTGCGGCCATCTCCCTGGACGAATGCAAGCGGTACTTCGCCGACAAACCCGATTTTGCTTATTCGCCCCAATACACCGTGACCGGCTCTTCGAGCACGATGACGATCGACGGGGATTTCTTCTTATGGAGTGTCGGCGAGTCCGTCATTCCGTTCCGTCATTACGACGGGGACCTGTACGTGGCGATTACGCACGAAGCGGTCGTGCCCAAGATGGTCGAGATCGCCAGCGAGCTTCGGGCCGATATTACGGAGGGGTAGAGGGAGATATCCCACCGAACCCGCCGGCCGCCGAATTTTATGCGAAAAATCACATTGGTGCTGCCCAGTAACGGGGACTTTGGCCGGTTTTATGCGAAAAATCACATTCGTGGAGAAATTTCCGGCTCAACTTGCCGGATATATACGAAAAACCGCATAAAAACGCCGCAATCCCCTCCCAACCGGACCGACGAATGTGAAAAACCACATAAAATGCCGCAAGCGCCTCCTATCCGGGCCGACGAACGGCCAACGAACGGCCAACGAACGGCCGACAAATGGCTGACAAACGACCGGCGAACGGCCGGCGAGCCTGATGCATTACGTCAAATCGCATGCTATTCTGGACGAAGGAGGTGAGCGCAACGAGGTGAGCACCATAAACCCGTCGGAGAGAGATTGCTTCATCGAGAACGAGAGCAGCGGCGACAATCGCGAGATGAGGCAGCGACTGACCACGCTGTACCGGCAGAGCGCGTTCGAACAGACTGCGCATATCCCTTCGCAACTGGGGGAGGGATATTGGCGCCGGATTCGCACGGGCCCGGCGATCGATCTGATTCAGTGCGACGTCAGGTTCCACGAGGCGGTCGTCATGGGCAGCCGCGAAGCGGAAGAGATCGTCAGCCTCGGCTGCTGCCTGGACGAGGGCATCCGGTGGAGCGTCGAGGGGCGGGCGGATGAGATCGGACTGGATCGCGGCGAGATATCCGCCTTCGGCGATCTTCGCACGGCCAGCGTGTGCCGTTATGAAGAGGGCAAGCGATTCCGCGGCGTGTCGGTCAACATCGCGAGGCCGGATTCGCTGGAACGGCTGGACTCGCTCTCATTAGGCCGCTTGACGTCCGCGCTGCGGGACCGGAACGGCCATCTGGACAACATTCGGATGACGCCGGCGCTGGAGAGGATCGTCAAGGATATCGTCGAATGCCCTTACGAAGGCGATGTCAAGCAGCTCTACTTAAGCGGCAAAACGCTGGAGCTTATCGCCGTCTACATAGGAGAGGCGATCCAGGAGCGGGCGGGGCCGATCGTGCCGGGAATGTCGCGCACCGACCTCGACGGGCTGCATCGGGCGAAGGAGATTCTCGATCGCTCGTCCGCAGCTCCGCCGACCTTGGCCGAGCTGGCGAGAATGGTGTGCCTGAACGAGTACAAGCTGAAGAAGGGGTTTAAGCTGCTGTTCGGCATGCCGGTTCACGCGTACGTCATCGAGCGGAGGCTGGAAGAGGCGTGCCGGCTGCTTGAGGCGGGAGCGGCCACGATCACCGAAGCTTCGTATGTCGCGGGATTCGGGAAGCCGGGGCGGTTCGCGGAGTTCTTCCGGCGCAAGTACGGAACGAGTCCGTCGGACTTTTATCGGGGCCGGGCCGCCAGAGGAGAACAATAATCCGGATTGGGGCGGAATTTCTCCCGATTCGGGTCGCCGGCGCATGGACGATTATGGGATAGTAGGGAGCGTGACAGTTGTCGATTGGCCCTCTGCGGAGAGTCTTTTTTTTCAACCGTCAGTGATAATGATTATCGTTGAGAAAAAAGAGGGAGGCGAAGGAAATGGCGGCCAAAGAGGAACGACAGGCGGAGGGATTGCTTCGGATCGCCGGGCAGAAGAAGGGCTTGCTCCTGACGGCCAGCATCTTCTCTATCTTGTCCAGCCTGCTGCAGTTAGCTCCGTTCTATGCCGTATACCGTATCGTGGAAGAAGTGATGGCCGGTGCCCGAAGCCCGTCCGCCGTCGACGGGGACGTGCTTGTGTACTGGGGTGTCGTCGCGTTCGTTGCGCTCGTCGCCGCGCTTGTCGCGCTGTACATCGGAGGGATGTGCTCCCATATTGCGGCGTTCGACATTCTGTACCGTCTGCGGGTGAAGCTGACCGACCATGTGGCGTGTGTGCCGATGGGCTATCATACCCGAACCTCCAAGGGAGAGCTCAAGAAGATTATCGAGGTCAGCGTCGAGCGAATCGAGAAGTTCATCGCGCATCAGTTGCCGGATATCGTCAGCGCGATCGCCATTCCGCTTCTGCTGATCGGGTACCTGTTCGGGCTCGATTGGCGGCTCGCCGTCGTTCTGCTTGTGCCGATCGTCGTCGGCTTCTGGATTCAAGCGCGGATCTTCGCGGGCGAAGCGGGGCAGGAAGCCTACCGAAGCTACCAATACGCGATGGAAGAGATGAATGCGACGGGAGTGGAATACGTAAGAGGCATGCCTGCAGTCAAGATCTTCGGCATCAAGGCCGAGTCGTTCCTGACCTTCAAGCAGGCGGTCGGCAGCTACCGGGATATCGCGATGCGAATTACGATGATCTGCAAGACGCCGTACAGCCTGTTCTTCGTCATCGTCAGCTCGCTGTTCGTCTTCGTCGTTCCCGCGGGCGTTCTGATCGCAAGCGGCAGCCCGGGCAATCAATCGTTCGCCATTACGCTTATTCTGTTCTTGCTCATTACCCCCAGCCTGTCGGTTCCGCTGCTTAAGCTGATGTACATCGGCGGCGGACTGCGGGATATCGTCGAGGGCAACAAGCGGATCGCCGCCGTGTTGTCGGAGCCGATTGTGCAGGAGCCGGACAGTCCGAGGGCGCCGCTGGCGTACGGGATCGAATTCCGCGGCGTTCGCTTCGCGTACGAGAAGCCGGACAGCAAGCACTACAAGCAGGTGCTGACCGATGTGAGCTTCTCGGCGAGGGAAGGCGAGATGACCGCGCTTGTCGGCCCCTCAGGCGGCGGCAAGTCGACGATCGCAAGCTTGCTGCTTCGGTTCTGGGACGTGCAGGAGGGAGAGATTCTTATCGGAGGCGTGCCGATCCGCGAGATGGGAACCGACCGGCTGATGGATGCGGTATCGTTTGTTTTCCAGGATGTGCATCTGTTCTACGACACAATCGAAGAGAACATTCGGATGGGCAACCGCGAAGCCGGCAGGGAGCAGGTGATCGAAGCGGCCAAGCGCGCTTCCTGCCACGAGTTCATCGAGAAGCTGGAGCACGGCTACGAGACGCGGATCGGCGAGGGGGGAACTTACTTGTCCGGGGGAGAAGCGCAACGGATCGCAATCGCCCGGGCGCTGCTGAAGGATGCCCCGATTCTGGTGCTCGACGAAGCTACCGCCTATGCGGACGCGGAGAACGAGCGGAAGATTCAGCAGGGGCTGATCGAGCTCGTGAAGGGGAAGACCGTCCTGATCATTGCGCATCGCCTGTCCACGATCCGGATGGCCGAACAGATTGTTGTTGTCCGGGACGGAAGCATCGTCGAACGCGGAACCCATGACGAGCTGCGGGACAAGGGCGGCCTCTACGAGCAGATGTGGGTCGCCCACCGCAGCGCGGCTTCCTGGAAGCTGGGCAAGCGGAACGCGGCGGCTGGCACAGCCGAGGATGCGACTAAGAACGGCAGGGAGGTGCGAGCGCGTGTCTTATTGGACTAATATATCCGGAGGCAATCCGAAGAGCCTGTGGCCGTCCGCCTCGGCGGCCTTGCTGGACGGGATCGCCAAGATCGTTCCCGCGGCCCTTCTGGTCGAATTGATCCGCATCGTCTACCGTTCGTTCGCCGAGCCGGAGGCCGGCCTGGATACCGGGCGCATGTGGATTGTGGCGGCCGTGCTGGTCGGCTGGCTCGCGGTCATGTACGGGACGAATTCCATTCTGTACGACCGCTCGTACAAGGCGGCGTACGACGTATCCGCCGAAGGGCGAATGAAGCTGGCGGAGCACCTGCGAGGCTTGTCGCTCGGCTACTTCGGCAAGCGCGATCCCGGCGATGTCACCAATGTTCTGTTGGGCGATTATGGTCAGGTCGAGCATACGATCTCGCACAACGTTCCGCAGTTGATCAGCGCGATCGTGCTGCCCGCATTGGCCGTTGTCGGCCTCGCGTTCCTCGACTGGCGGATGGCGCTGGCGATGTTCGTCGCGCTGCCGTTCGGGCTGCTCCTGCTGGCGCTGACGGATTCGCTCCAAGCCCGGCTCAGCGAGAGCCACGTCAGGGCGAAGAACGAAGCGTCGAACCGGCTGCAGGAATACTTGTCAGGCATCAAGGAGATCAAGGCGCATCGCATGAACGGCCAGCGCTTCGAACGTCTGCGCTTCTCGTTCGATCGCCTGAAGCGGGCCTCGATCCGGCTCGAAGGGATCATGGGTCCGCTTGTGATGGGGGCGATGCTGCTCGCAAGGTCCGGGTTCACGATCATGATCGCGGCGGGCAGCTACCTGCTCGCGGGCGGCACGCTTGATCTTCCGAGCTTCCTGCTGTTCCTGCTGGTCGGAATCCGGGTGTTCGATCCGCTCACGGTTGTGCTGATGAGCTACGGCGAGATCCGCTATTCGGCATACAGCGCGAAGCGGATTATGGACGTAAGGAAGGAGCTTCCGCCGGAGGGCGGCGCGATCGTCGATCCGACCGGCGAGATTCGGTTCCACCGGGTCACGTTCGGCTACGAGGACGACAAGCCGGTGCTTCGGGAGCTGAGCTTCGCGATTGCGCCGAAGACGATCACGGCGCTCGTCGGGCCGTCGGGCAGCGGGAAGAGCACGGTGACGAGGCTGATCGCAAGGTTCTGGGACGTGCAGCAAGGCGAGGTGTCCATCGGCGGCACGCCGCTTCGCGAGGCGGAGCCGGAACGGCTGCTGGACGGCATCTCCATGGTGTTCCAGGATGTTTATCTGTTCGCGGATACGATCGGCAACAATATCCGGGTAGGCAAGATGACGGCGACGCAAGCGGAGATCGAGGCGGCGGCGAGAAGGGCATGCTGCCACGAGTTCATCTCGCGGCTGCCGCAAGGCTACGATACGCCGGTCGGAGAAGGCGGCTCGACGCTGTCGGGCGGCGAGAAGCAGCGGGTCTCGATCGCCCGCGCGCTGCTGAAGGACGCCTCGATCGTCCTGCTGGACGAGGCGACCGCTTCGCTCGATCCGGAGAACGAGGCGGCGGTTCAGACGGCGATCAACGAGCTGGTCGCAGACAAGACGGTGCTGATCATCGCGCATCGGCTGAAGACGATCCAATACGCGGATCGCATCCTCGTTCTGGAGCAAGGACGCTTGGCCGAATCGGGAACGCACGACGAGCTGGTCGGCCAAGGCGGCATTTATTCCCGATTGTGGAGCATTCAACAAGAAGCTGAAGGGTGGCAAGTCAAATGAAGCTGACGGATCTTCTTCCCGCGATCTGGGATGAGCCGATATTCACCGGCAAGCCGGTCTCCCGCGAGACGCTGCTGTCTCTGCTGGACGTCGCCGTATGGGCGCCGAACCATCATCTGCGGGAGCCGTGGACCTTCACGTGGATGGAATCCGCGAGGAACGCGGAGGGGCAAGCTCCCGGCATGCTGTGGATCGGCATGCCGGCGGGCGGCAAGCCAAGGCATGAAGCGGACGACGAGGCGGCGGTCTGGTGCCTGGTGCACAACCTCAGAATCGCCGCCAGGGAACAGGGAATCGGCGTGCGCCTCGAGAAGGCGCCGGCGGATCGGCCCGAGGCTGCCGGGCGGCCCGAGAAGGAGAAGGTCGTTGCGGTTCTCGCCATCGGCTATGCGGACATGACGCCGCTCGCGAATGCGGCGTTCTCTTCCCTGATTCGGGAACGGCGCACCGTGCGCCAATTCGCGGATCGCAAGGTGGAGGCCGAGCTCGTCCGGGAGCTCCTGCAGGCTTGCACGCCGCAGGCGAGCGCCGGCGCCGGCGATGCTTCGCGCCCATGGCGCGTCATCGAAGCGGGAAGCGATTCGGAGCGCGGCGCGCTGGCCGATCTGATGATGGCGCAGCTCAAGGATATGCTCGCCTACAAGATCGTGCCCGGCAAGATCAAGCAGGTATTCCGGCAGAAGACATTCGCGATCCCGTTCAACCTGATCTTCGTTCTCGAGGATTCGCGGGCGAAGGAGGCGGACGGGCTGGGCGAGGTGTGCGGCGTCATGCAAGGGTTCCAGCTTGCGGCCTGGGAGCGCGGGCTCGGCATGACCTGGTCCTCCAGCGAGCAGTTGAAGTACCCGGACTTCGCAAGAGGGCTCGGGCTCGCTCCCGGCGAGAGCGTCCTCGGCATTCTGCATATGGGGTATGCGGCGAAGGTGCCGAAGGCGCGCCCCCGAACTCCGGCCGAGAAGAAGCTGCGCTTCGTTCCTTCCGAGCGGAATTAGCCTTCAATGCTTATGGGCTTCTTGCGGCTTATGGACTTCCTTGATTAGAGATTCGAATTTATCGATTGGGAAACGATTGACGTCCGGAATGAACGGGTGCTACTATTCGCATAGGCAACAAAATAACTAGGAATTACGGAAGCAAGACTGCCATCTGCCAGACAACTGGAGACCGCATCCCTTGGGGGATTTCGGTCTCCATTCTGCATAAGGCGGCTAAGAGGCCGAAGCGGAACGAAGCGAAGGGGAGGATAAATCAGTGAGTCCATCGTTGGCAAAAGCGGATGTCATTGTGGTCGGAGCCGGTTCGATGGGAATGAGCGCGGGGTACGAGCTGGCGCGGCGGGGGGCTGATACGCTGCTGATCGACGCCTTCGATCCTCCGCACGGAGAGGGAAGCCATCATGGCGAGCCGCGGCTTATTCGCCATGCGTACAGCGGCGGTTCCGCTTATGTGAAGCTCGCTCTGCGGGCGGACGAGAAGTGGCTGGAGCTGGAGGAGGAGACGGGCGAGAGGCTGCTGGAGCGATCCGGCGTCCTCAATGTTGCCGATATGTCCGTCTATGACTTCCGGGAGAGGCAGGCGGATATCGACGGCGAGCGCATCCCGGTGGATTGGCTGTCGGCGGAGCAGATCCGCCGGCGGTGGCCGGCCGTTCGCGTTCCCGACGGGTTCCGCGGGATGTACGAGCCGAATGCCGGTTACTTGTACAGCGAACGATGCGTCGCGGCGTACAAGCGGCAAGCGCTGCGCGCCGGGGCGAGGCTGATCGCGAACACGTTCGTCACGGGGCTTCGGACGGAGAAGGACGGAAGCGTCGTCGTCCAGACGAAGGACGGGAGCTGCCGGGCCGATCGCGTCATTGTGAGCGCGGGAGCCTGGTTCAAGACGCTGCAGCCGTTCCTGTTCCTGCCGATCCGTTCGGTGCGCAAGGTCGTCGGCTGGTTCGAGACGGAGGGGAAGGCGTTCGACAGAGGCGCGTTCCCCGGCTTCACGATCGGAACCAAGCACGGCGGCTTCTACGGCTTCCCGAGCATCGACGGAGCCGGCGTCAAGATCGGGCGTCACGACGGCGGCGTTCCATGGGAGCCCGGGAGGCCGTTGGAGCCGTTCGGGACCTACCCGGACGATGAAGCCGATCTGCGGCAGGCGCTGGAGAGCTACCTGCCCGGCGCTGCCGGCCGGCTGCTTCGCGGCGCCGTCTGCAAGTACGAGCTGACGCCGGACGAGGACTTCATCATCGACCAGCATCCGCTATACCGGAATGTGATCGTCGCCGGCGGCTTCTCGGGCCACGGCTTCAAGTTCGCGAGCGCGGTGGGGGAAGCGTTGGCCGACCTTGCCTTAAACGGCGGCACCTCCTGGGACCTCTCGCCGTTTCGCTTGTCCCGGTTCGTCTAAGCCTCCGCTTATCGCTCGAAGGTTGCCCCTGCAGACAACGCATTTTCCACCCGACCCTGTGCCGCGAAGCTGCTCGTTATTGTGGGTAAATAGCGGACAAAGGCACAGAAGGAGGATTCCGATGCAGGATTATGCGGAGATTGCGACCAAGCTCGCGCTTGCCTTCGCAGGGCTGTGGACGCTGACACGCTTGCTCGGGAAGAGAGAGATCGGACAGTTGACGCCGTTCGACTTCGTCTCTTCCTTGGTGCTCGGCGATCTGGTGGGGGATACGATATACGACAAAGAAACAAGCTGCTGGAAGATGCTCTTCGCCTTGGCCGTCTGGGCCGCTCTGTCCTACGCGTTCGAGAAGATCATGAAGCTGAGCAAGCCGCTGCGCAGGAAGCTGGAGGGCGGAGCCGAGCTGATGATCGTTGACGGGAAAATCGATGAAGCCGCGATGAAGCGCAACAACATGGAGCTCGAAGAGCTGAAGATGATGCTCCGGCAGAAGGACGTCTTCTCCGTCGGCGAAGTCGCCTTGGCCGTGTACGAGACGAACGGCTCGCTCAGCGTCCTGCGGAAATCCGGCGCTGACGACAACTGACGCTCCGGGATGCTACTTCTCCACGAACGAACCGAAATCCGTTATCGTCACATCGCAATCCAGATCGATCTTCGAACGGCTGAAGACGTCGTCCCAGTCGTCCTTCGCCTTCTTCCAGGCGGAAGGATGCTGGATGGACAGCTTCTGGCCGAATCCCGCGACGTCGGTCTTGTAGTCGGACTGCAGCTTATGCAGGAGCGTCTGCATCATGGCCGACACTCTCTCCTCGATAATCGCAGCAAGCTTCTCCGCATGGGTGTCCGAGGTCGGCATCCGGCGTTTGCTCCAAGTCTCGATAATGCGCCCTTCGAAGGAGAGGGAGACGCGGAAGGAGATGCGGTCGCCATCGACGGCGGAGCGCACCTTGCTCCGAACGGATTTGATCTCGTACGTCAGCGGCTCGTTATCCTCGTCATAGGCCTTGATGACACCGCTCTTGCCCGACTTGGCAAGCCAGGCCAGGCACTCCGTGTCCTCTTGGCCCAACGTTCCGATCCAGTGCCCGGAGGCTCCCTTGATAATGCCCGCCCCGGAGAAGGCGAGCTCTCCTCCTCCGGTCACGATATTTTGCAGCACGAAGCTCTTGTCGGCATGCGACAGAGCGTCGATCCGCGATAACGTAACCGGCTCCAGCACCTTGCTCGTTCTGCCCTGATTGAGGCGCATATCCCTGATGTGGAAGGCAGGCACGTCGTTGGGCTGGCTGGATTCGAGCGCTTCGCGGGCCTGGCCGTGGCTGAGGAACACCATGGTGCTGGGGCGAATGTCGTTATCCCGCAGCAGGAAGTCCATCAATTGGTCCATCGTCTGCCGCTTCAGCAGCTCGGAAGAGATGACGATCACCTTCAGGTGATGGCCGATGATCGGCCGGTCCAGGCGAATGGAGAATTGGCGGAAAATTTCCAGGATCGAGTCGCCGCTGCCGGAGACGTTGAGGTACGGATGCTGCGCTGCCTTCTGGTCCTTGTCCTTCGACCCCATGGCTTTGATCGGGATGATCTGAACGGTCGCCATGACCTTGTTCTGTTTGACGTATTCCGCGCCCTGCGCTTCAAGGTCCTTCTCCACGGGAGCCGGTTGCCCCGTGTCCAGCGCCAAACCGGCGTATACCGCCAAATTCTCGATCTCCTTGCTGCTCCAACAACCCGACAACGGAAGGGTGAGGCAGAGGCAGAGGAGCGCCGCTCTTATTCTGCTAACCATGCGCTATTCGTCCCTTCTTCCGCACAAGCCAGACAAGCGACAGCATCACCGGGATCAGCATGAACAGGACAAGGCTCATCTTCCCGATCTCGTCGCCGAGCCCGAAGACGTCCTCGAGGCTCTTGGGAACCATCGCCGCCAGATAAATGACCGGAACCATGCCCAAGAGGACTGCAGGGAAGGGGAGCTTGAATACCTGGGACAGGCCGAGGGAGGATTGGAAGAAGAAACTGCAGAAGTTGCAGAACATCTGCATCAGCCAGACGACCATAAGCGGGAATTCCAGCCGTTCCACGAAGAAGCCCGTCACCTCGAAGCTGCGGATCAAGTCGATGGTCGGCCAGGCGCTCGTCATGACGGAATCGATGGAGAGGCCGCCGACAACGAACACGACCGTAAGCAGGTACAGACCGAACGGAATGGCGATGCCTCCCAGCATCGCCTTAACCGCTTGCTGCGGATATTGCATGAAGGCGACGAGCGTCAGGACGACCTCGCAGCCCGCATAGACCAATATGGAGGACTTGAGTCCCTTCATGACGGGAGGGAGGCCGCTTCCGAGCACCGGTCGCAAATTATCGATGTCGAAGAGGCGGAAGCTGACTGCGAACGAGAGGAGAAGAACAAATATCGTGATCGGGAACACGATCTGGTACACCCGTGCAATCGAATTGATGCCTCCGCTCACCAGATAGGCTCCCGCCCATATGAACGGAATCACGATCGCCCACATCGGCGTGCCTTCGAGAAGGAAGAACAAGGTTACCTCGGCGAGCGAACGAATCTCGAAGCCGGCGACCGAGATGAAGTACCCGATCAGCAGCAGGCTCAACAAGCCTCCGGGAATTCTCCCGGCGATGATCGCGGAATACTGGAACACCGTCTTGCCCGGGAACTGCTGGCCCAGCTTGACCATCAGCAGAATGACCAGCATGACGACCATTCCGCCGACCAGGATGGTCAGCCAGGAATCGGGGGTCTTCATCGCCTGCGTGATGCCGCGGGGCATGGTGAGAATTCCGGCGCCGAGCACGGTGTTCGTGAGGAATACGACCGCCTGCGAGGAAGTGATCTTATCGTCGGTGCGTACGAACAAGGCTTAGCCCCCCTTGGAATTAAGGTCTTCGAGTGTTGTCCCGCGGCTTCAGCATCGCCGGTCTGCGCTTCATCAGAGAGAGCGGGGCCCGGATGAAGAGATCCTTCCAATCCTGAATCCGGAAGGGAGAGATCGGCGTTACGTACGGCACCCCGAAGCTCTTCAGCTTCGTGAGATGGCTGCACAGCAGCAGGAAGAACAGAATCGTTCCGAACATGCCGAGGATGGCCGCGAACAGCATGCCCGCGAAGCGCAGGATGCGCAAGGTAATTCCGGCGCTGTAGGTCGGGATCGAGAACGAGGAGATCGCGGTGACGGCGACGACGATAACGAGGAACGGGCTGACGATTCCCGCCTGGACCGCCGCATCTCCGATGATCAGGCCGCCTACGATGCCCATGGCGGGCCCGACCGGCTTCGGCAGGCGGATGCCGGCCTCCCGAAGAATCTCGATCGACACCTCGAGAATGAGCACTTCGATCAGCGAAGGGAAGGGGACGCCTTGCCGCGTCTCGATAATGGAGATGGCCAGCTCGGTCGGAATCAGGCCGGGGTGGAAGGAGATCAGCGAGATGTAGAGCGCGGGAGCCATCAACGCCATGAACGCGGCGAGGAACCGCAGCAATCGCAGCAGCGAGCTCGGCAGCCAGCGCTCGTAATAATCCTCGGGCGACTGCAGCAGCATGCTGAAGGTGGCCGGGACGATCAGCGCGAACGGCGTTCCGTCGAGCAGAATGGCGATTCTGCCTTCCAGAAGAGCGTTGATGACGCGGTCGGGCCGCTCGGTGTTCTGCGCCTGCTGGAAGGGACTCAAGGTGTTGTCCTCGATCAATTGCTCGACGTAGCCGGATTCGCCGAAGAAGTCGAAGTCGAGCTTGCTCACTCTGTCTTCCACATCCCGAAGCAGGTCGGGATTGACGATATCCTTGAAGTAGGCAAGCACCAGGTCCTTGGTCAGGCGCGTTCCGACCTTGTAATTGATCATCTCCAAGCTGGTGCCGAAGCCTTGGCGGCGCAGCATGGACGTATTCTCGCTGAGCACCTCCGAGAAGCCTAGCCGCGGGCCGCGCAGCAGCGCCTCGGACACGGGCTCCGCAACCGCGCGGCCCGCGGCATCGGGGAACTGAATAAGGAACCCGTACGGGACGCCTTCGATCAGCAAGCCGGCATGGCCGAACAGAACACATCGCTTGAAGCCGCCGCGCTCGGGACATCTCGCAAGGCTCTCGAACGGAAGCACATCGCCGGGCGAGATCGGAGCCTCCATCGCCTCGATAGTCGCCTCGAACATCAGGAATTGCATGAGCTGCAGATTCAGAATGCGGTCGTTCTGCATGCCGTCTACCCAGAACAAAGCCGCCTGGCGATTCAGCTTCGCCATCGGGAACGTTCGGAAGCGAAAGTCGCTGTTGCGGCCGATGGAATCGAGAATGGCCTGGAGATCGGATTCATAATCTCCGCTGAAGGGCTCCGGCTCGGACTCCGGAACCGCCCCCGGCTCGAACTTCGGAAACGCTCCCGGCCCCGAAGCGGCCAGCACGGACCGCGAATGGCCGGCCTTGTCGGACTTGCCGGACTTGCCGGACTTGCCGGACTTGCCGATCGCCTTGCCTCTGCGCACGAAGGCATCCGCTTTATGATAAAGTCGATTGACGACGATCGCGATTAGGAGCGCGGCGAGCGCCTGGCCGAACACGCTCCAATCGGGGATATATTCCAGGATGGACGACATCGGCGAAGAGCCTCCCGCACGTTGGACTGCAAATCTTATTTGAAGTTTTCCAAAGTTTGCTTGATTTTATGTCGAAGCACGCGTCCCTGATTCAAATCCGTCTTCCTCGTCTAAAGGAGGGTAAACAAGCAACGAGGAGGAATCGCTATGCCCTGGAGCAAGAACGACTACCCGGATTCGCTCAAGAACTTCATGGCCCCGATCCGCAGCAAGGCGATCGACATTGCCAACGAGCTGCTGGAGGACGGCTATTCCGAGAGCCGGGCGATCTCGATCGCGACCGCCAAGGCGAAGGAATGGGGAGAGAATCGCCACAAGCAGATTCGCAAGAAGGGACACTGACGGAGCAGTGCGCAAGCGGGCCGGCCGATGCGCATCCGCAATATTGTGCCATCCGTCAGCCAACATTACTATAGCCATTCGGATTCCGTCGATCGTATGATAGAAGCGGAAGAGTCCATTCATCACATAGGTTCGTCAGGGCTGCTGGGTTCCCGGCAGCCCTATGCGAGTTCGCGGGAGGAATCGCCATGTTTAAACTGATGATCGTCGATGACGAGATGTTGATGCGAATCGGAATTCGTTCCATCATCGATTGGGAGGAGCACGGATTCCGTGTCGTAAGCGAAGCGGCCAATGGCAAGGAAGCGCTCGAGCTCGCATTGGACTTGAAGCCGGATGTGATCATGACCGATATCAAGATGCCCGTCATGGACGGGCTGCAGCTCATCCGCGAAGCGTCTCGGGCGCTTCCTGCCTGCGAGTTCATCGTGCTCAGCAACTTCGATGAATTTCGCTATGCGAAGGAAGCCTGCCAGCTCGGGGCCGCCGATTATCTGATCAAGACCGAGGTCACGCCGCCGGTGCTGGGCGAACTGCTTGCGGGAATACGGCAGCGACTGCAGCGCGAGCATACCAGATCCGGCCTTGCGGCTCTGCCGCCCGACTTCACACAGAGCCTCACTCACCTGAAGGAGAGCCTGTTCAAGGATTTGATCAGCGGACTGCTCGACGAGAAGGAAGCCATAGCCAAGGCGCAGCAGCTTCAGTCGGGGGTCCGTTCGGAGGAGCTGGCCATCGTCAAGATGCGTATCGACCGGTTCGGGGAAGTCCGGAAGAAGTATGTGGAGAAGGATGAGAAGCTGCTGCGCTTCTCCATTGTCAACATTCTGGGCGAGATCATTCCGGCCAGATGGAGCAAGGAGATCGTGATCGAGAGCTCTGCCGACTATCTGCTTATCGTCAACACGTCGGAAGGGACGATGGCCGCCGTTCGCAAGGACATTCAACAACTGTGCGGCGATATTCAACTGACGATCAAGGAAGTGATGAATCTGTCGCTGTCGATCGGCATCAGCGCCGTCGTTCCGGGGTTCCGATGGTTGAAGACGGCTTACGAGCAGGCGGATCAAGCTCTTCGGCGCAAGTTCCTCGAAGGGGTGGGCCGCACGCTGTTCTATGAGGACGGAGCTTCGGCGGATGACGTCCGGACAGCGGCCGATCCGGCTAGCGAATCGGCCGAGCTCGCGTTGATCTCCGTGCTGGAGAGCCATA
This sequence comes from Cohnella fermenti, assembly GCF_004801405.1. Lineage (GTDB taxonomy): Bacteria > Bacillota > Bacilli > Paenibacillales > Paenibacillaceae > Cohnella > Cohnella fermenti. The sequence goes on from NZ_SSOB01000025.1 coordinate 92,048, forward strand.
ACGAAGCGAAGCTGGAGGCCTTCTTCGCGGAATATCGCAGAGCGCTTGCCGCGAAGACGAGGAACGAACGCGAAGTTCGCGAAGCTTACATTCGATTGACGGAGCTGATCGGCGCAAGGGGCTCTTACGCGAAGCGGCCGCATTCGCCGGCAGCGGAGCCGTCGCCGTATGAAGAGGTGCTGTCCGCGGAGACGCGGGAAGAGCTTCACGACATCGTGCTCCGGTATGCGAGACAGACGATGATCCCCGACACCCCGTCGTCGGAGCAACGCAATTATGCGGATATGGCAGCTCGGCTTATTCAACGGTTCTATGCCGAAGATCTCTCCTTGCGGAGGCTCGACTCATATGACCGACTCCACAACAAGGGCAGCATGCAAAGTCTTGGCCCAGTATCTGCTGCAAGAGTTCGAGCGTCGTACGTTTCGTTTGCGGATGTGCCGGTAAAGGTGTGCGTGTGAGCTTCTTGCAAAGCTTCAATCGAGTTGCTTTGCCTCGTGGACTCAGGAAGCCGTAATGCCGAATGCGCGTATATCCTGGAGGCAGGACGTGAATGAGGAAACGGCGAATAAACTCAGCCGCGGTGACGGTCATCTCCTTTGACTTATTGTCGTCCTTGTAATCCCGCCACTTGAACGTGACATGGTCTTCTTCCAATTTCATCATACGTGAGTTGGAGATGGCCACGCGGTGGGTGTATCTTCCCAGATACTCGACGACACAACCCGCATTCTTGAAAGGGGGCTTGCCGTACACGACCCACTCCTTCTGGTACAACGCAGTGAGCAGCCGCTGGAACGACGCTGGATGCTGCAGATCTGCCGTGGTACCGAAGAATTGGAGCTCGGCTTGCTTGAGATAGGCCAGGAACTTGCCTCTGAACTTTCTGGAGAGCACCTTCACCGGGATAAAGAACTTCTTCTTGGAAGGGACCCACTTGTTGGTCGCATCGATTCCTCCCCCGGGAACGACAACATGCAAATGCGGATGGTGCATAAGATTTTGTCCCCAGGTATGGAGGATCGAGGTAAAGCCAATCTGTGCGCCCAAATACTTCTTGTCAGCCGCCAGCTCGGTTAGCGTTTCTGCGGCAGCCTTGAACAACAAATCGTAAAGGATTTGCGGGTTGTGGCAGGCAATCGGGTTTAACAAATCCGGCAAGGTAAAGACGACGTGGAAGTAGCCGACGTTAAGCAAGTCCGCTTTTCTGGCTTCAATCCAGCGCTCTTTATTGACGGTCTGGCATTTCGGACAATGGCGGTTGCGGCAGGAATGGTAGGAGATACGCGTGAAGTCACAGGCATCACAGGCATCGAGATGCCCACCCATGGCGGCTGTCCGACAGTAGGTAATGGCCCGCATGACCTTGCGGACATGGAGCGGCTGCGGATGGTGGAGACGGTACGCTTCCCCATAGTGACGGAACACATCCTGCAACTCAATCACGGGTATCGCCCTCCAGTTGAGAGACGATAGGCCAGTTATCAAGTGGACTCTTCAGACCCGCCGTTTGGATACGATTTGTTCATGATGGTTCATAGGGACATCTCCTTAAGCTAGATTCGCAGTGGCCTGCATATCTAATTTAAGAGATGTCCTTTCTGAACACATCGTATGCCCCATCACAAACGGAAAGTTTCGTTTACGCCGAGCGTTTGATCTCTTACCACCGCGACAGCGGTTTAGTCCAAAATCGGGCAAAGTGGTCGTTTCCGGGCCGCGCCAATGTGAATTTTCGCATAAAATTCGGCGGCCAGCGAGACAGCCAGGCAATCCGATAGTTAATGGGATTAACCATAAGGTCAATCCCGGATCAGCTTGGAGGCGAGGGCCATGAATGAAGCGCGTTCGGCGTCATTGAGCTTATCCGTTATCGTTCTCACATGCCGTTCGATCTCGCCGCTGACGACCCGAATCAGTTGATGGCCTTCGGGCGTCACCTTCACATGAATGACGCGACGATCGGAGCGGGAGCTTCTGCGTTCGACCAGTCCCCGGCGCTCCGCGCGGCTGATCAGTCCGGTTATGCTGGATTTGTCGAGGCCAAGGTACTGCGCCAGTTGCAGCATAGTCAGCTCGCGATCCCGCAGAATGCCGAACAGGCGAATCTGGATGATGGACAGCTCGTACTCGGCTCCGATCCGGTTAAGAACTCCTTGAACAAGGAAGGATAATTGGACCAAGCCATCCATCATCGAGATCTCTTCTTGAACATTGGCGTCATTGTCGTTCATCATTAAAGCCTCCCATAAGCCGGATGATCTCGGGCAATCGGTCTGTGCGCCGTTGCCCATCTGTTTGCCATCTGTATTCTGTATTCTACCATAAAACCATTGACATAGTACGCGTCACAAACTATATTGTTTTTGTCACGTACTATTTTTGGCTATCAATACGGAAGCGGGTGGTTCCATGGATCGGAAGAACACCATACTGTTGGTTATGGGAAGCACACGGGCAGGCAGGAATTGCCCGACGATTACGGCATGGGTCGAATCCATCGGGCGCGAGGGCTCAACCGACGAGTACGAGATCGTCGATCTGGCGGAATGGCCGTTGCCGATGGACGACGAACCGGGCATTCCCGCCTTGGGGCATTACACCCAGCCGCACACCGTCGCGTGGAGCGAGAAGATCAAGAGCGCAAGCGCGATCGTGTTCGTCACCCCGCAGTTCAACTGGGGCTATCCGGCCGTTCTGAAGAACGCGATCGATCATCTCTACCGCGAGTGGAAGGACAAGCCCGTCATGCTCATAACCTACGGCGGTCACGGCGGCGGCCGTTGCGCCAAGCAGTTGAGAAGGGTGGCGGTTCGGCTGAGAATGCGCATCGTGCCGACGTCGCCTGCGCTCCGGCTGTCGGACGCGGTCATTCGGGAAGGCGCGGCGCTCGTTCCGGAGCGCGACTTCCGCGCGTTCGCCCCGACGGTTCGGCGGGCCTTCGCCGAGCTTGCCGCCCAGCTCGACGGCCGCGAACGGCTCCTGTCGCGGATGCGCCGCCGCTGGAAGGCGATGCTGGCGGTTGTTCTCTGAGAAGGGGCATTGAATGGTTTAACACATCCTTTAATTCATAATAATCGGACAAAACTTGGTGGACGGTCATTTGATTGTTCATCAAGTATTTCACGGTAATATTCCTCGCAGAATCTCATCTTGCTTAAGCGAGACGGATTGCTCGAACAACTGCTGGAAACGGATTCCGTAGCTGTGGTCCGAGTGAAGAGGGGAGAAGGCATGTTCGTTTATGAACTCGATAAAAACTTCGATGTTAAAGTCGATGATCTCTTCTTTGGTCGAGAAATACTTATATAAAGTCGCTCTGCTGATCTTCATCACTCTTGCCTTCCGGGGTCGGTTTAGTTTACATAATATTAGTTATGTTTATATAGCGGAAGCTAAGTATGACGCGTTAATTATATCGACCGACTCCAAGCTGTTCCTCCTGCCGTTTCCGGGGGGATCGGGTGAAAAGGCGTCGTCGGCTTCCGGGACATCGCGGGTTGCGACGCAATGATTCGCGCGGCGGCTACGAAGCGGCGTGCGGACGTGATCGGCGGCGGGCTCACTTTTGTCCTGCACTTTCTGCCCGGGCAAGAGTGTTTTCTTCTTTGATGAACACAGCCGACAGCCGTCTGAATTCACACGTAAAACCAGTCATTGACAATTTAGTGTATTAACCACATAATACATTTGTAGTGTATGAACTGATTGGTACACACGCTTGCGGGAAGATGAGGTGTCGCTTCATGAACAACGTCAATGATTGGGCCGATATCTCCTTCAACAGTCGCGATCCCGTTTATTTGCAAGTCGTTCGCATGTTCAAGGAGAAGATTGTAACCGGCGTTCTTCATTCCGGACAGACAATCCCGTCCAGAAGAGAGCTGGCAGCCCTGCTTAAGATTAATCCCAATACCGCGCAGAGAGCATACAAGGAAATGGAGGATCAGCGATTGATCGTAACCGAAGGCAATTCCCCGAGCCGCATTACGTTGGAGTCGGATGTACTGAGACAAATTCGATCGGAACTGCTCGGAGGAGCCGTTGAGGCTTTTGTAGCTTCTATCCGTAACATCGACGTTCCCTTGGACGAGCTGCTGGATGTGATTCGGCGGAAATACTCGGAAGCGCAGGAGGATAAGGATGATTGAGCTTATACGCGTCAGCCATAGGTACCTTTGCCGCAAAGTATTGAAAGAAGTCACGTTCGCAGCCGAGAAGGGGCAGATTACTTGTCTGATCGGACTTAACGGCGCAGGCAAATCGACTGTACTCAAGGCGATCATGGGACTGACGCCGATCCATGGGGGCACCATTCAAATCGACGGCAAGCCGATTGGCCGAGATACTTACGAGCAAGTCTCCTATATTCCCGATCATCTGGCCGTTCCGCCTTCGATGAAGCTGTCCGATGCTCTTCAATTCATGGAAGATTTCTATAGCCGTTGGAACAAGGATAGGGCAAGCGAGCTTATGCGGTTCTTTGGTCTGGATTACCGGGAGCGGGCCGGCCGCTTGTCGAAGGGGACGGCAGCCAAGTTCAACCTGGTGCTCGGCTTGGCTCAAGATTCCGATTACATCATTATGGACGAGCCCTTCGCAGGAATTGATCTGTTCAGCCGGGAGAGCATCGCAGAAGTGTTCTCCAGCGAACTGGTCGGCAGCCGGGGCGTTCTGCTGACGACTCACGAAGTGGGGGAGATCGAGCATCTTATCGACCAAGCGGTATTGCTGCGCGATGGCACCGTTGCCCGCACTTTCGAGTGCGAACAAGTCCGAAGCGAGGAAGGCAAATCGGTCGTTGACGTCATGAAGGAGGTACTCCTGGCTTGAATCGATATGTTAAGCTAGTCCATATGGAAGTTCATCGCTTCCGGTATGTTCTCTTCGGAATGATGCTCTTGACGGCGATTTGGCAAACCATCGGGGTTATCTATTATGCTAAGGTCAGAATGGATGGATGGAGAGAGGCAGCCCGCTTGGGTAATTATGCCCCGCGTCCCTTCTCGTTCGCCGATATTATCGGAGACTCGCAGTTCTGGTTCGCGCTGCCTATTCTGATCAGCATTACCGTATTGGGCTTGTATATCTTCCTGATCTGGTACCGGGACTGGATCGGTCGCGATAAGTTCGCCTACCGGATGTTTGCCCTCCCAACGGCAAGGAGCAACATCTATTTGGCCAAAGCCACTGCAATCTTGCTATTCGTGTTCTCCATGGTCTCGTTCCAATTGTTGCTCCTGCTGCTGGAACGCCAGTTGTTTAATGGGATCGTCCCCTCCGACTATCGAATGTCTTCCCTATTCTCCGAAGCTGTCGCGGCGAACCGAGTGTTTGAGCTCCCCTTGCTGCCGCTGGAGGGGGTGCGATTCGTTGTCTATTACGGAACCGGTATTCTGGCTGTCTTCGTCCTCTTTACGGCGATATTGCTGGAGCGGTGCTATCGTTGGCTAGGCATTGTCTATGCGATCTTGTATGTTGCCGCCTGCGGGACGGCGATCGGATTCGCAGCAAATCTTAATCCGTACGGTTACTTCTATCCCAGCGAGATAACAGCCATTCGCTTAGGCATTTACCTTGTTGTGATGGGCGTTACGCTCGCGCTCGGCTTCAGGCTTGTCTCCAAGAAGATCACCGTGTAGGGAGGGAATGACTAATGAAACGTTATGCGATCACACTCGCGCTTGTTGTATTCATCGCAGCATCGCTGACTACCTTCTATGCATACGGTGCCGACTTGCATCTGCCGGAATATCGGCTGCAGACGATAGAAGGAGATCCGGTCGAAGCGGCTGCGCTGACTCTGTCAGGAAGTTATGTAGGCGGCAAAGGCTCGTATTCCATAAAAGTATCCGCGTCGGGAAGCGAGAGATATGAACCATCCGCTTGGAATCAATGGATGCAAAACGAAGGTCCATTAACGAGTCCGATGTATTCCGACTTTAATGCGCTTTATGAGAAGCATTCCGGATTCATGCGAGGGAAGGTGGATACTTACAGCTTCTACACGGATGAAGACTCGCTCATCTTCGCTAAAGCGGCTTATACCAAAGGGAGAGATTCGCTACAAGACGGCACTATTCGTTGGAGCCTCGATTCGCTAGACTTGGCATCCGGCAAGCAGACTCATTATTGGGATGAACAACAGCTTGAGCCCGCTTCCAATGCTTATGCTTATGTGGTTGACGTGCAGAAGGCAGGGGCGGAAGTGCATGTTCTTACGAATGTTAACAGGGTAAACCAAACCAATGAGATCATCGACAAGGTGTTCGACACCATAACGGGAGATCCTATTCGCAGTATTCGACTGCCATTAGGCGAACCATCCGAACCTGATCGCGAGTTGCAAATCATGGTCCTCGCCGAAGAGAAGCCAACGGCGGCCAACTCCCGAGTGTTGTTCCTGGTCCGAGAACAACGCAAGAACGGGATGGGCACTGCTGCAACGGCAAGCGACACAGCTCCTGCCGTATTCTCCGAAAAGCTTTATGAGTATCAATACGCTTCTGGAGAGGTGAAGGAATTGCCGCTCGTCGCTGGGACGGAAGAGAACAACCAGGTGACTTCAGCGGTCCTTAGCCTGGAAGGAGAGACGCTCATTGCCTTGCAGAAGATGGAGGAATCGGTGACAATCGACCGCTTTGACCTGTCTGCCGGCCTCGCTCAGCCCCAAGTAACGATAAAGACGAGTCAACTGAGCGAGAAGACAATCAGCCAAGCGCAGGTAGCGAACGGTCGGGTTTATCTGCTTCTGCAAGCCGACGATTATTTTAAGAACCACAGTATGCCAATTGCGATAGTAGCCGACGCAACGGACGGACGCATTCTCTACAAAGGCACGCCTGCTCTTGTTAAAGCGAACGGCAGACCGGACGACCAATTGGATGATGTGTGGTTGTCGAATATGCTGGTCCTGCGATAATTGCCGGGAAGCGTACTTGAACGGGCCAGGAGGGGGCCAGGAGGGAGGCTACTCCATTAATGAGTAGCCCCCCTCCTGTTTGAACCTATTCGCTCCAGTATTTCTCGATGATGGCCTCGCGCCCGGAATAAATGCGGGATTCCTTGTAATGCTTGGGGTTCTTGCGATGATAGTTCTGATGATATTCTTCGGCAGGGTAGAAGACCGAAGCTGCTTCAATCCCCGTGACAATCGGCTTATCGAAGCGACCGCTCTTGTCCAGACGCTCCCGCGATTCGATCGCGAGCCTGTGTTGTTCCTCGTTATGGTAAAGGATCGCCGCACGGTACTGGCTCTTGCGGTCGTTGCCCTGGCCGGTCGCATCGGTCGGATCGATCTGCGGCCAATAGAGCTCCAGCAGCTTCTCGTAAGGGAATACGTCGGGATCGAACGTAATTTGCACCACTTCGAGATGTCCCGTTTCTCCCGTCAACACTTGCTCATACGTCGGATTCTCCAGCTCGCCGCCCATATAGCCGGAGACGATTCCGTGAATACCGGGTTGTTCCTCGAAGGGGCTAACCATGCACCAGAAGCATCCCCCGGCGAAAGTCGCTTTTTGCAGCATACTCATTCCTCGTTTCTTGTTGACTGATTCTGGCCAAGCTTCTGCATATCAACCTTCATTATAGAGTCAGCCTGGAGAAATACAAGCAGAACCAAGGAATTTGATTATGCCCGGCTATAACTAGACCTATTTAGTTGGGACGGACTGCCCTCATGAGGTGTAGTGGCGCCCCAGCCCCAGCTCCGTCAGCAACTGCCGGTAAGCGATCGATGTCCGGTCGGCAGGAATATGCGCTTCCGCCAGCAGGTCCAGCGGGAGATCCTCGGGGGTCTGGGATTCGACCATATCCGCATCTTCCTGGAACACCTGGAGGTTAAACCGGATGGTCTCCTCCACGGGAACGCTCTTATCGAAGTTGCGCGAGATCGGACAGAACAATCGGGTGTACCTCGCCGACACAGGAGATGCGCAATTGAGAATCATCAGCTTGCCGTCGTTGGGGAAGTGGACCGTCAGCGAAGCGGCGAACGGGGCGAATACCCGGAAGGCGCGCAGCCACATGAATCCTTCCGGAGCCGGATTCTCCTGTCCCTTGCCATAGTTGCTGACGGTGCTCCAGTAATCGGCCAGCAGCACATTCCCGTCCCTCGTCACCTTATATTGCGGCACCTCCGTATTGTTGCGGTCTCCGAACGTCGCCGTATGAACGAATGCAAAGTGGGAGACGTCAAGGAAGCCTTCCATCTGACGGCCTGCAGAGCCGGCTATATCGAAGCTGGGCGGCAGAACATTCATGTAGTCCGGGTCTTCCCAGCCGGGGAATTCGGGAATCGCGACCTCCGTTCCGGCAATCGATGTCCAGATCAACCCGTATCGCTCTATGGACGGATAGGTGATGAGCTTAAGCTTGGGCGAGATCTTCCCGTCGGGATGGGCGGGAACGGACGTGCATACCCCCTCGCAGTTGTATCGGAATCCGTGGTAGGGGCAGACGATCTCTTCGTTCTCTACCCAGCCCTTGCTAAGCGGGGCGCCGCGATGGAAGCACATGTCCCGGGCGACGACCACTTGGCCGCGGCTGCGGTAGCACACCAGCTTGACGTCAAGAAGCTTGACGGCGACAGGCTTATCCTGGATGTCTTCCGCGATCGCCACGGGATACCAATAGGAAGCCAGAACCTGCCAATCCGAAGGGGAGAAGGTGCAATCGCGCGGAAGTTGAACTTGAGGGGCTGCAGCAGCATGGGAAGCGGTCATTCGAAACACTCCTTCTAAGGTTAGGATGCAACGCAATAAAACCCCAAGCATAAGAGGCGCGAGATCGATGAGCCTGTCACGTTCTTGAAGTGCAAACGGAAGGGCTCTGATCTTGCGGCCTCTTGTAGCCTGGGGCAATTACGGTTGCCTGGTCGAGACGCTCACTCCAATTAATGAGCTTATACAAGAGTTATATGTAATAATATATGACATTCAACTTGAATTGATTATAAGACGGACGATTCGCATCTGTCAATGTTATATTTTATCACACCATCATCCTTCATCCATCAGTAAACATCGCGCGCGTATCGCTTCGCTTGCATCATGTCCTTGACGTAGCGATCCGCGTCCTCGGCACTTCTGCCGCCATGGAGGTGGACGATCTTCTTGAGAGCGGCGTCCACCTCCTTCGCCATGCTGCTCGCATCTCCGCAAACATAGAAGTGAGCTCCCTCCTCAAGCCAAGACCAAAGCTCGGCGCCATGCTCAAGCATCCGATGTTGAACGTAAACCTTGGCCGACTGGTCGCGCGAGAAGGCGGTATCCATACGATGCAGAAGGCCGCTCTTCCTCATGCCTTCGAACTCTTCCTCGAAGTAGAAGTCATGCGCCGCCCGCTGTTCCCCGAAGATAAGCCAGTTCTTCCCCTTCGCGCCGAGCGCTTGCCGCTCTTGCAGGAAGCCGCGGAAGGGGCCGACGCCGGTGCCCGGGCCTACCATGATCATCGGAGCATCCGGATTGGCCGGCGGGCGGAAGTGCCCGGCCTTCTGCACGAATATCGCAACCTCGGTATTCTCGGAGACTCGTTCGGCAAGGAATGCGGAGCAGACTCCTTTTCTTATTTTCCCATGGAAGGGGTAGCGTACGGTCGAGACGGTAATGGACACTTCGTCCGGATTCGCCTTGGAGCTTGAGGAGATGGAGTACAACCGGGGCTGCAAGGGCTTGAGTGCGGAGATCCATTGTTCGGCGCTTACGGCAAGAGGGAACTCCTGCAGCAGGTCGGCGATCTGGCGTCCCCAGAGCCACTTCTTGAGCTCCGCTTGATTCTCTTCTCGAAGGAGACGCTCCAGGTTCTCGTTCTTCGTCTGTTCCGCCGCGAATTGAAGGAGGCCGGGGGTAATTCGAGCGATGTCGAATCGCGTCAGCAGCGCATGGCCGAGCAAGCTCTCCTCATTATTTATTGTTACAGGAGCAGCGGGGTCCAGCTTCAATGCCCCCACAATCTCCTCGACCAGCTCGGGGCAATTCGTCGGCCACACGCCTAGCGCATCGCCAACCTCGTATTGCAGTCCGGTATTCCGCAGATTAAATACGTAGTGGCGCGTGTCCTTCTCCGAGCCGGGGGCGCTTAAGCGGCGAGCGGTCACAAGCTGCGTGCGCAGCGGACGGCTTCGATCATAGACGATCGGAGCGGGCGCGGCAGCGGCTTCGTCCTTGGAGCTCACCTCGCCGTCGGCGGCGGCCAGCTTCTCCATGACGGCGTTGACCCAAGCTTCCGCACGTTCCTGATAATCCGTATCGCAGTCGACGCGGTTCCATAACCTGACGGCCCCCAGCTCTTCCAAGCGCTTGTCCAGGTTGCGCCCATGTCCGCAGAACAAGTCATAGCTGGAATCCCCGAAGGCAAGAACGCCATAGCGCAGATTCGGCAGGCGGGGGAAGCCGTCCGCTTGAAGCGACTGCCAGAACGATTCTCCGTTGTCCGGAGGATCTCCGGCACCGAATGTGCTTGCCAGAAGCAAGACGTTCTTCTCCGCTTCCAAGTCTTTGACGGCATAGGCATCCATACAGACGACCTTGACATCGAAGCCGCCGTCCTGCAATCGCTTGCCGCACTCGATCGCAACGCCTTCCGCATTGCCGGTCTGAGATGCCCATAACACGGTCACCTTCACCTTGGGAAGCCGCTCCGCGGTCGCGGCCGTCGTCGGAGGCACCAAGGTCGCTACCATCGAGCCTGATCCATGAGAACCCGATGTCGCGGCACCATCCGCAAGATAGGTGCGGGAGAACATTCCGGCAAGCATGCCGTCCAGCCAGAACCGCTTGGAAGGCTCCAGCGGCGCAGTGGGAGGGAGGACGGAACCGGAACCAACGACACAGCGCAATATTTGAATTCGGGCTGGAAGGAGATCGGATCGATCGCATCGTTGGTGACGTCGTTAATGGCGAGGTTGGCTCCGAAGACATCATTCCAATGGAACGGAGCGAAGCAATTGCCCGGACGAACCCGATCCGTAACGACGGCGGGAAGGACGGCATACCCGCGCCGGGACCGGACTTCGACACGGCCCTTGTCTTCAATGCCGAGGGTTGTCGCGTCTTCCGGATGAATCTCGACGAAGGGGCCGGGGTTCAGCTTGTTCAAGGTCGGAATCTTCCCGGTCTTCGTCATCGTGTGCCATTGATGCTGCAATCTTCCGGTATTCAGCACGAATGGGAATCCGGGGTCGGGCATCTCGGCAGGAGGGAGGAAGGGTCTCGCCAGGAAGACGCCCTTCCCGCTTGGCGTCGGGAATACAAGACGCGGGCGGCTCCCGTCCTCGGCTTCTTTAAGGGATTGACTGATGCCGTCGTTCAGGTAGCGGATCGGGTTGCGATCGTTCGGACTGCTCGGCGCGCAGGGCCACTGAACGGGAGTTTCCCGGAGACGTTCGTACGAGGCGCCCCGTATGTCGTAGCCTGTCTTGGGATTCCAGGCTTGCTGAAGCTCCCGATACACCTCGGCAGAGCTCTCATAGGCAAAAGCATCCGAGAACCCCATCTCGCAAGCCACTCTCGCAATGATCTCCCAATCCGGCATCGCCTCGCCCGGCGGGTCCACCGCCTTCTGCGCCAACGTCAGGTTGCGTTCGGAATTGATCATCACGCCTTCCGCTTCGGACCATAAAGCGCCGGGAAGCATCATGTCGGCGTAGCGATTCGTCTCCGTATCGAAGAAGGCGTCCTGCGTCACGACGAACTCGGCTGCCTGCAGGCCCGCTATAACATTCTTGCGGTTAGGAACCGTAGCCACGGGGTTCGTGCAGATGATCCAACAAGCTTTGATGTCGCCGGCTTGCATACTCTGGAACATGGATACGGTCCCGGTTCCGACCTCCGTTCGCAGCGATCGGGGAGGGAGATTCCACAGCCGTTCGATAAACTGGCGCTCTTCCTCAACGAGCACGGAGCGTTGACCGGGCAGTCCCGGTCCCATATACCCCATCTCGCGGCCGCCCATCGCATTCGGTTGACCGGTGAGCGAGAAGGGCCCGCTGCCCGGTCGGCAGATCTTGCCGGTGGCCAGATACAGATTGCAGATCGCGTTCGTGTGCCACGTTCCATGGGTGCTCTGATTAAGCCCCATCGTCCAGCAGCTCATCCATTCGGGAGCTTCGCCGATCCATGCCGCGGCCTGCCGAATGTCCGCCTCCGGAATGCCCGTAATCTCGGCAACCTTATCGGGCGGATAGTCCTCCAGGAAGGCAGACATCGCTTCCCATCCGGAAGTGAACTCTTCGATAAATGCCGAATCCGCATGGCCGTTCTTCACGATCAGATGAAGCAATCCGTTAAGGAGAGTGAGATCGGTGCCCGGCTTGATCTGCATGAAAAGCGAAGCCTTGTCCGCCGTTGCGTTGCGCCTTGGGTCAACCACGATTAGCTTGGCTCCGGCTTTGACGCGATCCATCACCCGCAGGAACAGAATCGGATGGCAGTCGGCCATGTTGGCCCCGATGACGAAGATCAAGTCCGTTCGGTCCATGTCTTGATAAGAGCCCGGAGGTCCGTCGGCGCCAAGCGACAATTTATACCCGCTCCCGGCGCTTGCCATACATAAACGGGAGTTCGATTCGATGTTGTTGGTTCGAATGAATCCCTTGGCAAGCTTGTTGATCAGATACTGCGCTTCCAACGACATCTGTCCGGATACGTAGAAGGACAGGGCGTCCGGTCCGTGTTCATCCATAATCGAGCGGAAGCGCTTGGCCGTCTCGCGAATGGCGTCAAGAATGCCGAGCCGGACCGGTTCGCGCCCCCGTGAGAGGCGCTTGAATGCATATTCCATTCTTCCGGATTCCGCAATCGCCTGCGCGCAAGTGTTCCCTTTGGTGCAGAGTCTGCCGAAGTTCGTCGGATGCTGCTTATCCCCGGTGACTTTGACGACGCGATTGCCGCTTACCTCAAGAACGATTCCGCAGCCGACCCCGCAATAGGGACATACGCTTCTCACTCTTCTCGACATCATTAATCACCACTAAACATCACTAATTATGTTCAAAATATATATCGCACTACGATTCATGTCAATACATTTACGTCAATTAACATGACATAAAATGATGTAATCGGTTGCAAATAGAGGTGTGTCGTTTTTATCGAGTTATATAAGGTGACATTAGGCGTGGCGGCGAGAAATCATTGTTCCATTCGGTCAGATACGTTACATTAAAGGTATTCTAGGTTAGAGAGGGATGGAGTTATGGATTCGGGGAACCTTCCCAAAGAAGTGTATGAGCAGCTTGCCTGGTTTCGCTATCGCATTCGTAAATTCATTCGGTTCAGCGAAGAGGCGGCACGAGCCAAAGGACTGACTCCTCAATACCATCAGCTTATGCTGTCGATCATGGGATTCCCGGGACGGGAGCACGCCACTCCCAAAGAGCTGGCAGAGCGGCTGCAAATTACTCCGCATGCCTGCGGAGAGCTTATCAAACGATGCGAGGACATTCAGATGATTCAGCGCTTCCCGAATCCGGACGACAAGCGGAGCGTGTACGTTCGATTGACGCAGCAGGGGAAGAAGCTTCTTGAAGAGCTGTCCGAGATCCACAAAGACGAACTCACGCGCGCCGGATTGCTGACTTTCCACAACGATTGGCGGTTGCAGGAGCTATAAACCGACTTTAAAACAAACATTGATTACGAGGAGACACGACCATGCGCATTCAATTCGCTCAGCACGTTCCCTTCGAAGATCCGGGGGCTATTCTTCAGTGGGCCATAACCAAAGGGCATGAATATGCGATCACTCGCTTCTATGAAGGAGATGCGCTGCCCGCGCCGGATTCATGGGATACGCTGATTCTGATGGGCGGGCCGATGAGCATTCATGACGAGCACGAGTATGCCTGGCTAAAGCAAGAGAAGGAGGTCATCGCTCAAGCCGTCTCGCGCGGGAAGAACGTCGTGGGCTTCTGTCTCGGAGCGCAATTGATCGCCGCGGCGTTGGGAGCGAACGTATACCCGAATACGCACAAGGAAATCGGTTGGTTTCCCATTCGTTTGACGCCCGAAGGGCTCTCCAGCCTTCATGCGCCCGGACAGGCTTGGCCTGCGGAACTGCCGGTATTCCACTGGCATGGCGAGACATTCGACCTTCCCGAAGGGGCTGTGTTATTGGCTTCGAGCGCCGCTTGCCAGCACCAGGCGTTCGCCTACGGCAGCTCTGTGTTCGGCTTCCAATTCCACTTGGAGATGCTGGAGGATAACATTCTCTCCATTATCGAGAACTGCGGCGACGAATTGAAGGAGGCTCCCTATATTCAATCCAAGGCGGAGATTCTGAAGACCAGCCGCGAAGAAGTCGATCGGGCGACGGCGGTGTTATACAAGTTTTTAGATAAGCTGGGCGGGTGAGGCTGTCCAAGCTGCCAGAGAGGGATGTGGAATGAGCATGTTCGTTTCATAATATGCTGTTTTTCACATACATCTGCCCAAACTGCCCGATATCGTGCTTCGCCAACTTGACTTGGAGTTAACTCCATATGGGATAATATCGCTGGATACATGGGAACTCAATTGCGAGAGGGATGATGACATGGAATATGTGAAAATGGGCAATACGGGCTTGGACGTATCCAGGCTGTGCCTCGGCTGCATGAGCTTCGGAGATGCGAGTCGCTGGACACACCCGTGGATTCTCGACGAGGAACGCAGCCGTCCGATCATCAAGAAGGCGCTTGATCTCGGGATTAACTTTTTCGATACGGCCAATGTGTATTCGACCGGCGCGAGCGAGGAGATTGTCGGCAGGGCGTTGAAGGATTACGCGAACCGGGATGAGGTCGTCATCGCGACGAAGGTTCACTTCCGCATGCGTCAAGGGCCCAACGGCGCCGGGCTCTCCCGCAAGGCCATCCTGAGCGAGATCGATAAGAGCTTAAAGCGGCTCGGAACGGATTACGTGGATCTGTACCAAATTCACCGTTGGGACTACGACACGCCCATCGAAGAAACGATGGAAGCCTTGCACGATGTGGTGAAGGCGGGGAAAGCAAGGTACATAGGGGCTTCCGCGATGTTCGCTTGGCAGTTCCTCAAAGCTCTGCATGTTGCGGAGAAGCATGGCTGGACTCGGTTCGTGTCCATGCAGAACCATTACAACCTGCAATACCGCGAAGAGGAACGGGAGATGCTCCCGCTCTGCAAGGAAGAGAAGATCGCCGTCATTCCGTACAGTCCGCTGGCGGCCGGAAGGCTGCTGCGCGATCCGGGGGAGACGACTTCTCGGTATGAGACCGATCAAGCCCAGAGGTCGAAGTACGATGCGATGATGACGGCCGATCGACCGATCGCTCAGCGGGTTGCCGCAATCGCGGCGCAGCGCGGAGTCCCGCGCGTTCAAGTCGCGCTGGCCTGGATGCTGCAGCAGGAGGCCGTCACTTCGCCTATTATCGGCGTGACGAGCTTGTCCCAGCTTGAGGAAGCGGCACCGGCACCGTCCGTCAAGCTGACGCCGGAAGAGATCGCATCGCTTGAAGAACCGTATGTGCCGCATCCCGTCGTCGGTGCGTTGCCGGCACGCTCATGACCAAGGGAGGGACGGCATGACGATGACGATCGCGGAAGTGAGCGAGAAATTCGGGCTTTCCCAAGATACGCTTCGTTATTATGAACGCATCGGATTGATCCCGCCCGTCACCCGAAACAGAAGCGGCAACCGGGATTATAACGTTAGCACGCCTTAACGATAAAATTGTTCGATATGAGCAAACGATTGTGAGAAAAGAGCAATCGCTGCCCAAGAAAAATGAAGGCTGACTTCAGACAGGAGTAACACATCCGCTTCACCTCTAATATGATGAGCCTAGAAATCTAAAGAGGTGAGCCAATGGCAGTCGTAAAAGCCAGGCAGCAGGATATTGACATGTTGGCGAGATTGCTTCGGGCCGAGGCGGAGACCGAAGGCGAGATGGGCATGCTTCTTGTTGGCAATGTCGGCATTAATCGAATAAGAGCGAATTGCTCCGATTTTAAAGACATTCGGACAATACCCGAGATGATCAATCAGCCTCACGCGTTCGAAGCGCTGCAGCACGGGATGTTCTATCAAAGCGCAAGAGACAGGGAACGCCGTCTGGCGCAACGGGCTGTGGATGGAGAGCGGAATTGGCCGGCCGAGTTCTCTCTGTGGTACTTCCGCCCGGGGTCGTTCGAGAATCCCGGCCCCTGTCCGCCAACCTGGTACAATCAGCCGCTTGTCGGACGATGGAAGAAGCACTGCTTTTACCAACCGACCGTGCAAGAATGCGAAAATGTATTTAATACGTTCTAAACCAATACGCTCCAAACCAGCGCAAGCACATCGGGTTCGCTCCCGTACGGCAACAGAGCTGCTCTCACCAAGTCGGTTCGGACTTGGAGGGGGCAGCTCTTTCTCATTAATTGAATTATGTTTCTTGGTGGGGTAAAATATCAAATTAAGCGCTTACAGGATCTGGGGAAAGGAAGAAAACAAAAATGGAGTTTGAATACTTATTGCAAGTGGTGGTAGCCGGTGTATGTGGACTGCTCATTGGATATGAACGACGGAATCGAATGAAGGAAGCGGGCATTAGAACTCATTTGGTTGTGGCAATGGGCGCATCATTGATGATGATTATTTCGAAATATGGGTTCCATGACGAACTTGGCAAAAGCGGCATTGCCCTCGACCCCTCGCGGATTGCGGCTCAGGTGGTGAGCGGTGTTGGCTTTTTGGGTGCCGGCATGATATTCATGCAGCGTCATACGATTAAAGGATTGACGACAGCGGCAGGAATTTGGGCAACTGCAGGAATCGGGATGGCTATTGGATCGGGTTTGTATGTATTGGGGATTGGCGTTGCGATTCTTATTTTTGTGGCACAGCTAGTGTTGCATGGTCGTTTTTCTTGGCTTGCTTCCCCGAAGACGGAGCAGTTAACGATTCGAATGAGCGATGAGACAGGTGCATTGGAGAATATTCAGAAGATTTTAAAAGATAAAGGCATTATGATAATCAATTTTCATTCCGAGAGAATAAAAGAGGAAGCCGAGATTGCCATCCATTTTACAATAAAATTGCCTGCCGCTTTTGAAATTAATCAACTTCTATCCTTGAGTCAAGATTCTCCGTTTATTACTGTTATTGAGTTTCAATAATCCCTTATATTAGGTATGATGATAGAAACTAAAATCGCAGGAGGCTATCCATGAATCCCAAATTTACGCATACGCAATACCTGATCAGAAAACAAATTTTGTCGCTCGTGGGAGCAAAGATCGATATTTTCGACACCAGCGGACAACCGGTATTATTTTCGCAAATGAAGGCGTTTAAGCTAAAAGAAGATATTCGATTGTTCTCCAACGATACGATGCAGGATGAGCTCATCTCCATTCAGGCGCGCAGCATCATCGATTTCTCCGCTACCTATGACGTCGTCGATTCCGTCTCCGGAGAAAAGCTCGGCTCGCTTCGCCGCAAAGGCATGAAGTCGATGCTGAAGGACGAGTGGGTGATCATCGATTCCAACGAGACAGAGGTTGGACTTATTAAGGAAGACAGTCCGTTCATGGCGTTGCTTAGAAGGTTCTTGACCAACTTGATTCCGCAAAAGTTCCATGTAGAGATGGGAGGAGAGCGGGTTGCGCTGTTTAAGCAGGACTTTAATCCGTTTGTCGGCAAGCTGAAGTTGGACTTCTCGCTCGATAAGGGGAATCGGTTGGACCGCCGGTTAGGGCTGGCTGCAGCGGTGCTGCTGGTTGTCATCGAAGGGCAACAAGGATAGATGAGCGAACATCGCTTGACCAAGAAGCAGGCACGAAGATTCCTTCTGTTAAAGCAAGGGCTGCTTGGAGCGTACAAGTTCAACGGCAAGGAAGGCATCTGCGAGTATGTGAGCCAAGCCGGCTGCATCCAATTCGATCCGATCGACGTGTGCGGCAAGAACGCCGAGCTTGTGCTGCAATCAAGAGTAGCGGGATTTACGAAGGAGATGCTTGGGGAGCTTCTATATGAAGATCGCAAGCTGGTCGATTATTTCGACAAGCAGCTCGCCATCATCTCTATCGAGGATTGGAAGTATTTCGAGAGAACGCGCGAGCGGCACCGGCTCCATGGCAGAAGCCGAGACAAGGTCGATGCGGTGGAGGGCGAGGTCAAGCGGTTCATACGGGAGAAGGGAGCCGCTTGTTCCAAGGATGTCCCGCTGAAGGAAACGGTAGACTGGTCTTGGAATCCGACGACGTTATCCCGAGCGGTGCTGGAGACGCTTTACTTCCGCGGGGATTTGATCGTTCACCACAAAAAAAGCACTATCAAATACTACGCTTTGGCGGAGGATCATATCAGCTCTGCCATTCTACTTGCCGAGGACCCGAATAAGTCGGATGCGGACTTTATGAAGTGGATGGTGCTGCGCCGTATTCGGTCGGTCGGGATGCTGTGGAACAAGCCGTCCGACGCCTGGCTCGGCATCGATCCGATGAAGGCGCAAGCTCGCAAGGATGCATTCGCTGCGCTGCTCGCGGAGAAGGCGATCGTCGCGTGTTCCGTTGAAGGAATAGCAGATCCGCTCTATATTGCCCTCGAGGATGAGGAGCTTCTGCTTGCTGTATTGTCTGCGAAGACCGAGTACGAACGCCGTGTAGAATTTCTCGCTCCGCTCGACAACTTCCTCTGGGATCGCAAGCTGATCAAGGCGCTATTCGATTACGATTATAAATGGGAGATTTACACCCCGGTCGCCGAGCGAAAATACGGGTACTACGTGCTTCCGGTATTGTACGGAGAAGAGCTCATCGGACGAATCGAGTTGGTTGCGGACAAGAAGACGAACCGGTTCAACTTGGTTCGTTACTGGCCGGAGATCGGGGTAGAGCCGGACACAGCGTTCCGCCGGATGCTGGGCGAGCGGATCGAACGGTTCGCGGCTTTTAACGGGTGTACGACGGAACCGGGGAGAGGGCTGCTCACTTTTGGTCCAGAATTTGTTTGAGCTCCGCGATCTCCTCCGGCGTCAAAGGGGAGAACAGCGCAGCCATTCCGTTCGTCGGTGTGACCGCTACCTATGGCGCATCGGACGATTCCGATCCGTACCCCGTCGTTCCTTCCCCGACGAGATCGCAATATGTGCGTTTTGCCTCCGTCATATGTCTCGTCCGACATTTGATTATGGATCATAAGCTGAGGGGGTACAAAATCATTCCATGAGGATAAGGGAGTGCACCGAGAATGACGGTTCTTGCTAAGAAAAGGGGTCAGAAAAGGCGTCATCCCGTTGTTCGAGCCTGTGCAGTCCCTTCGAGTCGGATCACGCTAACGATTCGCCAGATCCAAGAGCAGATCCTCACCCTCTCGCAAGCCCAGCTTCAATTCCAAGCTCAAGTGCAGTCGCAATTGCAAGAGCAATCCCAAGCCCAGCTCCAATTCCAGCTACAGGTTCAAGCGCAGTTGCAGCAACAAGCCGAAGCCCAGCTTCAGGCTCAGCGACAATTCGAAGCCCAAGCGCAGGCCCAAGCCCAGTTTGCCATCCAGGCCCAGCACCAATGGAATTTACAAATGCAATCTGTAGTGCAAAGACAAAACGAGAAGATCATTCTGAACGTCGGCAATATGCCGCCGCCACCGCCGCCTTGGGAGGACGGAGCACCGGCGTAAGGGAAATAAGATAAGCCCGGGAGCTCTGGCTCTCGGGCTTATTAAAATTTTTTCAACATGAACGATAAATACATATTCAGTACATATTCGTTCGATAAGATGCTCCTGTAGAAGTAGAAGGGAGAGGCATTTATCCATGGAGAACGAATCTGTTTGGCAATTGTTTATTGGATCTCTTAGTGTGTACTTCGCTTTATCTATCAACCACAAGATTCAAGAGTCAGCATCCGTATTTGATCAAGAAAGTAAAGCTCTTCCGGAAATTAAAAGTAAAAAACTTGACTGGAGCATGTTCGCCGCATCGCTTGCAGCAGGAAAGGCACATGAGTGATGGCACAGTTTCAGATTAGGGAAAAACAAAAACAGCTCTATTAAGTGGCAATATTGGTTAAAGTCCGCGATTGCGCGGGCTTTTTATTTTTTCAGCTTCAAGGCAGTTGAACTCAAGTGAAATAATAATATCTTGCGCAGTATTTTAATATCTGTTATATATGTAATATAACAGATATTAATCCCGAAGCGGTAATGTGTTTTTTTCTTAGCTGCTGCGATGGTGCTAAACGCGGATACATAAGGAGGGATATTCTTGTTCATAGAGCTCGATCTGCAATCGGAAACCCCACTTTACACGCAGCTAATCGATCAATTGATCGAAGGGATTGCTTCTGGTGAGTTGAAGCCGGGGGAGCCGCTTCCATCGGTTCGGAGCTTGGCGGAGGATTTGGGGATCAATCTTCACACCGTCAACAAATCCTACAATTTACTTAAGCAGGAGGGTTTTCTTCAAGTACACCGGAAAAAGGGCGTTATCGTTCAGCCCGACGGGATGCCCGGCGTGACTCAGGAGTTCGAGGAGAAGCTTCGCCGGACACTACGGTCTCTTGCGGCCGAAACAGCGGTGCGAGGCATGACGGAAGAGGCATTCGTACAGCAGAGCAGGTCGATATACCGGGATATCCTGACAAATCGGGGAGGGGAACAGCGTTGACTGTATTGGAGACAATCATGATATCCGATTTTTATTTGTTTATCGCGTCGATGATCAGTATCCCGGCTTATATTGGATTGCGAACGCTGCTGTTCGGCGTTGCACTGCCTGCGGAAGCCCTGCAGGATACGGCCGTACGAAGCATTCGCCGAAATTACGTTCTGCTCACCGGCGGGTTTGCGCTTGCCATTGGTGCAGCTTGCTTTTTAGTGACGCGTCATCAAACGACAGGGTGGAGTATCCTGGGGTGGATGATGTCTATCTTGCTTTTAATAACCGTGTCGATCTTCGCTATTCGCATCAGCCGGAGGTCCGCGCAACGCTTGAAGGCGGCCAGAGGCTGGCAGGTCGCCGTACAGACGAAGCGCGCAGCAAGCCTCGTGACCGGCCGAACGCATGGTTCGGCGCTGAGCTCTTGGTGGTATTCGGCGCATGTCGCCGTGATGGCGCTATGCATCTTCTTCGTCGTTATTGGATGGAACGCGATTCCGCAGGCAATCGCGCCCCATATGGGACCAAACGGATTACCGGATCATTACATTCACAAATCCGTACGGACTGTGTTCATGATGAACATCGTGCAGGCGCTGACGATCCCTTTTTTCATCGGCTATCATCTAATGATCAGCCATGCCAGGACTTCTCTGGACCCCCAGGACCGGGAGGTTTCGTTACGGCAAAAGTTGAAGCTCAATGGGGATGATCGATACGGCGACACCGCTCGATTCTCTGGATGCATCGAAGATGGCCGGACTCTATTATCCTAGCTACACAGGGCAACTTCCCAACCAGACGGTCAACGTGATCGGTACGGGAGGCATTTATTCCACAGCGGAAGATTTGGTTCGATTCTCGCAAATTTTCACGGGCGAAGCGAAAGAAATCTTATCCGGCAACTCGGTGCAGGCCATGGCGCAAGACGAGTACAAGACGTCTTTGTGGCCGGACGATGCGGACAACTCGATTGGATACGGTCTCGGCTGGGATAGCGTTAATCTGTATCCCTTCAGCGAATATGGGATAAAGGCGTTGACAAAGGAGGGGACACGCTTCTCTATGGCTCGTCGCTCGTTGTGCTTCCCGAGCAGGGCATGGCAGCATCTGTCGTCACTTCCGACGGGAATAGCACGAACGACCAGCTTCTGGTGAACGAAATCCTGCTTCAGGCGTTGAAGGAGAAAGGGATCATTGACGAGTTCAAGCCTGAGAAGTCGTACGGCATTGCGGTAAAGGCCGATATGCCGAAGTCCATGCTGCAGTATTCGGGAATCTATGGCGCGTCCGGTGCAACGATAACTATCGATATTACGGAAGATGGCGTAATGTCCGTCGCTTCGGAACCGTCGCCTAATAATCCGACCCAGATCTACGAGTATTCGGATGACGGCACGTTCCGAAGTACAGATGGGAATACGATGAACAGCTTCGTGAAGGAGGAGAACGGGCGCACCTACTTATGGACTCGTCAATACGCTTCGTTGCCGGGCCTTGGGCAGACAGCTATGTCCATGTACAACGCTGAGAAGCTCCAGCCACAGGATCTGCCGAAAAAGACAATAGAGGCATGGAATGAGCGCGACGGGAAGAACTATTATCTGCTGAACGAGAAGTATACATCGCTCGTTTATTTGGTAGGACCGTCCAAACAATTGCCAGGGTACGTGTTGGATAAGCGAATAACGAGCCCGAATACGGCCATCTCCGAATTGCAAATTCCGGGTACAAGCGGGCGGGATCTCTCTGGTTATTCGTTCTTTACGCAGAACGGCATTGAGTACCTGAAATCAGGGGCAAGTGTCTTAGTGAGCGAAGAGGCCGTGAAGCCTCTCAACGTCGCCAACAAGTCAATCATTACGATTCCGTCGAGCGGTTATGCCGAGTGGTATACGGTAGGGAATGAAGACGGGGGCAAGACCATTAAGGTGAGCATGTCCTCGAACGCCTCCTTTGCCGTTTATAATAAGGAGGGAGCATGCATTTACTTCAGTGTCATCGGAGAAAAGGAGCCGATCACGCTGCCCGAGGGAGGAACCATTGTTTTCGCCGGGGATGCCGGAACTAAGTTCGAGATTTCTGCGTAGTAAAGTCTGCGTGTTCGTTACTCTCCGTCTTGAACAAATTTCTCGATGCGTGCTTTGATCGAGTCGCGAACATTCCGGAACTGCGCCATAATCTCGTCTGCGGTACCGGTTGCTTTCGCTGGATCGTCGAAGCCCCAATGCCATTTGATGACGTTCTTGTTCGAGATGACGGGGCAATGCTCGTCGGCATGTCCACACAGCGTAATAACGTACGTAGCGCGGTCCAACAACTCTGAATCGATGACATTGGAACTGTTGCCGCTGATATCAACGCCGGCTTCTTTCATGACCTGAACGGCGCGAGGATTAAGACCATGCGCCTCGAGACCCGCACTCTTCACTTCATACTTTTCTCCGCCAAGCGAGCTTAGGAATCCATCCGCAATCTGGCTGCGACAAGAATTCCCCGTACACAGGAAGTAAACAAGTGGTTTGTTGCTCATTTGAATGTCCCCTTTAGGTGGAAGTGTGTTAGATCCGTATTAACCAACGACTTTAAGCCAGAGGAATAGACCGACAAGGGTAATGAAGAGGACTGGAACCGTCAATACGATGCCGGTTTTGAAATAAGATCCCCATGAAATCTTAACACCTTTGCTGGAGAGAACATGAAGCCAAAGCAACGTAGCGAGCGAGCCGATCGGCGTGATCTTCGGTCCTAAGTCGGAGCCAATCACATTCGCATAAATCAGGGCTTCTCGGATGATGCCTGTTGGGTTCGTATCCTGAATAGCCAAGGCATCAATCATCACAGTAGGCATGTTGTTCATGATGGAGGAGAGGATGGCTGCGATAAAGCCCGTTCCAATGGTTGCAACGAACAGCCCTTGATCTCCTACCCACTTGAAGACTTCTCCCAGTTCATCCGTAAGACCGACATTTCGAAGGCCATAAACAACGACATACATCCCGATGGAGAAGACAACAACGGCCCATGGAGCGCCTTTGGCCAGCTTCCAGGTATGGATCTCGCGGCTTTGCCTTGCAAGTAGTAGGAAGAAGATGGCTGCGACGCCGGCGATGATGGAGACGGGAACGTTAATGAATTCACTCGTCAAATAAGCGACGAGGAGAACGGCCAAAATCACCCAAGAAATCTTAAACAGTCTAACGTCTTTAATCGCGTCGGCTGGCTTCTTTAACTGAGCCAGATCGTATTTCTTAGGGATGCTCCGACGGTAGAATAAGAAGAGGACCAACAAGCTGGCAGCAATGGCGAAGATGGTGGGTACAATCATTCGGCTTGCATATTCCACAAACCCGATGCCGAAGAAGTCCGAGGATACGATGTTTACCAGGTTGCTCACGACAAGCGGCAAGGATGCGGTATCCGAGATAAAACCGCTGGCCATGATAAAAGGCAGGATCATGCGTTCATCGAATTTCAGCGCTCGTACCATCGCCAGAACGATTGGTGTCAGTATTAGGGCGGCTCCATCGTTCGCAAAGAAAGCGGCGACTGCGGCACCCAGCAAGATAACATAGACGAACATGAGGTTGCCATTCCCCTTGGCAAACCGGGCCATATGGAGCGCCGCCCATTCAAAGAATCCAATCTCATCGAGGATGAGGGAGATCAATATGACAGCCACGAAGGCGAGGGTAGCGTTCCAAACGATCTGTGTGACATCCCAGACGTCTTGGAAGTTAACGACTCCGCAAATCAAAGCAATAATGGCCCCTCCACAAGCAGACCAGCCGATGTTCAAGCCTTTCGGTTGCCAGATGACAAAGACAAGAGTGACGAAAAAAATGACAGAAGCCAGGGCTAACATAGAACCTCCCGATTAGCAGCAACTATTGGGGTTGTGGGCATTGATTTTCTCCTTCATTGAAGGAAGTTGATTAAGAATCTCATTTAAATACGGTTTACCGTCCTTATTCAGTGAATAATAGATCCACTGGCTGCGGCGCGTCTCGTTTACGATGCCGCCGGTCTTAAGCTTCTTAAGATGTTGGCTAATGTTCGGTTGTGTCGTCTCGAGAATGTCCACGATATCACATACGCACATCTCCCGTTCCTTGAGAAGGGCGACGATCGTAAGGCGAGTTTTATCGGACAGCAACTTTAACGTTTCTGCCATGGAAACAATGGACTCTTGCGTTTCAACCATTCTCTGCACTCCTCTCCGTAGCAGCTGGACTAAATAAGGTCATTATATAATCGAACAATTATATTATCAAGTGCTTATATTATACCCAAAAATAAAGACTAAGAAAACAAAAAAGGTGAGCAGGCCCTCAAAGTTCACTCCGCTACCGTTTGCGGATGCGTTCGGTCACCGCCTTTTCGGCCTGGTTCTTGCGAATGCTGTTGGTGTGGCAGACCGAGCTGCCCTGGTTTCGGAACCGCCCTCATAAGTAAGGCAAAACTGAAGAGGGCCGCCCTGGTTTGGGACGGCCTTGAAAATAGTTCCTGTGTCGATCAAGTAAATGAAGCGTATCCGTCATCCCCCTTGAAAGAAGACCCCGTATGACGTCTAATTTCCATACTCTTTCCAATACTTCGCTAAGCGGTCCTGAAGTGCAGCGTCCAGATCTTTCCCTTCCTCTTCATCCAGATGGGCCATTCCGATGGCTTGCGCCAATTGCTGGCTAAGTCCTCGCACTCCTCCTGACATGCCCAGCTCGGGCAGCCATTCCATCTGGGAGTACCACCGCTCCGCATAATCTTTGGTTCCGCCGGCGTTCTTCACGATATACAAGCGATGCAGGATGTTATTGTCGTCTCGATAGCTATAGTAAAAGTATCCCTTCTTCTTAAGCGCCTCCGTAATATTGATTTTTTCTCCGTTTACGCTTACGATGAGGCGCCCCCAGGATTTCTTGACGAGCCAAGGCCCATTGACGGCGCTGATCGCTACCTTCGTATTTTTACCGTTAATTTCATAGTGCAAGGTATCGCCGTTTGCAAAGTTAACCGTCTGTCCTTTTCCGTTAAAATAGCGATCGTATAATTTTTCGATATCGCCGGATACTGCAGCATACGCTGTTGCCGAGATGAGGAGTACGAGCAAGCTGGCAGATAACGAGATCAGTATTTTGCGATAGGAGGCTCGTCCGCGCATCTCTCGGCTTGGTTCATGTGCGACCCGGCGCTGCCGTTCGATGGCTTTCCACATGTTCTCTTTCTGATTCTCGTCCGGAGCAATTGCATCGAATAGTTGATTGATATGATTATTTGTCATAATGGCCTCCTAAGCTTAACTTCATGAGCGTACGCCCCTTCGCCAGTTGTGTTTGGATCGTGCTTTCTTTGCGGATGAGCATGTTCGCGATTTCTCTAACTGAATACTCTTCGAAATAATAAAGATAGAGTACGATTTTGTATTTATCAGGCAACGCCAGCAGCTGATCAAGCACCTCTCCCGAACGATCGCCGTCATCCCTCCAAACCGCTTCCGGCAAGCGTGCCAGCTCGACTTTCCGCGTTCTCCACCAGCTTTTCAGTATATCCTTGCAATAGTTCCTGGTCATTACGATAAGCCATGCCTTCTCATGCTCGGGGTCAGCAAAAGACGTGTTGGACTTCAATAGTTTCAGAAAAATCGATTGAACAGCATCCTCCGAATCGGTTGAATTTTTGAGATACATGAAGCAAATGCGATAAATCATTTCTACGTTCCGTTTATAAATGTCATCCATGCTTTCACCTCGTATATGTATAACACGATCGTGGACCAAGAAATATCCTTATATCTCACTTGTATTTTGTGTTGGCGATTTTGGCATGATATGATTCGTGATAAATCAAAATAAGTTGATGCAAACTGGATAGGCATAGGAGGGAAGACGATGCTTAAAGAGCTTCCGGTAGTAGATCAACGTACTGCAGCTGTTGACTTCTCCAAATATGAGGCGAAATTTAAGGCCTTAGCGGATCAAAAACGACTACAGATTATGTACGAGCTTACGCAACGCGGCAATATCTGCGTATGCGACTTGGCCGACATATTTGAGATGCAACAGTCCAAGTTATCCTACCACTTAAAGATTCTACTCGATGCCGGGCTGATTAGACGCGAGACAAGAGGGACTTGGAGCTACTACGAATTGAATACGGAGGAAGTGAATAATCTTCTTTCATCTGAGCTTTGCTGCATTTTCCGTACGGCCGAGGTTAAATCGAGCGATTGTTGCTAATGTTTGTTCTCTTTGAAGCAGCGGAACATATCGCAGGTAATATCTCGTCATGGAGTCATGTACAATTTAACCTCGTACACCTTCTGTTCGCCATTCTCAATAACGTGCAATATGAATGGAAGCTTTTCACGGTTCGCAGTTTTATTCTTGCTGAGCCCTTACGACTGACCGCGATCACTTTCGAATGGAGATGAATATGTGACTTTAACTCGGACAATTCGGTCAAAGGAACAAGATATTGCTCCACGATCTCCCTACCTGTCGGAAGCCCATCTTTATCTGGTGCAGCCCATCCGTTTGCTTCAAGCAACTGCCTTGCCGCTTTATCGAGGCTAAAGCAGTCATTGACGCATCAGGCACCTGGTCGTCGCCAAACCCCGCGGTATCAGAAGGCATCTGGACGGAGAATGAACGGAAGATTCAAAGTAAAATTTCGTACGCGATTCCGGATGTATCCGGTAAGGATCGCGATCGTTACGCGGGCAAGAACGTGTTGGTTGTCGGCAGCGGCCACTCTGCTATTAATGCCTTGCTTGATCTGGCCAAGCTGCAGGAACGCATCATCAATAAAATGACGAACCGTTCCTAAGAAGAAGGAACGGTCTTAGTTTTTAGAGAAGGGAAAAACGGCATATATAATGTGACACATCATATACTGTCCAAGGACACAAAAGTGGGGACATAAGTAAACGCACTGAAGCTTGAGAAATCAAGCTTCTTTTATGTGCGACGGGCAGTCGTATCTTCGCCGAAGTTTATTCCTTGATAAGTAAAGAAAATGAGGATCATGGGTATTCGTATGATACTGGACAGTGAAAAGTTCTCCAAAGAAAAATAACCCAATCTAGCGATTTTACGGTATCCTTAAGGTCTCACTCTAAAAGGATAAAATCGCTGAAAGGGTTATAGACTGTAGTCTACCCGATTTCCGA
>NZ_SSOB01000026.1 GCF_004801405.1 Cohnella fermenti
GGGCTGCGGTACGGGTTCGGCTACGCCCTCCACCCGGTCACCTACTGGAAATTCACTTCGTTCCTTTTCAGTCGTCCGGATCAACTGGAAAAAGAACAAAATGATCTTACAAGTACGATTATACGAGCGGAGGAGAAGCAGTGGCTTTTATTTTGCGTTACAATGCCAATAATACCGGAGCGATCACGTTCACCGGCAACACGCTGGGCTTAAGCCGCTCCGGCGACGAAGGAGTGCCGGGGACCCGCGATTATATCGGGGCGTTCACGACGGTAGATACGGCCATGCAATTCGGGAGCTATCCGCCCGGCACGACGGGCGACTTCTTACTGAACAGCGCAACCGCGTTCCTGCGGCTGCCCGAAGGCAGCGAGGTGCTGTACGCGGAGCTCGTGTGGGCGGGAACATACCGCGTCAGCGGCGGGACGAACAATTACATCGACTATATCGACAAGTCGGTAGCGATGACGACGCCAGCCGCAGCGACCTTCGCCATCGCTCCCGATCCTGCAACCGCCCAGCTCTCCTATCGGAATGCCACATACAATTACTTTCGCTCCGCGAACGTGACCGAGCAAGTCCGGAACGGCGGGGCCGGACCGTATACGGTAGGCGGAGTCGTCGGCAACATCGACCTGGGCAACAGCACCGCCAACAGCGCCGGATGGACGTTGTGCGTCGTCTATGACAACCCGGCATTGCCCTTCCGCAATCTAAGCCTCAATGTAGGCATAGTAGAGATCGCCGTCGGCAGCGACCCTTCGGTCACAACGACGATCACCGGCTTCGCAACGCCGACCGAAGGCCCGGTCAACGGCCGCATGGCGCTGTGCGCCCAGGACGGGGATGCCAACAAGACCGGCGATCAGGTGCTGTTCGGCCCGACCGAAGCCGACCTGATGAACCTGTCGGGGCCGAACAACTTCCTGAACAACTTCTTCGCCTCCCAGATCAACGACGACAGCGGCAACCTGGATACGTCAGGCACATTCGGCGATCGCAACCAGATCAACGGACAGCCGGGCACGCAGATTGTGGGCGGGCGGCAGAGCTGGGATATCACGAACGTGGATATCTCCCGGACGCTGGCGAACAACCAGACGTCGGCCGTATTCCAGCTTCGCACGACCAACGACGGCTACTCGGTGCTTGCGATAGGCATCTATATCGACATCAACGCGCCGCTGATCGGCGTGTTGAAGAGCGTCGATGCCGAAGTTGCCGAGATTGGGCAAGTTCTGACCTATACGGTCATCATTACGAACAACGGCACCGTATCGGCGAACGCCATGTTCCTTCTTGACGGCTTGCCTAACGATACGGAATTCGTCGAAGGCAGCGTTACGGTAAACGGAAGCGGTGTTCCGGGGGACCCCGTTGCCGGAATCCCGCTCGGTACGCTGCCTCCCGGCGAATCCATCGTCGTGACGTATCGGGCGCTTGTCGTCTCGTTCCCGGAAGACGGACTTATCTCGAATCGGGCCGAGGTCGTCTTCCAATACCAGAGCGTGCCGGGCGGGGAGATCAACACCGGCGGCATCCCGTCCAACGCCGTCGTAACGCCCGTGCTGCCTCCCGATTACACCATCGCGATCGCGAAGACGGCGGACCGGACGACGGTCGCGCCCGGGGAGAGCATCCGCTATACCCTTACAGTGACGAACCTGTCCAACGCGCCGCTGACGAATGTCCGGGTGACCGATCCCGCGCTGCAGTTCGAGCAAGTGATTCCGTTCCTTCCTTCGGATGAGTCGCGGACATTCGAGGTGACGTCCGTTGTTCCCCTCGGCACCGCCGCGAATACGAGACTCGTGAATACGGCGGACGCCGTCTCGGACCAAGTCGGCCCCGTGTCCGGAACGGCCATCGTGACAGTGCTGCCGGTGCCGGGCTTCGCCGTGCGGAAGACGGCGGACCGGACGACCGCCTTCCCGGGCGATACGATCGTCTATACGATCGCGGTGACGAATACCGGCAACGCGCCGTTAAACGACGTGCACATAACCGACTCGCTGCTGGGGCTCGTCGAGACGATTCCTTCGCTTCCGCAAGGGCAAGTCGTCCGTCTGCAGCACTCGTTCAGCGTGCCGCTGAACGCAGAGAACGGCTCGTCGATCTCCAACGTCGCGACGGTCGTCGCCGTCGACGTCCCGCCGCAAATCTCGATGAACGAGATAACGGTCGCCGCCCCTCTTATGGCTGCGAAATCCTCCTCCTCAGAGGAAGTGTCGCTCGACGGCCGCCTCTCCTTTACCATTATCGCAACGAACATCGGCCCGGTTCCGCTTCTCGACGTTGCCCTGGTCGATGTTCTGCCCGAGCCGTTGGAGTTTATCCCGGACACGCTCAAGGTGAACGGTCACGCGAAGCCGGGAGCCGTTCCCGACGGACTCGCGCTCGGAACGCTCCCTTCCGGCGCTGCGGTGCGGATCGTCTTCCAGGCACGGCTCCGAAGCATGCCCGCTGACGAGAGGATCGCGAATCAAGCCTCCGTCACCTTCCGGGTCGCGTTGTCCGGTCCGCTCTTCACCGTTCCCTCGAACACGGTGGAGATCCGGGTGACGGAAGAGGAGGAATAGACGGGAGCAAGGCCGCAAGCCTCCGGCGCGAAGCTTGCGGCCTGCGCTGTTCCCGATGGCGGTCCGGATCGCTCGAAGCGCTCCTGCCTGCGCATGGACAAGCCTGTTTCCTTGCCTGGCGCGTTTGATTTATGCAATGCGCATGCTCTCCCGGGCGTACGAACGGACCGATATGCCGCCGACTTCATACATTATTCCGGACAAGTTCTTTAGGTCGGGAGAGGAGGAACGGCATGGCGTTCAACAATCTTATCGTGAACGGCGGCTTCGAGACCGGGGCGATCTCTCCCTGGGTTCAATCGAATGCCGTTGCCGCCAATTCGTATAGTCACACCGGTGTCTACAGCGCCATTCTGAATGGAACGACGACTTCGTTCCTGGCGCAGGTTGTCCCCGCTTCCCCGGGGGACTCCTTCGAATTCAACGCCGCACTCTCGAAGCTGACATCCGCCCCGGGGCCGAATGTCGTTGTCCGAGTGAACTTCCTGGACGCTTCGCTTGTTGTGATCGGCACGGGACTGGCGGTCGCGATATCGACCGACATTCCGCTTGTCTCGACGAGCAACTGGATACCCTTGATCTTCACGACGTCGATGGCTCCCGTTAATACCGCCTTCGCGAATGTCTTCATTCAGACCCTCCCGGTCGTCGGCGGAGCCAGCCTGCTTGTGGACGACGTGTCGCTCGTCTCGGTGACGGGAGTCGGCACCGGCCCAACGGGGCCGACCGGACCCACAGGGCCGACCGGTCCGACTGGACCCACAGGGCTGACCGGTCCGACTGGACCCACAGGACCGACGGGACCAGATGGACCCGGACTCTTCCTGTGGGGCGAGGAGACCGTCGTCTGGGCCGACTCCGGCGCCGCCGGACCGGGCACCGGAACGCCGTCCGACCCTTGCAGCTCCTTGCAGGCTGCCGTTACCGCGGCGACGACGGGAGCTCTCGCCGCCACGTACGGAATGAGAGCGCGCATCATCATTCTGATTGCCGCGAATTCCGCCTTCGACGAGGACATCACAATACCTCCGGCCCGGCATGTGCAACTGCTCGGCCTTGGCCCATGGGTTCTCGGCGATGCAGCGCTCGCCAACTTCGCTTCCACGACGCCGCGCAGCATCATTATCCAGACCAATCAAGCGGCCGAGGATGTCTACTTGAATCAAGGCCCCGCCTTCAATGCCCGGCCGGTCACCGTTGTCGGCACATTCGACAATGGGACGTCGATCGGAACGCATACCAATTACACTGACGGGGCCATTATTAGCGGAGATGTTATTTTCCAGAATACCGACTCGGTCGATCCCTTCACAACAATCGAATTCCAGTTGCTGAACGCACGCGTGGTCGGAACCATCGCGCCCGATGCGGGGGACCCCCACCAGGGGATAACGAACACCTACCTGTACAACAGCCGAATCAACACGATGAACAATCCCGGCGGCCGAATCCAGCGAATGGTCGATTGCCACTCGAACGGAGCGATTGTCGTGGATGCTTACGCCATGATAACGAATTGCGCCCTGCAAGCCGATGTGACGGCGAATGCCGGAGATGTTCCGACCTTCGGAGACGCGCCCCCCATAGGGGTGTTCAACACCAGCTTCGGCGACGGAACGAACGGGATCACCTGGACGGGAACGCTGAACCTGGACACCTCCTCCAACTACTTCTTCGTCGCGAGCGGATCTATCATGACAGGCACGAAGACCGTCCTTTATAACATCACCTAGCCGCGGAATCCGATATGGAATTCCTCCCGCCGGTACCGCTCGATTCGCAACATAGCGATATACTTGCACAACAAATCGGGCTGCCCGTTGACCTATAATGAGGGCATCAACCCATCCATTCGGATTAGGAGGCCCTTCATCGCTATGAACTGGCAAACCGCAATCGAACAATCGATCCGCACGACCAAGGCCAACATCGCCCGCTTCGGCGACAAGTTCCCCATCGTAAGCGAGGACGGCGTTCACTATCACCTGCTCGACCAAGAATCCTGGACGGAAGGCTTCTGGACCGGCATTCTGTGGCTGTCCTACGAGTACAACAAGGATTCGGCCATTCGCGAAGCGGCTGCGAAGAGCGTCGCCTCGTTCAAGAGCAGGCTGGAACGGAATCAACAGTTGGATCATCACGACATCGGCTTCCTGTTCTCGCTCTCCGCCAAGGCGCAATGGATTCTGGAGCAGGACGAGCAAGCGAAGGCGATCGCGCTTGAAGCGGCGGACGTGCTCATGAAGCGCTGGCGGACGGACTCGCAGTTGCTCCAGGCATGGGGTCCCGAGGGAGATCCCGAGAACGGCGGACGGATCATCATCGACTGCCTCATGAATCTCCCGCTGCTCTATTGGGCGGCCGAGCAGACCGGCAACCCGGAATATGCCGAGAGAGCCCGAATTCACGCGGACAAAAGCCGGCGGTTCCTCGTGCGGGGAGACGACTCCTCCTACCATACCTTCTACTTCGATCAGATGACGGGGGACGCCGTTCGCGGCGGCACGCACCAAGGCTTCCGGGACGGCTCCACCTGGACGCGCGGGCAAGCCTGGGGCATCTACGGCTTCGCCCTCGCCTACCGCTACTTCCGGGACCCGGTCTATCTGGAGACCTCGAAGCGGCTGGCCCGCTACTTCATCGCCCATCTGCCGGAAGATCATGTCGCCTACTGGGACTTCGATGTTCCGCAGAAGGAAGGAACGGAGCGGGACAGCTCCGCATCGGCCATCGCCGTCTGCGGCATTCTCGAGCTCCTGGAGCATCTGCCCGAAGGCGATCCGGAGCGTGAGGCGCTGCGCCGCTCGGTCGAACAGTCGATGGAATCGCTGACGAACAACTACTTCACCGCCGGCGACGGGACCGAGGAAGGCTTCCTGCGCCACGGTTCCTATTCGGTGCGCAGCGGAGCGTCTCCGGACGACTTCGTCATCTGGGGAGACTACTTCTACCTCGAAGCGCTGCTTCGTCTTCACCAAGGAGCGCCTGGGTACTGGTACGAACGCGGATAACAGCAACAGGAAGCGGCGCGGGGATCGTTCCCTGCGCCGCTTCCTGTTCGGCATTCCGTTTACAGCAGCACGTCGATAAGGGCCTCAAGCTCTCGCGGTTCCACGGGAGTCTCGAACCTCCCTCTGATCCGGCCTGCGCGGTCGATCAGGAACTTGGTGAAGTTCCACTTGATTCCGTCTCCCTCGTAAATCTCCGGATGCTTCTCCTTCAGGAATCGATCCATCCATGCGCCGCCCTCCGTTCGAAGATCGAATCCTCGGAACGGAGCCTCGGCAGTCAGGTATTGATAGAGCGGATGGGCGTCCCGTCCGCGAACCTGTATTTTCCCGAACAGCGGAAACTCCACTCCCTTGCTCGCACAAGCCCTCGCGATCTCCGAATTGTCCCCGGGCTCTCTTCCGTTGAATTGGTTGCAAGGGAAACCCAGAATCTCGAATTCCTTCCCTCTTCGCTTCCCGTAAAGATCCTGCAATCCTTCGAACTGGCGGGAATACGCGCACTGGCTGGCGGTATTGACGATGAGCAGCACCTTGCCCCGATAGCTCGACAGGTCCACTTGTGTGCCGCAGACGGCGGCGGCCCGGTAGTCATAAATGGACAGAAGCCATTCCTCCTCTATTCCAATGCCGTGTCCTTCCTGTCCATCCTATTCTCTGCCTCCTTATAATTGAAATATATAATTCCTATCAATTATATAGACTCGACCAATAAGCAAGAGAGGCGGAGGCCGGCCCTCCGCTCTCTTCCTCTCTGACTGGCCTCGGCTAACGCGGGTTAGAATCGGAAGTTCAGCTCCAGCTTGCCTCCTGCCGGAACGTCCCAGCCCTCCCCGTTCATGGTCGAGGCACTGTCGACTTGCTGATTCGCCGACGGCTGCAACCGCACACGGATCGCCCGATCGGTCGTCAGCTCGCAGCGCACCGATCCGTCCGCCTGCCGCGACCAGGCGATGCGAACGGCATCGGCGGCATCGCCCCCGAGCAGCGGCACCGTTCCCGCAGCGCGCTCCAGCGAACCCGGCTGCAGCAGCAACCGGAAGCAATTCGCCCCCCGCTCCGGCTCGGGCAGCAGGCCAAGCGCATAGCGCGACAGTTGCCATGTCGGCGCGGCTGACCACGCGTGGCAGTGGCTCCACCGGACATCGAACACCTCCGCCAGCGTCGTAAGCCCTTGATCGAGCATCCACCCCCAGCACGTCCGGTACTGCTCAAGCGCGAACTCCGCTTCTCCTGCCTCCCATAATGCTTGCAGGGAGAAATGGGCGAAGCTCGGCGTGATCAGCCGGTCGTTGTTCGCGCCCGGATGCGCCAGCCGCGGAGCGGCGGCATCGTTCGGGAAGCAACGAAGCATATGCGCCTTAACGAATGCAACGGCACAGTCGCGGTCGTCGCAGCAGCCGTTCAGAAGACCGAGAACAGTCGCGTGATAACCGGGCTTGCGCGCCGAGATCGCATTGCCGCCTGCCAGAGGAACCGACTTCGCGAGCAAGCCGTCCTCGGTTCGATAGTGCTCGCAGATGACGCCCTGCAGCTCTGCGGCCTGCCGCTCTCGCTGCTCCGCAAGATCCCCTCGTCCAAGCTCCCGCTCCCAGTCGATCAAGTCTCTGAGCGCGTTCAGCAGCACTAAGTTCAAGCTGACATTGACTTCGCCGTCGCCGACAAGATGGCCCCAATCAAGGAAATCCCAAATATCGAGGCCTGCGATCCCGCGCGGCGTCCAATGGCGCCAGAAGTAATCGATTGTCCGCTCCGCCGTCTCCAGACCTTCATGGAGCAGCCGACGATCGCCCGTCAGACTAGCTTCGCGCAAGCAGCTCTGAACCCAGTAGAGCGAATAGGTCGTCAGATACGTATCCTGCCCCGGACATAACCCTGCCGCCGGCCCGTCTGCCCTCCTGCACGCAGAAGCTTGCTCAAGCGCGCGCCGAATGAGCGACGTATCGCCGAACGTCACGCCAAGCGCTTCGAGCCCGATGACCGCCGCATCCCCGATCCACTGGCCGCGTTCGCGCGTGGGCGTATCGATCAGCGCGTCTTCGCAGCAAGCGCGTACCGTATCCGCCCCCAGCTCCCAGATGCGGTTCAGCAGCGCATCATCGCTGTCGAAGGAACCGAGCGGCCGGTCGTACAGCGTGCGCAGCTCCGCATCCGCATGGACGATTCGCGCGCCTGCCGTTCCCGCCGCGATGAACGCGATGTGGACTTCCATGAAGCGGAATCCGCGCGGAGAGAACGTGCGCAGCGTCTGCCTGCCGCCGCTCGCCACCCACCGGTCCAGATGGCACGATGAGCTCGCCGACAGCGGAATAAGCGGATATACCCGGCCATCCGTCAGCGATTCTGCATAGCCGGCTTCGATGATCGCGCCACGGGGAGCCTCTATGACGATGCGCGGGCGGTGGAGCCCGATGCGGCCGAGGTCGAATCGCATCCAGATTCCGTCGGCCGGCAGCTCGGGACGCAAGTCGCGACTGAGAAATCTCACCGGCGGGTCGTCATCCTCGTAGCCGAACCGGTTGGCGTAGACGCCTTGGCCGATGACGACGGATGCAACGGGCAGTTGCAGACAATCGCGGATTTGCTTGGGAAGGGTGCGCGTCCCTTCGCCCAACGGATGCCGAACGACGACGGGCTCGACAACAGCGGCGACGGCGTCGTCAAGCGGGCGGCTCAAGTCCGGCAGCCGGTTCGTGTCGCAGCATTCTGCCCAGCCGAGCTGGCCGTTGACCCGGCGCCCCAGATGCCGATAGGCGTCCAGCTCAAGCGCTCGCCAGCTCACCGTCAGCGAACCGGAATCGTCCGAGGCCTCGCATTGCAGAAAATGCGGAAGATCAGGGATGAACATCCGGTTGTCGATGCCGTAATGATGGACGACTGCGGACACCGTCTGCTCGCCGGCCTCAAGCATCGGCTCGTACGTGTCGTATTCCGGATGATCGACGGTGAAGCGGGCCGGCCCTTCGCCGATTTCTTCGCCGTTCATATAGAGTCGATATGGTCCGCAGGAGAACAACCGGATCTTGCAGCGGCCGGCTTGATCCAGACGGAACCGCCCCTGGAACAGCACGTAGACGTTGACTTCGCGGGATAAGGCGGGATGCTGCAGGCAAGGTGCGTTAAGCATGTCCAACAAGCCCCCTGATCGTAAGGTTGACCGGGCCGAGCAAGCCGGACGGAGCCGGCGTCGATCGGCGGAACGCTTCGTCGCGCAAGGCTGCGCCCAGCGTGTTCGTCACCGCGACGCGGATGCGGACGTTGCCTGCCGGAAGCGACGGCAGCTCCCACCGATACGGCGGGCAAATACGCGGGGCAAGCGGCTCGCCGCCTACGCTGACGTCGGCGATCTCCCCGACATCGCCGAGATCGAGCGTATAGGCGATTCCCGGCTCAAGCTCGAGCTCCGTCTCGTACACGACGGTGCCCGAGAAGTCGGCCAATTCGGGATTGTTTAACCAATTGCCCATGCCGATGCCGCTGGCCGCCAGATGAAGGCGAGCCAGCTCTTCCGCATTCTTCAGAGGAGAACTCACGCCTGTCATGCGCCAATCCGTCAACAACCGCGTCTCTTCGGCTGTTCCGCCGAGGAGCACTCCAACGTCGTTTTGCTTCGCGCCGACAACGGCAGCACGATCAGCACGGTCAGCAGGATCAGCAGGGCTGTGCCGCAGCACAACGAATACCGCTTCGTACGGCTCGAGCCGCAGCGGCAGCACCCTGCCGCTCCCGTCCGCTCCCGCAGAATGGAGCCGTGCCGCTTCGATCCGGCCATCCATCGGATGCCACAGCTCGGCGACTACCCCCTCAGGAACAAGCCACTCGTCGACGAGAGCCGACTCTACTCCTTCGTTGCTGAAGAACAACACGTCGCAATCGCCGTGCCGATACCGGCAGATGCGCAGATCAGGATATGGTTGGTCGCCGCTTCTGACAGCGGTCGGCTCGATGCCGCGCTCGCTCAGCGCGTCCGGCAGCTCTTCCAGCGTGACGGCATCGAGCACGGGCAGCGTCGCCTTCAGTTCTTCCTGTAAGCCGCGGCATTCCTTGGCGACGTGCGCACCCACCTCCAGCACGATGCCTCCGGCGCTCGCGAATTCGGCGAGCCGTCTTGCCGCCGCCAGCGGCAGCGTCTCGACACCCGGCAGCACGATCGCCCGGAACGACTCCCTTCCGATGCGCAGCTCCCCGTCTTCGATCAGGCATCGAGCGCTGTCCGCGAGCAAGTCGCAAGATAGAATGTCGTAATCGTATTGATGCTCCGTCAGCGCACGACACGTCTCGTCAAGCAGGTCCCGATCGCCGCACCAGTGCGATTCGGCGGGGTAGAGCACGGCGATCGGCGCGACGTGGACGGCGTCCTTGAGCAGGAGGCACGACCGGTTGGCGTAATCGGCCCACAGACGGAAATAAGGCCATTGCGGATTGCGGCCGTTCGCGTAGAAGTGCGGCGGGCAGTCCGGGTCCGGGAATAGCGGCGAGAATGCGTGCGGTACATACCAATTCGTCCCCCGCGCGGTCATCCAGTCGGTCAGCCACTTCATCTCGCGAAGCCCAAGATCCCAGCCGTAGGCTCCGAAGTTCTCGCACATCACCAGATCGGTTCCGAGCTCCAGATGGGCGGCAGATTGCGCCAGCTTCGGCAGCGTGAAGTGGAAGAATGTCGGATAAGGCTCGTCCCGATATATCTTGAATTGCGGATATCGCTCCTCATACGGCGTTCGCTTCTGCTCCGAATCGAGCTGGCGCAGGACAAAGTCGTAACCGCCCATATCGAAGTGCCGGGTCGCGCGGAAAAAATGACCAACGCCATACCCGTGGTGCATGTGCGCCCTATTGTCCTCGATGACGTGTCCGATAAACGAGACTCCGTTCTTATGGCACCATGCCTGGATGCGGCCGAAGAAGCCTTCCGAGAATAGCCGCGTCAGCAGGTTCATGTAATCGTAGCGCACCGGCGGCCAGCCCTCTGTGTCCGCTGCGGCACCTTCGCTCCAGAGCAAATCCGCCCAATCGAGCAGGTCGTAGCCGTATTCCTCCCGGAACTTCTCCGCAAGCCGTCTCGTCCATGGCAAACAAGGCGTGTCTTCTCCGAACAACACATCGTACGAATCAAAATTCTCGAAGCTAGTCTCATCGCCGAAGAAGCCCTTCAGCGTCGTGCCCCAGTACGGGGCGAGCCGCTTCTTGGATTCTTCGTAGGTGATGGCGATGAAGCGGTCCGTCACCGCGGGATCGAGGTAGTCGACCATCTGGTCGAACATTCGTCCGCTCCAAGACGGTGTCAGGCCAATCCTCCGGAATGTCCACCCTTCGCTCTTGTGCGAATCCTTCCAGTCGGCCAACTCCGCTTCGGAGCGAAACGAGATTCTCTGACGCCCTTCCGAAGGCGAGCCGCTTACGCCGATTATCGTCAGCAACGTCTCGATCGGACGGATACCCGTATCTCCCGTATCTCCCGTCTCTCCTGTATCTCCTGTATCTCCCGTATCTCCCGTATCTGCTGTATCTGCTGTATCTCCTGTATCTCCTGTATCTCCTGCCTCTGTCGGCTCGTCGCCCTTGCCGCCCTTGCCGCCCTCGTCTTCGCGGACAAGCACCTTCATCCGATATTCCGGATGGCCTTCGAGCACACGGCCTCCGGCGATGCCCGACGGATAATATTTCTCGTCGAACAGCCATACTTCCATGCCCCGGCGCTCGGCTTCGTCAAGGCACCAGATCACGTCGCGCCACCAGCGAGGTCCAAGGTAATCCTCGTGCGGCCGCGACTCGATGATGAAGCCGCCTGCCCCTCCCTCGTCCATAGCCGCGATCTCGCGGCGGATCGTCTCTTCGGTCTCACGCTCGTCGCCGTGCAGCCACAGCAGGGGAAACAGGCTGCGCGGCGGATGCTCTGCCGAGAATGCCTCCCGCAGATTATTGTAATTGGACAATTCTACCCACTCCTCGACTCGACGACTCATCTTCCTCGTCATTGTAGCATCGGAGCTTGGGCGTTCAGGATAACGCGGCGTTCAATCGAGGTGGACGATTTAATCATTTCGGAATCACTCAAATCGTTCAGGATCATTCAGGATCATTCAGGATCGTTCAGGATCGTTCAGGATCATTCCGAATCATCCAGGCGTCCGGTGCGAATCCGCTCGCGGAATGCGGTCGGGCTCATCCCCTGCGACTTGCGGAACTGGCGGCTGAAGTACTTCGCGTCGTCATAGCCGCACCGGTAAGCGACCTCCTGCACGGGCAGGTCCGTTCGCAGCAGCAGTTGCGCGGCCTTCTCCATTCTCAGATTCGTGAAGTAGATGTGAGGAGCAAATCCCGTTTGTTCCTTGAACAATCGATGGAAGTGCGAATAGCTGAAGTGGATCGTGCGATGCCACTCGTTCAGAATAGCGTCGGATACGGGACTCTCGGACACCGCCTCGTGCATTCGGACAATGTAACGCGTCATCTCCGTCCGTTCTTGCTGCAGCCAGTTCGGCGCGCGGTGGCGATCGGTAAGCAGCGTGCAGCCGACACGGCTGTCGCAGATGGCGCGCGACAAGCCAAGGAGCAGCGCGAGCATGTCCGCTTGCAAGCGCAGCCGCCGCAGGGGATCGGCTTCGTCGCCGAACGCACGGACGACCGCCGCCAGCTTCTCGCGGATGTCGCCGGGCACCGGAGATATCAGAACGAGATCGGGCAGCCATATCGATTGGCGAACCGCATCCTCTTCCGGCTCAAACTCGGGATCGATCGGCCCATCCTCATCGCCGATAATGCGAATCGGACCGCCGCTGCCCCCGTCATCCCAATCAAAGTGGATTGCCCAATGGCCGAACGGCTGAACGTCTTCACCCGATTTCCCCTCCGTTGCGCCTTCCCCTTGCTTGTCGCGGAATGAATGCGGCGTTCCCGGCGGAATGAGCAGCAGGCAGCCTTCCCGATAATCGAACTCCCCCTGCTCGGTGTAGACGGTGCCCCAACCCCGGTCGACAAGAATCAGCTCATGATCGAGAATATAGCGGGACGGTACCCGGAGCGGTGCCGTCGTATAATGCGCGAGCCGAACCCGCGGATGAATGTCGCGAAAGCGCAGAAGATGGATGAATGGAAGCATCGGGGGCAATCTCCTATCCGATGTAAGCGGACTCAACATTGTCCACTGCTCTTGCATAATCGCGAAACCTGCTGTTGTTCGGATCTTATCACACAACACCCCCCCTATCAAACTGATCCGGCTGAAGGGATGTTCACGGCGAACGCCGCTCATTATAATGGGAGTAGCATGCCACTTCCTCCTGAGGAGCGTTCATCTGCAATGAACAACTCGACCTATCATGGCGGCGGGTCCGACCCGATTCTATTCTCGTACAAGCGGCAGAACACAGAATCCTACTATCACCACGCCCACCGCGGAATCGAATTGCTCTACATCTACGAAGGCCATGGCGAGATCATGGTCGACAACCAGACCTATCCGATCGAGAATCATTCGCTTGTCTGGTTCCAGCCTTATCAGTTGCACCGGGTTGCCGTCCCCCTTCAATCGGGACTGGCCTACACGCGCACCAACCTGACGTTCGATCCGCATCTGCTCGAGCGCTATCTGGCGCCGTTCCCCCTGCTGGAGAGGTTCTACCGAACGCTGTGGAAGGGGCATCTGCACCGGCCGTTCTTCCCCGCCATGCAGCATTCGCCCGTTCCGGCGCTGCTCGAGCGAATGCATCTGGCGCAGGGAACGAACGCTCCCGGCAAGGAGGAGGAGGTCGGGCTGCTGCTGCTGAATCTGATCCAATGGCTGCAGAGCAACCTGTTCAAGGCGGAGGCGGACGCCGCATCGAGCATTCCTTCGCGGGCCCATTCCCATGCGGAGAAGATTACCGAATGGCTGGAGGAGCACTACAAGGAGCCCTTCAAGCTGGAGGAGCTGGCGGAGAGCCTTCACCTGTCTCCCTATCACGTCTCCCACGTCTTCAAGAAGTCCGAAGGGCTTACGCTGTCCGACTATGTCATCCGCAGGCGCGTCCGGGAGGCGTGCTCCCTGCTCGCCAACACATCCAGGTCCATTCAGGAGATCGCCTCGGAGCTCGGCGGGCTGTCCGCCTCCTACTTCTGCCAGATGTTCAAGCGCGCCAAAGGCGTATCGCCGGAGCAGT
Organism: Cohnella fermenti; assembly: GCF_004801405.1. GTDB lineage: Bacteria > Bacillota > Bacilli > Paenibacillales > Paenibacillaceae > Cohnella > Cohnella fermenti. The sequence goes on from NZ_SSOB01000026.1 coordinate 13,726, forward strand.
ACCGAAGAAGCATTCGTTAGCCTCTTCGGTCCGTCCGGCGATACGCCTTCCTTCTGTATTCGATCGAGTTCATTCGATCTATTTCGGTTCGACCTCGCCTATCGTCAGCCGATATTCGAGATCGTTCATTGCCGTACCATCCGCATTGTGGAAAAAAAGTCCAAGCGAACAAGGAGCTTCTCCGCAGAGAACGACGACAATGAGCCGGTTGATTCCTTCGCGGAGAACAATCCGGTTGCCCGGCAGGGCGACCGGCGTTCCGTTCCAGATCAGCTCGTACGGATCGTTGCACTCGGCCCTTAGCGTCCCGACCCGACCGGCTTCGGGCGAATAAACAAAGCAACTGAACAGCCACGGCTGCCCGTTCGGGGACGGAATGCGGAACCGGCCGTCCTGCGGGTCCCGCTCCCGCTTCAGCATCCAGCCGTACAGCCCTTCCCCCAGGTTGTTCAAGGAGAATTCCGGGTCGGCATAATAGGCGCGCATCTCGTCGAGCGGAACATGGGGCGGGCAAGGCAGCGCCATAATCGCTTCGACTGCGGTCTCCGCATCCCCCTTGACGCCCTCCAGCTCGCCGTCCGCGAACGCGGCCCCCAGATTGCGGAGAAGCGCCGTGTAGAGCCGGATAAGCTTATCGTCTCCGGCATCCGGAAGCAACTGCGAGCAGATCGCCGAGCCGCGGCCAAGCTCCGCCTTAAGCAGGAATGTCCCGGGCTTCCTCGCCTTCTTCCGATTGAGTTCGACAAGCGCGAGCCGGCTGTACTCCGCCGTAAGTCCTGCGACGAAGTAATCCTGCCATGCCGTTCCCTCGACGCTGACGCCCAGAGCCGCCGTCCCTTCCGCCTCCAAGCGGCGGGAGGCCAGAATCCGGTTCATCGTGTCTCTCGGGGACAAGAACACCTTGTCGCAGCCGAACAGGTCGACCGGGCTGAAGCCGCTGACCTCCGGGTACGAATAATCGGCCTCGAGGTGATACGATTCGTGCGCGTCGACCTTGACCGGCCGGCCCAGCAATCGGCCAAGCGCTTCCTCGTCGTCCTTGTCCGCGGGCAGGACGACAACCCGGCCTCCGGCTTCCGCGAAGCGCCGGGCCGCTTCGGCCGCCCCCGGCTCGCGGAGCCTCGCGGCTTCGGCGACGAGCAGCCTGCGCCCTTCCAGCTCCGCGTCGCCCAGCCGGCCAAGCGGCTCATACGCCAGCTTGAGCCCTGCGAGCAGGCGCTCCGCCTCGCTTCCGGGCGCGACGAACGCCGCCGTCCGGGAAGCGTCTTGGCCTCCTGCCGCCGGAAGGCCGACGTACGCGAGCATGTTGCGCAGCAGCAGCATCGCTTGCGGCACTCGGTCCGCATGGCTCATCACGTCGAGTTGATTCGCGAGGAACAAGCCCGCACCGCTGCGATATTCCAGAAGCGGAGTCCACAGGTCGCCGCCGTCGCCGAAGTCGCCGGCGCCGCATTCGAGCAGCAGCGTGTAGTTGCCGGCGGCCGGCTTGAAGAACGCGGCGCCGATGATCGGGTCGGGTCCCTCCTCGCCGGAAGCCTCGCGCCAGAACATCAGGTCGTCGTCGCTTATCCCCGCCAGAACCGGATGAGCATAGCTGCCCGCGTGCGCGCGCATGAAGCTGCGGCGGGACAGCGCCAGCTTGCCGAGCGAGAGCTGCCGCTGCTCCAGCAGAAGCAGACGCCCGCCCGCCGCGACGAACCGCTGCAGGCTGCGCTCGAGGCTTCCGTCCGGATCGGCTGCGCCGCTTCCGACGATCAGCAGGCTGCCGCCGCTCCGCTTGCCGATGTCCGGCTCCGCGATTCTCTCGCACGCCGGAATCAGGCGGCGGAGAAGGACGTAGTCGGAATCGCCGCCGACATAGGCGACCGGGCGCGCGACCGCCACGGGTTCCTCCCGCAGCCGGCTCGAATAAACCTTGCAGCGGACGGTCAGCTCGTGAACCCGCTCGCCGTCGTGCGTCAGAACGGCCGCGAGCTCAGCCACGGCGGCGCAAGCGGCGCCGGATACCGCGCCCTCCAGCGTTCCCGCCGTCTTGTCCGGCGTCCAGCGAAGCTCGACGGTCCGGCGTTCCGCGGGCTCGTGGCGGAAGCGGAACGTCTCGTCATGGACAAGCTTGCCGTCCTGGACGATCCGGCAATGGACAACGGCATCGCGAGCCTGAAGCGTGTCGTTGTACACGTCGAGACGACGGACGATCGGCTCGTCGTCATAGAACGATCGGTTGTATTCGCGCGGAATGATCGTCGCCGCCTTGAACGCCGCCGCCATGACGGCGAACGCCGGGTTCGGGCGATAAGCCGGGTATTCCTCCGGCAGCAGCCCGTTGTTCAGCGTCAGCGAATAGGCCGGAATGCGGCCGATCGGCGTACCTGAGACGCCCTCCGTCAGAATCACGTTTTCGTCCGGCATCGCCCGCATGAAGTAATGGGCGAAGTTGAACGTGCTGATGCCGGAGACGCCCTCGCGGCGGGCGTATTCGACGAACAGCCGCTCCTTCTCGGCAAGGCCGAGCGCGCTCTCGTCGGTGCCGCGATAGACCGATAACCCCGCATAGGGGCTGGCATTCTGCGGACAGATGTACCACCAGCCGCCGTGCTCGCCGAAGACAAGCGGGACGGAGCGGTCCCACTGCGCGACCGTGCCGTCGATGTTGTAGTGGCGGCTCTCCACCTCGGTCGCTTCCTTCGCCAGCAGCCGATTGTCTCCCTCGGCGATGACGAGGCGTGTCGGATCAAGCTCCTTCATCATCGCGATCCAGCCGGGCATATGAAGCTTGAAGCCGTCCCGGCCGTCGACCCAGCGCATCTCGTTCTGGAGGCTCCACATCACGACGGAAGGATGGTTCTTGTCCCGGCGCAGCAGCCGCCGGATATGCGCGGTGCAATTCGCGATATAGTCGGGATGGTCCGCCTGCATTGTTTTGCCCGAGCCGTAGATCGCCGTCTCGTCGACAATGAGCATTCCTTCCTCGTCGGCGAGGTCCAGATAACGGGACGGGTACGGCTCCGCATGGAGTCGGATGCTGTTGATCCCGACCTCCTTGCACATCCGGTACCAGTTGCGGATGTAGGCGTCCGTCATCTGCAAGGCGCCCTGGAAGTGCCACGAATCGCCGCGCAGGTTGATCGGCACGCCGTTCAGCATGAACTGCGGCCCCTCGGCCCAGAACTCCCGGAAGCCGAACGTCTCCGTGCGGGAGTCCACCCTCTCGCCGTCCAGGCGAAGCTCCAGCTCCGCCTCGTAGAGAACCGGGCAATCCGGACTCCAGAGCTTGGCGCTCTTCCAGTCCAGACGGAAGACGGCCTGCCAGGTCCGAAGCCCGGCCGCGTCGTTCTCGCAGAGGCGTCCGTTCGTCCCTTCCGGCGAATCCCCCTCTGCCGACACCTCTTCCGCTTCCGCCTCGGCTTGGAGAATATATTCGCTATCCTTCGCGTTTCCCCGCTCCCGCACCCGCAGCACCGCCGCAAGCCTCTGGCGGCCGGGGCCGCGTTCGGCAACCGATTCGACCGAGGCCAGCACCTCAAGGGTCCCTTGCCGAACGGAGGTGCGAATGACGACGTCCGCCAACGCCGTCTTCGGGCAGCTCTCGAGCCGGACATCCTGCCAGATGCCGCGACTGACATAGCTGAACCAGGAGCCGGCCAGCCCGGTGATCTTCTGCTGACCGGAGGCGATCGTCACCCGGTCGAAGCGGCCGATGACGACATGCAACTCATGCTCGCTCCCCGGCACGGCCCGCTCCGTAATATCCAGCCGAAGCGGCAGGTAGCCGTCCTCCCAGCTCGCGATCCGCTCCCCGTCGAGATAGATAACCGCCTTCTCCATAACGCCGTCCAGCCGCAGGACAATCCTCTGTCCGGCCATCTCCGCCGGAACCCGGAAGCGGCGGTGCAGCACGCCCGCTTCGGCATCGTTCCACTCCTGCGGATAACCGTAGAGGTCCAGCGGAGCGTAGCCGTGTTCGGGAATGGCGCCGAACAGCTTCCCCCGCGCGTTGATGAAGGAGCTCTTCCAGCTCGAAGGCACCCGCACCTTCCGCTCCTCGTAGACAAGCCGCTCCGGCAGCTCGCGCCGCTGCGGCTCATCGTACAGCGGCATGAAGTCCCAGTCGCCGTTTAAGATCACCTCTTGTCGTTCCGCCGTCACCGATTGCTGTTCCTTCATTCGTTCCGCCATCAGCTCCGCCTCCCTTCTTCTCCCCGCGTCTCGAGGACGAGCGTCAGCCGGCGCCAGACGCGTTCCTCCGGCTTCGCCCCCTCCCACAGGACGAAGTGGGGGTCCATGACCGCCTGCCAGTCGTCCGGGCGCAGCTTCGTCTTCAGCTTCCCTTCGTACGGGGCGGGCTCAACCGTGGCCGGCAGCTCGGAATAGAAGAACAGCACGTTCTCATGCAGACCGATGATGCCGTACTTGTCGCCATCCCCCGGCCGCTCCTCCTGGTACTGGTAGTGGTAATAGACGTAGCTGGCAATCTCCTCCGGCTTCAGCACGGCCATCCGCCCGAACGGTGTCCGCTCCGGATTGCGGCGCTGCCAATGCTCCCGCGACACCGGCCGCTGATAGTGGAAAATATCCGTCATCGGAGCCCAATGGCGAACTCCGCGCGTCTCTTCGCGTTCGCCTCCGGCCCGCTCGCCGAGCGCCCCGCCGCCCGCTCCTCCCGGCCAAGCCGCCAGCCACTCGCTTGCCTCGGCGAACAGCGAATCCGGCGTTAGCTCCTCCTCCTCGCTCTCACTCTCGCAATAGAAGAACCACTCGTCTCCGTATGCGAACAGACTCGCATTGTCCACGGCGAATCCGAATCGGCTCCTCCACCCCTCGGCGTCCCGCTTCAGAGCCTTCAGGCAGGCTTCCGGCTCCGTTCCCGGCCGGCATTGCGCTCGGTACATGCAACGTCTCATGGCTGTCTCTCCTCGCGAATCTTGTAGGTGTGAATCTAGGTATGAATCCAGGTATAATTCAGACGCAAAATCGTTAAGGCGACCCTCCCGAGGGGAGGATCGCCGCTGCCATCGCGATTCGCTGCCTTCGATTTAACGCCGGCAATTTGCGATTTTATGCGTTTTTTCACATTCGCCGACGGGAATTGGCGGGCATCGCGACCCTTTTATGCGATTTTTGACATACATGCGACTGCTCGAACCGAGATTCCCTCCATATATGCTGTTTTTCACATAAAACCGCTCAAACCGCCCGCCGCCAAGCTGCACGAATGCGAAATTTCACATAAATCTCCGACACCAGGCAGTATCGGCGGGGCGACCCGTGCCCCGATTCCGCAGCCTAAGCCTCCGTCTCCTCCTCCGGTTCGACCAGGGAGAACTTCACGTCGTCGAACATCAAGTAGCTGAAGCCGCTGGCGTAGAAGCCGACCTTGCCGGACGGCCGATGGTTCGGGTCCGTGCCTTCCAGCTTCAGAACGCCGTCGACATACACCTTGTAGCTTGCGCCCTCAACCACGACCTTGATGTTGTAGACGGTGTCCGCCGCGAAGTCCTGTTCCGGCTGGTCAACGGTCTTCAAGCTCAGCCAGCTCGTATTGTACAGAATCCAGGACGACGTTCCGTCCGCCTTGCTCTTGTAGCCGATCCGGGTCGAGCCGACCGAATCCTGCTTGTCGAAGATGTACAGCGTGCCGTTCTCCGGCATCGTCTCCGGCGTCTTCAGCTTGAACTCAAGCTGGTAATCCGTGAACGTCTTGTCCAGAAGGCCCGTCGCGCCGTTCAGAATTTTGTACCAGCGGTTGCCGTACACGTCCGCCGCGACGCTGCGGTTCGGATCGACCGGCCAGCCGTTGCCGCCGGATTCGAAGTCCGTGAAGTGCATGACGCTCGAGACCGTGATATGGATCTGCGCCGAAATGTTCGAGTACACCGCCGAGGTTACGGAGATCGTCGTCTCGCCCAAGCCGACCGCGCTGACCGTTCCGTTCGCGTCAACCGTCGCAATCGCCGGGTCGGCCGATTCCCAGAGCAGCGCCGTGTCCGGCGTATCGGACGGATCGAGCGCAACCGCAAGCGTCTTCTGCTCGCCCGCCGTCAGGAGCACGCTGCTCTCATTCGGCAGAATCCCGGCGAGCTGTGTCGTCGGCTCCTTGAACTGAATATCGTCGATGAGCAGGCTCGGCATATCGCTGATGTAGAAGCCGACCTTGCCGGAGGCGTTGAACGTCGGATTCGTTGTCTTCAGCCGCGGCTGGCCGTCCAGATAGACGCTGATGTCGCCGCCCCTCGCGATAACCTTCACCTCGTATTCCGTGTCCGGCAGCAGATCGCGGTCCGGCAGCTTGACCTCCTTGACGGTCGCCCATGCGGCGTTGTAGAGCAGCCAGGAGGACGTGCCGTCCGGTCGGTTCCGATAGCCGATGCGGCCGGGTTGGTTCGTATTCTGCCGGTCGAAAATATACAGAGTAGCGTTGTCCCCCATCGTGGCCGGAGTCCGGATCTTGAACGTCAGCTCGTAATCGGAGAAGGCCTTCTCCTTGATGGCCGACGCCCCGTTCAGCAGCTTGTACCAGTGGTTCCCGTTCTCGGTGACGATGCTGCGGTTGGCATCCTGCGGCCACCCGTTGGCTCCGTTCTCGAAGTCGGTCCGGTCCATAACGCCGTCGCCCTGCGCCACGTGCACCACAACCGTTGCCGTCGCCGCCGGATTGTCCTGCGAGGTTACGGTCACCGTCGTATCCCCCACCGCAACGCCGGTGACGACTCCCGCCGCGTCGACCGTCGCGATCGCCGTATCCGCGGAGACGAAGCTCAAGATTTGATTGGTCGCATTCCAGGGAAGGAGCGCCGTCTGCAGCTTGACGCTGTGCCAACGGTCCACCGTGATCTCGTCGTTATACACGACAACATCCTGAACCGGGTACGAATCCGGGCTTGTCGCCGGCCCGACCTTGCCTTCCGTCCCCATCTCGCCGAACGGGATGTCCGGGAAGCCGGGAATCGCCGTGAAGACGGCCGCACTCGGCGCCAGCGACAGGTCTCCGTTCGCCAGATCGACGAAGCCCGGGTCGGTCGTCGTCACCCAGTTGTCCGCATATTGAACCAGATTGTACTTGTCGTACGCGCCATTCGCGTTCGTCGTGGAGCTGCGCGTCACCGTCGGATTGTAGACTACGTTGCCCTGCAAGGTGTTGGTGTCGGGGTAATAGCGGTTCTCCGTGAAGAAGTCCGCCAGCTCCGGGTACTTCGTCAGATACGGCGTGCCGACCCAATCGTTGTTCGCCGCGAACAGCGCCTGCCACTTCGGCATGTAATTCTTCGCGATCTGGCCGTCCGGGCTGTCCCCCAGATACAGATCGGAGTAGTCGTAGGGCACCTTGGCGTCGACAATGATGTTGTTCTTCGTCCGGATGTGCGACCCGCCGTTGTTGAGAATGGCCGAATTGCCCATCTTGTAGAAAATATTCTCCTGAATCGTAATTCCCATCGTGAAGTTGTCGGGGTAAATGCCCTGCACGCCCGCCTTGCTCTCCCCGATGTTGTGGAAGTAGTTGCGGTAGATCAGCGTGCCGCGGCTCTGCGGCTTCTCCCCTTCGTTCATGTAGATCGCCCCGAGGTCCGAGAACATTTTGCACACGTCGTAGATCTCGTTGTACTCCACCAGATGATCGTTGCCGAAGATCAGCACGCCCGGATGGGGCGCATCGTGCAGCTCGTTGTGCGACATCCGGTTCCCGACCCCGGACAGGTGGACGCCGGGATTGTACGCCTTGTGGTAGTAGGCGAAGTCGTGAATGTGCGAATTCTCGACGAAGTTGTTGCCGGGCTCGAGCGTTGTCCGATTGCCGCCGGTCAGCGTAACCGCCGTTCCGCCGATATGGTGAATGTGCGTGTTCCGCACGCCGTTGTAAGTGCCTGCGCCGGGAACGATCTCGCTGTAGAAGAAGCGGCTCTGCGTGTTGATCAGCACGCCGCTGTTCGTGAAGTTGCGAATCTCGCTGTTCTCGATGGTGGTGTGGCTTCCTCCCGCGATGACGGCGGCCGAATCCCGGCCGTTCTCGAGAATCAGCCCGTCGAAGGTGATGTAGGACGCGTTAAGCGCGTTGATCATCGGCGTCTTCAGCATCGTGACGGTGATCTCCGGGCTTGCGCTGGCCAGGAATTCCGCATTCGGCAGGTAATACAGCTTGCCGTTATCGCGGTCGATGTAATACTCGCCCGGCATGTCGATCTCCTCAAGCAGGTTCGATGCGAAGTGGAAGTCCGGGTACCAGTTCTTGAAGATGCCGCTCATCTCGCCGTAGCGCAAGGTAATCGTCTTGTTCGTCGTGTCGATGGACTCGATCTTGTTGTACGACCATTCCCAACTGTAGCCGAAGATGCCGTCCAGCCAGATGTCGTCCGCCTGCGTCCAGTACTGCGGGCGATCGTACGTATACGTGAACGTGCCGCCGCGATCCTGCAGGTCCGCGTCCTTCTTCGTCGGGCCGGGGTCGAGAATCTCGTCCATCTGCACCGTGGAATCGTTCGGCCAGCGGGCGAGCGTCATCCCCTGGCCTTCGACATACAGCTCCATCGGCGGCACCTGACTGAGGTCGTTCGCCAGGTAATAGCCGTGGCGGCTGATGACGCCGTAATCGGTCAGGCCATGGGCGGCGAGGTCATAGACAAGCACCTTCCCGCGCGCATCCGGGTCGATGATGCGGCTGAGCACATCCGTGTCGGTCACGGGAACGAAGCCGTTCTTCTCGAGGTTATGACCGCCCGTCAGCCGGACGGTCTCGCCGGGATACGCCTTGTAGACGATCGGCTTGCCGGCCTCGCCCGAATCCGCCTCGCCCAGCTCGAAGCTGGACGTGCGCTCGTATACGCCTTCCCTTAAGATGACGGTAATGCCGCCCGTCGGAAGGCCTCCCTTGCCATGGGTCTTCAGCCCGCGAATGACATCGCGCGCCTTCTCCAGCGTCTTAAACGGGTGGTTGATCGTCCCCAGATTGGAATCGCTTCCATTCGGCGCTACATAAAGAGCCTTGCCGAGCATGCCCGCTTGCGGGTCATTGCCCCCGGCCCCGGCGTAGACGGGTGAGAACACTTGCGGAAGCGACAGCAACAGGCTTACAAGAAGCATAGAGATGAAGCTCTTACGAATCATCATTTCCCTTCCTCTCATTTATAAGATTAACGCGCGAAGGCCCGCCGGCTCGCCTTGAGCGGCGGACCTCCGCGCGCAACTTACGCCCTGCGAATTCGTCCTTGGGCAGATCTTACTTCAGTCCCGCTTCCTTCAGGTACGCTTCGAATTGCTTCGTCACTTCGGCGACGTACTTGTCTTCGCCGGCTTCCTGCAGCTTCTTGTAGAAGCTCGGCCATGTCTCGTCGAAGTCGAGCGTACCGGTCGTCAGCCCTTTCTTGTACTCGCCCCATACTGCGTTCAGGTTGGCGATCTCGGTCACGACCGGTTCGGAGTTGAACTTGAAGCCGCCGATCGGATTGAGTTCGGCCGCCTCGTTGATCTTCTTCGTCTGCTCCCAGACATCCTTCGGTTGGCCTTCCTTCAGGTAGGAGTTGAATACGCTTCCGAATACCCAGTCCATGTTCGGGCGATACTTCGTATCCGCCACCGGCGTGATATAGCCGTCCGCGTCCTTCGTGTAATGCTCGCCCTCGATGCCGTTGATGATCAGGTTATACAGTTCGGGATCGCTGTTGACCAGGTCAAGCAGCATCATCGCGCGATCCGGGTTCTTGGACGTGCGGCTGATCGATTGGTTCGTCGTGGCCGAGTAGCCGTTCGTGAACCAGTCGCTGATCGGGACAACAATGACATCGTTGCCGCCGTTCTTGGCCTTGACCTCCGCTTCGACGCCCGGCTTCAGGACGTTGTTGAACTCGACGGCGAGCTGCCCCTTGGCCTGGTAATCGTTCATCTTGGCCGTGGCCGCATCCTTGTAGATGTAGCCTTCCTTATACCACTTGCTCATGAGGCGGTAGGTGTCCAGCTCTTCCTCCGGATAGCGATACAATTGGTACGTCGGGTCGTCCGTCTTGATGTAGAAGTGATCGTCCAGGCCGGGAACGCCCCAGAAGGTATCGTCGTGGGTGATCGGAACATAGAAGCCGTTGAACGGAATAATATCCGGCTCGCCTTGCTTAAGCTGCTCGAGGAACGGCTCGATGTCGGCCATCGTCTTGATGGAGGCCGTGTCGAGATTGTACTTGTCGGCGAACCGCTTCTGGATAATGAAGCCGTAGCGGGAACCGTTGATCTGCTGGTTCGCGATGCCGTAGATCTTGCCGTCGACGGTCAGGCCGTCCCACATGTACTGCGGCATATCCGCCTTCAGCGTCGGAGCGTATTGGTCGAGCAGGTCGTCAAGCGGAAGCAGCGCCCCCTTGCGAACGAGCTCCTCCGGCTTGATCAGGTAGCCGGTCCACATGATGTCGAATTCTTCTCCGGCAGCCAGAACGGTGTTCATCTTCTGCACGTAGTCCCCGATCGAGACCGGCTTCAGCTTCACCGTCGTGTTGATCTTCTCTTTGAGAATCTTGTTGACGGCGTCTTCCACCTTCTGCTGGTCCGGCTGCAGTTGGCTGAGCGGATAATACCAGCTCAGTTCAACCGGCTTCAGCTCGGCGCTCGACGCGGACGGCGATGCGGCGCCCGAAGAAGACGGAGCCTCGCTCGTCCCGGCAGCATTCTTGCCGTTGTTGTTGCTTGATGCGCAGCCGGCGACAAGCGATGCGGCAGCGACCATGGTCAGTGCGGACAGGCCTAGCTTTCTCTTCAACATGCGTGCGACCTCCTACATTTTCTGTTGTTTATTATGTTAACCCTTGAGGGAGCCAACCGTAAGTCCTCGGATAAAGAAGCGTTGGAAGAAGGGGAAAATAACGAGCATCGGCCCTCCCGCCAGCACGGCAATCGCCATTCGCGCGGAATTGTTCGGGAAGTCGGCCAGGTCGATGCCAAGCTGCTGCGAGAATTCCGAATTCGTCGTAATGAACTCGATGCTGTTGAGCGTTCTCACAAGCAGAAGCTGCAGGGGCACCTTGTTCGGATCGTCGATGTACAGCATGGCGTTAAACCACTCGTTCCAATAAGCGAAGGCGATGAGCAGGCCCAGCGTAGCGAGTGCCGGAGTCGCCAGCGGCAGGATAATCCGGAAGAAGATCCGATACTCCTTCGCCCCGTCGATCTTGGCCGACTCGATGACCTCGAGCGGAATCTTGGACAGGAAGCCCTTCATGACCATGATATTGAACGGCGACAGCAGAATCGGCAGAATCAGCGCCAGCAGGCTGTCCTTCAGGTGCAAGTATTGCGTAATCAGAATATAAGAAGGAACGAGTCCCCCGCTGAACAGCATGGTGAAGAACACATAGAACGTGGTGGCCCGGCTATAGCGATAATCCGGCCGGGAGATGACGTAAGCGGTCATCGCGGTGATGAGCAGGCTGACGAGCGTTCCCGCGATGGTGACGAATATCGTCACCCCGTATGCCCGGAACAGAATATCCGGCGAATCGAGCATGTAGCGGTACGCATTCAGGCTGAAGTCGCGGGGAATAAACTGATAGCCGTGCTGCGTGAGCGATTGTTCGTCCGTCAGGGACACCGCGATGACGAGGAGAAACGGCAGGACAACAAGAATCGACAGAATCGTAAAGAACGTGTGATTGAGCAGCTTCGCAACCGAATATTTCGCTTCCATCCTCTTGCCCTCCTTACCACATCGAGTGTTCCGGGTTTATTTTCCTAACGATGCCGTTAGCCAGCAGCACCAGGATAAACCCGACGACGGATTGATAGAACCCGACCGCGGCCGACATGCTCACGTTCCCGACCTCGCGGAGCGCCCGGTACACATAGGTATCGATGATGTCCGTGGAGGAGTAGAGGAAGCCGGAATTGTTCGGAATGAAGTAGTGCAGGCCGAAGTCGCCGCGGAACATGCTGCCGATCGACAGAATGCTCATGATGATGATGAGCGGCGTCAGCAGCGGAACGGTAATCTTGAGCGCCATCTGGCGCTTGGTCGCGCCGTCGATCCGGGCCGCCTCGTAATAATCGCCGCTGATGCCCATGATGCCGGCGAAGTAGATCAAGGTCGTGAACCCGATCGCCTTCCATAGATGCACCAGGATCAGAATGAACGGCCACGGCGCGGAATCCCGGTACCAACTGATCGGATTCATGCCCAGCGACTCGAGTGTCCGGTTGATGAAGCCGTCGGAATGGTTCAGGAACGCATAAGCGATGTAGCCGACGAGCACCCACGACAGGAAGTGGGGCAGGAACAGCGCCGTCTGGTAGAACCTCGTATACCTCGCCTTCAGCTCGTTCAGCAGCACCGCCAGCAGCAGCGCCCCGATCGTCGTGAACACCATGTAACCGAGATTGTACAGCACCGTGTTGCGGGTAATTCGCCAGGCGGTGTCCGTCGTGAACAGGAACCGGAAGTTGTCGAGGCCGACCCACTTGCTGCCGAACATCCCGAGATCATACCGGTAGTTCTTGAAGGCAATGATAAGGCCCACCATCGGGAAGTAAGCGAAGATCAGCTTGTACAGAATGCCCGGAACCGACAGCAGCAGCAGCTCGCGGTTCGTCTTCAGGTGCTTCAGCTCCCGGCCGAGGAACGACTTGGGCTTAGGCTTGGGCTCGGGACCTGCGACGGGCTTTAATGGGGTGCGTGATGGTGCTTGAGCGGCGCTTGCGGATTCGTTGTGTGCAGGGTGCGCGCTTGGGTTCGTCATCGCGAGTGCTCCTTCCTTGCCGTCATACTCGCCGCCGGATCGGGTCCGGCTTGCAGGTTTAACGATAGCTCAGAGCCCCCGGAAGACGGTACTGTACATATGCAGGATTCCTGTAAAGCGCGGCTGTACGTGTGCAGGAAATCTGTAGCGGCGCGGCTTGCGAGGCTGTACAGAGCTTAGAAGGGTGTAGTGGCGATGCGCTTGCGTCGTGGTTACTCATCTTGGGGCGATCAAGCGGCGATGGGCGGGGAAGCGGAATCCCGGGAACGCCAACAGCCCCCATCTCATGATGGAGGCTTCGTTTAGCTTCGTCCGTCTGGTTCTTGCAGACCTCAACTCCGTTAGAGAAACATCTTGGCCTTGAACTCCTGCGGGGACATCCCGAACAAATTGCGGAATACCTTGGCGAAGTAATTCGGGTTATGATAACCTACGCGTCTGGCCGCTTCGCTCACTTTCATTCCATCCTGAAGCAGCAGCTGACGCGCCGCATTCATTTTCTCCTTCGTTATGTAATGACTGAGCACTTCGTCTGTAGTCTGTTTGAACAACCGGGACAGATAAGTCGGATTAACATGGAACCGCCTGGCCAGGATGTCCAACGACAAATCCTCGCTTAAATGATGAATGACATAACTCTTCAATTGCTCGATCAGGACAGAGCCTGCGGGCTCCTCGCTCCGGGTTGCCGACGGTGCAGCGTGCTCTCGCCCCCCCATATCCATCCATATTCCCGTTCCGGTCGAATGCAGCAATTGTTCGTTCATGAGGCGGTAATAAGGTCCAAGCTCTCCCCAGTTGATTGGAACAGAACGAAATACGACCGACAACGAGACTCCCAACAGCCGGAACACGGTATTCTGTACACTTTCCATAATAAAGGCAATCTTATCCGTATCGCGAGGAGAAGGAGAATCCGATTGCACAAGCATACCGATTAAACGGTTCTCCAGGCTTATGGTCTCCAGATGAAAACCGTGTTCCAGCATCTCTTCGGTCATATTGTGTATTGCGAAACGAATCAGCGCTGCATCCGCAGCCTGGAATCGTTCTCCCCAATAATCGATTCGCATTAACGCAAGGAATACGTCGCCTTGCTCGTCGAGCGACACTTCCAACAATCCCAATGTGGACTTTATAGAGCCGCCGGGCGGTATGTTTCTGGGCTGCAGCAATAAATCGCCAAGAATTTGATTCTTCAGGTTGTCATTGGATACTTGGAGCTTCTGCCGCGCCTTGCTGATGGACATCATCTCGTCCAGGCTTTGATCGAGCTCATGAATGGCCCGTTGCAAGCTTCCGATGATCTCTTCATCGTCGACCGGTTTAAGCAGGTAATCGTTAACGCCCAATTGTATGGCTTTCTTGGTATATTCAAAGTCCGAATGCCCCGTCAGGAATATCACCTTGCACTTCCAGCCCGCCTTCCTGACCGACTCTATCCATTCCAAACCGCTTATTCTGGGCATCCGAATATCGGCCAATACGATGTCGAACAGGGCCCGCTCCATATACTCTTGCGCTTCGCCGGCAGAATAAGCGAAGCGTATCTCCTTCAAGGGGAGTTCATGGGATGAGATCATCTGCGCCAAGCCTTCGACAATGGACGGTTCATCGTCGACAATCAGCAGCCTATACATACGAATCATCTCCTTGCCTCGGATCGTTGCTCGATTGTGCAGGTCTATGGAAAACAAAAGAGACCCGGGTTCCCCGTTCATCGCTTTGGATGTGCAGGCCTCGCGACGATTCGTAGCTGCGCAGCAATCGTTGGTGGACATTCCACAGTCCGCAATGCGCCTGGTCATAGACAGGACTGCTGAGCAATTGGACAACCTCCTGCATTCGCTGTTCGGTCATTCCCACCCCATTGTCGCTCACAATGGCTTGCGCCATCTCCGCTGTTCCGGTAATCTTGACCTCAATGTGCCCAACTCCTTCTTTCTCTTCAAGCCCATGCAGGATGCTATTCTCGACAAGCGGCTGCAGCAACAGCATGGGGATAAGCAGATCGCCCAACTCTTCTTGGATATCCATGCGGTAAGTCAGCTTATTGGAGAATCTTAGGGTTTGTATCTCCAGATAGGTGCGTGTAAATTCCACTTCGTCTCGAAGGCGAACATACTCCGACATGGAGTGCTGGGTAACAAACCGGAAGTAGTCGCCCAAATATTTAAACAATCTGGATGCATTGTCCGTCTCTCCCGACTTAGCCATTCGATATCCTTGGTATAGACAGTTAAACAGAAAGTGGGGATTGATTTGGGATTGAAGCTGCTTTAGCTGCGCTTCTTGCAACTGGATCTTCTTAATCAGCATCTCTTGAACAAGAACTTGTATCTGCTCCGTCATGCTGTTGAACTGCTTATAAACGTAACCGAACTCGTCCCCTTGCGCATGGGAAAGCCTCGTGCCGTAGTTGCCCTTCTCCACGGCCCTCATCGAAGCAATAAGGGTCTGCAGCGGCGAATGGATCTGCTTGTAGATAAAGATCAGGAACAGCGTAATAATGACTCCCGTTATAACCCACAGCCAGCCCGACCACTGGCGCAACTGGTGCATCGGTCTCAGCAATTCGCGTTCGTTGGCATAAGCGATGATGCTGAACAAATTGTCTGCGGAAGGCTCCGTCAGAATCACATAATGACTGTTGCCTACCTGGACATTGTATTGAGAGGGAATATTCGGAGCATCATTATTCATGGCCGCATAGATCCCCTCATCGAGATCGGACGAAGAGGTGCCTTCAATGAACTGATTGCCGGCCGTCTCGACCAGGAATACATGGAAGGCGCTGTCTTCCTCGATCGCCTTTAAGGCATCGACGATTCGATTCTTATAAATATTTACTCCGATATAGTAGGAAATGGTCTGCGGGTCGGGCCCGAGACCTGAGAATTCAATCGTATATGTCAGAAACTGACGATCCAGATACCGGTTGTACGTCGTGCTCTGCTGCGCAACGGCCGAGAGGATCTCCCGCTCCCTGGAGTCGATCTCCCTCAGTCCGTCGCGGAACGAGATGGATTCGTTCAACTCGGGATAGATCACGAAGACATCGGCGATATAATTGTTCGAGTAGCTTAACAGACTCATCTTGGTCTTCAGGTTCTGATAGATGGAGACGTTGCTGAAGCTGAATTTCTCCTGCTGCTGCAGGTAAAAGGCGGGGAGATCGGCATCGTTGCTCAAGACAATCAGCATCTGCCCGATATTGCGGAGTTCATCCTCCAATACCTTCATAAACAGGTTCATCTGCGCCCGGGACGATGCCTCGGCCCGCTCCGTTGCAGCGCTCTTGCCGATCTGGATCGTAATCAGAGCAAACATCATCAAAGGGATGGTCACCAGCAAGAAAACGATGACGATCTTCGTAAACACGCGAGTGCGCGGTATCCGGTTAGCAAACAAACGGCATCCTCCCTGCCACCTCTAGCTGATCATTAGCTCCTCCAGCAAACTCTCCATCTCCGAGGGCGATCTATTCAGAATAAGATAATGATGAAGGCCATCTCCCGGCTTCCATCCGTTAGAACCATCCGCCGACACTTCAATAGCTCCGCGTTCCGACAGGGTCCACCCGCTTTGCACCCCTCTTACGGCGAACAATACGGCGGTCAAATCCCAGCTTGGTCGCACGCCGTCTGCAAGGCCGAATCTCTCGTAGGCCAGCCGGACGGGATGGCGGGGAGGAGCCTCCTTCAACAAGCGCGCTCCCGTCATCAGTCTGCTTCCCACTTCGAATCCCGTATAGAAGATAGGCGTCGGCCAACTCGAGGCGATCTTCTGGGCGGATAAAGGCGCCATCTCGAAGTTCCATTCCTTGCCGCTCGGGAACGTGCCTCCCATAACGACAAGATGCTTCACTTTATCCGTAATAAGCTGCTTCCCGGACAATGGGCTTGTCTCATCCGGGGAAGAGGACAGTACATCCGCCAAATTCGTTAATGGACCAATGGCTACGACGACAATGGACTGATCCGGCGCATCGGCTAACATCTGCCTATAGAGAATGGTTGCGTCCGGAGCCGGAATGTCTCCCCGGAAGCGATTGGGATATTCAAGAGCCAGCGCTTTGTTGAAGGTCTCATACTCCGTCTTATCCAGAAATCCCGATTGCCGCAACGCGCCGACAGGGATATCGGGACGGCCGTAATAGGTATTGAGGGCATCCAGACAGCCTGCCCCCCACTTGCTCGAAGTGCAATGCATCATCGCAACAATGTTGGCTTCTTGCCGGGCTGCCAGGGAATGAAGAACGGCAACGGCTCCGGCATCGTCGCAATCGGGACCGATGTCCGTATCCAATATAATATTTACAGGCTTCATCTATCGTTGACCTCCTCCAAATTTACTCCTTGATCGAGCCCAGTACAATTCCTTTGGTGAAATGTTTCTGCAAGAAAGGATACACGAGCAGAATGGGAACCATCGCCATAAAAATCTGGGCCGAATACAAGGAGCGGCGTGCGGACTCGGCTGCGTTTCGCGCATCGTCAATCGTGACCGCCTTCTTCGTCTGATCCAGCAATGCCTGCAGATAAGTCTGCAACGGGTACAGCTCTACCTTGTTCATATAAATCAGCCCTGTAAACCATTCGTTCCAATGCATCACCATGGTAAATAAAATGATGGTTGCTACTGCGGGCATAGACAGCGGCAAATAAACTTTAAACAGTGTTACGATGTGACCTCCCCCGTCGATAAAAGAGGCCTCCTCCATCTCCCGCGGAAGCTGGCGGAAAAAGTTCAGCAGAAGAATAACGTGAAAGGTCTGAACCGCACTGGGCAGAACAAGCGCCCATACCGAATCGATCAGGTGCAACTGGGAGACCAGCATATATCCCGGAATAAGGCCTCCGCTGAACAGCATCGTAAATACGATTAGCCACACATAGACATTCCGATATGGAAAGGCATGTTCCTCCTTGGACAACGGATAGGCCATCAGAAACGTAATCAGCATGTTCACGCTCGCGCCGAGAAGCAGTCTTTTTACCGTGACAATAAGGGCAGCGTAGAACCTCTCGTTAGCCAAAGCCTCTTTATACGCTTCGAAGTTAAACCCGACTGGCCAGAGCCCGACCAAATTGGCATTGGCAGCCCCCTTCTCGCTAAGCGAGACCGCCATGAGATGCACAAGCGGGAGGACGCAGACCAATGCCACACCAATGACAAAGACCAGATTCCCTGCAGAAAACCATTTATAAGCGATCGAGTCGTATCTTCTCAAAGTGGACCTCCTAGAATATCCGATAATTAGCGAAACGCGAGGCTGCCCAATAGGAGATTGAGATTAGCACCATCCCGACGAAGGATTTAAGCAGTCCGACCGCGGTGGCCAAGCCGTATTGCATATCAATTAATCCGGCACGATAAACCCAGGTATCGATAATATCGCTGGTCTTATATACCAGCGGGCTGTACAGGTTGAAGATCTGGTCGAACCCGGCGTTCAGGATTCCCCCGATGCTGAGCGTCGCCATAAGAATGGCAATGGGCGCAATCCCGGGAAGCGTAATGTTGATCAATTGTCTCCAGCGACCGGCGCCATCCATAACCGCAGCCTCGTACAGCACCGGGTTGATGCCGCTTAGCGCCGCCAGATAGATAATGGTGGAGAAGCCGAATTCCTTCCACACATCCGTAAGTACGACAACTCCGCGGAACAAGCCGGGGTCTCCCAAGAAGAAGTAGGGGCCGAGGCCGAACCATCCCAAGATCCGGTTAACGGCTCCTCCATTCATGGACAATACATCAATCAGAATTCCGCCCAGAATAACCCAGGATAGGAAGTGCGGGAAGTACACCATGGTCTGAACGGAGCGCTTGATGCCGCTTTGCCTGATTTCATTTAACAATAGGGCGAATATAATCGGAACAAGCAGCCCGAGGACAATCTTCATAATGGCAATCGTTAACGTATTCACGATAATCTCGGTCGTATCCGGCAGGCTGAGCATATAGTCGAAATGTTGCAATCCGACCCACTCCGATCCGAAGAATCCCTTCGTCGGAACGAAGTCCTGGAAGGCAATGACGATCCCGATCATGGGAATGTACTGAAACAAAAATAACAGGGCCATTCCCGGCAGCAGCATGAGATGCAGCGGCCAGCTTCTTCTCCACTTTAACGGCTTTATTCGGATATAAGGCATTCCAATCTCCCCCCAAGCATGCAATCGGGCTTTGCTTGCGGCAAAGCCCGATGCTTCAAGCCTTATTGGTTATGGATTGATCTCTTCCAATATTTGATCTCCGCCCAACTTGTGATACTTCGCGACAAAGTCGTCGAACGTATCGATCGAGGCTCCCATGATGATGTTCGTGAACGTCTCCACTTCAAGCTTGCCTAGCGTCGGTCCCTTGGACAGCATGCTCGGGGTTGAAGCGCCGACATAAGCGGGGTAGACCAGATTCTTATAGCCGTCCAACACCGCTTCGGCTTCATAGTACATCTTCTCCATAGCCCAGCCTTGAAGTCCGCCCGGTTGGATTTGGTTAGCCAGCACATCCTTGGCTTTGGCCGATACAAGCTTCGATTCGTCCCCGGACTCTTTGTACGCCCGAAGCTCTCTGCCGACTTCCAAATTGCCGAACGGCGAATCGAAGAAGAACGGCTTGGCGTAGTTATGCGCCTCCAGACCTTTATGCGTCGTTGCCAGCGCCTCGTACCAACGAACCTGCGCTTCCGGGAACAGCTCCGGCTCCGAGCTGATCGCCATGTCCGTCCACAGATTCATCGACTTGACGATGGCTTCCGGGTGCTCGAATCCCTTGCGGACAACAATCCATTCATTGGTGAACGGCAACGCCTTCGGCACCGCCTCGCCGCCATCCAATGTCGGGATCGGGAAGGCGCTCCACTGGGCGTTCGGTTCGTTCTCCAGATTCTGCTTCAGCGGGTATAACGGATTCCAGAATGCTCCGAACATGATTCCCACCTTGCCGGCCATTACCTTCTCGGCGGTGACCGCAGCGTCCTTGATCCCGAATTCCGGATCGAACGCCCCCAGCGCGTAGAGCTCCTGCATCTTCTGCAACGCTTCCTTCATGGCCGGCTGGGTGCTGCCGTATACAATCTTGCCGTCTTGGTCTTCCACCATAATGCTCGGGTAAGCGCCGTAAGCAGAAGCGATCGCATCCATGGCCAGCGTGTTTGAACCGCTCTCCAAGGAAATCGCGTACGTATCCTTCTTGCCATTCTGATCGGGGTCGTTCTCTACGAAGGCTTTGGCCACCGCCGTCAGTTCGTCGATTGTGGCGGGCACCTTGAGTCCGAGATTGTCCAACCAGTCTTGTCGAATGTACATGATCGGAATGGAGTTGCCGTAATCCTTGGGCGCCGGTATCCCGTAGAGCTTGCCATCGACTTCGGCCGGGATAAACGATACCTTGTTCTGGTACTCGAGATTGCGCTTCAGCTCGGCAGAGGCATAGTCGCCGTAAATTTCCGTCAGATCCGCAAGCTGATCGTTCTTAATCATCTTCTGCATTTGTTCCGCACCCACAAGCAGAACATCCGGCAGGTCATTGCTTGCGATCGCCAAGTTGATCTTCTCCGTGAACTTGGACGCTTCGACAACGAATTTATTTTGGTACTCGATATTGAGAATTTCCTTGTTTAATCTCGTATGGATGTTATCGTCGACACTTTCTCCCTCGGCATAATTAATACCGGACCCGATCGTAGCGCCCATCGTGACCGTCACCGGTTCCGAATAGGCAAGCAGATTAATGTCCGATTGGGCGGGTGCAGCACTCTCCGACGCGGCGCTGGCCGGCGCGGATGCTGTCGAAGCGGTTGGCGAGCTCTCCGAATTGCCGCCCGAAGAACATGCCGAAGCAAGCAGCATCGCGGAGATCGTTCCCGTCAAGAGCGATGCCTTACCAATTTGTTTTCTAAACAATGTTAGCCCCCCTGGCTTGCGAATGATGGTTTACCCTCTCATTGTAGCTACGGTATCGGACGGAGATTAGACAAACATTTTTACCTTCGGGATAAATTATTGACTACTTCTTATCGAGGACAGCAGCCTCGACAACGCAACGACGGCTTGCGCTCTGGACGCGCCAAGCTCCGGTGCAAACCGGGACTGCCCTACCCCCTGCATAAACCCTTTCTCCGTTGCGCGGGCAATGTCGGCGCGAGCCCATACGGAGACATCTTCCTTATCCGAGTAGGACAACGTTCCAGAATCTTGGGCGATTATCGGCTTCCGATTCCGATCGTATGCCCTCATGAGCATGACAGCCATCTCTTCCCGGGAGATCGGACTGTCCGGACCGAACGAATCGGGGGAGATCCCCCTCACGATGCCGGCTTCGAAGCTGGCGGCAACCGCTTGGGCGTACCACTCTTCTTCCGGGACATCGATGAACGGACTTGCTCCGTCTGCCGTCAATTGCAGCGCTCTTGCCAGCAGCGCAGCGAACTCGCCCCTCGTCACTTGTCGATTCGGTTCGAATCGGGCTTCGCTGATTCCCTCGACAATATGCGCGGCAGCGAGCCGCTTGATCGCTCCTTCCGCCCAATGGCCGGATGGGACGTCCGAGAATAAGCGCTCATAAGCAAGTACGGCATAGACGCCGCTGCGATCGATTGTCGCGCTAAGCCGACCGCTCGCATCAAGCGTCCCGCCGACATAAATCCACTCCGATTGCTCCTGGTCCCAGCGATAGATCCCGATCCAGTCCGGATTAGCGAATGAATCGACACTTAACGTCAACTCCATCCCGACCGGCAATCCTTCCGATAGAGCAATCTGTACGTCAACCGCCTGTCCCGCAGGCGTCAGCTTGACGTAGGAAGAATGCGATGCCTCGCGGACCCATTGGGCAATCTGTTCCCGGCTTGCCTCCTGAACAGCGGATGTCGCGGCACCTTCCGTCGCGCTTGAATCGCCAGGCTGCGGATTCGGGTTCTGGTTCGGATTCGTCGGCGTCCCCTCGCCGCCAGGCTCGTTCGCATCGTCCGAAGAAGAAATTAACGTTCCGGCAAGCATCTGAGCATACCACCTGACCAGGAAATCGTTGGGGTGATTCACATTATTGCCCGTCATATCGCGGAACGCTTTGTGCCGCAGCAGTTCCTCATGAACGGCTATCATGTCGACAGCAGCCGCTCCTTCCTGTTCTTCGGCCAACTGCTCCAGCTCGGCGGGATAAAGCCGCTGCTTCCCGTCAAAGTAAGTTTCCGGGTTGGCCAGACTCGGGCCTACGAGAATAAACTCAACGTTGGGATTCTCTTCCCGGAACAAGCTCATCATGGTCTCCATGTTGGCACGGAATAACGGCGGCGAATACAGCTCGTCGCTTCCGACTCCATCGTTCCCGCCGAACTCCAGAATAACCGTATCGGGCTGCTCCGCCGCAGCGATCTCCGCTTCCTCAATCCCCCAGAGAGTGGTCGTGCCCGGCTGCGAATAGTTGATTAGCGTAATATCCGCCCCATAGCGGCTCTCCAGCGTCCTCTGAAGCAGCGTCGCCCAATCGGCCAAGTAAGGCGGGGCATTGATAATGCCGCTCGCATTGGCCCCGGTCCCGATGCTGTCGCCGAGAACCAACAGCTTAAGCGGCTGACCGGCATCCAGCTTGGCCAATGTGCGCGGAAGCGCCTCCGTTGCCGGCGAAGGCGTCGGGCCTTCCCATTCGCCTTCCGCATGCTTGTAGGTTACAACGATCTGCCGATCGTGGAAGAACGATCCCTCCTTCAGCAAGACGGCTCCTCCGCCCCTCTTGTCGACGCTCTCGTTAGGAGCAGGCTGGACCGGGTAAAGCTCGGCTTCCGTCATGTAAGGAATGCTCGAGCCGGGAAGCAGACGCAGCTTCCCCTCCGAATATTCCCAATCCTCGCCTTCGACGAAGGTCTTGTCCAGCCGGGCGCTGCGAACAGACAGAATGTCCGTCGGCTCGAACAGCAACGAGGCTTCCGGCATCGCCCCATCGGCCGATACCATCAACAATGATTCATCGTACATCGTATCTCCTTGCCAGAAGGGAGACATCGCCCGCTCGGTCTGATCCGGCAAATAAGCGGCGTACCCGTTGACCGTATGAATCCGAATTCGATTTTGTTTATTCAGCTTGTCGGACAAGCCGATCTGAACGTAAGCGTTCGACCCTAACGTATCGTTAACCATGTCCGAATAATCCCCGTCGAGCAGTACATTGTCCACCGAGAGCCGCCACAGGCCGCCGTCGTTGACGAGCCTCAATTCATGCTGCTGAAGCGTCTGCGCGTCCAGTGTGATCTCAGGCATCGCTGCGAAGCCTGAGGCTGCCGTCAGTTTGTGCGGCTGGACGGTAAGCTTCCCGCCCGTATCCCGCAGCAGAACCACAATACCTTGTCCCTTGGACGAATCGAGCACATCGAAGTAATTGACGGTGCTCATCAAGCTGATCGCCAGCCACGAGTCCTCATTCGCCGACAAGCTGCCCGATAGTTGCTCCGGCGTAAACCGGACAAACCATTGATCGGCGTCTACCGGCTGCTTGAACACCGCTCCGTTAGCCGGCACAACCTCGCCGCCCGCTACCGTGTAATAGCCGGAGCCCATAAATACAATCCCGTTGGAGCCGAGCCTCGCTTCCGTCGGAAGAGCTTGTCCTCCTTGCTGCCCTGTATACAACTGCCAGTCGTCTGCAAAGCTCATATCGTCCGGAACCTCGTAATCGGTTGTGACATGAGCGCCCGGTCCCCGCCCGCTCCATTGCCCCTTCCCGTTGCCGGCTTCCACTTTAAACGTGTACGAAGTTGCAGGAGCCAGTCCGGTTGCGATGTAGCTGGAGCTGCTGCCGTCGACTTGTGCGATCTCGACTCCGTCCCGATAGATTCTGTACCCGGTTATGCCGCTGCTGTCCGTCGCGCCTCCCCAACTCAGCGTCGCTTGATCGGCTCCGACGTTCCCGACGTTCAAGAACCCGTCCTGCCAGGTCGGCGCCTGAAGCAAGCCATAGGCCTGTTCCCCGTTGACGGCACGTATCGCGACTCGGTTCCATCCGCCGTTCTTGTCGGAGAGACCGACTGCCGCGTAGGCTTGCCCCGCCAGCACCGTCCCGATCAGGTCGCCGTAGTCTCCGTTCAGCGCGGTGTCGTCGATCATAAGCGTCCATATGCCGCCGGATTCTTCCAGACTTAATTCGTAGGCGTGATTCAACGCCGACGTATCCAGCGTTGTCGCCCCTTGGGATTGGAATCCCGCATCGGTAAGCTTATAAGGCTCCACATTCAGCTTGCCGTTCCATTGGCGCATCAGCACGACAATTCCCTGGGCTTGCTCCGGCTTCACTACGTTGAAGAATTGCGGAGAGTCCAGCACACTGAATGACACCCAGGAATCGTCTTCGGCTGCCAGGTCGCCAGAGATCTGTTGTACGGTGAAGTCGACGTTGAAGCCGGCGGCGTCTATAGGCCTCTTCAATACGGCCCCGTTAATGCCCGCTACTTCGCCTTCCGTGATGGTATAGTAGCCGTCGCCCGAGAACACGATGGCGTTATCGTCCATGGCAACGCCCGTCGGGTGCTCCGTCCCCGATCCCGGAGCATTAAGCAAGTCCCACTGTGCGGCGAACGCAGGAATCTCCGTCTCATGGGCTTGGACACTCATCTGTTGCAGCTCCTGAATGCCCAACGGCCGGTCGTAAATGCGCACATCGTCGACAAGCCCGTCGAAGCGTCCGAGGCCCGAGCCTCCAATATCCGCGCTTGGATGAACGGTTTTAGCGCTTGTGTAGCCCGCCTTTCGGAACACGCCGTTGATATACAGCCACGGCTGATTTTTCTTATAGACGACCGCAACGTGCGTCCACTTCTCCGGATCAAACGTCACACCGTCATCTACGAGCACCGCCGGCAAGTACATGTCGGAATGCTCCACGACGCTGATGCCGTTCGTTCCGATCGATACCCCCGCGCCCGCATCCGTCGAGTTGGCGCCGCCGCCTCTATATGCGGGAGCGATGGCATAGCGTTGACCGGAATCGCCGGTAATGCCGTTGCCCGCCTCCGGCTGCAGCGTAATCTCCGAACGAGGCTTGACCCAGAACGACATCGTGAAGTTCGATGCGATGTCGACGAGCGAAGCATCGTTCACATCGACGGCGCTGCCAATTCCGTTGAATTCCAAGGCGCCGTCGACCGCGCCCGCCGTCCAGACGCCGTTCGTCAAGCTGCCGTCCGCTCCGCCAACGCTGTCTTCCGCCAGGTCTCCTGTCGTCTCATCCAGCTTCCACCAATGAGCGGGACCGTCTCCCTCCGCCGATTCCCGAAGGTCGACCATAATCGAATTGGTTTTGCTCGGATGAAGACCTGTCATGAACGCTTTGACATTCACAACCGTCGATTGGCCGGAGACGGCAATCGGCCCCGTATATAACGGACTGTCCGCAACGGGAACGCTGCCGTCGAGCGTATAGCGGAGCTCGGCCCCCCATGTTGCGCTTGCGAACGTATACGTCCGCTCCGCCGGCCCCGTTACGACTTGCGTAACCATCGGCATTGCAGCGAAGCCGGGCTCCGCTGCCGGGTCCGTGTTGTTCGCATAGGTAAACCCCGCCGGCTTCTGATAGAACCCGGTCACTCCGTCATCGCTGTAGAACTGATTGCCCGAGAACTGTCCCGACCCTGAATTATCTCCGCGCAGCCACACGTTAAACGGCGAATCCTTAGTGCCCAGCGTGTTGCCCTGGAAGATGTTATTGTCGAATACGAGATCATGGAACACCTGGCCGCCCATGAACATAACCCCGTATCGGTAGGAGTCATGGATAAAATTGTTCGTGAAGTGAATGTAGTCTCCCGACTTCTCGAAGTCATAACCCGTTCCATCGTGATCGCCGGGATACGTCCCCGCCCACCCGAACTCGTTGCCGTCGACCTCGTTATATACCCCTTCCTCCCCCGACAGGCTCTCGGTCAGCACGGAGGTCAGGCCGACTCCGAAGTATTTGGTCGGATAATTGTAGTAGAATAAATTATTGATGACGTCCACATTCTGGCCGCTCCACTGGAACACCTGATTGCGTCCGTTCTCCATAAAGGTGGACCCCTCGATCAGAACATCCTCCTGCCTGGGAGCGCTTCCATCGCTCCACATAATGTAGCCGATCTCCGTCTGCCTAAATATATTGTTGCGAATCTGAATATCGGCGAAGACCGGCTTGTCGCCGGGGACGGTAACCAAATCGATCGCAGTGCCTTCATCGCCGGGGGAGCTGCCATATAAATTCTGAATATTGTGAAAATAATTGTCCTGAATCCGGTAATGCTCGAACCGCGGCTTGGTATTGCCGTCCGCAATGATTCGAATTCCTCTGCGGGCATTCGCGATCTCCAAGCCTTGTACGACATAGCCGTCTCCATTGTCAATTCGGATGACCTCGTCGTCGATGCCATTGTCCCTGTAAAGATAGGGTCTGTTGCCGGCACCGTATGAAGTCAGCGTAATGGGAGCCTCCGCCGTGCCGCTGCCGCGCAGCGTCACCTGCTCGTTCCAAGCGTCTCCGCTTTTTAACCTGATCGTATCCCCTTCCGAGTACGTCTGATCCGAGACCTTCTCCAGCGTCTTCCAGGGGCCGTGCGTTCCGTCCCATTCCGGCGCCAGTCCGTCATAGCTGTCTTCGCCGGTCGACTGACTGACGTAGTAAGTGGCCGCTATCACGGACACGACTTCCGCAGTCGAAGAAACTTCTTCGCTGGCATTGGCTTCCGGTAGTCGCCCGCTGAGCAAGCCTTGCGCCATCAACAGCATACACAGCATGATCGCAATCTTACGATGATGATAGATCAATCAAACTCCCCCTTATCAAAATGCTCTTCCACTGAACATTATAAAAGGGGGAGTTCGCTTGAAATAGAGAAATAACATTGCCTTTCTAGCAATATCTTTACCACATTCGCACACTCAAGTATGCTTATCAATCGAGAACTTCAGGCGGTACTCCTTCGGGGTGACGCTGTAGCGCCGCTTGAACAGCCGGTAGAAGTAGCTCTCGTTGCCGAAGCCGACCTTCTCCATAATCTCGGCGACCGTGAGATCCTGCTGCTCGAGGTACTGCCGCGCGCGGGAGAGGCGGGTCGAGTTGATGCAGTCGACGACCGTGTCGCCCGCCTGCGCCTTGAACGTCTGGCCGAGGTACACCGGGTTCATCTTCAGCATGTCGGCGATCCGTTGGACGTTGAGATCGGGGTCGGCGTAGTGCCGGCCGATGATCTCCTTGATCGTGTCCGCGATGAGCTGGCTCTTGTCCTCCTTGCCGGCCTGGCGCCGGTCGATCGTCTCGCCGATGACCTCGGCCAGCACGGCCGCGATGTCGTCCAGCGTCTCCGCGCCGAGAATTCGGCGGTTGACCGCCTGCAAGTCGACCGAGAGCGGGTTCAGGTGGTATTGGTTCATCTCGCCGAGCGTGTTGCTCAGCGTCATCGCCAGGTGCAGCACCGCCGCATAAATATTCTCGAAGCGGAAGCCGCCGACGGCCGCCTTCCAACGAGCCAAGGCTTCTTCCGTCCGTCCGCGGTCGCCGCTCCGCAGCCCCTCCGTCAGCTGGCGCTCCAGCTCCGTCGGCACGAGGTAGTCCGGGTTGCGCTCGTTCGCCGCGATCGCCTCCGGCTCGATAATCGAGCCCTTGCCGAGCAGCAGCCGGTAGTCGGCATGGCGGAGCGCTTGCTTGTAGTGCTGCGTAATCTCCCGGTAACGGGAGAACGGGCGGCTTAACGCCACCGTGAACGAGACCCGGTAATAATCCCCGACCGTCCGCTGAAGCTCGGCGAACCGTTCCTTCAGGCCCGCAAGCGCGATCCCCGCCCCCGTTCCCGCGCCTGCGCCCGCACTCGCACCCGCCTTTTCCGCACCGCTGACAAGGAAGACAAGATGGCCGCTGCGCATGTCCGCCGCCTCGCAGCAATACGCCCCGCCGAGCAGCTCCTGGCCGATGTTCGCGATCGCGAAGCTGTATAGCGACTCGGCCTGCGCCCCCTGCTCCGCGACAAGCGCCTCCAGCCCATCCAGCTTCGCCACCGCGACGACGATCTCCCCCGGCACGGCAAGGCTGAGTCCGTACTGGGACTGGAGCTGCTGCAGGTCGCCCTCCGACACACCCTCGCTTCCCGAGATCAGGCTCCTCAATTGATATGCCTTGGCGATGTTGACCTGCGATGCCTGCTCCTGCTCAAGCGTCGACAGCTTGTCGAGCATTCCCTTGTACGTGGCGGCGATCACCGACATCTCGTCGTTCGCCTTCGGCAGCTCCCGCCCGTCCGGTCGCACGAGGCTGTACAGCTGGCCGACCGGCTTATACAGCCGCAGCGAGAAGAAGACCGACAGCAGAACGGCGAGCAGAACGACCGATACCGTCACGATAAGCTCCGTCGCCTGCAACTGCCGAACGCCTCCGAGCACGGCGTCGTAATCCCTTACGCTGACGATTTTCCAATTGTTCAATCCCTTGCTCAGGTAAGTGACCTTATACTTCGTGCCCTCGTAGGTGTACGTGAAGTCGTCCAGCGTGCTGGACGATTCGCCGATGCGGCCGAGCAGCGCATTCTTCATCCCGAGCACGTCCGACTCCGCATTCTCGCTTGAGATCAGAATCTTGCCGTTCCCGTCCGCGATGAACAAGCCGTCGTTCTCCCTCTCGGCCAGCTTGTTAAGCGCCTTCACATTGTCGAGCATCCAATCCGGCTTCACCGTCAGAATAAGCACATTGTCGTTGACCGAGCCGAGCGTCGGACCGTCGTACAGGAAGAACGCGAACACGTCGATGCCTTCGCCGCCGTCCAGATCGAGCGGGATGAGCTGCAGCTTCGGCACGTTCGGATGCTCGTTCGTGTACCGGCTGAGCTCCGAGTAGAGCAAGTCGCTGTTCATGCTATGATTAAGCGAGGAGAAGTAGCGCTTCTGGGTCGGATTGTAGAACACGATCGCATGGAGATAAGGGGAATCGGCGACGGTCCGATCCAGGCGGTAAATCTTGAGAAGACTTTGCTTGTAGTCCCCGCCGGCCTTCAGCGAGATCAGCTCGTCGTCGTTATAGAGGGACACGGCCAGGTTCTTCACGATCCCGTTCATGTTCTCGATGTTATAGTTGATCTGCGTCAGCAGCTTCAGATCGGCTTCGTTCTGGAGACGCAGCATTTTGTCGCGGGCGTTGGCGTTCAGAAGGGTGGAGGCGATCGCCAGCAGGACCACGACGAGGATGAAGCTGAGCAGCGTCCGCTGGAGATACTTCCGTCCCCGGAAGGTCCGTAACAGATTCATGGCGATTCCTCCCGTCGTCCAGGTCGTCTTGCCGATTGGTGCCTCTACTATAAGGGCTCTGCGGAAAAAAAGTCAATTGCAGAGGGGCCGCGGCGTTCTTCCGGACTCGCCCGAGCGACCTCGCAGCGGCAACAAGGCGCTCCCCTCTCGGGAAGCACCTGGTGGCGGGCTGCCTATGTTAATTGTTGTAATCGAGCACGACCATCTGGTGGTTGTGCAGCTTGCCGAGTCGGTAGCGAACCTGGTCGCCGTCCGTCTCGTAAGCCAGATCCTCGCCCTCCGGTGCCAGATAGACGCGGGCGATCTCCTTGCCCGGCAGCCGCACCGTCACGTCGATATCGTACAGCGGCACGATGTCTTCGATGACCTCGACATTCTTCCCCCGGCGCACCGGGCTTGCGTACAGAGAGTGCTGAATGAACCGCTTCTCCGCCGCTTGATGCTGCAGCGTCGCCACGCCCTGGGCCGGAAGCGTCGTCTCCAGCGACGGACGATCGAGCAGCAGGTTCAGCGCATGGGCCACCGTCTCCTTGACGGTGATCGACCCCTTCTCGGCGTAATCCGCGAAGACGTTCCAGGCGATATAGACGCCGGCTGCGCTCTTCACGATGCCCGACGAGCCGGTCGCCGGATCGTTCGGCGTGTGCTGGTGCGAGCAGAAGGAGTAGACGTCCCGATTGAAGTACGAGTCCTCGCGGCGTCCAAGTTCTTCGCCTCCGATCGCCAGTTCCACCCGCTGTCCGTCCGCATAGAGCACGAAGGTCGCGTCCCCGAGGGACGGAAGCTCGAACGAAGGCTTCAGGTAATCCGGCTTGAACGGATTCGGACCGGCATAACGAACCCCGAGATCAATCGCGAACGCCGTCAGCTCCGGATTCAGGCCGGACGCTCCGGTCGCGAGCAGGCGGCCGCCGCTCTTCACGTACTCGTTCAGCTTCGCCGCGAGCGCCTCGTCCACGGTCACCCGATCCGGCAGGATCAGCACCTTGTACGCGGAGAAGTCGGAGTCCAGGTCCAAGACGTCGAACAGAATATGATTCTCCAGCAGGATTCGCACCGCTCCCGCGTCGGAATCGCCGCCTCCGCCGTGAGCCGCCGCCGCGCCGAGCGCCGCTTCGACCGACAGCAGGCCGACATCCGCCACGTTGCTCGTTCCCGCACACCACGCTTCCTTCCGCTCGACCTCCGCGTAAGCCGCACCGATCAGACGGTAAGTGGCCGGGTCCATCAGCCCCTCGGGATGCAACTGGTCGCCGATCGAGCAGCGCGCTCCGTTGGCGAGGCTGAGCGCCGCCTCGTAGCGCAGCGCGTTCGGATGCTTGAAGCCGCCGAACTCGCCCCAGGACGTGTGGAACTTGCCGGTCATGCCAAGGAAGTCATAGCCGAGCTGCTGGGCATAGCGGGCGGAGAGCGGGAAGTGATCGTATCCCCAGCCGCCGGTCGGCAGCGACTCCAGCTCGAGGTGGGTGTTCATCGCCGCCAGGTCGCGCCGCCCGCGGGTAATATGGCCGGAGTTGTGGAAGATCGGCATCTCCGGCTTGATCGCATGAATGGCCTCCTCTACCCTCCTCGTATAGTTCGCATACACCTTTTCCCCGAGCTCGGCAATGTTCTTCTTATCCCGAGGGTCCTTGCCTTCGCCGAGCAGTTGATTGGTGCACGTATGGCAGTAGCACTTCCGCACGCCGACGATATCGAGGAAGATGCCGTCCGCATCGTACTTGCGCGTCGCCTCCTCGATCTGGCGGATCAGGACGTCGAGATAGGGCGAGTTCATGCAGAATTGGTGGTAACCCGGCTCCATGAACGTCTTCACCCAATTCATCCGGTCATCTTCGCTGCGAATGAGCCATTCCGGATGCAGGCGGGCAAGCCGCTCGTCCAGCCCGGCCGACAGATACACCGGAGTCTTGACGCCGATCTCGTGCGCGGCCTCGATCTGCGCTCCGAGCAGGTCGAAGGCGAGATGCGGGTGAATCTCGTTCTCCTCCGAAGGGAAGTACGCCCAGCCGTGGTGGCACTTGGCGAATACCGTGATCGAATCGACATGGCCGACCTTCAGCATCTCCTGGAACTGGGCTTTGGAGAAGCTTTGGCCGATCCTTTGAATTTTTTCCGAGGTGTGGAAGTCCAGATGGACCTGTCTGAAGCGCATGATCTTCGGCTCCTCTACGGGGGAATTGCGGTTCCCGTTATTCTGTTAAGCGTTGTCATTAGTGTATAATGAGGTGTGAGCAACGTCTTTAAACGGCATTCCATCATTTATAGAATATTCCGGCGGTGTTGAGCATGTTACGAAACAGAAGCGAGCTGGCGACAACTTCGGGAAGGCTGGCCGAGACCGATATTTATGTCCGGGAGGCCCATCGCTACATCTATCGGGGCGGCTACCACGAGGAGACCCGCGTCGGCTATACGTACGCGTTCCATCTGGTCGCCCGCGGACAGGGCACGATTGCGGTGAACGGACACCCGCATCCGGTCGGCGTCGGTTCGCTCGTATTCATCCGTCCGGGCGAGCCCCACTCGTTCCATCTGTCCGCCCCTTCCGCACCGCTGGAAGCCTACAATATTTACTGCGACCTGTGGGGGAAGCCGGAGCCCCTCTTCTCCCGCTTCTCCTTCCAGACGGACCGGCCCGATCCGCAGCTTATGCCGCCGCAGGCGAAGTGTCCGGAGCTGGACGAGCTGCCCGCGCACGCCCGCATTCCGGCCCATTCGCCGCTGACGGACTGGTTCGCCCGCATCTGCGGCTGGCACGGCCAGGAGGACGATAACGCCGAAGCTCTCGTCTCCACCCTCATGAAGGCCTGGCTGCTGCAGGCGCATCGCGAGCTGCGGACGGAGGCTTCGGCGGACCGCCGCATCGCCCGCCTCCTCGAGAGGATGGAGTGGGAGCCGGAAGCTCGCTTCTCCCATGAAGAGATGAGCCGGGAGTGCGGACTGGAGAAGTCCCGCTTCTACGCCCTGTTCAAGAGCGCGACGGGGATGACGCCGAAGGCCTGCCAGCTCCGGTTGAAAATGAAAAAAGCCGCAGCCCTTCTGCTCGAGAGCGACCAATCGGTCACCCGAATCTCCGAGCAGCTCGGCTACGACACCGTCCACTACTTCTCCAAACAATTCTCCGACTTCCACGGGCAATCGCCGACGAAGTACCGGAGCCTTCGCCGCGGCGGCGGGTTCTAGCAGGAAGGCGGCCGCCGGAGAACCGCGCTAGAGCAGCTCCGCGCAGCTCTCGAGGAAGCGGCCAATCGGCTCCGCGGCGTACTCGTTCCAGGGAGCCGCGATGAAGTCGGTGCCGGAGACGAGCTTCACCTTGCCCGCCTGCACGGCGGGAAGCCGCCGCCAGCCGAGCGTCTCGGTCAATTCGGTCCACCGGGCCTCCGCCGCCGGGTTCCGATCCACATGGACAAGCATCCGGTCCGCTTCCATCGCCGCCAGCTCGGAAGCCTCGACCGGAAGGAACCATGGGGCCGCCCCGACTCCTCTCGGCATCGCCAAGCCGAGATCGTCGTACAGAACCGTGCCCGATCGCCGGCCCAGCACCATGATCCGGTCCCGACCGACGAGCAGGACGAGCAGCGAGCCGCGTATCGCCGCGGCCCCCATCCGCTCGCGAATGGAAGCGGCTCTCGCCTCGTAATGGCTCAGCCACTCTTCCGCCTCGTCTTCGCGATCAAGGAAGGCGGCCGTCTGCCGCAAGTGCGCGCGCCAGTCGTCCTCCCAGTTCAGGAACAGGGAGGGCGCGAGCTCCCTCAGCTTGACCTGCTCCTCGGCAGGAATGAGCCCGTCGAAGCCGAGGATGAAGTCGGGACGGGCTTCGCTCAGCGCCTGCAGGTTGAAGTCGTAGCGATGGCTGAGCGGAGTCGCGATCTCGTACGAATACCGGGAACGGTAGCGGTCGGTCCAGAACTGGTCCAGCGGAGCCGCGCAAGGGATCATTCGCAGCGCGAGCAGTTGCCCGATGTTGGCCCAACTGTAGGCTGCGATCCGCCGCCTCTGGTTGCGCTGATAGACGACGGGCGCGATGCCTGTCTGCTTCTTGAACAAGGTGCTGAAGTAGCTCTCGCTTGAGTAGCCGATCCGGTAGACGATCTCCGCGAGCGGCAGGTCCCCTTCTCTCATCAGCCGCTTCGCTTCCTGCAGCCGCAGCTCGGTCCGGTATTCCATCGCTCCCTTGCCGAACCGCTCCTTGAACAGCCGCATGAAGTGGAAGCGGCTGAGCCCCGCGACGGAAGCCAGCGAATCGACGGTAATGTCGGAAGCATAATGGCGCTCCAGCTCCAATCGGCACGCCTCCAGCGCGAATTCCGTCTGCCGCTCCTGGTGGTCGAGCGCAACGCTCAGCAGCTCAAGCAGGCGAGCTTCGCAGCGCAGCCGGGCGGATGCCGTATTCCGGCTCCATCCGTCGGCCATCTCCGCGATGAGGGAGGCCGCGGACATGCCGGAGGGCAGCGACGCCTCCCCGCGGAACGGGAATTCGGCCTCGGCCGGAGACGGCTGCGGCGGTGCGGCTGCGGGGGACGAAGCGGACTCGGCGATTGCAGGCGCTGCGGCGAAGGTCGCGAAGTCGAGCAGCAGCAGCTCCAGCGAATGACCGGAGTAATTCGTCCATTCGATCAATTGTCCCGGGGCGCAGACGAGCAGCAGCCCCGGCCGGAGGACGTGCGGATGCCCGTCGACGACCAGCCGGCCGCCGGGGCAATTCGCGACGATGAGCAGATGGGAACGGGCCTCGAGGAAGGCTCTCTCCGCAAGCGAGGCCCGGGGAGCATCCCTTAGCACGCGCACATCCTGCAGCTTAAATCCAAGAAGACCCGCGGCATCCTGCCGCAGGTCCGGGTCTTGCCGCTTCCTATTCATGGACGGCGCTCACTACGTCCTGAACGATCAATTCGTTCGCGACGAGGTTGTCGTTGAACCAGTGTCCGGAGTCCGCTTCGAAGACATGGCCGGCCTTCACGGCTCCGAGCGCCTGCCACAAGGCGTTGTCGGTCGGCGGCTTCGGACGGCCGGTGCCGGAGATGACGAAGATATAGTCGACGTCCTTCAGGTCGGCGAGCGATTCCATCGAATAAGCCTCGAAGTCTCCATTAAGCACCGCAGGCTGCTGGAAGCCGAGCGTCTGATAGAGCATCTTGCCGCCGTAGAAGTTCGGCCCGAACAGCTTGAAGCTCTTGTCGTCCTGCGGCAGCAGGAGAACCGCCGTCTTCTCGGACGGCAGCGAGCCGAGCTGGGCCTTCGCCGCTTCGAGCTTGCTGTCGTATTGCTCGAGCGCCGTCTTGACGGCGTCCTCTTCGCCCAGCAGAGCGCCGAGATTCTCGAGGCTTGTCTGCCAGTCCGCTCCGTCTTCCGCAAGAACGTACGTCGGCGCAATCTTCGAGAATTGATCGTAATCGATCTTCGCCATGTAAGCCGGCGAAGCGAAGATGATCAGGTCGGGCGTATAGGAGAGCGTCTCCTCCGCCGTCAGCCCTTCGTCCATATTCAGCACCGGGACGTCGGCGAGCTTGTCCTGCAGGTACTGCTGCGGCTGGCCGGCGGCGCCCCATTGTGCAACGGGCTTCAGGCCGAGCGCGGCAAGCGGGTCCTCCAGGAACGGCGCGATGATCCGTTCCGGATGGGCCGGAACCTCCACGGTATGCCCCATCGCATCGGTCAACGTGCGGACGCCCGATTCGGCGGATGCGGCCGGCGACGAGGATGGAGAAGCGTCCGCGGAAGCTTCTGCGGAGGAAGACGCGGCCGGCGAGGAAGCGGAAGCCCCGTTCTCTGTCTTATCGGAGCTCCCGCAGGCGGCGAGCAGCAGCATAAGCAGCACGATTGACGCTAATGGCAACAAGCGTTTAACGATTAACATGTGCAATAACCCCTAACATTGATATTGATTATCATTATCCACGTTAGTATAGAGCGATTCGCCGCGAAAGTGAATAACGAATCGTGCTGTTTATGGAACAAGGGGCCGCATTATCGCGAAGGAGGCGAGCGCCCTAGGATTCCAGGCTCTCTAAGTATGGCTTGTGAATCAAATAATAAATAGGACGCTCCCCTCTGGAATCCACTACGGACAGTCCAACGAGTTCCTTCATTATTTTTCGGATGGTAACCTCAGACTTCTCGCATATGGAGGCAAGCTCCTGGACAGTTAGCCCGCTGTTCGCATCGAAGAAGTGGTTCTGCGCCAGAATGAACATGATGTCCTTCCGATCCTGAACGCTGAGCCGGTCATCCGCGGCGAGCTTGTCGCTTGCAAGTTTAAGAAGCTGACTCTTCTCCTTCAGTTCGTTTAACATCGACTCCAGTGTGTCACTGATGATGCCCAGGAACACTTCGATAAAGAGATTCATCTCTCCGCAATTGCGGAGACTATTCGTGATCTCGAAGGAATTCAAATAGTTGTTTCGATACTTGTTGCATCCCCGGGATAGAGAGAGAGCCGGAATAGTGCCGATACTGCGGGACAAATACAGACTGCTAATAAATCTTGACGTCCGTCCATTGCCGTCGTAGAAGGGGTGAACATATCCGAAAAAATAATGTCCGACGGCAACCTTGATAAGAGATTCCACCCCGTCTTCCTCATTGCCCATAAATTCGGACAATCGCTCCATTGCTTCGATGATAGCACTCTCGGGCGTCATTCCCTGATGAACGACCTTCCCCGTACCGGACTTCTTCAGAATGTAGGTGATCTCTTTGCGGAACCAGCGGCCATCCGGCAGTTCATCCGCTTCGATCTCTCCCTTGGTGATGTCGTCATAAATTGCTCGATAATTGCTTGCGCTCCGTGGAAAATCAACATCCTGATTAAGCAGACTGAAGTAGGATTTAATCATGCTATCGAATCTCTTCTTCGTGTTCTTATTCAAGAAAATGTCTCGAGTACTTCGGATAAGCTCCTCCTTGTTGCTCTTTATCCCTTCCAAATCGTTGGTATGGAACAATTCTTCTGCAATGCATTCGTTGATGAATTGTCTCTGTGCGATGGGCGGAAGCCCACGGAAAACGTTCTCAAATTGGGCAGATGTTCGATAGATTCGACTCGTGAGCGAGATCATCTTGAGGGTCGGCACTAAATAAAGCTCATAGTGCCGCGCTTGATTCATGGGGCGTATATGCAAGCCCAGACGAACGGATACATCGGATGAGAGCCGATCCTGATATAACGCTTCGAAATCGGATGTGTTCAAATCATGATAATATTTATGTAAATACCTCATCCCAACACGTCCTATGTGATAATTTAAGCTAATTTTTACACATAGGGTATCCCAAGTCCAGGGGAAAGTGTAGATCCGAAGGCCTTTTTTTAATTTACAACTTTAATTCGAGCTCCACATTCGCACACTGCATGCCCGTTGCTCTTCACTTTAACTTCTTTGTGGCAAGAAGGACAGACTACGATCATCGTTAAACCTCCCAGGAACCGCTCCTATATACTCCCATTATGGGGACATATAAAAGCAGTTAAACCTCTCAACTTATATTGACACGTTTTTCTAGTCGGGATATATTATTCCCGCGTGATCTCTTGTCTCCGATTTGCCCGCGTACGATATTGAAGGTGAGGGGTTATAGACGTGGAAGATTTTTTGGGATACATGAGCTTTTCACTAATCGAGAGCTTCGCGGTATTTTCCATTCTCTTTTTATTTCGGATCAACCTTTTCAAGATCATGGGGGTAGTCGTTCTTGTTTCAACCCTGATTAACATTCAGAATTTCTTTATTCGGGAAGAGCTGTCGTTAAGCGGACTCTCTACAATTATTAACGTTGTGCTGACAACGATTTTCTTCATTGCCTACCTCCGCATTCCGCTCATTTGGTCTATCCTAATAACATTAAGCGGGGCTTTATATGTCGGAGCCATCCAGACTGTAATCATTTATTCCTCACTTGGGTACTTCTCTCTTCATGAAGTTCAGGACATAGCTTGGAAAGGATATACCGTCCAAGCCCTTTCCGGTCTAATCGGTATGTCCATCGGCTGGGGATTTTATAAGCTGGGCAAAGGATTTACGTTCGAGTTGGAAAAGCTGAGGTTTAAAGGGGAACGAATCTTCGTCGTCTCATTGATATCGGCTATAATTGTTGTCCTTGGACTCATGATTTCCTTCGAATCCATATTTACGAACCTCATTATTTTCGTTGTGTCTTCCGCTTTACTTGTTGCATACTACTTACGAAAGGATCTTGAGGCGCATGATCCATCACTTGGCGAACAAGCTCGCGATTCGTATTAAGAAGGCAGCGCCGGAGGCTCCCACAAGTATTGAAGTTATGCGCTACTCGCTCTCTTTCCTGCTAAATGCATTTTTTATTATCGGCATAACCTTAATGATATCCGTATTCACTGGCAGATTCACGGAGGCTGTCATTGTGCTTATCTCGTACGCGATACTCAGACAGCTTACCGGCGGTGTCCATTTAAAATCAGGCACTTTATGTATCGTAGTGTCGACAGCCGGAGCAACCGCATTGTCTCTGGCAGAGTTCAGCTATAGGATCGAAGTAATCGTAACAGTGGCCAGTCTTCTCCTGATCCTTATTTTCGCACCTTACCTTGTAACGATTACCCGAGTCAAGAAGAACCATTATCCTATTATGAGAGCCGCAGCCATGCTTCTTGTCAGTACGGCACTCCTTGTCGACTCGCCGCCGCTGGTCGCCTCGTTCTTCGTACAAGCATTAACATTAATCCATATGAAAGGAGGTGAACGGACATGACAAAGAGGATTGCCTACCGAATTGCCGTAAGTCTCGGAGTCATTGCTACGGCGATCGTGTCTACGGCGAGCTGGATTTACATCCACCAAGAAGAAACGCCGGCCGAACTTTTGAAGTAAGAAGGAGATGGCTTGATGGCTTGGCTTTCGGTTACAAGCACAACAACGGGCCTTGACTCCATGATTAATATACCTGTTGAGGACACGCTATATATCGAACACGATATAAGCGACCGCAAGGTATATGCCTTCACCGACATTGATAAATATTACTTGCCCGGTCCGCTGAATTTCTGGGCGGATGCATTAAAGGCTTACGGCTTCGAACGGGGAGATCGAAATCTGATTATACAGATTTCGAAGATCAAATCCATGTCGCGCAGGCCATTTTGTTGTGCCTATTTTGCTCTGACACCCAAAGCTATCAAGGTTGAGCTGTCGGAACAAAATTATAAGAGAATAGAGAAGCTCGCTGCAGGGTTCAATGAAGGAATTGTTTTGTTTTAACGGAGAAGGGGCCCCCAGGGCCCCTTCTCCTTATATGTCACGGATGTTAAACGAACGTTCCGACCACCGGCCAACTCGTCGACACAGCGGCCCGGGTCTATGACTTAACGTCACTTACCGCAAGAGCTTCCCTGTATTATAATGAGAGCAATTCAACGGAGCGCAGGATCGTCAGCGGCCGTTGCGCACCAGATCGATGGCCTCGTAGCGGTTGGCTACGTTCAGCTTCTCGTAGATGATCGTTAAATAATTCTTGGTCGTCCCTTCGCCGATATTCAATTCGGCGGCTATCTCGCGAACCGACAGGCGGTTGCCCAGCAGCAGCAGAATATCCTTCTCGCGATTCGTAAGGGTATGGCGCTCGGTGATGAATGCGGGAAGAGCGTTTAACTCCTGGAGGCCGGGCTTGTTGTTCATCAAGTAGGCCGATAGCTTCGCCGCGACTTCCGCCGGCAACACGTACTGCCCTCGGAGTGTGCTTCTGATGGTGGATACCAGCAATGCAAAGTCTAGTCCCTTAAGCAAATAGCCGTTCGCGCCGTGTGCCAGACCGTCGATAATATAAGCCTCTTCGTTATATGTCGTTAGAATGAGGACAAGCATGTCGGGGTAACGCAGCTTGATCCTTCGCGTACATTCGATCCCGTCCATCGCCGGCATCCGTACGTCCATCAGGACAAGATCGGGCCGGAGTCGATCGATCGCCGCCAAGCCTTCGATGCCACTGTCGGCAACGCCCGCGACTTCCATGTCGGCTTCCGCCTCGATCACGATTCGGAGCGCATGGCTGATGAGTGGTTCGTCATCGATAATGAATATTCGGTAAGCAGCCAATTCCCTGGAACCTCCGGATTGAAGTATCGCTCGCTTGCGCGGCACCCTTCAATCATAGCACGAACCCCGGAGCAAATCATGGATACTCTACGCTAAAGATAGCAGGTGAACGTCATCATACGTATCTCTCCCTTCCTTCTCTGCCTCCTCTTCTTGCTTGCCGCTTGTTGCTCCGTTCTCGGCGTGCCGATGACTTCCGCTCAGCCTTCGTACGTCCGTTATGGCACGGCGGATTTGACCTTCGCCGACGCCCCCATCCAATCCGTATCTCTTGAGGGAGAGTGGGAATGGTACGCGAATGAGCTGCTGAATCCCGATCAACTGGCCCTTCAGACGGGCAAACCGAGCTATATTCATGTGCCCGAGGAGAAGGCGTCCCGCTTCAAATACGGGACGTATTCCTTGAAGCTTGCCCTCTTGCCCGTCGAGATCGGACGCCAGAAGGCGCTGTACATTGACGATATCGCCAGCGCATACAAGGTATGGATCGACGGCAAGCTGCTCGGAGGCATCGGCGCCGTAGGCGCGTCGAAGGAAGGAGAGACCCCGCAGTCCCGCACGAAGTTGCTCTTCTTCGAGCCGTCGAGCACCCAAGCGATCGTAGTCGTCCAATTCTCGAATTTTACATTCCGAAGCGAAGGCTCGTTCCGGGCGGTCACGTTCGGCGATGCCGATTATCTTGAGAATCGCTTGATCATGAACAAGCTGTCCGCAACGCTCACAATCGGAGGCCTTCTGGTTATCGGACTGTATCACTTGATCATATTCGGCACCCGAAGACGAGACCTCTCGACCCTATTCGTAGGCCTGTTCGCCGTCGATATCGGTCTGCGCGGCTGGATCAAGGACACGTATCTCGTTGATCTCGTCGCGCCGTTCTTGAGTTGGGAATCGATTGTCAAGCTCGATTACATGACCGGATACGCCGCTTACCTGATCCTGGTGCTTATTATCAAGCAGATGTTCCCTCGCGAGATGAATCGCATGGCGGCGAACCTGTCGCATGCCTTCACAGTGCTGTTCGCTCTCTATATTGCGGCAACACCTGCCGAGGTTTACACGAAGACGCTTACTTATCAGTTCGCGACCATGTTTCTGTTCTCTCTGTACACGATCGGTTACGTCTGCATCCTCGCCGCTCGCAGACGAAGAGATGGCGCTTGGGTCAATATCGTCGGCTATATCGGTATCGCGATCGCGTGCATCAACGATGTGCTGCTGTATCAGCGGGTTATTCAAACGACGGAGATGCTGTACGAGGCGATCTTCCTGTTCGTTCTGCTTCAAGCGGTCCTTGTCTCTTACCGGCATTCCCGGCTGTTCGATCGGAACGTCGCGTTGTCCAACGACCTGCGGCTGTTGAATTCAACCTTGGAGCACAAGGTTGCAGACCGAACGGCGGATTTGAACCGGAATAATGCGGAACTGGCCCGGATGCACCGCAGCCGCACCGAGATGCTGGCGAATATCTCGCACGATATGGGATCGCCGTTAACGGGAATTCAAATGAACATGCAATTGATGAAGCAGGGTCTGGTGAAGGCAGATCAGCAGCCGGAGTTCGTCCAGTCCATGCTGGACAAAGCCGCATATATCAAGCGCCTGAACGATGACTTATTCGAATTGTCCCTGCTTGAATCCGGACAGCTTGGCTTTCGATTCAGGCGAATGGAATGGAGAGGCTGCATGGACGAG
The DNA here is from genome assembly GCF_004801405.1 of Cohnella fermenti. Classification (GTDB taxonomy): domain Bacteria; phylum Bacillota; class Bacilli; order Paenibacillales; family Paenibacillaceae; genus Cohnella; species Cohnella fermenti. The sequence goes on from NZ_SSOB01000026.1 coordinate 54,448, forward strand.
CTCGTTCGCAAGCTGAAGGCGAACCTGGTCGGACTCGGCACGGACTTGCAAGTTGGCGTCATGGACACGAAGGTGGAAGACGAAGAGGCATGGGTTCGGGCGGACCCGACGCGGATCATGCAGGCGCTTAACAACTATGTCGAGAATGCGGTCAAGTTCAGCCGCGTTCCCGGTTCGGCAGTCATCGTCAATTGTCGCATTGCTTCCAGTGAGAATACCCATGGAACGCACTCCTATGACGTTATCGTCGAAGTGCAGGACTGCGGGCCGGGAATCGCGGAGGAGGATCTGCCCTATGTATTCGATCGCTTCTACCGCAAGGCGGAAGGGAATGCGAACGGCAGCGGACTGGGATTGACCATCGTCAGAGAGATCGTCGAGCGGCATGGGGGCCGTGTCGGTGTCGTAAGCCGCGCCGGGGAGGGAAGCTTGTTCTTCTTCTCGCTTCCCGCATATCCGGCGGCGCCGCCGGGCCATGAATAGACGCCATGAGGTATATAGGATTGGCCCGTTCCTTAATGGGAGAACGGGTTTTTTCCATTTAACGTCACAATATGACCTTTCGTCACTAATTCGCAGAAGAGCATGCCTTTATAATTAGGCCTGACTAAGACAACAAGGAGGCTATACACGTGACTTCCAGTGTAATTGGCAAATTCTTATTAGGCATAGCGCTTGCGCTGACGATTCTCCCCTTGCCGGTGGATAAGGGGGACACCTCCGCCTACGCGGAGGGATTGACCGCCACTTCAACCGCACTAACCGGACCGACCTCGTCCATGGCCGGGGTGGCTGCCTATCTGAGTGCGACCGTGACGGACGCTCCCTATCAAACGATTAACTATGGCTTTCCCATGAACTATTATCTGGGCTCGGTCGCCTTCGTAGAAGATGGAGTGACACTGGACACGGTCTCGTTATCGCTGTCGCCGACAGCTACCTTCAACGTCTCGGAATTAAGCGAAGGCGACCACACGGTTACGGCGGTCTACAGCGGAGTCGAGGGCAGCGCAGAAGGCAGCGCGTCGGATTCGTTCACCTTTACGATTACGCCGCTGGACAGAGGGCTGTGGGAATCCTTAGGCGCGGAAGGCTATACGCTGACGGGCTCAGCCGATTCCTTCCAGCTTGTACTGGGCGCCGACGAGACGCCGTATGTCGCCTTCCGCGACTTGGGCAGCTTGAAGGTGAACGTTCTCAAATTTGACGGGGAAGAATGGGTGAGCATCTTCGACTCGATTAGCGAGAACGGGCTTTATATTAGTCTGATTACCGCTCCGAACGGCAAGCTTTATTTAAGTTACCTGAGTTACAACAATTCCTTCCAAGTGAAGACTTACGATCCAACCAGCGGGGAATGGGAATCTCTATCATCAGACGGAATTCCTTACCCCAACTTGTCGAGCAATTCGCTGACTATCGGGTCGGACGGCACGCCTTACCTGTCGTACATTCATACAGGGTTTAACTATACAACTTACGGCTACACGAGCAAGACGGAGGTCAGACGCTTCGACGGATCCGAATGGGTACTCGTTGGCGATGAACATGGCGTCTATGAAGGTGATTTGTATTACAGTTCACTAGCGGTCGGACCCGAAGATCGGCTCTACTTCGGCTATCGGGACAAGGAGCTAAAGGTAAAATTGAAGACGTATGACGACACCTCAGATAGCTGGGAGCTGGTCGACGGCATCGAAGACTTCTTGCCGAACAAGGTAAGCTACTTGGCTCCGATCTCCGTATCCACCGCAAACGGGGCTATTTATATGGCGTACACCAACTACGATTCTCCCAGCTATAGCGAGATCGCCAAGTTCGACGGAACCGAGTGGTCGCAACCGGGATCCTTCGACACCGTCGGCTCCAGTGAGAACATCTCCGTCCGGTTAGGAGCGGATGACACGCTCTATGCGGTGGTCAAGAGCAATGCCGACCAGCAAAGCTACGTCGAGAAGTACCAGGATGACGAGTGGAGCATCATCGGAGACAACTCGTTCGCCATCAATACGGTCAGCCTTGCCCGACTGGCTATCGGGACGGATAACCAGCCGTACGTCGCCTACTTCGAGAGCGCCAGCCCGCTCTTCATGCAGGCCTCGACGATCGGCGCGGGAACACCCCAACCTTCAAATACGTACACGATCGAGCCGATCGCGAACCAGACCGCGAACCCCTTGAGCGTCGGCTACACAAGCGGAATGCAGGAAGAGAAATATATTACGCTGACCCGCACGGGCACGGGAGACCTGACTAACTTGACGGTCGCACTGAGCGGCCAGAACGCAGAGGACTTCGTCGTTGCGCCGCCCGAAGCGACTGCGCTCGACGACGCAGCACCTTCGACTTGGTTCACCGTGAGGGCGGCAGACGGGTTGTCCGCAGGTACCTATACCGCCACCATAACGGTATCGGCCGACCACATGACAAGCGTCTCGTTCACGGTGACCCAGGTCGTGCGATCCCTGAAGGGAGACATCAACCATGACGGCCTCGTCACTCCGGCGGATGCGCTGTATATTACGAAGTACATGCAAGGCAAAATCGACCTGACGGACGAGCAGTTTGAAGTCTTGGATATGAACGGCGACGGCGAGCTTAATTCCGAAGACGTTCAGATGATCATGAACATTTATTTGGGGGTTTCCATATGATTAATGCAACAAGGAGCCGTCTCGTGCAAGCCATCAAGAAGACATTCGTCCTGCTCGCGGTCATCTGCCTCATTCTCTCCGGGCATACGGCGACCTTCGCGGAGCCGTATTCGTCCGCCAAGGCGGAAGTCGGCAGCGTCTCGGGAGCGCCGGGTGACACGGTCAATGTAGAGGTATCGTTCGACCCGCAAAACAACTACTTCTGGAAATATGCTGTGGAGCTTGAATACGACTCCAATATCCTTGAGCTGGTGGCCAACAGTCCGGTGACCAGCCTCGGGACGCCCGACTCCTTCGATGTGGACACGGATAGCGAAGGAACGATATACGTGAATTCGCACTATGCCTTGTTCTTCGAACCCTCCCCGCAAACTCTGTTCACGATTCACTTTCGAATCAAAGAGAGTGCGGCGCCCGGAGACTCCGTCGTCTCCATTCGCGACTTCGCCTATACGGAGGACACGGCCCCGATCTCCCTCGAGTCTTCCGCTCTAACGGCCGGATCCGTTACCGTGACCTCGACGTTGCCAACGACGGGGAGTGCAACCGTCACGGTCGGTAGCGCCAACGGCGTCGCGGGTGAGAACGTGACCGTCCCCGTTGTTCTCTCCGAATCGTCGGACGGCGTCGCCTCCTACGGAATTCGGATCGACTTCGACACCAACGTGCTTGAAGCGCAATCCGTCCAGGGAGAATCGGGAGATTATTTCTCTTCGATCATTAACAATAATAGCGGCTATGTCCAAGCAGCTTGGGCTGATGCATCCGGAGGCGACGAGCCTCTGGATGCGGGAAGCCGGTTATTCCTCCTTACGTTCACGATTAAGGAAGATGTCGCATCGGGAGACTCGCCGCTGACGGTCGCCGAGGAAGATCTTCTCAGCTTCACCCTCACGGACGCCTCGGCAATCGAGCTGGAGAAGACGCTGGTCGAGGGCAAGATCACCGTGATGCAGAGCGAGCCAACGTCGTGGACGTATTCGATCGCCCCCATCGAGAATCAGACATTGACGGCATTGACGGTCGGTTACGCGGCGGGAGCCGAAGAGACGAAGACCATCGCGGTCATCAGAACGGGAACGGGGACGTTAACGAATGTGACAACCGTTCTGGGCGGAACGAATGCCGACGACTTCACCGTCACTCAGCCGGAATCCACGACTCTGGACGACAACTCGTCCTCTACTCTCTTCACCGTGAAGCCGAAGCCCGGATTATCGACGGGCACGCATAAGGCGACGGTCACTGTATCAGCCGACCATATGACCAGCGTATCCTTCACCGTTACCCAGACGGTCAGGACATCGGGAACAGGGACAGGCTCGTCCGTCGTCACATCTGAACCGGAGGCGACGAATGAAGGAGTGGACGTGCTCGTTAACGGCAAATCGCAGAGTGCAGGCACGGTGAGAACAAGCACACGGAACGGCCAATCGGTAACGACCGTCATCGTCGATTCGACGAAGCTGTCCGAGCTTCTTGCCCAAGAAGGACAGATGCCGACCATTACCCTTCCGTTCGCATCGGATCAAGACATCTCGATCGGCGAGCTCGACGGCCGGATGCTGCTGGAGATGGAGCAGCGGCAGGCAATCCTGGAACTGAAGACGAAGAACGCCGTCTATACGATTCCAACGCAACTGATCGACCTCGACGAGCTTCGGAAGCAGTTCGGCGACAATGTCGCACTGGAGGAGGTCAAGCTTCAGATCGAGATCGCCGCTCCGACGACGAATGCCGATCGGCTGATCCAAGATGCTGTCGATCGGGACGGACTGGCGCTTGTCGCCTCTCCTGTCGAATTCTCCATTCATGCCTTCTACGGGGACCGATCCATCGAAGTCTCGGCCTTCGACTCCTACGTGAAGAGAAGGATATCCGTTCCGTTAGAGGTTGACAGGGGCCGGATTACGACGGCGGTCGTCGTGGACTCGGACGGAACCGTTCGCCATGTACCGACGAGAATCGTCGACGTCGACGGTCAGGTCTACGCGGAGGTGAACAGCTTGACGAACAGCGTGTATGCCCTCGTCTGGCATCCTCTCAAGTTTGAAGACGTAACGTCGGACTGGGCGAAGGAAGCCGTGAACGACATGGGCTCGCGATTGATTGTGACAGGAGTCGAAGACGGCTTGTTCTACCCGAATCGAGACATCACCCGCGCGGAGTTCGCGGCGATCCTCGTCCGGGCGCTCGGGCTGAAGTCGGAGAGCGGCCAGACCTCATTCACTGATGTGAACGCCTCCGCCTGGTACAACGATTCGGTTCTCACGCTGTCTGCCTACGGCCTGATCAACGGATTCGAAGACGGCACCTTCCGTCCCGGCGACAAGATCACGCGCGAACAGGCGATCGCGATCATCGCCAAGGCGATGGAGACAACCGGACTGAAGGAACGAATTCTGTCCGGGAATGCCGATTCGCTGTTGCGCCCGTTCGCCGATTCCGATCAGGTCTCGACTTGGGCAATAAGCGGCTTCGCGGACTGTCTGCAAGCCGGTGTCATATCCGGCCGCAACGACAACACCCTCGCTCCTCAAGCCTCGATCACGAGAGCCGAAGCCGCCGTCCTCGTTCAGAACCTGCTTCGGGAGTCCGAACTGATCTAACGGAGCAAGCTCTTGAATGACCGGCAAGACACCTCGGAAGCCTCTGTCCGGACAACCGGACAGAGGCTTCCGAGGTATTCTAATGGGGGACATAAACATAAAGAGGATTCAATAGGCCGATGTTAGACCTTCGCCGGACACAGCTTCGTAACAGCCTACCTCTCGTCCGTATACTTCAGCAGCTTCCGATGAACGCCCGTCAATCGCCCGATTCCGTTCAACCCGCCGAACAGCGCGCGTTGCAGCCAGAGGGGAATTCCGGCCACCAGCGTATCCTGAAGCGAGAGGACAAGCGCCGTATGCAGCGGATTCTTCGGAGTGCCCTTCCCGTCCGTAAGGCCATCGTCCATGAGCCCGTAGTGGATACGGACCGACTGCTCGAAGCCGCTCGGGGGCGTCAGCTTCACCCGGAAGGCAACCTCCTCGCCGTGCGCGTTCCGGAACGTATGCGCCGTCCCGATCGGTGCCGTCAGCGTCTGCCCGGGCTCCAGCACCCGCTCCTCCCCGCCCAGACTTACCGTCAGCCGGCCGCGCAGCACCTCGAACTCTTCCGTGAACTTGCGGTGATAATGCAGCGGCGGCCCGTCACCATTCGGCGGCAGCTCGACCTCGATCAGCAGGTGCTTGCCTCCCGTCTCCGCTGCCGTCTCTACGAACGTAATCTGCTCCCCGGTATATCGATGCTTCACGGTTCTCGCGTTCATACTCATGCTTCTGTCCCCTCTCCGTAGTAGTCCTGAAGCCGATTCACGGCTTCTTCAGTCGAATACACGCCGCCGCCCCGACCATCCCGGAAGACGAGCTCTACCTTGCCTTGCTCCGCTTCCTTGCCGACGACAAGCCTGACAGGAATGCCGAGCAGATCGGAATCGTTGAACTTCACCCCGGCGCGTTCCTCCCGATCATCCAGCAGAGCCTCGAATCCGAAGTCGGTCAACCTGTCATACAACTGCTCTGCAATGTGCCGCTGCACCTCATTCTTGGCAGAGACGGGAATAATATGCGCGTGATAAGGAGCGAGGGATTGCGGCCAGACCAGCCCCCTCTCGTCATGCCTCTGTTCAGCGATGGCAGCGAGAAGACGGGAGAGACCGATGCCGTAGCAGCCCATGAGCAGGGTTCGTTCCTCGCCGGACGAGTCGGTCGCTCGCGCCTGCAGCGCCTCGCTGTACTTCGTGCCCAGCCTGAACACATGGCCAACCTCGATGCCGCGGGTCAACCTCAGCTTCCCTTCCGCGCAGCGGGGGCAAGCGTCGTTATCCGCAACGGTGCCGAAGTTCTCCGTTTGAGCCAGGGGAAAGTCGCGCGCCTGCGCTTGCTCCAGGTTGGCCGCGTAATCGCAACTTTCGCAAGAGACGACCGTGTCCTCGCCGATCGAAGCGAGCGCGATGAATTCATGTGTGCCTCCGGCGTCTCCGATCGTCCCGCCGTCGGCTTCGACCAGCTTGAAGGCAAGCCCGCATCGGGAGAGAATCCGGTTGTACGCCTGCCGCATCGCTTCATACGACCGCTCGAGCCCCTCCTCGGACAGATCGAAGGAGTAGGCGTCCTTCATCAGGAACTCCCGCCCTCGCAGCAGCCCGAATCGCGGACGACGCTCGTCCCGGAACTTCGTCTGGATCTGATACAGCGTAACGGGCAGCTTCCGATAGCTCCCGATCTCGCTCGCAACCAGAGAGGTAATGACCTCCTCGTGAGTAGGCCCCAGTGCGAACTCGCGGTCGTGCCGGTCGCGAAGACGAACCAGCTCCGGACCGTACGCCTCGTAGCGGCCGGACTGCCGCCACAATTCGGCCGGCTGCAGCGCCGGCATCAGCAGCTCCTGCGCCCCCGCCCGGTCCAGCTCCTCGCGGACAATGCGCTCGATCCGGCGCAACACGCGCCACCCGAGCGGCAGATACGAATACACTCCCGCGGCCAACTGCCGGATATACCCTCCGCGAAGCAGCAGCCGGTGGCTTGCCGCCTCCGCTTCGGCCGGTACGTCTCTCAGCGTGCTTCCGAATAACGTCGATTGCCTCATTCCGATCACCTCCGCGCTTTCTCTGAGACACAACGAATAAACAACAAAAAAACGCACTCGTCAGGGACGAATGCGCTCGCGGTACCACCCTAATTCGATCGCCCCGCAAGGCGATCCTCGATCCGGATAACGGCCGGGTCCGGCAACGGTTCGCCTGTCAGACGACAAGCTCTCCGTCACTGCTCGCGAGGCGGGGCCGGTCGTTCGGCGCGGGAATCTCTCAGCCAGGGATTCCTTCTCTGAAGCGCCTTCACCCGAATCGGCATGCCCTCGGTCCGTGCAGTTGCAACTATTGTTAACGATCATAATGGAAGAAGTGCGGCGAGTCAAGCTCTTCCTTGGGAATCTTGGCGTCCGCGTCAATCGGCTCTCCGGACCGACATCGCGGTATAACGCGTAATCGCGTTCCGCCAGCCTGTCCGCCACCGGAACCCCGCCCCTACTCTCTCCAAGCCGAAGCCTTGAGCAGCGAATTCCCTTCGTAGAAAACCCGAATCTCCGCCGCCTCCGCCTCCGTCAACTGCTTAAGCGGTTGCCTCGCGTAGGGAGAACGGATGATGCCCTGGGCATAGCAGACATACTTCTCGTATGGGATGACGTCGAATCGGATCATGTGGGCAATCGCTTCGTTGGCCTCCGCCTGCAGCGAGGGGAGCGCCCCCCAATGCCCCCGTTCCGCCTCCCGGAACATCGCGACGAACGGCGGAGCCATCATGTTGTACGTGCTGCCGACCGCGCCGTCCGCACCGCTCAGCGCTCCGGCGGCGTATACCTCGTCATGCCCGTTGAAGATCAGGAAGTCGCGGCCGCAGCGGGCGCGAATCTGCTGCAGCTCGAACAGGTTCAGCGAGGTGAACTTGACCCCGATGCACTGCGGATGCCGCGCCATCTCCTCGTAGAAGTCCAGCGAGAGGCTGACGCCCGTCGCACCCGGATAATGGTAGACAATCATCGGCAGCGGTACGGCGTACATAATCGCCAGGTAGTGCCGCTTGATCTGGTCGAGCGTCGTCTTGTAGTAGAACGGAACGACCGCGGACATCGCATCGACTCCCAGCCCATGAGCGTGCCGCGCCAGCTCGATCGAAGTCTCCGTGCTGATCGCCCCGATATGGGCGATCAGCGTCGACTTGCCGTCTGCCGCACGCACGACCGTCTCCAGCACCGCCCGCCGCTCTTCCGTGCTCAGAATGAAGCCCTCTCCCGTGCTTCCTCCGACATAGAATCCTTTGACCCCCTGAGCTTGCAGATGCCGTACGAGTCGCTCCAGCGATTCGTGGTCGATCGCTCCGCCTTCATGCATCGGAGTCACCAATGCGGTATACACGCCTCTATAATGTTCGGAATTCGTCATCGTTCCCGTCTCCTTTGGTCTCCCGCGTCTTTCCCGTCTTTCCCGTCTTTCCCGTCTTTCCAGCCTTCCTCGTCCGCCCCGATCAACCGTTCAGCCCTTCACACCTCCCGCCGTCATCCCCTCGATCAGATACTTCTGGATAAAAGCGAAGATGACGACAATCGGCAGAATCACGATCACGCCGCTGGCCAGCAGCCCGCCCCAGTTGGTCGAGCCCATGCTCTCCATCAGCTCCGCTATCCCGACCTGAACGGTCTTGGCACTGATGGAGCTGGTCAGAATAAGCGAATATTGATAGTCGTTCCAGCCAAGGATGAACGCATACAGCGAGATCGACACCAGTCCCGGCAAGCTCAGCGGAATCATGACCGTGAGCAGGGTGCGCCACTTGCCGGCTCCGTCGATTGCAGCCGCCTCCTCCAGCTCGTTCGGAAGCGTACGGAAAAACCCGCTCATGATCCACACCCCGACCGGAATCGTCAGCGTGCCGTAGATCATCACAAGAATGGTCTTCGTATTGAGAAGCGAGAATGCCGCCGCCATCTTGTACCACGGAATCATGATCAGCGGCCCCTGAATCATCTGGGCGAGCACGATCAGCACAACGACCAGGCCGGCTCCCGGCACCTTGTAGCGGGCCAGGCCATAACCGCTGATACAGGCGATGACCCCCGTGACGAGCGCGGTCATGCCGCAAGCGGCGATCGAATTGAGCAGCAGGCGTGGCAACTGCAAGCCCGTGTCTCCCAACGCCCAGCGGTAATTGTCCCAGGTCAGGCTGCTCACGATCCAGGTCGGTACGGTAGAGAACATCTCCGAGTCCGGCTTCAGGGTCGTGTCGATCAGCCAGGCGAACGGCAGCAGCGTGAAGACCATCAGCAACGCCAGCCAGAGGTAATTCGACGTCTTCCGCACAATCGATTCCTTCATGATGCTCCTCCTCCTACTCCAGATTCCGTCCGAACGTCCTGGCATAGACGCCCACCAGAATGAGCACGATCGCCATCGAGAGCGTCGCGATCGCCGACCCTCTGCCCAGATCGAAGTAAACGAACGAATTCGTATATAGATAAGTCGGCAGAATGCTCGTCGAGTAGCCGGGGCCTCCGTTCGTGAGCGCCCAGATCATCTCGAACTTGGTCCATGAGGAGACGATGCTGACCAGTCCGGTCGCGTACATGATCGGCTTCAGCATCGGAAGCGTGATGCGGACGAACCTCTGCCATGCCGATGCTCCGTCCATATGGGCCGCCTCGATCATCTCGCGGGAGATGCCGGTCAGTCCCGACAGCATCATCAGCGTAATGTACGGGAAGCCCTTCCAAGCCGAAGTCAGCAGAAGAGCGGGCCACACCCACTTCTCGTCTCCCAGCCAAACGATATTTTCCGAGATGATTCCAAGCGCCTTCAGGTAATGGTTGAACAACCCGTAATGACCGTCGTAGATCCACTTCCAGACGATGCCGATAATGACGACGGGGGACACCCACGGCACCATCATCAGCCCCCGCCACAAGCCGCGAAGCCTGATCTTGTTGAACAGAACAAGCGCGGCCGGAATCGCAATCGCGAATTGCAGCACGGTGGAGCCGAGCACCCAGACAAGGCTGTTCCAGAAGATGGACCAGAAGTTGCTGTCGTTCAGGAGCAGCTCCTTGTAGTTGCCGAAGCCGTTAAACGACATCCCTCGCCCGGAGATAAGCGAATAATCGAACAGACTCAATCGAATCGTCTCCGCCAGCGGATAGAACTGGAACGCCACGATGTACAGGACGACGGGCGCCAGCAGAACGTACCCGAAGCCGAATTCCTTCAAGAACGCCGAAGCGCGTCCTCTCCGCCGGATAAGCGGCGAACTTGGACGGCGAAGCTCCAGCAGGTCGGACATATCTCTCGCTTCCTTTCTGTATCGCATCTGTATTGCGAACGCACGGGGAGCCGCATGCGTCGGCACACGGCTCCCCGGAGTCCGGCCTATTCCAGCTTGGCCTTGATTTTGTCGATGCCTTCCTTGATGTTGGCATACGCCTCTTCGACCGTCTCCTTGTCCGTCAGCAGCTTAACCATCTGCTCCTGAACGACAACCTCCATCTCGCTCTGCCCCGGAATCTTGTCCATCGGAACGCCGGATTCGCCGAGCAGCTTGCTGAAGTCGTTCAGCAGCGTCTTGTGCCCTTCGATCGCCTTCGGGTACGCCTTCTCCGCCTTGCTGATGATCTCGTCCAGGCTGGTGCTCTTGATCGCCGTCACGTTGACGACCGCCGCCATCGTGCTGTTGAACTCCTGGGACGACCATTCCTGCATCAGTCGCCAAGCGATCTCCTTGTTCTTGCCGTCCTTGAACATCGCGATGCCGACATTGGATACCGGCGCCTTGGCCGCCGTTCCGGAAGGTCCCTTCGGATACGCGATCGTCCGGGAGACGTTCACGATGTCCGGGTTGATGCTGTACACGTTGGCGGTGAAGAAGGTTCCGGCCGCGATCATGCCGACCTCGCCGTTGCTGTACGCGCGGAACATCTCCGGATAGCCCCAGGTCAGATGCGCCTTCGGTTGGTAGGCTTCCAGGTTCTTGAAGTGCTGCAGCGTCTCCAGGTACTTGCTCTTGCTGCCCTCCGACGTGTCGCTGAGCAGCAGATCGTTGCTGTACGCCGCCGTGAACGGCACACGGAACGCGAAGCGGGCCGTGCCGAGCGGATAGCCGAAGCCGTACTTGCCGTCCTTCGTCATCGCCGCCGCCGCTCTCTCGACATCCTCCCAGGTCTGCAGTTCCTCCAGCTTCATTCCCGCTTCGTTCAGCATCTTCTCGTTGACGATAAGCGTGAACGAGTTGGCCAGATTCGGAACGGCATACAGCTTGCCGTCCTCCTGGGCGTACTCCATCGTGCCCGGCAGGAAGTCTTCCTTCTTCAGCGTCTCGCCTTCCCTCTCGAAGTAGGGATTCAAGTCCTCCAGTCCGTTAAGCCGGACCAGGTTCGTCACGTCCTGCGTCTGCGTCAAGTCCGGAACGTCGCCGGAGTTCAGCATGACGGACAGCTTCTTCTCCATGTCCGTCCACGACAGGTACATGTATTCGATGTTGATATTCGGGTACTTCTCCTTCATCCGCGCCTTGAATTGCTCGGCCAGCTCCTTCTCCGCCTCCGACGTGCCCGGATAGACGAACCGGATGTCGGCTTTGACCGTGCTCCAATCGATCGCGTCCCCGCCGGTTGCCGCCGCCGAAGCTTCGGCGCTTCCGCCGCTTGCCCGATTCGCGTTCCCGCTCTCCCCGGAAGACCCGCACCCGCTGACCGCGAGTGCCAATGCCATCAGGGCCGTTCCGATGGCGAATCGCTTTTTCCCCCTGCTCATGACTGGTTCCACCCTCTCGTTATCGGCTTGCCTTGCCTGTGCACAATCCCATCTTACCCGCTGCCCAACAGGCCAACAATGCGTTAATCTCAAGGTTTGGTGGACGGAATCAAGGAAGTGTCCGCCACTTCCCGTCTGCGTATTGATCCCCGAGAAAGCGTTTGCTAATGTAGACATCAGCAGAGACCCGAGAGAGCGAGGCGCAACGATGCCCCTATTCCGACAGCTTCAAACCAAGCTATTCGTCTCCTTCCTGCTGCTCGTGCTTGTCCCGCTTCTAACGCTCGGCTTCTTCTCGTTCCGCGCGGCCACCGGGTCGCTGGAGAAGGAGACGGAGCAGAACCAGATTCAGACGGTCCGGCTCATCGGCAACAACATCAAGCTGATGCTCGAAGACGCGGGAGACATGACCTCCTACATCATGAACAACGTCAGCCTCCAGAGCCTGCTCAGCCAGGCGGACACCGAATCGGTCAACGTCGAGCAAGCTGCCGCCCTCGCCTACCTCGATAACATCAAGACGGCCAAGAAGTACGTCAGCTTTATCGTCATCTATGGCAGGAACGGCTTTCTTTATCGCGATTTCAGCGAGTTCTTCCGTCAGGTGATCTCTTATAACGACTTCATCGAGATGCCGCTCTACACCGCCGTCGCCGCCCGGGACGGAGAACCCTTCTGGGCGTACTCCAGCACCCCTCTCTTCACCTACGGCCACAGCTACGACGAGATCATGGTCGGCCGCCGCATCAACGATCTGTACGACCATGACAACAAGCTCGGGCTGCTGTTCATGGGCGTTAACCGGGATTCGATCGGCAACATCATTCAAGATATCGAGATCGTCCGCTCGACGAACATCTTTATCTTCGACGATAACTTTAATCTCGTCACGAGCAAAACCCAGAACAAAGAGCTGGAGCGAACGCTGACGAACGACCTTCCGTTGAAGCGGCAATTGCTGCTCAAGACGCATTCGGAAGTATACGAGATCGGCGGCCGAAGCTATTCGGTTGCCAGCGCCGTCGTCGATCCCTACGACTGGAACATCGTCAGCCTGACCCCCCTGGAGATCATTCGCAGCGAGCATCGGATCGTGCTTAACGTCACGCTGGCTCTGTCTCTGTCGCTGCTTGCCCTGGTCGGGCTTGTCTCGGGATTCCTGTCCCGAAGCATCACGAGGCCGGTCAAGAAGCTTCTTCGCTCGATGAGCAACTTTAAACGCGGCGACTTCAATCAGAAGGTGGAGGTCACTTCCCGCGATGAGATCGGGCTGCTCACCCATAAGTACAACGAGATGGTCACCGAGACGAACAACCTCATCCAGAAGGTGTACGTCAGCCAGACGAACCAGAAGATGATTGAGCTCAAGACGCTGCAGACGCAGATCGAACCGCATTTTCTATACAATACGCTGGACTATATTTACCTCAACTCCAAGATCAACGGCGACGAGAAGACCGCCAAGGTGACGCATGCGTTGACCGAGCTGTTCCGCTTGTCCCTCAACAAGGGCAAGGATTACTACACGATTCGCCAGGAGCTCGGCCAAGTGAAGGCGTATATCCAGATTCAGCACGCACGCTTCCCGAACCGGTTCGTTCCCCACTACGACATCGATCCGGACCTTCTGCCCTTCTATACCATGAAGCTTCTGCTCCAACCCCTTGTGGAAAATGCCATTCTGCACGCGTTCAACGGGAAAAAAGAGGGACCCGGGGTTCTCAAGCTGAGCGGGAGCCGATTGGACGAGCAGCGCCTCGAGTTTATCGTCGAAGACAACGGCTGCGGCATGAGCGCAGAGCTCGCCGCCTCGCTGCTGAACGAGCCGCTTCCGGGCAAGGGGCCTCCGCCGGAAGCCGCGCCCGCCGGAGCCTCCGCATCCGGCGGCACCGGCTACGGAATCCGCAATGTCAACGAGCGCTTGACGATGCTGTTCGGTCCCGAATTCTCGCTGCGCATCGAGAGCGCCCCCGGGGCCGGAACCCGGATTCGGCTGCGCATTCCGCTTATCCGCGACGATCAAGAATGGAGGCTGCTCTATGAGAATCATGGTCATTGACGACGAGCCGATCGTGCCCGAGGCGCTTCGGGCTCTAATCCCTTGGGAGGAGCACGGCTTCACCTGGCTTCCGCCGGCCGACAACGGGCTTGACGCGCTCGAAGGAATCGAACGGAACAAGCCGGACCTGCTGCTGCTCGATTGCCGGATGCCCGGCCTGACCGGCCTCGAGCTGCTCGAGGAGCTGGCCTCCCGCGAGCTTCCGGTGAAGTCGGTCATTCTGAGCGGACACGATGAATTCGTCTATGCTCAGCAGGCGATCAAGCTGGGCGCTCTCGACTACCTTCTGAAGCCGCCGGATATCGACCAGCTTCTCGGCGTCGTCCTGTCGGTCAAGGAGCAATGGGAGGAGGAACAGAAGCTTAAGCACCAGTTGAAGGACCATCTGCCGCTTATTCGCTTCCGCTTCCTGTCTTCGCTGCTGGAGGGGGCGCGATTCAACGAGGAGCTGTTCCTGGAGAAGACCGGGTTCCTCGGCATCCCGCTGCGAATCGGTCCCGTGTATGCCGTCCTTGTCGAGCTGGAGGAGGAGCCGGACGACCCGCGGAACTATTCGTACGAGGATCAGCAATTGATGAACTTCGCCGTGCAGAATATCGCCGAGGAGACGCTTGAGGCTTGGGACGAGAAGTTTATCCTCTGTCCGGGCCACAATCAATTCGTGCTTATTGTCCATGTTGCCGACTCCGACACGAGCCGGTTCCGGGACGACCTGAGGCGGCTGGCGGACAACCTCCAGACTACGCTGCGTTATTCGGTCATGATCGGCGTCTCCGCGCGCGGCTCGAGCTTGAACACGGAAGGCAAGAGCCTCTGTCAGTCGGCGCGGACGGCGCTGGAATACAAGTATTACACCGGGCCCAACCAGGTCGTATTCGTCGAGGACCTCGAATGGGAGAGAGAGCTTGCCCCCGACCTGGAGACGCCGGACGCCGCTCCCGTGGACGAGGCGCTGCGGCTCGCGCTCAAGATCGGCAGCATCGAGCAGCTCGAACAATGGCTCGATGACTTCGTTGCTCAACTGAAGAGCAGCGATTATCCGGCGCAGGTCACGAAGTCGATCGCCTTGCAGCACATGGTCGCGGCCGCCGGCTCGCTGTCCGTCATGCACCCGAAGCTGGCTCTCGACGAGCTGCTGCCGGCGTCGCAGATCGCCCAGTTCTTCGAGGCGGCGACGCTGGAGCAACTGGCCGCGTCGCTGCGGAGCTACCTGAACGGCCTGCTGGAACGGACGCTCGACCTGCGCAAAGTCGGCAAGAATGCGGTCGTCGAGAAGACGAAGCTGTTCATCGCCGAGCATTACCGCGGGAATATCACGCTGGATACGATCGCCCAGGAGGTGTTCCTGTCCCCTGTTTATCTCAGCTTTCTGTTTAAGCAGGTCGAAGGCGTCAATCTGTCCGATTACCTGACCGAGATTCGGCTGGCCGAGGCCAAGCGCCTGCTCGCCGGCTCTTCCCTCAAGACGTACGAGGTCGCAGTCCGCTCCGGCTACCAGGACGAGAAGTACTTCAGCCGTCTGTTCAAGAAGAAAATCGGAATGACGCCGACCGAATACCGGAATCTGCAGGCCTGAGAAGCGGAACGCCCCGGAAGCGGGCAACTTCGGGCAACTTCCGGCAACTTCCGGCAGCTTCGGGCGGCTTCGGGCGGCTTCGGGCGGCTTCGGGCGGCTTCGGGCGGCTTCGGGCCATTCCGGCCCGAGCGGAACGGTTCGGCCAGCCGAATCATTGAATTCGTCTACCAAATCTAGATTCCGTCCAATAGTTCAGGGCAATCGGATCTGGTAAGATCCCTTATGTAAGCGCTTTATATCCCTTGCATAGGAGCTGATCTTCCTTGAATCGTGCCGTTGCCTGCATCCTGTTTGTCTGCCTCATAACGATCCATGCCTGGCCCGCTTCCGCCGCCGACTATCGGATCGATCCGATTCGGATTTACGAGAACGACGGCAGCAATCATTTCTGGTGGTCCCATACCCGGTGCGCTTCCATCCCCGACCAAGGAGATAACGGAGGCCCGGCGATCCTGTGCACCGCTTCCCAGGACCCGGACGACAACCTGACCGACGTCTTCTACGACATTGCTTACACGATCAGCACCGACCTTGGGGATAGTTGGTCGCCGTACGCCGTCATTCCGCAATTCGATTGGAAGACGCTCCCCAACGGGTACGATGGGATGCTGATCGACCCTGTGCCCGTGTATCACGCGCTATCGGGCAAGGTGCTGCTGCTCGGCATGGCCCAGAGCTACGATGCGAACTTCGCCAAGAAACAGACGTATCCCGCCTACGCCGTCTACGACCCGTCAACCGGCACGTGGAGCGACGATTGGCAATTGTTCGGCTGGCCGCCGGTATACGGCCATGCCGGAAGCTCCTATCCCTACATCGAGGAATCGACGGGCGACGTTCTGTGGCCGATCCATTCCATCTCCGGATCGGGCGCCTTGCAGGTGGTGACCGCCTCCTTCGACGGGACTTCGCTTGTGTACAAGAGCGCAAGCGGAACGGTCTCCAATACCGGCTCGAACGGCAATCGGTCGGGCATCGAGGCTTCTCTCGCGAAGTTCGGCGGGCAATACTTCATGACCAGCAGAGACGATACGAATAACCGTCTGACCAAGAGCGCGGACGGTCTCGTCTGGCAGCCTGCCGTCGATCTGCTCTGGGAAGACGGCACCTCCGTGGCCGGCAGCATGAACACGCAGATGCACTGGCTGACGCGGCCGGATGGGCTGTACCTCGTCTATACGCGGCAGGATGAAGTCAATTCGGACTTGTTCCGCTATCGGGCTCCGCTCTGGATGGCGAGAATCGATCCCGCCACGCTGCGTCTGCAGAAGGATACCGAACGCAACGTGATGCCGAACACGACGGATCGGGCCCAGCTCGGCAACTTCGGCACGCTGGACATCTCTCCGGAGCTGAGCATTGTGACGAGCAACGAATGGAAGTCGCTCCTGCCCAACAGCACCATCGTCTCGCGGATCTGGTGGAATCGCTCGCTGCTCGGCAGTTGGCCGCTTGACGAGACGTCGGGCTCCGTCGCCTCCGATGCTTCGGGTGCCGGGCACAACGGTGCGATCGTCGGCGCCGCGACCGATTCGGAGGGCCGGTTCGGCACCGCGTTCGGCTTCTCTTCCTCCGGCGACCGCGTCGATCTCGGCAGTCCGGCCGACGGCTCCTTCGACTTCGGCAGCTCGCAGGACTTTACCGTCTCGGCCTGGATTCGCACGAGCCATTCCGGCTCCATCCAATACATCGTCAACAAGGGGGACACGAACGCCGCGTACTGGCTTCGTCTCGAAGCGGACGGCAAGCTGAGGTTCCTTCTCGACTACGGCAGCACCTACGATGCCGTTCAATCCTCCTTCTCCCTGGCGGACGGGGCATGGCATCATGTCCTCGCGGCAGCGGATCGGGATGCGGACTTGCGCCTGTACGTCGACGGAGCGCTTGCCGCACAGAAGACGGGGCTGCTCGGCGGCAACATATCCAATTCCCTCCCGCTCACCATCGGCTTCCCGTCCGCTTCGACCATGAAGGGCAGCATAGACGAGGTCAAGCTGTACAATTATGCTCTGGACGAGCGGGAAGCGCTCGGGCTTAGCGGCCTTGTCGGCCGTTGGAGCTTCGACGAGCCGGCCACGGCTGCCGGGATCGTTGCGGCGAACGACGTGAGCGATTACGAATACGGCATGCTGCTTAACGGAGCTTCGCGAAGCGCCGCCGGACATGCCGGGGGAGCCGTCCAATTCACGGGCGGCAACCAATTCGTCAAGCTGGGCGACCCGGACTCCGGATCGTACGACTTCGGAGTCGATCAGGACTTCAGCTTAAGCGCATGGTTCAAGACGAGTACCGTCGGATCGGCCAAATACATTCTGAACAAGGGAGACACGAACGCCTCGTATGCCCTGCGAATCGAGAGCAACGGCACGCTGCGGTTCTGGCTCGACTACGGCAGCACCGCCGACATCGCGCAGTCGACCGCTTCCTATACGGATGGGCAGTGGCATCATGCCGTCGCCGTCGCGGATCGGGATGCCGGGCTGCGGCTGTACGTGGACGGCGTGCTGACGGCGGAGAACACGTCGCTGCTCGGGGGCAGCATCTCCAGCAAGCTGTCCCTTACCGTCGGCCACAATTCCTCTTCGACCATGAACGGCTTCATCGATGACGTCAGGCTGTACCGATACGCGCTGACGGCGCAGGAAGCCCGGTAGATTGGGCTCCCGCAGCCTCTGCGGCAAGCCGGGCGGGGATATCCCCCGCTCCGGCTTGTTGCCTTCAGCCTTCCTCCGCTCCGGCTTGCCCTCCGTCTTCCTCCTCCGCCTCTTCTCCCCCTCTTTCTTCCGTTCGCGAGCGCCAATCTATGCGGTTTGTCACATTCATCGGCTTGGATTGGAGGCAACCGCGGCGTTTTATGCGGTTTTTCGCATATATCCGACACTTCGGGCCGGGAATTTCGCCATGAATGCGATTTTTCGCATATAACCGTGCAAAGTACCCGTTTCCGCCCCTCGCCAATGTGGTTTTTCACATAAAATCCGCACAGCCCCCGTTGCGACACCCCATAGCCCATAGCAACACACCCGTCCGTTACGAGTATGAAGACCGGCCGGACCACACGCGAACGATGCCCTCCACGCACTCTTCCAGGGTGCTCTTGTCCGTGTCGACGATCACATGCGGATGCTCCGGCTCCTCATAGGGGGAATCGATCCCGGTGAACGATCGGATCTCTCCCGCTCTGGCGCGCTTGTACAGACCCTTCGGGTCCCGACGCTCGCACTCCTCCAGGGAGCAGCGCACGTACACTTCGACGAAGGCGTCCCCCACGAGGGAACGAACCCTGTTGCGCACGGCACGGAACGGGGAGATCGAGGCAACGATGACGTTCAGGCCCGCATCCAGCAGAATTCGTCCGATCTCTCCCGTCCGGCGGCCGACCTCCAATCGATCTTCCTCCGAGAAGCCGAGATCGCCGTTGATTCCTCTCCGCAGAACATCTCCGTCCAGCACATAGCTGTTCGGGATTCGCCTGGCCAGCTCCTCCGCGATCGTCGTCTTGCCCGCGCCGGACAGCCCGGTCAGCCAAATCATTCGACGATTCATCGCTCATCCCTCCCGTTATCGGTTATAGTTACAGCGTATCGGAATTCCGGCCCCGCCAATAGGGGCGACCGTCGCGATTCCGTCCGCACATCGTCCCAAAAAAACAAAGCGCCGGCCCTCCTCATCAGGAAGGTCGACGCATTGCGCGATTGACGTATGGCCAATGCACTACGACTTGGCCAGCGCGGCAGAGTCGGAAGTGCCTTGCGTCTCCGTCCGGATCGGCTTCACGTAGCGCTTGTTAAGCAGAATCGTCTGCACGATGATGAAGGTGCCGCCAACCGCCCAATAGAGCGGAAGCGCAGCCGGCATCGCGAAGGCGAACACGCCCATCATCAGCGGGGACAGCAGACCGATGAACGCCAGTTGCGGCGGCGCCGGGGTTGTCTGCACCTTCTTGGCCGCCGCCTGCGACACGCGGAATTGAACGAAGTAGACGGCCGCGGCGATGAACGGCAGCACGACATCCGGCTTCCCGAGGCTGAACCAGAGGAAGTTGTGGGCCGCGATCTCCGGCGTGCGGCGAATCGCATAGTAGAACGCGAGCGTAATCGGCATCTGAAGCAGCATCGGCAGGCAGCCCACGTTCAGCGGATTGACCTAATGCTTCTGATAGAGCTGCATCATCTCCGACTGGTGCTTCTGCTTCGCCTCCGCGCCGGTCGAATCCTTATACTTCTCCTTGAGCGCGTTCAGCTCCGGCTGAAGAACGGCCATCTTCTCCCGCATAGCCGCCTGCTTCTTCATCTGGTTCATCATAAGCGGCATGATCGCGAGCCGGATCAGGAACGTCATAAGCACGATCGACAGCCCGTAATCGCCGTGGAACAGGTTCGCGATGGCTTGAATGCACACCGAGAACGGATAGATCAAGTAGTGGTTAAAAAGCCCCGGCGTATCCGAATCGATCGGGTTCGCCTGGGCGGACGGCGAGCAGCCTGCGAGCATAAGCGTCAGCACGGCCAGGACCGCCAGCGCAAGAATCCGTCTGGCCCGTCTGCGGGGGTTCGTTGCGGTTGTCTCGATTGACACGATGAATGTTGCCCTCCCTATGAATTGAAGTAAGCTTCGCTTCAAGGAGGGCATGGCAATCCGCATCATCGTCCGGCGCTTCCTTGCGCCGCACCGTTCGCGCGATCCACCGTTGGATATTCGTCTGCGGAGCCGCCCGGATGGGCGTGTACGCAGCGTCGACCGGGGCGGCAGCCGAATGGCTCCAACTCCTGCTCTGCGAGGAGAGGAACGAGAACGGCAGAAGCGCCATGGAGTAGATAAGCCCGAACGAGAACAACAAGTGAACCGCATCGATCCATTGCTCCATTCGCTTCCACCTCCATGGCGCCTTGTCCGCGCACCGCAATAATGGCCTCATTATACCACGCGGGTTCGGGAAACCCTAATACAAGTTATTGCCGAAAATATCCGTCAACTTGCGGCGAAAACATCCGCTATCGGCTATAATCGGAGAAGACTCGCTATGCTGAATTAGGATGATATACGATGCTTAAACTGATTGAACGGAGCTTGCGCGAATTCCGCGCCGCGGCCGCCAAAGTATTGTTCTTTGAGTTTCTCTACATGCTGATCACCAGCGCCATCATTATTCCGATCATCACTTATGTGTTCAACCGGATTCTCCGGGTTATCGGTTCCGGCTCGCTGCTCAACGGGGAGGTTTACCGGCTCGGGCTCAGCTACGAAGGCATGATCGGTCTCTTCCTGATCGGATTCGTCGCCTCGTTCGCCGTCCTGATCGAATTGTTCGTGCTGATCGCACTGGTCCAGCAGCGCTACTTCGGCAAGGACATCGCCATCGTGGACGCATTCGCGACAGCTCTGAGGAAGACGCCCCGGCTGATCGGATTCGGGATTTTCCAACTGTTGTTCCTGCTGGTTCTCCTGATCCCGTTCATCGACTCTCCGATGTCGGCGTCCTTCTACGCACTCTTTAACGTGCCGATCTTCCTGAACCACCGGGTTCTTGGAGCCTCATATACGCTGACGTTCGTGTACGTGCTGCTTCTGATCGGTGCGCTGTATACGCTGCTTCGCTGGATCTTCGTGCTGCACTTTATCTTGCTGGAGGATATGCCGATCCGGCGAGCGATTCGCAGCAGCCTCGCCTTGACGAAGGGGCATCGCTTGCAGTTGTTCTTCTGGCTGCTCGTCTTCAATATCGTCGTTCTGGCCGCCGGCTCCTCGGCTCTGTCGGCGCTCAGCTATCTGCCCGCCTGGCTGAACCTGGACGTGCTCGCCCTTGTCTCCCAGCCTTACTCGCTGACCTTGTCCACCCTGCTGACGTACTTGCTCGCGCTCCTTCTCCTTCCGATCAACATGTTTGTGTTGACCCGGCTTTTCTACAGCTTCGGACGCACCGATGGGAGGAAGGCGCAGGATCGGCTGAAGGTCAACCGCAGCCGTCTCGGCCGTCTCGAGCTTCGCGTCTCGCGCTGGCTGAAGGGCTTGCAGCGCAAGAAGGCTCTCTATATCGCCGTCGCCGCTCTCTACATCGCGCTGACCGCGATCGTCGGCTTCCGGGCCAGCGACAGCCTTGTCTACGCGAAGTGGAACGTCTTGATCGCCGCGCATCGGGCGGATTCGCCGGATCTGCCGGAGAATTCGCTGCCCGCCTTGGTCGCGGCGATCGAGAAGGACGTTCAGGTGGCCGAGTTGGACATTCAACTGACGAAGGACGGAGTGGCGGTGCTCAGCCATGATTCGGATCTTCGGCGAATGGCCGGCGTATCCTCCCGGGTTGTCGACCTGACCTATGCGGAGCTGGAGCAGTTGTCCATCGGCCTCGACCCGGAGGGCAACACGGTCCGCATCCCTTCCCTCGCCGAAGTGTTGGCCACGGCCAAAGGGCACATCAAGCTGCTTCTCGACCTGAAGCCGTACGGCACGAGCGATGAATTGGCCGAGGAGGTCGTTCGCCTCGTCAAGGAGGCCGAGATCGAGCAGGACGTGCGCATCCAATCGTTCGACGCCGCGTCGCTCTCCCGCATTCGCGAGATCGATCCGGAGCTCAAGATCGGACGCATCCTGTACTTTGCGTTGGGAGACTTGACGGCTCTCGACGTCGACTTCTATACGATCGAGCAGGTCATGCTGACCGAAGCGTTCGTTAACCGGGCGCACAAAGCCGGCCGCGAGGTGTGGGTGTGGACAGTCAACGAGAAGCGGGACATGCGGGAGGTGCTGAAGTTCGAGATCGACGGCCTCATTACCGACTATCCCGAGAAGGCGCAATCTCTGGTCGATGTCAACGTCGAGCTCTGGGCAGACCAACCGTGAGGACGTGAGAGGAGGATAAGCGGATGAATAGAGGCAAGACGGCGCTGGTCACGGGAGCATCGAGCGGCTTCGGCCTGCTGATCGCCCTTGAGCTGGCGCGGAGAGGCTATCGGGTCGCCGCATCCATGAGGAGCCCCGAGAAGGGGACGGAGCTGCTGCGGCTGGCGGAGCAAGAGGGCTTGCGGCCGCAGATCGAGATCGTGCGGCTGGACGTCACGGACCCGGCATCCGTCGCGGCGGCTGCGCAAGCCGTTCTGGCCCGCTGCGGCGGCCGTCTCGACGTTCTGGTCAACAACGCCGGGACGGCCGTGGGCGGCTTCATCGAGGAGGTTCCGACGGAAGCCTGGCGGGAGCAGCTCGAGACGAACTTCTTCGGACTCGTCGCCGTCACCCGCGCCTTCCTGCCCGCCATGCGGCTGCAGGCCGGGGGCCGAATCATTCAGATCGGCAGCGTCAGCGGCCTGATGGGAATGCCCGGCTTCGGCCCGTATGCCGCCTCCAAGTTCGCGGTCGAGGGATTCAGCGAGAGCCTCCGCCACGAGGTCGCGAGATACGGCATCGGCGTGGCGCTTGTCGAGCCCGGCTCGTTCCGCACGGCGATCTGGGACAAGGGCCTGTCCGCCATGCACTCCCGTCCGGGGCCGGAGTCCCCATATCGGGCAGAGCTGGACGCTCTGCTCGCCTACGTGAAGCGAACGGCCGACACCGCCCCCGACCCGCAGCAGGTCGCCGACCTGGTCGGCCGCCTCGCGGACAGCCGCAAGCTCCGCAGGCTGCGCTACCCCGTCGGCCGCGGAGCCCGCCTGCTGCGGCCAGGCTCCGCTCTGCTCCCGTGGGCGCTGCTCGAAGCGACAATCCGGCGCGCGCTGCGCCCTCGGAAGCGCTGAAGCTTATCGCAAGCAGGAGGCTGCGGCTGTGCGCCTCTCAACGCCCCTTCGCCATCGACAAGCGCCGCATTGACGCCCTCTGTCCCCGAAGCCCCTCGGTCCGCCGATTTCCCGAAACCCCTCCGTTCGCCGTTTTTATGTGATTTTTCACATTCATCATGCTCCAAAGCCCCTCCAGCCGCCGATTGTATGTGGTTTTTCGCATTCATTTGGCGTTTGGAGCTGCTTCGGGGCGATTATATGTGGTTTTTCGCATTCATTCGGCGCTTGGAGCTGCTTCGGGGCGATTATATGTGGTTTTTCGCATTCATTCGGCGTTTAGGGCTGCTTCGGTACGATTGTATGTGGCTTTTCACACTTGTCCGTCTGAGTAACAGCGCCAGGAGGCTCCCCCGAGTGGAATCGAGGCGACAATCAGCCCGCATCCCGGGGCCTGCCGGCTTCTCGTGTCAACCGAGGCTTGCCAGCTCCACGGACTTCCCTTCCGTCGAATCCCAGGCGACGATCTCCCCGCCCGACGTCCACAGAATCGAAGCCCCGGTGCCGATCCGCATCGCCCGCTTCTCTTCCCGATCGAGCAGGTAGCTGCCCTCTCCAGCCACGGTTACCGCATAATAACGCGAGCGTTCGTCATTCGGCTTCGGAAGGACGCTCAGGATCTCCGCTTCGCCCGGCTTGCCGATCGCTTCCTCAAGCAATCCGTAAGCGTCCTCCGGCAACTTCGCGTTCTCCTCCTTCGACATGAAGCCTTCCTTATAATCGTACAGCGCCGTCCCCCTATCGAAAGGCTGCTCCGAGCTCCCGACCAGAGGGACCGAGATCGTCTTGTCGTCCACCCAGTCGATGGGGTAGATAAAGTGCCAACCATCGCTGTGCCCCATGTACGCGGCTTGCTTAAACGTCGAGACGCCCTTCCCTTCCGAGTCGATCACGACAAGATCGGCATAGGAGCCGAGGAAGTCGTCCGAAGCCGCCAACAGCGCGATATAACTGCCGTCCGGAGAAGCAGCCATGCCATAGAGCGGGCGCTCCGACTCGTAGATCGGGTGCGCCGTTCCCTTCGCCGAGTCGACGCGGCTGACCGTTCGCAGCCCCAGTGCGGCATAGCGATAACGATCGTCCGCCCGCGCCGGGTACGAATAAAGCCGGTCGATGCCGCTGTCGCTGCGGTAGCCCGTCCCGTCGTCCTCCAGGCCGGGAACGGCGCCGTC
The DNA here is from genome assembly GCF_004801405.1 of Cohnella fermenti. GTDB lineage: Bacteria > Bacillota > Bacilli > Paenibacillales > Paenibacillaceae > Cohnella > Cohnella fermenti. Next base: position 79,015 of record NZ_SSOB01000026.1, read on the forward strand.
CTCGATCTCGTCCGTATTCGGGTTCAAGCGATACACGATGCCGTCCCGGCTGTTGTAGATCGTCAGCTCCGGGTCGTTCGCTCCATCATTGGCAACCTGGATGAGCACGGCCGAATCGAAGCCATGCTCACGCACGGTCCGTCCTGCCGTATCGACCCAGCGAAGCCCGCTCCACGCGAGGCCCTGGCGGACAACGATCTCAACGCCGCCCTGCGACGAGACGATGCGGAAGGGCTCCCCTTCGGCGGTCTTCGCGCCCTCCAGCGTGAACCGGGCAGCCGCCCCCTGCGGCAGATTGGGGAGAAGCAGGATAGCCCGGCGCGAGTCCGTCACCTTGAGGGTAAATTCCGTATATTCCGCAAGCTCCGCAGACACTTCCGACTCGTCCGTTCGGATCGAGAGCGCGGACCGGACGGCTTCCTCCAGCGATTGCCGGTCGATATCGCGATTGGCTACGAGCGTCACGCTGTCGTCGTTCTCATCCACGATCGCCTGAAGCTCGGGCTCCTCTTCGTCCGAGACGGGGTCGAGCAGCCGATCGATCCATTCGCTGTTCAGCGTCCAAGCCGAGGAGCGCTCCCCATCCTCCGCGTAAAGTTTAACGCTGACATCCCGGGAATTCGTCGCCCGCAGATCGTTGACGGAATACGTGCGAGACGTCTTCCCTCCGGTAGCCACGAGCTCGTAGAGCGTGCCGCTTTGCTCGGGATCTCCAATATACGAAGGGCTCGCAGCCTTCATTCCCTCTAACAGCTCGTTCAAGTCGGCAGAGTCCCGATGCTCCGCGACGAGGCGGCCTTCCTGATCGAACAAGGCAAGCGACTGGACGTCTTCGATCATGGGCAGGCTCGTCGGCAGCCCGCCCGTCCCATCGGCCGCCTTCCCGCTGCACGCCGCGAGCACCATCGCCAGCAGAGCCAGCAGGATAACCGAGATAAGCGCGAGCTTCTGCACCTTATCATCGACCTCCCCATCCGGATGTTTCCTCCTTTTTACCATTAGAAGGGAATTTTGTCCATGATTTTCGAGTTGGTCTTTAGGACTTCAGCGTCCCCAGCATCTCCCGCATGTCCCCGCCCGTCGGGTTCTGGAACACGCGCAGGCCGAATTCCGGGGCGACCGCGAGCAGGTGATCGAAGATGTCGGACTGCGCCCCCTCGTAGACGGCCCAGACGATCGTATTGGTGAACGCGTAGATCTCCAGCGGCAGCCCGGTCTCCCCGGGGGCGAGCTGGCGAACCATTCGCGTCATGCTCTGGTGAATCGCCGGGTGCTGCTCCAGATACCGTTCCACATACGCGCGGAAAACCCCGATGTTCGTCATCGCCCGACCGTTCACGGGCACCGTCCGGTCAACCTCATTTTCCACATTGTGGCGTTCGATGTCCCGTTCCTTGTCCAGAAGGTACTCCTCTAGAAGATGGATCTTCTTGAACCTCTCGATCATGTCCGGCGTGCAGAAGCCGATGCTGTTCATGTCGATGTAGAGCGAGCGCTTGATGCGCCGGCCGCCCGAGTTCTGCATGCCCCGCCAATTCCGGAACGAGTCGGAGATGAGCGCATACGAGGGAATCATCGTGATCGTCTTGTCCCAGTTCTGCACCTTGACGGTGTTCAGCGAGATGTCGATGACGTCGCCGTCCGCGCCGTACTTGGACATCTCGATCCAGTCGCCGACCCGCACCATGTCGTTGGACGTCAATTGGACGCCGGCGACGAGGCCGAGCAGCGAGTCCTTGAAGATGAGCAGCATGACCGCCGACAACGCGCCGATGCCGCTGAGCAGAATCAGCGGACTCCGACCGATCAGGCTCGAGACCACGAGAATGCCGCCGATGATGAACACGAAGATTTTGACCACTTGGATGTATCCCTTGATCGGACGGCTCTTGGAGATCTCATAGGTCGAATAGATGTCGTTCGCGGCGCTCAGCAGGGCATCGAGCACAAGAATCGCCACGACGATCAGATAGATGGCGACGCCCTGGAGGATCAGATCCTCATACGCCGGGAAGCTGCGGGAGAAGTAGGAGATGATGATCGCAGGAACAAGGTGGCAGAGCCTCTGAATGACCTTCCGTTCGAGGATGTAGTTGTCCCAGGTGAATCGATTGTTCCGGATGTAATGAGTGACGATTCTCAGCACGACTTGTTTGGTCACGAAGTTGGCCAGCACACAGATGACGGCGATTCCGACGATCATGACGATATTCGCCAGATAGACGGCCGCCGCGGATGAGATTCCGAGGTTGGTCAGCAATTCCTTGATTTCGTTCATGAACGTCTCCTTCAACTAACAAAGGCCCGCCTGACGCGATGACTCGTGCGCCAAGAGAGCTTTTAGCTAAATGGTACCGGACGGGGGCGGGGGAGTCAACCTTGGGCGGGGATTGAGCAGGGATTGGGCAGGGATTAAACTAACCTTGAGTCAACCTTCCGCTTCCTTCCCCGCCGCTTGGACGATCAGCCGCTGCAGCCTGCCCCGCGCGTCGCCTATAGGGGTGTCGCCCATCCTCCGAATATAGGATTCCTTGTCGCTGTAGAGGTCCGCTACCGCCCGTACCAGTTGGGCCGCATCCAGTCGTTCTTCCTGGAGAACCTTGGCATACCCGCTTCGCTCGAACGAAGCCGCATTGAGCAACTGATCGCCTCTGCTCTGCTGCTTGGTCAGCGGAATCAGAAGCATGGGCTTCTTGAGCGACAAGAACTCGAACAGAGAGTTGGAGCCGGCTCGGGAGACGATGAGGTCACTCATGGCAAGCAGGTCCGGCAGCTCCTTATCGATATACTCGAATTGTCGATAGTCCGGGTTGTCCGCTGCAGGGTCAAGGTGGCCTCTACCGCATAGATGCACCACCCGGAAGCGTTGGGTCAACTCCGGAAGGGCTTGCCTCACCGCAGTGTTGATGCTCATGGACCCCAAGCTGCCTCCCATGACCAGAATCACCGGCTTCCTGTCCCCGGACAATCCCCCATCGGAGAATCCCGAGAACGCCAATCCCCGCTCGGCACCGCCCATCCCGATCTCTTCCCGAAGCACGGGACCAACATAATGGCACTTCCCACCGCCGATGTAGGCTTCCGTCTCCGGGAACGTCGTACAGATTCCGACCGCGAAGCGGCTGGCAATCTTGTTCGCCAAGCCCGGCGTCAGGTCCGATTCGTGGAGGACAACAGGAACCCTGTTCAGCCATGCGCCAATGACAACCGGGACAGACACGAAGCCCCCCTTGGAGAAAACAACGTCGGGACGCCGAGCACGGATGTGCCGATAGGCTTGAGTTACTCCCTTAATGACGCGGAACGGATCTTTGATATTGTCCTTCGAGAGATAGCGCCTGAGCTTGCCCGTCGCTATGGGATAATACGGAATCGGAAGACTCGAAGCGATTAGCTCGCGTTCGATGCCGGTCTCGGAGCCGATGTATTCGACCTCCCATCCGTCGCTAAGGAACTGCGGAATCAAGGCTAGATTCACGGTAACGTGACCGGCCGATCCTCCTCCGGTGAAGAGAATTCGGTTCGCGGCATCGACTCGCGTTTGAACATGGGAATTGCTCATTACGGCCTCCTTGGCTGGGCAATGGATTCTCCTTGCTAATTTAACGATTTTAATAAAAATGCTTGTTCCTGTCGATTCCGTGATACAAGTAAAATTCATTCGGCGTTCTCGCGATGTCAAAGCTGCGGAATAAATTCAAGTTCAAACATCACACCATATATTCCCATCTTATGCTATCATAAATGGATTAGGACTTATTGAAATCCCGCAGCAATGGTAGTTCGGGGAATTTACGAAGTTCGGGATTAATACGTTATACGACAATCTTGCTGAAGTTAAGTAACAACAAAACATTTTCTTTATATTGAAACAAACTTACATTATAATTTTTGGTAATTAGCTCTATTAAAAAAGGTGTGAAATCCATGGATAGAATAACCAAGAGTTTCTTAGACGATTTTTCTAAATCTCAGCAAATAAATACAGCCGACACTAGCAAGCTATTCGAACATTTTGTTAATTACAGCATTGTATCTAGAGAATATGATGATAGTTTTGAAATTCAAGATATCTCTGTTGGTGATGGAGGAGATTGTGGAATAGATGGTATTGCTATTATAGCAAATGGTAAGTTGATTTCTTCCGTTGAGGAAATAGATGGTCTCATTGAGATGAATAAGTCTCTACAGGAAGTAAAGTACATAATGATCCAATCAAAAACTTCTCAAAGTTTTGATGGTGGAGAAATTGGTACTTTTGGTTTTGGTGTCAACGATTTTTTCTCTGAAACACCACAATTAGTGCGGAATGAGTTTATAAAAGAGAAATCTAAAATTATAGAGTATATTATCAGTAAGTTCCCGCAAATGAAGGAAAAACCAAGTTGCATTATGTATTACGTTACTACTGGGAAATGGTTAAATGACACAAATCTAACTGCAAGAATAGATATAATAAAGAGAGATATTATGGATCTTAATTTATTTAAAGAAGTCGAGTTTCATTCAATAGATGCTGATACAATTCAAAGGTTTTATAGAAGTACAAAAGATAATATTATTAAAGAGATTAACTTTGAAAATAAGGTGTTATTACCTGAAATCGAAGGCATTGAACAAGCATATCTTGGAACATTACCGTTAGAAGAATATTTTAAGCTTATTATAGATGAATCGGAAAAGATAAGAAAATCAATCTTTTATGACAATGTTAGGGATTTTCAAGGAGAAAACGCAGTTAATCAAGAGATAAATGATACATTACAGTCTTCAGATGCGAGCTCCTTTGTGGTTCTTAATAACGGAGTTACTTTGGTGGCAAAGACCTTGACAAATATTAGGAATAAATTCACCCTAGAGGACTACCAAGTGGTAAACGGATGTCAGACAAGCCATGTGCTATACAACAATAGAGAAAACATTAATGAGAAGAATGTACATCTTCCTATTAAGTTAATATCTACAAAAAATGAAGACATAATTAACAAAATTATAAAAGCAACTAATAGACAAACTGAGGTAACTGATGAGCAGCTCATAGCACTATTAGATTTTCATAAAAAGCTAGAATCATTTTATCAAACCTTTGAAGGACCAAGTAAACTGTATTATGAAAGACGTTCTAAACAATATAATTCTGTATCGGAAATTGAGAAAGTAAGAATTGTAACTATACCAACGCAATTGAAGAGTTTTGCGTCAATGTTCTTAGATCAGCCCCATATTGCAAGTAGATTCTATGGCATCTTAGTTAAAGATATGACTGGAAAGACATTTAATGAAAACCACGAATTACTCCCATACTATACTGGTGCATACGCATTATATAAACTTGAGTTTTATTTTAGAAATAAAAGTATTGATGGTATATATCGAAAGTTTAGATTCCAAATGTTAATGATGCTGAGATATTTGATAAACGGTGAAGATATGCCTTCTCTAAATTCAAAAAAAATCAACTCTTATTGTGAGAAGATTAATGTAGTTTTAAACGACCAGAATAAATTTCTTGAAGCGATTAAAGACGTAACGAGTATAATAAATGACGTTGTTTCAGATCTTAAGGACAGTGAGGCTTCAAAGAGACAATATCTTAATGAAGAGTATCTTAAGAATATAAAATCAATTCAAAATATTTAGCTTAAAATAAGGCCGGCATACCGGCCTTATTTTATATATGTGGTTTATTTTAGATGAATATGTAAGTATATCGAGGTAGGCAAGATCGTCGTATAACATCATATCCACGCTTCGGAGCCTGGCGGCTCCTCGGTCCGCCCGAAGGAGATTAAGCAAGGAAGTGGAATCAGGCGGACACATCCGCACCGACTAAGCGCAGTCGCGCCCGGCTCCTGGCGGAGCCTTAAGTCGGTGGGACGTCGTGGATACAGGAACGTTATACGAAACACGAAGTAAGAATGAAAATCAATAATCGTCTAACAACTTATGGATTTGTGTATTTTAAAAGGAAACTAAAAAGACCGATTGAGGTGATCACGGATGAGCGTTAAGGACGAAGTCATAAAATTGATTCAAGACCTTCCTGAGAATGCAACTGTTGAAGATATTCTTTATAAGCTGTATGCTCGAGCAAAAATTGAAGAGGGCATTAATGAATTAGATGCTGGCAAAGGAGTACCTCATACAGAAGCATTGGAGCACATAAAAAAATGGTTGAATTAGTCTGGTCCCCGAGGTCACTAAAGGATCTTGAAATTATTTATGAATATATTAAACAAGATTCAATAGAACAAGCCAGAAGGTTTGTGAATGAATTGATTTATGAATCAAGTACACTTATTGATTTTCCTTATATAAATCCGGAGCATTGAAATTCAAGCTCTAAATCAAGAAGTCATATTTTCGTTTGCCGTGAAGAATTCTACGAATTTCAACAAAATCATCTCCAACAACATAAAACACAAGATAACTTTGAATGACCAACATACGATAATTTAATAATTGAAGCCTAGGGTCCTTGGGAATCGGACCGCTAAATGGAAAATAGGCAAGAATAGAAATGGATTCATCAAATTGATTGAGAAGATCTAAAGCAGCAGGGGGATTATCAAGGGAGATATAATCAATGATTTCCGTAATATCCTGCGCGGCTGACGGCAGATATTTAATCGGCAGTTTTTTCTCCATTGATGCGACTCCTTAATTTACTCATCAGATCAATGTGATCTATTTTTTGAGTGGATGGGTCGGAGCTTTCTTTCTCCGCCATGGCCAACTTCTGGTACAATTCAATAACAGCCTGTTGCTTCTCATAGAATGCATGACTCATAACAACCAAATCCTCATGGCCATTTTTTGTTATGAATACAGGTTCTCCCTCCTTATGACAGATTTCAGAAATGTAATTAAAATTATTTCTCAGGTCAGAAATAGGTTTGATAATGGGCAAAGAGATCACCTCATTTTTAAATTAAGTCTATAGAGTAGATTTTATCATAATTATGATATCCCAAACAACAGATTTTAAACACTTGAGGATAACACCACATACATCATCTAACAAGGAATTTTCGCGTCATATTCTGACGTCCCACACTCCAAGAATGCCGTCCCCATCACATGACCACCGTCACTTCTCATATGACGCCCCGCTCGCTTACACTCTGCTCATTCGCATAGAGAGGAGTGAAGCGGCGATGGACGTTCGCGCTGCAGAATCGCACTACGAACCGCACCACAATTCGCAATACGATTCACAATACAGTCTGGGGAAAATCCTCGGGTTATGGGCGCTTGTCGTGCTGCCGATGGGTTTGTTCCGATTCGCGGCGATTCCGTTCCTGAAGGATCGGATCGACTTCAATCCCGGCGTGGCCTACTGGCTGCTCATGATCGCTGGCATGGCGTGGCAACTCGTGCTGTCGCTGCTCGTGCTGCGGAGCGAGCTCGGGACGCTCGGATGGAGCAGGCTGAAGGCGCGGCTGTGGCTGAACGATCCGATCCGTCCGAAGACGGGAAGAAGGTTCCGGCTGGCCTATCTGCTCACGATCCCGTTTATTGTCTATACGTTCCTGATCGAGGATGCAGGAGTTCTGGACTTCGTTGCAGAAGCTTTGAATAAAGCGTTGCCGTGGCTCGCGCCGCCCGAATATGTGCAGATCGAATCGCTGAATTCTCCGGAATTCTCGGGAGCGTGGTACCTGCTGGGCATCGCGCTCGCCAGTTGTCTGTTCAACTATCTGCTCGGCGAGGAGCTATTCTTCCGCGGCGTGCTGCTGCCGAAGATGAACGGCGTGTTCGGGCGGTGGGATTGGGTGGCCAACGGCGCCCTGTTCAGCCTCTATCACGTGCACAAGCTCACGGAGGTCCCGGTGTTCCTCGTCGGCTCCTTCTTCATCGCTTACCTGAACAAGAGATACCGCAGCTACTGGCCGGCCGTCATCATGCACGGTGTGGAAGCCATCCCGCTGCTGGTCATCGTGCTGCTCGTCATCCTGAGACCATCTTAACGATTCGGAACGGACGTGCCGACATGAGCCTTCCCTGGATTCAACCGCTAAGCCATCCGCGCCTGCGCAACCTCGCCGTCTTCGGGCTGACCTCCGCTTACGCGGCCCTTCTGCTGCTCTATCTGTTCCTTGACCGCTTCAAGGGCGTTGCCGCTGCGGCGCTGCTGATCGCGCTGTTCCTGCTGCGGCAGCTCGCACTAGCCGGAGACAGCAAGCCGCTCCGCCTGCTTTCGTTGCTGTCCCCGCCGATCGAGACCGTGCTGCTGTTCGTTCTGTTCTGGCAGAGCGATACCACCTTGGAAAATATCGTTTTCCTCCTCTTCGTCGCCGATCTTATCCTTCATTATCGTTCGCGGTATGCGCTGCCTCTGGCGTATGGAGGTTATGTGGCATATATGACGCATTGGCCCGCACCGGGGGAGGGCTATGTGGGCGATGCGGTCGACCTGCTCGGCTATTCGCTGCTTGTGCTTGGCCTATGGGGGACGAAGCTGCTGCTGAACCAGCGGGACACCATCCTCCGGCTGAACGAAGCGCTGCGGGAGGAATCGCGGGCCAAGGAAGAGACGGCGGCGCTGCGGGAACGGTACCGGATCGCGGAGGAGGTTCACGACACGATCGGCCACACGCTGACCGTCGCCATCGTCGCCCTCGAGGGAGCGCAGCTTCTCGTCGGCTCCCGGCCGGACGAGGCCCGCGGCAAGATCGCGACCGCCCGGGATCAGCTCAAGGCGGGCCTGCACGACGTTCGCCATGTCGTCAAGGCGATGAAGGCCGAGCGCGGCGCTTCGCCGGATGCCGGGCTGGAGGCGACGGTGCGGCGGATGATGGCGGAAGTCGCGCGGCAGACAGGAATCTCCTGGCGGCTCCGCATGGAGAACGGCCTGAAGCTGCTGTCGCTGCAGGAATATGTGCTGGCAGGCGCCGTTAAGGAGTCGGTCACCAATGCGATCAAGCACGGGGGCGCGAAGACGATCGAGGTCGCGGTCGAGGCGGCGGAGGATACCGTCCTGCTGACGGTGAAGGACGACGGAAGCGGCGCGGACGCGGTCGAATACGGGTTCGGCCTTGCCTCGATGCGGGATCGGGTGCAGGCCGTCGGGGGCCAATTGTGCGCGGCGGGCGGATTGAGCGGAGGCTTCGAAGTCAGGGTGAGACTGCCCAGAGCGAGGGGGGAAGAATGATGGAGCGAACGGTCAAGGCGCGCGTCCTGATCGTGGACGATCAGACGATTATGCGGGAAGGCTTGGAGACGCTGCTGACCTATAAGTCCGAGGTCGAAGTCGTCGGGATGGCCGGCAGCGGGGAGGAAGCTCTAACGCTGGCGGCCGAGCTGGCGCCGGATGTCGTGCTGATGGACATCCGGATGCCGGGCATGGGCGGCGTGGCGGCGACCCGGGCGCTCGCAGAGCGCCATCCCGGAATTGTCGTCCTCATTCTGACGACCTTCGACGACGACGATTACATCATCGAAGCGCTTAGCCATGGCGCAGCCGGCTACCTGCTCAAGGATATCGGCAGCAAGAAGTTGATCGACTCGATCTACGAGGCGATGGCCGGCAGCCTGCTGCTGACGGGGAAGGTCGCCCGCAAGCTGGCGTTGAGCGCGAGAGGCGGCGACGGGGCGGCGGGAGGCTCGTTCCCGCCGCCGCGCGATCGGTTCGAGCTCACGGCGAGGGAGCTCGAGATCGCGAATCTGCTCGCGGAAGGCAACACGAGCAAGGAGATGGCGGACCGCCTGTTCCTGACGCGGGGCACGGTCAAGAACTACCTCAGCAGCATCTACTCCAAGATCGGCACGAACGACCGGGCGAAGGCTCTGCTCGCCTTGCGGGAGCTCGTGGAGACGCGAAGACAGCGGGAGTAGCGAGATGGCGAGATGGCGAGATGGCGAGATGGCGAGATGGCGAGATGGCGAGAACAATGGTACCGCAGCTAGCGCATTTTATGTGATTTTTCACATTCGCGATGCCCTTGAGCGGGGGTTTCTCGTGGTTTTATGTGGTTTTTCACATATATCGTTCACGCACCGGGGGCGAAGTCGCTATAAATGTGATTTTTCGCATAAAACCGTCGCATCCGGCCTCACAACGAGATTTATATGTGAAAAATCACATTCGTTCGGCCCGCGTCTCCGCAACAAGCTATTCCCCCCTTGCAGACTCGGACGCAATGTGGCAAACTACGAGTAGAACGCATTAATCGCGCGGCGAAGAACGCCCCGCTTCCTTCCGATTCGGAATGGAGGCGGGGCTTTGTGCGTTTACCCTTATGCCAAGGAGAGGTGGAGGCCCATGAGTTTCGCATCGGAGCAAGAACGCTGGATCAAGAGGCATCTCAAGAGAAGAACCGGAGAACGCCTGGACGCCTTGAAGCGCGGGCACGGCTTCGGCAACCAACTATTCGCGGAGAAGGTATGGTGGCTGCTTGTCGGGCACTTCGGCGGTCTTCACCCCGAGTACGAAGTGAGGGATTGGCGCGGACGCCCCTACTTCGTCGACTTTATGTGGATCGTCGGCGCTCTGCGCATCGCGTTCGAGATTATGGACTACGGCTCGCACGGAACCGACCGGAGCAAGTTCCGGCTCGATCTGAACCGTGGCCTCTACTTGCAGACGCAGGGCTGCATCGTCTTCTACATCTCTCTCGACGAGCTGAGGGAGAATCCCGAATTTATCCTCGCCGCCTTGCGAAGCGCGCTTGCTCCTTATCTGGCCGCCGAGGCTCGAAGTGTGCGCGTGGAGTCCCGTTCGCATTCAAGAATCGAGAGAGAACTGATGCGCTGCGCCATCCGCCATGACCGGATCGTTCGCCCCGCCGAGGCGGCGAAGGAGCTTGAACTGCATATCGCCACGGTGATCAAGTACTGCCGCCTCCTGGCGGATAAAGGCAAGTTCCGCGCCGTGCCGAGCGGGACTTCCGGGCGAGTCCATTCGTACGAATATATGGGAATGCTCCAAAGCCCGGAACTGGTTTGATCGCGTCGCACCCAGAGGTGCTCGCCGGTCAGGCGTAATGCCTAACGGCTCCCCGTTCGCCCGGTACCCGGCGGGAACGGCAACGGTCGGATAGCCGGCCCGAGCGGACGGGTCCGAGCCGGCATCCGAAGGCCGTCCTGGTCGTATGCCGCAATGCGGGACAGGCAAGCGCGTACCAGCGCCAGAGAGGTAAGCTCCCCGCGCTCCATCGCGGCTTGCAGTTCAAGGATGCTTGCTTCATCCAGATCGATATTCGTCAGCGCAAAGGGGGCGTCCAACTTAGCCTTAGCCTCCTGAAGCAACATCGTCACTCTCAATTTTATGCTATTTTTCACATTCATACTGGTCGCGAATGGGGGGGTTGCATGGTTTTATGCGGTTTTTCACATATATCATTCGAACCGCGGGGCGGAATCCTCTATATATGCGGCTTTTCGCATAAAATGCTCGTTTCCGCCTCCTCTGGGAGATTTATATGTGAAAAATCGCATTCGTTGCGGAGGGGCGCGGCAATTGCGAGAGGGGATGGCGGTGCGATTGAGGCGGAGGAGCGGCAGTTGCGAGAGAGGATGGCGGCGCGATAGTTGCGATGCGGGGGCGGACCGCGAACAACAGACGCGAGCCGCAGGGGAATGGCGGGAGTGGGTGCGGGATAGCGAGGGAGAGGCGAAGCAGAGGTTGGCAAGACGGGCATGACGACGCTACAGCAAGAGAGGGACGCGAATTGCGCCCCCCTCTCCGCTATTTCTATTGTTATCACACTATTACGCTCGTTGTCGCACAGCCCCAGGCTTCCACTCATTGTCGCCCGACCCTCTGGCGATTGCGCTTAGCGCCGCAAGGCTTCGAGCGCGGCCGGGTTATGCCGTTGCCGAGGGTCCGCCGTCCTTCGACGCGCGCTTCCGGTTCCATGGCGTGCCCAGAAGCGGCAGTGCCCAGCGGTCGAGGCCGTACCAGCCAGCGACCTTCCAGCCGAGGACAATCCAGGTGGCCAGGATGAACAGCAGCGGGTTCGTGCTCAGCGTACCGGCGAACAGGAAGCACGCATTCATGAATGCGCCGAAGAAGGCGGCGACTCCCGTCAGCAGGCCGAGAATCAGCCCCAGTCCCACGAGCGTCTCGCCGAATGCCACGCAATACGAGAACACTTTGGCGTGCGGCAGCACCATATTTTCCAAGAAGGATGCATACCAGCCCGTCACGTCGCCGCCTTCGTTCGCCTTCCCCAGCGCTCCCTTGATGAATCCGGTGAGGCCCGCGCCAGCATTGCTGCCGACCCAGTTCTCGTTCGTGATCTTATGCCAGCCCGCATTGACCCATGCATAGCCCAGGTACAGGCGGATGACCAGCCAGATCAGGCCGGATCTCGTGTCGTTAAACAGGAAGTTCGAGACCGGGTTCTCGGGAATAAGAATTCTCTTGCCATGAAGCTCGTCTTTGATTGTCATTGGTCATCACCTCATCGTGGGATGGTCAGTCTAACCCTGATAATAAGTGACATCGCGCGTCATGTAAATATCTCATATGGAAAATCAGGGAATTCCCTTACAGTTCCCTGCTTAAATCCCTTACCCATCGCCGGCCAAGACGAACAAAGCCACCCGTCTCCGGATGGCCTTGTCGTCTGGTTAGTTCTAGGATGCGATCTGCGAAGCGGATTCCCGCAGTCTCTTCTCGCCCGCAGAAGCGAGCAGATGCCCGAAGCGGCTGTCGACGAACTCCGCGATGTACAGCGTCAACATCAATCCGAGCAGCGCCGCAACGGCCGACAGCGGAATCAGCCAGTGGTGCTCGGAATGGGAGAAGAACGGGATAAGCGAGACAGCCACAATCGGCGGCGCGTTCCATTGGAACTTCTTGATCATCCAGATGGCGATCAGGACGTTGGCGAATACCGAGATTGCGCTCGGGTACAGGAAGTACAACCCGGTTCCGATCATGGAAGTCGCGAACGCTCCGATTGTAATTCGGGTCAGCTCCGCGAAGCGGAACGAACGCGAGATGAACAAGAAGCTGAAAGCCCCGAGCGTCGGGAAGAACAACGTGTCCAGAAAAGAAAAATGCAGCGAACACCAGTAAATCAACATGATATAAACGCCAATCGCAATCGTCTTCACTTTCATTGTAAATCCATAAGCCCCCTGCCGATATCCGATCTTGCCCGCGCGACCGCTTCCGATCTTGCTTTATGCCTGCTTAATTCTACCACTTTCATCTTTTGCGTCAACCCGTTCGTCAGCCCGCCCGCTGCGCAAGGACCCGGAACAAGCGTCTCCGCACGGGGCCGGACTTGCCTGCAACGCATGTTTTGGGCCCGGAGCGACAGATTTGAGACACATTCACAGATCTGCTTCTTTCTCGCACGGCCCCTCTCCCCCTAAGATTGGCCTATGCGAGACCGGGCCATGGACCGGCCGCTCGCCGACATCCGCATCGCATCCGCATCAGCCCATTCGATTCCGACAGGGGGTGAAGACGTGAACCGACTGCCGCTAAGGAAGGACTTGCGGCGTTACCGCCAGATGTACCTGCTCGCTCTGCCCATGGTGATCTTCTATATCCTGTTCATTTACATTCCGATGTACGGGATCACGATCGCCTTCAAGGATTATTCCGTCGTCACCGGCATTACCGGCAGCCCGTGGGTGGGGCTCGACCGCGTTCGCGAAGTATTCGACAACGTCTTCTTCCAGCGGGCGTTCGTCAATACGCTGCTCATCAGTCTGGGCAAAATCGTGTTCGGCTTCCCGGTGCCGATTGCGCTGGCACTGCTGCTCAACGAGCTGAGAAGCCGCTGGTTCAAGGGGCTGTTCCAGAACATCATGTTTATTCCGTACTTCCTCTCCTGGATCGTGTTCGCCGGCATTATCGAGAACCTGTTCAACGGCTCCGGCCTGATCAATGGGATTCGCGTCAATCAGAATCTCGACGTCATCTCGTTCCTCGCGGAAGGAGACTGGTTCCTCGGCATTGTGTTCATTACCGACATCGTCAAGAGCGCGGGCTGGGAGACGGTCATCTACCTGGCTGCCCTGACCGGCATTGATCCTCACCTGTACGAAGCCGCTCAAGTCGACGGAGCGAACCGTTGGAAGCAGACGTTCCATATTACGCTGCCGGGGCTCGCCAACACGATTGTCGTGCTGCTCATCCTTCGCGTCGGATACCTGATGTTCGCCGGCTTCGAGCAGATCTTCTCGTTGTATTCTCCGATTGTTTACGACGTCGCCGACATTCTGGATACGTTCGTCTATCGGATCGGCATCGAGCAAGGAGATTACAGCTTCGCGGCGGCCGCCGGCCTGTTCCAGGGCATCATCGGCTTGACGCTGCTGTTCACGGTGAACAAGATTGCCCAAAAAATCGGGTCGGCCGGTCTGTTCTAAGCGCTCCGCGCCCGAACGCCGATCGCCGGTCGCCGAGCACCCGAAGGAGGACGCGGCTTCCCATGACTTCCCGCAGCCCTTGGTACGCACAGACGATCATCTGCGCCATCCTGCTAGGCTTCATGCTGCTTATTCTGTTCCCGTTCTACTATGTCGTCACGATCTCGGTCATGCCGAACGAGAATTACGTCACCCGCGCTTACCACCTGCTGCCGGACGGCTTCACGCTCGACTACTACCGGCTCGTCTTCGGCGATGCCCGGCTCGTTCACGCGCTCGGCGTGTCGGTATTCGTTACTCTTGTCGGCACGCTGCTTAACGTCATCGTGACGGGCGCCGGCGCTTATGTGCTGACCAAGTCGCATCTGAGGCTGCACGGCGCGCTGAACCTGATGGTCATTGTCCCGCTGATGTTCGGCGGCGGCATGATCCCCCTGTATCTCGTCATTCGGGCGCTGCATCTGACGAATAACGTCTGGGGCCTCATCATTCCGTTCCTCTGCAATTCGTTCTACGTCGTGCTGATGAAGAACTTCTTCTCCTCCCTGCCGGGCGAGCTCGAAGAGGCCGCCTATATCGACGGAGCGAAGGAGATCAAGACGTTCAGCCGCATCGTGCTTCCGCTGTCCAAGCCGATTCTGGCCGTCATGACGCTTTTCTACGGGGTTTTCCATTGGAATGAGTTCTTCTGGTCCGGCATCCTCGTCGCTCCTGACAAATACCCGATGATGGTGCTGCTACGTCAGTTGATCCGCCGAGCCGACACCCAGATGCAGGTCCAGCTTCCAGGGCTCATTCCCATGTCGCTCACTTCCGCCATCATTATCGTGATGATCGTTCCGATTCTGGCGATCTCCCCGCTGATCCAACGCTTTTTCGTCAAGGGTATGGTGCTCGGCGCGGTCAAATCGTAGGAACGAACGGCCACATGATTGTGATTATAAAAAAACGCCACCGAAGGGGAGAGGATTCAATGTTCAGGAACGCAACGAAAGCAGGATCTCTCGGAATCGCGGCCGTGCTTCTGGCGATGACCGCCACGGCTTGCGGCAACAACAACGAAGGGGCTTCGCCGTCCGCCTCGTCGACCCCCGCGGTCAGCCCGAGCGCAAGCACAAGCGAGAGCGCTTCCACTTCGCCCGAGCCGGCCAAGGAGCCGACGCCGATCTCGATCTACAGCTACGACCGTACGGACTACGCGAACGATCGGGTCGTCCAGGAGATCGAGAAGCGCACCAACACGAAGCTCACGATCCAGCCCGGCATTCCGTGGGACCCCGAGCAACTCAACGTCATGACCGCCACCGGCAAGTACCCGGACGTCATCACGATTATCGACAACGACACGTTCGACCGGACCGGGCAATGGATCAAGACCGGCATTCTGCAGCCGTTCACCGACGAGATTCTCGAGCAGACGCCGAATCTGAAGAGCCTGCTGACGCAGCCGGAATTCGAAGACCTGAAGGTTGACGGCAAGTACTATCTGCTGCCGATGCGCGATGAGCCTCCGCTCGGCTCGGCCGGTCAATTCGTCTTCCAGATTCGCCAGGATTGGCTCGACAAGCTCCAGCTTCCGGTTCCGACGACAACGGACGAATTCCTCGACACGCTGATAAAGTTCAAAACGATGGACCCCGACGGCAACGGCAAGGAAGACACCTACGGGCTGATTACGAACGGCCTCGACAAGCTCGTCAGCTATAGCGCCGGCTTCTTCGGCCTGCCGCACGACGAGCGGAGCACAGGCTTCCTGAAGGTCGGGGACGGCTACGAATACTGGGCCATCCAACCGCAGGTGAAGGATACCCTTCGCTGGGTCAAGCAATTGTACGATAGCGGGCTCATCCATCCCGACACGCTGACGCAGACGAACATCACCAAGACGCGCCCGGTGTTCGCCGAGGGCCGCATCGGCGTCACGGTCGAGAACATGAACTTCGACCAGCTCGTCAACCGCATCACCGCCCTGCAAGCGAACGTGCCGGACGCAAGCGTGATCCAGATGTCCGCTCTGAAGGGAACCGAAGGAGCCTACGGATATTCCAAGGGCAACGGCCACTGGGCGTACACGGCGCTGTCGAGCCAGAACAAGAATCCGCTGGAGAGCGCGAAGCTGCTCGACTTCCTCCTCTCGGACGAAGGCACGAAGCTGAGCACCGTCGGCATCGAAGGCGTGCACTATACGATGGACGGCGACAAGCTCGTCTGGAACGAAGAGGAGAAGAAGAAGGACCCCGGCTTCAACGTGAACACGTCGGGCCAATTCCACGAGCTGAACTGGGGCATTGTGCGCTGGTCGCCGATGGTCAGCGAATTCTATATGAAGGCATCGGAGACGGTCGTGCCGAATTATAGTCAGATGGTCCAAGAGAACCTCGACCGCGTCAACAAGTACCTGATCGAGCCGGCCTCCTACAACACGAGCAACGAAGAATGGTCCAAGTTCATCGGCACCGGCAAGACGCTCGAGAACGAATTCTTCATCAAGGCGGTCATGGGCAAGGTCGACATCGACAAGGGCTTCGACAGCTTCGTGAAGAGCTGGAAGGCGGCCGGGGGCGCGGAAGCGATGAAGGCGATGAGCGACGCGATCGCAGCAAGCAAGGGGTAAGCAGGAATAGCGGCAATGACGGAAGGGGAGGACTCTCTCCTTCTCTTCCATTTCATCCAACAATCCATTGTGGACAATCATACTACGAGCAAAGGGGGTGCCGGTCATGGTCAGCAAATTCGGAAGAGCGGCGCGTTGGACCGCTCCGCTCGCGGGAGTCGTTCTGCTCGCGGGCTGCGGGCTCCTGGATCGGGGGGACCCGCTCGCCGCGAATGCGAAGGCCGACGCGGGGGCGGACGCCGTCAGCATCTACAGCTTCGATCGCCAAGATTACGGCAGCCGCCCCGATCGGGTGCTGGAAGCGATCGAAGCGGCGACGAACACCCGAATCTCGCTGCAGACCGGCGCCTGGGAGGACACCCAGCTCGATATCCTGATTGCGACCGGCGGCTACCCCGACGTGCTGACCATCGTGGACAACGAGAAGACCGGCCGCTTCAACAAGTGGGTCAAGGAAGGGAAGATCATTCCGTTCACGGACGAGCTGACGGAAGGGCTGCCCCATCTTCGCAAGCTGCTTGACGAGCCCCGTTACCAAGAGCTTCGCGTGAACGGCCAGTTCTACGGCATTCCCCTGCAGGACGAACTGCCGCAGGGCAGCGTCGGGCAGCATGTGCTCATCCTGCGCCAGGATTGGCTGGACCGGCTTGGACTGCCTCTGCCCGAGACGCTGGAAGAGCTGCGGCGGACACTGATCGCCTTCCGCGACGAAGATCCCGACGGCAACGGCGTCCAGGATACGTACGGCCTCATCTCCGACGGATTGCCGTCGATCGTTCGCGACCTGATCGGAGCTTGGGGACTGCCGACCGATGTACGAAGCACCGGCTTCCTGAAGAAGGGCGACCATTACGAATATTGGGCCATACAGCCGGAGGTCAAGGAAGCTCTTCGGTATGTGAAGGATCTCTACGCCGAAGGGTTGATTCAGCCGTTCACGCTGTCCGCAGCGACGAACGTGCAGGTGCGTCCGAAGTTCATGGAAGGCCGGGTCGGCGCGCTGTTCGATAACGCCAACTTCGAAGAGCTGCTCAAGAAGCAGGAGCTGCTGCGCCTGAACTTCCCGGAAGCGAAGCTGATCGAGCTGTCCGCTCCGGCCGGACCGGAGGGCAAGCGGGGCTACAGCGCAGGCGCCGGCTTCTGGGGCTACACGGTCATTACCGACAAAGCCGCCAACCCGCGGGCCGCCGCAAGGCTCCTCGACTTCCTGCTCTCCGACGAGGGCAACCGGCTGACTCTGTACGGCGTCCCCGGGGTCCATTATACGGAGGAGAACGGCAAGGTCGTCCTGAATCTGGAGGAACGGAAGAAGGACATCGGCTTCGGCCCGGTCCACCCGGAGGCCCCTCATGAACTCAATTGGGGCCTCGCCAGTTGGTCGCGGATGACCGAGGGCGATTATGTCCGGTTCCGGGAGACGGTGACGCCGGGCTTCGCGGATACTGTGAAGGACAATCTTGCCCGCATCAACCGATACCTGATCGAGCCGGCCTCCTACAGCTTGGCGACCTCCAAGTGGGTATCGTTCAAGTCGAATTCCGACGAGCTCACGGCCGAATACTTCAGCAAGATCATCATGGGAGAGATGGACGTCGACGCGGGCTTCGACAGGTTCGTGAAGAAGTGGATGGAATCGGGCGGAGCGGAAGCGATGCAAGAGATGAGCGACGCGATGGCCGACGCGCACGGCTAACCGGAGGAGGCACGGCATGGCCAAGTGGAGAACGAAGGCGTACGACCGATTGTCCCGCAGCCGATTGCCCGTTTATTTCTCGCTTGTCGTGCTGCTCGTTGTCCTGATGCTCATTCTGCCGATCTACTGGATCTATTCCGACCGGCTGAAGAACCAGATTACGCGAATCAACGAATCGTTGATCGAGCAGGTCCAGTCGACGTACGACGGCTTGCTGCAGGAGGTTGACCGCACGTCGGTGCGTCTGGCCGAGAACATCAATGTGAACCGGTTTATTTTCCTGGAGAAGAATGGGTTGTTCGACAGCGAAGAGGAGCGGCAACTGTTCCTGAAGGAGCTCTATGGCGTTATTGCGAGCGAGCAGAAGTTCTACGCCAATATCGGCAACATCTACCTGTACATCCCCCTTACCGGCGTCATCGTGACGAGCGATGCCGTCATGCCGCTCTCCTCCTTCCTCGACCGCGATTATGTCGCCCGGGAGGCGGCGGGCCGGACGTCGTCCTCGTGGAGCGAGGTGCGGACCTCGAAGGCCAGGCTCGTCAGCGGCTATCCGACCGAGGAACAGGTGGTCACGCTGCACCGCAGCCTGACGAACGACGGGCTGACGAGCGATGCGATCCTGTTCATCGACGTCCGAATGAACCTGTTTAAGCAGAGCGGGAGCTTCCGCAGTTCCTATCCTCTCGCCCTCCTCGTCGCCGGCGAGAGCGGCCGGCTCATCTATGCCGAGTCGGGCGGGCTGGATGACGGCGGCAAGCTGGTCGAAGCGTATTCGAACGGCTCGCTGAACGAGAGCCAGTATTTATATTCCGTCGCGCAGTCGGGCTACAACAGTTGGATCTACACGGTAATCGTGCCGAAGCAATGGCTGTTCGCGCCCATGCAGTTCATCAGCCGCATGACGTTCGTGCTTGCCGTCGTCGTGCTCATGTTCGGGCTGCTCGTCTCCCTGTACTTCAGCCGGCGCTTCCATCGCCCGCTTGAAGCCGCGCTCGCCCAGTGGCGCGGGCGCTCGGGGGGAGCGCCGGACCCGAAGGTCGCTTCGGATTCGCTGCAGGAGTCGATCCGGTCGCTCGTGCGGTCCACGATCTCTTACGCGAACCTGATCGACGCCAATCGTGGCACAATCCGCAACGCGGTGCTGATGGACCTGCTCCGCAACAACGAGTGGCCGGCGGAGATGCCGATCGGCCTGGCCGCCAGGCGCGGAGCCCGATTCTATCAGGCAATCGCCTGCGTCCGCGACGAGACGGCCGAACTGAACGAGCGGGATAAGGGACTCGTTCAATATGCGGTCCACAACCTGGCGCGCGAGACATTCGCCGCGTCCGGAGCGGACGCACGGTGCGGCATGGAAGTCGTCACGATCGACGACAACTCGTTCGGCATGCTGCTCTTCGGCTTGCCCGGCGAAGGCGACGAATTATCGGAGAGAGAAGCGCACGAATGGCTGTGCCTCCTGCAGGAGCAACTGCGCCCTTATCCGCAATTCGCCTGGTCGTTCGGCATCGGCCGCCGCTATGCGGACGACGAACGGATCTCCCAGTCTTACCGGGAATCCCAGCTTGCCGTGCAATACCGGATCTACCGCGGCAAGGGGAGCATCATCCCGTTCGACGAGCTGCAGATCGACGACAGCCGGCTGACGGCCTCTTCGGACGACTGGCAGAAGCATAAAGACAAGATCATCTCGGCGATTCGGTCCCGGGACGCGGAGGCCGCGCGGCACTCGGTGCTGCAATGGTGCGAATGGATGGAACGGCTGCCTCGCGGCCGGCGCAACCAGATCGAATGGAGCCGAATCTACTATACGGGCTATTCGGTGTTCACCGAGATCGAGAAGCTGATCTACGACCTGAACATGGACCGGGCGGCAATCTACCTAGATGACCTGAGCTTCGTCGCACTGATGGAGTCGAACCCGACAATCGTGGAGATCCGCCAACTGTTGATCAAGACCTGCGAGCGGATGATCGCCTGCCTGGACGCCCAGCCTTCGGCGGCCAAATCCTCCTATGTCGCGGCTATCGCCGACTATCTTCGCACGGAATACCGGGACCCGCAGATGAGCCTGGAGAGCACGGCCGAGCGGTTCGGGATGAACCCCTCCTACCTGGGCCAATTGCTCAAGAAAGAGATGAATCGCACCTTCCTGCAGTTCCTGAGCGAGGTGCGCATCGAACGGGCCAAGCAATTGCTGGCCGATCCGAATGTGCAGATCCAGGACGTGGCCGCCTGCGTCGGATACGGGAATCGCTCGACGTTCATCCGGATCTTCAAAGCGCAGGTTGGCAGCACGCCTTCGGATTATCGCAACCGAACGCTGCTGGGTGCCAAAGGAGAGCATACGACACATGGATAATGCCGCGAACAAGGCTGCGAATAATGCTATGCACGATGCTGCGAACAGTGCTGCGAATAATGCTATGAGCAATGCTGCGAAGAATACTGCGGCAAACACTGCGAATACCAAGAGTCCGGGGAGTCCCCGGCTCCCCCTTCTGCCGCAGCCGCTGGCGGCGGAGCGGAGACACGGGAGGTTCGCCGCGGCGGCTTCCGGCCTGGAGCTGCGCCTCCCGCCCTCGCTGTGTTGGCTGGCCGAGGAGATCGCTGCGTATTGGGTTCGGAAGTACGGCGTGCCGCTCCATACGGAGTGCCAGGTCGCAGAAGAAGATTGGAGCTGGCAGTTGACCGTTCCCTTAAACAGAGCGGCCCATTCTTCCGCTTCCTTGCCCCCGCCCTCCCCTCTCGGACAGGAGGCGTATGAGCTGGGGGTCGGTCCGGAAGGCATCCGGGTACGCGCCGGAGGCTATCGCGGGGCGATGTACGCCTGGTTCACGCTGAAGCAATGGCTCGATGCCCATGAAGGCACGGAAGCTCCGGGCCTTCTCGTCCGGGATGAGCCCGCGCACGCCATACGCGGCATGCATCTTGACCTGAAGGGGGCGGTGCCGACCGCGGCGTACCTCATGGAGACCATCGCCCGGCTGGCCTCGTTCAAGATCAATACGCTGATGATCGAGTACGAGAATCAATTCGAATTCGTCTCGGCGGCGGCAGGTGTTCACAAGCGCGGGGGGTTGACAGCGAAGCAGCGGGAGGACGCGATAAGCTGCGCCCGGCGCTACGGCATGGAGACGATTCCGGTCGTGCAATGCCTCGGCCACGCCGATTACGTGCTGCAATCGGACGCGTACGCCAAACTTCGCGAGGACGGGCTCATCTCGCAATACTGCCCGTCGCATCCCGGCACGTTCGCGCACGTCGCCGCGATGATTGACGAGATCGCGGAAGCTCATCCGGATTCCGCCTACATTCATATCGGGGCGGACGAGACGTGGGCGCTCGGCCGCTGCGAACGATGCCGGGCCGCCATGGCGTCGTCCGAGCCGGGCTCGGCGAAGGCCGACCTGTTCCTCGGCTACGTCGGGAAGGTTGCGGCCTATGTGCTGTCGAAGGGGAAGCGGCCGATCGTCTGGGACGACATGTTCCATCTCGAGAAGTGCATCGAGCGCATCGTCGAGCTTCCTCGCGGCACCGTCGTCTGTTCGTGGAGCTACTACGAATTCGGCGGCCCGAGCAGTTGGTTCTGGTACGGAGGCCGCTATTACGCTTCGCGCCGCTGGCTGGAGCAGGACCCCGGCGCGGCGCCGGGAATGAATTGGCTCGAGGAGCTGCCGGAAGCGGATCAAGCGGTCGCCCGCAAGTGGTGGGACGGCGGGGAATACCCGGAACGCGGCGTATCGGCGGTGCCGTGGGTGCGCCATTACCGGGAGCAAGGCTACGAGGTCATCGGGGCCTCGTGCGCGCGCGGAGCCGACTTCATCAATGCCTGGTCCGCCTACCCGCCGGATCGGGTCGACAATGTGAAGCATTGGGCGCGCTATGCGGTCCAAGCGGACATGACGGGCACGATCGCTTCCGCGTGGACGCGCTTCTACTCGCTCTCGCCGGCCATCGAGCATTGGGAATCCGGCTGGTACCCGACGATTGCGCAGGCGGCCTTCGGTTGGAGACCGGAGATGGAAGACGAAGCGTTCGATTCGCTCTTCGAAGCTTGCTTCCTCGAAGGAGACGCCGATGCGATGGCCGGGCTCGGATGGCTCATTCGCGCGTTGGATACGCGGGAGGAAGCCTACTTCGGACGGCGGGGCAGCTACCTTGCGGCTGCCGTCCTCAAGCTCGAAGCCGCGTCCCGCCGCCCGGGTCCCGTCGGCCGCTACGCCCGGGGTCTCCGGCTCGCCGCCGAATTCGAACGCGTTGTATTCTCGCTGGAGAACGGACTGAAGCAGAACGAATGGCGGCTGTTCTACAAGGACATCCATGTTCGCCCGGATGTGGACTACATGGTTCCGCGCGACCTGAAGGGGCTGCGGGCGGCGCTCGCGGATGCGCTGGAATGGGAGAAGAGCGCCCTCGCCTATTGCGGCTCCTTCATGAATGAAGAAGAGGCGCGGGAGCTTGTCCTGAGCAAGCTTCATGCGTACAAGGAGAGAATCCGCCGCCTGGCTCGGGAGCTGTCGCTGGGCTCCCAGCTGGAAGTTGTCGCACTATTGTGAAAATGTCGCAGTTCCGTTTATGCGGTCCCAAAGCGTCTTGTTGGCCAGCTTTTTCTATGGAATAGTTGGGGTGCACTGCATTCCATAAGGGGAAGGTGGACATATGAAGATGCGAAGCAAGGCGGCATGGTCGACGGCGCTCAGCGCGCTGCTCGTCGCTTCCATGCTGCAGATCGCTCCTTCGAAGGCGGTCGATGCGTTCGATTGGTACGGTCAGACGGACACCGGCACGTTCCGCGAGGAGTTCAACGGCACGCAGTTGGACTCCCGGAAGTGGCTGATCGCGGCCAAGCAATGGGGCGGCTCGAACAACGGGGTCGTCCCCGAGAACGTCAAGCTGGAGGATGGCAAGCTGATTCTCGAGGCTCACGGGGACAACTATACCGGCTCCGTGCTCGGCCTGAAGCGGGACGGCAGCGTGCCCGGAGGCGTCAAGCAAGGCGGCTCGACCCGGGTCGGAGCGGCCATCGCCTCGCGCGAATACCTCGGTTCGGGCAAGTATACGATGCGCGCCAAGATCATCGGCAGCTTGGGCGTCGCTTCCACCATGTGGACGTTCCATTATTCGGAGTATTACCCCGGCGATCCGGAATTCGATCGGGCGGCGAACGCGGGCCTCGTCTCCCCGACGGCGGACTACTATGCCTACAATCACGAGATCGACATCGAGCTGCCGGGACGTCCCGGAGCGGCGCATACCGGCCAGTCGTTCAACCGCGCGCTGTTCAATACGTTCACGGGAGAGAACGACGGCGAGTACCAGACGACCTACGGCAGCCTCGGCTCCGTGAACGTGGCGGACGGCCAGTTCCACGACTTCAGCTTCGAATGGCACACCGGCAGCGACACGGAGACGCCGCGGGTCGATTATTATATCGACGGGGTCAAGGTCGCGACGAATACGTCGAATATTCCCGTCAACGCAGGACGCCTGTGGCTCGGGGTATGGTTCCCGGACGCCTGGGCGGGCGGTCCGCCAAACTTCGATGCGGAAGCCATGGAGGTCGATTGGTTCGAGTTCACGCCCTATCATGAACCGGGGGACCGCTGGATGCCGGAGACATTCCCGGACGACGGATGGGAATCGAGCGACTTCCGCCCGATGACGGCCGCGGAGATCGACAGCCGCGACCCGTCGGCGAACGGGGAATGGCGCGACGACTTCGACAGCGCCGTTCTCGATCCGGGCAATTGGCTGATCGCCAAGAAGAACTGGGGCGGTCAGCTCGGCAACGGAGAGACGGGCCAGAGCTGGAACGGAGGCGTCGTTCCCGAGAACGTCAAGCTGGACGGGCAGGGCCACCTTGTGCTCGAAGCGCACGGCAACTACTATAACGGGCTTCCGCTCGGCATCAACAAGACGGGGGCGCCGCGCAAGGACGGCAAACGGGTCGGAGCCGCCATCGCCACAACCCGATACTTCGGCTCCGGGGAATACGAGGTGCGGATGAAGGTGCCGAATGTGAACAACGGCTCGCCGCACGGCGCCGTTCCGGCCATCTGGACGTTCCACTACCAGGAGTATGACGAAGGGTCTCCGGAATACGTGGCCAACGGCGGCACGGGGGACTACTGGGCAAGCAACCACGAGATCGACGTCGAGCTTCCCGGCCGACCGGGTCCGGCCCACACCGGCATGTCGTTCGACAAGGCGCTGTTCAACACGTGGCAGGGGGAACGGGAATCGCCGGAGGAATACCATGCCAACTTCACCGAGCTGGGCGAGAACGTCGCGATTACCGATGACGGCTGGCATACGTTCAAGTTCGTATGGGAGACGGGCGATGCCGCGCGCAATGTGCTCCCGAGCGTTGAGTTCTACCTCGACGGCGTTCTCAAGTGGACCGCGACCGGCGACGATTACGTGCCGAATAAGCCGGGACGGCTCTGGCTCGGCTATTGGTTCCCGCGCAACTGGGGCGGCGAAGCCAACTTCTCGACGTCGCAGCTGTTGATCGATTATGTCAGCATCAAGCCGCACGACACGGGCGGAGCGGTCGTGCAATCCGAGTCGTACCCGCTCGACGGCTTCGCCGCTTGGGAGGAGTACCCGGGCTACAGCTCGTTCCCGAACGGAGAGCCCTCTCCCACTCCTTCTCCGTCGCCGAGTCCGTCGCCAAGTCCTTCCCCGAGCCCGTCGCCTTCTCCATCGCCGTCGCCGCAGACGAACCTGCTCGCGAACGGCGACTTCTCCTCCGGCATGACCGGATGGACCCAGGCTGCGGGAACCGTTGCCGCTCCTTCCGGAGAGATGGTGCTGACAGGCGGCTCCGTCACCTCGCGGGGAGAACAGACGAACATCGCCGTGACGCCGGGCAAGACGTACCGGCTTAGCGGCGACTTGAGGAATTCCAGCTCCGGGTCCTGGACCTATCTCGGGGTCGGAGGAACGGTAACCGGCGTCACGAACAGCCAGGGAACGGCCAATACCGAAGCCGGCATGAGCAGTTCTTCCGCCACCCAGGTCTGGGTGCAGTTCACGGCAAGCTCGAGCACCGTTACGGTCTATGCATCGTTCTATAAGGACCAGTCGGGAAGCGGCTACGCGGATAATCTCGTTCTTAGCGAAGTGATCTGACCTCCCCTGGTTGCCGCTTCTTCCTTCTCGCTTCAGAATCGCTATACTGTAGGTATAGCCATAGGGTCCGTCCGAGTACGGGATGGACGCGAGGAGGATAACGATGATCTACCTGGCCTTGCTGAGAGGAATCAACGTAGGCGGCAACAACAAGATCGACATGAAGCAGTTGAAGCGCACGTTCGAGAACCAAGGGCTGTCCCGGGTGTCGACTTATATCAATACCGGCAATATTATTTTCTCGGATGGGGTGCGAACGCCGCAGGAGCTGTCCGCCGTGCTGGAGGCAGCCATTCTGGCCGACTATGGCCTTGCAATCAGGGTCATGGTCCGTACTCTTGTCGAGATCGAGACGATTATGGCCCGGCTTCCTGCCGAATGGAGCAATGACGCGAACATGAGAAGCGACGTTCTCTATCTATGGGAAGAGGTCGACCGCGAGTCGGTGCTGGAGGGGCTGCCCATCAAGCCTGAGATCGATCGGGTGATCTATGTGCCGGGCGCCATTCTGTGGTCGTACGACCGGGTCCACGCGAGCAGAAGCGGCCTGAGCAAAATCATCGGAACAAAGTTCTACCGCGAGGTCACCGTTCGCAACGTCAACACCGCACGCAAGCTGCACGAGCTGATGCGGGCGAACGAATCGCTCTCCTGAACGCCGTTCTCCGCCATCCGCGCTCAGGGAACCCGCAAGCCAAGGACCGCGACAAACCTGCCCTTCCGCAGGTTCGTCGCGGTTCTTCCCGCTTCGGAACTCCTCCCGAGTCCCCGCCTACGGCCGCTGGATAAACAACTGTGTCCAATACGTCCGGTAGCGGCTGGTCGAGTTCCCTTCGACGAAGCCGACACCGGTATCCGTGAACCGGGGGTCGAGAATGTTGGCGCGGTGCCCCGCGCTGTTCATCCACACCCTCACGACGTCCGCCGGGGTCGGCTGGCCGGCCGCGATGTTCTCCGCATAAGCGCGGTATTCGACGCCGAAGCGATCCAGCATCTGCTGCGGCGTTCCGTATGTCGGGGACGTATGGCTGAAGTAGTTGTTGTCCCTCATGTCGATCGACTTCAGCCTCGCCAGCTCGGCCAGCCGCGAATTGAGCGTCAGCGCGGCGATTCCCCGGCTTGTGCGCTCCTCGTTGACGAGGCGGAACACTTCCAGCTCATACGCATTCGATTGCCGGATGCGCGGCTTGGCGCTCGCCGGTCTCTTCGCTGTCCGCGGTCTTGCCGTTCTTGCCGCCGCCGGTCTCTTCACCGCCGCTTGCCTCGCCGTTCCGCTTGTCGCCTGGCGCCTTGCAGGCGTCCTCTTGGCCGGCGCACTCCCAGCGGCCGTCCTCGCTGTTCTGATTGCTCCGATTGCTCTGACTGTCCTGGCCGTCCTCGCTGTCCTTGTTGTCCTCGTCTTCGCGCTCGCCCTTGTTCTCCCTCTCATCTCGCAGCCTCCCCTATCGGATTCTACGAGTATGTCTATGATAAGAGATTCGGCAATGCTTGTACGTTGGGGAAAAAAGGGCAGTCGGCGCGCACGCCCGGCGCAGCGTTCAATCGATCCAGCCGGTCAGTTGCAGGAGCGCCAGCGCAAGCTCGCTCACGATCAGAATGACGATTACCCATTCGACGAACAGGCCGCGAGTCGAGTGGCTGATCGTCGAGAAGCCGTCCATGATCCGGTACAGCATCTCGGTCTTGCTCTTCATGATCGCGTAGCGGTCGTTCATCTCGAAGAACTCCAGCATCCGGTCGTAGAACTCGCCCGCGCTGCTGCTCGTCCAGGTAATATCCGGCTTGTCGAGGATCATGACATAAGAGATCATGTTGTACTCATGCCGCATAATCGACGCCGTCGTCCGCGCCAGCTCCTTCTTGCCGAGCCTCAGGTTGCTCTTGTCCAGCCTGTCGATCATATTTTCCAACTTGTCATGGATCTTGCCGAGCTGCTCCTCGATCTTCTCGAGCGCCACCGACTTCGCCAGCACCGTCGCGATCATCTCTTCATGGAAGGGCTCGATCTCCGCGACCACGACGTATTCGTCGGTCAGCTCCGTCATGCCCCCGGCGGCCGTGCGGAGGCTGTAATCGTCCGTATACCGGTCGGCCTCGGCCTCGTCGATGTCCGGCTCGATCGTCCGCAGATAGCGAACGAACGGCAGGAACGCTTCCCTGGACACATCGTTCACGAGGACGATGCTGCCGAACGAGAAGACAAGCACCTGCTGCGACTCGTCGATCGGACTCTTCAGAATCTTCTGCAGCGCCTCGCCCTTCAGGACAAGCGGCTCCTCCCAGGTGAACTTCTTCGGAATTCCGCAGTGGATGGCGATTTTATTGAGATCGATCTCGTTCGTGACCGCATAAGCTTTGAACCGAATGTCCTTCACGATATTCACTCTCTTTTACCTAATCGGGATTGGCTTGCAGCCATTATTGTAGCACAACGCCCGTCCGGTAATGTCTCGTTTATGTAAACTCGGCCCTACGGCCCAATCCTGCGCGGCGAGTCGAAAATTGTCGTAGCTCCTTGGATAATTATGTATTACAATGGTCGCACACCTTATAGGAGGGTACTCTGTGACCAAGGGAAAATGGATCGGATTCGGCCTGCTCGGCCTCCTCGCTTTGTTCGTCATATGGCTGTTCATCCCAAGCGAGGATACGGATAACACGAACGTGAAGAGGGAAGCTGCGGAGAACGATGGAGACTACACAATTCTCGTCTATATGAACGGCTCCGATCTGGAGAGCGAATACGACGAAGAGAGCGACAGCTACTACGGGGCGGCCAGCTCGGACCTCGAGGAGATGATCTCCGGGCTGTCGGGCGATCGGGTGCGCGTGCTGGTCGAGACCGGCGGCACGCTCGCCTGGGCCGACGAGCGGATCGATGCCGAGCAGAATCAACGTTGGCTGATCGAAGACGGGCAGTTCACTCATGCGGCGGACGTCGGCTTGCGCAATATCGGAGAGGCGGATACGCTCGCGGACTTCGTCGCTTGGGGAGTCGAGCAATACCCGGCCGACAAGTATGCGCTGATCTTCTGGAACCACGGCGGCGGCTCCGTGCTCGGCTTCGGAGCGGACGAGCGGTTCGACTACGATTCGCTGACGCTTGACGAGCTGGCGGCGGGCCTTAAGACGGCACAGATGAGCACCGATGTCTCGTTCGAGGTGATCGGCTTCGACGCCTGCCTGATGGCCAACGTGGAGACGGCATCCCTGCTCAGCCCTTACGGGCGCTATCTGGTCGCTTCGGAAGAGCTGGAGCCGGGTCACGGCTGGGACTACACAGCGGCGCTGAGCCGCTTGTCCGACGAGCCCGACGCGGACGGGGCGACCTTGGGCCGGTGGATCGCCGACGGCTACCGGCAGCATGCGGAGGACAACGATCAGGAGAAGAACATTACGCTGTCGGTCGTGGACATGAGCCGCATGGAACGGGTCGTGACGGCCCTGGAGGCGTTCGCCCAAGAGGTCGACTCGGGCATCTCGGTGGATCGGTCGGGCTTCTTCAGCCTGGCGAACGGCCGCAGCCGCGCGGACGAATACGGCAGCTCCTCCACGCCGGAAGAAGCGAGCGACATGGTCGATCTGCTGGCGTTCGTTCGCAATGTGGCGGAACGATACCCGGATACTTCGAAGGAACTGGAGAACGCGCTGCAGGATGCCGTCGTGTACAACATCGTCAGCGTCGGGCATCCCGACGCGAGCGGTCTCTCGATTTATTTTCCCCACCGGAATAAGATCAACTTCGACGACAACCTGCAGCGATTCGCCGCGATCGGCTTCTCGGACAAGTATGTCGAATTCCTTCATTGGTATGTGAGCGGCTTGCTCGGCAACTCCGAGACGGTCGAGGTATCGACAAGCGGGCAGTTGAACTTCTCTTACAATGAAGAAGAAGACGAGTACGCGCCTTACGAGGTGTACGTCGATCCGGAAGAGCTGGAGCAGATCGAACAGATCTACGCGATCGTGTCGATGTATTCCGATGAAGACGCGGGCGAGGACAGCCCCCTCATCTATCTCGGCTACGATCACTACGTGGATGTCGATTGGGAGGAGGGCATCATCCGCGACGACTTCACCGGCGAATGGCTCATGTGGGACGGCAACTTCGTGACGCTCGATCTGGTCTCCCAGGGGGACGGGTTTATCCGCTACGCGATTCCGGCCAAGCTGAACGGCAAGGACGTCGATATTCTGGTCCACTACGATGTCGAAGAAGAGACATTCGAGGTGCTGGGGGCTTGGAAAGGCCTCGGCTCGGAGACGGGCATGCCCGACAAGAACATCATTCCGATCCGGGAAGGCGACCGCATCGTCCCGCAATTCTATTATTACTACGATTCCGGGGAAGACGGCTACATGGACGGGGACGAGTTCGTCGTGGGCGACACGATTGATCTCGAATACGATTACCTGCCGAACGGTTCGTATCTGTACGGCTTCTCTCTCGTGAGCTATTCCGGCGAGGAGACGCTGACCGACTTCATCGAGTTCGAACTGGAGGACTAATTCGGGTTCGGGTACAATAGAGAATAAGAGTAACTAGAGATTATGTGTTGAAGGAGGTGCCCGCGTGAAGTCCATCACCGTGCAGAGGCTCATGGATCAATTCAAGCTGGAGGCGCTGGCGGGGGCCGGCCGTCTGGACCGGGAGGTCTCGCGCCCGAGGGCCCATCGGCCGGGGCTGGAGTTCGTCGGGTACTTCGACTTCTTCCCGATGGAACGCGTGCAGGTGCTCGGCCGCAAGGAGATCACGTATCTGCTGCAGCTCAGCGTCGACGAACGCTTGCTTCATATCGGCAACATCGTCAAGTATCACCCGCCCTGCTTCATCGTGACGGCAGGCCAGCAGGAGCTGCCCTACCTGAAGAAGTTCTGCGACGAGGAGGGCATCCCGCTGCTGCGGACGAACGAATCGACGACGGAGTTCATCGCCAAGCTGGACGGCTTCCTCGTGAAGGCGCTGGCGCCCGAGCAGTCGATCCACGGCGTCTGCGTGAACGTATCGGGCATCGGGGTGCTGCTCAGGGGCAAATCCGGCATCGGCAAAAGCGAGACGGCGCATACGCTCATTCGCAGGGGTCACCGGTTCGTGGCGGACGACGTGGTTGTGCTGAAGAAGCTCGGACCGGCGCTGCTGCTCGGAACGCACAACGAGACGACCCGCGAGTTCCTCGCGCTGCGCAGCGTCGGCCTGATCAATGTCGTTCGCCAATACGGCCGCCGAGCGTTCCAGGACGAGACGCGCATCGTGCTCGACATCGAGCTGACGACCTGGCGGGAAGGGGATCTGAGCAACGCGCTTGAGCTCGAGCCCCGGTTCACCGAATATTTGGGCGTGCAGATTCCGCATATCCAGATTCCCCTGCAGCCCGGCCGCGACGTCGCCGGCCTGATCGAGGCGGCGGCGAACAACTGGTACCTGAAGCAGCTCGGCTACAGCGCCGCGGAGGAGTTCATGCAGCGCATTCAGAGCAATATGCAGTGAGGATTGGCGGGCCAGCACGACAGCGAACCGATTGCTTGAACCGATTGCGAGCAACTGCGGATTCATTTCAGTTTCATTTAAGCTTGAGCGCTTATGATACAAGAAAATCGAATCCGAAAGGAAGTGCTTTACTTCCATGTTGAAGCAATCGGTTACCTCGCTTCTGACGCTCGCCCTTCTTCTTCCCTCCGCCGCATTCGCATCGGCGGCCAGCACGGTCAGCGATACGGACATCGTGTTGTCCGACAGCGGAGTCACCGTCGACGGCGTTGCCGCCTCGACCTCATCTTCGAGCGATGTTTACGTCGGAGCCGATATTGTCTATTACGAGTCCGGGCATGACTCGAGCTATGGCGCAGGCAGCACCGATGACGCTCATGACAGCGCCGAGGCGGACAAGCATACGGTTGTCACGATCACGGAGCCCGGTACGTACCGAGTCTCGGGCACGCTGTCTGCCGGTCAGATCGCGGTCGATCTCGGAAGCGATGCAGCGACGGACCCGGACGCCGTTGTCACACTGATTCTCGACGGCGTGGACATCACGTCAACGGTTGCGCCCGGCGTTATTTTCTACAACGTGTATGAACCTTACAGCTCGGACCAAGATACCGGCGGCGTCACCGATCTGGCGGAGGCGGGAGCGCAGGTCATCCTCGCCGACGGCTCGGTCAATACGGTCAACGGCTCTTATGTGTCGAAAATCTACAAAGAGGGAACCACCTCGAAGCTGCATAAATACGACGGTGCCTTCTACTCCAAGATGTCCATGAACATCTCTGGAGAGACGCTTGGAACCGGAGAGCTGCACATTAACGCCGACAACGAAGGGCTCGACTCCGAGCTTCACTTATCCATTAATGGCGGCAACATCTATATCGAATCCCAGGACGACGGCATCAATACGAACGAGGATGGCATCTCCGTTACGACCATCAATGGCGGCTACCTGCACGTTAACGCCGGACTCGGCGCGGAGGGCGACGGGATCGACTCGAACGGCTACTTAACGATTAATGGCGGCACGATCGTCACCATGGCGAACGAGAAGAGCCCGGACGGCGGCATCGACGCCGATAAGGATATCCTCATCAACGGCGGCAATCTGATTGCATTGGGCACACGGAATGATGCGACAGGCACCGATTCCAAGCAGCCTTACATCGAGCTTGCATTCGCCTCTACGCAGAAGAGCGGCAGCGTCATCACGCTGGAGGATGCCGATGGCAATGTCCTCTTGGAGCATACCGCCGAGAAAGCGTTCCAGTCCGTCACCTTCTCCTCGCCGGAGCTGGCTCTGGACAAGGACTACTTCCTCTATGTGGACGGCGTTCAGCAGCAATATACAGGCAACTCCTTCGGCATGATGGGTGGCGGAATGGGCGGAGGAATGGGCGGTGCCGGCGGCACTCCTCCGGACGGGAGCTCCACTCCGCCGGAGCTTCCCGAGGGCGCAACTCCTCCGACGGACAGACCTGAAGACGGCGGCGAATTCCCGGGCGGCTTCAACCCGCAGGAGACGACGGGTGCAGAAGCCAGCGGCGAAGGCTCCGTTACGTTCAGCCTGACGTCCGCCGTTCGCAGCTTCTCCGGAATCTCCGCTTCGACAGAGGCGTCCGGCAAGACAGCAGTGACCTTCAGCGTGAACAACGGCTCCGGCATTGCGAACGTCGTCTCTGGCGGAACCGTCGCATTGGAGCAGCTTACAGCCAGTGCGAGCATTCCGAAGGAAGACATTCAACTGACCATTACGGATGTTCCATCCGAGAACTTCTCCTCCTCGATCCTGCTGTCCGAAGGACTGGACGCGCTTGAACTGCCGACGGAGGACGGCACCTACCAGCTCGTCGTCGCCGTGGTATCGGATAATGAGTACTACACCGGCGCTTCGCAATGGCGATTCACCATCGGAGCCTTGCCATTCACCGACCTCAGTTCCTCCGACAGCGCGTATAGCGCGGTGAAGGCTCTGTACGATAAAGGCATCTTGATCGGCACCAGCGCGACCTCCTTCTCCCCGAACAGCTCGGTAACGCGTGCTACTGCTATTACTGCTCTGGGAAGATTGCTTGGCGTCGAACAGTCCGATACGACGAAGTTCCAGGACGTTGTGCAAGGCAGTTGGTACTCCGGTTATGTCGCTTGGGCTTCGGATAATGGGCTCGTGCTCGGAGATGGGGCCGGCAATTACCTCCCGAGCGCCAGCATCACATCCACGCAGATGAACTTGATTCTGAGCCGCTATGCGGCATTGACCGGAATTACGTACACCGCTTCCGCTGGCGAAGACCATGCCCTTACTCGCAAAGAACTGGCCGTTCTTCTGGCCGCTCTGCTCTGAACGGATTGACCATTGGCAAGCCGGCGCTTCCCTGCGAAGGGGAGTGCCGGCTTGTTGCGGCTCCGGCTCCCTTTGTGTTCGTGATGGAGGGAGATGCGACAGGCTCCCCGCCTTCCGAGCAGAATAGACATTCTCTATGCGAACCATCATAAAACGGATAAAACTTTATCGTAATCGGGGGCTTGGCCTGACTCTCTCCTTACACTCGCTCGGTAGACTGGAAGCGCTGCTGGTTTAAACTTCCTACTCTTGAGGGTGATGACTGCTATGTTCGCTGCACCGCTGCTTCTGTTCGGCAAGAGCCGCTCCTTCACGCTTCGGCTGCTAAACCCGCGAAGATCGATCGGGATGAAGCTGTTCCTGATCATTTGGAGCAGCATTCTCATATGCGTGCTGGCCGGAGGCTTGCTGTCCAGCCATATATCCAAGGAGATTATCCGGGAGAAGGTATCGGACGCCGGTCTGCAAACCGTTCAGCAGACCTCCGAGAAGCTGAACCTGCTGCTGGCGGGCCTGGAGGGAATCACGGACCAGATCCTGACGGACCAGGTCGTGCAGGAGCAAGTCGATGCGCTCCTCGCCCCGAAGCTTAGTTCCTACCATGTCTATCAAGTCTACAGCAAGCTGACGGAGAGGCTGCTGACCTATGCGGCGAGCAACTCGATGATTACGGACGGGTATCTCATTCCGGTGAACGAGAACGCCAAGAAGTCGATCGCCGCCACCTCCTCTTCGGTCATCGGCACCTCTTCCATAGTCGGGGACGACGCGGCGGCCAAGCCGTGGTTCCAGGCCGTGCTCGCGGCCAAGGGGGAACCCGTGTGGATCGCGACTACCCCGGTCGAACCAGAGAGCGCGTCCAGCAGCTCGCAGGCAGGCCCCACCATCGGCGTTGCCAGGCTGCTCGTCAGCAAGTCCCAGAACGCGGATGCCTTCGTGCTCCTGCTTCAAATCCGCTTAAGCGATGTTGCGGACCAGTTCCAGAGGGTCGACTTGGGGCCGGGAAGCGAGCTCGTCATCTCGGACGGAAGCGGCCAGTATGTCTACGCTCCCGATAGCGGGCGAATCGGCCAGGCGATGGACGTGCAGTTGCCGCCGAACGCCTGGGCGACGGGCAGTCTGCAAGCGGCGGGCTCGGACGGCGGGGAAGCGATGCTCTTCTTCGACACGTTCGCGCTGAACGGTTGGCAGTTGATCGGGACCGTCCCCGTCCGCAACCTCGTCAAGGATGCCGACCGCATCTCCGTCGTCACGTGGGCAATTGTCGCGGCGGCGGCGCTGCTGGCTCTCGGGATCGGCCTGTTCGTCATCCGGATCGTCGCGCTTCCCTTGGGTCGGCTTCAAGGCCTGATGCGGGAGGGCCAGCTCGGCCGGCTGCATGTGCGGGCCCCCATGGCATCCGAGGACGAGATCGGCCAGCTCTCCCGGAGCTTCAATGATATGATGGCGCAGATCACCACGCTGGTCGAGCAGATGGGGGCTTCGGCCCGCGAGGTGCTGAATACGGCCGAGGCGCTGACGGCCGCATCCAGTCATACGGCCGGCGCGGCGCGGGAGCTGTCGCTTGCGACCGGCGAGATCGCAGGCAGCGCATCCAGTCTGGCGACGGAGGCGGAGAAGGGCAGCGAGCAGGTCGGCGCGATCGACCGGCAGAGAAGCCTCGTGGCTGAGGCCGGATCGCAGATGAAGGCGGCTGCCGCCGGCGTGAAGGAGGCCAGCGAAGCGGGGGCATCCTCCGTGGACGTCATGCTGGAACGGACCGGGCAGACCGAGAGCGTGGCCCGAAGCATGACGGAGAAGATCGACCATCTGAAGAACAGCACGGGCGCCGTTCGCCGCATTCTGGACATTCTCAACGGACTGGCCCAGACGACAAACATCCTGTCGCTTAATGCCTCCATCGAGGCGGCGCGGGCGGGTGAGGCGGGCCGCTCGTTCATGGTCGTGGCCGGCGAGATCCGCAATCTGGCGGAACAGTCCCGGAAGTCGATCGACGACATCGGACGGCTGACCGATTCGATCCAGCTTGAGATCGAGGACACGGTTCAATCCGTCGCCGAGGTATATCCGCTGCTGCAGCACCAGATCGGCTCAGTGCGGGAGTCCGGGAGCATCTTCGAGACGGTGCAGGATCACATGGAGCAGTTCATCGAGTCGCTCCATGACGGAATCGCTTGACGGACTGGATCGATCCCAAGTGAAGCTGTCGGAGACGGTCAGCCATGTCAGTGCGGTATCGGAGGAGATGCTGGCCTCCACGCAGGAGGTCTCCTCGGTCAGCAACGGTCAACTGGCGCTCGGCGAGCAGCTTGTCCAGCTCTCTGGCCGGCTGGAAGAAGTGTCGAGGCAACTGGAGACATCGCTGGCTCGGTTTACCGTCCGTTGACGCGGCATGTCTTCTGGTGATGCCTAGCGGCGATAGGTGCGTGGTGATACCGAGATGAGTCGCCATGGTTACTCACCACGGGTCAACTGGAGCGGCGATAGGCGCGCGGAGGGACCGAGATGAGTCGCCATTACTCAAGTGCGGCGTTCGAGCAGGCGTGGTGGGTGCAGATAGAGTAACCACGGGTCAACTGGAGCGGCGATAGGCGTGCGGAGGGACCGAGATGAGTCACCATTACTCAAGTGCAGGCGTTCGAGCAGGCATGGTGGGGGCAGATGAGTAACCACGACCCAACTGAAGCGGCGATAGGCGTGCGGAGGGACCGAGATGAGTCACCATTACTCAAGTGCAGGCGTTCGAGCAGGCATGGTGGGTGCAGATGAGTAACCACGGGTCAACTGAAGCGGCGATAGGCGCGCGGAGGGACCGAGATGAGTCACCATTACTCAAGTGCGGGTGTTCGAGCAGGCATGGTGGGTGCAGATGAGTAACCACGGGTCAACTGGTGCGGCGATAGGCACGCGGAGGGGCTGGGATGAGTCACCATTACTCAAGTGCGTGCGTTCGTGCAGGCATGGTGGGTGCAGATGAGTAACCACGGGTCAACTGGAGCGGCGATAGGTGCGCGGAGAAGCCGAGATAGGCGCCACATCAACCTCTCCAACCGCCTCTTCGGAGCGGCGTTGTGCGGATTTCTCCACTAACTCCCCCCACTTCGTCTCTCCGCGCTCGAAGGATAGGACTTCCTCCACTACCTCCGCCCCTCAGCCTCTCACAGTAGGCTTTTCATCGCTACGGACGGCCCGTAAGCGTCAAATAGCCCCCACCTGGCGATGGGAGCGAGATTCGACTAAGCTTTTACTTGGATTGGGGCATCCGGCATTCTGCCGGAAGCTGCTCGGACCACGGCATAAATGGCTCGAGGGCCTC
>NZ_SSOB01000027.1 GCF_004801405.1 Cohnella fermenti
GGAAAGTCCAGTCCCTTTTTGATTTTCAAAGAACGAAGTACTGGGAATTTGGCGACCGATTCCCAGCCCCCTCGGGGGCTGGGAACTAGCCTTCAAGTGCTTTCAAAACATACTATACGAGGGGGAGAGCAAGATGGAGGAGAGCGAGATGGGGGAGGTCGCGAAGGGAGAACGAGGAGAGGATAGGGCTGCACGAATGCGGTTTTTCACATATAAATCTTGCGATTGCCGTGATTATGAGGTTTTTATGCGAAAAATCACATTTATGAAGGGGAGGAACCTCGGCGGACGCGCGATAAGTGTGAAAAACCGTATAAAATCCGCAAAATCGTCAAATTGCGCCGGCAGGAATGTGAAAAATCGCATAAAATCGCTGTCGCGGCTTCGGCGGGGAGGCATCAGCCAGCCATGCGCTTGCCGACTGAGCGTTGCCGACAGGCGCTGTGCGCAGGCATTATGCGCGAGGTTCGCGTTCGTTCGCGGGTCTGCGCACACCGCGCGGGTCTTCGGTCAGTTGAACTTGCGGAGAGATCGAGTTACGATTAGTTAGTTGGCTTGGTCGGTTTGGTTGGCAAAGTCGGTTTGGTCGATTAGTCGGTTTGATTGGCTTGGTCGGCTTAGTCGGTTTAGTCGGCTTGGTCGGCTTTCTAGTTAGGTTTCTGGTTAGGGTTCAGGTTAGTTGGACGTCCGGCTAGTCGGATTTCTGGTTAGTTTGGTGCCTGGCCGGTTGGATTATCGCAGGAAATGGGAGGTTGTCGGGGTGACCGCGAATACCGCACATACAGCACATATACCACATATACCACATATACCACATATACCACAAACAGCACATATAGCCTTTACAGCGCAATCTTCGCATACAACGCAGCCAGCGCAACCCGCGCATACAACGCAGCCAGCGCCCAACAAGCACAAGCGCCTGTTGCGCTCCGGATATACCGCCTCCGCAAGGCTGCTCGTCTTGCTGCTGGCGGCGCTGCTGCTGCTCGTTCTGACTCCGGGCGAGGCGTCCGCCCATGCGGTGCTGGAGCGGGCGACGCCGTCGCAGGACGAGAAGCTGGAAGCCTCGCCTCCTGTCGTCGAGCTTCGGTTTAACGAGCGGCTCGATTCGACCTCGACGCCGAAGATCGTCGTGCTGAACAGCGCGTCGGACAAGGTGGCGGACGGCAAAGTCGAGCGCTTCGACGAAGGCAAGGGCATCCGGCTGACGCTGCCCTCGCTGAAGGAAGACCATTACACGGTCAGCTACAGCATCATCTCGGCGGACGGGCATCCGGTGTCCGGCGCCTACGTGTTCACGGTGGGCAATCCGCCGCCGCTGACCGATTCGGCCAGCCTCGACCCGCACGCGCAGGTCGGGCACGACCATTCGCACGGCGGCTCCGGGGAGCTGACCGTCGCCTCCTTCCTGCTCTATGCGGCGCGGATCGCGTATTACGCGGGCTTGCTCGGGCTCGCCGGGCTGCTGCTGTGGAGCGTGCAGCGCTCCGCTTCGCCGGTCGTGCGGGACGTGCGCGAGGCGGCGATTCGCTTCGGCGGTAAGTTTATGCTGTGCGCGACGCTTGTCTATGTCGTGCTTAGCCTGAACAACCTGA
The DNA here is from genome assembly GCF_004801405.1 of Cohnella fermenti. Classification (GTDB taxonomy): domain Bacteria; phylum Bacillota; class Bacilli; order Paenibacillales; family Paenibacillaceae; genus Cohnella; species Cohnella fermenti. The sequence continues at coordinate 1,599 of NZ_SSOB01000027.1, forward strand.
CGCAGGACGAGCCGTTCTCCGAGTGGGGCAGAGTGCTGACCGGGACAACGGTCGGCAAGCTGTATGCGGCCGGGCTGCTGCTTGCGCTGGCGGCACCTCTCGCAGCGAGTCTGAGCAAGGCCGGACGGCTGTTCTGGGTGGCGGTCGCCCTGTTCGTCGAGGCGTGGAACGGGCACGCGGCGGCGTTCGATCCGCTGTCGTACACGATCGCGCTCGATTACGTGCACCTGGCCGCCGCCTCGCTGTGGACGGGCGGGCTGATCCTGCTCGCGCTGGTCTGGCGGAAGGAGAGGCCGGAAGCCGGCCGCTTCGCGCTGCTGTTCTCCAAGTGGGCGCTCCTCTCGTTCCTGGCGCTGTGGGTGACCGGGGTGCTGAGTACGCTGCACATGCTGCCGTCGTGGGAATATATCCTGTACACGAATTGGGGCCTGTGGCTGATCGCCAAGGTCGCCCTGTCCCTGCTCGTCGTCTTCGTCGCCTTCTTCATTCGGCTGCGGCTGCGCAAGGGCAATCTGCCGCAGAAGGGCCTGCTCTGGTCGGATATCGGCCTCCTGTCCGCGATCGTCTTCGTCGTCGGCATCCTGACGTACCAGAACCCGCTGCCGGCGAACGAGGCGCTGCATTATCACGAGATGGGCGAGGACATGCACGTGACGCTGCGCATCTCCCCGAACGCGCCCGGCGACAATTCGATTCAGCTCAAGGTGTGGCTGCCGGAGGAGCAAGGCGCTCCGAAGAGCGTCGTTCTCCGCCTCCAGCCGGTCGACCGCGACGATGTCGGGTTCATCGACGTTCCTCTTGCGGCATACGAGGACCAGGAGCTGGACGACTTCCCCGGATTCGTCAAGGCCGCCTATGAGGCGCAAGGGCCGTACTTGCCGTTCGCGGGCAAGTGGCAGGCGCAGATTCGCGTCGTCGATTCGGCGGACAACGAGCTGGTGAGGGAGACGACGTTCCGGATCTATTGACGGTGCGGGCATTGGAGCCCGGCCGTCCGTGAAGAGGCAATCGGAGGCATTCGCATGAAGAGATCAAGCGATCGGACAATCAAATGGCTGATCCTGCTGACGCCGACCGTCACGATCGGCTTGTGGGAATATACCCGGCATGCGTTCCTGCTGCCGTATCTGTCGATGGAGCTGGGCAACTTCCTGGCTCCGTTCATCGTGCTCGCCGTAACGCTGACGCTTGTGCTCGGCCTGTTCCGCAGGCTGGAGCAGTCGCAGCGGGCGCTGCGCCGGCAGCAGGCCGCGACGGCCTCGCTCGAGGAGCGGGAGAGCCTGGCCCGGGAGCTTCACGACGGGATTGCGCAGTCGCTCTTCCTGCTTGCGGTGAAGCTCGATCAATTGGACCGGACGGCGCAGGACGAGGCGGTGAAGGAGCTGTCCGGCCAGCTTCGCGAGACGGTGCGCGAGGTGCACGACGACGTTCGGCAGGCGATCGCGAATCTGCAGCAGCCGCCGTCCCCGGCGAGCGACGCCTGGGTCGTTCCGCTGCGCGAACTGCTCGGCGACACGGCGGGCGTTCTCGAGGCGAAGGCGGAGTTCCGCTGGACGATCCCGGAGAGCCGCCTGACCGGCAAGGAGAAGGTGGAGCTGCACGCGTGCCTGCGCGAGGCGCTGATCAACGTCCGCAAGCATGCGCGGGCGAGCCGCGTGTATGTGGTCGGCGAGAGCGAGGAGGGCGGCGGCTTCCGCTGCTCGGTCGAGGATGACGGCGTCGGGTTTGACGGCGATCCGATGAAGGCGAAGGAACGCTTCGGGCTGAAAATGATCCGGGACCGAGCCGCAAAAATCGGCTGGACGTTCTCGGCTGAGAGGCGAGGGGAGCTTACGGTAGTGGAGCTGAGGAAGGCAGGTGCAGATGCATGAGCGAGACGTTCCGGGTGCTGATTGTCGACGATAACAAGCACGCGCGTCAAGGGATGAGGGAGATCGTCTCCGAAGGGGAAGAGTTCGTCGTCGCCGGGGAAGCGGCGAGCGGAGAAGAAGCGATCGAACGGGTCGCGCGGACGACGCCGGATATCGTACTGATGGATGTTCAGATGCCCGGGATGGGAGGGCTGGAGGCCGCGAAGGCGATCAAGGGAGCGTTCCCGCAGGTCAAGATCGTCATGGTCACCGTGTCCGACGATCCCGCGCACCTGTTCGAGGCGCTGAAGAAGGGGGCCCAGGGCTTCCTGCTGAAGAACCTCAACCCGTCCTCCTGGCGGGAGTATCTCCGGGCGATCGCCTGCGACGAAGCGCCGCTGAATCCGGAGCTGGCGCTGTCGATTCTGCGGGAGTTCGCGGGCCGCGAGGCTTCTGCAGGTCCGGGGAACGCCGCGGCGGGCGGCCCGTCCCGGCGGGAGGGCGGCGGCTATCGCGAGCCGCTGACGGCGCGGGAGAAGGAGATTCTTCAGGAAGTCGCGCGCGGACTCAAGAACCGGGAGGTTGCGCTGGCGCTCGGGTTATCCGAGCATACGGTGAAGAACCATCTGAAGAACATTTTGCAGAAGCTGCATCTCGACAACCGGGTACAACTGACCCGCTACGCCTACGAGCAGGGGCTTGTCGATTCGTAAGACCGGCGGGGGCACGGAATGGACACAAATTCGTGACGGGGAATAGCCCTTTGTAGTCATGCTCGGCCGGGGGACCTGCCCTATACTTGGGATATCCGAATATTCCCTAGGGAATTCCAAGAGAGGTTGGGGTTACGATGAGAAAAGCAATTACGATGCTGGCGGCGTTCTTCCTTGCGCTGGGCTTCGCCGGCGTCGCAAGCGCGCACGTTACGGTGCAGCCTAGCTCGGTGGCGGCGGGTTCCTACCAGGTATTCACGCTTCGCGTGCCGACGGAGTCGGATACGCTGACGACGACGGCCGTGAAGGTGGAGGTTCCGGACGCGGTGGACATCTCGCGCTTCGAGCCGAAGGCCGGCTGGACGTACGAGACGGAGAAGAACGGCGACGGCAAGATCACGTCCTTCACGTGGAAGGCGGCTGACGGCGTCGGCCTCTCAGGCACCGAGTTCGCCCAGTTCAACTTCCAGGGCAAGGTGGCGGACGACGCGACCGAGCTGAGCTGGAAGGCGCACCAGATCATGTCCGACGGAAGCTCGGTCGACTGGATCGGCGCATCCGACGCCGACAAGCCGGCTTCGGTCACGGCGGTGACGGCGAAGGTGGCCGGCGACGACCACGGCCACGGAGCTTCGACGTCGAGCGACGCTGCATCGGAAGAGTCGGACGGTGGCGACGGCTTGGCCCTCGGGCTCGGAATCGCCGGCGTCGTGCTGGGCGCGCTGGCGCTGATTGTGGCGCTGACCCGCCGCCGGAAGGCTTAAGGGGAAACGGTTGAAGGACGAAGGAATGCGCCGAACTCGCGTCACGGGACGTTGAGGGCGGCGCATTCGCGCTTGTGTTACGATGATGCCGCTATATGTCTTATCCCTTCTGTTCAGAGTGTGGGATGAACGCCACGCCCGCCGGTTGGCGAGATCGGTTGAGTCACCCCGACTCATCTTGGGGCACCATGCGGCGCTGTTCGGGGCCAGTTGAGTCACCACGACTCATCTTGAGGCACCATGCGGCGCTGTTCGGGGACGGTTGAGTCACCATGACTCATCTTGAGGCTCCATGCAGCGCTGTTCGGGGACGGTTGAGTCACCATGACTCATCTGAACGCCCCGTCCACCGTTTGGAGAGGCCAGTTGAGTCCAGAAATACGTCTAACGGCACGCAGAACGCGGAATCGCACATCGCAACGGAGTGCCGATTTATCGTTCGGACAGACTCCGCGCGATGTCTCCGGCGAACAAGCCGCCGTGATAGCAGACGACTCTCTCCGCGCCGCAGCCCGACAGCTTGCGGGCGGATGCACGGGCCGCCTCCATGTCGAGCGTCGTCTCCGGCTCGGAGCAGAGCAGGCGGCCGTCCCGCACGACAAGCGCATCGCCCGCGATCAGCGTTCGGCTTGGCTCGTGGAAGAGACTGATGTGCCCCGGCGTGTGGCCGGGCGTAGCGATGACGAGCAGGCCCCCGCCCCAGGGCAAGCGGTCTCCGTCCGCGACGACGCGGTCGACGGGGGCCTTCGGCGGATTCAGCATAAGCGCCTTCAGCCCTTGGCGGAACGATTCCGGCACTTGCGGAGGCAGGCGGTCGATGCTGGCGATCGCTTCGTCGGTAAACTTGAGCAGCCGGCGTTCCCCCTGGATATAAGGCTTCTCCAAGGCGTGCGCGGTCACTTCGATCGGAACAGTCGTATTTTCGACAAGGGCTTGGAGGTTGCCGATATGATCGATATCTTGATGAGTCATGATGATTCGGTTCAGTCGGCCGCGAGGGACGCCGAGGGATTCGACCGCTTCGAGCAGTTGCGGCAGTTGTCTCGGGAATCCCGTATCGACAAGCACGACGTCCCGCTCGTCCCAGACGAGCACCGGATGGACGGTATCCATTCGTCCGAGAACCGGAGCGGCGATGGAGAGCATGGCAATGCCGGGGGCGATATTCAGAGGGATCACGCTCCTGTTCAGGTATGAGAGCCCGGCCGGGGTCTGTTAGCTATCATAACGGAGCAATGAAATGGTGTAAATAATAAAATTAAATATTATAACACAAAAATAATTATTTGTCAATATGTTTGTCAACGTGCTTATCGACACTTTTATCGGCGTTGTCGTTCCTTCCAAGCTGTCATCGATGCCGCCAATCCGATTGCTCCGGCGCCAATGGGCCGCTGGGTGCGGTTGACAGCTTTGCCGCCAACATGTAAAGTGTGTTTAGGAAATCCACTAGGGGCGCCCGCAAGGGCTGAGATAAGGCGATTTGCCTTGGTCCCTTAGAACCTGATCTGGGTCATGCCAGCGTAGGAAAGTGGGCAAATGGGTGTCATATGGCGATGCGTCTATCGGAACGGTGCCGCGGCAGCGGGCGTTCCGGGCGCAAGCGGCGTGCCTAACGTCGGCGGAAGCTCCTTCGCGGATGTCCGTCCCGGAAGGCTCATCCGCGCATCGCTTGCGGACGCACACTTCAGCCGCTCCTTCCGGGGGCGGCTTCTTCGATGCTGCGGCGTTGCCGCGCTCGGAGGCCATCGGCGCAAGCTTGCCGCTTCCGCGGCAGGAGTACGGGCGAACCGTCCGGCGCGCGTCGACAATTGTCCAATTTCCGTATGCTAGTCAGCGACCTCCAGGGGGATTCCAATCGAACCCGTATGGAGGTTTTTTTGATGCCAATTTTAACGACGCCGTTGCCGGGAAGCCGCAAAGTTTACGTGACGGGCTCCCGTCCGGATATCCGGGTTCCGATGAGGGAGATTGCGTTGGGGCCGAGCGGAGGTCCGGACGGAGCCGAGCTTCCGAACGAGCCGATCCGCGTCTATGACGCCAGCGGCCCGTATACCGACGACGCATTCGATGCCGACGTCCGCAGGGGCTTGCCGGCGCTGCGCGACGGGTGGATCGCCGAGCGCGCGGATACGGAAGCGTACGAGGGCCGGGCGGTCAAGCCGACGGACAACGGATTCAAGTCGGCGGAGAAGGCGCTTCGCCAAGGGGCGGAGGAGTTCCCGGGACTGCAGCGCCGCCCCCGGCGGGCAGCGGCGGGATGCAACATTACCCAGTTGCATTACGCCCGCAAAGGCATCGTCACACCGGAGATGGAATTCATTGCGCTTCGCGAAGGCATGAGTCCGGAGTTCGTGCGGGCGGAGGTGGCGGCGGGCCGCGCCGTCATTCCCGCCAACGTCAATCATCCGGAGCTCGAGCCGATGATTATCGGTCGCCAATTCCACGTCAAGATCAACGCCAACATCGGCAACTCGGCCGTCGCCTCCTCCATCGAGGAGGAAGTGGAGAAGATGACCTGGGCCGCACGCTGGGGAGCGGATACGATTATGGATTTGTCCACCGGCAAAAACATCCATACGACGCGGGAATGGATCGTGCGCAATTCCCCCGTGCCCGTCGGAACGGTGCCGATCTATCAGGCGCTCGAGAAGGTCGGCGGCAAGGCGGAGGCGCTCAGTTGGGAGGTGTTCCGCGACACGCTTATCGAGCAGGCGGAACAAGGCGTGGACTACTTCACGATTCATGCCGGCGTGCTGCTGCGCTACATCCCGCTTACCGCCAAGCGGGTGACCGGCATCGTATCGCGCGGCGGCTCGATTATGGCCGCCTGGTGCCTCGCCCATCATAAGGAGAATTTTCTGTATACGCACTTCGAGGAGATCTGCGCAATTATGAAATCTTACGATGTGACGTTCTCCCTGGGCGACGGCCTCCGGCCGGGTTCGATCGCCGATGCGAACGACGAAGCCCAGTTCGCCGAGCTGGAGACGCTCGGCGAGCTGACGGCTATCGCCTGGAAGCATGACGTTCAGGTCATAATCGAGGGCCCGGGCCACGTGCCGATGCATCTGATCAAGGAGAATGTGGATCGGCAGATGGAAGTGTGCAAGGAAGCGCCATTCTACACGCTTGGGCCGCTGACGACGGACATCGCGCCGGGCTACGATCATCTGACTTCCGCTATCGGCGCGGCGATGATCGGCTGGTTCGGAACGGCAATGCTCTGCTACGTAACCCCGAAGGAGCATCTCGGCTTGCCGAACCGGGAGGACGTGAAGGAAGGCGTCATCGCGTACAAGATTGCCGCTCATGCGGCCGATCTCGCCAAAGGCCATCCGCGAGCCCGAATTCGCGACGACGCGCTGTCCAAGGCGCGATTCGAGTTCCGCTGGCGGGACCAGTTCCATCTCTCGCTCGATCCCGAACGGGCGATGGCGTACCATGACGAGACGCTCCCGGCGGAGGGGGCGAAGACGGCGCACTTCTGCTCGATGTGCGGGCCGCAGTTCTGCAGCATGCGAATTACGCAGGATATTCGCGCTTACGCCGAGGAGCGGGGCCTTAACGACGCGGCGGCGATCAACGCCGGCATGAAGGAGAAGGCGGAAGCGTTCAAGGCGGCGGGGAGCAGCCTCTATGCGTGACCCGTCGGGAGGAGGGATACCAATGTCGAACGTAAACCGGTGCAAGCTCTACGTCATAACAGGGGAGACGTATCATCCGGGCCGGGAGCTGCTTGAGGTGATGGAGTCGGCGATTGCCGGCGGCGCGGACGTTGTGCAGCTGCGGGATAAGGACGCCCCTGTGCGCGAGCTGCTGGAGAAAGCCCGCGCCCTGCGGGAGCTTACGAGGAAGCACGGCGTCCCCTTGATCGTCAACGACCATCCCGAGATTGCACTGGCCGCGGATGCGGACGGCGTCCACCTCGGGCAGGAGGATGCGCCGATTGCCGCGGCGCGCGAGCTGCTCGGCCCGGATCGCATCGTCGGCATCTCGACCCATTCCATCGCTCAGGCGCGCGCCGCCGAACGGGCCGGAGCCGACTATATCGGGGTCGGACCGGTGTATCCGACGGCTACGAAGCCGGGACGGGCGGCCGTCACGACCTCCTTCGTCGCCGCAGCCGCAGCGGAGATCCGCATCCCGTTCTTCGCCATCGGCGGCATTCATCCGGGCAATGCGGCGGAGGTGCTGGCCGCCGGAGCGCGACGGCTGTGCGCGGTGTCGGCCGTCGTCGGGAGCCCGGACCCCGGCGCCGCCTGCCGGGAGCTGCGCAGCTTGATCGAACGAAGCGAGAGGGCGGCATCGCTCGGAGAGGCGGCACCGCTCGGAGAGGGCGTTAATCCGGGGCAAGCCCGGGAAGTCAAGGAAGTCAAGGAAGTCAAAAAAGTCAAGCAAGTCAATGAAGTCAAGCAAGTCAAGGAAGTGACCGTCAACGGCGTCCGGAGGACGACCGAGGCGGCGACGCTGCTGGAGCTGGCGGCGGAATTCGGGCTGGCGGACAAGAACGCCGTGGCGGAGCGCAACGGGCGAGTGGCGCGCAAGGCGATCTGGCCGATCACTCCGCTCGCAGGCGGCGATCGGATCGAATTCGTTCAATTCGTCGGAGGAGGGTGAGCAGGAGGATGAGAAACGAGACAACGGACAAGGACATGCTTGTCATCGGAGGGACGCGGCTGCGTTCCCGGTTTTTCCTCGGCACGGGCCGGTACCCGAGTCCGGCGGTGATGCTGATGGCGCTCGAAGCTTCAGGTGCGGAGGTTGTTACGTTCGCTGTCCGGCGCGTTAATCTGGAATGTGCGGAGGACGACTCGATTCTGTCGCACTTCGCGGACCGGAAGCTTATCTACTTGCCGAACACGTCGGGAGCGGGCAATGCGGACGAAGCGGTCCGCATCGCCCGGCTGGCCCGGGAAGCCGGGCTCGGCAATTGGGTCAAGGTAGAGATCAGCGCGAATTCGCGAACGCTGCTGCCCGATCCGCTCGAGACGCTGCGGGCGACGGAGCGGCTCGTCAAGGAAGGCTTCACCGTTCTCCCGTATGCCTCGGACGATCCGGTGCTGTGCAAGCGATTGGAGGAAGCGGGGGCGGCGGCCGTCATGCCGGGCGGAGCTCCGATCGGGACGGGACTCGGGCTGCTTAATCCTTACCATCTCGGGCTGATCGCGGAGGAAGCCCGCGTGCCGATCATCGTCGATGCGGGCCTCGGCGCGGCGGCGGACGTCGCGCAGGCGATGGAGCTCGGCGCGGACGGCATCCTCGCCAATACGCCCGTCGCGCGGGCCCGGGACCCGGTCGCGATGGCCAAGGCGATGAGGCTCGCGCTCGAAGCCGGACGGCTGTCGGCCCAAGCGGGCCGCATTCCGCCGAAGCGCTACGCGACCGCCAGCAGCGAAGCGAACGGCGTCCTGTTCGGGAGCGCGGACGCCGACGCCGACTCCCGGAGGCGGCCGACATGAAGCCGTCCGTTCTTGTCGTCGGCGGAGGAATTATCGGCCTCTCCTGCGCCTTCGAGGCGTCGTCGCACGGCTTCGCCGTTACGGTGCTGGAGCGGGAAAACTTCGGCGGCCAAGCGTCCGGAGCGGCGGCGGGCATGCTTGCGCCGTTCTCGGAGAATGCGGAAGGGCCCGACGCCTTCTTCCGGTTAGGGCTGGACAGCCTTAGGCTGTATCCCGAATGGGTGCGCAGAGTGGAGGAAGCCTCCGGACGGCGGGTCGAATTCCTGCGGACCGGCAGCCTGCAGGTGGCGCTGCATGAAGCCGACGAGCTTCCTCTGGTCAGGCGTTCGGAGTGGCAGAGGCCGTTCGGAAGCGCCTTCGAGCGGGTGAGCGGCGATACCTTGCGGAGGCTGGAGCCGGGGCTGACCGGGGCTGCCGTCTCCGCGCTGTATTGCCCGGAAGAGTGTCATGTTCATGCGCCCAAGCTGGTCGAAGCGTTGGAGCTGGCTTGCCTTCGCGTCGGCGTTCGCCTTGTCGCGCAGGCGGGCGAGCTGCTGAGCGTGGAGGCGGGAGGGAGCTCGGGCGTGCGGGTGACCGCGTCGGCGGCGGGGCGTCATACCGCCGAGCTCGCCGTCTGGTGTGCGGGGGCGTGGAGCGGACTGCACGGCGAACGGCTGGGCGTGCCCGTTCCCGTGCACCCGATCCGCGGACAAATTTGCGCTTACCGCTCGATGCCGTTCGAGGTTCGCCATATGATTTTTAGCTCCCAAGCCTATTGGGTTCGCAAGTCGGACGGAAGTCTGATCTGCGGCGCTTCGGAAGATGTCTCGGGCTTCGACAAGAGCGTTACCGCAGCCGGCATCGGCCGGCTTGTTCGCTGGAGCGGCAAGCTGTTCCCGAGCCTCCGGGAGACGGAGCCCGCGCATCGCTGGGCCGGACTTCGACCGGCGACATTGGACGGATGGCCGCTTCTGGGCCCGCTGCCGACCATGCCGAACGTCTTCCTGGCAACCGGCCACTATCGCAACGGCATCTTGCTCAGCCCGGCAACGGCAGCCGCCGCCTGCGACTGGCTGGAAGGAAGAGCGGACCGAACCGCGGGCAGGCTTGCTCCGTTCTCCCCGGAGAGGTTCGCGTCGCAAGGAAGTTGAGCGGAACGAATGACGACACCCCCGCAGACTTGGTATAATGGAATTCACATAATTAACAAATGTGAACTTCAATATGCAAAATAAATTGGGCAAACCAGGAAATGGAGGGATCGATATTGGCTGAATCCTCTAATAAATCCTACACACTCATGCACAAGAATGAACCTGTGGCTGAGATTGAGCTGGATGAAGCGACAGCCTCCATTGCAGGGATTGGACAAGTTTACAGTCAGCAACATGTGCCGGTAGGGATACCCGTAAGAAGGGGCAAGATAGACCGTGCGGCACTCAATGAATGGTGGCGAGGTCGGGCCATTCCGGCCAGCCGGGACGGGATTCAAGAAGCGCTGCTTGAACTGAACTTGTCTGCGACGCAGAAGCTGTTGGACAGGAGCTACGGACTCAGCTTGTCCGATCAATACTGGATTGCCCCGTCTGCATCGAAGTTGGTGTGGAGCTCCGTTAACTTCTTCGACAATTCCTTCTCGGAAGATGTGGGCAATGTCTTGTTCGGGCAAGGCTCATCCGAGGCCATAAGTCTGATGTCGCCGGACAACACCTCGGATGGCTGGCTGCGGAAGAAGTGGGTGATTCAAGATGGCAAGCGTTGTCTGGTTAAAGGCGGAAGCGGGGCTATCAGGCAGGAACCGTACAATGAAGTCATTGCAAGCACAATCATGGAGCGGCTGGGCATTCCTAATGTGCCTTATACGCTGATGGTGCAGGACGAATATCCCTACAGTGTGTGCGAAAATTTTGTTACTCCGCAGACGGAGCTCGTTACAGCTTGGTATGTGATGCACACCAGGCCAAAGCCGAATCATGTATCGGTGTATCGGCATTATGTGGACTGCTGCGAGGCGCTCGGCATTCCCGGCATTGTTGAAGCGCTTGATCGAATGATCGTCGTGGATTATTTGATTGCCAATGAAGATCGGCATCAGAACAATTTCGGCGCGATTCGCCATGCGGAGACGCTGGAGTGGCTCGGACCGGCGCCGATCTACGATAGCGGATCGTCTCTGTGGTTCTCCAAGCCGCTCGGGTTGATTCGTGCCGACGGCAAGCTGATCTGCAAGCCGTTTAAGCAGGAGCACAGCGAACAGATCAAGCTGGTCACTTCCTTCGAGTGGCTGGATTTGCGTCTGCTGGACGGAATTGAAGAAGAGGTGCGGACGATTGTCCATGGTTCGCTCTTTGTCGACGATGCCCGCTGCCATGCGATCTGTCAGGCTCTGCGCGGACGCATTGATCGTCTGCAGACAATCGTTCGTACTCGCGGGCCGCAGGGGCGGGTCGACGATCGGAGCGACGATGTGCAAGAGAACATTGCGTACAGCGGCCGGCAGGAGGATGAGCGGGAGAGATGACTGCGAACAACAGCGGCATCTGCCGCACTTGCGATCATTCCGGGCATCCCCTATAATGGTTAGTAACGCAAATGCTTAGATGGAGACAAGTACGCAACGCCTTCTTGCCAGGGAGGGGACGCCGGAGACTGGGAGCGTTCCTAAGAAATCAGGTTGCTGAATTTCACTCCGGAGCTGTGCCTTGAACCTGCCGAAGCGGCGGCTGTAGAGGCTACCGGCCGCGGCCCGTTATGCCGCATGAGCGGGATTGCTCGTTTGTTGCGCGATGCAGCGAGAGGAGCGATCCAACAAGGGTGGTACCACGGTCCTTCGTCCCTTTTACGGGAGGAGGGCCTTTTTTATTTTGCCAAGAGAAGGAGAGAGCACGATGAAGGAACGGCTGGAAGGGTTGCGCGTCGAGGCGCTGGAGCGGCTGAAGGAAGTGAGCGATCCGAACGCGTTAAGCGAGCTTAAAGTGCATTACTTGGGCAAAAAAGGCCAGTTGACCGAGATTCTGCGAGGAATGGGAGCACTTAGCGCGGAGGAGCGTCCGGTGATCGGACAGGTGGCGAACGACGTTCGCGGCGCGATCGAGGCGGTTATCGCGGAGAAGCAGGAGGCGTTCGACCGCGAGGAGACGGCCCGCCGCCTGCGCTCGGAGACGATCGATGTCACGCTGCCGGGCAAGAAGCGCGCCGAAGGGCTTATTCACCCTCTGACGAAGGTGACTCAGGAGATCGAGGATGTTTTCCTGGGGATGGGGTATGAGATTGCGGAAGGGCCGGAGGTCGAGACCGACTTCTTCAACTTCGAAGCGCTTAACCTGCCGAAGAACCATCCGGCGCGCGACATGCAGGATTCGTTCTATCTGACCGACGAGATTCTGCTGCGCACGCACACGTCCCCGGTCCAGATCCGCGCGATGCGGGCAGCGAACGGCCGAACGCCGCTCAAGATCATCTGCCCTGGCAAGGTGTACCGCCGCGACGACGACGACGCGACGCATTCGTTCATGTTCCATCAGATCGAAGGGCTTGTCGTCGGACCGAACATTCGGATGAGCGACCTGAAGGGAACGCTGCTGCAGTTCGTCCAGGCGATGTACGGCAAGAACACGCAGATTCGCCTGCGTCCGAGCTTCTTCCCGTTCACCGAGCCGAGCGCCGAGGTCGACGTGACGTGTGCGCAATGCGGCGGCAGCGGCTGCCGGATGTGCAAGCATACCGGCTGGATCGAGATTCTCGGCTGCGGCATGGTGCACCCGAAGGTGCTGGAGTACGGCGGCTACGATCCGAAGGAAGTGACCGGCTTCGCGTTCGGCATGGGCGTCGAGCGGATCGCGCTGCTGAAGTACGACATCGACGACATTCGCCACTTCTATAACAACGACCTGAGATTCCTCGGGCAGTTCGCCCGAATGTAACTTCTGAAGGAAAGGAGACGACAACGAACATGAATGTATCCTATCAATGGCTGAGAGACTATATCGACCTGACAGGCATCGAAGCGGCCGAGCTGGCCGAGATGATGACCCGCGGAGGCATCGAGATCGATTCGGTTCCTTCCCGCAATCTGGGCGTCACGCAAGTGGTGGCGGGGCTCGTCAAGACGAAGGAGAAGCATCCGGATGCCGACAAGCTGAGCGTCTGCACCGTGGACGCCGGCACCGGCGAGGATCTGCAGATCGTCTGCGGCGCTCCGAACGTGGCGGCCGGCCTTAAGGTTCCGGTCGCCGTGGTCGGCGCGGAGCTGCCGGGCGGCCTGAAGATCAAGCGGGCGAAGCTGCGGGGAGTCGAATCCCAAGGCATGCTCTGCTCGGCGAAGGAGCTTGGCATCAATGACAAGCTGCTGCCGAAGGAGCAGCAGGAAGGGCTGTACATTCTGCCGGCGGATACGCAGCTCGGGGCGAGCATCCTGGATGTACTGGCGCTGGACGACTCCATTCTGGAGCTGGATCTGACGCCGAACCGCTCGGATTGCCTGAGCATGCTGGGCGTCGCTTACGAGGCATCGGCCCTGACGGGCCGCCCGCTGACGCTGCCGGAGCCTGCGAAGGAACTTGTTCCTGCAGACGAACGGGCGGCGGACAAGATCAAGGTGACGATCGGCAATCCGGAGCTGTGCGCCCATTACTCGGCGCGCTATATTCGCGGCGTCAAGATCGGCCCGTCCCCGCTGTGGATGCAGAACCGCCTGATCGCGGCGGGCGTGCGTCCGATCAGCAACATCGTCGACATTACGAACTATGTCATGCTCGAATACGGCCAGCCGCTGCACGCGTTCGACGCGGCCAAGGTAGCCGGCGGCGCAATCGACGTTCGCCTGGCGCGCGAGGGCGAGGTTCTGGTGACGCTGGACGGCAAGGAGCGCGCGCTTGAGCCGCACATGCTGGTGATTGCGGATGCGGAGAAGCCGATCGCGCTTGCGGGAGTCATGGGCGGCCTGAACTCCGAGGTGACGGACGACACGGTCGACATCGTGCTCGAATCCGCTCGCTTCGACGGCGGCTCCGTTCGCCGGACGTCGCGGCAGCTCGGGCTTCGCTCCGAAGCTTCGGCACGCTTCGAGAAGGAAGTCGATCCGGCTCGCGTCCTGGAGGCGCTCGACCGCGCGGCCGTTCTGATCGCGAAGTACGCGGGCGGAACCGTTCTGGACGGTGCGGTCGAAGCGGGAAGCGCGTCGCTTGAACCGGTTGTTGTGACGATCGGACTGGAGCGGATCAACCGCTTCCTCGGCACGCAGATTCCGTCGCTCGAGGTGAAGACGATCTGGTCGCGCCTCGGGTTCCCGGCGGTCGAGACGGCGGAAGCGCAGTGGCAAGTGACTGTTCCGTCCCGCCGCAACGGCATCAGCCGCGACGTCGACCTTATCGAGGAAGTCGCCCGTCTGCACGGCTATGACGAGATCCCGACGACGCCGATCGAAGGGCCGACGACGACGGGCGCGCTGACGAAGCCGCAGGCGGTTCGCCGCGAGCTGCGCAAGCTGCTGGCGGGCGCCGGGCTGTACGAGGCGATCAGCTACAACGTCGTCTCGCCGGCTCGCGCCGCGCTGTTCCCGCAGCTTAACGGCAGCGCGGAAGGGGCGAAGCCGATCCCGCTGGCGATGCCGATGAGCGAGGAGCGCAGCGTGCTGCGCACGGTGCTGCTGCCGAGCCTGCTGGAAGCGGCCGCTTATAACCAAGCGCGCAAGAGCAACGATGTCGCGCTGTTCGAGATCGCGAGCGTGATCCATACGGCGGAAGAGACGCTGACGAAGCTTCCGACCGAGAAGACGCGCGTTGCGCTGCTGCTGACCGGCAACCGCGCGGCGGAGGCGTGGAATCGGAAGGCGGAGAAGGTCGACTTCTACGATGCGAAGGGCATTCTCGACTCCGTCTTCGAGCGCTTCGGCCTCGCGGATCGGATCGGCTACTCGGCGGCTCAGCCGGAGCACTTCCATCCGGGCCGCACGGCTGAGCTTACGCTCGAGCTTGCGGGCGGAGCGGTGTCCATCGGCTATGTCGGCCAGCTTCATCCGGATCTCCAGCGCGAATTTGATCTGGGCGACACGTTCGTCGCCGAGCTTGAGCTGGCTGCGCTGTATCCGGAGATCGACACGGCGATCAAGTATCGCACGCTACCGCGTTATCCTTCCGTCGAGCGGGACTTGGCCGTTGTCGTCGGAATCGAGACGCAGGGCGGAGCGCTCGTGGCGGCGATCAAGGAAGCGGTGGGCGAGCTGCTGGAGTCGGCAGGCGTGTTCGACGTCTACACCGGGGAACGCCTCGGCGCGGACAAGAAGAGCGTCGCCCTCTCGACGGTTTACCGTCATCCCGAGCGTACGCTGACGGATGAGGAAGTGACGGAAGCCCACAACCGCGTGCTGACAAAATTGGAACAAACTTTCGGAGCCGAACTGAGAAAATAAGCAGGAAACCTTCTAAACAGCAGCGAATACTTCATGACGCATGATTTAGGCGTGCCGATTTTGTGGCGGAGCGCTAGCGGCGCTTGATGAGTTCGCTGCGATTTTTCTTATTTGTCGAATTGGGAGGAACAAACCGTGAATGCTGATGATCGTACTCGCGTAACGGTTGACATATATGGGACGCAATATACGCTGACGGGCCACACGAATCCCGAGCATATGCGCCGTGTCGCCTCCATGGTGAACGAGCAGATGTTCAAGATCTCGAACGGCTCGCCGCGCCTCGACCTCTCCAAGCTCGGGGTGCTCGCTTCCGTCAACATGGCGGACGAGCTGCTGCGTCTCCGCCGGGAGAACGAGCGGCTGCTGCACGAGGAGGCCGAGCGAATCCGCCTGTCCGAAGAGCTGATCAAGGTGAACAGCGAGCTGGCGGCCGCGAAGCGATTCGGCGAGCAGGAGCTTGAGACGCTGCGGCAGTTGAGCGAGCAGGAGCTGGAGGCGCTGCGGAAGCAGAACGAGCAGGAGCTGGAAGCTGCTCGGAAGCTGAGCGCGCAAGAGCTGGAGGCGCTTCGGGAGCAAAGTGCGCAGGAGCTGGAGGCTGTTCGGGAGCGGAGCGAGCAGGAGCTGGAGATGCTTCGGGAGCAGAGCGGACAAGAGCTGGAGGCTGTTCGGGAGCGGAGTGCGCAAGAGCTGGAGATGCTTCGGGAGGGCCATCAGGCGACGGTCGATTCTCTCGTCGAGGCGAGCCGGCAAGAGGTGGATCTGCTCGCGGAGAACCATCGGGTCGAGCTGGAGGAGATCAACTCGCGTCATGCGGCGGCGTCGAGCAGGCTTCGGGCCGAGAGCGAAGACAAGCTGGCTCGAGCGGCTCGCGAACACAGCGAACGCCTGGAGGCCGAACGCGCCGGGAAGGAAGCTGCGCTTGCACAGGCGAAGGCGGAGCACGAGGCTGAAGCGGCAAGACTGCGCGAAGAAGCGGAGCTTCGGGAGCTGGAGCTGCTGGAGGAAGCGGAGCTGGAGCGCCAGCAGCTCCTGAGCGAAGCCGAGCGTCAGCGTCAGGATGCGGACAAGGCTCTGGAGGAGCTTCGCGTGCGTTCGGAGTCGGAGCTTCGGCAATTGCAGGAGCAGTCGGAACGGAATATTCGGCAGCAACGCGAGCATTCCGAACTGGAACTGCAAGCGCTTCGCGAACAGTCCGGGCAGCAACTGGAAGAGCTTCGCGGGAAGTCGGAGCAAGAGCTGCGGGAGCTCCGCGAGCGATTCGAGCAAGAGCTGGAGGAGCTTCGGAAGCGATCCGAGCAGGAGCAGAACGAGCTTCTTGAGGAAGCCGAGAACGAATTGGCGGCCGTGCGAGCGGACCTGCAGGGCAAGCTGGAGGCGGCGAACGGCGAGCTCGCCAGGCGCGAATCCGAGCGTGCCGCCCTGGAGGCCAAGCTGGAGGAGGCGGAAGCCGCGTACCTGCAGGGGATTGGCGAACTGGAAGCCAAGCTGGAGCTCATGAGAGCCGAGCACGAGAAGGAGCGCGGCGAGATCTCCGCGGCTTCGGAGGCGAAGCTCGCCGAGCTTCGGCGCGCGCATGAGAGCGAGATTGCAAGACTCGCCTCGGAGCATGACGAGATTGTCGAGCTGCTGAACCTGTCCGGCGAGGAAGAGCTGCAAGCGCTGCGCTCCGGCTACGAGGCGAAGCTGCAAGAGCTGGCCGCTTCAAGCGAAGCGGAGAAGCAGGCGGCGATTGCCGAGCGGGATGCGGCGCTTCAGGCGGCGCAAGCCGAGCACGAGGCGGCGCTCCAAGCCGCGCAAGCGAGGCATGAGGCTGCGATTCGGGCAGTGCAAGCCGAGCGGGAGGAACGGGTCCAAGCGGTCCGCTCCGAAGGCGAGGCTGCCCTTCAGGCCGCGCTATCCGATCACGGGGCGGCTCTTCAAGCGACGCGAACGGGGCATGAAGAAGCTCTTCAAGCCGTGCGGGCCGAGCATGAGGCGGCTCTTCAAGCTGTGAGAGCGGAGTATGAAGCGGATCTTCAAGCCGTGAGAGCGGAGTATGAGGAAGCTTTGCAAGCGGAGGAAGCCAAACGCGAAGAGGCTCTCCGCGCTGCACAAGCCGGATTCGAGGAAGCTCTTCGGGCCGAGCGGGGCCAGCGCGAAGAAGCTTTCGCGGCGGCGCGAGCGGAGCATGAGGAAGCTCAACTGACAGCGAGCATCGAATACGAGGAGCGGCTTCGGGTGCTGAACGCCGAGAAGCAGGACGCTCTCGCAGCGGTTAACGCCGAGCACGAAGCGAAGCTGGCGGAGCTGGAAGAGGCTTCGCGCGCCAAGCTCGAAGAGGCTCTTCGCGAAGCCGACGCCGAGCATGAGGCAGCCCTTCGATCGGCGCAAACCGTTCACGAAGGGGAACTGCAAGCGGCGCGCACCGCGTTTGATGACGAGCTTCTCGGTACGATCGCCGAACACGAGGCCGCTCTGCAATCGCTGACGGCCGAGCGGGACACCGCTCGCGAAGCCGTTCGCGCCGAGCGCGAGGCGGGGAAGGCGGCGCTCGAGGCGGCGCTTGCCGAACACGAGGCGAAGCTTGCGGCACTATCGTCCGACTATGAAGGCAAAATCGAAGAGGAGCGCACCATCCTGACGGCACGGGCGGAAGCACTGCTGTCGGAGTACTCTTCGCTGCTGGAGAAGACGCAGTTGGAGCACGCAAGCAAGTTCGAGCTGCTCGAACAAGAGCACCGGAGGGAACGGGAAGCTCTGGAGGCTCGGCATGCCGCGGCGATCGAAGCTCTTGAAGCGAGAAGCAGGGAACTGGCGGAGAGCATCGATGCGTTGCGGGATGAGAAGGATGCCGCCCTCTACGAGCAGCTTGAGGAGTTCGAGGCTGTTCGGAACGAGATGAAGTTGGAGCACAAGGCGGAGATCGATTCCTTGAGGGCGGCCCAATTGGCGGACCGGGACAAGTGGCAGCTCTCGGTCGAACAGTTGGAGTTCCATTGCCTGGAGCTTCAGCAATCGGCGGAAGAGAACATGCGGGCGCACGAAGCCGCGAAGCTCGATGCAGCTTCTTTACTTCAGGCGGAGCTGGAAGCAAAGTCCGAATTGGAGAAGCGGCTGAACGAGCAAGATGAGCTTCTTGCAGAGCTGCTCATCGTCGAGCAAGAGGCGAAGCGAAGGACGAGCGAGCTCACGGAGCAGTTGGCCGCTCTCGAGAGACGCTGCGAAGCCCAGGCGACTCGTACCGAAGAGGAACGAGCTCTCCGCGAGAAGGCGGAACGGCAACTGGAAGAGACAAACCTCTTGCTGAACGAGTTTGCCGAGCAGGAGCAAGAAGCCCAGCGACAGCATCAGGCCTTGAAGGCCCAGATCGGCGAACTGGAGAGCCGGACCGAAGAGCTCCGCCAGGAGCTGGAACGGCGCCAAGAGCAGGCAGCTCAGGCAGAGCAGGAGCTGGGGCGCCGGGTCGAGGAACTTCGCGAGGAGCTGGATCGCCGCCAAGAGCAGGCGACCCATGCGGAGCAGGAGCTGGAGCGTCGGACCGAAGAGCTCCGCCAGGAGCTGGAACGGCGCCAAGAGCAGGCGGCTCAGGCAGAGCAGGGGCTGGGGCGCCGGGTCGAGGAACTTCGCGAGGAGCTGGATCGCCGCCAAGAGCAGGCGATCCATGCAGAGCAAGAGCTGGAGATCGCGCGGGCGCAAGCTGCGGCCGTCGAATCGCTGGAAGGTCAGCGCCAGGAGGAACTGGAGCTGCTCCAGACCGAGCAAGCCTCCGAGTTGGCGAAGCTCCGCGCGCGCCACGAGGAAGAGATCGAGTCCCTGCGCTCCGAGTTGGAAGAGGAGCTTGAGCTCCGTCTTGCCGAGGCCGCGGAGGACAAGAACAAAGGAAACGACGAAGAACTCGACAGGCTGAACGCGGAGCTTCAGGCCATCCGCAGGGAGCACGATGCGTTGCTCGACGAGTATTCGAAGCTTCAGAACGAATATAACGAATGGATCGATATGCTGGAGACGGAGACGTAACTTAATCCCCTGCCCGTGCCCCTAGGAATCGATCAATGCCGAAGAACGCCCCTCCCGCAAGTATGGAGAGGGCGTTTTTGCTCGCATATCGGGCAGGGTGGCAAACAATCTGCGTGTCTAAATCGTCTGATTGCGCTTCGAACGACCCGCGGGAGGGATGAAAACTGACGATGAAGGTGACGTTGCCGAGGGTTACTGGAGTTTTATGCGAAATTTCACATTCACGATGCTCGGTAACGAGTCGTTTAGGCGATTGTATGCGAAAAACCACCTTCGTGGAGACTATCCCGCCTCGGAAAGCCCGTATGTATGTCAAAAACCACATAAAATTCCACAAATCGCATGGAATCTCGCCAGCGAATGTGAAAAACCACATAAAATTCCTCGGCCTACACACTCCGCTTGCAAACTCCGCTCGCAAACTCGGCCCGCAAACTCGGCCCGCAAACTCGGCCCGCACACTCGGCCCGCACACTCGGCCCGCACACTCGGCCCGCACACTCGGCCTGCAAACTCCGCCCGCAAACTCCGCCCGAACACTCCGCCCCTCGTCTCCATCGTTCTCGTCGTTCTCCCCGCCGCCGCCCGCTTCCGGCTTCACACGGAAGGAGTCCCGAAGCGGGAGAACAGCTTCCAGACCAGCTCCCGGCGGCTCGATACGCCTGTCTTGGCGAAAATCGACTTGAAGTGGTCCTGGACCGTGTGGGCGGAGATGCGGAGCGTCGCGGACATCTCCTCGGTCGACAAGCCACGGTGGGCGGCTTCGACCAGTTGCTTCTCCCGGGCGGTAAGCCCGCAGGCGGCCGCGATCAACGGGAGCATGTCGCCCGGGCCGGCCGGCTCCAGCCAGACGGTGATCAGGCGGCCGCTTGCCCCGCCGGCCAGTTCGCTCGCCCGAATCGTCACGTACGAGCCGGAATGGAGCCGCACGCAGGCCCGGGCCGGACGCGCGAGCGCGGATTCTTTGCCCGAGAGGGCTTGCGTCGATACCGCCCGGATCGGCCGGGGCAGAACGCTGCGGTCGATGCCCTCCGTCTCGCGAAGCAGCTCCATCCAGCGTCCGGCCGCTTCATTCGCGGCGACCTCGCGGAGCTCCGCGCCGTATTCCAGCAGCAAGATTCCCGGCATGCTCTCCGGCCGTTCCGCCTCTTCGGGCAGCAGCAGGCTCCATCTCCGCATCGCGGCGGCCAGGCAGGGAACAAGGGAGGATACCATGGCCCTGTCTTCTTCGGCAAAAGACGGCTGAGTGTCCGAACGGAACAGGATGAGGAAGCCCCAACAGCTTCCTTCGCTGACCAACGCGGCTCGCAGCTCGTCCCCGAAGCCGGCAGGTCGAAGAATCTCCCGATAACGCGGGCTTCTCGACAGGTCCTCTCCGGTTGCCCGGAAGAGAGTGGAGACCGGATCGGGAAGCCGGACAAGCTCTTCGAACGGATTGAAGTCTTCCCGCCCGTATTCGTAGTCGAACAGCGACGAGTGAATCGCTTCGATGCCGTCCTCGGTAACGGCTCCGGCCGACAGCAGCGTGCGGGGATCGACGGCGGTGCAGCAGGCTCCGGCGATGGGGAAGGCTTCGCGAAGCAGGGCGATAAGGGCCCTGCGGAATTCGGAGGAGCCGGAAGAGCGGTAGGCCAGCCTCTCGATTTGGTTGCGGATGAGCGTGCTTCTGTTCATGGCGGGTCGCAGCGGAGCGCACCCCCAGATATCTGGGATGGCGTCTCCGGTCTCCTTCGGTCAGAATGAGGGGGTAGCTATTCATCTAGCATAATGAAGGGAGCCGAGCGAGGCAACATGGACGAGAACAGGGCATTGCCGGAGCGCGACGGCTGGGGCTGGGACGATCCGGCCGCAGAGCGCTATACGGACACAATCGAACGCAAAATCCCGGGATACCGGAACCTATACGAGTTAACGGCAGGCTTCCTCCAGCTCGGCCTTCGGGGAACCGAACGGCCTGCGATTCTGATTGTCGGGGCGGGAGGAGGACAGGAGCTCTCGGTCTTCGTTCCGAAGCTGCCGAATGCGGTATTCACGGGTGTCGATCCTTCCGAACGCATGCTGAACGTCGCGAGACGCCGGATGTATCGGGAGGATACGGATGGCAAAATCCAACTGGTCCGAGGCCATGTCGGAGAGCTGCCGGAGGATGAACGGTACGATGCGGCTGCCTGTTTGCTTGTGCTGCATTTTGTCCGGGGGAGGGAAGCGAAGCTCGGCTTGCTTCGGGAGATCGCCCGCAGGACGAAGCCCGGCGCCCCGCTGTGCCTCGCCTCCCTGAACGGAGCTCCGGGGACGGAGCCGTTCCGCGCCGTGATGGAAGCGTGGAAGGAGCACATGCTGGGCAACGGGATTCCGCTTGAGGAGTGGGAGCGATTCGCATCCTCGATCGGGTCGACCTCGGAGCCCGTCGCTTCCGAGGAGCTGTTGGGGCTGGCAGAACAAGCGGGATGGGAGACGGGAGCTCGTTATTTCTCCGCTTACTTGATCGAGGCCTTCCTCTTCAAGAGATCGCCGCGGGTCACGGGGGAGGAGCGATGATCGACATGACAGAGGCAAGAGCGGCAAGGGAGAAAATCATTGTTGTCGGAGGCTACGGGGCGGTAGGCAGTCTGATCTGCCGGGAGCTGGGGGCGCTTTATCCCGGGCGCGTCTACGCGGCGGGCAGAAGCCTGGGGAAGGCGGAGCGCTTCTGCCGATCGACCGGAGGATGCGTGCTGCCGATGGAGCTCGATATCGACGCTGCGGCGAGCGCCGGGCTTCTAACCGATGCCAGGCTTGTCGTCATGTGCCTGGACCAACGGCAGACGGACCTTGTTCGCGCCTGTTTAAGGAACGGGGTTCACTACGTCGACATCTCCGCGAACGTATCGCTTCTGTCCCAAGCGGAGGCTTACCGGGACGAGGCGATCGCGAGCGGGGCGACGGCGATTCTGGGCGTCGGCTTGGCGCCCGGCGTGACGAACCTGCTCGCGCTCGAAGCCCATCGCCGCTTGGAGCGTACCCATGCGATCGAGATTGCGATTATGCTCGGTCTCGGGGATCACCATGGGAGAGCTGCCGTCGAATGGACGGTAGACAATCTGGATACGGAATTCGACGTTATGCAGGGAGGGAAGCGAGCAAGGGTGCGCAGCTTCACCGACGGGAGGACGGTCGACTTCCGCGGGAAGCTGGGCAAGCGGAAGGCTTACCGCTACCCGTTCTCTGACCAACTGTCGCTTCCGCGGACGCTCGGCGTGCCCGGCGTCTCGACGAGGCTGACCTTCGACGTCGGCGCGGCTGCAGGATTGCTGGCATTCACTCGACGCACGGGACTCCAGAAGCTGCTCAATTGGAAAATTTTCCGAAACATCGCCATCTCCGCCTTCTCCAACATTCCTCTCGGTTCGGAGCGGTTCGCGGTCAAGGTCGAGGCATTCGGCGAGATCGGCGGCAGCGAAGCGACGGCGGAATGCCTGTTCTACGGCAGGCGGCAATCGGAGATGACGGCCAAGTGCGCCCTGGATGCGGCGGTTGCCCTCTGCGAGACCGAGATGCCGCCCGGGGTATACTCGATTGAAGAGCGGCTCGAATGGAGCGCGATGAAGCGGCTTGGAGCGTACGAGACTTAATCGGCGATCAGTCGGCAGACGATCTCGTCCAGATGCTTCTCGAGCGTGATCGGATTGTAGTTCGCCCACATGTCGCTCATGACGTAGGCGCGGCCTTCGGTGACGGCGGGAAGCCCGTACCACCCGGAATGGTTAAGCAGCTTCCGCCCCCGTTCTCCTTCGAACCCCGTCTCCGGCAGCGCGAGGAACACCCGGTCCCCGGCATATTCCGGAAGCTCGGAGGGTTCGATTCGCACCCACTTGGCGTTCCGGTCCTGCTCCATGATCGCTTGGACGCGGCGCGTCGGCTTGAAGCCGATGCCTCGATAGAGCGTATGACCGAAGTGGTGCCCGGCATAGACGTAGAGATCCCCGGAATGATAGACGAATGCCGTCGCCGTCTCCCCGTCCCCCGCTATTCCTTGGAGCCGCCGCCTCGCGTTCTTCGCTTTCTCCTCATAGGCAGCGATCCATTGCT
Organism: Cohnella fermenti; assembly: GCF_004801405.1. Classification (GTDB taxonomy): domain Bacteria; phylum Bacillota; class Bacilli; order Paenibacillales; family Paenibacillaceae; genus Cohnella; species Cohnella fermenti. The sequence goes on from NZ_SSOB01000027.1 coordinate 24,843, forward strand.
TGGCTTCGACGGCCTTGCCGAGCAGCTCGCCCAGACGAAGCATTCTCGTATAGACGTCAGCGGACCAATCGATCTCGACGGCGGTCGCGATGCGGGACAGTCGCTCGGCGACCTGGCGCTCGATGTAGCTCGGGTACAGAATAAGATCCGGGCGGAGCTCGCTGAGGGCACGAATGTCGTACGGCTCATCGAAGCCTCTCACCGCATCCGCCGCTTCCGGCAAGGCGGCGAACATGGCGCTGTTCGTGCCGATGGGCCGAATGCCCAAGGCCAGCAGCTCGCCCAAGTATTGAATGGAAATAATTCGCGGCCCCTGCCGACTCGCCTGATACTCGGAGGGGGACAAGCCCGTCGATTGCCGGAAGCGCCGGCTGAAGTAGAACTCGTCGCGGAAGCCGACGCGGCTCGCGATCTCCCCGACACGCAGGGAGGAGGAGGCCAGCAGCTTCTTCGCTTCCTCGATCCGAATGGCGCTCAGGTAGCGGGCAGGGCTCTGGCCGGTTATCGTCCTGAACATTCGGTCGTATTGCCAACGGCTGAGGTTCGCTTCTTGGGCGAGCCGGTCGAACTCGATCTCCTCGGAATACGCCTGATGGAGATAGGAGATGATCTGCTCGATCGCCGGATCGCTCTCGGGCTCCTGCCGCCCTGCAGATTGCTGCGCCAGCAGCTCGTACAGGATGGCCTGGAAGCGGATATGCCGGTGGAAGCGGGCAAGGCCGTCTTCCGGCGGGGGTTGCTCCGGCGAGCCGTTATCCCCTCCCGGGGAGAGAAGCTCTCGCAGATCCGCCTCCAGTCGGGAGAGCGGCTCGAAGCGGAGCTCCGCCGGCGAGGCGAACAAGCCCGCGTCGTCTTGCTCGACCTTGAATTGCACCCAATATTTGCACGGCGGGGCGCTTGCATCGGTCGGAAGCCATTCTATGCGGGCACCCGGAGGAAGCAGCAGGCACCTTCCCCGCGCGAACGGCCGCGGAGCCCCGCCCGCCGCAATCCATCCGCCGCTCTCCGTCGCGACGAGAAGATGATGATCTTCCGATGAAGCGGAGAGAGCTTCGCGGGGGCCGGCCTCGCTATTCCGTTCCTTGTCTATCAGAGGGTCCATTAGAGGCCGAATACGGATTAATTGAACGATAGGCGGCATTGGATTCACCTTTGTAATGATAACGATTTTCAGTCGTTATCATTATAGGCGATCGCTCTTCGGATTTGAAGAGTCATTCCGCCGCGGTTATTGCTTATTGTTGGGGCTTCGTCAGCATATCGGCGGCTTGATCCAGCAGCCAATCCAAGGTAAGTGGATCGTTTAATCCCCAACGTCCGCTCACGATATAGGCCTTGCCGTTCTTGACTGCGGGAAGGGAACCCCAGATCGGTCCGTTCAGAATGTCCTTGGCTGCGGCCGCAGCTTCCTCGTTGTTGTCCGGAGTGACGAGGAAGACGCGGTCTCCGGCATATTCCGGCAGCAGCTCCAGCGACAGCGTCTCCCACAAGGAGTCTGGCTTATCCTGGAACAGTTCGGCTATCTTGGCCGGCTGAGCGAATCCGAAGGCGTCGTACAAGGTTGGCCCGAGGCGCTGCTTGTTATAGACATAGAGCTGCTTGTCGCCGTAAACGATGAACGCGGAAGCCGTCTCTCCCTCCGCAATGACGGGTTGAACGAGCTTGCGCTTCTCCTCGATCTTCGCCTCGTATGCGCCGATCCAGCGTTCGGCGGCTTCCTGCTGCCCGAGAATGTCGGCGAGCGTGCGCAGATGGGTGAAGGGATCGTCGCTGTACTTGACGGCGACGGTAGGAGCGATCTTGCTTAAGGAGTCCAGGTCCGGCGCTTCCAGAAAGTCCGGGACGATGATCAGATCGGGCGCCAGAGAGAGCGTCTTCTCCAGGTTGGGAACGAGATTCTCGCCTCCGATGTCTTCGGTTCCTTGAAGCTGAGTTTCGCTTAAGGAGAGTTTGGCATTGTTGTAATTCGTGCCGACGAACGGAACCTCAAGAGCCGTCAATTCCGAAGCGTAGTAGTGGGCGACAATGCGCTGGGCATGAGTCGGAATGTCGACCGTTCGGCCGAGCGCATCCGTGTAGCTTCGGGTCGCGGGCTCCGCTTCCGGGCTGGCGGACGCGGCTGCCGAAGCGGGTGCGGCGGCAGATTCGCCGGCCCCTTCGCCGTTCGATCCGGACGGAGACGGCGAAGCGTTATTGTTCGTGCCGGAGCCGCAGGCTGCGAGCATCAGGACACACAGCAGAAGGGCGGCGATGGCGGAAGCGGATTTGGTCCAATGGGGGGCGTGCATGGTATCTCTCCTCTTAACTGTTGATAATCGTTCTCATCAAGAACGTTCCCATCATACTACTGTGCCGCTTGCGGTGCCATGGACTTTTTGCCAATTTTATTTGGATAAAATCAAAAACACCTTCAGCGTCAGAGGACGCCAAAGGTGTTTTGTTTGTTGCCTTACCTCAGGCCACAACCAGCGTGGCCGTCATGTTCAGGTGACCGGTGCCGCATACGATGTTGCACTTGATCTCGTAGGTGCCGGCTTCGAGCTGGACAATCTTGGACGACTTGGAGGCGTTCAGCTTCACGCCCGCCTTCTTGATCTCGATGCCGTGGGCTCCTTCGTCGTTGACGAGTTTGATCTCGACCGGCGTATCCTTCGGAATGGTGTATTCCGTCTTGTCGAACTGCCAATTGGACGCCTTGATAATAAGTTCCTGTTCGGCGACAAGCGGAGTTTGCTCCGAGGCTTCATTATTGCTCCCGCCGTTCCCGTTGCTTCCGCATGCCGACAGCGCCGCTCCAAGCGCGAGAGTGCAGAGCAGCAAAGCGATTTTTCTATGTATGACGTTCCCCTCCATTCGATGATGCGAATCGCGCCAAACGGCGACATTCCTATCATATCACATCCCGGGCGGACGAAGCACGGCGCCGAGCCAACGGTCAATCAATTGTCAATAAGATGGCTTGCGCGACTTAATGTTGGGCGAACGTTCGTCAAACATTAGGTTTATCGAAGGCAACCGCGACGCGGGCGGAGACCGCTCAACTGCTGTGATTCGAGCGAGGACAAGAGGGACGGAGGCTGTCGATGCAGTAGGTGAACCCGCCAACCCCGTCAAACCCATACAAACCACTAAACCGAACAAACCGAACAAACCGAACAAACCGAACAAACCACCAAACCGAACAAACCGTACAAACCGAACAAACCAGAAACCCAATAAACCGCCAAGCTCGTCAAAACCGTACAAACCACCAAACCCAACAAACCAGAAACTCAATAAACCGCCAAATTCGACAATTCCGCAGAAGTCGCCGAACCCAACAAACCAGAAACTCAATAAACCGCCAAGTTCGACAATTCCGCAGAAGCCGCCGAACCCCAGCACTCCCAGCCCTCCAGGAACCCAGCACTCCCAGCACCCCCAGCACCCCCAGCCTCCCAGCACCCCCAGCCTCCCAGCACCCCCAGCACCCCCAACGAACCCGCTGGGCCAGATCCGGCCGAAACGACCGACCGATGGACTCATTGAACCCGACACCGCCGGATTTTATGTGAAAAACCACATTGGTACTGCTCGAAAACGGGCACTTTGCCCGGTTATATGCGAAAAATCACATTCGTGGAGGAATTTTCGGCCCGAGGTGCCGTATGTATGCTAAAAACCACATAAAACGCCTCGATTGCCTCCGATTCAAGCCGACGAATGTGAAAAATCGTATAAAATCGCAAAAGTCATTGGGCCAAGGAGGCGAACAGGTTGGCGGGGGAGACTCGGGAGGGATTGCCGGCGGAATTCGGGAGGAGAATCGTCGGGGAGACCGCGAGGGAGATTGTGAGCGGAAGAAAGAGGGGGATGTTCGCGAGCGAGAGTTTTATTAGTTATGCGGCAAGCGGAAATATCCGATATAATGGAAATATGGTGAAATTCAACAGTCGATGGGGAGCGGGACCGAGATTGCGATATGGCTTCGAGAGAGAGTGGCGATAGCGATAGATGAGAACGATCTTGATTGACAACGACCCGATCGCGCTAAGCCGCTTGGCCGAAGAGCTGTACCGGATCGGCGGGCTCGACATCATCGGGAGCTTCTTGGAGCCGCAGCTTGCGCTTGAGCGAATGGACGATCTTCGTCCAAGGACGGTGTTCCTGGAGATCGAGATGCCCGAGCTGAATGGCATCGAGCAGGCGGAGCTTATTCTGGAGAAGCACCCGAGCACGCTGCTCGTGTTCGTGACCGGTTGCGACGACTTCGCGGTGCAGGCGTTCGGCCTGAATGCGGTCGATTACATTCTGAAGCCGCTTGATCCCGCGCGATTGAAGCTGACCGTGGGACGCCTGCTGGGGCGGGAGCGCATTCTGACCGCCTCGGCGGCGGCCAAGCCGTCGCTGCAGATCTGCACGCTCGGCAGCCTGCGATTCGAGGATACGGAGCGCCGGTCGGTTCCCGTCCGCTGGAAGACGTACAAGGCGCAGGAGCTGTTCGCGTTCCTTCTGCACCATAGGGAGCGATATGTGCGCAAGCAGACGCTGCTCGAGCAGCTCTGGCCGGACGCGGATTGGAAGCGGGGGACGATGCAGCTATACACGGCGGTGTACCAGGTACGCAAGCTGTTGCAGGAGGCCGGCATCGATATCCGCATTGTCAGCGGGGAGGAAGGCTATCGGCTCGAGACGCGCGGGCACCGAATGGATGTGCAGAGGTGGGAGGAGCAACTGGGTGCCGCGCCCGCGCTCACGAGGGACACCCTCGAGTGCCACAAGCGGCTGTTCGGCCTCTACCAGGGGGATTACTTCGGGGAGCACGCCTATCTGTGGGCGGAGACGGAGCGACAGCGCCTGCGGGCGTTATGGCTCGAGCATGCCAAGCGAATCGGAAGCTGCTATGCGGAGCAAGGGATGGAAGCGGAAGCGGCGGCGCATTACGGGCGCGTGCAGAGCGTTCTGCCGCAGGAGGAGAGCATCTACTTCGAGCTGATGAAAATATACGACAGACTGAAGGATCGTCATTCCGTCGAGAAGCAGTATGGGCTGCTGCAGCAGATGGTGCGGCGGGAGTGGGGGGCGGAGCCTCATCCTTCGATCCGGAGATGGTTCGTCGATTGGAAGGCCGCAGGCTCTCCTCCATAATAAAGCCGCCCCAGGTGCTAAACACCTTCGGGACGGCATTCTCAATCGCTTCCCTCAATCGCCTTCAATCGCTCTTAATCGCGGTTCCGGCTCGTCGCGGCGCGGAACGGGCTCGCGATCGGGATGAACAGATCCACAATCCCGATGACAATGGCAGCGAGGATCGCACCCAGCCAAGTGACCGCTACCCCGCCGACGATGAATTGAGCGACCCAGATGACAACTGCGCTGGCGATGAATCCGACGATTCCTCGCCCGAAGGGGGTAACTCTTTTGCCGAAGATGCCCTCGATGATCCATCCCAGAACGGCGATGACCAGTGCAAGCATAAGGGCGCTCCAGAAACCTCCGACCGAGAACTTCGGAACAAGGAACCCGACGATCATCAGCACGATGGCCGAGACGACGAACCTAACGACATGACCCAGGAACTGCATGCGCAATCCTCCCGTGTTCGAATTGGATGCCAGCGATGCCGCCGGTATTGGGGTTAGTGTACCCTCGCCGTCTGCGGCTATGTCTGGAAGGTTTCGCAAGGAGCGGCGGCTGAGCTATAATAGAGGCGAGAGGAGTTGGACCTCGCCGTGAACGACAAGGCGCTCTATACATTGGAATATGACAAAATCATTCTCCGGCTGACCGAGAAAGCCGCCACCTCGCTGGGCAAGGAAGAGGCCGCGAAGCTGCGGCCGTCGTCCGATGCAAGCGAAGTGCAGCGCCGGCTCGCGGCGACCGACGAAGCGGTTCGGTCCGCAGCGCTGAAGGGCTCCCCGCCGTTCGGCGGCGTGACCGACGTGCGGCCTGCGCTCGGGCGCGCGAAGCTCGGAGGCGTGCTCGGCCCGTCGGAGCTTATGGATATCGCCGGGCTCATCATGGGCTCGCGGAGAATCCGCAAATACATTCAAGCCGTGGCGGACGAGGCGGACATTCCGATTCTGGCCGATCTGGTCGAGCCGCTTATCGATGCCAAGGCGATCGAGGACGACATTCGCCGCTGCGTCGACGAGCAGGGGGACGTGATGGATTCGGCGAGCCCCGAGCTTGCCTCCGTTCGCCGGGATATCCGCGTAAACGAGGGCAGAGCCCGCGAGAAGCTGGACAGTCTCATCCGTTCGACCTCGATCCAGAAGATGCTGCAGGACGTGCTGATCACGATCCGCAACGACCGCTACGTCATTCCGGTCAAGGCCGAATACCGCTCGCACTTCGGCGGGATCGTCCACGACCAGTCCGGAAGCGGCGCGACCTTGTTCATCGAGCCGGAAGCGGCGCTTCAGGTGAACAACAAGCTGCGCGAGTTGAAGCTGAAGGAGCAGAAGGAGATCGAGAAGATTCTCCGCCGTCTCAGCGAGCTCGTCGGGACGAAGGCCGAACTGCTTAGCTCGGACGCGGAGTCGCTCGGGTATATCGATTTTATTTTTGCCAAGGCGGGGCTGGCGGATTCCATGTTCGGCACGCTTCCGGCCGTCAATGACGAAGGGAAGCTTAGGCTGAAGCGGGCGAGGCATCCGCTGATTCCGTCCAAGCAAGTCGTTCCGATCGACATCGACATGGGCGACGACTACTCGGCGATCATCGTCACCGGACCGAACACCGGGGGCAAGACGGTATCGCTGAAGACGGTCGGCCTGCTCAGCCTGATGGCGATGTCCGGCCTGTTCATTCCTGCCGACGACGGCAGCCGAATCTGCGTGTTCGACGGCGTCTATGCGGACATCGGCGACGAGCAGAGCATCGAGCAGAGCCTCAGCACGTTCTCGAGCCACATGACGAACCTGATCGCCATGCTCGGCGAGGTGACGCCGCGAAGCCTCGTGCTGCTGGATGAATTGGGCGCGGGAACGGACCCGGCGGAAGGCTCGGCGCTCGCCATCGCAATCCTCGAGCACCTTCACCGGATCGGCTGCCGCTTGCTGGCGACGACGCACTACAGCGAGCTTAAAGCGTACGCCTACAACCGCGACGGCATCATCAACGCGAGCATGGAGTTCGACGTCGCGACGCTTCGTCCGACGTACCGTTTGCTCGTCGGCGTTCCGGGGCGAAGCAATGCGTTCGCCATCGCGTCCCGGCTCGGGCTGCCGAAGGAGATTATCGAGCATGCCCGGGGCGAAGTGAGCGAGGAAGAGCTGAAGGTCGACACGATGATCGCCTCGCTCGAGCAGGACCGCCGCCGCGCCGAATCGGAGCGGCAAGTCGCCGAGCGGCTGCGCAAGGAAGTGGAGACGCTTCGCCAGCAGATCGAAGACGAGCGCTTCAAGTTCCAGGAGCAGAAGGCGAAGCTGCTCGCGGATGCCCGCGAGGAAGCGCGCCAGGCGGTCGTCAAGGCGAAGCGGGAGGCCGAGGAGATCATTGCCGACCTGCGCCGCATGGCGCTCGAGGAAGGCGCTTCGGTCAAGGAGCACAAGCTGATCGAGGCGAAGCGCCGGCTGGACGATTCCGTGCCGGACCCGGTTCAGCAGCCGAGGAAGAGTCAGGGCGGCAAGGCCGTCAAGATCGCAGCCGGGGACGAGGTCAAGGTGCACAGCCTCGGCGGTCAGAAGGGGCATGTCGTCGAGCTGGTCGGAGATGCGGAAGCGCTCGTGCAGCTCGGCATCCTGAAGATGAAGGTGGCGCTCGCGGACCTGGAGCCGGCGGCGAACAAGAGCGCTGCGGGCTCGGCGCCGAAGAAGCACGTTCCGATCGCGACGGTGAAGCGCTCGCGGGAGGAGAATACGTCGAGCGAGCTGGACCTGCGGGGCACGACGCTGGACGAGGCGATTCTTGAGACGGATCGCTTCCTCGACGAGGCGTTCCTTGCGAATATCGGCAACGTCTACATCATTCACGGCAAGGGGACGGGTGCCCTTCGCGCGGGCATCCAGGAATTCCTGCGCCGGCACAAGCATGTGAAGAGCTACCGGCTCGGCAATTACGGAGAAGGCGGCGCAGGGGTTACGGTGGCCGAATTGAAGTAGCGGAAGCAAGCGGTGCCGGGCCGATCAATACGGTTAAGATGCAGCGGGTTTGAGAGATCCGCCGGCTTGAGAACGGTTGGCTGAGCTGCAGCCGGCTTGGGAGATAGATCGAGGGGAGGGGGGCTTCCGGGGAATGTCGAACCATGAGGACAGCCATGCGCTGGATACGCTGATGAGTTACCCGATTGCCGCGACGCTGGCCTACTTCTCCGTCGGCATTCTGCTGCTGATCGTATGCTTGGCATGCTTCGAATGGGTGACCCGCTACAACTGCTGGGCAGAGATCCGCAAGGGCAACGCGGCGGTGGCGATGGCGACGGGAGGCAAAATTTTCGGAATATGCAACGTCTTCCGTTACGCCATTCAGGCGCAGAACGCGATCTACGAGAGCATCGGGTGGGCCGTGCTCGGCTTCGTTCTGCTGCTGGCGGGGTACTTCCTGTTCGAATTTGTGACGCCGGTGCTCCGCGTCGACGACGAGATCGCGAAGGACAACCGGGCGGTGGGGCTGATCTCGTTCCTCGTGTCGGTGTCGCTGTCCTTTGTCATCGGGGCGTCCATCACGTTCGGAGATTAGCAGGCATACGGGAGGATACGGATGAAGTATTTATGGGGCACGCTGTTCGTGGTTGCCGTTTTGTTTTTTGTTTGCGGGATTATCTATATGGTGAAGGAGGGATAACATGGCGCAGGTGTTGTGTCCATGGTGTCAGAGCGAGATTCCGCAGGAGGAAGGCCAGGAGCCGGACAAGATCTGCCCCGTCTGCGACAATGAGTTGGACGGCTATCGCACGCTGCGGATCGAGCTCGGCGACGAGGATGATTCCGATCGCGACGAGTTGGAAGACGAAGAGGATGAGGACGGCTACGGGGCGATTCTCTCGGATGAAGAGGATATCGAATTCGAGTCGGACGACGAGCTTCATGTGAAGGACGAGGCGCTTATAGCGTACGAGGAGACGGTCGAGAAGCTTCTCGACTCGCAGGATGTCGTGCCGGAGTGCCCGTCGTGCCGGGAATACATGCTGGAAGCGGGAGAGACGGCAATCCCCGCCGCGGGCTTCTCGCCCCGCGTGCCCGAGTCTCTGGGCTCCCCGATTCTGGAGGCTCCGGCTGCGCTCAAGATTTACGTCTGCCCGTCCTGCTTCACGGTGCAGCACGCGTTGTCCGAGGAGAGCCGCACGGAGTTGATTCGGAAGCTGGCGAGATCCCGGATCGAGTAGACAGAGAGGAAGCTGCAGCATGAGCAGAATGGTTCATTCGGTGACGGAACTGATCGGAGACACGCCGGCGGTTCGCCTGAATCGTCTGGTGGACGAGAGAGATGCCGAAGTGCTCGTTAAGTTGGAGAAAATGAACCCCAGCGGAAGCGTGAAGGATCGTGCGGCATGGGGACTGATCTCGGATGCGGAGCAGCGCGGCTTGATCCGCCCGGGCTCGCTGATCGTCGAGCCGACGAGCGGCAATACGGGCATCGGCCTCGCGATGAACGCCGCGGCCAAGGGCTACCGCCTGATTCTCGTCATGCCGGACAACATGACGCAGGAGCGCATCTCGCTGCTTCGCGGCTATGGCGCGGAGGTCGTGCTCACGCCGGCGGCCGAGCGGATGCCGGGCGCGATCGCCAAGGCTCGCGAGCTGATCGCCGCGAATCCGGGCAGCTTCATGCCGAACCAGTTCGAGAATCCGGCGAACCCGGATATCCACCGGACGACGACCGCGCTCGAGATTCTCGAGCAGACGGAAGGCCGACTCGACGCATTCGTCGCCACCTCCGGCACCGGAGGCACGGTGACGGGCACCGGCGAGACGCTGAAGGCGAAGCTGCCGGGGCTGCACGTTGCCGTTGTCGAGCCGGACGGCTCCCCGGTGCTGTCCGGCGGCCAGCCCGGTCCGCACAAGCTTGTCGGGACGAGCCCCGGCTTCGTCCCGGCCATTCTCAACACGTCCGTCTACGACGAGATCATCCGCGTGACGGACGAGAATGCGCTGGAGACGACGCGCCGGCTGGCCCGTCTCGAAGGGCTGCTCGTCGGCCCGTCGTCCGGCGCCTCCGTCTGGGCGGCGCTGCAGATCGCCCGCCGCCTTGGGCCGGGCAAGCGCGTGCTCTGCATCGCCCCGGATACGGGCGAGCGATACTTGAGCATGGAGATTTTCTAATCGATAAGCGTGCGCGCAAGCGCCTCTCTGCGGACAACCAGTCTTCGCGGAGGGGCGCTTTGTTGGGTTCGGGCAGGAGGGGGCGCGGCTCTCGCGCCGGATGCCGGAATATAGGCGCAAAACCGCATTGGCGCAGCGCGGTTGGGGGCAGGTTGGGCGATTATATGCGAAAAATCGCATTCGCGGAGGGGATGGCCGGGTGGTTTGGGCGATTATATGTGAAAAATAGCGTTCGTGGAGAAAATTCCGGATCGAGTTGGTGCATATAGGCGAAAAATCGCATAAAACGCCGCAATTCCCGCCAAGCCGCGCCGACGAATGTGAAAATTCATATAAATCGCCAAAGCCAACGCGCCGAGCGGGGGTGTCGGGATGCCAGGGTGTCGGGCTGCCGGGTTGTCGGTCTGTCAGATCTGTCAAGGCTGCCGGGGCGATCTCCCCGGAAGGTTCTTCTTGGCGGGATATAAGGCGTTCTTATGGAAGCTATTCATTTCTCTTCCTTGCGCCTCCTCCTGCCGTATGTTAGCTTTAGGCTAATCAGGAAGGGAGGACTTCTCATGAATGTTCTGACGGCCATCGAGAAACGCCGCGAGATCACGAAGTTTAAGCCGGGGGCCATTGCGCCGGACCTGCTGGATTCGCTGATTCGCTCCTTGTACTTGTCGCCCAGCGGCAACAATCTGCCTTCCCGCGAGTTTATTCTTGTCACCGACAAGGCGAAGCTGCGCGAGCTGACGCCGGCCACGCCTTACATGAAGTGGCTGGAGCACGCCGCAGCGGGTGTCGTGATCGTCGCGAACCCGGGGCTGAGCAAGTATTGGCTGCAGGACGCATCGATCGCGGGAGGCTATGCGTGGCTGAACGCGGCGTCGCTCGGCCTCGGAGCCGCCTGGGGAGCCGTCTATCATTCGGAGGAGGAAGAGGAGTCGAAGCGCCGCGAAGAGTTCGTGCGGGAGCGGCTCGGCATCCCGGCCGATTATCGTGTGGTGGCCATTCTCGGCTTCGGCTACCCGCAGGAGGAGCCTCCGAAGAAGGAGATGTATCCGCTCGAGCGCGTGCTGCACAGGGACAAGTTCGAATGAGCGGCAGGCTCCGGCTTAAACGGATTTACGATCCGGCCGAAGCGTCGGACGGCGCGCGCGTGCTCGTCGACCGGCTCTGGCCGCGAGGCGTAACCAAGGAAGCGGCGCAATTGACGCTATGGCTGAAGGAGGTCGCGCCCAGCCCGGAGCTGCGGGACTGGTTCGGACACCGGCCGGAACGGTTCGACGAATTCCAGGCCCGTTACACGGAGGAGCTGGCCGCTCCTGCGGTTCGGCCCCATCTCGAACGCCTCCGCCGCTTGGCGGCCGGCGACGGGCTTACCCTGCTGTATGCGGCCAAGGACGAGCGGCATAATCATGCGATTGTCCTGAAGCGGCATCTGGAGCGGGAGTAAGCGGTCGGCAAGCCGGCCTCTCAGAAGAAGCCCAGCTTATCCTTCGCCTCCTCCGACATCATCCGGGGCTGCCACCGTGGCTCCCACACGATGTCGACCTCCACCTCGGATTTGCCCGTGTTCTCCGTCAGCGCCCACTTCACGCCGCCGGCGATCATATCGTGCATCGGGCAGCCGGGCGTGGTTAGCGTCATCCGGACGTAGATCCGGTCCGGCTCGTCGCGAATCTCGTACACCAGCCCGAGGTCCACGATGTTGATGCCCAACTCGGGATCGTAAACCTCCTTCAGCAGCTCGCGCAGATGTTCGACCGTTTCCATGTTCAACCCCCCATTTTCCCCAGTCACATAATTAACGCGTGAACACTCGACCGATCAGCACAATGTAGGCGACGGAGCAGACGGACAGAACGGACCCGGCCGCGCCCGTCAGCGTCTCCCAGCCTGTCAGCAATCCCGCGGCAAGCAGCAGGTGGAGCGCCGCAATCGACGCGAGGCCGATGCCGACCGGGCGTTCCTTCAGCAGATCGGCCATGACCGGAGTTCCCGGCTTGCCGGCGTGCTTCCCGTATTTGCTCGTCCACCAGAGGAAGGGCACGATCTTCGATACATAGCTCAGAATGGTGAAGCTGACCCAACCGGCCAGATAAAGCCAGCCCGCGAGCCGGACGGCGTCCGCTTGCAGCCAGCGGTCCGGATAGAGGGCGGCATAGATCAGCATGGCGACGGCCGAGAGGGCGAGCATGTGGCTGCTAAGCAGCGACCACCGGATGCCCGAGCCGGGATTGCGCTTGTGCCGATGCCGGCGGATCTGCAGCAGATGCACGTTATAGACAACGATGGCGGCTGTCAGCAGGAGAAGCGCGAACCACAGAAGCCAGACGCTTGCGTCCAGCAGGAACGCCAGAGCGCCGACGAGCACGGAAGCGTTCCACAGAACGAGGACGACGGCTTGCAGCTTGACGGGATAGTCGTGCGCCAGATAGAACATCGGCAGCAGCTTGTAGCTGAAGCCGGTGATGAGCAGGCCGAACCAGCCGACCGTTCCCATCCAGATGTGGGCGCCGAACAGCCGCTCGGCGAGCCCGGTCCAATCGCCGGTCGCGAAGTTGAGGCCCATGGCCAGCCCGGACAGGCCGGTCAGGGCGAGATACAGGACGGCGCATGCGGCGCTGACGGTGATCGCGTTCCAGCGGGCGGCGCGAATCAGCGTGACGGCGATGTTCCAGCCGAAGAGCGCAATGCCGACGAGCGCCAGGACGGCGGAGCCGGCGATCCATGCGATCACCCCTTGATCGAACCCGTAGAGCAAGCCGGCCAACCCAACGGTGAAAATCGCATATTGAACGTAGCCGAGCCGCTCGCTGTAGAGTCGGGACTGCAGAATGACGCCGATGAGCTGGTAGACGGCGCCCATCGCCAGCATGGTCGCCCAGCCCAGAATAAACAGGTGGACATGGAACCAGCCGTCCGGGCCGCGCAATTCCCCGGTCAGCCATCCGGTGAAGGCGGCCAGCGAGACCGCCTGATACCATGCGAAGCCGATGATCCCCGTGAAGATAAAGAGAAAGGGAAGACGGGACACGGCGCTCGCCTCCTTACGTTCTGTGAATGGTAACCTTCGCGGAGCCGTCCGCCTGTTCTTCCACCTCATACGGGTAGCCCAACTGGTGCAGCTCTTCGATCAGGAACATCGGCACCCGGTCGTTATGAATGACAACCCGGTCGCCGGGATAACATCTCTCCAAGGCAGCCAGCGTACGAATCATCGGCTTCGGGGGCTCCAGCCCCCGATTGTCCAGCCGGACGATCGCCGGCTCCCGCCCCTCGGCCGAAGGACGATCGCTTGACCGCGCCTCCGCCTCGCCGATCTTCTCCTCGTCCGCAGATGGGTTTTGCAGCCAGCCTTTGTTTCTCTTATGGACGAAGGTGGACACCCAATGATCCTTCTCCCGCTGCTCCGCGTGACCCGAGAGCCCCTTCATCTTCAGCACCCCGAACAGCGGAGTCGGCTTGAAGGGGGCGTGCAGTACAAAGATATCGTCGACATCGAGCTTCTTCACCGTCTCCATGATCAACTGGAACGGCTCTATCTTCTTGCTCAGGCAGGGTCTTACGTCCAATTCGACGATTCGGGCTTCGCTTCTCTCCATCTCGATTCACCTCCCCGCGCCGCTTCGTACAGGCCGGCCATTCCTCCGTAGAGCGAATAGAAGAAGCTGTCCGGAGCTTCCAAGGAGAAGCTCAAGTACATCTTCGGGTCGATGCCGAGCATCTTCTCGAACAGTCGGGCGCTGTCGTAAGCGTAGAAACAAAAATACGTGTATTGGAACTCGGGCATCTTCTCGCAGATGGTGACGATCTCGGCGGCGTATTCCTCCGGATCGCGGGCTGCCTCCCGCACCATCGAGACGGCGTCCTCCAATGTCACCGATATCTTGATCGTCTTCTCGTCGATAATGTCGATCCTGGCCATAGCCGGGTAGCACCGCCTTCTTATTCGGACTTGCCGATGCGAACCCGATAGACGTCGGGGCCTCTCTCGATATATTCCCAGACGAACTTGCCGGGGTGCTGGCTCTCGAACTGGAACTTCAGCGGCACCGGGTCGTGATCGTTCACGAGCAGCATGGCTTCCTGGGGCTGCAGCCTATCGAACGTCTCGAAGATGACCTTGTGCTTCAGATGCGGCGGATATTCGGTTGCATTGACGGTTGCGGCATACGTATTCATTGCGCCATTCCTCCCGAACGGTTAGTGGACTTACGAGGCCGATTATAAGCCGCCATGCGCCGCGAATTTGTGAGCGGCATCACAAATAACGAGAAAGCAAGACAAGTGGGGCAAGGTTATGACGATCCTGCGAAGTGTGACGGGTGTCACTGTCCGCTCGCATGGCGAATTTCTATACTTGGTCAGGAGTTCAAACGGTGCTTGGAGGCATATCAGGCAGCAAGGGGGAGAGGCGAACATGCCGAAGCGGCTCATGGATTCCTTCGGGAGGGTACACGATTATTTGCGAATATCCGTGACGGATCGCTGCAACTTGAGGTGCGTGTATTGCATGCCGGAGGAGGGGATGACCTTCGAGCCGGGTCACCGCATCTTGTCCTATGAAGAGATCGCGGAGATCGTCCGGACGCTGGCTCCTCTGGGGGTGCGCAAGCTGCGGTTGACCGGCGGGGAGCCTCTCGTCCGCAAGGGCCTGGATCGGCTGGTGGCCATGCTGTCCGCCGTTCCGGGAATCGAGGATATCGCGCTGTCCACCAATGGCATCTATCTCGCCTCGTTCGCGGATGCGCTGAAGGATGCCGGCCTCACCCGCGTGAACATCAGCCTGGATTCGCTTGTGCCGGAACGATATTCGAGGATCACGAGAGGGGGAGACGTTCGCCGGGTGCTGCAGGGGCTGGAAGCAAGCCGCCGGGTCGGCTTCGCTCCGATCAAGCTGAATGTCGTGCTGATGAAGGGGATCAACGACGACGAGGTCGAGCGCTTCCTTCGCTTGACGAACGAGGAGCCGCTGCATATCCGGTTTATCGAATATATGCCGATCGGCATTCCGGGCGGAACGGATTGGAGCGCGGGCTACATGCCCCTGACGCATGTGCTGGACACGTGCGAGCGGCTGGGACTCGGCTATTCCCCGTGCGGCGACGTCTACGGCAACGGGCCGGCGGCGAGCTATCGGCTCGACGGGGCGGCCGGAACGTTCGGGCTGATCCGCCCGATCAGCGAGCACTTCTGCGGGACGTGCAACCGGCTTCGGCTGACGGCGGACGGCAATATCAAGCCGTGCCTCTACTGGTCGGACGAATACAACGTGCGGAGCCTGATCGGCGATCCGGCGGCCGTCGAAGCGCTGTTCCTGCGGGCGCTGGATTCGAAGCCGGAGTCGCACGAGATGGCCAAGGCGCTGTCCGGGGAGCGAATGTCGCGCCAGCCGACGAACCGGCGAATGTCGCAGATCGGGGGCTGAGGCGGCGGCTTCCCGGCGCCGATTGGAACGCAAGGAAGGCGAGGACGACGAACGACGAGGATGACGAGGACGACGAGGAAGACAAGGAGGGTATACATGAGCCGTACTCAATCGAAGCTGACGCGCAAGCTCAAGTACTTCGCCAGGCGGGAGCGCCATTCGGACGGTTGGAGCGAGATGTCGCCCGCAAGCCGGGACTGGGAGGAAGGCTACCGCAGAAGATGGGCGCACGACAAGGTGGTGCGGTCGACGCACGGGGTGAACTGCACGGGCTCGTGCAGTTGGCAGATCTATGTCAAGGACGGTATCGTGACCTGGGAGAACCAGGCGACGGATTACCCGACGACGGGGCCGGACATGCCGGACTTCGAGCCTCGGGGATGCCCGAGAGGGGCCAGCTTCTCCTGGTATTTATATAGCCCGCTGCGGGTCAAGTATCCGTACGTGCGGGGCGCTCTGCTCGATCTGTGGAGAGATGCGCTGCGGCGGGAGAGCGATCCGGTGCGCGCATGGGCCAGCATCTCGGACAATGCGGAGCTGACGGCCCGGTACAAGTCCGCCCGCGGCAAGGGCGGGCTCGTCCGGACCTCCTGGGACGAGGTGAAGCAACTGATCTCGGCCTCGATGATCCATACGATCAAGCAATACGGGCCGGACCGCATCATCGGCTTCTCGCCGATCCCGGCCATGTCGATGGTCAGCTATGCCGCCGGCTCGCGCTTCCTGTCGTTGATCGGCTCGCCGCTGCTCAGCTTCTACGACTGGTATGCGGATCTGCCGCCCGCTTCCCCGCAGATCTGGGGCGACCAGACCGACGTGCCGGAGAGCAGCGACTGGTACAACTCCGGCTATATCGTGGTGTGGGGCTCCAACCTGCCGATGACTCGGACGCCGGATGCTCACTTCCTCGCCGAAGTCCGCTACCGCGGCACGAAGGTCGTCTCCGTCAGCCCGGATTACGCCGAATTCGTCAAGTTCGCCGACACGTGGCTGTCGGTGAAGCAAGGCACGGACGCCGCGCTCGCGATGGCGATGGGCCAGGTCATCCTGAAGGAGTTCTACGTCGGCAACGAGACGGACTACTTCGTTCGGTACGCCAAGCAGTATACGGACTTCCCGAACCTGCTCCTGATCGAAGAAGGGGAAGGCGGCTGCACGGCGGGACGGTTCCTGCTGGCCGAAGACCTCGGAGCCGAAGGCAACAACATGCAGTGGAAGACGGTCGTGTACGACGACAATACCGGCGCGTTCGCCGTCCCGAAGGGCAGCCTCGGCTTCCGCTGGGGAGAAGAGGGAACCTGGAACCTGCGCATGGAGACGGCGGAGGAGAGCCGGCCGATCGATCCGCGGCTGTCGCTGCTCGGCGTGCACAGCGACGTGGTGAAGGTGAGGCTTCCGTACTTCGACGACGATGGCGGCCATGTGATGGAGCGTGCCCTTCCCGTGAAGCGGCTCGTCTGCGGCGGCAAGACGATGATCGTCGCCACCGTGTACGACCTGGTGCTCGCGAAGTACGGCGTCGATCGCGGCCTGGGAGACGTCCATATCTCCGACGATCCGGCCGACCGGCCGTTCTCCGCCGAATGGCAGGAGAAGTTCACCGGCGTCCCCGCCGAGACGGCCGTGCAGATCGCCCGCGAGTTCGCGCGGAATGCGATCGATACGAAGGGCCGGTCCATGATCATCATGGGAGCGGGCATCAATCACTGGTACAACTCGGACGTCATCTATCGGGCGATTCTGAATCTGGTCCTGATGTGCGGCTGCGAAGGCGTCAACGGCGGCGGCTGGGCCCACTATGTCGGGCAGGAGAAGCTTCGCCCGGCCGAGGGCTGGCAGACGATCGCCTTCGCGCGAGACTGGACGGGACCGGCGCGCCTGCAGAACGGCACCTCGTTCTTCTACTTCGCGACGGATCAATGGCGGTACGAGGAGACGCCGGTCGACAACCTGATCTCGCCGCTCGCGGGGCAGGCGAGGTTCCGGCATGCGGCCGACTACAATGTGATGGCGGCAAGGCTCGGCTGGCTGCCTTCCTATCCGCAGTTCGACCGCAATTCGCTGGAGCTCTACAAGGATGCCGTGCAGGCGGGAGCGTCGACCAAGGAGGAGATCGGAGCGTTCGTCGCCGGGAAGCTGAAGGACCGAAGCCTGCGGTTCTCCATCGAAGCGCCGGACGATCCGGCCAACTACCCGCGTGTCCTGTTCGTCTGGAGATCGAATCTGATCTCGAGCTCCGGCAAGGGGCACGAATACTTCCTGAAGCATCTGCTCGGCGCTTCGAACGGGCTGCTCAACGAGGACGAGCCAAGCCTGCGGCCCGAAGAGGTCGATTGGCAGGAGAAGGCGGCCGAAGGCAAGCTGGACCTGATGATCGCGATGGACTTCCGGATGGCCGGCAACGCCCTCTACTCGGACATCGTCCTTCCGGCGGCCACCTGGTACGAGAAGAGCGATCTGAGCAGCACGGACATGCATCCGTTCGTGCATCCGTTCAACCCGGCCGTTCCGCCTCAGTGGGAATCCCGTTCGGACTGGGATATTTTCAAGGAGCTGGCTCATTCCTTCTCGGATATGGCGGCAGGTCAGTTCAGCGGTCTGCAGAAGGAGATCGTGGCGACGCCGCTGCTGCACGATTCGCCCGACGAGCTGGCGCAGCCGTTCGGCTTGATCCGCGATTGGAGCAAGGGAGAGTGCGAGCCGATTCCCGGCCGGACGATGCCGCACATTCAAGTCGTCGAACGGGATTATGCCGCCGTCTACGAGAAGATGATCTCGCTCGGGCCGAATGTGAAGGAGAAGCCGATCGGCACGAAGGGCATCTCCTGGTCGGCGGCGCCGGAATACGAGAAGCTCAGGCGCGTTCTGGGCGTCTCCAGAAGGCCGGGCCTCTCGGAGGGCTGTCCGGACATCAGCACGGACCGCAACGTCGCAGAAGCGATTCTGACGCTCTCTACGACGACGAACGGCCACATGGCCGTTCGCGCCTGGGAATCGCTGGAGAAGAAAACCCATCTTCACCTGAAGGATCTGGCGGAAGAGCGGGCGGAGGAGCTGTTCACGTTCGACGACATTACGTCGAAGCCGAAGACGGTCATCACCTCGCCCGCGTTCAGCGGGTCGGAGCAGGGAGGACGCCGGTATTCCCCGTTCACGACGAACGTGGAGCGGCTCATTCCATGGCGGACGCTGACAGGCCGACAGCAGTTCTATGTCGATCACGAGATGCTCCGCGAGTTCGGCGAGACGCTGGCGACGTTCAAGCCGACGCTCAAGACCGCTCCGTTCCATCCGAAGAGCAGGCGCCCCGTCGAAGGCGGCAAGGAGATCGTGCTCAACTACCTGACGCCGCATAACAAGTGGTCCATCCACAGCATGTACTTCGACTCGCTGCCGATGCTGACGCTGTTCCGCGGCGGGCCGACGGTGTGGATCAACAACGAGGACGCGGAAGAAGCGGGGCTTGCCGACAACGACTGGATCGAGTGCTTCAACCGCAACGGCGTCGTCGTCGCCCGGGCGGTCGTCTCGCACCGCATTCCGCGCGGCATGGCGTTCATGCACCATGCGCAGGACCGCCACATCAACGTGCCGGGCTCGCCGATCTCCGAGACGCGGGGCGGCACGCACAACAGCCCGACGCGCATTCACGTCAAGCCGACGCACATGATCGGCGGCTACGCGCAATTGAGCTACGGGTTCAATTACTACGGGCCGACCGGCAACCAGCGGGATCTGCACGTCATCATTCGCAAGCTTCAGGAGGTCGATTGGCTTGAAGATTAAAGCGCAGGTCGGCATGGTCATGAACCTCGACAAGTGCATCGGCTGCCATACGTGCAGCGTCACTTGCAAGAACACGTGGACGAACCGCCCCGGAGCGGAATACATGTACTTCAACAACGTCGAGACGAAGCCCGGCATCGGCTACCCGAAGCAATGGGAGGACCAGGAGCGGTACCGCGGCGGCTGGGTGCTGAGGAACGGCAAGCTCGAGCTGAAGTCCGGCGCCCGGGCGAACCGGCTGCTGAACATCTTCCACAACCCGGACCAGCCGACGCTCGACGATTACTTCGAGCCCTGGACCTACGAGTACGAGAAGCTGACGAACAGTCCTCAGCGGAAGCACCAACCGGTCGCCAGGCCCAAGTCCCAGATTACCGGCCGGTACATGGAGATCGACTGGGGACCAAACTGGGAGGACGACCTGGCCGGGGCGCACGTGACCGGACGGGAAGACCCGAACATGCGGGGCATCGAGGATGCGATCAAGATGGACTTCGAGCAGGTGTTCATGATGTATCTGCCGCGCATCTGCGAGCACTGCATCAACCCTTCCTGCGTCTCCTCCTGCCCGTCCGGAGCGATGTACAAGCGGGACGAGGACGGCATCGTGCTGGTCGACCAGAACGCTTGCCGGGCGTGGCGGTTCTGCGTGTCGAGCTGTCCGTACAAGAAGGTGTACTTCAACTGGCAGACGAACAAGGCGGAGAAGTGCACGCTGTGCTTCCCGCGCATCGAAGCCGGGCTGCCGACGATCTGCTCGGAGACGTGCGTCGGCCGCATCCGCTACCTCGGGTTGATGTTCTACGACGCCGACAAGGTGAAGGAAGCCGCTTCGACTCCGGACGAACGCGATCTGTACGAGGCGCAGCTCGGCGTCTTCCTCGATCCGCACGACCCGGAGGTGATCAGGGAAGCGCGCAAGGAGGGCATCCCGGAGGACTGGATCGAAGCCGCGCAGCGATCGCCGATCTACAAGATGGTCATGGACTGGCGCATCGCGCTCCCGCTCCATCCGGAATACCGGACGCTGCCGATGGTCTGGTACGTGCCGCCGCTTAGCCCGATCACGAACCGGGTCGAGGGGCAAGGCAGCTCGCTGGACCCGATGGATATCTTCCCGGCGATCGACCGGATGCGAATTCCGGTGGAGTATCTCGCCAATCTGCTGACCGCGGGCGATACCGGGCACATTCGGGAGGTGCTTCGCAAGATGGCGGTCATGCGGATTCACATGCGGAACAAGCAGACCGGACGCGCCGGCGATCCGTCGCTGATCGAGGCGATCGGCATGGACGAACGGACGGTCGAGGACATGTACCGGCTGCTGGCCATCGCCAAGTACAACGATCGCTTCGTTATTCCCGCCGCGCATCGCGAGCAAGTGGCCGATCTGTACAACGAGCAAGGCTCCTGCGGGCTGATCTTCGCCGGCGGACCGGGCGCTTGCGGCGTATTCTGAGCGAGGAGGAATTCGATTGGATATCGCAACCATACAGCGTTTATACGGGATTGTGTCCGTTCTGCTCCAATATCCGGATGAGGAATGGAGGCGCCGGCTGTCCGACCTGCGGGAGGAAGCGGAGGAGCTTGCCGACGCGGAAGACCGGGAGACGATAACGGACTTCCTGGACTTGGCGGAACGGACGGAGGAGCGGGAATGGCAGGATCGTTACGTTCGCACGTTCGACTTCGGCAAAAAATCCAATCTGTACGCGACCTACTCCGAGCATGGAGAGGACCGGGAGCGGGGGACGGCGCTGCTGAGCTTGAAGAGACTTTACCAGGAAGCCGGCTTCGAATTGGAGACGACCGAGCTTCCGGATTACTTGCCGCTTATGCTGGAATTCGCTTCGGCGGCCCCTTGGGGCGCGGCAGTAGGCGCGCTGTCCGGCGTGAAGCCCGCGATCGGGTCCATCCATAACGAGCTGGCGGGAACAAACAGCCCGTACGCGCCTCCGGTCGGCTTGCTGCTGCGGCTTGTTCCGGACAGACCGGCCGAGCCCGAGCCGGCGGAAGCCTCGATGGGAGGCGGGCAGCGATGAACAAGGCGGAATGGTTCCTGTGGGCAGTCGTGCCCTACATCGTCGTTGCCGTGTTCCTGACGGCGATTGTGCTGCGCTACAAGACGAATCCGTTCGGCTGGACGTCGAAGTCGAGCGAGCTGCTGGAGAAGCGGATCTTGCGATGGGGCAGCCTGATGTTCCACTTCGGCATCATCGCCGTCTTCGGCGGCCACGTCGCCGGCTTGCTCGTTCCGGTGTCGGTGTACCGCTCGCTCGGGGTAAGCGACGAGGCTTACCATATCGCGGCCGTCGCCGGCGGGCTGCCGGCGGGCGTCGTGACCTTCGTCGGAATCCTGATTCTGTGCTACCGCCGCTTCGCATCGGCGCGGATTCGCGCGACGAGCAGCTTCGGCGACCGGCTGGCGCTGGTCGTGCTGACGGTTGTCCTGTTCACCGGCTTGCTGGCCACCTCGATGAACGCCGCGGGCCACTCCGAATTCGATTACCGGACCACGATCAATCCGTGGCTGCGCAACCTGTTCGTCTTCCGTCCGCAGCCCGAGCTTATGCAGGACATCCCGCTCGGCTTCAAGATCCACATCACGACCACCTTCGTCCTGTACCTCGTTATTCCGTTTACGCGTCTCGTTCATATTTTCAGCTTGCCGCTCGGTTACTTGAAGCGCAGCTACGTCGTTTACCGCCGCAGAGGCGGCAACGTTTATTCTCGGAAGAATGGGCGGAGAGGAGCTGTTTAGGATGAGAAACAGCGGCAGAATGCAGCTTCCGCTGCAGACGCTAAGCTTGGTAGCAGGATTCATGTCATGGGTAATTCTGTCTTCCTTGCTGCCTTATATCAAGGAGGACATCTCGCTGACGCAGCAGCAATCGACATGGGTGACGGCCGTGCCGGTCATTCTGGGGTCCATTCTGCGAATTCCGCTCGGCTTCTGGACGAACCGGTTCGGGGCCAGATGGAACTTCGCGGTCAGCTTCCTGGCCCTTCTGGCTCCGGTGTCCTTCATCAGCATCGCCGACTCGTTCGCGGATCTGATCCTCGGAGGCTTCCTCCTGGGCCTCAGCGGCGCCACCTTCTCGATCGGGGTCACCTCGCTGCCCAAGTATTATCCGAAGCAGAAGCACGGCGTGATCAACGGGATATACGGCATGGGCAACGTCGGGACGGCGATCACCGCGTTCGCGGCCCCGGTCGTCGCGGACCGGATCGGCTGGCAATCGACGGTCCAGCTCTACCTCGTCCTGCTGGTCGCCGTGGCGGCAGCGAACCTTCTGCTGGGCGACAAGAAGGAGAATCGGGCGAAGGTCTCGTTCAAGACGCAGATCGGCGCCGTCTATCGCAATGACAAGCTGTGGCTGCTCAGCCTGTTCTACTTCATCACGTTCGGCTCGTTCGTTGCGTTCACCGTCTATCTGCCGAACTTCCTCGTCTCGAACTTCGACTTGACCAAGGCGGATGCCGGCCTGCGCACGGCCGGCTTCATCGCCCTGGCGACGCTGGCCCGCCCGATCGGCGGCTGGCTGTCCGACCGTTGGAACGCCTTCATCGTGCTGATGTTCGTCTTCGGAGGGTTGACGTTGTCCGGCGTCTTCCTCTCGTTCTCCCTGTCGTTCGGCCAGTTCACGGTCGGCGTGCTGCTCGTCGCGCTCTGCGCGGGCCTCGGGAACGGGGCGGTCTTCAAGATGGTGCCGCTGTACTTCTCCAAGCAGGGGGGCATCGTGAACGGCATCGTCTCCGCGATGGGCGGCCTGGGCGGCTTCTTCCCGCCGCTTGTGCTGACGGCGCTGATGCAGATGACCGGCCATTACGCGATCGGCTTCATGGCGCTCTCCGAATTCGCCCTCGTCAGCTTCGTGCTGGTGATCTGGACGTTCTATCAGGAGAAGCTGCGCCTCTCGTCCACGATTATCGAGAGCACGATCGAAGCGATTCTGATCACGGATGCGAACAGCGTCATCCGCTCCGTCAATCCCGCCTTCACGGCGGTAACCGGCTACTCGCCGGAGGAAGTGGTCGGCAAGAAGCCGAGCGTGCTTAAATCCGGCAGGCAGGGCAAGGACTTCTATGCGGAGATGTGGCAATCCATCCGGGAGAAGGGCTACTGGCAAGGCGAGATCTGGAACAGGCGCAAGAACGGGGAAGTGTACCTCGAATGGCTCAACATCACGGCGATTCGCAACGATGCCGGCGAAGTGAAGTATTACGCCGGCATGTTCAGCGACATCAGCAAGGCGAGCCACGCCGCCATGAAGAGCGGATAAGCGTACGGCGGCGAATCTGCGGGAGCGCTATAGGCGGCACAGCTCGGCCGGGCACAGCTCGCATCGGGATATGTGCCGAAGGTAGGCTTTGTCCAGGATCGTGATGAGATTGTCATGGATGGAGATGGCGCCGGCCCTTCTCAAGTCGGCGAGCATGCGGTTGACGCTCTCTCTCGCACAGCCTATGTAATCGGCCAGCTCGGAGTTGGTCAGCCTGAACGCAATGCGGGTTCCGTCATTGCCTTCGACTCCGTACGTATTGGCCAGCCGGAGGATCGTGGAGCAGAGTGCGCCGGGCTTGCTCAGCATCAGAAGATCCCGCAGCTTCGTCTGGGTCAGCCGGTGCATGTAGCCCATCCACGCGGCGAATTCGACGGCCAGGTCGCCGTGCTGCCAGAGAAGAACCTCCAGATCCTGGTTCTGGATGACGCCGATCTCGCACGCATCCATCGTCTGCGCGGTATAGAAATGCCTCGATTCCTGCAGGGGATCGAGCTGCCCGATGAAGTCTCCGGCGCGGGAGAGGCCGAAAATATATTCCTTGCCGCTCTCCATCAGCTTCGTCGCCTTCACATTGCCCGATTGAACGTAGAGCAGGCGATTCGAGCGTTCGCCTTCCCGGAACAGATAGCTGCCGGCCTCCGCCGCGCTGAAGTACATGATCTGCCGCAAGCGCTCCAGATTGTCTTCCGAGAAGCAGAACGAGTTGCGCAGCGAGCGGGGCTTCGGCTGTTTAGCAATGCTGGATATAAGGGACATAAGGGCCACCTCCATGGCGTTGAGGCCAGTATAGCAGAGCGAAGGAGGCGGAATTGTGATTATACTCACCCTTATAAAGGCATTCTTGCGAACTGTGTGCTCCGTCACAGTTAGTCTCGGCCGACGTTTTTATACTAAGGGGAGCCTACAAGGAGAGGATGAAGCGTCATGGAACAGCGATTCACGGGCGAGGAACGGATCGGGGCGATCGTGTCCGACTTCCCGGGTGCGAGCAACCTGCTCAAGGAATATCGGATTGACTTCTGCTGCGGCGGGGATCGAAGTCTGCTGGAGGCCGTCCGCAGTCGGAAGCTGGACGAGCGGGAGGTGCTGAGCCGGCTTAACGCCAGCTACGAGGCTATCCGGTCGAGAGCCGGGGAGCCGGAGCGGAATTGGCAAGAAGAGAAGATCGCGACTCTGATCGACTACATCGTTCAGCGGCATCACGGCTATCTGCGGAAGGAGCTGCCGCTGCTGAGCGGATTCGTCACGAAGATCCTCCGGGTCCACGGCGGCGGCCACCCCGAGCTGGCTGCCGTTCATAAGATTTTCCACCAGATGAAGCTCGAGCTGGACCAGCATCTCATCGAGGAGGAGGAGACGCTGTTCCCCCTGTTTAAGCAATACGAGTCCGAGCCTGCGGCCGAGGTTCATGTCCGGGCTGTGCAGGGACTGCGCGAGCTGGAAGCGGATCACAGCTCCGTCGGGGAATACCTGAAGGCGATCCGCATGATTACGAATGACTTCAAGCTGCCGCCCGAAGCCTGCAAGACCTACACCTTGGCCTTCCGCAAGCTGGAGGAGCTGGAGTCGGATATGTTCGAGCATGTTCATCTGGAGAACAATATTTTGTTCCCGAGGATTACTTCAGATCCCTCATCTGCTTCAGCGACTCCAGGTCGATAATGACGATGCGGTTGCGGTGGACCTCGAGAATCCCGTCCTTGTGCATCTGATTAAGCAGGCGATTGATCGTCTCCCGGGTCGTTCCGATCGAATTGGCGAGCTCTTGGTGGGTCATGGGCAGATTGATCGTGATTTTGCTGCCTCTCCACACCCCGTGATGGTCGGCGAGCTGAAGCAGGAAGATCAGCACCCGGTGCTTGACGTCCTGTCCGGACAGCACCTGGAGCCGCTCCTGCAATTCCCGAATCTTGTCCCCCATCACGCGCATCATCTTGATCGCGATCGACGGGGTGCTCGTCATCAGGTGCTCGAACTGCCGGACGGGGATGGCCAGCAGATTCGTCTCGGCGATCGTCTCGGCCGTTGCCGGGTACGGGTTCTGATTAAAAAAACCGGTGTGAGGGAACATATCCCCGCTCTTCAGGAAGGAGACGATCTGCTCGTGTCCGTTCTCGTCCGTCTTATACGTCTTGACCAGTCCATTGCGAATGAAGTAGACGGCTTCCTTCTCGCTGCCTTCGATGAAGATGGTCGCTCTCCTGGGCAGGGACCGGGAGACGGTAATCTCTTCGATCCGCTGCAGCTCCCGCTCGTTCAGGTCGTGGAACAAGGGGGCCTGACGCAGGAATTCGGCAATTTTATCGGCAGTCATAGCAATCCTCCATGATTCGAAGTTGAAGATCCGAAGTTTGAAGAGCCGAAGATTCTCTATATTTAAAATAATGGCATCAGGTGCGTTCGTGCTGTGAGCGATATCACTGAGCGGCCTCCCGGCGAAGACGATACTGGTAAAAGCAACAGCGATTAAACTGAGGTTATGGAGGCTTACGATGCTGGATATGGTGAAGCCGCTGCCGAGCGATGAGCGAATCGGCTTATCGGGAGTTATCCTGGCCGGAGGCCAGAATCGGAGAATGGGCCGTTCGCCCAAGGCACTGCTCTCTTATCGTCATGAGAAGCTGGTTCATCGCCAGATTCGCAAGTTGCGGACGGTCTGCTCGGAGGTTATTCTCGTAACGAACGAGCCGCGGCTCTATCTGCCCATTCTGGGCAGCCGGGTTCGGATCGTCACGGATTTCTATCCCGGGCAAGGTCCGCTGGCAGGAATTCATGCGGCGTTGTCCTTGGCACGCGAATCGAAGGCGTGGGTTGTAGGGTGCGACATGCCGTTCCTCTCGCCGCGCGCCGCATTGCTGATGGATAAGCATAAGACGGCGACGGCCGCCGATGCGGTCGTTCCTTGCATCGATGGGCGGCCTCATCCGCTGCATGCGATCTATGACAAGAATTGCGCCGAGAGAATCGCGATATGGCTCGAGACGGGGCGGCTGAAGGCCAATGAATTCCTGGAATCGGTTCGCTGCGAATGGATAACCGAGCGAACCTTCCTGAGCGAAGGAATCGACCCGCAATTCGTGCTCAATGTCAATACGCCGAACGAATACGAGCGATCGCTGCTGCTGGATCGGCAAAGGGAAGAGGGGCTGACCGTTGGAAGCTCAGATGCGGCAAAACGGCACAATCAATGATAAATGGAACCGTAGGACGCTGACGCCCGCGGAGGCAACGGACCGCTTGCTGGCGTGCGTTCGTCCCCGAACCGGCTTCGAGGAGGTTCCGCTTGCCGAAGCGATCGGACGCCGTCTCGCTGTCGATGCGACAACGAAGGAGCCGATCCCGCACTTCCGGAGGGCGGGAATGGACGGCTACGCCGTGCGTCTCGAGGATGTCGCGGCGGCTTCTTCCGAGGAGCCGTGCGAGCTGGAGATCGTCGAGCATATTCCGTGCGGAGCGGTGCCCTTGCGCAAGCTCGAGCGGGGCCAAGCCGCGAGAATTATGACGGGCGGGATGGTGCCCGAAGGCGCGGACGCCGTCGTGATGCAGGAGATGGCCGAGGCGGCGTGCGGGCACGGCCGCGAATATGTCCGAATCCGGAAGGCGGACCCGCGCGGCACTCATCTTACGCCGATCGGGGAAGAAGCCGCGGAAGGGACGATTCTGCTTCGCGCCGGGCAGCTTATCGGCGCGGGCGAGATGGCTGATCTTGCGACGCTGGGAAGCTCCCGGGTGAAGGTGTTCCGGAAGCCGAGAGTTGCGATTCTGTCGACCGGCACGGAATTGCTCGATGTCGCGGCTCCGCTCGAGCCGGGCAAAGTGCGCAACAGCAACGCCTATATGCTCGCCGCGTTGATCGCGTCGGCGGGCGGCGAAGCCGTGCCGGCCGGCACGGTGCCCGACGACTGCGACCGGGCGGAGCGCCTGCTGGGCGAGCTGCTGGCGTCGGATGCCGACGCGGTTGTGGCGACGGGCGGGGTGTCCGTCGGCGATTACGACATTATGGCCGACTACTTCCTGAGATGGGAAGGGACGACGCTGTTCAACAAGGTCGCGATGAGGCCGGGCAGCCCGACAACGGCCGGCGTCTGGAAGGAGAAGCTGCTGTTCGGCCTCTCCGGCAACCCGTCGGCGTGCTTCGTCGGCTTCGAGCTGTTCGTGCGGCCGGCGCTGCTGGCGATGCAGAGGTCGTACGCTGCCGCCGATTGGGAGTTCGCCGCCTATCTGGCGGAGGATTACTTGAAGGTGAACGCGTACGCCCGTTACGTCCGCGGCCGGGCGGAGCTTCGCGAGGGCCGGGTCGAAGCGAGGCCGATCGGCCTGGACCAGTCGAGCGCGGTTCTGTCGATCAAGGATGCCAATTGCCTGATCGTCATTCCCCCGACGAAGTCGGGCATCAGGCGGGGGGAATTGGTGAAGGCCATCCGGTTGGGAGGGGTTATCGTTCCATGAAGGCGAAGAAAATCGTCATCCCGCACGAGCACGGAGGCTGGGCGATGGTGACCGTTCCGTTCCTGATCGGGACGGTTGCCGGCGCTCCGAATGTGTGGCACATTCCGCTGTTCCTGGGTTGGTTCTTCCTGTACTTATCTTCATATCCGCTGCTGCAAGCCGTCAAACGAAGCTCGAACAGGAGCCATTGGGTGCGTTGGGGCGTGCTGTACGGAGCGGTCGCCGTCGTCTGCCTCATTCCGCCGCTTATCGCGATGCCGCGCCTGTTCCTGTTCGGGATTCCGCTGCTGGCGCTGCTGGCGGTCAATCTGTGGCACGCCAAGCGCCGTTCCGAGAGAGCGCTGGTGAACGACTTATGCGCCATTCTGACCTTCGCCATCGGCGGCGCCGCCGCGTACCTGCTGGGAGACGGCGATTGGGACCGCACGATGGCCGCGGTTGTCGCGTTCAGCTTCCTGTACTTCACGGGCAGCGTCTTCTTCGTGAAGTCGGTATTCCGCGAGAGGAAAAACAAGCGTTGGGCCGTCTGCTCGTACGTGTATCATGCGCTGCTGCTTGCCTTGCCGCTGGCGCTCGGATACCCTTGGATGAGCGCGGCTTATCTGTTCTCCGCCGCTCGCGCGTTCTCCCTCGCCGGCAAGCTGGTGAGGCCGATGAAGGTCGGGATCATCGAGATCGCAGGCTCCGTGCAGTTCGTGCTGCTGGCGGTATTCCTGCTTCCGATGTATGCTTGAGGGAACCAATCGGGAAGAGGGCGAAGCTGACGGACGTCATTCAAGTGGTAGGCTACAAGAACAGCGGCAAAACAACGCTGGTCGAGCATCTGGTGCGGACGCTGACCGCGGCGGGGCTTGCTGTCGGAACGGTGAAGCATGACGCGCACCGCTTCGATGTCGACCGCGAGGGCACGGATACGTTCCGCCACCGCGAGGCGGGAGCTTGCATGACGGCGATCACGAGCGATTGCCGGACGGCGTTCATGGAGGAGCGGCCGGTCCCCCTGGAGGAGATTGTGCGCCGAATGACCGATATGGATGCGGTCGTTGTCGAAGGGTTCAAGCAGGACAACTACGCCAAGATCGTCATGCTCCGGACGCAGGAGGACGAGGAGCTGCTGCACCGCCTGACGAATGTGAGGGCTGTCGTCTCCTGGTTCCCTGGAGCGGGGGGCGGCGGGGAGCTTCCTGTTTTCCCGCTTGCGGATGCAGACGGATTGGCCAAGTGGGTGCAGGCGAATCTGCTTGCGCAGAAGCCTTAGGGCGCGAAGCGGCGATAACGCGGGAACGGCGGTGCAGGGAGACTCTCCCGGGCATCGCCGTTCCTGCGTTCGGGCACCGCTGCAGGAGCGGCGCCGCTAACCTCACTTACAAACCTCTAAGCACTAGGCTCCGTATCACTGCCTCCGTATCACAAACCGCAACACACAAATCGCAACACACAAATCGCAACACTCAAACCGCAAGACACAAACCTCCAACCCGTCACCGGCACACCATCAGCCTCGCTCGAGCCTCGTTGTTGGAGTTTCGCGCCCGCACGACGCGATTAATGTGAAATTTCACATAAAAACGAGCTGAAAGGCCCCGTATGACGCGATAAATATGAAATTTCACATAAAATGGAGCCGGAAGGCGCCGATACATCGCGATGAATGCGAAAAATCACATAAAACCGGCTGAAAGGCGTCAATGACGACGTGATGAATGTGAAATTTCGCATAAAATCGGACTGGGGAGGGGTGGCGGCAAGCGGCGATGGTTAGTTAGTGTTCGGGTCAATGCCCATGCCCGCCGCAGCTTCCGCCGCAGCCGCAGCCTCCCTTCGGGAGCTCGCTCGACTCCGGAAGGCGGTTCAGTTGAACGGTTAACCGGAAGTATTGGCTGACCAGATCGTGCAACTGGTTAAACTCCCTCTGGGCATACAGGAACTTGCGGATGACCTCGTTCTCGTACAACGCCTGCTCGGCTTGCTCGTATTCGTTCATCTCGTCGTCGGTCGGCTCTTCGTTGCGCGTCTCCATCTGTTCCAGGGCGCGGTGCTTCGCCATAAAGCTGTCGTATTGTTCAACGGAACGTTCGTCCTCGGCGAATCGGTCGATCGAGTTTCTCATGGTCTGATAGGACTCCTGCTGCAACAGCTCGGTGCAAAGCTCCTGCATTTTCTCCTTGATCAGATCCGTATCCACTTTAACGATCATGGGTGATCCTCCTTCATTCCTCTGCTCATTGTTGTGTCGTCTCTAACTCTACAGCGATTTCGGCCGGCGAACTGTGACAGGCCTCACAATTCGGCCCGGGCTTCGGTGGTACGATGGGCTGGACAGCAAAGCAAAGGGCAATTCAAGGAGGCGGTCCGCCATGCAAGAATTTACATTCGAAGACATGAAGCAGATCAAGAGAGAGCAACTGGGCGATCAGGTTCCGCTGGAGCTGTTCCAACTGTTCCGCGACCTGAGGATCGGGCTGCCCGAGATCGTTCATCAAGAGGAACGGTTGCTGCGGGTAGCGATCGAGGATTGCTTCTGCAAGGGCCTTCCCGTCATGGAAGAGAAGCTGGTGTGCGACCTCGAAGGAGCTATCATGGAAGGCGCCTTGTCCCGAATATTGGAGCGCAAAGTCAGCGTGAAGGAGATTCGCTGCAACGTGAACGGGGACGAACGCTGCGAATACGAGATCAGGCTGCTCTAGCTCCAATGCCCCGTCTTTTCCAATGCCTCGTGCCTAATGCCCCATCGCCGGCTCGCCGTTGTCGCGTCCGTCCTCCGTCACGCGGAGAGTGGCAACGGCTCCCTTGGTGGCCTGATCGAATTGGTGGCTGACGATCGGATAATCGCCGGCTTCCTGCACGGTGAACTCGACGACGCTGCCGCCTCCCGCGGGAATAAGTGTCGTCTGGATGCCCCGCTGCACGTTGGCGGGATTGCCGCTCTCGTACACGCGGTCGAAGATCGCGCCGACGACGTGGAAGGAGGACACCTCGTTCGGCCCCGCGTTCACGACATAGAGCCGGATTCGGTCTCCGACCTTCGCCAGCAGCGGCTGTTCGTTAAGCGCGTAATCGTTGCCGTTGAACACGACGTACTTCGACTCTCCGTGCAGCATCGCGTCGATGCTGTTGTCCGCATACCACTCGCTCTGGACAAGCATATATTCGCGATCGACGCCGGCGTCGGTCGAATAGCCGTTCTTCGGCTCCACGATAATCATGCCGTACATGCCGTTGCCGATATGCAGCAGAACCGGCTTCGTCCCGCAATGGTACATGAAGACGCCGGGCGAGTCCGCCGTGTAGGTGAAGGTGCCTTGCTCATCGGGCATGATGTCGACGAACTTGCCGCTCGGGGAGGCTTGGACGGCATGGAGATCCATCGAATGCGGCATGTTCGGATCGAGATTGCGCAGGGTGAGCTGGATCGTGTCGCCCTCGCGCACGCGAAGAACGGGTCCGGGGACGGTTCCGTTGAACGTCCACGCCCGGTAGTACTCGTCCTCGGCAATCTCGACGTTCGTTACCTGAGCGGTCAATTCGATATGAACGACATCGCCCTCGCGCGTGACGATCGGCTCTACCGGAGCCTGGTCGATAACCTGCGCGGAGGGTGCCGCGGATGCGCCCTCCGCTTCCGTTCCGGCATCGCTGCGGCAAGCGGCTAACGACAAAGCGGCGGCTAACAGAACAGCGAACTTCCATGGATGCAACGGCATGGCATAAGCCCCCCATCGATTCAATTAGGATTAGGTTTAAGATACGGCAATGCGGCGGCGGCCATTGTGACGGGGGACACAGCCGCGATAATGTCATCGTTCCGACAAAAAAGGCCGATTCGCAGAAGAGAGGGATAATAGTGAGACCAACGGCGATGGAGAGAGATTATCGGGTCAATCCGTTTATTGTGATCTGGGAGGTGACGCGCGCCTGTGCCCTGAAGTGTCTTCACTGCCGCGCCGAAGCCCAGTATCGCGCCGATCCGCGGCAGCTAACGTTCGAGGAAGGATGCCGGCTGATCGACAGCATTGCGGAGATGGACAATCCGCTGTTCGTGTTCACGGGAGGGGACCCGCTTATGCGGCCGGACCTGTTCGAGCTGGCGAGGTATGCGGTGCGGCAGAAGGGGCTGTCGGTGTCGATGACGCCAAGCGCGACTCCCCGGGTGACGAGGGCGGCGGTCGGACAGGCGAAGGACGCCGGGCTGTCCCGCTGGGCGTTCAGCCTCGACGGCTCCTGTGCGGACATCCACGATTATTTTCGCGGAACGAAGGGGTCCTTCGATCTGACGATGCGGGGAATCGAATATTTGAAGGAGCACGGCATTCCGATCCAGATCAATACGACGGTGTCGAGGTACAACCTTCACGATCTCGCAGCGACCGCGGAGAAGGTTAAGCAACTGGGCGCCGTTCTGTGGAGCGTCTTCTTCCTGGTGCCGACCGGCCGGGGGATGGAGAAGGACATGATCTCGCCCGAGGAGCACGAGGTGGTCATGAAGTGGCTTGTCCAGGTCCAGCGCACAATGCCCTACGGCGTCAAAGCGACGGAGGCGCCTCACTATCGCCGCGTGTTCATCCAGCAGAAGAAGCGTCTTGCGCAAGAAGGAGCGGAGGATGCGATCGTCAAACGGGAGGACATGCTCGGGCGTGCGCAGCAAGGCGTCAACGACGACGGCTTCGTGTTTATCAGCCATGTCGGCGACGTGTATCCGAGCGGCTTCCTGCCCATCTCCTGCGGCAATGTGCGGGAGCGTCCGCTGACCGAGATCTACCGCGAATCGCCTGTCCTGATGGAGCTGCGCGATAAGTCCCGGCTCAAGGGCAAGTGCGGCGTCTGCGAATACAGATCGCTGTGCGGCGGCTCGCGGGCCCGCGCCTATGCCGTAACGGGAGATTATATGGAGAGCGACCCTTATTGCGCGTTTATTCCGGCAGATCAGGGATAACTTCGGCCGCCGCGAGCCACACTAACTCCGTTGTCCATGACTAGACGCAAGGAGGGACTCTGTCCATGAACATGCTGCCGATAACGGCCAAGGAACTCGAGTACATCGCCGATTCGCTGTCGAACGAGGATCTGCTTATCAAGCAGTGCACGGCGGGTGCGCTGAGCTGCACGAATCCTCAAATCTCCCAAGTGCTGATGCATCAAGCGCAGGTTCACCAGTCGCAATACCAAGCGTTGCTGGGCTGCCTGCAGCAGCACCAATCGCTCGCTCCGACTCAGCCGCAAGGCTAATCCGATCCAAGGAGGTATTCGAAGCCATGAACCAACAGTTTATGCCGGATGAGGATCTCGCCTATACGGTGCTGTCCGATCTGAAGCGCGTTACCCGCGAGTATGCGACGGCGGCGACGGAGGCGGTCTGTCCGACGGTCCGCCAGCACTTCACTCAATTGCTGAACACGACGCTGGCGATGCAAGGGGAACTGTACAATGCGATGAGCCAGCAGAAAATGTACAATACAGCGTCCCCGGCACTGCGCCAAGAGATCGACAAGCAGTTCAAGGAGTATCAGCAGACGCAGCAGAAGACGAATCAATTCGTCCAGCAGCGCAAGAGCGCTCCGCAAGCGGCGCAGCCGCAATGGGGCTACCAGCAGGCTCCCGTCTGGCAGCAGCCGAGCTACATGCCGCAGGGCGCCCAGCAGCACCAATCGGGCATGCAGCATTCGCATACGCCGTACATGTGAACCGACCGACCGCGGAAGCGCCGCAGCCAGCCCCCCTCCGGAACCGAGAATTCCGGGCGGGGGCTTCTCGCGTACAACCGTTAACAATTGATTCTTTCCATTGAGCCTGTATTTGATGTAATATGAGAGGTATTCAGGAGGGATCTCTATGAGTGAATTGAAGTCCAAGATCTTGGATCTGCTCAAGGAAGACGCGCGGTTATCCGCAGGTACGATCGCAACGATGCTGGGCTCTACCGAGACGGAGGTATCCGCGGCCATCGACGAGATGGAGAAGGACCACGTCATTGTCAAATATGCGGCGGTCGTCAATTGGAGCAAGGTCGACGACGAGAAGGTGACGGCGCTGATCGAGGTGGAATGTTCTCCGGAGCGGGGACGCGGCTTCGAGAGCATCGCGGAGCGGATTTATCTGTACCCGGAAGTGAAGTCGGTGTACCTGATGTCCGGAGCGTACGACCTGTGCGTCGAGATCGAGGGGAAGAATCTGAAGGAAGTCGCCTCGTTCGTGTCGAATAAGTTGTCTACCATCGAATCCGTTATCTCGACCAAGACCTTTTTCATTCTTAAAAAATACAAACAGGACGGCATCATTTTCGAGGAATTCGAAGACGATCATCGTCTCCTTATCTCGCCGTAAACCTACTGAAAGAAGGATCGTATTCCGATGATCAGAAATGTGGAACAGCCCGAGACAGCCGAGCAAGGGGCCCGGTCGCCGCGCAGCCGCATGCAGGATTACTTGGCAGCAAGCGCACGCGCCATTCCTCCGTCCGGAATTCGGCGCTTCTTCGATTTAGTGAGCGCCAGCAAGGACAGCAGCATCATCTCGCTCGGCGTCGGGGAGCCCGACTTCGTGACGCCTTGGCGGTATCGCGATGCGGCCGTATACTCGCTTGAGAAGGGCAAGACCCAGTACACCTCGAACGCGGGGATGCCCGAGCTTCGCGAAGCGATCGCGCAATACTTGCACGACCGCTTCGAGCTCAGCTACAACCCGGCGGACGAGGTTCTCGTCACGGTGGGAGGCAGCGAAGCGATCGACCTGGCGATCCGCGCGCTGATCGAGCCCGGGGACGAGATTCTGATTCCCGAGCCGACGTACCTCCCGTACAATCCGATCGCTTCCTTAAGCGGGGGCGTTCCGGTCGGGATCGAGACGTTCGCCAAGGATCAGTTCAAGCTGACGGCCGACGGCCTCCGGGCGGCCATCACGCCGAAGTCCAAAGCGCTGGTGCTCTGCTACCCGAGCAACCCGACCGGAGCGATCATGAGCTACGACGATCTGCTGCCGATCGCGAAGCTGGTGGAGGAGAACGATCTGATCGTCATCGCCGACGAGATCTACGCGGAGCTTACCTACGGCCCGAGACATGTCAGCTTCGCTTCGCTCCCCGGCATGAAGGACCGGACGATCGTCGTGAGCGGCTTCTCCAAGGCGTTCGCGATGACCGGCTGGCGCATGGGCTACGCCTGCGGCCATCCGGAGCTGATTGGCGCGATGCTCAAGATTCACCAGTACACGGTCATGTGCGCCCCGATCATGGGGCAAGTGGCGGCGCTCGAAGCGCTGACGAACGGCATGGAAGAGATGGCCCGGATGATCGAGTCGTACAACCAGCGCCGCCGTCTCGTCGTTCAAGGCTTCCGTCAGATCGGGCTGGAATGCCATGAGCCGCAGGGCGCGTTCTACGCATTCCCGTCGGTCGCGAATACCGGGTTAAGCTCGGAGGAGTTCGCTTCCCGGCTTCTGCTGGAAGCGAAGGTTGCCGCCGTTCCCGGCTATGTATTCGGCCAGGGCGGGGAAGGCTTCATCCGATGCTCCTACGCCACATCTGTAACTCAGTTAACGGAAGCGTTGGACAGAATCGGCGGATTTTTGAACAAATTGCGTTAATCTTGCAGAAACACCCAAAATAGTTAGTCTTTTTCTCTATGTTCTGCTATAATTACCCTTGTTTTTCATCCCGCTTGGTGTTTATTCATCAGTGAAAGGGGAGAGAGCATGGCGATGGCGGAACAGCAATCATCCCTGAATAATCCCGATGCCGCGGCCCATCTTATCCCGTCCGATTCAGAAACAGAGCCGGCCCTGTCCCACTCTTCCAATCTCGGGAATTTGGCGGACGAAATCGATGATTTAAGAAGAAGGATGACCGAAGCTTTCCTGAAGGAAGAGTCGTTCCTCTCCGAGTCCGTTATCGAAATCAGTCGATTGCTGGATACGAAAATTATCGAATATATGAAGCTTGCGTCTATTCCCCGGTAAGCCTGGTCATTCCCGTGACCGGGCTTTTTCTTTTGTGCTATAGTTAGGCGTAGGCAAGGTCCGGGGAGGGATCGCACATGCTGTGGATGGTCACCGGGGGTGTTGGCTGCGGTAAATCGGTTTACGCCGAGAGGTGGGCGGCGTCGCTTGCGCGGGAGGCGATCCTGCTGAGCTGCCCGACTTGGCCGAACGAGCGGGAGGACCTCGTCGGAGGGCGTCCGGACGAATCGGCCCTGATGGAAGAAGAGCGAGTTGTGTGGATGCGCTGGAAGGCGGACGAGAAGCTGTCCGACCGGATCGATCAGATCAACCTGAAGTCCAATCCGTTCCGTGCGGACAATCGCGTGATCGTGCTGGACAGCCTGTCCGGCTGGCTGCGGAGAGCGGTCCGCGAGGTTCGGCAGATGACGCTTCCGCCTGCGCCCGCCGAGCCGCCCCGCAGGGGCAGGCCGAAGCGGATACCGGAGACGGAGGACCTGTTCGCGCTCCGAACGGACCGGGCGGGCAAGGAGTTCCGGCGGGTCGTCGATGCGCTGCTGCGCTATCACGGCCGGAGCATCGTCGTGACGGAGCAGCCTGCGCCGGGGCTGGCGGACGATCCTTGGGAGAGGTGGTACGCCAGGGAGCTGGCCGAGGCGAACCGGAGGCTGGCGGAGCGCAGCGCGGAGCTGCGGATGCTCGTGTCCGGCGTGGCGGTCGAGATTCGGGGGCCGCGAATGAAGAGGGGGAACGGGAACGATGAAGATTTATACTCGAACCGGAGATAAAGGAACGACGTCCGTGATCGGAGCTCGCGTGTCCAAGGACGACGCGAGAATCGAGGCTTACGGAACGATAGATGAGCTGAACAGCTTGGTCGGACAAGCCGCGGCTTGGCTGGCGGAGCACGAAGGCAAGGATGAGCGCGGCGGGGAAGGGGAGCGGCTGCTGGAGCAATTGCTTCAGGTTCAGCAGGAGCTGTTCGACTGCGGCTCCGACCTGAGCTAC
This sequence comes from Cohnella fermenti, assembly GCF_004801405.1. Taxonomy (GTDB): domain Bacteria; phylum Bacillota; class Bacilli; order Paenibacillales; family Paenibacillaceae; genus Cohnella; species Cohnella fermenti. Next base: position 61,961 of record NZ_SSOB01000027.1, read on the forward strand.
GCCGCGCCGAAGCCGGAGCAGCTCAAGGTCGATGCGGCGATGACGGCGCGGCTGGAGGAATGGATCGACCGGCATGAGGAGGGGCTGCCGCCGCTGCAGCGGTTTATTCTTCCGGGAGGGAGCGCGCTTGCGGCGCAGCTTCACGTCTGCCGGACCGTCTGCCGGAGAGCGGAGCGGCGGGCCGTGACGATGGCGGCGGCCCAGCCTTGCCCGGAAGAGGTGCTGCGCTACTTGAACCGGCTGTCGGATTACTTCTTCATGGCGGCTCGCAAGGCGAACGCCATGCTGAAGGTGCCCGACGTCGAATACGAGCGGGGCGCGAACGTGTTCTCCCGGAGGTCGGCCGCGGAATGACAGAACGTGCAATGACAGACAGCTATTACGCACCGGTTGTGCACGTCGCGGACGAACGCGACGAGGGCCGGATGCTTCGGGATGTGCTGCGCAAGCGGCTCGGCGTCTCCCGCCGCTTGTTCGTCAAGCTGAAGCAGTCGGAGGAAGGACTTACGATCAACGGCGAGAAGGCGTATCCGAGCTTCCGCCTTGCGATCGGAGACGTCGTCGAGTTCCGCATGGAGCAGGAGAGCTCCGAGGACATCCTGCCGCAACCGATCCCGCTCGACATCGTATTTGAAGATGAGCACCTGCTCGTCCTGAACAAGCCCGCCGGCATCATCGTGCATCCGACGACCGGCCATTACGCGAATACGCTGGCCAACGGCGTCGTCCATTACTGGAGAGAGAAGGGCGAGAGCTGCCGCTTCCGTCCGGTCCATCGGCTGGATCAGGACACGTCCGGTCTCGTCGTTATCGCCAAGCATCCGTATGCGCACCAGCAGCTCTCCGTGCAGATGACGGAAGGGACAATCGAGAAGCGCTACCGGGCTTACGTCTTCGGCCGTCCCCCGCAGGAAGCGGGAGAAGTGAACGAGCCGATCGGCCGCGTTCCGACCGATCCCCATCGCCGGGCCGTGCTCGCGGACGGGGCTCCGTCCTTGACCTTCTACGAAGTCTCGCGCGCGTACCCGTGCGGAGCTTCGGCGCTCGACATTCGGCTCGGCACCGGGCGCACGCACCAGATCCGCGTCCATATGGGCTGGATCGGCTGTCCGCTGCTCGGAGACTCGTATTACGCCGATCCGCAATGGGAGGCGACCGAGCTGGCGGCGCTCGTTAAGGACGCGATCGGCCGGCAGGCGCTGCATGCGTCGCTGCTCGCCTTCCGTCACCCGGTGACGGAGGAGCGGCTGGAGCTGAGAGCCGAGCTTCCGCCCGACCTGCAGGAGCTCGAACGCACGCTGGAGGGGCTTCCGCCTCTGTAGCTTTTTCCGCCGCCGTACTGCTTCTTTGGGGTAGGCAGCTCTCGCCGAATGTCGGGAAAACCGACATTTGAGCTCGTGCGAGGATGCGATGACCCTCCGAATGTCGGAAAAACCGACATTCGAGCTCGCGCGAGGGTGCCATGGTCCGCCGAATGTCGGAAAAACCGACATTTGAGCCCGCGTGAGGGTGCGATGGCCCGCTGGATGCCTTGCTTCACATTTAACAGACCTTATTTTCCACAATACGTATCGGAGGAATCGACCAGCATGAGCAAGTCGCTAATCGTCTATCATTATCCCAACTGCGGAACGTGCCGCGATGCCGTCAAGTGGCTGCGGTCGAGAGGACACGAGCTGGAGCTGCGCCATATCGTCGAGACGCCGCCGAGCGCGGAAGAGCTGAAGAAGCTGATTCGGCTCAGCGGACTGCCGATTCAGAAGTGGTTCAACGTGTCCGGCAATGCCTACAAGGAGCTCGGATTGAAGGACAAGCTGCCCAAGCTGTCGGACGATGAGAGAATCTCCCTGCTCGCAAGCAACGGAATGCTGATCAAACGCCCCGTCATTGCAGATGGCGAGATGGCCACGGTCGGCTTCAAGGAGGAAGAGCTGGCGAAGGTATGGTAAACGATCCGAAGGAGCCGCAAGACCGAGTGCAGGATGAACGGCCGGACCAGCCGGGTTATACGCCAAGCGCCGAAGCGGGAACGCCGCCGGGAACGCCACCGGGAGGGTCGCCGGGCGGATCGTCGGGCGCGCCCGATGGACCGGGCAAGCGCGGCAAGGGCTCCTGGGCATGGGGGGCGGGGTTGCTGTTCCTGCTCTCCAAGGGCAAAGGGCTGCTGCTGCTCCTGCTTAAATTCGGCAAGCCGCTGCTCTCGATGGCGGTGACGGTCGGGGCGTACGCGCTGATCTACCCCTGGACGTTCGCGCTCGGGTTCGTCGCGCTGATCTTCGTCCATGAGATGGGGCACGTGATCGCGGCGAAGCGGCGGGGGCTGCCCGTGTCGGCGCCGTACTTCATCCCGTTCCTCGGCGCTCTCATCATGCTCAAGCGGAATCCGAAGGATGCGGAGACGGAAGCCGCCGTCGCCATCGGCGGGCCGCTGCTCGGTGCGCTTGGCGCGCTCGTCTGCTTCCTGATCGGGCAACAGACCGGCTATGAGTTCTGGTACGCGCTCGCTTACGTCGGATTTTTCCTCAACCTGTTTAATCTGCTTCCGGTCAAGCCGCTGGATGGAGGCCGAATTATCGGCGCCGTCAGCCGCTGGCTGTGGGTCGCGGGGGCGGTCATCGGCCCGTTCGTGATCTGGATGACGCACAGCATTCTGTTCGCGCTGATCTGGGTATGGTTCCTGTGGCAGATGTACCGGCAGTTCTTCGGCAAGAAGAAGCCGCATCCCGTGTTCGTGGAGGGGATCTACGAGGCGGACGTGGACCCGGATCTGCCGGATTGGTACCTGTCCGGGCAGAACCACCGCCGCGAGCTTCCGTTCACGGCTTATTGCCGGATGGACGGCCAGCATGTGGCGGAGTTCCGTTGGGAGCCGCTCTCGTTCCGCGGCGAGATTACGATCAGCCAGCCGTGCACGATCAAGAGCGTCGGCATCGTCGAGGTCGGGAGACCGGACGAGAACGGCCGGGTAAGGTTCAGGGTGCGGCTGGAAGGCGAAGCCTACCAATCGGACCAATACTACGACGTGCCGACGAGAGTGCGCTGGCGGTATGGGATCATGTACGGAGGGCTGGCGCTGTTCCTCGGCTGCATGATGTGGTTTATTCACGAGATCGAGCTGACGACGCCGCGATAAGGTTCGGACAAACAGGGATGCAACCGGGAAGGAAGACGTGGAAGGCATGAAGGGGAAGGAAGACATAGAAGGAATTGAAGGAATGGAAGGCAAGGGGGCAAGGAGCGGCTCGAATGGCAAAAGCAAGGCAAGCAAGTGGCGTTCGAGCCGACTGGACCGCTTGGGGTCTTCGATCTTCGCGGACATCGCGGAGGGGAAACGGAAGGCGCGGCTCGAAGGGATCGACGTCATCTCGCTGGACATCGGCACGCCGGCGTATCCTCCTGCCGAGGAAGTGCGCGCTGCGCTCGCTTCGGCCAGCATGGACAAGGCGATGTACAGCTATCCCGGCACGCTCGGCTCGGAGCGGTTCCGCGAGGCGGTCGCCGAATGGTTCGCGTTCCGCTTCGGCGTGAAGCTCGACCCGGACAAGGAGATTGTCTCGCTGATGGGGACGCAGGACGGCCTTGCCCATCTGGCGCTCGCGGTGACGGAGCCGGGGGACGGGGCGCTGCTCCCCGATCCGGGCTATCCGGTCTATCAGGCGGGGCTGGCCGTGGCGGGCGTGGAGATGTTCCCGCTGCCGCTGCTCGAGGAGAACGGCTACCTGCCGGACTTCGATGCGGTGCCGGAAGCGATCTGGAGCCGGGTCAGGTTCATGCTGCTGAACTACCCGAGCAACCCGCTGTCGGCGGTCGCGGACCTCGCCTTCTTCGAGAAGGCGGTGCGCGTGGCGAAGCAGCGCGGCGTGCTGCTTGTGCACGACAACGCGTACAGCGAGATGGCGTTCGATGGCTGCCGGCCTCCGAGCATCCTGGAGGTGCCGGGCGCGATGGACACGGCGATCGAGTTCCACTCGCTGTCCAAGTCGTTCCACATGGCGGGAGCGCGCATCGGCTTCGCGGTCGGCAACCGCGAGGCGCTCGGGGCGCTCGCAAGCCTCAAGGGGAACATTGACTTCGGCGTGTTCCATGCGGTGCAGGAGGCGGCGATCGCCGCGCTCCGCAAGGACATGACCGCCCCGGCTCCGGCGTCGGCGCTGTACGAGCAGCGCCGGGACTTGTTCCTGGAGGCGCTGGAGCGGGAAGGCTGGAGCATTCCGCGCCCGGCGGCGACGATGTTCGTCTGGGCGCCGGTTCCGGCCGGCTGGACGTCGGAGAGCTTCGCGGAGGAGCTGCTGCGGCGGACGGGCGTCGCCGTCGTGCCGGGCAGCGCGTTCGGCTCGCGCGGCGAAGGCTACGTCCGGCTTGCGCTCGTCGAGCCGGAGGAGCGGCTGCTTGAGGCGGCCGGCCGGATCGGGACGTTCCTGCGCGAGCCTGCTTACTTGCCGATCAAACGCTTGTAGTCCGACGGAAGAATGCCGACCACTTTCTTGAACAGCGCGGTGAAGTGCTTGGAGCTCTGGTAGCCGACCATCTGCGAGATTTCGTACAATTTGAGCCGATCGTCCTCCAGCAGTCGTTTGGCCAGCTCGATTCGTTGTTCGATGACGTAATCGATAAAGTTCTGGCCCGTCGACTGCTTGAACACCTCGCTTAAGTAATTGGCGTTCATATGAACATGGTCGGCGGCATTCTGCAGCGATAAATTGTTGTTGAGATTGTTCCCGATATATTGTTTGACCCTCGCAATCAAGCCTTGGTCCTGTTTGTTCCGGTTGTCGATCGCGGCATGAAGCGCGAGCTTGGCATGGCTCCATGCTTCCCGGAATCGGGAGAAGGAATCGAACACGGCGCTTGAACCGACCGTGACGCTGACTTTGGAGAACTCGTGCACGAAGGCGACGAATTGGCCTTCGAAGCTCGTGACAAGCTCGTCCGCAAGCTCCGCCCGATCCGACCAGAGCAAGAGAACGATCCGACCGTCTTCCCCTTGAATCGCGATGCCGTTGTCCTTTATTAGTTCCTGCGCTGTTTTGAACAGGAAGAAACGATAGGTGCCGCGGCTTTTTTCTTCTTCGGCGGGAATGTCGAAGTGAACGGCGCAGAGCGCATAACACATCGAAGAAGCGGGAATCCCGAGCTGGCGCAACTGCCGCTCGCATTCCTCAACCCCGTACAGGTTCCCGTGAATCAACTGATGAACCCAGTATTCGCTTAACTGCCGATTTTGTTCGTTCTCCACAAGCTTGCGCCGGAAATCCTCCAGAACCATATTTTCCACCTGCCGCAATTGACTCAAGATTCGATTATCCTCGATCGGCTTGATCAAGTAATCAAGAACGCCCATCCGCAGCATGGAGCGGACATACTCGAACTCCGAATGACCGCTCAACACGATGCAGTATGGAGCTTCCCTTCGCTTCTTCAACTCCGCGTAAAGCGCAATCCCGTCCATCTGGGGCATGGAGATATCGATAATCGCCAGATCCGGACGAACGGCGTCTATGAGCTCCAGCCCCTCGAACCCGTTCGCCGCGGTGCCGACGACCTCCCATTGCGGAGCGATGCGACGGATGACGGAAGGCAGCCCGATCCGAATCAACGGTTCGTCGTCAATGACGACCAGCTTAAATTGTCCCATTGGCCAGTTCCCCCTTGGAAGTCGAATCGAATGTCAACGGAACGGTCCACTCCACCGTTGTTCCTTGATTCGGAGTGCTGGACACTTGGAGCGCATAGCCTTGTCCGAAGGCATGTCTCATCCTCAGATTGATGTTAACGAGACCGATGCCGGAGGCGCCGGACGAGTCCATCCGATACAGACGGGTTCGGAGACGTTCCAATTCGTCGGGAGGGATGCCTGCGCCGTTGTCCGCCACTCTGATCCGCATATGGGAAGCTCCCTCCTTCTTCAGTTGAATCCGGATGTCGCCGGGGCGCAGCAACGGGCGAATGCCGTGAAGCACGCTATTCTCGACGAGAGGTTGGATCAGGAAGGCCAGAATGGGCCGGTCGTTCAACTCCGGATCGCATTCGATCGTATAGCTTAACGGATAGGACAGCCGCATCGACTGCAGAAGCAAGTAGTTCTCGATATACTCGACTTCTTCCCGGCAGGCGATCCACTTCTTCTGCTGCATATTTTCCTTCAACAAGCGGCCCAGGGAGGTGATCATCTGCACGGATCGAGCGCTCCCGTCGATCTCGGCCATCATGCGAATGGACTCAAGGGTGTTGAAGAGGAAGTGCGGGCTGATCTGACTCTGAAGCGCTGCGAACTCCGCCTCCTTCTGATAGATTTCGGTCAGATAAACTTTGTTGATCAAATGTTTGATCTTGGCGATCATATGATTAAAGCTATTGCCCAAATGATAGATTTCGTCCTTCGACTTGGTATGGAACTGGACATTGAATTCCCCGTTCTCCGCGTTCTTCATAAGCCTCTGCAAGCGGTGAAGCGGTCTGGTAATCGCGGTGGCGAACCATCCGGAGATGACCATGGCGAACAGAATCGCAACTCCGACAATGTAGCAGGAGACAAGCAGCAGATCGGTCCGATGGGTCACGGAGCCGATAGGAACGCCCACGACGACACGCCAATCCGCCTTCTGAAGACGGCTCTCCCCGAGGAACCATCGGTTGGCGTCCGGCGGGGAATAAGCGGTCGAGATCTCCTCCGGACGGGTGGAATACACAATCTGATTGTTAGCGCTTACGATACGGACGACGGAATCGGCCCCGAGCACCTCGTTGTTGACGAAGTTGGCAAGCTTGTCGAGCTTGAAGTCCAGCACGAGCATGGCGAACGGCTTGTCCGTCTCGTATACGTTCAATTGCCGATAGATGGAGAAGACGTTGTTGACGACATCGCGATTATACAGCAGCGGCACGGCCAGCGTCTCCGTAATGACAAATTTGCCGTTGGCCGCTTTGGCTGCGTTGTAGTAGGGACTGTCAGCGGGGGCCAGGTCGTACTCTCTCTGCATAATTGGAAAATAACGCAGCTCCGATCCCGAGTTGTCGATCAGATGAACGGCGGTTACCTCGTCGGCATGCGGATACAAGAAGAAGTTGTTCACTTCATCCTCGAGCACCTGCAGCTCGGTGAAGTTCAGCTCGGCGGCCGGGGTGCGGGTGAGCAGGTCTTCCATCCCGGATTTGATGCCGTCCTCGTGAATAAGCGGGCGCATGCTGAGAGACACGAGAGTATCCAAATACTGATCGAGATTGTACTCGATCTGCTGGGTAATGGTTCCGGTCGTCGCGTCCATGTTTTTGCGGATATCCATAATGTAGTAGCGATAGTTGAAGTAGCTGCTTAGGGAGATAAGCAGAATAATCAGCACCGTGTAGGCAAGGTTCAACTTCCACTTGAGTCCGATAGTCATGATGGCCCCCCAAGGTTGCGGCAGTGTTACTCTATTATACTATCGCTTCCGGGTCCGAATAAGAATTCCGTAAAGATCGTCCTTTTCCGAAGAAGATGTCGTTTTTTACATAGTCCGGTTTATGAAATACTGATGGGGAACCACAACACTCACGCCAAGGGGAGAAACAAATGAAAAAAGTAACATCGTTCGTTGCTGCACTCGCTTTATCGGCAGTTGCCCTTACCGCCTGCGGTTCCGACAATACGGCAAGCAATACGGCGAGTCCGTCGTCCGGCGGAACCGCGGGCGCATCGCCGTCCGCGTCGACTTCGCCGAAGAACGTGGCTCTGGGAATTTCGGTGCCGGGGCAGGACTTGCCTGGACTGGAGGAGCTGGCGAAGAAGTTCGAAGAGCAGAATGCGGGGGTCAAGATCTCGGTCGCTCGCGCGCCGAACGAGCAATATGAACAGACGTTGAAGGCTCATCTGGTAGCCAAGGAAGACGTGCCGGACTTGTTCTTGCAATGGCCGGGCAGAGGCAAGATCGGCGTGGCGATCAATGCCGGCTATCTGGCGGATCTGAGCTCGCTTGGGCCGGTGGCCGACATTGACCAGGGTCAGTTGTCTCCCTTCTCTCAAGACGGCAAGGTGTACGGCATTCCTTGGGCGAAAAACTTCCTCGGCGTCTACTATAACAAAACTCTCTTCGAGCAGCAGGGATTAAACGTTCCTACGAACTGGGAGGAGCTGCTTGAAGTGGCGGATCGGCTGCAAAGCGCAGGGGTAACGCCGTTCGCATTCCCGGCCAAGGACGGCAGCGGCATGTTCACCTGGTATGCGCTCGTTCCGTCGACGGTGTATGCCAAGGACCCGGATTGGGACCAGAAGCGGTATGACAATCAAGTGCAATTCGCCACGTCGGATAGCTGGAAGTCGACCGGAGAGCAACTGAAGCTGCTGCTCGATAAAGGGTACTTGGGCAAAAACATCAACGGACTCGGCAACGATTCGGCCAACGCCTTGATTGCCGACGGCAAAGCGGCAATGATCGTCAACGGGAACTGGGCCATCGGAGACTACGAGAAGCTGGCATCCGACGCCGGCATCACGATGGGCATGTTCGCATTCCCGGGCAACGAGCCGGGACAACCGCTCTGGTTGTCGGCCGCCCCGTCAACCGGCCTGTCCGTCTGGTCCGGCAGCCCGAACCAGGATACGGCCAAGCAGTTGATCGAATTCCTGTATGACGAAGAGAATGTGCCCGCATTGATCGGCTCCGGACAGTTCTCCACGCTCAAGACGGTTGCGATGGACAGCAACCCGATCTTCGCGGATATTCTGGACATCATTCGCACCGGCTCCTCTTATCCATTCCTCGATGTGGGCTGGCCGGCAGGTCCGCAGAGCGACGCATTCACGAAGGAGACCCAAGCCGCGCTGGGCGGAGCCTCCACCTTCGAGAAGGTGCTCGAAGCAGCCGATAAATCGTGGGACAAGAGTGTGGAATCCGGGAACTAACGGCAAGCAGAGAGAAGGCGGCAGCATGTTGAAGAGCAAGAGGTTCCGCGAGGTCTCCTACGCATTCGCAATTCCGGCATTGTTGTTCTATTGCGTGTTCTTCATTTATCCGAGTCTGCAAAGCTTCTACTTCTCCATGACCGACTGGAACGGCATGGACCCGCATTATCGCTTCACGGGACTGGATAATTTCCTCGGTCTGTGGAACGATGGCAGGTTCGGAGCGGCATTCCGCAACACGATAAGGTATGCCGTCGGCTTGACGATAGGCCAGATCGTCTTCGGTCTGCTGCTGGCCGTGTTGGTGAACCGCGGCAGGCGAGCGGACAATTGGTTCCGTACGGTCTTCTTCAGTCCGCAGGTCATCAGTATGATTGCCATCGGCTATATCTGGTCCTATATTCTGGACCCGATTAACGGAAGCCTGAATTATTTGTTGGATTGGCTCGGTCTATCTTCCTTGCAGCAGGACTGGCTCGGCAGCTTTAAGCTGGCGATTTGGTCCGTAACAGGCGTGAGCGTATGGCAAGGGGCCGGCTGGTGTATGGTCATCTTCCTGGCCAATCTGCAATCCGTTCCCCAGGAATATATCGAGGCGGCTTCCATGGACGGGGCGACTGGCCTGCAACGGTTCCGGCATGTCATTCTTCCGCTTCTGGCTCCGGCATTCACGATTACGATCGTTACCGGGATGATCGCAGGCTTGAAGATGTTCGATCTGGTTATGGTCATGACCAAGGGCGGACCGGGGTTTGCCACCGAGAGCATCAGCTCGATTATTTATAATACAGCCTTCTTGGACAATCGTTTCGGCGAAGCGACGGCGATGGGGATCGTTATGTTCCTGATCATCCTCGTCATTACGGCGATTCAATTGTGGGCGCTCAACAGGAGAGGGGTGGAGGCGTGAGCTTGGATCGCCGCTTGATGCAACGGTTGCCTAAGTTGCTGCTCCTGCTCTTGTTCACCTTCGTCTATGCGTATCCCCTCTTCATGCTGCTCTCCTTTTCGTTGAAGAACAATGGCAGCATGTACGCCAATCCGTTGGGCTTATCCGGGGAATTCCACTGGGGCAACTATTCGGAAGCCTGGAGCCGATCGAACTTTGATGTCGCGCTGTGGAATAGCGTAACCATCACGTTTATTAGCGCCCTTCTGATCCTTCTCATAGGTTCGATGGCGGCGTATCCGCTGGCGCGGCGGAAGGGCAAGGGAGCGACCCTGCTTCAAGGATTTTTTGTCGCGGGGTTGATCGTTCCCATGCAGTTGAATCTGATTCCGTTATTTAAGCTGCTTCATTCGCTGGGGTTGAGCCGGACTCCGCTGGGCGTTATTTTCCTGTACATCGCTTTCGGCATGCCGTTAACCGTCTTCTTGTTCAGCGGATTTATACGCTCCTTGCCGAAGGAGCTGGAGGAAGCGGCGAGAATCGACGGCTGCAGCGGTGCGGGAATATTTTTCCGAATTGTATTGCCGCTGATGAAGCCGATCGGAACGACGGTCTTTATCCTGCAATTTCTGACGATTTGGAACGATTTCTTCTTGCCTGTCGTCTTTCTTAATACCGAGAAGCTCAAGACCGTTCAGATCGCCGTCTATTCGTTCGTCGGGCAGTATGCCAATGACTGGTCGCATATGTTCCCGATGATCGTGCTGAGTGTGGCTCCGGTGCTGGCGCTGTATGTCTTTCTTCAGAAGTATATTATCGCAGGCATTATGTCGGGGGCTGTCAAAGGATAATCTGCGAGGAGGTTGCAACCGTGCAAGGAGTGTTCCGTTCAAGATGGTTGATATCGATGGTGATTGCCGCCGTAATGGCCGGTTCCTTCTCCTTCCCATTCGGTAAAGTCGAAGCTGCCGAGTCGGTGAATCTGGTGAACGAGTCGATCGAGGTGACGACATCCAGTTCCGTGGAAGCTTGGGGGTTCTCGCGTGCGAGCCTGTTAAAGGAAAACAAGATTCAGCCGGGCTGGTCCAGCTCGTCGAGCTTGTACGAGAATCATACGGAATGGTTCAGCGTGGATCTGGAAGCTCTGCACACGCTCGATCGGATCGAGCTGTTCCCGCGCAACGACGATGGCAACATCGGGGAAGGGTTCCCGATCGACTTTACGATCCAAGTATCGACGAACGCCTTGGAGTGGACGACCGTCAGGACGGTGACCGGCTACGAGAAGCCGGACGGCGCTGCCCGGAGCTTCGCGTTCGACGATATAGCCGCCCGCTATGTGAAGGTCGAAGCGACGAATCTAAGGACGGTAGAAGGCTCGTATCGAATGCAGTTAAGATTGTTTAAGGCGTACGGAGATCCGACGCCGATTGCGGATTCCGAGCCTCCGCTCACAACGGTGCTGGATACGGCGAGACTGGCGGAGACGGGAAGTCCGACGCTGCAGCAGCCGAATGTCACCGTGGAGTGGGAGGGGCTGTATCGGCAGCAATGGATGTTCTACGACCTGTTCGGCAGAAAAAGCATCCTCGATACGCCCACGTATATGTTGGGGAACTGGACGCCGCAGAGCACGGGGGAGTATCGATTTGCCCTCATTGCCGCTGTAAGCGCTTCCGATCACCCCGACGATCCGGCTTATGTCACATATTACGAGACAGTAACCCGCGATTCGGCCGATTCGATCGTATCGGATGAGCCGGGAGCGGCATCCGAGCAGGACATCCGATACCGGATGGAGATCGACGATGTCGCCACGATCGACGGCGTGCTGACCGCTCCCGCCGAGCGGGGGACGGGCGAGCCGCTGACTCTGGCATTCCGCACGGATTATCTCAAGCTGATGTCGAACTTGGACGCTCCGTTGGACGGCTCTTACGTAAACACGTTGTACGTCGGAGTCGCACGCGAAGGAGATCCGAACTACGAGGCCTTGATTCCGTTGGTTGCGATTGAGCATTATGAGCCGGAAGGCGTTAACCTGCGGCTGGCCTCCCCGATTGTAGGAGGAGTGTACACCGATCGCGAACAGGCGGAATTGACGCTGAATGTGTTCAATACGGGAGCCGCCGCCGCTCCGGTTGCGGTCGAGTACACCATAACGCCGATAGGAGGGACGGAGAGCGTCGAGCAGGGACAGATCTTGAACGAGCTTGTGCCGGCCCGCTCCGAACGGACCGTTCGGCTTGCGCCCGGCGCGCTGCCCAACGGGGTCTATACGGTTGCCGTTCAGGCAGGCGGCGCCTCGGCTCAGACGCGTCTGGCCATCGTTCCCGAGCAGGATGTGAACGACGTGGCCGATTCGGGAATCACCTTCGGAATGAATACGTTCTGGCGGCAGATTACGTGGCAGGCGTACCAAATTCCGCTGACGGCCAAGGCGGGGATGAAGTGGATTCGGCCATGGCTGGACGGCGAGAACATCTGGGCCGTTCAGGAGCCGGAAGCGGGCGTGTACAACTGGGAGCCTCTGGACAAGACGCTGGCCATGCTGGAGCCGTACGGAATCGGCTACTTCGACATTATGGCGTTCGCGCCGGATTGGGCCAAGCGATCGACGGGCTGGGCGCCCCGCCCGGACAGCATGGACAACTTCGCCGAGTATGTCGAAGCGTTCTTCGACCGTTACAAGAATGCCATTCCCTACGTGTCGGCGTGGAATGAACCGAACGGCCCCGAGTTCTGGGATACGACCCAGACTTCGATGGAGAGCCTTCCGGAATATGTCGATATGGTCAATCTGATCGAGACCGCCGCGAGCAATGCCGGAGGAACGATCAAGCTGGTCGGCCCTTCGCTCGGCGCTCCGGTGAACGACGATGCTTCGGATTATTGGGGGCCGTTCCCGGAATGGTTCGAGGAGTTCGGAGGGACGGGCTCCTTCGGCAAGTTCGATACGATCGATATTCATCCTTACGATCAGAGAAGATTGGGAATCGGGCCGGAGAAGTCGCTGTCCTCGGGAGCCTACGAGGAGCAGTTGGATCGATTGTGGCAGATTGTGCAGTCGTCGCCCGGCGGGGCAGGCAAGAAGCTAGCCATCACGGAGACCGCCTACCCCGCTATAGACGATGCCGACTATGCGGCGAACGAGCTGCTGCAGGCCCAGCTTATGCAGCGCCAATATCTGATGAGCGCGGGCAGCGGCAAGGTGGATAAAGTATTCTGGTTCGCGATGATCGATCCGCTGTCCAATCAAGCCGATGCGCAGGCCGTCGACGCCAGCTACGGCATGTTCTACAACGGCTATGTGCCCAAGCTGGTCTACGCCGCGCAAGCCGGGATGGCCAGCATATTGAACAATGCGACAGGGCTGGGCCGCATTCGCACGGAGCCCGGAACGTGGGGCTATGCGTTCACGAAGGGCTCGCAAAGCATCATTGCGTTATGGAGAGAGACGAATGCCGCTCCGATGGACATAAACTTCCCCACCCAGGCGGAATCCGTACAGGTATTGGATATGTTCGGGAATGCCGAGAACGTTGCGGTTAACGGCAATGCCGTATCCGTGCATCTGACGCAAAGTCCGATCTACATCGTGGCCGATAATGGGGCAGGCGCGCTGAACGTATCGGAGGCGGGATTGGCGGACGGGACCGCGGGATCGGCATACAGCACGGTCTTGCATGCGACAGGCGGCGTATTGCCTTATTCCTGGAGCGCGGAGGATCTGCCGGCGGGATTAAGCATTCATTCGGTTACGGGCGAGGTTTACGGCGTACCCGAGGCGGCGGGCGTCTCCACCGTGCATGTCGCCGTCACGGATAGCGTCAACGCGACGGCCAGCCGGGATGTGACGATAACGGTTCGGGATCAAGGCGAGTCGGTTAATCTGGCGGAAGGCAAGGCGGTGGACGCCTCAAGCTCGGTGGAGGGCTGGGGCTTCTCCAAGGAGGCTGCGGTGGACGGCCAGACGACGGGGAACGGCTGGAGCAGCGACTCGGAGCTGGGCGAGAACCACACGGAATGGCTGAGCGTCGATCTCGGGGCGGAGTATGCGATCGATCGCGTGGATCTGTATCCGAGGAACGGCAGCGACGAGGAGGTCGGCCAGGGCTTCCCGATCGACTTCACGATTCAGGTGTCGACGGATGCGGTTCATTGGACGACGGTCGCGTCCCGAACGGAATTTGCCCGGCCGGGCGCCGGGGCGCAGAGCTTCGCGTTCGATGAGGCGCGCGCCCGGTATGTGAAGGTCGAAGGCACGAACCTGATGAGCGTGGACGGATCGTACCGGATGCAGCTTGCGGAATTGCAGGCGTTCGGCAATCCGGATTCGTCAAGCCCGCTCGGAATCTGGAACGGATATTTGAATGCCGGCATGGTCGCTGTCGACTATCGCGATAATCTGTATGCGACCGGAGGGCTGAAGCCGTATACGTGGAGCGCCGACGGGTTGCCGGCAGGGCTGACGATCGATCCGGCTGTGGGCGAGCTGCGCGGGATGCCCGAGGCGTCCGCCGCCGGGACAGCGATTGTTCGGGTCTCGGTCACCGACAGCAGCGGCGCGACGGCAAGCAGAGAGCTGCCGTTAACGATCAATGCCGCGATATTCGCCAATCAGGCGCTGAACAAGACGGTGACCGCGTCGAGCTCGGTGGAGGGCTGGGGCTTCTCCAAGGATGCGGCGGTTGACGGCACGACGACGGGGAACGGCTGGAGCAGCGATTCGGAGCTTGGAGAGAGCCATACGGAATGGCTGAGCGTCGATCTTGGCTCCGACTATATGCTTGACCGCGTGGACTTGTATCCAAGGAACGGCAACGCGGACGATGTGGGCAAGGGGTTCCCGGTGGACTTCGCGATTCAGGTGTCGACGGACTCGGTTCATTGGACGACGGTCGCGTCCCGAACGGATGTTGCCCGGCCGGGTGCCGGGGCGCAGAGCTTCGCATTCGACGAGACACGCGCGCGGTATGTGAAGGTCGAGGGCACGAAGCTGACGAGCGTGGACGGGGCGTACCGGATGCAGCTTGCGGAATTGCAAGCGTTCGGCTATGCGGCGCCGCCGTCGGCGGCAGCTTATCGCGTAAGCTATGACGGCAACGGCCATACGGGCGGAAGCGCGCCGGCGGACGGGAACGTCTACGAGAGCGGTTCGAACGCAACCGTGCTGGGCAACGACGGCAATCTCGCGAGGACGGGCTACGAATTCGCGGGCTGGAATACGGCTCCCGACGGGAGCGGGACGGGGTACACACCGGGGGACATGATTGTCGTGGCGTCTTCCTCTATCGTGTTGTATGCGCAATGGATTGCGGCCCCTGACGCCGTATTCGTCAATCAGGCATTGAACAAGACGGTAACGGCGTCGAGCTCGGTGGAGGGCTGGGGCTTCTCCAAGGAGGCTGCGGTCGACGGCCAGACGGCGGGGAACGGCTGGAGCAGCGATTCGGAGCTTGGAGAGAGCCATACGGAATGGCTGAGCGTCGATCTTGGGGCGGACTACATGATCGATCGGGTGGACTTGTATCCGCGGAACGGCAATGAGGACGATGTGGGCAAGGGGTTCCCGGTGGACTTCACGATCCAGGTGTCGACGGATGCGATCCATTGGGCGACGGTCGCGTCACGAACGGAATTTGCCCGGCCGGGTGCCGGGGCGCAGAGCTTCGCGTTCGACGAGACGCGCGCGAGGTATGTGAAGGTCGAGGGCACGAGGCTGATGAGCGTGGACGGATCGTACCGGATGCAGCTTGCAGAGCTGCAAGCGTTCGGCTATGCGGCGCCGCCGTTGGCGGCAGCTTATCGCGTAAGCTATGACGGCAACGGACATACGGGCGGAAGCGCGCCGACGGACGGGAACGTCTACGAGAGCGGCTTGAGCGTCATCGTGCTGGGCAACGACGGCAATCTCGCAAGGACGGGCTGTGAATTCGCGGGCTGGAATACGGCTCCCGACGGGAGCGGGACGGATTACGCCGCAGGCGAAACGCTTGTTATGGGGGCCTCGGCGGTAACGTTGTATGCGAAGTGGACTGCAGTCGATTCGACCGCCCCCGGCAATGCCGCCGCCAACACGGCAAGCCCCGGGCAAGTCCGCGAAGCGGTCGTCAGCTTCGGAGCCGATAACGGCATGGCTGTTCCGATTCGGATTGTCCGAACGGTGACGGCGAGCGGCGGCAAGGTCGATGCGGTTGAGCTGGATGCGGCGATGGCGGAGGCGATCGTGAGCGGAGCGATCTCCGCAGAACAGAGCAAAGCGGTTATCCTTCTCGACGATCTGCCTAACGACAAGGCGGATGAATATACGCTCTCGGTACCGCTGGCCGTGGCGAGACTGCTGTCGGACCGCCGCATTGTCCTGGAAGTCCGGACCGGCGACGTGACGGTCACGCTGCCGCAGAACGTCGCGGCGAATCTTGGCGACAAGGCCGACGGCTTGAAGGTGCGCATCGTGCCGATTCGCAGCGATAAGGAGCAGGCTGAGGCGAAGCGGAGGGCGCTCGACTCTTCGGCCGTGAAGGCGGCCGAGGAGTACGGGGAAGCGCAGGCGGTCGGGCTTCCGGTTATCGTTGAGACGAATTACTCCGGACTTCCGACGAAGCTGATGTTCCCCATCGACACTTCGGAGAGGAAGGACGATCTCGCGTCGCTGGCGGTGTTCATCGAGCACAGCGACGGCGAGGAGGTGCTTCAACAGGCGGACATCCGCTATGACGACAAGGGAGAGCCGGTCGGCGTCGAGATCGAGGTCGATAAATTCAGCACCTTCACGGTTCTTCGTCTGGCCGAACCGGAGATTCGCGAATACCGTCGTTACATCAATGGCTTCGAGGACGGGACGTTCCGCCCTTCGAAGCCGGTCACGCGGGCGGAGCTGGCGGCAATGGTGGCGCGCAATATGCCGGACCCATCCGATGTCCGCAGCGCTCAGACTATTCTCGCTGACGTTGCCTCCGATCACTGGGCGGCCGACTCCATTAACCGGGTGTATGCCGCAGGAATTATGACCGGAAGCGGGAACGGCCAATTCCGGCCGGACGAGACCGTCACAAGGGCCGAACTGGCAGCAGTGCTCGCGCGCTGGAACACATTGGATGCCGCAGCCGGCGGCGAATCGGCCTTCGCAGATGTGAAGCTGAGCTGGGCGGCGGAAGCGATCGCAGCCGTTCAAGCGCAGGGCTGGATGCGAGGCTATCCGGACGGGACGTTCCGCCCCGACAACGGACTGACTCGCGCGGAGGCCGTCCGGGCGTTGAATGCGGCGCTTGGCCGCGAGCCGTTCGCCGGAGCGGAGCCGGTGCTGTGGACGGACGTGCCGACAGATTACTGGGCATGGGCCGATATTATGTCGGCATCCCGCGATTATCGCATTCCGATTCCGATTCCGAATCCGGTGAAGGGTGACGGCCGCGAATCGCAATAAGCCAAGGCAGATAGAAGGTATTTCGCAGTCCGGCTTGCAAGCGGCCGGGCTGCGGGATATCTTTTTTTGTCGCTGCCGGATTTATGCGAAATTTCACTCATCTCGGTCCCTCCGCGAGCCAATCGCCGCTCCAGTTTGACACGTGTCTAGGAACAATGTGCGGGAACCCGCACAACGATGCTCTGAAGAGGCGGTTGGAAATCACATAAAACGCCGCTATTCCCTCCCAATTCCGGCCGATGTATGGTACTCCATCCACCGCTCGGCACCGATTATTCCGAATGGCACGAGTTGTTCGGAGGGGAGGAACCGGAAAATTGGAATTGACGACACCAAATTCGAATTCAGCCCCGTTTACAGTCGCTTCGAGCTCGTCCTATGATGAGTGCGAAAGGAGGCGCAGGCCAAAATGTAAGCGCTGCACAAGGCGTGGAGCGAGCGATAGCAGGTACATAGACGAGGGAGGATACAGAATCGTGAATCGACAATCGAGACTGGGCTTTAAGCTGCTGCTGTGCGCGGTATTGGCATGGGCGGGCGTTCTGCCTCTGCCCGGCTTGCCCGGAATGCCGCTGCGGCAGGCGCAGGCGACGGATGCGAACGGCCATCTGACGGATGAGGAGCTGTTCGGAGCCTGGGACGGGACAACGTCGGCCTGGACGACGGCCGGCAAGCTGGATTACGGCTACAGCTCCGGATTGACGCCGGTGGAGGCGGCGGTCAAGGCGGGCGATTATGCGCTGGCCAAGGAGGAGCTGCTCGATTACTACAAGACAAGAACCGGCTTCTCGGCGTTCCCGCTGTCGGCGAACGGAACCTATACCGCCGACTTGACGGCGGACCATATTCTCTGGCGTTCGGGAGGAAGCGCCACGCCCGAGACGGAATTCTCGATCGGCGAGACGGAGGCGGAATATTCCGTCGATCTGACGAGCGGCGTCAGCGCGTCGTTCGCCGGCGGGCAGAAGGAATTCAGCTACATTCTGATGGGACGTTATAAGAACGACACGGCTTACGCCGAGCTGTACAGCTCGGAGCAGTCGGCCAACCGGCCGATGCTCGAGATTACCGCCGGCGGAACGACCGTCTCCGTTCCGGCTTTCCAGGATTCGTACATCCGCGCCGGCTCGGCCTATCAGAACGTCTCATACGGAGCGAGTCCGACGCTGTACGTTCAAGACAGCGGCATCGCCGCGAACGCTCCGCTTGACGAGAACTCGCGGCGCGCCTACTTGTCGTTCCGCATTCCGACCGGCGTGACCGGAACGATCACCTCCGCCGTGCTCAAGGTGTACGGCCAAGCATCGGCCGGCTCCGGCGGCGTGGACGTTCTCGTCGTGCGGAACGGGTTCGGCTACTCGGCGGATACGCTGACCTGGCTCAACTCCAGCTCGGATATTTTCTCCTACAATGGACTTGCGGATGGGCCGGACTGGACGAATCCCTCCGGGGCGCAGGTCGAATACGTCTGGACGCTCAGCCGCTTCCAGTTCTTCGGCGACATCGTCGGCGCTTATGCGGCCACCGGGGACGAGAAGTACGCCCGGGAATCGCTCCGGCTGCTGGAGGACTTCATCTCCCAGCCGAGCGCCTACAACGTGCCGAGCACTTCGCAGGCGAAGCGCAGCATCGACGTATCGTTCCGGCCCTACTTGATTCCGCGCATGCTCGAGCATCTGTACGCTTCGCCCTGGCTGACGCCGGACGTGTTCGCCGAGCTGCTCAAGAATGTCTGGCAGACGGAGAATTGGCTGAACTTCGATCCGAACGCTCAAGGCGGCAACAACTGGGCCCTGATCGAAGCGAAGGGTGTGTATGCGAGTGCGCTTTATTTTCCCGAATTCACGGATGCAGCAGTCTGGTCGGATACGCAGAAGCAGCGGATCGACAAGCAGATTTCCCGACTCGTCTTCCTGGACGGAGGCTACACCGAGGCTTCGTACAACTACTCCCTCGTCGCGCTTCAGGTGTTCTGGGACTTCAAGCGGCTGGCGGACCTGTACGGGGATACGATGACGCAGACGTTCAAGAACAACATTGTGAAGGTTGCCCGCTATATGATGGACTTCACTCTGCCGAGCGGCTACAGTCCGGTGTACGGCGACGGCGGTTCCTTCCAGGCGCTCGGCACGTATGCGCAGATTGCCAACGACTTCGGCGACGAGGAGCTGCAATACTTCGCCAGCATGGGCGCAGCCGGTACCGAGCCGCAGCACGACAGCAGCTATTATCCGGATACGAAACAGGTGACGATGCGCACCGGTTGGCAGCCGGACGACAAGTATATGCTGTTCACGAACAGCACCGGCACGCACGGCCATATGGATCAGAATGCGCTGATTGCCTACGCATACGGCAAGGTGCTGCTGACGGATACGGGCGTGAACGACTACAACACGTCCAATCCGATCTCCAAGTGGCAGTTCGACGACGTCGAATCGCACAATACGATCCGCATCGACGGCCAGCCGCAGAGCAAGTACAACGGCTTGAACGCCGTAAGCAAGGACACGATGACGTATACCGGACAAGGCTCGGCGTTCGACTTCAGCGAGGGAACGACCTATGCGACGACCGGCTTCGAGCATACCCGTTCCGTGCTGTTCGTCAAGCCGGATTACTGGATCGTGTCCGACTGGGTGGGCGGCGAAGCGACGGCGACAGGCACCCATACGTTCGAGCAGAATTGGCATACGATGCCGGGGGCGAATCCCTTCATCGACGGGACGACCAAGGCGGCGGCGACGCAGTTCTCCGACCAGCCCAATATCGCGATCGTTCCCGCTTCCCCGTCCTCCCTCGGCGGAGCTGTCGTCAAGGACGGATGGTACGGAGCGACTTCCGCGCCTAACGAGCAATTCGTGCAGTATTCGAAGACAGCCGCAGGGCCGGTGACGTTCGACACGGTGCTCGTGCCGACGGGCGTCGGCGAGAGCCGCAGCGTGACGGCGAGCGCGCTGGCCGTAGCGCCCGCGACGAACGCGGCAACGGCGATGGCGATCGATCTGGACAGCGGCGGGCGCACGGCGGCCTATTACTTGTCCCGGGAGCGCAACGCGGTTGTCGAACGAAGCTTCGGCACGTACTCCTTCAACGGCAAAATGGCCTATGTCGAGAAGAACGGAGCGGGGACGATCGATTCCGTGTCGCTGATCGGAGGCAGCACGTTATCGGAGTCGGGGACAACGATTATCGCGGCCAAGGAAGAGCTGGAGGACATGGCCGTGAGGTGGAACGGCGCGACGCTGGAGCTGAGCGGCAGCAAGCTCGTGGCGGATGCGGACAGCTCGCGGGCGATCGGCATCGCCGCCGCAGGCATTACGAAGGTGACGCTGAACGGCGTCGAGCTTCCGTTCGCGGCATCCGGCGGATATGTGTATGCGGTTCGTCCCGCGTCGGTCGTCTACGACTATGCCAAGGACTTCGGCGTCGTCTCGGCCGTCTACGGCTGGCAATACAAGTCGGCGGGGGGAACGCAGCCGCTGCTGTGGCAGCCGGCGGGCGCCGGCGGCTTCGCCTTCGGCACGGACGACTTCAGCTCGACGGTCGTTCAAGGCCACTGGTCCGTCACGAACAACGATCGGGCCTACTGGACGGTCGTCGAGCGTCCCGGCTATATGCGCATCAAGACGCAGCCGGGCGATCTATGGGCGACGAGCACCGGGCAGAAAAACCTGATTCTGCAGGTGCCGTTCTTCCCCGATTACCAAGTCGAGACGAAGCTTGAATTCAGTCCGACGACCAATTACCAGGCGGCCGGACTGATTCTGTACGCCGACGAGGACAACTATATCAAGTTCGACCGCGCGTACGACTCCTCGCGCGGCGGAGCGATCGTTCGCGTCGTCCGCGAATTCCAGACTGCATCCGATACGTTCTTCCGTGCGGTCGATGCGATTCCCGATCCGCTGGTCGGCTCCGACATCATGTTCCGGCTGACGAAGCGGGGGGTGACGCTCAAGGCGGAGTACAGCGGCGACGGAACGAATTGGACGACGTTCGGCAGCACGTACCAGATTCCGTCCGACACGATGAAGATCGGAATGCACGCGATGAACACGGCAGCGAGCACCGTGCCGAAGAACGCGGACTTCGACTACTTCCATGTCACGCAACTGCTGCCGGACAGATGGGTGGAGAATACGGCGGCCAGCACGCCGATCCACACGAAGGACTATACGATCCCGGGCACGGGACTTGACGCGGTAATGCGGTGGGTCGCTCCGGCGAGCGGAACGGTGCATATTCACGGGAACGTCGCCAGCCAGAACGCTTTCGCCGGAGGGGACAACTTCCAGGTGAAGGTGGAGCAGAACGGAGTCAACGTCTGGCCGAAGACGGGCTTCCAGACGGTCGGCCGCGCCGACACGAGAGGGTATGCGATCAGCGAGCTCGTGCAGGTGCAGCAAGGAGACGTCCTGTCGTTCACGACGAATCGGGTCGCGAATGCGCAGAACGACGTGGCGAAGTGGCAGCTTGAGCTGACGATGTATCCCGATGCGGCGGCGGCTGTCAGCGGGTTCGACGACGGCACCTCGCCGGGGTGGACGCCGCTGAACGCAAGCCGATGGACGGTTGACTCGGCCAGCGGCACGTACCGCTTGATCGCTTCCGGCTATTCGCCGCAGAGCGGCGACCGTCCGGGCGAGTATTCGCTGCTCGGCGGAGCGGATGCGGACAGCTTCAGGCTGTCGCTGAAGGTCGGCGTTGACGACGATCTTGCCGCGAATCCGGACGCGAACGCCGTTGTGCTGTTCAACTATCAGGATGACGCCAACTATTATTATCTGAGGCTGGACAATGACGCTCAGCAGGTTCGGCTGTACAAGGTCAGCGGAGGGATTGCCCGCGTCATCGCCGATTCGACGTCTGCGGACTGGATTCAGGACAACGCCTTGCACGCCGTCGTCATCGATCGCGACGGACCGGCGGGCACGATTGCCGTCAGCCTGGACAAGCAAGTTATTCTGCGCGCGGCAGATCGCGAGCTGCGCGGAGGGACGATCGGCGTCGGTTCGCTGGATGGCGCCGCTTCCTTCGACGATATCGGCCTCGTCGCGCTTGACTAGACTCCTCTCGACTGAGCGTGCGGCGGAGGCGCAAGGGCAACCCCTTGCTGCCTCCGCCGTTCGTCTGTCCGGACAAGCTCCCCAACTCCCAACCCCTCAGGCTCCTAAACTCCCAAACTCTATTTTCCGAATCTACGACACATCTTCGGAATGCAGCCGCATTTAAGCGCGGAAGCGATTCCAATAAGATAGAACTACGGAAAGCGCATTCGCGCACTTTCGAAGTCGCCCCCGCCGGTTAAAGGAGAGTTCACAGATGAAGCGTGCGATGACGATTCGACGGGCACGGACCCGGGAGTTGGTCTCGGTCTATGCGATGGTCGGCATTCCTTATTTGTTGTTCATGACGTTTGTGCTGTTCCCGCTGCTCTGGATTCTGCGTTATGCGTTCTACGATTACGACGGCATACGCTCAAGCTATGTCGGGTTCGACAACTTCCGCGTGCTGCTGCACGACGAGGTGTGGTGGAAGGCGGTCGGCAATACGCTGGTGCTGACCTTCGGATCGCTGGCGATCGGCATTCCGCTGGCGCTCGTGTTCGCCGTCATCCTGAACGGCCGAATCAAAGGGAAGATCTTCTTCCGATCGGCGCTCTACTTCCCGGTGCTGATCAGCGCCGCCATCGTCGGCCTTATCTTCCGCATCCTGCTCGCCCCGGATACCGGCATCGTCAACGCGCTGCTGCTCTCGTCCGGGCTGATCGAGAAGCCGCTGTACGTGCTCGCCTCGCCGCTGGCGGCGCTCACGACACTCATTCTGATCGAGGTGTGGCAGGGGCTTGGCTACAACATGACGCTTATGCTCGCGGGCTTGCAGCGAATTCCAAGCGAGCTGTACGAGGCGGCGATCATCGACGGAGCGAACGAGCGGCAGAAGCTGGCGTACATTACGATTCCGCAGCTCGGGCCGATGCTGCAGACGATCATGATGCTGAGCGTACTGAACGGGTTGAAAATATTCGACCTTGTAAACGTCCTGACGAGGGGCCAGCCGAATCACGGATCGGAGACGATGGTGACGTATATCTTCAACTACTTCTTCGAGATGGAGGGCTATCGCGCCCAGCAAGGCTATGCGGCTTCTGCCAGCGTTGCCGCCTTCCTCGTCATCAGCCTTGTGGCGCTGCTGTACTTCCGGCTCAGCCGCAAGCTTGCCGACTACGATTGAACGAAAGGACGAGATTCGTTGATGACAAGAACGCACAAGAGCTCCTCCAGGCCGTTCGGGGCTCGCGCGGCGGCGAAGCCGCTGCTCTACCTGCTGCTGATCGCGGCAACGGCCGTCGCTTTGTTCCCGGTCGCATACGTCTTCATGGCGTCGTTCAAGACGCCGCAGGAGCTGCTCGTCGGCGGAACGAGGCTGCTGCCGAAGAAGTTCACGTTCGACAACTACGTTACCGCCTGGAACGCGGCGAACTTCTCCCGCTATACGCTGAACAGCGTCTGTTATGCCGGCATCGTCACCGCCTGCACGGTGCTGTTCTCGACCATGCTTGGCTATGGCTTCGAACGCAAGCGCTTTCCCGGCAGGAAGTTTATGCTTGGCAGCTTCTACTTCTCGATGTTTGTCGCCGGCGCGGTGACGATCTACCCGGTATTCAAGCTCATTGTCGGCGCGCAGCTTCATCATTCGTTACTGGGACTCATTCTTGCCACGCTCGGCGGAAGCTCCATTCTGCCGACGCTGCTCGTCATCGGCTACCTGAAGGGCATTCCGCGCGAGCTTGACGAATCGGCGATCATCGACGGCTGCGGCGCGTTCGGCGTCTATGCCAAGGTGCTGCTCCCCATGCTGACGCCGGTCATCGGCGTCGTGACGATGATCACGTTCCAGGGAACGTGGAACAACTACATGCTGCCGCTGGCGCTGACGCTTACCCAGCCGGACAACCGGCCGCTGTCGGTCGGCGTTACGTCGCTCGCTTACGTCACCGGGCAGCAAGGGATGGCGCAGTGGGATCTGCTGATCGCAGGGTCCTGCATGGCGATCGTGCCGATCGCAATCGTCTACCTGTGGGCCAACCGGTTCTTTGTCGGCGGCTTGTCCGCCGGCGCGATCAAAGGCTGATCGAGTTAAGGCTGATCGAGTTGATAATAGCGGATATGAGTGCCGCAGGCATCGTGCACATGCCCCGGCTTCATATATAATGAATTCATCCAATCAAGGGGGAACGGAACCATGAAGTGGGCAGGCAGCAAGGAGAACAGAGGGCTCGCTCTCACGCTGGCACTGACGCTCGGCTTGTCGGCGATCGCAGCCGGCTGCGGCAACAACAATAACGGGGCAGCGACATCGACCTCCGGCGCTTCGCCGTCGGCGAACGAGGAGCTGACGCAACAATCGCCGGCAAGCGAGGGACCGAAGACGAAGATTGCATTCTGGTCCCATCAGTCCAATCTGAAGGACAAGATGACCGAACTGATCGACGAGTACAACCGCACGAATACGGACGGCATCGAGATCGACCTCAACGTCGTCGCGGACAAGTACAACGATGTGCTCAGTCTCGCCTTCTCGACGGGGGAAGGTCCGGATATCTTCACGATCACGGGACCGTCCAGCACGCGCAAGATGGTGGACAACAAGTGGGGGCAGCCGTTGAACGACTTCATCACGGACGAGTTCAAAGCGAGATTCCTCGACGGCGTGTGGGTCGAGAACAACAATGTGATCGGCGGACAGATTTACACGTTAACCGACTCGGCTTCGACGATGCGCCTGCTCTACAACAAGAGCCTGTTCGCGGAGGCGGGCCTTGATCCGGAGAAGCCGCCGACCACGTTCGCCGAGCTGCGCGATTATGCGAAGAAGATCAAGGAAGCGAGCGGCGGCAAGGCGGCCGGCTTCGGCTTGCCGATGGCCGACGGCTACAATATCGACGTCGCGATGCTCAATACGTTGGGGTACAGCGCGATCGGGCTTAATCGCGGGTTCGATCATGCGCAGGGCAAGTTCGACTTCGCGCCGTATAAGCCGTTGCTTGAGCTGTTCTCCGGCATGCAGCAGGATGGAAGCATGCTCGAAGGCGCTCTGCTGGTGAGCGCCGACCAGGGGCGGGCGAAGTTCGCGGAGGGCTCGATCGGCATGTTCGGCGGAGCCTCCTGGGACCCCGGCATCTATGCGGGCATGGACATCGGCTTCGATGTCGGCGTCGCGGAATTCCCGACGATCGACGGCACCGCGAAGGGCAAGTCGTCGATCCAGACCGGCTCCGGCTACATGATGTCCGCGACCGCGAAGGATAAAGAGAAGACATGGAAGGCGATGGAGTTTATTTTCTCCACAGGGTTCATGGGCGAGCTCGTCAAGCAGGCCGGCGGCATCTCGCTGCTGAAGGACATTGCCGGCAATCCGGCCTATCAGTCGGACCTCAAGCTGCTGGACCAGTTCCAGATCAACGACGACGAGACGGTGTGGCCGCCGTTCCCTCCGGGTCTGAAGCTGCAGGGGGACGCCATGCAGGCGGTGTTCATCCAGGTGATCAACGGGCAGCGCAAGGTCGACGACGCCCTGGCCGATCTGACGAAGCGGTATAACGAAGCGTTCGATCAGGCGATAGCCGAAGGCTCGTACACCCGCGAATCGTATACGATTCCAGGCTTCAATCCGCTGGGCTGACGTCGGAGCGGACGAGCGGCTGAAGATGCAACGACGATAAGCGTGCACCACGACAATGACGGCTCCGTCCGGCATCCCGCAGCTTCCTCTGCGGGATGTCGGTGCGCCGCAAGGAGAAGTGAACAATGGTGGAGACGGGTTACGAAGCGGAAGGATGGACGGCGGAAGCCGAACGCGAGCTTGAGCGCATCACGGAGCGCATCCGCAAGGGGGCGGCCGCATACGGCACGAGGTTCCCGCACCTCTCGCGGGACGGCGTGTATTCGAATCGGCTGAACGAAGACGGCAGTTGGACCGGCTCGTTCTGGACGGGGATGGTGCTGCTTGCCTATCGGCTGACGGGAGACTCCGAATGGCTAGCCTATTTATCTCGTTATTTGCCGGTCTATGAGCATCGGCTGCGGGAGGGATACTTGGACCATGACGTCGGATTCCTGTACCAACTGTACGCCGTGAAGCTGTATGACGCGACGGGAGCGGAGGGCGCCCGCAGCCTGGCGGTCGGGGCGGCCGACGAGCTGCTGAAGCGCTTCAATCCGGCCGGCGGCTTCATCCGGGCGTGGGGACGGCTTGAGGAGGATCGACTCCGCGGCAAAATGATCATCGACTGCCTGCTGAACCTGCCGTTGCTCTGGTCGGCGACGAGGCTGACCGGCAATCCCGCGTACGCTTCCGCCGCGGAGCGGCACGCGCGGCAGGCGATGAAGCACCATATTCGCCCCGACGGATCGTCCTATCATACGTTCGACTTCGATCCGGACACCGGAGAGCCGATCGGCGGCTTCAACGAGGGCGGGTATGCCGACGAATCGTGCTGGTCCAGAGGCCAGGCTTGGGGCATCTACGGCTTCGCCCTTGCTTACCGCCATACCGGCGATCCCTCGTTCGCGGCGGCGGCAGCGGCGATGGCCGACTACTTCGTCGCCCGCCTGCCGGAAGACGAGGTGCCGCTCTGGGACTTCAAGCTGCCGGAGGGGGAGGCGGTCGACGCGGCGAAGGACGCCTCGGCGGCGGCGATCGCCTGCTGCGGCCTGCTTGAGCTGTCCCGCTGCGGTCTGTTCGAGACCGAGCGCCGCTTGGGGTACGAGCGGCGGGCGCTGCGGATGCTCGCTTCCCTGCGGAAGCGCTATACGCTGCTTGAAGAAGCCGACAAGGAAGCCGTGCTGAAGCGCTGCTACGGCCGGGTCGAGGGCGTCGTGACGGAGCTGAGCGCCATCTGGGGCGATTACTATTACATGGAGGCCCATCTGCTCGCTTCCGGCCGTCAGCCGGACATGTGGACGACAACAAGCGGCAGCGGAGGAGAATAGCGGCCCGTGCGCTTGTCCCTCTCGGGTGCAGGAACTACAATGGAATCGACGGAATGATAAACCCGGATGCCGAGGTGGAGTATGCCGCTCTACACCCGATTGCTGCTTTCCTTTCTGATTGCGATTATCGTCCCATCGTTGTTCGTCGGCTTATTTTCCTATGGGAAAGTAAGCAGTGCGATTGAGGAGGAAGTTACCAGCTCGGTCAAGACGACGATTCAGCAAGTCAACCTGAACCTGAAGGTGCATATCGATCAGGCGGTCGAGCTGTCGACCACCGTCTATATCAACAGCCTGGTTCAGTCGATGCTGGGCAACCGGACGAAGCTGGAGCTGGCTGTCTATCAAGATGACATCAAGCAGTTGCAAGAGACGATCGCCAACATTACGAATTACCAGAAGCTGTACACGATTCGGCTGTTCTACCGCGACGTCGGGCAGTTCCCGTCCGGCTTCGACATCGGGGAACTGAGGCCGATCGGTTCGCTCGAGAGCGCGGAGGCTTACCGCGAGGCGACCGAAAGGCTTAACGGCATGTACTGGACCGCGGATGCGCTGCCGATCGAGCGCGCCTCGGACGAACCGGAGATTACGCTCATCCGCAGAATTCGCAGCATGACGGACGAGAGGGACATCGGCGCGATGACGATCAGCCTGCCCGAGACGCGAATATGGGACATCGTGCGAGACGTCAAGATCGGACAGACCGGCTTCGTCTTCCTCATCGACGATTCGGGCAGGATCGTGTCGCATTACAATAAAGAGCTGCTGGGTCAGAGCCTGGCGGACAAACCGTACTTCGGGCGAATTCGTGCGGAGGGCCAATCGGGAGACTTCCGGATCGGCATCGACGGCACGACGTATTTGTTCGTCTACCAAGCGATTGAAGGAACGACGTGGAAGCTCGTCGGGTTCGTCGATACGAAGGAGCTGCGCAGCCGGATCGAAGGCATCAAGGTAGCGGCGATCGTCAGCGCACTCGTCTGCTTCGGACTCGCCATCGTGTATTCCGTCTATACGTCCAGCCGCTTGGCCAGAAGGATCGGCAATCTGATCAAAGCGATGCGTAAGCTCGAGGGCGGACTGATCGGCGTTCAGGCGAAGCCGTCCCGGCGCAGCAACGACGAGATCTCCCAACTGTACGACCACTTCAACCGCATGTCGTCGGAGCTCAAGGATTATGTCGAAGAGATCGGCGAGTCGAACAAGCGGGCGCGAACGGCGGAGATGAAGGCGCTTCAGCATCAGATTAATCCGCATTTTCTATATAATACGCTTGATGCGATCAACTGGATGGCCGCAACCAGGTACAAGGCCAGGGACATCAGCTCCATGGTCACCTCGCTGGCCCGGCTGTTCCGGCTCAGCCTGAACAAGGACAAAGAAGAGATGGCTCTCGCAAGCGAGATCGAGCACGTCGAATGTTACGTCGCCATCCAGCAGATTCGCTTCGACAACGAGTTCAGCTTGGACGTCGCCATCGAGCCGGGACTGGAACGGGAGCCGGTCATCAAGCTGATCCTGCAGCCGCTCGTCGAGAACGCGATTCTCCATGGCTTCGAAGGGATTGATTATCCCGGCTTGATTCGGATCGAGGCGCGCAAGAACGGGCACGCGATCGAGATTCGCATTCTCGACAACGGAGTCGGCTGCGATGCGGCTGCGATCAACCGGATGCTGGAGGAGCCGGCGGCGCAATCGGCAGACGAATCGTCGGGCTACGGCTTGCGCAATGTGAACGAGCGGATCAAGCTCTATTACGGTCCCGCATACGGCTTGACGTTCCGCGCGAGGGAGGACGGCGCTTCGGGAACGGTCGTCGAGGTGCGCTTGGCGGCGGGAATCGACGGGAGAGGGGGAGGAGCGGCATGATCAGAATGCTCGTAGCCGACGATGAGCGGATAATTCGCGACGGGATCGTGAACATCGTCGATTGGACGGAGCATGGCATCGAGGTGGTCGGCGCGGCGGCGGACGGCATGCTGGCCAAGACGATGTACGAGGCGAAGCAACCGGATATCGTCGTGACCGACATTCGCATGCCGAAGCTGGAAGGCTTGGAGCTGCTGCGCGCCATCCGCGAGGACGGCCGGGATGTGAAGGTGATCATTCTGAGCGGGTACGAGGACTTCAAGTATGCGCAGGAAGCGATTCGGCTCGGCGCCTCCGATTACCTGCTCAAGCCGATCATGCCCGACTCGCTGGTGGCCGCCGTGCTGGACGTCAAGGAGGAGCTGGAGCGGCAGCGGCGGCAGCTTGCGGAGCTGGAGCGGCTGCGGACATACGAAGCGGCGGCCCGCGATGCGCGAACCGAGAACGCGGAAGGAGGCGGGACGGCCCCGCCGTCCTCCGGCGGGGAACCGGCAGACGGGGAGCCGGCACAGGGGGAGTCGGCGGGCGGAGGGGAGCGCTGGCTGGAAGCGACGCTCGCTTACCTGCGCGAGCATTACGACGAGCCGCTCAGCCTGAAGAAGCTGGCCGACATCGCGTATCTGTCGCCGAACTACGTCTGCAGCCTGTTCAAGGACGCGATGGGGCAGAACATCAGCGAATATCTGGCGGAGCTGCGGGTCGAGAAGGCAAAGGAGCTGCTGGAGGAGGAGAATGGAATCAAAGCGTACGAGGTGGCGCAGCGCGTCGGCTATTCGGACAGCCGCTACTTCAACCGATTGTTCAAGCGGTATACCGGCTACAATCTATCCGACTATCGCGCCCGGCGGAGGTAGCCGGGCGGCCGTCTGACACAATCCGCCAACCGTTCTGCCGTTGTCACGGCTGCTGCTCTCCGATAAGATAGAGAGGAAGCGCTGAGCCGCAACCTTAAGGAGAATGGACGGTAATCTCGAATGAACGACAACAAAATTTTGATCGTGGACGGAATGGCGCTGCTGTTCCGGGCATATTTCGCCCAATCCTACAGCGCGAGAAGGACGCCGGACGGGACGCCGACGAATGCGATCTACGGCTTCCTCCAATACCTGTTCGATACGGTGAACGAGTTCCGGCCGACGCACGTCGTGTGCTGCTGGGATATGGGAAGCAAGACGTTCCGCACGGATATGTATACGGGGTACAAGGCCAATCGGCCGGACGCACCGGATGACCTCGTTCCGCAGTTCTCCCTCGTGAAGGACGTCGTCGCCGCGCTCGGCATCCCGAATCTCGGCATCGAGGGCTATGAGGCGGACGATTGCATCGGCACGCTGGCGACCCGACTGTGCGAGCAAGGCTGCGTCTACGTGCTGACGGGCGACCACGATATGCTTCAGCTTGTCTCGGAGCGGGTGCATGTCGTCATCATGAAGAAGGGCCGCAACAATTATGCGGTGTACGACCTGGCTTTCCTTAAGGAGGATAAGGGGGTTCTCCCGTTCCAGATCATCGAGCTGAAGGGTCTTACGGGTGACACGAGCGACAATTATCCGGGCGTGAAGGGCATCGGGGAGAAAACAGCGCTGAAGCTGCTTCTGGAGTACGAGTCGATCGACGGCATTCTGGCGAATCTCTCTTCGTTGTCCGCGAGCATCAAGGCGAAGATCGAGAATGATCTGGAGATGCTGCATCTCTCGCGCACGCTTGCCCGGATTCATATCGACAGCCCGGTCGAGTGCGTTCTGGACGATTGCCTGTGGAACGTCCCGTTTGATGCCGCAAGGCCCCTCTTCGACCGGTACCGTCTGACGAGCCTTCTGAGCATGATCGAATCGGCAAGCTGACGAATGCATAACGCCGGTATACGACCCGAGCTCCAACCGTTCGACTCTCGTCGACTCCGTCCGCCGTCTTCGGCCTCGGGGCCTTCGAGGGTTTTTGCCGCACGTGGAGCGCGACTGCTGCAATGCTATAATTTCTAGGGAACAAACCATAGTTTGTCAGGTTTAGCTTGCCTTCCGAAGCCTTCATAATAGGGAGCAATACGAATTTGGTGAAGCGCTTACAAATGGGCGGAAGCAAATTCGTGAATCTATTATCTGGCATCAGGGAGGAGTAGAGAGATGCGGAGAAGGATGAAGGCCGTCATCGCCTTGCTGCTTAGCGCAGCGCTTGTCGTGCCCGCCGCTTGGGGAGCGCGGGAGGCGGATGCGGCGGAGACCGGGGATACGGTCATGAGCGCAAGCTTCGACAGCGGCACGGACAATTGGTTCAAGCGGGGCACCGAGACGGTAGCGCAGGCGACAACGACCGCGCAGAGCGGAGCGGGAAGCCTGCTGACGACAGGACGAACGTCGGACTGGAACGGTCCGGGCGTGAGCGCGAACGAGCTTGTTCCGGGCGCGACGTACGATTTCTCGATTTACGCGAAGCTGAAGGAAGGAACGACCGGGGCGGAGACGCTTGTGCTGACGATCAATCAGCAGAACGCGGCGGATACCAGCAAGCAGTATGCCTGGGTCGCCAACGCTTCTGTCACGGCCGATGCCTGGGTCAAGCTGCAGGGGGAACTGACGCTCGAATCGGATGCGACCGGCTTCCAGATTTATGTGCAATCTTCGACGAGCGCAACGGTCGATTATTATGTCGATACGTTCGCGGTGAAGCTCGTTGCGCTGCCCGATACGGAATCGGACCCGGTCGTTAAGGTGCCGGTCGTCGTGTACCACAAGGTGAACCAGACGCTGGAGTCGGGCAACGACTACCAGGTGAGCGCCGCCATGTTCGCCACGCAGATGAAGTACCTGGACGATAACGGCTACACGACGCTGTCCGCGAACGAATACGCCGATATTATGAACGGCGAGGCGGAGGCACCGGATAACCCGATTCTGCTCACGTTCGACGACGGCACGCCGGACTTCTACACGAACGCGTGGCCGGTGCTGCAGCAGTACGGCATGAAGGCGACGCTGTTCATCGTGTCCGATTGGATCGGCGAGAACAAGTACGGGATGACGCTGCAGCAGTTGCAGACGCTCGCGGACGATCCCAACCTCGACTTGGAAAATCATACAAAGACGCACACCGACCTGACAACGATGGAGGATGAGGCTGCGCGTGATGACATCGTCGCCGCCGGCGACTTTCTGGAGGGAGTAACAGGCAAGCAGTCTGCGCTGCTCGCTTACCCCTATGGAGCTTACAACGCGGATGTCGCGGCGGCGGCCGAGGAAGCGGGCATCGAGTTCGCCTTCAAGGTGGGCGGCAGCATCACGACGCCTGCGGAAGACAAGTATGGGCTTGGCCGGCAGATGATGGTCGTTGCCGACACATTGGCAACATTCGCCGCGAAGATCGGAGGACCTGCTCCGAGCGATGCGAGGACAAGCTCGGGCAATGTCGTGCTGTCGCAGAGCTTCGAGGACGATCTGACAGGCGGCTGGGAGAATATGAGCTGGGCCGGCGAGGGCGCGGTGAGCGTCTCGTCCGATGTGGCGTCTGAAGGGACGAAGTCGCTCAAGTTCAGCGGTCGGGACTCGCGAGCCAGCAGCGTGCTGAAGAGCATGACCGGCCTCATGCTTCCGGGACGCACCTACGATCTGTCGTTGAAGGTGCGGCTTGGCGAAGGAACGGATGAGCTGCATCTCGGCTCCAACGTGGAAGCGGCATCCCTGGACAACAAGTATCCTTGGCTTGTCGGCAACCAGACGGTCACGGCCGACGGCTGGACCACGTTCGCGCTCGAAGGCTACGAAGTGCCGGAGGACGCGACGGCGGTGACGATCTGGTTGGAATCGTCGAGCTCGTCCACCTCGACGGCCGATATCTACATCGATGAGGTTGTGCTCACGGACGTAACGCCGGACGGCTTCACGGAGGACTTCGAGAACGGAATCGGCAATTGGACGCGCCGGTTCGGCAGCAGCGATGTGGCGATCAGCGATGCGGCGAACCATACGGACGGCGGTCAATACAGCTTGCTGACGACCGTCTCACAGCAGTACGACGGCCCTATTCTGGACATTCTCGGCGGCATGCACGCCGGCAACAAGATCACCCTGTCCGGGTGGGTTCGCATGGCGGAGGGGCAAGCTTCGACCATCCTGCGCATCTCGGTGCAGTCCGGGGACAGCACGTTCACGAACGTATCCGCGAACGCAACGGTGACCTCGGACGGCTGGACGCAGCTTAGCGGCACATTCACGCTGTCGGCGGCTCCGACTGTGCTGAAGGTGTACGTGGAAGCGGCCAACGCTCCTGACGAGGCTCGTTCGTTCTATCTGGACGACTTCGTGTTGGCTTATGACGAGGCGGTCGAAGGACCGCTGCCGGCGCAGACGGATCTGGATCAATTGAAGGAGCTGTATGCCGACTACTTCAAGATCGGCGCGGCCGTCGAGCAGGCGCAGATCGAAGGCAGCGCGAAGGACCTGCTCGACCTTCATTACAATTCGCTCGTCTCCGAGAACTCCATGAAGCCGGGCTCGCTTAACCCGTCAGAGGACGTCTGGAACTGGACGGCCGCGGACAAGGTGGCGAATTACGCCAAGGAGAATGAGCTTGACCTGCGGCTGCACACGCTCGCCTGGCATTCCCAGGCGGCCGAATGGATGTTCAAGGACTCTTCGGGCGAAGCTCTCGCTGCAACGGAAGAGAACAAGGAGCTCGTGCTGGAGCGCCTGGAGACGTACATTCGCACCGTTGCGGGGCATATGAAGACGCTGGGCGTCGATATTCAATCGGTGGATGTCGTCAACGAGGTTATCGACGAAGGCCAGGCGGACGGCATGCGGAGAAGCGAGTGGTACCGGCTTACCGGCACGGACTTCATCAAGACGGCATTCGAGGTTGCACACGAGGAATTGCCGGACGCCAAGCTGTACATCAACGACTACAATACCCATGACCCGAAGAAACGCGATTTTCTGTACAATTTGGTTACAAGCTTGAAGGGTGAAGGCGTGCCGATCGACGGCGTCGGCCATCAGACGCATATCAATATCAGCGGACCTTCCATTCAGCAGATATCCGATTCGATTCGCAAGTTCGGGGAGGCCGGCTTCGACAACCAGATCACCGAGCTGGACGTGTCCGTCTATACGGACAGCGGGACGAAGTACGACGAGGGAGAGATTCCCGAAGCGATTCTGGTCAAGCAGGGCTACCGGTACAAGGAGCTGTTCAAGGAGCTTGTGCGCCTCGACGAGCTCGGTCGGACGGAGGCCAATCCGGAGGGCTGGATCAGCAATGTGACGTTGTGGGGCATCTCCGACGATCATACGTGGCTGACGAATATGTCGAGCAATCCGCGTACGGACGCCCCGTTCCCGTTCGACTATCGTCATCAGGCCAAATATGCGTACTGGGGCATGGTCGAAGCGGTCAAGACGCTCAGCCCGTCCATGCTGCCGATCTCGCCGAAGGCGGCGACGACAGCCAAGGGAACGCCGACCGGCGCATCCGACACTGTCTGGAATACCGTTCCTGCGATTAGCACCGAGGCGAGCGGAACGCTTGCAGCTTCGGTGAAGACGCTGTGGGACGAGAGCTATCTGTACGTGCGGGTTGCCGTGTCGGATGCGACGGTGACCGCTACCGATCAGATCGAGCTGTTCGTAGATGACGGCAATATGGTCAAAAGCACCTTCGCAAGGGGAGCGGCAGCAACCTCCGAGACGACGGGCGGGTACGTGCTGGAGACGGCCGTTCCGCTTGAAGGAACGCTCGGCCGGCAAGTCAAATTCGACGTTCGGATCACCGACCAAGGAATCAATGACGGCTCCGAGCAAGGCGGCAACGGCGTCATCGTCTCCTGGAGCGATCCGCGCAGCGCCCAGGACAGCGACAGCGAAGGGTACGGAACGCTGACGTATATTGACGCGGTCAAGCTGGGCATCGCCCTTCGCGGGACGCCTGAAGTGGACGGCGAGCTGGACGGAGTCTGGGCCGATGCGCCGACTTACACGACGGATGTCGTTGTTGAGCAGAGCGGAGGCGCAGAGGCGAAGGCCGAATTCCGCGCGCTGTGGGATTCGCAGTACCTGTACGTGTACGCCGTCGTGACCGACAGCATGCTGAGCGATGCGATCTCGAACGCGTGGGAACAGGATTCGGTGGAGATTTTTGTCGACCAGAACAACGGCAAGACGAGCAGCTACGAGGAGGACGACGGGCAATACCGCATCAATTACAAGAACGTGAAGTCCGTCGGCGGCCATGCCAGCCAGAGCAATTATACGTCCGCGACGAAGCTGACCGACGGCGGCTACATCGTCGAGGCGGCGATTGCGCTCGATACGATTGCACCGGTTGCCGGAACGCTGATCGGCTTCGATCTGCAGGTCAACAACGACCAGAACGGCGGAACGCGCGACAGCGTCTTCATCTGGAGCGACCCGACCGGTCAATCGTACATGAACACGTCCCGGTTCGGCGTCCTGGAGCTGAAGGACAGCGATACGACGACGAATCCCGGCACCGATCCGGGCACGAGCCCGGGAACTTCCCCGAGCGCGACGAATCCGGCCTCGACCGATCCGATCGCGGTCAAGACGGACGGGAACGGGAAGGCGACGGCGACCGTCGGAGCGGAGGCGTTCAAGGCTGCGCTGAACAAGGCAAAGGACGGTCTCCTCTCGTTCGACATTCCGGTTCCGGCCGATATCAAGTCGGTTGTCGCCAAGCTGCCGGCGGAGGAGCTGAAGGCGGCCGCCAAGGCGGGGGCCAAGACGATTGCGATCGGCAGCGGGCTCGCCAAGCTGATCCTTCCGATCGAGCTGCTCATCGGCACGGGCACGGATGACGCGGAAGTAACGGTCAGCCGCGTGGATGCTTCCTCGTTGCCGGTGTTGTCAGGAGCAGCTCTCGGAGGAGCAGCCGTCTATGACTTTGCTCTGAGCGTCGACGGCAAGACGGTCGGAAGCTTCGGCGACAATCGCACGGTTCGGATCGATCTTCCGTACACGCTGCCTTCGGGAGCCCGCGCGCCGCAGGTTGTAGTCTACTATGTCTCGGAGTCCGGGCAGGCGGAGGTCGTGAAGAACGGACGCTACGATGCCGCGACCGGCACCGTAAGTTTCAGGACCGGCCACTTCAGTCAGTATGCTGTAGCGACGGCAGCCGTTGGCTTCACGGATTTGGATCGTGCGGCTTGGGCGAGCGACAGCATTGTGGGGCTGGCGGCCCGCGGCATCGTGAAGGGAGTGTCCGACACTGCCTACGCCCCAGGGGCAAAAGTAACGAGAGCCGAGTTCGCGCAGTTGCTCGTCCGTGCGTTCGATCTGCAGGCCGCGTCGGGGACGGCGGTTGAGTTCAAAGACGTCAAGGCAGGCGCCTGGTATGTTGAGGCGATAGCGACGGCGCAAAGCCTTGGCATTGTGCAAGGCAAGCCTGACGGCACGTTCGGCGTGGAGGACGAGATCACGCGGCAGGATATGGCCGTCATGCTCTACCGCGCCTTGAACGCAGCCGGCTTGGGACTTGCGCCAACCGGCGAGACCGTTGCCTTCGGCGACGGCTCCTCGATCGCCGGCTATGCGCAAGAGGCGGCAGCGGCGCTGGCTGCGGCCGGCGTCGTGACCGGCTTGCCGGACGGCAGCTTCGCGCCGCTCGCAAGCGCCGACCGCGCGCAGGCGGCGGTCATGCTCGATCGTCTGCTGCAGGCGATCGAATAAGGGCGGCGAGCGCCTGCACGCACGAATTCGTGCAAAGCGCGTAAGACACACATGAAAGCGTGCAAGCGCGCAAGACACGCAGGAATGAATGCAAGGTCGCAAGCGCGCAAGCACGCTCAAACAAGCCCAAAACGGCCGCTCCTGATGGGAGTCGGCCGTTTTGGGCTTGTTCTATTGAGAAGAATGGCTTCGAGCTGCTCAACCGTCCCCAAGCATCGCCGCATGATGCCCCAAGATGAGTTGTGGTTACTCAACTAGCCCCAAACAGCGTCGCATGGAGCCCCAAGATGAGTCGTGGTGACTCAACGGTCCCCGAACAGCACCGCATAGAGCCACCAGATGAGTCGTGGTGACTCAACTAGCCCCAAGCATCGCCGCATGGTGCCCCAAGATGAGTCGTGGTGACTCAACCGTCCCTGAACAGCGACGCATAGAGCCTCCAGATGAGTAATGGTTACTCAACTAGCCCCAAGCATCGCCGCATGGAGCCCCAAGATGAGTCGTGGTGACTCAACTGCACCCATGCACCCATCATACCGGCACGAACATCAGCACTTAAGTAACTATTGTTTAGCTGAGCCTCCACGCGCCTGTGGCCACTTGAGAGGAGTCGCGCCTATTGCTCGCTGTGAGTCGGATGGTCGCCGGGGTATTCGCGCTCGAGGCCGGCGTGCAGCTCCCGGTTCTCGTAGGTGAACGCGCTCAGCGGATGCGCGTCGTCCGTTCGCGGCGCGATCTCCCCGGAACCGGACTCGCCGGCGCCAAGCTCCATCCCGTACGGACCTTCGGGGAACTCCTCGGGAACGAGCTCGCTGCGCTGCGACCGGACGGTGTCGAGCTCCTCGTCATACGACCGCTTGTCGCGTCGGAACCAAGGCATGGAACAACCTCCTTCGTGCTGTTTGTCCGAATTAGGTTGCCCCGCCCGGCTCGTCGCCACTCTTCGCGCAAGCGGACCCACGCCGCAGCGGCGGAGCTTCCGCCGTGCCGCTTCGATCGTTCGCCCGCCGCAGCCGCTCTCCGCCAATTGTCGCCATTCGCTGCTCGTTTTCGCTTTTCCTCGCCGCCGCCCCTCGCTTGCGCCCGTCAACCCGCGTTGTTAGCCTACATAGCGGGGGACTTTTGCCCAGACCAGACTAATCGGTGAAGTGAACGTCCCCCAGCACCAGGTGCAGGAACGCGCTCAGCTCGGCCGCCGCCTCCTCGTCCACGCGGAAGACGGACTCGATCACGCCATCTTCCTCCAGATCGTCCGCGGCCAGCACGCCGCTGCGTCCGGACTGCATGTCGATGACCAGCTTCTTGCCGTAGAAGCGGCTCGTCGTGACGATTGCGAGGTCGAATCGGTGCAGCCCGGGCGTGATGAAGGTCACGAAGCGGGTCGAGGTCATCTCGGTGCTGTCGGACAGGAAGTCGTAATCCTTGAGGTGCATGCGGAAGTCCTCCTCGAATGGAATCGCCGCTCTACCCGTCAACGCCGGAAGCGTAAGGCCTCTCCTGAGCGAGGAAGCCGGGCAGAACGGTTGTGTCGGCATAACTGCTGTGGAAAATAGAAGTGAGAGCAGGAGACAGAGGAGGGATCAGCCACGACCATCTTCCGGTCACCTCACGCCCCGCTTTCTCTTCGTTGCGCTCGAACATTCGGAATTGCTGCGCCGCCGTATGATGGTCGACGATGCTCACTCCCGCTTCGCGGAACGAATGGAGCACGGCCACGTTCAGCTCGACGAGCGCCCGGTCCTTCCACAGCGTCGAATTGCTGCTCATATCCAGGCCAAGCTGCCGGGCGACGAGCGGAATCAGGTTGTAGCGGGATTCGTCGGCGAGATTGCGCGCCCCGATCTCGGTCTCCATGTACCAGCCGTTGAACGGCGCCGCCGGATAGCGGATGCCCCCGATCTCGAGCGCCATGTCCGAGATGATCGGCACCGCATACCACTTCGCCGGGAAGGAGCCGAACAGATCGGCCGACGGATGGGACAGAGGCACTTCGAGCACGAGCTCGGGCGGAATGCGGAACCAGCGGGGCGAACCTCCGTTCACCTGAATGACGAGCGGCAACACGTCGAACGGTGTGCCTTCTCCCCGCCAGCCCAGCGCCAGGCACACCTTCGTGAAGGCTAGCGAAGCCGGGTCCCCGGCAATGCCGTCCTCCGTCTCGTAGCCGGCATAGCGGATCAACTGGTGGTTCCAGATGCGCACCGGGTCGGGCTCGCCGGGAAGAGCCGGCTTGAAGATCGTAATGGACGGACGGATCTCGCCTCCGTTGGTGGCGAATTCCAAGTGCCGCAGCAGCGCCTTGAACACCTGCTCCTCCGTCTCGCAGCCCCGCTCGTCGAACACGCGCATCCGATTCCAGAACAATCTGCCGATGCAGCGATTCGCGTTTCTCCATGCCATTTTGGCCCCGTGAATCAGCTCTTCGGACGTGTGGTCGTAACGGCCTCGTTCGTCGAGCTCCCGGCCTACTTCTTCTACTCGAGCCGCAATCTCGGAAGCCTGTTGGCCCAGCTCCCCGCGGCTGCCGCGGACGAAGTTCTCCGCTTCCGAGTGCAGCGCTCCCGAGAAGGGGCATCTGCTTCCGATATGCTGCATCTTGTTGTGCCTGCCTTTCCGCGACGGGCCTGCGGCTGACGTCCTTCGATGTATGAATTAACAGTACCACAGGCGCCATCCTTGGGCAAAAGAATATCCTGTGACGACAACGAAACAAATGTTCCCGTCCCTATTGCCAAAACCATCCTGATCTGCTAATCTGGTACTACAAGGTTCGAGTCGTCGTGATGAGGAAGCACCTCACCGCCAAGTGCGGAGGGGTGCTTTCTTGTCGTTCGGGGACCGTGATCCTCCCGTTCGTCAGCCCTCGCCTCGGAAGCGTCGGACCTGACCATATCGCGCGAGAAGCGCCGGGGAGGAAGCAAGCATGGAGATCGTATTTCTGAATCGTTTCGAGCGGGCGCTTGGCAAGTCCGAAGTGGAGAGAGGCCAAGTGTTCATCGGCGAATACCAAGGCATCTGGAGCGTCGGATGGCATTCGATTCCGGACCAGGGGGAAGACGGCCGAATGACCTGGTACGAAGGGACGAGCTGGGAGGAATTGCTCGCCTCGTTCCGCTATGGGGTCGCAGGGCAGATGAAGCTGGGCTTCCGCCCGCTGCTGGACGGCATGCTGGAGGACTCTCCGTTCTGGGAGCGGCGCCAGCAATTCGCGTCCGTGCTTCAATGCTATGCCGACCGGCTCGGAACGGAGGAGCTGATCGCTCCGCTTCGCCAGTGGCGCAGGGCGAAGGCGGCGGAGGAGAAGCGCTCCGCATACTTGGTCGCGACGAATCGCGAGCTGCGGCTGATCGCCGTCTTCGTGCCAAGAACGCTTGAAGAGCTCGAGCAGCTTCCCGGCTTCGGCAAGCTGAAGGTGGAGAAGTACGGGCCCGAGCTGCTCGAGCAAGCGGCGGCCATGCCAAGAGACCACTCCTTCCCGCTCCAATGGGTGGAGGAGGCCGTGACGGAAGATCAGCTCGCCGCGTGGCTGTTCCTTCAGAAGGAGGAGAAGTACGGGAAGGACATATCGCTTGTGCAGGAGAAGAAGAAGCTGCTGACCGGCATTCGCCAAGGCAGCTCGATCGCCGAGCTGGAGAAGGAGCTGGGCATTCCGCGCCGAATGCTCGTGGAGAGAATCGATCGGTTGGACGAGGAAGGGTACGACGTGCTGCCGCTCGTTGCCCGCGAGCTGGCCGAGGTTGCGGCCGAGGAGATCGACCAGGTCGAGACCGCGATGCAGGAGCTCGGAGATCGTTATCTGAAGCCGATATACCAGCGTTTGTACGCTGCGGACGGGGCCCCCTCCGGAGCGGCCGGGCAGGCGGAGCGCCAGTATGAGAAGCTGCGGATGATTCGCATCCGCTTCCGCCGCAGCGGAGCGAAGTCCGCCGTCTCGTAATGAAGAGCGCCCCTCGGACGCCCTTCGCGGGCGCCTGAGGGGCGCTAATGACACTGCATTCGGTCCGACCCGCGATCCGAATTCGCCGTTGCCAATATCACAGCCAATCCTTCTTGCGGAAGACGTAGAACATGCCGAAGCCGAGCGCGGCCATAATGAACAGAAGAACGATGGACCCGTACCGGTCGTGCATGCCCGGAATGAAGTCGAAGTTCATCCCGTAGATGCCCGTAATGAAGGTGAGGGGCATGAAGATCGTCGTCAGCGCGGTGAACACCCGCATGATCTCGTTCGCCCGGTTCGCGACGCTCGACTGGTAAGCTTCTCGCAAGTTCGCCATGAGGTCGCGGTACGTCTCGAATGTTTCGGTAATCTTCACCGCGTTCTCGTGAATGTCGCCGAAGTACTTCTGCAACTGCACGTCGAACAGCTTCAATTCCTTCTTGTTGAGCGCTCCGATCACGTCGCGCTGCGGACCGAGCACCTTCTTCAGCCACAGAATCTCGCTTCGCAGACCGATGATCTCGGTGAGATGGGACTTCTTCGTGTGCATGAGGATGTCTTCCTCAAGGCTCTCGATTCTCGCTTCGATTCGGTCGCCGACGAGGAAGTAGTTGTCGACAACGCTGTCGACGAGGTGGTACAACAGCCGGTCGGCGCTGTCGACCTCCTGCTCCCACAGAATCGGCTTGATCGTTCGCAGCTCGTTGATCTTCTGGCGAGTGACCGTTATCAGATAATGGCGGCCGAGGAACATGTTGAGCGCCCTCAGGAAGATCTCCTCATCGTCGAATCGGATGCTGTTGATCACGATAAAATAATGGCTTTCGTACACTTCAAGCTTCGGGCGCTGCTCCTCTTCGGTTAAGCAGTCCTCCACGGCGAGATCGTGAATGCCGAACAGAGGCTGGAGCGAGAGCAGTTCTTCGACATCGGCGTCGATCCAGTAAAATCCTTGCTCCGGCGGAAGCAGTGTCGTCGTAATGTCTTCGATCGGCGTGAAGACGCCTTTGTTAACCAGCCGAATCTTCATATGGAATCCGCTCCTTCGCATGATAAATCATGCAGGGCGTACGTCCGCTCGGCATTATCCCTCTATATAAGTCGGCGGAGAGCCGGCTTCATCCGAGCGCCAAACGGCAACTTGTCGTCCTGCTTCTATTCCCGTTAACGTGCAACTTCGCCCGGGATTATCCCCTTCCATGGCCGGCTCCCCCCTTTATCGTTCTCATTAAGCAATAAGCGCAATTCGTGATAAGTATAATCTTCTCCCGTGGCCCTTACAAGGACATTTTGCAGGGCATTCCGCTCCTTGACGGGGTCGGTCTTTATGGTTTACATTAGAAGAAGTTTCGAATTCGGAATTCAACTGAATAAGATTTGCCATCCTTATCAAGAGCAGGCGGAGGGACTAGCCCGATGAAGCCCGGCAACCGGCGTCGACATTCGACGCACGGTGCTAATTCTTGCGGTGCGCGACGAATGGGTCGCGTTGCTGACAGATGAGAGAGGCGCGTACGTTTACTTGTTGCGGCCCTTCTCATCGGAAGGGTCTTTTTGCATGATACAGAAGGAAAGGGGTTATCGTCATGCCGATTAAAGTGCCGGATTCGTTGCCGGCCAGAGAGATTCTGGCGGAAGAGAACATCTTCGTGATGGATGAGAGCGTCGCTTATCGACAGGATATTCGACCGCTTCGCATTGCGATCCTGAATCTGATGCCGACGAAGGAGACGACGGAGACGCAGTTGCTGCGACTGATCGGGAATACGCCGCTTCAAGTGGAGGCGGTGCTTCTCCATCCGAAGACGCACACGTCCAAGAACACGTCTGCCGAGCATCTTGAGACGTTCTACAAGACATTCGACGAGATCGCCCATCAGCGGTTCGACGGGATGATCATTACGGGGGCGCCTGTAGAGCAATTCCCGTTCGAAGAAGTGACGTATTGGGAAGAGCTGAAGACGATCATGGACTGGAGCAAGAAGAACGTCACCTCCACGTTCCATATTTGTTGGGGCGCGCAGGCAGGCCTGTTCCATCACTACGGGGTGCCGAAGGTCGATCTGCCGAGCAAGCTGTTCGGCGTGTTCCCGCACACGATCGAGAAGCGGAACGTTCCGCTTCTGAGAGGCTTCGACGAACTGTTCTACGTTCCTCAATCCCGTCACACCGAATCCCGGCGCGAGGATATCGCCCGCGTGCCGGAGCTCGAGATTTTGTCCGAATCCGAAGAGGCCGGCGTCTATCTCGCGGCGACGAGGGACGGCCGCCAGATCTTCGTGACCGGCCATTCGGAATACGATCCGCTCACGCTCAAGTGGGAGTATGACAGGGATCGCGCCAAAGGACTCCGGATCGACGTTCCTCGGAATTATTTTCCGGGAAATGACCCGACGAAGCTGCCGCTGTCCAGTTGGAGAGCCCACGCGAATCTGCTGTTCTCCAATTGGCTGAACTACTACGTGTACCAGATGACTCCGTTCGATCTCGGCGCAGGCATCTGAAGTCAGTACGCAGACGAACCGTTTTGCCCCCCATTACCCCTTGTGCAGGAGGATTCGATTCATGAACATTGAAAGCCGTCTCGCTCAAATCGGTTCGCAAGAGGACCCGCGCACCGGCGCCGTCAACTATCCGATCTATCTCTCGACCGCATTCCGCCATCCCCGTCTCGGGCAGAGCACGGGTTTCGATTATTCGCGCACGAAGAGTCCGACGAGGTCCGTCCTCGAGCAGGCCGCGGCAGAGCTTGAGAGTGGGGACGGCGGCTTCGCTTGCAGCTCGGGCATGGCCGCCCTCACGACGATCTTCGCGCTGTTCGGACAAGGCGATCATCTCATCGTCTCCCTGGACCTGTACGGCGGCACGTACCGGCTGCTGGAGCAGATTCTGTCGCGCTTCGGCATTACCGCTTCCTATGCGGACACGAACGACATCGAAGCGATGGAGAAGCTGTGTACGCCGGGAACGAAGGCCGTGCTGATCGAGACGCCGACGAATCCGCTTATGATGATTACGGATCTCGAGAAGGTGTCGTCCTGGGCCAAGTCGAAGGGGTACTTGACTATCGTGGACAACACGCTGCTGACGCCGTTCCTGCAGCGGCCGATCGAGCTGGGCGCCGATATCGTCATCCACAGCGCGACGAAGTACCTTGGCGGCCACAACGATGTTCTCGCCGG
This sequence comes from Cohnella fermenti, assembly GCF_004801405.1. Classification (GTDB taxonomy): domain Bacteria; phylum Bacillota; class Bacilli; order Paenibacillales; family Paenibacillaceae; genus Cohnella; species Cohnella fermenti. Next base: position 105,828 of record NZ_SSOB01000027.1, read on the forward strand.
GCTGATCGTAACCAAGGGCGAGGAGCTGACCAAGCAGATGGCGTTCCTGCACAACTCGCTCGGGGCGGTACTCGGGGCGCAGGATTCGTTCATGCTGATGAGAGGGATGAAGACGCTGGCCCTTCGCATGGAGCGGCACGAGTACAACTCCGTCAAGATCGCGGAATGGCTCAAGGGGCATCCGGCGATCGAGGAAGTGTATCACCCGGGGCTACCGCATCATCCGGGCTATGAGCTGCAGAAGAAGCAATCGTCGGGCAACACCGGGATTTTCTCCTTCCGTATGAAGGATGCCCGTACCGTCGAGCCGATTCTTCGCCATCTGAAGCTGATCGCCTTCGCGGAGAGCCTTGGCGGGGTCGAGTCTCTGCTCACCTATCCGGCGATTCAGACGCATGCGGACATTCCGGAGGACATTCGCAAGAAGGTCGGCGTCGACGACCGGCTGCTGCGCTTCTCCGTCGGCATCGAGCATGTCGAAGATTTGATAACGGATCTGGGCGGGGCGATTGACGCGGCGCTGCAAGAGATTGAGGGGGTATAACGAACATGACGCAATCCGACAAGCAGTTCTCGACGAAGCTCATTCACTTCGGCAAGGAGATCGACAAGGAGACCGGAGCCTCAAGCGTGCCGATCTTCCAAGCGTCGACCTTCCATCACTTCGACCTGGAGAACCCTCCGGTTCACGACTACAGCCGCTCGGGCAACCCGACGCGGGAAGCGCTTGAGGAATACATCGCTCTTCTGGAGGGCGGGTCCAGGGGCTTCGCGTTCGCTTCGGGGATGGCGGCGATCTCGACGGCATTCCTGCTGCTGTCGGCGGGAGATCACGTCATCGTAACGGAAGACGTGTACGGCGGCACGTATCGGCTGCTGACGACGGTGCTGAACCGACTGAACATCGATTCCACCTTCGTGGACATGACCGACTTCGAGCAGGTCAAGCAGGCGCTTAAGGAGAACACGAAGGCGGTGTTCATGGAGACCCCGTCCAACCCGACGCTGAAAATCACGGATATCGCAGAGATAGCGGCCTGGGCGAAGGAACGGGGACTGCTGACGATGCTGGACAATACGTTTATGACTCCGTATCACCAGCGTCCGATCGAGCTTGGCGTCGATATCGTCATCCATAGCGCGACCAAGTTCCTCGGCGGCCACAGCGACGTGCTCGCCGGCCTGGTCGTCACGGCGGACGAGTCGCTCGGCCGCCGGGTGAAGCAACTGCAGAACGGCCTGGGAGCCGTGCTCAGCGCGCAGGAGAGCTGGCTGCTTATGCGCGGCATGAAGACGCTGAAGGTTCGCATGGAAGCCAGCGAGCAGAGCGCGATCAAGCTTGCGCAATGGCTTCAGGCGCATCCCGGCGTGGAGAAGGTATACTATCCGGGGCTTGCGGATCATCCGCGCGGCGACGTTCACGCGAAGCAGTCGAAGGGCTTCGGCGCGGTTGTCTCCTTCGACGTCGGAAGCGGGGAGCGGGCGCGGCGCATGCTGGGCCGGGTGAAGCTGCCGCTCGTGGCCGTCAGCCTCGGCGCCGTCGAGAGCATCCTGAGCTATCCGGCGATGATGTCCCACGCGGCGATGCCTCGCGACGTTCGCCTCGCGAGAGGAATCACCGACGGGCTCGTCCGCTATTCGGTCGGACTTGAGGACGCGGACGATCTGATTCGCGATTTGGAGCAGGCGCTCGACTTGTAGAGAAGCACAAATTGTCAAGATATTCTATTCAGGGCTCTTTCATTCATGTTACAATTACGATGCGGTTACAAGAAGACAGGGTGGCTGATCTGTTGTGAATGTACAGAATATCTTGAATCGACTTCTTATCGGTGCCAAACTGCTTATGACCGACCGTTCGCTGCGCATATTCCCGCCTGACTTCACGATTCGCAAGCCGGTGCAGGCGATGCTGGACAAGCACTTGAAGCGCGGCGATTGCTGTTATCTCGCTTTATTCCGCTGGGACAGTCCGGAAGCCTATCTGTCCCGCTTGAAGGAGCTTCAGCCGACTCTTCGGCTGGAGACCAGACATAGCTTAACCTCCCTGGTTCGGGAGCGCTGGGACGATTCCGAGGTGATCGGAATCGACCAGTTCGGACCGCTTGACTTCGTTATGCTGATCAACGGGGAGAAGCCGTCCGCTGCCGAGTTCGTGCCTTCCTCGCTGCTTCGCCGGCTGGAATCGCTCCGGGAAGCCGTCGAGCGCGAGGCCGGCTCCGCCAAGGAGCATCGGGGCCGCATTCAACTTGTCGGCAATTGCGTTCCGCTGTCCGCCTCCTATCAGGAAGGAATGGACGGCGAGGATCTTCTCCGCGAATCGTATCGCTTCGCCCAAGCCCTCTCGACCGAACAGCTCTCGTCCCAGGTGCTGGCCGCCCGGCGACAGCTTGAGCAGATTCTGGAAGATTGCGATATCTCCGTGCTCGCCCAACCGATCATGAACCTGAAGAACGGGGATGTGTTCGGCTGGGAGATTCTGACCCGAGGGCCGGCCGGGAGCATCTTCCATCGCCCCGACGAGCTGTTCAAGTTCGCCAGCCAGACGAAGCAGCTCAGCCGCCTCGAATTCATGGTTGTGAAGTTCGCGCTCGAAGAGGTGTCGATCCGCCGGATTCGGGAGCCGGTGTTCCTGAATGTGACGGCCGTGACGCTTAACCACCCGCTTTTCCTATCGCATGTCCTCGAATGCCTCGGCCGCCATCCGGGCCTCGCGCCGGACCAGATTATCTTCGAGATTACCGAGCGGCACGAGGTGGAAGACTTCGAGTCGATGCTCCAAGTGTTGAACGAATTCCGCGGTCACGGCTTCCGCTTCGCCGTCGACGATATGGGGGCGGGCTATTCCAGCCTGCAATGGATCGGCGAGATGGCGCCGGAGCTGATCAAGATCGACCGATCGGTCATTCAGTTCGTCGATCGCATGTCGGTCAAGGAGAGTCTGCTTAAGGCGATCGTGACGGCTGCCGTGGAGATGAGCTGCGAGGTTGTGGCCGAAGGCGTCGAACGCGAGGAAGAAGCGGACGTGCTGTTCCGGCTTAACGTCGGGATGGGGCAAGGCTATTACTTCGCAAGGCCGAACGTGCTGCTGCACGAGCATGAGCGGCACGTATTCCAGGAGACGAAGGAACGAATTCAGTACCGCCGCGATCAAGTCGCCTCTTGAGGTGACTGCGGCGGTCTTTTTATGCTACGATAGGCTGTGACGGTTTATTCGCGAACGCAACAGACCAGCGGTTCAGGAGAGGAGCAAGGAACATGAGCAACATCGATGGAATTTTGGAGCAGGCGCTTCGCGGGCAGCGGCTCGGGCAGGAAGAGATCATCGCCTTGTTCGAGAGCGACGAAGTCGAGAAGATGGGCCATGCGGCCAATCAGATCATGAACAAGTGGCATCCGGAACCGATCACGACGTTCGTCGTCGGGCGGAACGTGAACTACACGAACATCTGCGATGTGTATTGCCGCTTCTGCGCCTTCTATCGGGCTCCGGGCTCGGAGCAAGGCTATGTGCTGCCGGACGAGGCCATCCTTCAGAAAATCCAGGAGACGGTAGACGTCGGAGGAACCGAGATTCTGATGCAGGGCGGGACGAACCCGAACCTGCCGTTCTCTTACTATACGAATCTTCTTAAGAAGATCAAAGAGAGATTCCCGAACATCACGATGCACTCGTTCTCCCCGGCGGAGATTCGCAAGATGGTCGACGTGTCGGACGGTCTCTCGCTGGAGGAAGTCGTGCGCCAGATTCACGAGGCCGGGCTTGATTCGTTGCCGGGCGGTGGAGCCGAGATTCTGGACGACCGGACGCGCAGGAAGATCAGCCGCCTGAAGGGCTCTTGGCGCGACTGGATCGACGTGATGTCGACGGCTCACCGGGTCGGCATGACGACGACGGGAACGATGGTCATCGGCTTCGGGGAGTCGATGGAGGAGCGTGCGCTTCACCTGCTCCGCATTCGCGATGCCCAGGACGAGTGCCTCCGGAACGGCTATCCTTCCCGCGGCTTCCTGGCGTTCATCCCGTGGACGTTCCAACCTGACAACACGAACATGAAGCGCGAGAAGGCGACGCCGGAGGAATACCTCAAGACGCTGGCGATCAGCCGGATCGCGCTCGACAACATCTCGAACTTCCAGTCTTCCTGGGTCACGATGGGACCGGAGGTCGGCAAGCTGTCGCTGCAGTATGGCGCGAACGACTTCGGCAGCACGATGATGGAAGAGAACGTCGTCTCGGCGGCGGGCACGACTCACAAGGTCAACATCGAGCTGTGCCTGAAGCTGATCCGCGAGACGGGACGCATCCCCGCCCAGCGCGACACGCAGTACAACGTCCTCCGCGTGTTCGACGACGAGAACGAGAAGGTCGCGAAGGACTTCGTGATGCAGAACTGACGGACGGGATCGGCGGCGGCAAAAGTGTCGGCAAGGGCAAGGACGGGAGCGGCCCGAGGTGCGGTAAGCGTATCGGGTATGAGTATCGGTACGAGTGACGATGACAGTAACGTTAACAGTGCGGCAAGAACAAGCGCTTGTTTCCTTTGTTTCCGGCAAGTCGGCGGACAAGGGGGATGGGCGCTTTTTTCTGAGTAAACTTCCACCGGAAGCACGAAGCGGCAACCTGAGCCGAGTGAAGCTTCGGATGAGTTGCGGCGAACCGCTCCCGAGACGCTGAATGCTCAAAAATTAGCTATTCACGCTCGAACAGTCATTCCCGAGACGTTGAATGCTCAAAAATTGGCTATTCACGCTCGAACAGTCGTTCCCGAAACGCTGAATGCTCAAAAATTAGCTATTCACGCTCGAACAGTCGCTCCCAAGATGCTGAATGCTGAAAAATTGGCTATTCACGCTCGAACAGTCGTTCTCGAGACGCTGAATGCTCAAAAATTGGCTATTCATGCTCGAACAAGTGGTCTGGTCTGGTGGGGGTGGTTGAGGGCGGAGAGGGAGCCCGCGAGGTCGTGTTACCAGTGATGGCCGGGAATTTATGCGAAAAATCACATTGGCGAAGCTCCGTAACGTGCCGTTTGGCCGATTTTATGCGAAAAATCACATACATGGCGGCAATTCCGGACCGAAGTACGCTATGTATGCTAAAAACAACTATGACAACAAGGACAGTTGTCACCCCCTACAATGAAAATTTTTCGTATGAGGCCATTCGCAGTGATGAAAAGCCAACTGCGGAGGGCAGCAGGAGCGGAGTTAGTGGAGAAACCCGTGTAACGGGGCTCCGAAGAGGCGGTGGGAGAGAGAGAGGTGCGGGAAACCCGTATTTTCGTATTAACCTCTGTGACAACAGGGATCGTTGTCATCCCTGCAATGAAAATTTTCCGTACGCAGTCTTCGTGGCTGTAAAAACCTGCTGTGAAGAGGCTGGGTGGGCAGAGTTAGTGGAGTTACTCATCTGCCCCCACCATGCCAGCTCATACGCCCGCACTTGAGTAATGGCGACCCACCTCGGTCCCTCCGCGCGCTCATCGCCGCTCCAGTTGAGTCGTGGTTACTCATCTGCCCCCACCATGCCAGCTCATACGCCCGCACTTGAGTAATGGCGACTCATCTTGGACCCTCCGCGCGCCCATCGCCACTCCAGTTGAGTCGTGGTTACTCATCTGCCCCCACCATGCCAGCTCATACGCCCGCACTTGAGTAATGGCAACTCATCTCGGTCCCTCCCACGCCCATCGCCGCTCCAGTTTACCCGTGTCCAGGAACAGTGTGCCGGGAACCCGTACAACGACGCTCCGAAGAGGAAGTTGGAGAGGGGATGTGCGGGAAAACCGTACAACGACGCTCTGAAGAGGCAGTTGGAGAGGGAGATGTACGGGAAAACCGTACAACGACGCTCCGAAGGGGCAGTTGGAGAGGGAGATGTGTGGGAAATCCGTACAACGACGCTCTGAGAGGCAGTTGGAGAGGGAGATGTACGGGAAATCCGTACAACGACGCTCTGGAGAGGCAGTTGGAGAGGGAGATGTACGGGAAATCCGTATAACGGAGCTCCGAAGAGGCAGTTGGCGAGGGCGATGTGCCATTAGCGGAGGTTAATTTTCGTATTAAACCATATAAAACCGCTCGATCCGCGCGAAAACCAGCCAACGAATGTGAAAAATCAGAGCGACCGAGCATAGGTTGAGTAACTTAGCAGGTGGAAACCCTGCTTGGAAAAGGCGAAGCCACGCCACCAATAGCGAGTCTTGGAGCGAAGCTGGCAACAGAGTCGTT
>NZ_SSOB01000028.1 GCF_004801405.1 Cohnella fermenti
CATTGAGCCTGAACATCTCAATTTTATCGGAATGGTCTTGGTGGTCAAACCCTCGTTCCCTCCACCCGCATAGCGGGTGGTTTTTTGTTTCGCGCGTTTCACGCACTCAACAGGCTAAAGCCTATAAATAATCCCTCTCGCGAAGCGTTCGCGGGAGGGATTTGCGTTAAGAGGGATGGAAGCTGTCAATGCGGTGCGAGGGGGTGCCGGGATTTGATGCGCAACATCGCGTTCATGAACTATTGGAGCTTGAACTCGACTTTGGGCACGGCCTTCTCGCTCTCGTCGATCTTGAAGAACGCTTCCTCGCGGAAGCCGAACATTCCGGCCAGGAGGTTGGACGGGAACACCGCCAGCGCGGTGTTGAACGATTCGACCGAATCGTTGTAGAACTGCCTGGCGTACCGGATTTTATCCTCGATATCCGCGAGCTGCTCCTTGAGATAGAGGAAGTTCGCGCTCGCTTTGAGATCGGGATATCCTTCCGCCACCATCATCACGCGGCCGACCATCGCGGACAGATCGCCGCTGGCCGAAGCCTTATCCTCGACGGACGACGCGGAGGCATACTTCGTTCTCATCTCCGTCATCCGACTAAGCGTCTCTCTCTCGTAACCCGCGTAGCCCGACACCGTCTCGATCAGATTCGGAATGAGGTCGAATCGGTTCTTGATGATGATGTCCACCTGCGACCAACTGTTGCGGACCCGATTGCGCAGCTCGATAAGCCGGTTATAGGTGATCATGATCCACAGCAGTACAATAACAACAATGCCGATTCCAATATAAGCGCCGATAGACATGAGATCGTCCTCCCTTATTCCCTTGTGGTCGTTCCTTGTTGAAGCCGCTTGAACCCAGAACCGTCAGAACGCTCCGCGGCCACCCCCGCCGCCGCCTCCTCCGCCTCCCGAGGAGAACCAGCCGCCGGAATCGGAGGAGCTGCCGCTGTCCGACTTATGCGATTCCGTTACCGCGTCTTTGAACTGCTTGTTCAATTCGTCAAACTCCGTAACCGCCCATGTCTGATACAGAATGGGGGCGCTATAGTCCCGATCCGTCACGCTGCGAATAACAACCTTCGTGTCCTTGATCATCTTCTTCGCCGCTCCGAGCGGAATCGCGTACACGAAGTAATGATCCCACAGGTGAACGGCCATCGCATCGCGATTCTCGATTCGGCTGTAGGCGCGAAGGAAGCGGTCGAACGCCTTCCACTTCTCGTATTCGGTCTGTCCTTCCCTCGTTCTCTGATAGCGTCTCGGCTTGAAGAAGGGCAGCGGAATCGCGCAGAACAGCAGCCAACTCCAATCGGACGGAGCAGCGAACCAGAAGCCGAAGAACTGAATGAAGAACGCAAGAAGAACGTAGCGGTAGATGCCCGAGTTCTTCTTCAGCAGCTTGCGCTCCAGGGCCGCTTCCTTGATTTTATCCTGCCAGGCTGCCCACTTCTGCGGAAATTCAGTTCGCAACGAAGCGCTCAGACGAATCTCCGACAGGGCGACCTTGTCGCCGTCGCCGATCTCGCCTATGAACCATTCGAGCAGCATCGCCTCGTGCGGCAATAAATCATCGGCAGATTTGCCCGTCCGCTTGAAGGAATAATCGCGCTTGCCCTTGCCCGTCTTCGGAGAGCCCAGCTTCTGCATGACGACGTGCTTCCTTCTGACCAAGTCGAGCATCGTCGCCATTAGGTCCCGGGACTCGATCCCGGAATCGAGCAGGAAGCTGACGACGGCGGGCGACGCGTCGGACGGAAGCTCGCGATAATAGTCCCCCTTCCACTCCGACTTGGGGGGCCTGCGATATCTCTTATAAATCCAGAAGCCCGCCCCGAGATTCGCGATCAAGAGGAGCACCGCATACGGAACCGTGTAGTCGTTCGAGCTCTCGGCCTCGTCATTCGCCTTCCAGTTCCGCTCTTCCTCCACAATGTTGTCCCTTTGCGGCTCTTCGCTCACCTTGCCGCTGCCGGGTACGTACTGCGGAGGGAACAGCACGCGGGTCTCGAACATCCGGCCTGCCGGCAGCGACTCGACCCGGAACAGAACCGTGCCGTCGTCCGTAGTCTGGATATTGCCATCCAGCGGACCGTGCCCGAACGCCGTAATCTCATCCTTCGAGATCCCTGCCGGCAGCTCGATCTCGATGCTCACGGAGCCAAGCGGGTTGGCGTTCGTCTCGTCGAAGAACTTCCAGTACAGCTCTGCCGTGTCCGCGTACACCTGCACGACATTCTTGACCGTATAGGTGAGCTCGAACTCCTTCGTCGTGTCGACGGATTCCGAGAACACCTTGTAATGAAGCGCGTCCCCGTCGGCGGTCTGCTCGACTTCAAGCGGGGTCTTGTCTTCTCCCGACACCTCGTAAGCTTCGAATTGTTCGATGCCGTCGGAGCCGGCGGCGTTCAAGTCGACAAGGATGCCATTGAAGGCGCCGTCGAATCGGTACGTGTCGCGCTCGGTGACGAACATGTCGCCTGCGGAGTCGATGCGGGCATGAATGTCGGTCGCGCTGATCTCGAAGGAGCGATCGTCCGCATAAGCGGGCGCGACGGAGAGGAGCAGGAGGAGCGACATCAAGAGAACTAAGACTCTGGATCCAATAGACATAGGCAGCAATTCCTCTCGGCAGCGTGGAAAATAGTCAATTCAGCGGTAAGCGCGAGCACTTAGGCGAAGAATCGCTAGTCTTTTTGTCTTATATTTCTTGTTATCGACGGAATTCGGCCGATTTTTTAGAGGATTCCGGAGAATTCCGCTATTTTCGCCAATTTTCGCGCACATCGTGCCCGGTAGAACGCTTCCAAACTATCGTTTGCAATAGCCGGCCCTCTCCCCTGCCCCATGCCTTCAACGGAATGGTAGGGAGCAGAATCTCGATAGTGGGCAAAGCGATCCACATACCCCCACCCCGTATCGGCATCGCACCTCCTGCTATCGCCGCTATCCCTTTTCGCTAAAGGGTGCCTTATCCCTTCTGATCAGTATCCTAATTATTGGAAATATGTACCTGAGCAGTAGGGATAAAACAACCGGCAGGGGAACGATTTGGGGAACGGAATGGGCGAGCGGATAAGGAAGAGCGGATATTGGTGTGTTGAAAAGAAAGCGGTCGTCCCAGGAGTCGCGGGACTTCAGGCGCCTGTCCTTTGAGCGGGTTGCGGAGCAACGGGCGGCGGCTTGCGAGGAATGTGAGGCATGTGAGGCATGTGAAGCATGTGAAGCGTGTGAAGCGTGGTGAGTATGAATGCTCATTTTTTGAGCATTCAGCATCCCGTCGGCAGCTTGCGGGGCGTGAATGCTCATTTTTTGAGCATTCAGCATCCCGTCGACGGCTTGCGGAGCGTGAATGCTCATTTTTTGAGCATTCAGCATCCCGGCGGCGGCTTGCGGGGCGTGAATGCTCATTTTTTGAGCATTCAGCGTCCCTCCGGCAGCTTGCGAAGCACGAATTCTCATTTTTTGAGCATTCAGCGTCCCGGCGGCGGCTTGCGAAGTGCATTCTACTGTCGCACGCCGTCCTTGCTCACGACCGCGTAGATAAGCGGAGCGGCGGCGGGAGCGGCCGCTCCGAGCTCGTAGGCTCGGACGATCTGAGCGGCGGCGCAGGCCGCCTCGTCATTCTCGCGGGCGTGCAGGTACGCCAGCGTGTCCCCCGCGCGCACGCGGTCGCCGCGCTTCGCGATCAGTTCGACGCCGACGGCGTAGTCGATCGCGTCATCCTTGGCGGCGCGTCCGGCGCCGACCCGCATCGCCGCGAGACCGATCGCCTCGGCGTCGATGCCATGCACATAGCCGTCCGCGGCCGCCGGCACCGGAAGGCGCTCCTTCGCCTGCGGCAGCAGCTCCGGCTGGCGGGCGACCGCCGGATCGCCGCCTTGCGCGGCGATCATCGCGCCGAGCTTCGCGAGCGCGGCGCCGGATTCGAGCGCGGCGAGCAGCTTGCCGCGCGCCTCGTCCTCGTCAGCAGCTTGGCCGCCGAGGACGAGCATGTGGCCGCCCAGCGCGAGGCACAGCTCGCGCAGGTCTGCCGGCCCTTCGCCGCGGAGGATGTCGATCGCCTCGCGCACCTCGAGCGCATTGCCGATCAGGTTGCCGAGCGGCTGATCCATGTCGGTGATCGCGGCGACCGTCGTGCGGCCGACCTCGGTGCCGATCGCCACCATCGCCTGCGCCAGCTCGATCGCTTCCGCCGCCGTCTTCATGAAGGCGCCGCTGCCGAACTTGACATCGAGCAGGATCGCATCGGCTCCGGCCGCGATCTTCTTGCTCATGACGGAGCTGGCGATAAGCGGAATCGACTCGACCGTTCCGGTCACATCGCGAAGCGCATACAGCTTCTTGTCCGCCGGCGCGATGTTGCCGCTCTGTCCGATGACGGCCACCCCAATATCGTTCACCTGGGCGAAAAATTCATCCCGCGCAAGCTCCGTGCGGAAGTCCGGAATCGACTCGAGCTTGTCGATCGTGCCTCCCGTGTGGCCGAGCCCCCGGCCGCTCATCTTCGCGACCGGCACGCCGCAAGCTGCGACCAGCGGCGCCAGAATGAGCGTCGTCTTGTCTCCGACGCCGCCTGTGCTGTGCTTGTCCACCTTGACGCCGCGAATCGCCGACAAGTCGACGACATCGCCCGAACGGGCCATCGCGAGCGTCAGCTCGGCCGTCTCCCGGTCCGTCATGCCCGTGAAGCAGACGGCCATCGCCCATGCCGACGTCTGATAGTCGGGAATCGTTCCCGTCACGACACCGCTGACGACGAAGCGAATCTCCTCCGCCGTCAGTTCATCTCCCGCTCTCTTCTTGCGGATCACATCCACCATGCGCATCGTCGTCATCCTCCCTCTCTTCCCTGCCGATTGTCTACAGCTTGGGCAGAAGCGCCAGCACCAAGGACACGAACTCGCCCTTCACCCGCTCCGACGTCTCCATCACTTCCTCGTGAGACAGCATCTGGTCGAGAATGCCCGCGGCCATGTTCGTGATGCAGGAGATGCCGATCACCTCAATGCCCGCGTGGCGAGCGACGATCACTTCCGGCACGGTGGACATGCCGACCGCATCGGCGCCGATGATGCGCAAGTAACGGATCTCGGCGGGCGTCTCGTAGTTCGGGCCGAGCAAGCCGGCATAGACGCCTTCCTTAAGCGGCACGCCGAGCGCCGCCGCCGTCTCCTTCGCGACGGCGCGCAAACGCCGCGAATAGGCGTCCGACATGTCCGGGAAGCGGACGCCGAGCGCGTTGTCGTTCGGGCCGACGAGCGGGTTGCGGCCGGTCAGGTTCAGATGATCGGAGATAAGCATAAGATTGCCGGACGAGAAGTCCAGATTGATGCCGCCCGCCGCATTCGTCACGAGCAGCGTCTTCACCCCGAGCTGCTTCATGACGCGTACCGGCAGCGCCGTCCGCTCCGGCTCGTAGCCCTCGTACATATGGAAGCGGCCGCGCATAAGCGCAATGATACGCCCCTGGAGCCGTCCGATCACAAGCTCCCCCGCGTGGCCTTCAACCGTCGAGACCGGGAAGTGCGGAATGTTCGCATACGGAATCGTGACCGCATCCTCGACCTCGTCCCCGATCACGCCAAGCCCCGACCCCAGAATAAGACCCACCTCGGGAACGTGCGCCGTGAGCGATTGAATGTAAGAAGCCGCTTCTTCGATAACTTGCCTCGTTTGAATAGCCATGCGAATCTCTCCTTTGTCTCTAATCGGCCGTTTAGCCTATTTAACGCGGAATTCCGGAGGCGTTCCGTTGAGTCATGGTTACTCATCCGGACCCGCCATACCAGCACCTGCGCCCGCACTTGAGTAACTTCCCCCTTCCCCAACGCCGCCCTATCCCTGCAGCTCGGACAGGAAGCTCCGGCCCCGGCCGGTGGCCTGCGCCTTGAAGTTGTCCGCGATCGTCGCGGCCAGGTCCGAATACGTCTCGCGAACGCCGAGTCTTCCGCCTTCAAGCGAAGGCGAATAGACGAGAAGCGGCACGTACTCCCGCGTGTGGTCGGTGCCGCGATGCACCGGGTCGTTGCCGTGATCCGCGGTAATGACAAGCAGGTCGTCCTTCCCCAGCTTGCCGAGAAGCTCGGGCACGGCGCGGTCGAACTCCTCCAGCGCTCTCGCGTAGCCGGCCGGGTCTCTCCGGTGGCCGTAGAGCGAGTCGAAGTCGACGAGGTTCACGAACAGCAAGCCCTCGAAGTCCTTGTCCAGCTCGCGAAGCGTCGTCTCGATGCCGTGGGCGTTGCTCTTCGTCGGCAGTGCGCGCGTAATCCCTTCCCCGTCGAAAATATCGTTGATCTTCCCTACGGCGACCACCTGATAACCCGAGTGCTTCAGCGAGTTCAGCACGGTCGGCTGCGGCGGCTTGAGCGCGTAATCGTGGCGGTTCGGCGTGCGTTCGAACGCTTTCGGTTTGCCTACGTAAGGCCTTGCGATGACGCGGCCCACGGAGAACTCGTCCGTCAGCGTCAAGCGGCGGGCGATCCGGCAGGCGTCGTACAGCTCCTCGAGCGGAATAATCTCCTCGTGGGCGGCAAGCTGGAACACGCTGTCCGCCGACGTGTACACGATCCAGTCTCCGCTTCTCATCTGCTGCTCGCCGAGCTCGTCCAGAATGGCCGTGCCCGACGCCGGCTTATTGCCGATCACACCGCGCCCCGTCTCCTTCTCGAACGCTTCGATCAGCTTCTCCGGGAAGCCGCCGGGGAACGTTCGGAACGGAGTCTCGATCTTCAGCCCCATCAGCTCCCAATGGCCGGTCATCGTGTCCTTGCCGGCGGATACTTCCGCCATCTTGCCGTAAAACGCCGTCGGGGACGGCTCCGGCTCCCAGTTCCCGAGCGGGGCGATGTTCGCGAGCCCGAGCTTGCGAAGGTTCGGCAACTGCAGCCCCGGAACCGATTCCAGAATGTGGCCGAGCGTGTGGGCGCCTTGGTCCCCGTAGCTGTCCGCGTCGGGAAGCTCTCCGATGCCGACGCTGTCGAGCACGATAACGGTTATGCGGCGAAACTTCATGCGTTTAATCCTCCTTGGGGGGCTTGCGTGCCCGCGGGTGGGCGATCTCATACACTTCCTTCAGCCGAGCTTTGGCCGGAGGCTGATAAGCCTGCGTCGTCGCCGGCGCCTTGTGGCCCATCATCTCCTGAACCGAACGCAGATCGGCTCCTCTTGCGAGCAGATGGACCGCGAACGATTGCCGAAGCGTATGCGGCGCGATCTCGCTCTCAAGCCCGGCTGCGTCCGCATACTTCTTGATCAGCTTCCAGCAGCCTTGCCTTGTCAGCCTTCCGCCGAGATGGTTCAGGAAGAGCGCCTGCTCCTCCTTCCCCTCGCGGAGGAAGGCCGGTCTGGATCGCTGGATATAGTTTACCATCCATTCCGCGCAGAAGGAACCGATCGGCACCATTCTCTCCTGTCCGCCCGGACCGACGCAGCTCAGCATTCCGAACTCGGGGCGAATATGCTTCACATCCAGCGCCAGCAGCTCCGACACCCGCAGGCCCGACGCATAGAACAGCTCGAGCAGCGCCTTGTCCCGAAGTCCGATCGGCGTCCCCGTCTCCGGCGCCTCGAGCAGAGACTCGACATCGGCCTCCGACAAGGCCTTGTGCGGCTTCTTCTCCAGCCGAGGGGCCTGCAGCGAGAGCGCCGGGTTGTCCGCAATGACGCGAAGCGAGAACAGCCGTTGGCAGAAAGCCCGAACGGCCACGATCCGCCTCGACAGCGTCGCGTTCGACCGGGCCATTCCGCGCAGCTTCGCCAGATAAGCGGCAAGGTGGCGGGGCTGAATCCCCTCCGGCTCCGTGATCCCGACCTCCTCCAGATGCCGGAGCAGGTCGGTCAGATCGCTGCGGTAGCTGCCAAGCGAGCTCGCGGCAAGCCCCTTCTCCTGTTCGAGATAAAGGAGGAACTCCTCCATATGCGTCTTCATCGCGCGCTTCGAACTCCTTCCGTATTACTCGCCCAGCTCCCAGAACAGCTTGAGCCGGTCCTTAACCGCCTCCGCGCCGATGGCTCCCGCGGGATCGCCGGACAGGAACACCTTGGCGGAGCTTCCGTCCGGCACCTTGTACGGGTCCATCGGCGACACCCAGCCTTGCATCCAGCCGAACACATGATGAACCATAACGGTCAACACGAGAAAAAGCAGGGTGAACTGAAGCCGCTCTATCCACTTGCCAGACCATTCGCGCATATCGCTTCCGCCCCTTCATCTTCGGTTTTGGAAGCATCCTATTCGGACAAGAGCCGTTTCATGCCGACTCGCGCCGATTAAGCGGACTCGTGCCGATCAAGTTGCCGGACCGAAGCGCAGACGGAGCCGTTCGGCCGAACTGGGCTCACCATCCGGAGCATTCGTCCATACATTGCCTTAGGGAAGGCCTTGACCGCCCAAATCGTTCTGTCCAGGGAGAGTTGTCCGAGAATGAAGCCTGTCGAACAGATTCTGTCCCGTTCCGTTAGGCCCCGTCCTTCGCGTTCGACCGAGCGGCGCATCGTCTCCTTGCGCCGCAGCGGCGACTACCGCAGATGCCTGAAGGAGCTGGCCGCAGCGGGCATCAAGCCGGTCAAGAGCTCCAAGGCGCTGCGCTTGATCTGCTGCCATGCCGAGAAGAAGCGCCGCTGGGGAGCCCTTCACAAGCATCCGCGCATCGCTTACATCGAGAAGGATGCGAAGGTATCCGCCCACGGCCTGAGCGCGTCCGGCGCCAAGCGCAAGAGCGGCCGCGTACGGGCCGCCTGTCCGGCCAAAGCGCCATGGAACGTATGCCGCGTGCAATCCCCGCCGCTCTGGCCGCGCTCCCGGGGGCGCGGCGTGCGCGTCGCGATCCTCGACACCGGCATCGCCGCTCACCCCGACCTGACCATCGCGGGCGGGACGAACACAATCGTTCCCGGCGGCTCGTATGCCGACGACAACGGACACGGCACGCATGTCGCCGGCATCGCCGCCGCGACGGGCCGCGGCCGAATTCTCGGCAATGCGCCGCGCGCCGCGCTGTACGCCGTCAAGGCGCTTGACCGCAGGGGCGAAGGCTACATCTCGGATATCGTGCAAGGCATCGACTGGTGCATCGCCCACGGCATCCGGGTCATCAACATGAGCTTCGGCATGCCGGGCGACAGCCAGGCGCTTCGGGCCGCGCTTCGAAGGGCGCGCCGCAAGGGGATTATCCTCGTCGCTTCCGCCGGCAACGACGGCAGAGCGAGCGGGGGCCTCGACGTTCCGGCGCGCTACCCGGAGACCATCGCCGTCGCCGCGACGACGCGGCGCAATCGGGTCGCCAGCTTCTCCAGCCGCGGCAAGGGCATCGACATCGCAGCCCCGGGGGTGAACATCCTGTCGACGTACCTGAACGGCACGTACGCACGGATGTCCGGCACTTCCATGTCCGCCCCCCACGTGGCGGGCGGCGCCGTGCTGCTGCGCGGCGTCTCGCCCGGGCTCAAGGCGGGCGCAGCGGCGGCCCGGCTGCGGAAGTACGCCCTGCGCATTCCGGGCGGCCGAAGCGCCGTCGGCTCCGGCCTGCTCCAGGTTGCCCCCGCCGCGACCGGACTCGGCATTCGGAAGAGAGCCTCGCGCAAGAGCTGTTAGCCCGTTATCCGCCTCCCCCGCCGCCTTGCCGCCCGCGTCGCGGCGGCAGGGCGGCTTGCCTCGTTACGGAGCCGGATCGTCCGGCTCTTCGGAACGGTGAATCCGCTTCAGCAGCGCCGCCATCTGATCTCGCACGGCCATCAGCTCCTCGGCCTCGGCTCCCGCCAGGCGGTAGAGCTGCTCCGGAATCGTACAAGCCTTGAGCTTAAGCGCCCGGCCGTCCTCCGTCAGAAGAATGCGCACGCTCCGTTCGTCGTTCGGATCGCGCACACGCTTGACGTAGCCTGCGGCCTCCAGCTTCTTGAGCAGCGGCGTCAGCGTCCCCGAATCGAGGTAGAGCCGCTCGCCCAGCTCCTTGACGGAGATGTCGTCCCGCTCCCACAGCGCGAGCAGGGTAATATACTGCGTGTAGGTAAGATTCAAGTCCTTCAGCAGCGGATGATACAGCTTCGTGATCTCGCGGGCGCAAGCATATACGGCGAAACAGAACTGGTTGTCCAGCTTCATCAGGTCGTCGCTCAGGTCGTCGCTCACGGTACACTCCCCTTGACTTCCAAATTAGATTTTATAAAATTAAATTATATCACTAACATGACGGGGAGGGAAATACGATGACGGTTTACGATTACGAGGTGAACACGATTCAAGGCCGGCAAGAGACATTGGCCCGGTATAAAGGCAAGGTGCTGCTGATCGTCAACACGGCGACCAAGTGCGGTCTCGCGCCTCAGTTCCACGGCTTGCAGAAGCTTCACGAGAAGTACGCGGACAAGGGCCTCGCGATCGTCGGCTTCCCGAGCAACCAATTCATGCACCAAGAGCCCGGCGACAACGAAGAAGTGGCGAGCGCCTGCGAGCTGAACTTCGGCGTGACGTTCCCCTTGTATGCCAAGATCGACGTGAACGGCAAGACTGCCCATCCTCTCTATCGGTTCCTGAAGAAGGAATCCCCCGGCCTTCTCGGCTCGGGCAGCATCAAGTGGAACTTCACGAAGTTCCTCGTCGACCGCGAAGGCCGCGTCGTCAAGCGCTTCGCCCCGACGGTCGCTCCCGAGAAGCTCGAGAGCGCCATCGAAGACCTCCTCTGAACCCGCAACTGCCGGCGAATTGCATAAAGAGGATGCCGCTAAGCCGCATGGCTCCCGTGGCATCCTCTATTGGTCGCTGTTATAAGCTCTTCGAAGCCGACGAGTCCGCTTGCTTGGCCGCCTCTTCCGCCTTCGCCCGGCACTTCGCGCATACTCCCGTGAAGTCAAGCCGATGGTCGAGCACCGTGAAGTTGTACTCGGCTTCCAGCTTCTCCTCGAGCGGAGTCAGCCAGTCTTCCATAATCTCCGTCATGGAGCCGCATTGCACACAGATGAGATGATGATGGTGATGCTTGTTGCTCTCCGTACGAAGATCGTACCGGGCCACGCCGTCTCCGAAGTTCATCTTCTCGACGATATGCATCTCGCTTAACAGCTCAAGGGTTCGATAGACTGTCGCCAGCCCGATCTCGGGCGCAATGTCCTTAACGAGCATGAACACGTCTTCCGCGCTCAGGTGATCCTCTTCGTTCTCCAGGAGAACACGGACTGTCGCTTCCCGCTGCGGGGTCAACTTGTAGCCCTGGGATTGCAATTGCTGCTTCACTTTCTCGATTCGGGCTTCCATGATTCTCCCCCTTAACCCGTTCAACACACTTGATTCCATTATAGGGGGAGCATATTTCGGAAGTCAAACGTTAACAGGTAAAGATTGACGAAAATTGCCCGATTCGCTATTTTCCGAGAAGGAACGAGGCGGATATTCGAGCCGTTTCGGGAGCGATTCTCTCGAGCACGAGCGGGGATACGTACGCTTCGTAGAGAGAGGCGACTCCGAGCACCAGCAGCATCGCGATCGCTACGGCGGTATGCGCAACAATCGGCGGGAACATGCTTCCCTTGCGGCGGAACAGCCGTTCGTGAACGAAGTAGTAGGCGAAGCGCGAAGCGGACACGCTGGAAATAATCAGCGCGGGAATCACGATCAGGTTCTGCGGGGCGATCGCCGCGAGCGACAGGCCGACTCCGTGCCAGTTAAGCTCCCGGATAATCAGCCCGACCGAGAAGCCGAGCAGCACTCCCTTCAGGAAGTCCAGGGCCATGACGAAGGGCAGGCCGATGACGGACAAGCCGAGCGTCCAGATCAGGAACAACCACTTGGCGTAGAGCAGGAAGCGTTCCCGGAACGCGGCCCCCGCGTCGAGAGAATCCGGATTGCCGAACGTCTGCCAGTACGCGCCGAGCCTGTCCGCAAGATCCTGCTGCTGATCCAGCGTCAAGGCGTTCACGAGCACGACGCCGAAGACGACCCCGGACAGCAGCAGCACCCCTATGAAAATATACATGTTGCGGTTATCGCGGGCGGACAGGTTCCACAGCCTTTTCCTCACCATTGTTGCCCCCTCGTCCTTAAGCATCCTTGTCCGGTGCCTATGTGTATGACGAAGGAGGCGCGAATATGCGCTCCGCCTTAGCGGTTAATCTCCGATCCGGCCGTAGACGCCGCCGCTGCCGGGGACGAGCGACAGCTTGTCCTCCCGGGCGGCGAGAATGAGCGATGCCAGCTTCTCTCCGGCGACCTCGGCGATGGCCTCGTGCGCAGCGCGATGCAGAATGGCCATCTCCGTCCCGACCTCCTCCAGCAGCCTCCGTCGCAGCTTGGGACCGATGCCGGGGAAGAACGAGAGCGGAATCTGGCGGATGTACGGAGGACGTCCTTCCATTCCTTCGCCTTCCGCCCGCTCCGCCAGCTCGTCGATCCGCCCGGCCACTCCGCGCACCAGCCTGCGGCTGCCGCAGCTCGGGCACGCTTCCGGAATCGCCTCCGCCGCGTCGACCGGCTGCTTGCAAGCCGCGCAGAACGTCTTATGGTACTTGCCCAGCCTCGGGTGCAAGCCGAGATTCGAGACGATTCGTCTGCCGCTCTCGCCGCGAAGCGCCAGCGCCCACTCCGCGAAGCTGAGCCCGCCGAGCAGAAGCTCGTTGCATTCCCGGCCGATCATCCCGGTGGAGTGCGCATCCGAATTCGTCAGGAACGGGCAGCGATCCAGCTCCGGCAGCCGGGACGCCATTCTCGTATCGGCGCTTAAGCCCAGCTCGACGGCGGCGATGCCGTCCGGATCGAGGCGATCCGCGAGCCGGTCGGCCGAGCAGCCGAGCAAGCCGCGATGCGGCGTGAATGCGTGCGCGGGAATCACGAGACCGCCCCGGGCGATCGCCTCCGCCTGAAGCTCGCGCGCCGTCGTCCGGATTCGCTGCGAGCTGAGACTGACATTCTTCATCAGCGGCTCCATCCAGCGGGTCCACCCCTGGATCGCCTCCAGCGTCGGGAAGTAGACAAGCAGATGGAACGGCCCGCCTCCTTCCTCCTTCACCTCGACCTCGCAGCCCGGCAGGATGACGGTGTTCCGGTAACGGATGCCTCCGCCAGGCACCTCCTCCATCTCGCCGGAATGCAGGCAGTCCATGATGTCCCGCTGCACGGGCGGCGAATGGCAATCGATCACGCCGACGAGGCCGACTCCCTTGCGCTCGGACGCCTCCTCCGCGATCGAACGGAACGTCAGGCCGCTGCTTGCGCTTATCTTCACCGGCTCGCCTTCGCTTGCGCGACCGATATGGACGTGCAGGTCCGCGAACACCGGGATTCCGTCCCGGAGCGCAGCGTTCGGCTCGATTGCATTCTCGCTCATATCAGCGCAGTCCCGCGAAGCTGCCGAGGCGCCAGTACGCCACCGCCAGCAGCGTCTTCGCATCGTAGATCCGCCCATCCGCAATATACGCTTGCGCCTGCTCCGGAGAGATCGCCTCGCACGTAAGGAACTCTTCGTCGTCGAGATGGACCTCGCCCGCTTCCAGCTCGTCCGCATAGTACAGATGGATAACCTCCTCCGCGAAGCCCGGCGACGTGGAGAACGTCTGCAGATGCTTCAGCGACTTCGCCCGGTAGCCCGTCTCCTCCTCCAGTTCCCGGTTCGCCGCTTCCATCGGATCTTCGCCTATCTCCAGCTTCCCCGCCGGAATCTCCACCTGCATCCGTTCGAGCGGCTTGCGGAACTGCTCCACGACAAGCAGCTTACCCTCCAGCAGCGCGATGACGGCGACCGCTCCCGGGTGCCGCACGATCTCGCGGGTGGCCGTCTCTCCGTTCGGCAGCTCGACCGTGTCCACCTGCACCTTGATCATGCGGCCGTCGAAGATCGGCTTCGTCTCTATCGTTCTCTCGTAGAAGGGATGGTTCGTCGCATCCGGTTGGCTCATTGCATAATCCTCCAGTCATCTTTTGCCCACGTGGGTCATAGGTTCAAGATATAGGCTTGTCCGGGAGAATGCAAGCGAGGCTCGATCGGGGCGGCCGCATGGGGAGGACGGATGATCATGTTGAAAAGATACGAGACAAACAGCCGGCTGCAGTGGGTAGGCAAAGCTTGGGAGATTCGCAGCGCGATTCGCCGGATACAACGCGAACAAGGCGGGAGCGCCCGCCTTGTCGATGTGCTTCGGCCCGCGAAGGAGCGCTCTCCCGCTCGTTGATTCGCCCGCGAGCGACGCTTTATTCCGCTTCGTCCAGCTTGACGGACGCCGTCTCCGGGGATGTCGGCGCCAGGCTGCCTCCCTTCGGCTCCAGCGTCAGCGCAAGCGACTCCCATTCATCCGGCCGGACGTTGCTGGAGTACAGGTGGGCGAGGTTGTCGTTGAACTGGAGCAGCCCCAGATTGGACGCGTTGCCGTCCGCATACGCCCACAATTGCACGTCCAGATCGCCCGAAGGAATCATGCCCTCCATTAGAACGAATAGCTCGTGCGTCCTCCTGTTGATCCAGACGGTCTCCCGCGTCAGCGGGGCAACCGCTCCCGCCGGCAGCACCGTGCTCGAACCGAGCCGATAGACGACCGTATCCGGCCGGCTGAGCACCAGCGCCGCGTTCGGCTCGTGCCGCTCCGCATAATCCTGCGGATCGACCGACGGCTTCGAGCCTCCGAGCCCCTGGAAGGCGAACGCCGCAAGGGCGATCGCGACGGCGGCGATGGACACGGCCGCCAGCGCGCGGCGGCGGCACAGCGCGGCGAGCGCCCGCCCGGCCCGGCGCGCGGCCCCGTGCAGGACGACGCGCGCCCGGAGCCCGGCCGGGGCCCGCGCCGGAACGGCCGCGTCCGCCGGCGCCGGATCGGTCACGATCGTTGGCGACGCAGCCGCGCCGAGCAGCGCCTCCCACTCCCGGCTGGCGGAGAGGCAATCGGCGCAGGAGCCGCGATGGCGGCGCAGCGCCGCTTCTTCCGATGGAGGGAGCTTCCCCAGATGGTAGTCGATCCATGCCGTCTCCGGCACGAAGCAGCTTCGCTTATCCACGTTCCTCCGCCTCCTCCTTGTCCGCCCAGCCCATTTTCTCCAAGGACTTCTTCATATGGTTCAGTCCGTACCGAATCCGCGACTTGATCGTGCCGAGCGGAAGCCGCCACTCCTCGGCAAGCTCCCGCTGGCTTCTCGACGAATAGAACGCCGCCGCCAGCGTCTGCCTCTGGGTGCCGGGCAGCTCCTCGAGCGCACGCCGGACCGCCTCGCCCTGCAGCTTCGCCAGCACCGTCTCCTCGGGCCGCGACACCGCCCCGGACATCCCGCGCTCCTCCTTCTCGGTCTCGCGAAGAACGAGCTTCTTCCGCTTGCGCAGGCCGTCCAGGCAGCGGCTCTTCGTCTGGATCGCGAGCCACGCCTCGACCGAGCCGCGCGCCGGATCGAACCTCTCGGGATGCTTGATGACCGCCAGCAGCACGTCGTGACAAGCGTCCTCCGCCTCCATCCGGTCGCCCAGCAGATGAACGGCAATCGGCAGCATAAACGGCATCGCCTGCTCGTAGAACCGGTCGAACGCCCGGGCATCCCCTTCGTCAATGGCTCGCAGCAGCTCCGCGTCAACCTTCCTCGGCCCGTTCGCGGTCGCTTGCATGTTCATCCCCCCCGCCTTTTCTATCAATTCGATAAGACATTCGATAAGTCATTCATACCAGATTCGCTCCGGGCTGGGAACGTCGGCGGGCTGTTTTTATTTTGTTTTAAGGTTCTTTTAAGCCAATTTTTATCCGGGAAAAACAAAAAAACGTAAATCCGTCCGCCCCGCTCGGACGTAGCCCGAATGATACTAAATTCCTGCCTCGGGAGGGGTCCAACGACATGTTCACCACCATTCGCAACAAAATCGCCGCGCTCGCACTTGTGCTCTGCGTTGCGGCGCTGGCCGCATCGGCTTCGGCATTCGCCGCCGGCGGCGCCAAACTGTACACGCCTTATACGAGCCTGTCCGCCGCAGCTGGCGAATCGCTGTCCTACAGCATCGAGCTGATCAACGACGGCGACTCGATCCAGACCGCCGACTTAAGCTACGACACGCCGGGAAGCAACTGGACGATCGATCTGACGGCCGGAGGGCACCCGATCAAGCAGGTCGCGGTGAAGCCGGGCGAATCCGAGAGCGTCAATCTGAACGTTCAGGTTCCCTACGAGGTGAACAAAGGCGACTATGCGCTTCACGTCAACGCAGGAGCGTTCGGCTCGCTGGCTCTGAAGATCAATATCGCCGAGCAAGGAACGTACAAGACGGAGCTGACCGCCGAGCAGCCCAACATGCAGGGGCACTCCGATTCCACGTTTACTTACAACCTGACGCTGAGCAACCGGACCGCCGGCAAGCAGCAGTATGCGCTGTCGGCGGATGCGCCGGTCGGCTGGGACTACCACTTCTCGGCGAACGGCAGCAATGTGACCGCGGTCGATCTCGACGCGAACGGCACGCAATCGATCACGCTGACGCTGACGCCTGCCAGCAAGGCGACCGCCGACACCTATGAGATTCCGATTCAGGCGTCCAACAGCAGCACAAGCGCCAAGGCAACGATGCAGGCCGTCATCACCGGCACGTACGGGCTGAACCTGACGACAAGCGACCAGCGTCTCAGCGCGAACGTGACCGCCGGCGGAACGAAGAACCTCGAGCTCGTCGTTCAGAACACCGGCACCTCGGATCTGGAGAACATCAGTCTGACGAGCACGACGCCGACGGATTGGGAAGTGACGTTCGAGCCGAAGACGATCTCTTCGATCAAGCCGGGCGAATCAGTGCCCGTCACCGCCACGATCAAGTCGAGCGGCAAGGCGCTGTCGGGCGACTACGTTGTCGGCCTGAGCGCCCAGTCGACCGAGAAGTCGAGCGATGCCGCGATCCGCGTCACGGTGAAGACGTCGGTGCTCTGGGGCTGGATCGGCGTCGTTATCATTGCGGCGGTGCTTGCGGGCATCTACGGGCTCTTCCGCAAGTACGGGAGGCGGTAAGCGATGGATGCGGCATGGAATGCCGGCGTCAATGCCGGATTCGAGGATGCGGAGACAGATCGGGCGAGCCAAGCTTCCAGCGTAATCGAGCTGAGAGGACTAACGAAGAAGTACGGGGACTTCACGGCGGTGGACGGACTGGATCTGTCGATTCGCCAGGGAGAGATTTTCGGGTTGCTTGGGCCCAACGGCGCGGGCAAAACAACCACGATTCTGATGATGCTCGGCCTGACCGAGCCGACGGCCGGAAGCTCGACGGTGTGCGGCCTCGACTCGACGCGCCAGCCGATGCAGGTGAAGCGCAGGGTCGGCTATATGCCCGACGACATCGGCTTCTACGAGGACCGTTCGGGCCTCGACAATCTCGTCTACACGGCGAGGCTGAACGGCGTCCCCGAGAAGGAAGCCCGCGAGCGGGCGCAGCAGCTTCTCGAGAAGGTCGGCCTGGCCGAAGCGGCGCGGAAGAAGACGGGAGCGTACTCCCGCGGGATGCGCCAGCGGCTTGGCCTCGCCGACGTGCTGATCAAGCGGCCGGACGTCATCATCCTCGACGAGCCGACGCTCGGCATCGACCCGGAGGGCGTTCGCGAGCTGCTCGTCTTGATCCGCGAGATGAGCCGGAACGAAGGGCTGACCGTCCTTCTGTCCTCTCACCACCTGCACCAGGTGCAGCAGATTTGCGATCGGGTCGGCCTGTTCGTCAAGGGACGGCTCATCGCCTCCGGCGACCTCGACACGCTGTCCCGCGAGCTGGACGGCGGGCCGACGCACCTCGTCGAGCTGGACGTGGCGGGCTGGTCCTCCGCGCTTGAGGAGACGCTATTGTCCGTCGAAGGCGTCCTGTCGGTCTCCCGCAGCGAGGCGGACGCGCTCGCAGGCCGGGAGGCGGACGCACTCGCGGGCCGGGAGGCGGACGGTCACGGCGCTCCGAACGCCGCCGCGACCGTCCGCGTCGCCAGCTCCGTCGACTTGACGGCGCAATTGGCCGCGGCCGTCGTCACCTCCGGAGCCGCGCTGCGCGGTCTGCGGCGAACGCGGTACGGCCTCGACGACATCTATCACCGCTACTTCGAAGGAGGGGATTCCCATGGGCGGACTCATTGAACGGCTGCGGCTGCCGGCGTCCTTGCGGCGCGGCGCGGATTCGCCGGGAGTATCGGGGGGGCGGCCGGGAGCGCCCGGGACGCAGGCGCGGGGAGCGGCGGAGCGGGAGCGCCGCCCGGCCGGCTCGGGCTCGGCGTTCTGGGTCATGGTGCAGAAGGAATTCGGCGACCATATCCGCAGTTGGCGCTTCCTCATCCTGCTCGCGCTCGTGACCCTCGCCTGCATCGGCTCGATCTATTCGTCGATCACGGCGCTCAAGGACGCGCAGGAGGCGGCGACAGGCAGCGGATCGGAGATCGATACCTCGTTCCTGTTCCTCAAGATGTTCACGATATCGGACGGCTCGCTGCCCAACTTCCTGACGTTCCTGTCGTTCCTGGCGCCGCTCATCGGCATCGCCATCGGCTTCGACTCGATCAACTCGGAGCGCAACAAGGGCACGCTCAGCCGCGTCATGTCGCAGCCGGTGTACCGGGACGACTTCCTGAACGCCAAGTTCGTCGCCGGCCTGCTCCTGATCGCCGTCGTCGTCTTCTCCCTCGGCTTCCTCGTCATGGGAATGGGGCTGCTCACGATCGGCTACCCGCCGACGCCGGAGGAGTTCTGGCGAGTCGTTATCGCGCTTGTCATCACGACCGTCTACGTCGGGCTGTGGCTCAACCTGAGCCTGCTCTTCTCGGTCCGCTTCAAGCAGGCGGCGACTTCCGCGCTGAGCGGCATCGCGGTGTGGATCTTCTTCCTTGTATTCTACGGGATGATCGTCAGCCTGATCTCGAACGCGACAACGCCGGACGCCGCCGCCGGCGCCGATGCCTACATCAACCAGCAGAACTGGATGATGCTGCTGCAGCGGCTCTCGCCCGCCTATCTGTTCCAGGAAGCGGCGTCCACGCTGCTGCTGCCCGATGTCCGAACGCTGAATCCGTTCGTCACGCAGGACCAGGCGTACCTCGCCATCGACGCCCCGCTGTCGTTCGGGCAGAGCCTGCTGCTCGTCTGGCCGCAAGTGGTCGCGATCGTCGCGGAGACGGCGCTGTCGTTCGCCGCTTCCTACGTGGCGTTCATGCGCCAGGAGATCCGGTCGCGGTCGTAGCCGTACAAGACTAATAAGCGCGACGAGGCTAGCCTCCAGGTGAGTGAACGCTCACTTGGGGGCCAGCTCCCGTTATGGCAGCGATGGTTAGCGCGTCGATGGCGATGGTTGGGAGCTTGAATGCTCATTTTTTGAGCATTCGGCGGGTCGGTGGCGACGGTCGGGAGCTTGAATGCTCATTTTTTGAGCATTCGGTGGGTCGATGGCGATGGTTGGAGGCTGAATGCTCATTTTTTGAGCATTCAGCAGGTCGATGGCGATGGTTGGAGATTGAATGCTCATTTTTTGAGCATTCGGCGGGTCGGTGGCGACGGTCGGGAGATTGAATGCTCATTTTTTGAGCATTCGGCGGGTCGGTGGCGATGGTTGGGAGATTGAATGCTCATTTTTTGAGCATTCAGCGGGTCGATGGCGATGGTTGGAGATTGAATGCTCATTTTTTGAGCATTCAGCGGGTCGATGGCGGTCATGGTTACTGCTAAGAACCTCCTGCCGTTGCCGCCTAGCGGGATTATATGCGGTTTTTCACATTCGCCGGCCTGGAGTTGGAGGGAATCTGGGCGTTTTATGCGCTTTTTAGCATATATCCAGCATTCCCGACCATAAATTCCTCTATTTATGCTATTTTTCATATATAATCGCCCAAACTGCCCCTTATCAAGCTGTGCCAATGTGATTTTTCACATAAAATTTGTTGGGTTCGGCGGATTTGGTGACTTGGCGAGTTCGGCGAGCTTGGTAAGTTCGCTGAATTCGACGGTTCAGCGAATCCAGACGAGCTGGCTAGTTTGTTAAGTTCGGCGGGGTTCGGCGGATTTGGTAGCTTGGCGGGTTCGACGAGCTTGGTAATTTCGCTGAATTCGACGGTTCAGCGAGTCCAGACGAGCTGGCTAGTTTGTTCAGTTCGGCGGGGTTCGGCGGATTTGGTGGCTTGGCGAGTTCGACGAGCTTGGTAATTTCGCTGAATTCGACGGTTCAGCGAGTCCAGCGAAGCTGGCTAGTTTGTTGAGTTCGGCGGAGGATCGGCGGATTGGGCGGCTTAAGCGAGTTCTGCGGGCTTGGTAATTTCGCTGAATTCGACGGTTCAGCGAATCCAGACGAGCTGGCTAGTTTGTTCAGTTCGGCGGGGTTCGACGGATTGGGTGACTTAAGCGAGTTCGACGAGCTTGGTAAGTTCCCCGAGTTCAACGGTTCAGCGAGTCCAGCGAAGCTGGCTAGTTTGTTGAGTTCGGCGGTTTCAGTGGGTTTGCCGGGTTTGCCGAATTCGGCAAATGCAGAGGGGCCGTCCTGAAGTCCGATGACTTCCGGGACGGCCCCCTGCGGTTTTATTCGACGGCATAGATCCGCGCCTCGTGCGGGTGCAGCTTGGTTCGGCCGCTTGCGGATTCGGATTGGCCTTCGGGCTCGCCCTGGCATTCGCCCTGACATTCGCCATCCGCCCCGCCTTCCGATCCGCCCTCGCCCTTCGAGCCGCCTGCCGATTCGTCTCCGAGCGCCGGTGCCGGGTAGTTCCCGAGCAGAAGCCGCAGCTTGCGCCCGGCCATGCGCGCCGGCCAGATCAGCTCCGCCGCCTCGTCTCCGTGGTTAAGCGCAACGAGCCAACGGACGCCGTCCAGGTGCCGCTCGTACACGTACAGATGCTCATCGTCCGCATACTCCGGCCATTCCTCGAACTCCCCGTAAGCCAGCACGTCGTGCCGGTGGCGAAGGGAGATCAGCTCCCGGTAATACGCGTAGATGGAATCGGGGGCAGCCAGGTCGCGCGCCGCGTTGATCTCCCGGTAATTGGGATTGACGCGAATCCACGGCGTACCGGAGGTGAAGCCGGCCTCGCGCGAATCGTCCCACTGCATCGGCGTACGCGAGTTGTCGCGGCTGAGCGGCTGCAGGCTCGCCAGCACTTCGGCCGGCTCCCGGCCGCCCGCGACCTCCTCGGCATAGCGGTTGCGCATCGCGATGTCGTTGTACTCTTCGATCGAGTCGAAGCGCACGCCTGTCATGCCGATCTCTTCTCCCTGGTAGATATAAGGGATGCCCGGCAAGGTGTGCAGCATCGTCGCGAGCAGCTTGGCGGACTGCACCCGATACGGGCCGTCGTTGCCGTAGCGCGACACCTGCCGGGTGTGGTCGTGATTGTTGAGGAACTGCGAGTTCGCGCCTCTGCCCCACAGCCCCTCGTACCAACGCCGCTGAATTCGTTTGAAGCGCAGCATGTCCCACGACGGCATCTCGTCGCACACCTCGAAGTGGAACAGCATGTCGAGCTCGCCCCGGTCCTCGCCGACGAACTTCAGCCCTTCCTCCGGGGTGACGAACGCCGCCTCGCCTACCGTGACGATATCGCGGCCGGCCAGCACCCGGGCATTCATCTCCCGGATAAAATCGTGCAAGCCGGGGTTGTTCGTCAGATAGCGAATATCCTCGGGCCGCTCCGCGTCCGGGAAGCCGTCCGGCTTCGCCAGCAGGGCGATGGCGTCCAGCCGGAAGCCGTCGATTCCCCGGCTCAGCCAGCGCCGCATCATGCCGCAGATCGCTTCGCGCAGCTCCGGGTTGCGCCAGTTCAGATCGGGCTGCTCCGCGGCGAACGAATGGAAATAATACTGCTCCGTCGCCGCGTCCCACTCCCATGTCGAAGGCGAGAAGTAGGAGCGCCAATTGTTCGGAGGCCCGCCCCCCTCGGACGCATCCTTCCATATATACCAGTCCCGCTTCGGGTTGCTCCGCGACGACCGCGATTCGAGGAACCACGGGTGCAGATGCGACGTATGGTTGACGACCAAATCCATGATCAGCCTCATGCCCCGGCGATGCGTCTCGGCGAGCAGACGGTCCAGCGTCTCCAGCGTCCCCGCCTTCGGCATGATCGACTCGTAGTCGGAGATGTCGTAGCCGTTGTCCAGATCGGGCGATTCGTACACCGGATTAAGCCAGATGATGTCCACGCCGAGCCCCCGGATATAGTCAAGCTTCTCGATAACGCCGTCCAGATCGCCCACGCCGTCGCCGTCCGTGTCGTAGAAGCTCCTCCAGTACACCTGATATACGACGGATTTTTTCCACCAAACACGCTTGACCGCGGTCATGGCGCTCCCTCCAGCCTCTGTCTAATCTCGTTGTACCGCATCGATCCGCCGCTTACTTGACCGCGCCGGCGGCGATGCCTTTAATGATATATTTCTGTGCGAACATGTAGAAGATGACGACCGGGATGATCGTGAGCGTCAGCCCCGCCATCGCCAGATTCCACTGAATCGTGAACTCTCCGAAGAAATAAAACGTCGACAGCGGAATCGTCCGCAGCGCCTTGTCCGAGAGCGTCAGCGACGGAAGCAGGTAGTCGTTCCACATCGCGATGACGTCGAGGATGGCGACCGTAATCGTGATCGTCTTCAGCATCGGGAATACGATTCGCCAGAACACCCCGAACTTGCTGCAGCCGTCCAGCGTGGCCGCCTCCTCCAGCGCGATCGGAACGGACTTGATGAAACCGTGGTACAGGAACACCGCCATGCTGGCATGGAAGCCGACGTTCATATAGATGAGGCCGCCGCGCGTGTTGAGCATCGGGATATGCAGCGCTCCGCCAATCCAGTCCATCACCTGCATGAGCGGCATCATCAGCGTCTGGAACGGGATCAGCATCGTCGAGACGAACACGAGGAAGATGATCCGGCTCAGCCTGTTGTCCGTCCGCACAAGCATCCACGAGGTCATGGAAGCGAGAACGACAACGATGGCGACCGACACGATCGTGATAAACAGCGAGTTGCCGAAGGCGGTCATGAAGTTCATCTTGTCCATCGCCTTGGCGTAATACTGGAAGCTGAACGATTCCGGCAGCGCCAGCGCATTGCGATACAATTCGGCGCGGTCCTTGAAGGAGTTGACCAGCATCAGGTAGATCGGGGAGAGGAAGGCCAGCGCGACCAGCACGAGCAGCGTACCGAGCGAAGTTCGGCTAGTTCTGTTCATCAGTACTGGACCTCCCTCTTCTTCGTGATGATCACCTGCGTCAGCGTGACGGCGGCCACCAGTACGAAGAATACGATTGCCTTGGCTTGCCCGAGCCCGTAATGCCCGTAGCCGAATATCTCATTGTAGATGTTCATCGCGAACAGCTCGGTCGAGTTGCTCGGTCCTCCCTTGGTCAGCGACAGATTGACGTCGAATATTTTGAACGCGCCGGACAGCGTCAGGAACAGGCAGATGGTGAACGACGGCATGAGCAGCGGGAACACGATCCGGGTCAACCGTTGCCACAGATTGGCCCCGTCCACTCGGGCGGCCTCGTTCAGCTCGTCGGGAATGCCCTGGATGCCGGCGATGTAGATGATCATCGTATATCCGGCCATCTGCCAGGTGAACACGATAACCATCGCAAACAGCGCGGTCTGCGGATGGATCAGCCAATTGAAGAAGATGGCGTCCATCCCCGTCTTGTCGCCCAGGAACTTGAACACGTCCGTAAAAATAAACTGCCAGATGTATCCGAGAATAAGCCCGCCAATCAGGTTCGGCATAAAAAACATCGTACGGGCGGCGTTGCTGACGCGCAGCTTCATCGTCACGAGCAGCGAGAAGACAAGCCCGAGCACATTAACGAGAATCAGCGCGAACACGGTGAATTCGATCGTATGCCAGGCCGAGGTCATGAATCGGTCGTCCTTGAACAGCTCGGCATAGTTGTCGAACCCGACGAACTCCTTCGGGTTGGCCGGGATGCCGTCCCACGTCACGAAGGAGTAATAGATGCCGATCAGGAAGGGCACGATGACCACGGTCGCGAAGACGAGCAGCAGCGGCAGCGTAAACAGGGCAAACCAACCTTTGTTGCGTTTGGACATCACGATCGCCTCCTTTCGAGTAAGTTGCGCACAGCCGATTACAACGAAAGCCTAACGCCGGAATCGGGTTAGGCCTTCGCATCCGTCTTCTGGCAGAGCTCCTTACTTCGCTCCCTTGGCCCAGGCGGCATCGAGATTGTTCAGGAACTGCTCGCCCGTCATATCCTTGGAGAGGAAAAAGTCCTGCGCGGCCGGCGCCAGATCGTTGACGATGATCCCCTGCGGGAAGTAGCTGTGTGCCCACGGGATCGTGTTGCCTGCCTTCGTCGCCTCGAATACGGTCTGCGACAGCGGGTCCAGCTCCTTCGCCTCGATGTTGGTCATCGCCGGGATAAACTTGAATTCGTCCACAATCGCTTTTTTACCGGATTCGCTCGTGAACAACCAGCTCAGGAAGGCGTTGGCCGCCTTGATCTGATCGGCATCGGCCTTGTTGTTGACGACCCAGTTGCTCGCGACGCCGACTGCGATCTTGTCGTTGCCGGCGAGCGGCAGCGCCATCATGCCGACATCGAAGCCGATGTCTCCGTAATCCGCCAGCATGCCGTAGCTCCAGTTGCCCTGGTGCACCATCGCCGTCTTGCCGGTCGCGAAGTCGCCCATCTGCGTGTCGTACTTCACTTCCATCGGATTGACGGTGTTCGCCCGGATCGCTTCCATAAACTTGGCGAACTCCTGGAATTCCTTCGTGTCCGCCATCTTGACCTCGCCCTTGTTCAGCTTGTCGATGAAGTCCTGCGGATCGGCTTGCAGAGCGAACGGCGTATTGATGATGTGGCCGATCAGGAAGTACGCCTCCTGCGACAGGCTAAGCCCGTTGATGCCGTCGGCCTTGAACTTCTCGAGCGTCTTCGTAAACGAGTCGAGATCGGTAACGTCCTTCGGATCGACAAGGCTCTTGTTGTAGACGAGACCGTAGCCTTCCACGCCGTAAGGCACGCCGACAACCTTGTCTCCGTCCATCAGCGCCATGTTCGGCGCGATGTCCTTGGCGAACGATTCGTTGGTGAGATCCGCATAGTAGGACTTGAACTTGTCGGCCTCCGCGCCGGTGCCGACACTGAAGATCGTCGGCCCTTCCCCGGCGGCGAGCTTGGCTTGCAACTGCGTCATGTACGCATCGCCGGCGGAGCCCCATACTTCGACCTCGTTGCCGGTTTCTTTTTTGTAGGTTTCTGCGAGCTTCTCGAGCGGCTCCGCGATTTCGACCTTGGACTGGAACAGCGATATCTTCTTAAGCTTCTCTCCGCCCGTCCCGCTCTCCTTGTCCGAATTGCCGCATGCAGCCAGTGCCCCGGCCATGGCCGTGACCGTCAGTAAAATCGAAGCATTTTTTACAAAACCCATTCCCATAACCTCCCCGTTTATATCTTCAGTAAATTTTATTAACTCCTACTTCATATACCCAATATATTCGTATTTGAATACGCTGTCAACTAAAAAGTATCCGTTTTCATAAATTTTATAGTAAATATTCTAGTAAAAACAAGTAAAATAACCGCAAATCACTTTACTGTCGTCCGCCACTTGATCGAAGCCCCCAGCTTGAAGGGCTCCTGTCCCGCAGGCTCCCCCGCGACCATCTCGAGCATTTTCTTGGCTGCCAGATAACCGCTCTCGTAACGGGGAATCGCAACCGTCGTCAAGCCGGCCATCGCAGCCAGCGCCGAGTCGTCGAAGCCGGTCACGGAGATGTCCTCCGGCACGCGCACGCGATGCTCCTCGAACGCCTTGATCGCGCCCATCGCCATGTTGTCGTTGGCGCAGACGACGACCTCCGGCAGATCGTTGCTGAGCAGCATCAGCTTGGCCGCCTGGTAGCCGCTGTTCTCCCTGTAGTTGCCGTGATAATAATATTTTTGGTCGAACGGGATGCGATTATGCGCCAGCGTATCCGCGAAGGCGGCGAACCGCTCCTTGTTGTCCAGCGTGAAGCCGAGCCCGCCGATGAAGCCGAAGCGCTTCATTCCGCGGTCCGCCAGACCTTGCACAAGCTCGCACATGACCGGATAATTGTCGACGATGACGCTCTTGGCGTTGTTGTGACCGGCCTCCAGCACCCTGTCCATCAGCACGATCGGCATCTCCTTGGCGGCGACATTCGTCAGGAAGTCGTCGGACATGCTGCCGTCGAGGCAGATGGCCCCTCTCGCGAAGCCGCCGCGCATGAACTCGGCACTCGATTTGTTCGTGCAGACGACGAGGTTGAAGCCGTTCTCGGTCAAGCAATCGCTGATGCCCTGGATGATCTTCAAGTAAAAATCGCGGTCGAAATCGCTGAAAATAAACAAAATCGTATGATGATGATCAGCCTTCGGTTTTTTTACCGCGCCGCTGATGTCGTACCCGTGCTCCGCGCAAATTTGCAGGATGCGTTCCCTCGTCTGCTGACCGACATTTTTGCGGCCGTTCAAGACGTTCGACACCGTCGAGATCGATACGTCCGCGATTTGAGCAATTTCCTTCAACCCGATCATCCTTGTTCTCCCTTTCTTTACCCAACTTCTTTACCCACTTTTGTTTATCATATAACAAACGATTTTTTTTGTAAATTTTACTCGATTATTTTACTTGCGGGTATTCGGCGGAAAAAACAAGCCGGAAGTCCGCTGCATCGGGTTCGCAGCGGACTTCCGGCTTGTTGTTGTCGTTATGCGCGATTGTTGACTTTGTGGCCTTGTTGGCATTGTTGGCCTTGTTCGGTTCCGTCGAGGCGCCGCCTCTCCCCCCTACTCAGCCACGATTGTAAGCAGATCCTCCACCGACGTTCGCGGCTTCGCTTTGGGAACCTTATCGAAGTAGCCCATATGCAAGGTTCCGACGATTCTCTCATGAGGCCTGACGCCGACTCCTTGAAGGAAGAGCGGCTCCCAATTCCATTCGTTTGTTTTCCAGACGGTGCCTACGCTTCGCTCCCAAGCAAGCAATTGAATGTTCTGAATGAGGGCGGAAGCGGCGGAGAAGGCATCCTCCCAATACTTCTGACGCGGGTCCGCTTCGATAACGATCAGGAGATGAACCGGAATCCGCTCGCAATACTGCTTCCTCGCCCAGTCCCCCCATCGCTCCCGCATCTCACGGGAATAGGTCGAGGCGACCGCCTCGGCGAAGCGTATTCTCCCTTCTCCCGTGAAGAGGATGAACCGCCAAGGCTCCTTCCTGCTATGGAAGGGAGCCCATGATGCGTCCCGAAGAATCTCCAGCAGCGTGTCCATCCCTATCGGAGCTCCGTTAAAGTCCCGAATCGTCCTCCTCTCCCGAATGACGGACGAGAGGCTTGGCCCGGTATGGTTCATTCGCCCCTACTCTCCGTTGGAGGAAGGCGCAGCAGCCAGCATGTCCGCCGCTTCCTTCATCGTCTCGCGAATGGTCACGATATCGGAGCCATAATAGCTGTCCGTGTCAAGGAAGTGGAGCTTGCCGTTCTTAACCGCATCGAGGCTCTTCCACAGACCCGACTCCTCGATCTCGCGGAAGGCCTCGTTGTCGTCGCCCTCTTCCCTGACGATGACGAACAAGTGGTCGCCTGCGAATTCGGGCAGACTCTCCAACGAGATCTGCACAGCGGAGCCGAACGGAGTCTTAATCAGCTCCTCGTCCACCTCCTCGGGAGCCGGGAGCTTCAGTGCGCTGCGCACCATGTAGCCCGCAAAGTTCCGGTTCAAGTAGACCCTCAGCCTGCCCTTCTCAATTCGGACGATGGATACCGTCTCGTCTCCGATGGCCGACTTGATCGTCTCCCTCGCTTGCTCCGCCTCCTTCTCGAATTCCTCGATCCAGGAGTCCGCCTTCGCGCTCTGCCCGACCAGTTCCGCCAGCTTCCTGTAGATGCCGTAAACGGGGTCTTGCTCGTAAGACAAGTAATACACCGGCGCGACCTGGGCGATCTTCTCCATCTCGTCGGGATAAATATCCAGGAAGACAGTCGGCGCCACCACCAGATCGGGACTAAGCAGCACGATCGTCTCCGGATTCGGCGGGTCCCCGATCCGCTCTACCCCCTCCATCTGGTCCAGCGTATAGACGACCTTGAACCCGTTGTCTCCGGAGGCGATCGGCTTGATTCCGAGTGTCAGCAGCTCGGGGGCGAATTCGCCCGCCACGATGCGCTTCGGCTCCAGCGGAACTTCCACTTCCCTATTCAAATCGTCGATGACCGTGCGGGTCGTCTTGGCCGGTGCCGATGCCGCTGAAGATGGACCCGATTCCGGGGACGCGGAGCTCTCGGAAGCTGCCGCAGCTTGCGAAGGCTGAGCGGCGGAAGGCTCCGACCGCTCATTGCTCCCGCACGCCGCCGACAATACCGATAACAACAATAGCATGACGATCATAAAGCCTGTCTTGGATGAAGTGTGATGCGAACTCATGGTATCCCCCTCTGAACTACGATAATGATTATTAATATCATTATTCAGTTTATCCAGGTTACGGGAACTGCACCATGGCCGGATCTTGCGTTAAGGATGGACGATTCCGACGTTCGGGTCCTTGCGCCAGCAAGCGGGCCGCCTCTTCCGCTTGATTGCGTATGGACAGCGGATCGTAAGCCAACCAACTGCCGACTTGCAGGAAGTGCGCCGGCCCCGCCAGAGAAGACGCGTACTCGCGGTAAACGGACGATTCCGCAAGCTTCTCCCACCGGCTTCGCGCTCCTTCGTCAGGCTGCGTAACCACGAATAAATGATCGGCTTCGTAATACGCAAGCTCTTCGATGCTGATAGCGCTCGAATGGAAGTGCGGGTTGCACAGGCTCTGAATCCGAATTCGTTCGGGAGGAGCCAGTCCGAGAGATTGGTAGAACGGATAGCCCATATTCAGCGTTCCGTACACCTGCAGCAATTGCTCCCTGACGCGAAGAACGGCCACCCGGTCGCCCTCGACCAATGACAGCTTCGCTCTTAAGCTTCGGCAGTTCTCCTCGTACTCCTTGATCCACCGCTCCGCCTCCTTCTCCCGCCCGGCATATTCGGCTACCTGCCTGAGCTGAACGTAAATCGGGTCGTCGAGCACGTTCAATGCCAGAACGGGAGCGATCGCTTCCAGCTCCCTCCTGTTCTCCCGGTTCATCGCCAGGATGACATCCGGCTTCAGCGCAGCCAGGCGGTCCCTGTCGATCCCGCCCGGAGCGGGCGAGCCTAAATCCACTACGGAGTCTCCCGGCCGCGGCAGCGACTGGCCGACAACGCCGGAATCCGCAGCGACCGGGACAATCCCTAGCGCAAGGCAATGGCCGTATCCGTCCAGTGCGGCAATGCGGATCGAAGGGGATTCCATATAGGCGGTAGGAGCGACGCCAACCACCTGCTTGAAGCGGCGGCTGAAGTGATACGGATCGTCGAACCCTACCTGTCTGGCGACTTCCATGACCGTTGAGGGGGCTTCGCTGAGCAGCGACTTGGCCTTCTCCATCCGCAGGCGCGCGATATAATCCGAGGGACTTTGCCCCGAGTACTTCTTGAACATGCGGGTAAAATGATCCGGGTTGATGCCCGCGACCTCGGCCAGCTCCGATCGGGTGAGGGGCCGTTCCAGATGATCCATGATGTAGGCGATCGTCCGATGGATATGTTGATTACGCATTTCTTGCACCTGCCATCTCGCCCGAATGTGATGAGAATCGTTATCAACAATTATAACACATTGTCGTTATCGAATCGTCTCATTCGCATTCGACTTCACGATCTCGCGAATGATGGCGAGAACGAGCTCCGCGACCTTGACGAGATCGTCGGCCTTGATGCGCTCCTTCGTCGTATGGATGTCCTTGTAGCCGACGGCCAGGTTGACGGTCGGCACGCCTTTGCCGTTGAACACGTTGGCGTCGCTGCCGCCGCCGGAGACGAACGGGCGCGGCGTCAAGCCGAGGCTCTCAATCGCGGCTCTGGCGATCTGCACGACCTCGTCGTCCTCTGCGAAGCGGAACGACGGATACGCGATTCGGCTATCGAACTCCGCTTCGGCGCCGAGCTCGGCCGCGGTCGTCTCGACCGCCTCCTTCATCGCCGCAAGCTGGCGGTCCAGCTTCTCCTGCACGACGCTGCGCGCTTCGGCGTCGAGCGTGACGAGATCGCAGACGACGTTCGTCGGGCCGCCGCCCTCGATGCGGCCGATGTTCGCGGTCGTCTCCGGGTCGATCCGCCCGAGCGGCATTCGCGCGATCGCCCTGGCGGCGACCTCGATGGCGCTGATGCCGTCCTCCGGGTTGACTCCGGCGTGGGCGGAGCGGCCGCGAACCGTTATCTTGATCTTCGCCTGGGTCGGAGCGGCGATCGCGATATCGCCGACGCTACCGTTGGAATCGAGCGCGAAGCCGAGCTTCCCGCGCAGCCGGGAAGCGTCCAGCGCCAGCGCGCCGAGCAGGCCGGACTCTTCGCCGACCGTGATGACGAACTGGAGCGGGCCGTGCGGCTGGTGCTGCTCGCGAAGCTGGCGGAGCGCCTCCAGCATTGCCGCAAGTCCCGCCTTGTCGTCGCTGCCGAGAATGGTCGTCCCGTCGCTGCGAATATAGCCGTCGTCGTCGAGACGCGGCCGGATTCCCCGGCCGGGAACGACGGTGTCCATGTGCGAGGTGAACAGCAGCGCCGGCACGTTCTCCATTCCCGGAGTCGCCGGAAACCACGCGAACAGGTTGCCCGCTCCGTGTCCCGTCTTCTGCGCCGCATCGTCCTCCGTCACTTCGAGCCCGAGCTCCTCGAACTTTTTTGCCAACACGGCGCTGATCTCGGCTTCGAATCTCGTCTCGCTGTCGATCTGCACCAGCTCCATAAATTCGGCGAGCAGCCTGTCTCTTTGAATCATCGCTTTTCCTCCTCCGTCCGGATGCGTTACAATAAGGGATAGACGCGGCGCGACCGCCGCTCTCACCAATCGTATGGGGAAAGGATCGTAATCCATGAACAACAAACGCTGGTTCAAAATCGTCATCTACCTGATGCTGTTCGCTATTGTTGCTTCTGCCCTGCTAGGCGTGATCGGATCTCTGCTGTGACGGCCGCTTCGTAGCCGAACACGCGGACGAAGTGCGGCAGCAATTGCTGCCCGATTCGTTCCACCTCAAGCGTCCGTCCCGTCAGCGACTCCAGCGACGTGACGCCGTATTCGGCGATTCCGCACGGGATGATGCCTTGGAAGCCTTCGCGCTCCACTTCCTTCTTCACGTTAAAGGCGAAGCCATGGCTCGTGACGAACCCGCGGCTATTCCGCGCCCGGTTGAACTTGACGCCGATCGCCGCGATTTTCTCGTCCCCGACCCATACTCCCGTATACTCCGGCTTCCTGCCGCCTTCGATTCCGTACTCCGCCAGCAGCCCGATAATCGCTTCTTCCAGCGACCTTAGATAAGCGTGCAGGTCCAAGCCGTCCGCCGCCAGATAGATCATCGGATACCCGACCAACTGCCCCGGACCGTGATAAGTAATGTCGCCTCCGCGGTCGATCTGGAACAGCCCGATCCCTCTGCGCCTCAGCTCCTCTTCCCCGAGCAGCAGATGCTCCGGGTGCTTGTCGGTGCCGATCGTGTACGTAGGCGGGTGCTCCAGCAGCAGCAGCGCATCGCCGATGCTTCCTTGATCAATCGCCGCGACGACGCCCTTCTGAAGATCCCATGCTTGTTGATAATCGATTCGGGATAAGTATTCCGTCACCAACGTCTTGCCCATTCGTCTGCCTCCTCCTCTCGCGCCAAGGACCGTCCCTCCGGCCTCAGCCGACGGTACGGTCCCCGCCAATCCGATCAATATACCTTCGTGTCCATGTTGTAGCTCTCGAGATTCTCCTTGACCCGCTGCAGGAAGCGGCCGCAGATGACCCCGTCGAGAATGCGGTGGTCGAGCGACAAGCAGATGTTGACCATCGAGCGCACGCCGATCATGTCGTTGATGACAACCGGCTTCTTCACGATCGACTCGAACGTCATGATCGCGGCTTGCGGATAGTTGATGATCGGCTGCGACAGGATGGAGCCGAACGCGCCCGTGTTGTTGACGGTGAACGTCCCTCCCTGCAGGTCGTTCAGCTTGATCTTGCCGTCGCGCGTCCGTCGCGCCAGATCGTTGATCTCGTGGGCGAGGCCCGCGATGTTCTTCTGGTCCGCATTGCGGATGACCGGTGTAATGACCGAGTCCTCGGTGCCGACCGCAAGCGACAGGTTGATGTCCCGCTTGACGATGATCTTGTCCGTCGCCCATACCGAGTTCATGATCGGATAATCCTTGATCGCGTTAACCGTCGCCTTGCACAGGAACGGCATGTACGTCAGGTTGATTCCTTCGCGCTTCTTGAACTCGTCCTTCAGGCTGTTGCGCAGCAGAACGAGGTTCGTCACGTCCACCTCGATCATCATCCAGCCGTGCGGAATCTCGCTCACGCTCTGGCGCATTCTCGTCGCGATCGTGTTCCGGACCGGCGTGACATCGATGAAGTATTCGCCGCGGCCGGGCAGCTCGTGCCCCTCGACCTCGATGGTCGGAATACGCGGCTCCTCGGTCAGGTGAAGACCGGTCGAGCGAACGGGCACGCGCGGGTCCATCGGCGCCTTAATCTCTTCCTTCCGCGGAGCTTCGGGAGCGGGAGCGGAGATTGTGGCGGCGAAGCCGGCCGTGCCGCTCTGCGAGGCTTCGAGCACGTCCTTGCGCGTAATGCGGCCGCCGACGCCTGAGCCTGCGACCCGGCTCAGGTCGATGCTATGCTCGGCCGCCAGCTTCTGGACGGCAGGCGAATACCGATGGCGCATCGGCGCGTTCGGATCGAAGGCGGCCGGCAGCAGCGGCGCCGCGGAGGCCCGTCCCCCGGCGGCGTCGCCGTCTCCGGCACCCGGCGACGGCGCTCCTTGAGCGGAAGCCGAAGCGGACGGGGCCGGTGCCCCGGCCCCCGCCGTCTCGCCGCCGCCCTCCGCTTCCGTCTCGATCAGGCACACCGGGGTTCCGACATCAACCGTCTCGCCTTCTCCTACGAGGATTTTCACCAAGGTGCCCCGTGCCGTCGACGGCAATTCGGCGTTCACTTTATCGGTAATAAGGTCGCATAAGGGCTCGTACATCTCCACTTCGTCGCCGACCTGCTTCAGCCAACGATCGATCGTGGCCGAGACGAGAGATTCCGCCAATTGCGGCATGGTGATCTGAGCGACTTGCTTGGGCATCGAATCCATTCTCCTTCCGGAAGAACGCACCGGCTTAGCCGGCCGTCCTGAACGCTTCTATCCGATCTACGCTAAACCGATCCTATACTAAAACCACATACAATCGCGACACGACAGCCTCGAACGACCACTTTTATGCGAAAAACCACATACAATCGCGACATAACCGCCTCGGACGACCGTTTTTATGTGAAAAACCGCATACAATCGCGCCATGACCGCCCCGGACGACCACTTTTATGCGAAAAACCGCATACAATCGCGACATAACCGCCTCGGACGACCGTTTTTATGTGAAAAACCGCATACAATCGCGACATGACTGCCTCGGACGAACACTTTTATGCGAAAAACCACATACAATCGCGCCATAACCGCCTCGGACGACACACAATCGCGCCAAACGGCGGCCCCTCGCACAAAATGCAGCCTATTCCGCCTCCCCGCCTATTCCCGCAACGCAATCGCGAGGCGGCGGGGATCTGCCGGGCGGCGGAGGCAAAATCCGCGTAAAAGCGGGCAGCTCGGAACGGTATTCATCGTCTCGGCTCGCGGCGGCAGGCGAATTCGCACCGGGGCACGCGGGAATCGGCCGGGCTCCTCATAGCCCGTTCCTCCGCCCCCTTTGCCCCTTCGATCCTTCGTCCCTCCGCCTCGTCCCCTCCGACCTCGGCCGCCCGCCGTTCGCACCTGCCGCTTAGAAGCGGGCCAGCTCCAGCATGGCGGCCTTCAGCTTATCCTTGTTGAGCAGGAAGTGCTTCTCCCCCGGCGGGTTGATCGGCATCGCCGGCACGTCCGGGCCGCACAGGCGGCGAATCGGCGCGTCGAGGTCGTACAGCAGCTCCTCCGAGATGATCGCCGCAACCTCCGCACCGACGCCTCCCGTCTTGTTATCCTCGTGCACGATAAGCACCTTGCCCGTGCGCGAGACGGCTTCGAGAATGCCTTCCCGGTCAAGCGGCTGCAGCGTCCGCAGGTCGAGAATATGGGCTTCGATCCCCTCCTCGCGCGACAGCTCCTCGGCGGCTTGCATCGCGAAGTGCAGCGGCATGCTGTAGCCGATAATGGTGATGTCGTCGCCCTCGCGCATGACCTTCGACTTGCCGATCGGCACCGTATAGTCGCCCTCCGGCACCTCGTCGCTGATCAGCCGGTAACACTTCTTGTTCTCGAAGAAAAGAACCGGGTCCGGATCGCGAATGGCGGAGAGCAGCAGTCCCTTGGCATCGTAGGCGGTGGACGGAGCGACGATCTTCAGGCCCGGCGTGCCGAAGAACACCGACTCCGGGCATTGCGAGTGGTACAGCCCGCCGAACACGCCGCCGCCGATCGGGGCGCGGATGACGACCGGGCAGTCCCAGTCGTTGTTGGAGCGGTAGCGGATCTTCGCCGCTTCGCTGATGATCTGGTTCGTGGCGGGGAACATGAAGTCCGAATACTGCATCTCGGCGACCGGCCGCATGCCTGCCATCGCCGCGCCGATCGCGACGCCCGCGATTGCGGATTCCGCCAGCGGGGTGTCCAGCGAACGCATCTCGCCGAATTGCTGCTGAAGCCCCTTCGTCGTGCCGAACACGCCGCCCTTCAGGCCGACGTCCTCGCCCATGACGAACACGCGGTTGTCCCGCTCCATCTCGTCCTTCATCGCCGTGCGGATCGCTTCGATATATTCCATAACCGGCATCTTAACGTCCCTCCCCTTCTGGCGCGCTATCCGCATATACGTAGCGGAAGGCGTCTTCCACCGGCTGGAACGGAGCGTTCTCGCCGTATTGCGTCGCCTCGTCGATCTCCTTGCGGATGCGCGCCTGCAGCTCCGCTTCCTTCTCGTCGGACCAGAGCCCGAGCTCCGTCAAGTACGCGCGGAACGCAGGGATTGCGTCCAGCGCCTTGTGGTGGTCGACCTCTTCCTTCGTCCGGTACGCCAAGTCGTTGTCGGAGGTGGAGTGCGGCGTGACCCGATACGTCATGATCTCGATCAAGGTCGGCCCTTCCCCGGCCAGAGCGCGCTTATGGGCTTCGGCGAATACGCGGTACACCTCAAGCGGATCGTTGCCGTCAACCCGGATGCCCGGGAAGCCGTAGCCGATCGCGCGGTCGGCGATGCGGCCGGCCGATTGCTTCGCGAACGGAATGGAGATGGCGTAGCCGTTGTTCTGGCAGACGAAGATGACCGGCAGCTTCATCACACCCGCGAAGTTGCAGCCTTCGTGGAAGTCGCCCTGGTTGCTCGACCCTTCCCCGAAGGAGACGAGGGAGACGGACTGCTCTCCCCGCATCTTGGCGGCGAGGGCGAACCCGACCGCATGCGGCACCTGCGTCGTAACCGGACTCGAGCCCGTCACGATGCGCAGCCGTTTGCTGCCGAAGTGGCCGGGCATCTGGCGGCCCGCGCTGTTCGGATCTTCTGCCTTGGCGAAGAGGGACAGCATCAATTCCTTGACCGTCATGCCGACGGACAGAACGAAGCCGTAGTCCCGGTAATAAGGAAGGAACCAGTCGTTCTCAAGGTTCATCGCGAATGCCATCGCAACTTGGGAAGGCTCTTGCGTAATCCCGGAGATGTGGAAGTTCACCTTGCCTGCTCGCTGCAGCAGTTGCGCCCGTTCGTCGAACTTGCGGGTCAACTGCATCTTCTCGTACATGTGGACAGCTCTCTCATCCGACAGGCCGAGCGCGGCGTGTCGGGATACGTTCTTGACGGAACCGGTATGGGTCAAGGCGGGTACCTCCTACTATGGGGTAGTATTATAACCTGGTCTTAATACTTGAGCTTAGTGCTTATTATACTCCTGTCTGCGCGAAAAAGAAACGTCCAAGCCGAGTCGATCGGCTCGAGCCCGGTTTGGACGAGTATTGGGCGGGAATGCGGACATTCGGGGCGAAGAGCATTCAGGCTCTTGGCTCAGCCGTGCGCCGCTCCTCCGTCCAGCGCCGCCATCACTTCCTGCAGCGCCTCCGAGAGCGTCGGATGAGGGTGAATCGCCTTCGCAATCTCCCATGGCACCGCGTCGAGCAGCTTCGCAAGCGACGCTTCGGCGATCAGGTCGGTCGCATGGACGCCGACCAAGTGCACGCCCAGCAGGTCGCCGGTGTCCTTGTCCGCGATGACCTTGGCGAAGCCTTCCGTCTCCCCGTGGACAAGCGCCTTGCCCAGAACGCGCAGCGGCAGCTTCGCCGTCTTCGTCTGCAGGCCGTGCGCCGCGGCTTCCGCTTCGGCCCAGCCGATCGAAGCCGCCTCCGGCCGCGAGTAAATGCAGCGCGGAACGTCGCGATCCGCCGCGCGCTCGGTCGCTCCCAAGCGCCCG
Source organism: Cohnella fermenti (assembly GCF_004801405.1). GTDB lineage: Bacteria > Bacillota > Bacilli > Paenibacillales > Paenibacillaceae > Cohnella > Cohnella fermenti. Next base: position 36,436 of record NZ_SSOB01000028.1, read on the forward strand.
AGCAGATGGTCGACGGCGACGGCCGCCTCGTGCATGGCCGCATGGGCGAGCTGAATGCCGCCGATGCAATCGCCTATCGCGTAAATATGCGGCTCGCCGGTCTGAAGCGTGACCGGATTCACCTTCACGAAGCCTCTCTCCGTCTTAATATCCGTATTCTCGAAGCCTTGATTCTCCACGTTGCCTTGCCGGCCGACCGACACCAGCATCCTCTCGGCGCTAAGACGCACGGACGCTCCCGCCTTCTCGATCTCGACCGACACCTCTCCGTCCTTCACGACGCAGGTGGACGCGTTAAGCCTAACTCCCGTATGAATCTCGACGCCGCGCCTGGAGAGCGCCTTGGCGAGCTCGGCCGAGACATCCTTGTCCTCGAGCGAGACAAGCCGATCCGCCGTCTCGACGAGAATAACCTTTGTCCCGAAGTCGCTGAGCAGAGAGGCCCATTCGACGCCGATGACGCCGCCTCCGACAATAATGACGGAAGCGGGCATGGAGGGCCAGTCCAGCGCTTCGTCGCTCGTCACGACGGTTGCTTCATCATACGGCAAATCCTCCAGCTTGCGTGGACGAGAACCCGTGGCGATGATAACGTGACGCGGAACAATCGTCTCCGACTCTCCGTCCGCAAGCTCGACCGCGATCGCTCCGCTTCGCGGGGAGAAGATCGAAGGGCCGATAACCCGGCCGGAGCCGCGAACGACCTCGATCTTATGCTGCTTCATCAACGCCTGAAGCCCGCGATGCAGTTGCTCCACGATCGCTCCCTTGCGCGACATGACTCCATCCCAGGCGACGGATACATCCCCGTCGGGGAGCGTCACTCCGTAGGAAGCCGCGTTCCTCACCGTGGAGATCACTTCCGCGCTTCGGAGCAGAGCCTTCGACGGAATGCACCCGCGATGCAGGCAGGTCCCGCCGAGCTTGTCCTTCTCGATAATGACGACGCTTTTGCCGGCTTGCGCGGCTCGCACCGCGGCGGTATAGCCGCCGGGGCCTCCGCCCAGCACGGCAACATCCACTTCAATTGGCATCTATGTATCCTCCGATCGTCTTGTCCAAGGGGCCGACATGAGCCCGGTTTCTTTACATTCTCTCTTTATCTAAATCTAATTTGCTTTCCATTCTATTTTACCTTCTTTGGCGGTCGGAACATAGCGAATCATGGACAAAATTCATAATAATCGTTATGATAAAGGGTATGGAAGGAGGGCCGTTACGTGAAGCTCGTCATATCCCGCCTGATCGCCATTCTAATGCTTGTGATTCCCGGGCTTGCGGCAGCATATGGCTTCCTTCTCATGAAAGACGCCCTATTCGACTACTTCGCGCAGCTCGGCAGCGTCGAACTGCTCACGCCCCGTTTCTCCTGGGCACCGTTCGTCATAGGCTTTATTTTGTTCCTGCTGGGCGTCGGCTTCATCGGAGGATGGATTTTCTTCCGCGACCGCAAGCACAACTACGTATCTGCCCGGTTCCAAGCCAAGAGGCCGCGGCCGCCTCGCCCACCCGGGAATGCCTCCGGCGGCAACGACAGCCGCAAGGAGTAAACGCAAGCGCCAAGCCAGCCCAATTGCGGCTGGCTTTTCTAATGGACAGTCCGTTGCACCTAATCTCGCCACGATGCCCTCCCCCCCTATGCCCGACAGGAATATATGTGAAAATTCACATTGGCGCAGTTCGATAACGAATCGTTTGGACGATTCTATGTGATAAATCACATTTATACCGCAATTTTTGGTCCGAAGTGCTCGATGTATGCGAAAATTCACATAAAACGCCGCGATTCCCGCCAATCCAAGCCGACGAATGTGAAAAACCGCATAAAATCGCCCACAAAATCGCCATAGTAAAACCACATTTGTTAAAATCACGTTCGCTAAAATTACGATTGTCAGGAATCCCTCGCCTTGCGACGATACGCCGACGGGCTGCATCCGTATACGGTGCGGAACAGCTTGCTAAAGTAGCTGAAGTTGTCGAAGCCCGATTCGAGCGCGACCTCGCCGACCGTCAACCGCCCCTCCTCCAGCCGCAGCGCCGCCTGCCTCAGCCGGTAATGATTGATATATTCGATCGGCGTCTTGCGCATGAACTCCTTGAACACGCGGCTGAAGTGTCCCTCGCTCATCCCGGCGATGCCGGCGAGCTCGCCGACGGGCAATCTGCGGCTGCAGTGGCTCTCGATATGGGCGATCGCCCCCTTCAGCCGGTCGATCGTCTTCGCGTCCGCCAGGTCGGCGCGGCTTCTTGCCTCCCATGCCCCCGACGACCAGATGTCCGCCAGCGCCAGGTAGAGAAGCCCCTTGACCCTCATCTCCTTGGCCGGGTCGGGCGAGCCGTCCAGGTCGGCGATCCGCCGAAGCGTCTCCAGCACGCGGCCTCCCCACCCGGTCCGGGACGAGAGCGGGAACGGAAGCGAGATCCGTCCGCGTGCGAGCGGCTGCAGGAATGCCGCCGAGAAGCCGTCCTCCGGGGCGGCAAGCCAGTTCAGGTCGAACACGACCGCCCGGTAGGCGCAGCCTCCGCCCTCGATCGGGAAGGCGCCGTGCAGCTCGCCGCCGTCGATGTACACCGCGTCCCCCGCTGCAAGCTCGCATTCGTCCGCCCCGATCCGGAACGTCGCCCGCCCGTCCTCGACGAACAGGAACTCCGCCTCCTCGTGCCAATGACTCTCCAGAATCGGCTGCCCCGCCTCCTGACGCATCTCGTAGACGCCGACGGGGAATCCGGGCGTTCCGTGGCTTCTTTTCTCCCGCAGATGTCTTAAATTCATGACTCCGCCTCCCGGGATCGCAGAATTGTGTTAATTTATCGCGGTTTAGTGCAAGATAATCTGCATTGTCGTCATTATAATGTTAATCAAGACCTGCCACAACACTTATTCGGGAAAGGAAGATCCGATCCGATGAAATTCAGCAACGGCTATTGGATGACCCGCGAAGGATACGAAGTATTGAGCCCTTACGAAGTTCACGATGTGAGAGTAAACGGCGATTCGATCACCGTGTACGCCGCCCATCGCCATCTTGAGCATCGCGGCAACACCCTCAACGAACCGCTGATGACGATGGAATTCTCCTCGCCGCAGAAGGATGTCATCCGCGCGAAGTTCTATCATCATAAGGGCCGCAAGCGCGGCACACCCGACTCCTTCGCTCTGAAGGCCCATGGGAACGCTTCCGTCGCCATCGACAACAATGAGACGTTCGTCAGCCTGACGAGCGGAGACACGACGGTTACGATCACGAAGGCGCATCCGGTCGCCATTACCTACTCCCACACGGGACGCATCCTGACGGGAAGCGGATCGAGGCAGACCGCGTTCGTTAGGGCACAGGACGGCAAGCACCACTTCCGCGAGCAGCTTAACCTCGCTGTCGGCGAGACGGTATACGGGCTTGGGGAACGCTTCTCCGCATTCGTCAAGAACGGGCAGACCGTCGACATCTGGAACGAGGACGGCGGCACGGCTTCCGAGCAAGCCTACAAGAACGTTCCGTTCTACGTAACCAACCGGGGCTACGGCGTCTTCGTGAACCATCCGGAGCTCGTCTCCTTCGAGGTCGCTTCGGAGAAAGTATCGAAGAACCAGTTCAGCGTCGCCGGGGAGCAATTGGAATATTACATCATCGGCGGGGACTCCCTGAAGGATGTGCTCGGCGGCTACACGAGCCTGACCGGCAAGCCCTCCCTTCCGCCGGCGTGGACGTTCGGTCTCTGGCTGACAACGTCGTTCACGACGAATTACGACGAGGCGACCGTCAACAGCTTTATCGACGGCATGGCGGACCGCGACCTTCCTCTGGCTGTGTTCCACTTTGATTGCTTCTGGATGAAGGAATACCAGTGGTGCGACTTCGAGTGGGACGAGCGCGTGTTCCCGGACCCGCAGGGCATGCTGCAGCGCTTGAAGGCGAAGGGGCTGAAAATCTGCGTCTGGATCAACCCGTACATCGCCCAGCGTTCCCCGCTGTTCGATGAGGGAATGGAGCGCGGCTATCTGCTGAAGCGTCCGGACGGCAGCGTATGGCAATGGGACCTGTGGCAATACGGAATGGGCATCGTCGACTTCACGAACCCGGACGCCTGCCGATGGTTCGGCGACAAGCTGCGCGCCCTCGTCGACATGGGCGTCGATTCGTTCAAGACGGACTTCGGCGAACGCATCCCGACCGATGTCGTCTACTTCGACGGCTCGGACCCGCAGCAGATGCACAACTACTATACGCAACTGTACAACAAGGTCGTCTTCGAGGTGCTCGAAGAGAAGCTCGGCGTCGGGGAAGCCGCCCTGTTCGCCCGTTCCGCGACGGCGGGCGGCCAGCAGTTCCCCGTGCACTGGGGCGGCGACTGCGAGGCGACGTTCGAGTCGATGGCCGAGAGCCTGCGCGGCGGACTGTCGCTCGGCTTGTCCGGCTTCGGCTTCTGGAGCCACGATATCGGCGGCTTCGAGCAGAGCGCGACACCCGATCTGTACAAGCGCTGGGTCGCGTTCGGCCTGCTGTCCAGCCATAGCCGCCTGCACGGCAGCACCTCGTATCGCGTACCGTGGCTGTTCGACGAGGAAGCCGTCGATGTGCTGCGCCGCTTCACGAAGCTGAAGCTAAGCCTCATGCCGTATCTGTTCGGTCAGGCGGCGCAAGCGTCCCGGCTCGGCCTGCCGATGATGCGCGCGATGGTGCTCGAGTTCCCCGGCGACCGGACAGCCGATTATTTGGACCGCCAATACATGCTCGGCGACAGCCTGCTGGTCGCCCCGATCTTCAACGAAGACGGGCGCTCCTCGTACTATCTTCCGCAAGGACGGTGGACCCACTTCCTGACCGGCGAGAGCGTCCCGGGCGGCGTGTGGCGTGACGAGACGTACGACTACTTCAACCTGCCTCTGTACGCCCGAGAGAACTCGATCATTCCGGTCGGGGCCTCGGACGATCGTCCGGAATACGAGTATGCCGAAGGCGTCGCCTTCCACGTCTTCGCGCTTCAGGACGGCGCTTATGCAAGCGTCGCGATTCCCGATCTGCGCGGCGCCGACAAGCTGCGGGCGACCGCTTCGCACAGCGGCGGCGAGATCGCGTTCGAAGTGCGCGACGAAGCAACCGGCGACAGCGCTGCGGTCGGCTGGCAAGTTGTCCTTCGCGGCATCCGGCAAGTAACCGGCGTCGCGGGCGGCACGTTCGAGCCTTCCGGCCAAGGAGTCGTTATCCGGCCGGAGCGAGGCGCGAGCAAGCTGATCATCAAGCTTCAAGCCGAATGATTAAACCTGAAGAGCCGTTCCGCAAGTCGACTGACTTCGGAACGGCTCTTCAGGTTTCGGCATAACCGGAATCAACCGGCGGCTGGTGCGGGGAGGTCAGTTGCTTATACTTATGACGGCGAAGCACGGCTACTAGCCACAGGACAACCGGAACGACAAAGTGTGCGAGAAAGTAATAGAAGACGACGTTCTTCAACGAATTCGCCATATAGGATGCAGCGTCGGGAGCGATCCAGAACGACATCGTCACCATCAGCAGAATGCAGGGAAGAAGACAGACGCGATAATCGGACACCCCCGTCCATTCGGCATAGGAGATAGCGAAGGCATAACCGGAGACGACGCTTCGAACGAACAGATCGAGAACCCATAGAATCATGACAAGCGATTCCAGATGCTCGAAGAAGTCGAAGGCGCTGACGAACCGGCTAAGCGTCATGAACGGATAATAGTAGAAGCCGACCGCTTCCCCCAGCACAGCTTGGGAGATGATCATCGAGCCCATGATGGCGACAAGCGTCCAGGTGACGGAGTAATAGCCCCAACGGCGCGCCTGCTCGGGATTTCCGACGCGGGGCAGGAAGTAGGACATAAGCATAAAGGTCGGGAACCAGATCTGCAGCGCGGCCGCGCCTCTGAGCATGGGCGTCGGGCCTTGCTCGAACAAGGGCAGCAGCCGCCCCAGACTCATGTCCCCGGCGATGGGAAGCATAAGACCGAGGACGATAATGACGACAACGCAAGAGATAAGCGCTGCCAGCCTGCCGACGATCTCCACTCCCTTCCCGACCGCGTAAGCGACCGCCACCGCCAGCGTTCCGATCAGGAAGATCATTGGGGTGTGTCCGAAGAAACTCTGTGTCAGGAACTCGCCGAACTGACGGAATTGGTTCCCATTCAGCAGCAACAGCTCCAGCAGGAGCAACAGCGAAACGGCTTTGCCCCCCACGCGTCCGAGAATGCGCTCGCTGTATCCGATTACGGTGCAGCCTGGGTATCTCTTGTACAGGTCGGTTACCAACCACACAACGATATAACCCGTCACCGAAGCAGGCAACGGCGTCAGCCAACTGTCCCCTCTCGCCTGGCTGTACGTAATCGACGAGGCCGAGATAATTCCCGTGGCGAGCGTCGTCATAAACATCATGGAAGCAAGCTGAACGGAGCTGATCTTCTGTTCATTCTCCGCGGCCATATCGTGTAATCCCTCCTGGGCAGATGTCTATCGGAACAGCAGTCGGTTCAGATGTTCGAACAGCTTGTTGAGTACGAGGACCGGACCGGGAAATCTTCGGTCATAGACGACAATAAAAGAGATAACGAGGGAGATCGCATACATCGCCGAATAGGCGAGAGCCGTGTTCCTCCCCTTGATGCCGCGCCAATCGTGCCAAAGGACGACGATTGCAACGATAAGCAGCAGCCAGTACAGCGTGATCTTGGATACCAATCTCTCACCTTCCCTTCAAGACGGACCCGCCGGAGTCGTCTCTCCGCTTCTATCGTTTACTCTGCGCAGCAAGGACAGAAGAAGCAGAACGGACGGCAGCGCGATCGCATTCGCCAGGTAGAACATGCACAATGCACCAGTCGAGTTCGGGATATATTGCGTATTCCGCAGACCCCATTGGCTAACGATTACCAGCAGCCACGCCAGCGGATACACGAGCGGACGATAATTCGGCAAGCCAAGCCACCTTGCTGTGCCGACTGCGGCGCCGAACAAGCAGACAACAATGCGAACGAAGAAGGCCAGCACCCAGCCCATCATGACGAGCGCGTCGATATGTTCGACAAACTCGCTCAACTGCACCTGGCGCACGATGGTCATAATCGGGTAATTAAAGCCCGAGGCGGCCGGGCCGAGAACGACCAACGCGAACAGATTCGTGCAAGCGAACCAAATCGTATTGACGACAACCATCCAGATCCCCCCGGCGAGCGCCTTCCGCTTGTCTCCGACATAGGGCAAGTAGAACGAGGCGAACGTCATCATCGGGAACCAGAGCTGAAGCGCATATGCGCCGGACAAGACGCTCTCCCAGCCTGCGCTTCCGAGCGGAAGCGCGTAACGGATATGCGCGTTCCACAGCATAGGCAAGCACACAAGCAGCGACAGCGATATGAAGATGGGCAGGAACATCGTGCCCAAGCGTCCCAATAGCTCGGGCCCCTGCTTGACAGCATAGCCGCCGACCAAGAGAAGGCATGCCGATACGACCGTCCCCGGAGTGCGCATGAGGAAGCTGTTCGTCAGGAAGTCGCTGAACTGACGGAGCACGAATCCGGTCGAGCTTAGCATATAGAACAGATAGAGCAAGGACAACGCCCTGCCCGCAACAGGACCGGCCACCTTCTCCGCGATGCCGACCAGATTGTCTTCCGGGAATTGGCGATTAAGCTTGACCGCCAGCCAGATCGCGACGAGGCCAACCGGCATCGCAAGGAACGGAGCCATCCAACTGCTCGCTCCTGCCATCCGGGCCAGCAGACCCGGAGCGGTCAGCAAGCCGGTTCCGTTCATCGTAATGAACAGCAGCACGTAGAGCTGGAAGGATGACATATTGACTTTATGCATACTCGCTTCCCTTCCCGCTATTAGGCTCGAACCCTCGAACGATGGTCAGATGCCGGTTCCTGTCATCGTCAATATCCACTGCAACGGACCGGGCAGACGATGGAACGTTACTACCGCCAGAGACAGAAGCCAAGTTGTCACCAGCAGGATCAGAAGCGCGATTCTCGACTTCCGCTCGCTCGCGCCGGGCCATTCCCACCACAGGATCGCGGTTGGAGCAAGTGTGAGCCACGCGAACTGCGACCACATCATTTGTCCTCCCCCAATGTATTGCTGCGTCCGGTCAACCCAATCTTAATAATCTGAATCTCGGCATCGATGTCTACCTCGAGAACCGGGAAGATAGTATCCCAGTTGTCCTTCTCCTTCTTCCACTCCTTCGGATAGTGACGGCGGAACTGATCCGCGAACCCCATGACGTCTGAATTCATCGTCTGAGCGCTGACAACTGCGGAACGGACACGTTCCTTCACGACTTCCGCGAGCTGCTTCTCAATTCGCGCAAGCTCCGCCGGCTTCGTCACATCGATATGCGAACCGTTCTCCTCCAGATTACCCGTTCCTATGAGCGAGACGAGCATCTTCCAATGACCATCCTTCACGATCGGCTTCAGCTTCACCTTCTGCTTCAGCACGGTCATTGACAACAAACCTTGTCCGTCCGGCGATTCCGCCGTCAACGTCGCCGAGCGAATCCTGTCGTGCAGCCACATGAGACCTCTTGTCTCCTGCAGATCAAACTTGCCGTTCATTCGAAGCTTCTTGATCGAGACGGCACCAATAATTCGCGGACTCTCCCGGGATTCCGACTTGCGAAGCTGGATATACGGCACCAAACCGGTATGCGCGGTCTCCGACAACTGAACGTAAAGCCCCAGCAGTGTCACGTTGAACCCCGTTCTCATATTGGACATCTCCCTAAGCACCTCCGCCGCGTTTCTCTCCACAATCGGTCTCCACGCAATAAGCGAGGCCGCATCCCCCGCTACGACGAACATATGACTCCGCTCTCGTGGCTGCGGATGGCGGGTCAAGTAGTCCAACGACTCCTCGATTCCCCGCTTCGCCATCTCTTCGCCGAACAGGAAGACATCCGTCTGCCCCCAGAAGAACCGTCTGGACAATTGCTCCTGAAGCCGGGAAGCAGCGTCGTCCAGATTGGAGCCAACCGCGCTCATCACCAGATTCGGCTGCAACCCGCTCGACGGCGGAGCTCCCCCCAGATCCGCACTGCCCTCTCCTCCGGGGATGAAGATCTGCGTTGACAGTTTAACTCTTCCATCATCCGCGACGTCAATAGCGGCAGCCGTCACAATCGCCAGATCATTGACTTCCGTGCGATCCCAGCAACCGGATAAGAGCAGTGCGGGCGACAGAAGCAGTGCGGCGACCGTTCTCCCGAGCGCCGGCCCGAGGCGCCGGAAGTGCGGAGACAGCCCGCCACGGGAATCCGATTCCGCTGTCTTCGGAAGGCATCTGCTCATTCTCGCCCCTCGGGCGGCCGCAGGAATCGGAACCGGCGACGATTCCAGTACGGGCCGGTGAAGTGCGGGCGATCGCTCATCCAATAACGGGGTGCGCGAATGAGCGTGTCCTTCCACTCGGAAGCTTGCAGGGGGGCGATCGGCGACATGTACGGTACGCCGAATGAGCGCAGCGCCAGCAAGTGGACAAGAACAAACAGTCCGGCCAACACAATGCCGTACAAGCCGAGCACACCGGCACAGAGCATGATCGGGAAGCGAATCAGCCGGATCGCAATGCCTAGAGAGTAATTGGGGATGAGAAAGGAGGACACCCCAGTGATGGCAACGACCATGACCATTGGAGAAGAGACGATGCCTGCCGCGATTGCCGCTTGGCCGATCACGAGAGCTCCGACGATCGAGACGGCAGCGCCGACCTGCTTCGGAAGACGAATCCCGGCCTCACGAAGCGCTTCGAATGTAATCTCCATCAGCAAGGCTTCGACAAGAGCAGGGAACGGAATCTGCTCTCTCGACTTCGAAATGGTAAGCAACAAGGAAGTCGGAATCATCTCCTGATGGTAGCTTAGCACCGCAACGTAGATAGAAGGCATAAACAAAGTAATCAGGCTGAACAGCATTCTCAGCCAACGTATTGCTGTCGCCACGAGCGGCCGCTGATAATAATCCTCCGGCGATTGCATCATGCTGAAGAAGGTCGCCGGAGCGATCAGCGCGTTGGGCGAGCCGTCCGTCAAGAGAGCGACTCTGCCGTCGAGCAGATTGGCGCAGACGACATCGGGCCTCTCGGTGGATTGCAATTGCGGGAATGGCGATCGCGGATTGTCCTCGATCATCTCCTCAAGAAAGGCGCTATCCATAAAGCCGTCCACTTCAAATCGGTTCAGCCTTATCTCGAATTCCCGTACAAGCTCAGGCTCCGCAATTCCTTCGATGTAAGCAAGCACGCAAGCGGTCTTGGTATACCGCCCAAGGGTAATCTCCTTCAGCTTGAGAGCCGGAGTGCGCAATCGCCGACGAAGCAGCGAGGTATTCACCCGGAGCGTCTCAACGAAGCCTTCCCGCGGGCCGCGAACAACCGTCTCCGCCTCCGGCTCTTCGATCGAGCGCATGCTCCACTTGGACACATGCATCGCCGCTCCTCGAGGCTCGCGATCTGCGAGGAGAACCGCGTTGCCCTTGGAGACGGCATCCGCCAACTCGTCAAAGGTGTCCACGAAGGAGATTCCGCTGATCGTGATCGCCGCGACCATGTCCGCCAAGCCGCCGGCGAACTGTTGAGGTTCACTCTCCTTAAGAGGGGCAATCACACTCCGCTCGATCTCCGAAGAGTCGCACAAGCCTTCGATGAAGACAATTGTCGCTTCTCCCCAGCCTTTCAGATCCAGCGGCTGGCGAATGAAGTCGATCGACTCGCCGTATAGCTCGCCAAGCGCAGCCAGATTGCCCTCCAAGGTTGCCGCGAGCGGCGAGGAGAGCAGCTCTCTCTGTCGATTAAGCGTCGCCGAGAGGCGCGGATCGACCTTTGCATTCCACTTCCCCGGCTTCTCGGCGACCGATTGCCTCGGATCCTTCATCTTCAATCCTCGTCTCCTTGGATTTGATTCTGTTAGGATGTTCCAATCCAAGGGGGTTTAATCTCCCTCTTGCCTGCACAACAAAATAAAGAATAAAGAAGCTCCCTCCGGGCAATCGGATCGCCAGGAAGGAGCTTATTGCGGAATGTCCGGAGGCTTACCCTTTCTTCATTCTCGTCATCAGATACAGGAAGTACGGCGCTCCGATGATCGCCACCACAATTCCGGCCGGCATCGAGGAAGGCTGGATTGCCACCCGCCCGATCGTATCGGCCGCAAGCAGCAGCAGTCCGCCGGTCAGCGCCGAAGCCGGAATCAGAACCTGGTGCTTCGAGCCGACAAGCCGGCGGGCCAGGTGCGGTCCGATCAGGCCGACGAAGCTGATGCCGCCGCCCACGGCGACGCAGACGCCGGCCAAGGCGACCGCCGCCAGGACGAGCAGCCCCCGGTCGCGGTTCGTGCGTGCTCCGAGTCCCGTCGCAAGCTGTTCTCCGAGGCTCAGCACGTTGAGCGTCCTCGCCTTGAGCAGAACGTAAGGCACGAGCACGCACAGCCACGGAACGACGGCAATGACGTACTTCCAATTCGCTCCGACGATGCTGCCGGCAAGCCAGGTCTGAACGAATTGATATTGCTCGGGGCTCAGCTTGATCGTCAGCACGATCATCGCCGAGGAGATGCCGCTGCCGATGGCGATCCCGACCAGCACGAGCCGGGAAGGCACGACGCCCTCGCCTCTCTTGTAGGCCATCGCCAGCAGCAGACCGGCGGTCGCGAACGCTCCGATCAGCGCGAGAACCGGCAACAGGAAGATCGGCGCCGCCGTGTTCGATTGGTAGAACGACACGAACAGCACGACCATCAGTCCGGCTCCCGCGTTGATTCCGAGAATGCCCGGGTCCGAGAGCGGATTGCGCGTAATCCCTTGCAGAATACAACCGGACAGGGCCAGCCCAGCTCCAACCATAATCGAGATCAGAATACGAGGAAGGCGGAATTCGAATAGAATCAGATTCTGCTGGGCGGTTCCGTGCCCGAAGACGCTCTTGATGACGTCCAACGGCGAGAGATGGATGACGCCGGAATTCATGCTGATAATGAAGACAACAACGATCAGCACGGCCAGAATCCCGACGATGAGCCAGGACTTCGCGTCTCGCTTGTTGCGTGAACGGATGGCGGTCGAAGTCATCAGATCACCTCTTTCTTGGCGCGACGAATGAGGAAGACGAAGAAGGGAACGCCAATAATGGAGATGATGGCGGCCGCCGGCGTCTCATAGGGGCGATGAACCATTCTCGCTCCGATATCCGCAACGACGAGCAGCAGGCTGCCGAGCACGGCCGAGCACGGAATAATCCAGCGATAATGAACCCCGACGAGATAACGGGAGATGTGCGGCACGATCAACCCGATGAAGCTGATCGAACCGACCGCCGCTACCGAGCTGCCGGCAAGCATCAGAACGAGCACCATGCCGATTATCTTGATCAGGCCTGTCCGAATGCCGAGGCCCGCAGCCACATCGTCCCCGAGGCTCAGCATCGTAATCTGGCGGGAGATGACCAATGCGCCGACGATACCGATTGCGATCCAAGGCCACATGTAGGCGAGCTGGCCCCACTTCGCTCCGGCGACGCCGCCCGCATACCAGAACGCCAGCTCCTGGCCGATCCGGTATCGCAGGGCGATCCCTTCGCTGATCGCGTTCAGCAGCGCGACAACCGCTGCGCCCGCGAGCGCCAGCCGGGCAGGCGACATGCCTCCGCGAGTCGCCGAACCGATGCCGAACACGAGAATCGCGCCCCCGGCCGCTCCGAGGAAGGACATGAATACCAGTTGGTTAAACGACATGCCCGGGAAGAAAGCGAAGCAGAGTGCCAGCGCGAAGCCCGCCCCCGCATTAATGCCGAGCAAGCCCGGGTCCGCGAGCGGATTGCGGGTCATCCCTTGCATGATCGCCCCGGATGTCGCGAATGCCGCACCGACAAGTCCTCCCATAACAACGCGCGGCAGGCGCAGCTCGCGGATGATCTGATGCTGCGTCAGATCCGGATTAAAGCGGAAGACAGCTTCCCATACGGTCAGGAACTTGATGTTGGCGGCGCCCAATGAGACCGATACGATAAAGGCAAGAACAAGCGCGATCAGGCCGCCGAAGATAATAATTCCCGCCACCTTCGGGCGGGAACGCAGTTGTGTGACCGGCTGAGCGGTCGAATTCGCGGATTCACCCATTGACATATGTACCTTCTTCTCTGTTCCAGTCTGCGACTGTTGATTCTGCAACTGTTGATTCTGCAACTGTTAGCCTGTTGCCACTCCACTTGCTGCCAATACGCTCTCTGTCATTCCATTAATTGAGAATGATTATCATATAACACGAAAGTAGGATACCGTATCCGCGTTCCTGCTGTCAAACGAAATTTCGACCGTGTCCCAGCAATTGGTGCCGCTCGCCGGGTCCAGCCGCTCTCCCGGCACCTCTCCCTGCATCTCGGCAGCTCCACAGCGCCTCCACGGGACGCCTGCGGCATCACAAGCCGCGGCCGGCAGCGAAGAAGGCCGAAGCGGGCTCGTTCGCCCGTTCAGCCTTCTCGCGCTCCAGATCGCGTCCAGTTGGCCTCTCCGTCACCCTTCGCTTAACGCGACCCGAACTGCGCTTGGTGAAGCCGGCTGTAAATCCCGCCCCGGCCGACAAGCTCCTCGTGCCTGCCCTGCTCCGAGATGCCCTCTTCCGTCACGACAACGATGCGGTCCGCGTTCTTGATCGTCGCCAGACGGTGGGCGATGACAAGCGTTGTCCTCCCTTGGGAGAGCTCCGTCAACGATTGCTGGATCGCGGCTTCCGTCTCGGTGTCGAGCGCGGACGTCGCCTCGTCGAGAATGAGAATCGGCGGATTCTTCAGGAACATGCGCGCGATCGCAAGCCGCTGCTTCTGTCCGCCGGACAGCTTCACACCGCGTTCCCCGATGACCGTCTCCATGCCTTCCGGTTGCGCGCGGATAAACTCCTCCAGCTTCGCCCGGCGAGCGGCCTGCCAGATCTCCTCGTCGGAAGCGTCCAGCTTGCCGTAAGCGATGTTCTCCTTGATCGTGCCGGAGAACAGGAACACATCCTGCTGCACGATGCCGATCTGGCGGCGCAGCGACTCCAGCTTAATGCCGCGCACATCCATCCCGTCGATCGTAATGCTTCCGTCGTCAACCTCGTAGAACCGCGGCAGCAAGCTGCAGAGCGTCGTCTTGCCGGCGCCGGAAGGACCGACGAAGGCAACCGTCTCGCCCGCCGCGATGCTCAGGTTGATGTTCTTCAGCGCCGACGATTCCGCTTCGTAGCCGAAGCTGACATCCTTGTAGCGGATGTCGCCGCGCAGGTAATCGACCGACACCGCATCCGACTTATCCCGCACGTCCGGCTCGGTCTCGAGCAGCGTGATATACCGCTTGAAGCCGGCGATTCCCTTCGGATAGCTCTCGACGATCGCATTGATCTTCTCGATCGGACGGAACAGTACATTGACCAGCAGCAGATAAGCGATGAATTCGCCGTACCGGAGCTCGCCGTCGATAACGTACCACGCGCCGCAGATCATGACGAGCAGAGACACGAGCCTCATGAGCAGATAGCTGATCGACAGGCTTTTCCCCATAATCTTGTAGGCAACGAGCTTCGCGAACCGGTAGCGCTGGTTGTTCACCGCGAACAGCTTCTTCTCGTGCTCTTCGTTGGCGAACGCTTGGACGACGCGAATGCCGCCGACATTGTCCTCGACCCGGGCGTTGAAGTCGGCCATGTCCGCGAACATGCGATGGATCGCCTTCGTCATCCGGCCGTTGAACACGATAGCGAGCGCGATCATCACCGGAACCGTAGCGAACGTGATCAGGGCCAGATCCATATGGATGTTCGCCATGAGCACGAAGGCGCCTGCCAGCGTCATGACGGCGATGAACAGATCCTCCGGTCCATGGTGCGCCACTTCGCCGATCTCGTTCAGATCGTTCGTCATCCGCGAGATCAGATGGCCGGTCTTGTTATTGTCGAAGAACCGGAAGCTCAGCTTCTGCACGTGATCGAACAGCCTCCGGCGCATGTCCGTCTCGATGTTGATTCCAAGCATATGTCCCCAATAATTGACGACGAATTGCATAAAGGTATTAATCAAGTAAATCCCGAGCAGTCCGAGACATGCCCAGACGATCAGATTCCAATCCCGTTGCGGCAGCAGATCGTCGACAACCTTATTGACCGCGACCGGGAAGCCGAGCTCCAGCAGGGCGACGAACACCGCGCAGCAGAAGTCAAGATAGAACAGCCCCTTATAAGGACGATAGTAGGCAAAAAAACGGCGGATCAACGGTGCACCTCCATGCGAGTAGTAAGAAACAAGTGCCGCTTGTTTCGATGTTGCTTCGAGAATGATTATCAATCGACTTAGCCTTTAGCCATTGTACCTAATAATGACACTGTCATCAACCATGTTTTGCCGGGAAAATACGTCTGAAGCCATCTTCGGTCCCGACAACGAAGAAGCCACCCTCGTCCCGACAAGGACGGAAGGTGGCTCCCGCTTGATCTTGCTATGATTGAGCATGGCAACGCCATGCCCGCGAACGCTTGGGCCCCGGCTTATTGCGCGGCCGATGCTTCCGGCGAAGAGGAAGCCGATGCGCTCGGCTCTTCGCTAGCCGCCGTCGCGTCCTCGTCCGTCAGGAAGTTCTTGTAGCCGTCCGCCTTCTTCGCTTCGGTGTACCAGTCGCTGAAGCCTTCGTTGATCTTCGAATCCAGGTAGTCGTTCTTCACTTGGTCCTTCACATCGTCATAGGAAGCCGTAACCGCATCCTTATGGTCGACAAGCTTGATGATATGGAAGCCGTTCGGCGATTCGACAACGTCGCTGATCTCGCCCTTCTTCAGAGCGAAGGCTGCCGTCTCGAATTGCTCGTTCATGACGCCCTTGCCGAAGTAACCCAGATCGCCGCCGCTCGCCGCGGAGCCGGTGTCGATCGACTTCTCCTGCGCGAGAGTGGCGAAGTCGGCGCCTTCCTTCAGTTGCTTCAGCACCGCTTCCGCCTCTTCCTTCGTGCTCAGAAGGATGTGCGAAGCTTGCACCTGCTCTTCTTCGCCGTAGCTGTCCTTGTTCTCTTCGAAGTACGCCTTCAGATCGTCTTCCGTCGGCGCCAGTCTCTTCTCGAACACAAGGCGAAGCTCAAGCTGCGGCAGCACCTGCTCGCGGAACGATTCCACGGTCATGCCGCTCGAGGCGAGAGCCGATTCGAACTGCTCGTCCGACGTAATTCCGTTCGCTTCCCGAATGTTCAGGATATAAGCGTCGATGTCCGCCTCGTTGACTTCCTTGCCCGTCTTCTCGGCTTCAAGCTTGATCACCTTGTACATCATCACTTGATCGAGCTGGGAGCCGATCGAAGCTTCGCCGGATTGCTTGATGAGCTCGTCCATCAGATCGGCCTTCGTGATCGACTTGCCGTCAAGCTCGCCGACCGCTTCGCTGCCGGAACCGCCTCTATCCACGACTAGTACAACGATAAGAGCGATAACCGCAACGACGGCGATGACGATCCAAGGCCAAGGAGCCTTGACGACGGGAACGGCGGCCGGCTTCGGCTCCGCTTCCTTCTCGGTCACACCGCTTGCGCTTGTGTTATCGTCTTCCGCATCGGCTTCGACGATATCGAAGACGCCGGTGTCCGATGCTTGCTCATCGGCGGCGTTATCCTTGTTCAGTTTGATCTCATCTTGATTCAATTCCTCTGAATCTTTGCGAATGTCGCTCATTCTTGTAAGACCCTCCTCTAGTATTAAAAGCACCATTGTTCCACTATATCAAACTTTCCTCATAATACCTTAAGCTAAACTTAAAAAACAGAAAAAAACGGACGCTTGCCCGTTTTTTAATGTGCACTTAAGCTTGCTTGAACATGTTCACCGGATTGCGAAGCGGAGCCAGGCCGGAGATCCGGCATTCCGCTTCGTCTCCGGACACGATCCGCACCGATCCCGGGGTCCCGGTCATGATGATATCGCCCGGCAGCAGGCGCATGACTCGGGACACGAAGGAGACGATATGCCAAGGATTGTACCTCATCATTGCGACCGTGTTGCGATGAACCGTCTGCCCGTTATGAACGGTCTCCACAACAAGCCGTTCCCACTCCGGGAGCTCGTCCGCCGTCGCCAGCTCCGACCCGAGACTGAAGAAGCTGTCGAACGACTTCGCCCGGAACATATACTTCGCGTTCTGCGCCAGCAGGTCGGCAGCCGTCATATCGAGCGACGCCGCGTAACCCGCCACGACCGCCGGCGCTTCCGTCTCGTCGACGTCTTTGCACTCCCGGCCGATCACAATAGCCAGCTCCGCCTCCGCCGTGACGCGTTCCGACTGCACCGGAAGCCTGATCGGCTCGCCGTCTCCGATCAAGCTCGTATCCGGCTTGGCGAACAGAACGGGCGCATCGTCCGCGCTGCCCTTCAGCTCGATGAGCTTCTCCATATAATTCATTCCGAGCCCCATAATTTTGCGCGGCCGGCGGACAATGGGCGCCAGCTTCGCTTCGCCGGTCGGTACGGCCTCCAGGAGGGCCAGAGCCTGACGCCCCCCTGCTTCCCGATGCCAGCGGACGAGCGCCTCCCATTGGCCGTTCTCGAGCAATTCCATGAGCGTCTCGCCCCATTGGGCGCCGAGCGCGCGGTTGATCGCCGTTATCGGAACGTACCCGCGATCGGTTGCAATCGCCGCCGTCTCGCTGCCGCCCAGCTTCAGCATAACCGCCTTCATTCGGCTTCCTCCCCGGCTGCGGACGCTCTCGCCTGCAGCCATTCCAGCAGCGCCAAATCCCGTCCCCTGCCGGCGATAAAGCTGAGACCGATCGGACAGCCGCCGGTTGGGACGAAGGGAACCGTCGCTTGGGCGGTTCCGGTTAATCCCGCGATGCAGGTCAGCTTCATCGCCGCCGTCCGCTGCTTCTCGGCTTCTTCGCCGGTCAGCTTCAGCGCGGGCGCTTCCCCCATGACCGTCGGGATGACGAGCAGCGCGCCGCCTTCCAGCAGAGCGTCCATCTGCCGCTCGAGCTCGGCCTTCTTCTTCAGAAGCGCTGGCTTCGCCTCCGGCGGAAGCGTGCTGGCCCATTCGAAGCGGTCCGCGATGCCCGGACCGAATGCCGGCTTCTCGCGGCGAATCCATTCGCCGTGCTCCTCCCAGATCTCGGCGCCCTGGATGGCGCGGAACGTCGCGGCCCACTCCGCAAGCCCGTCTCCGGGCAACTCCGTCCAAGCCGTCTCCATATCGGCTCCGTACGTCTGCAGCTCGCGAAGCAGCGCCTCCCGCGTGTCGTCCCGCGCTTGCTCCCAGGCCTCGCGCGGCAGAATCAGCTTGCTGAAGCCCGCAGGCCCGGAGCGGGCCGGCTTCAGCAGCACCCGCCCCGCCGCAAGCAGCGTCGCCGCATCGGCGCTCATCCACCCGATCGTATCGAAGCTCCTCGCGAGCGGGATCACCCCGTCCATCGGCACGGAACCGAGAGACGGACGGAAGCCGTAGAGGCCGCAATAGGAGGACGGAACCCGAACCGATCCTCCTGTATCCGTGCCGAGCGCGAAGTCGGCCAGCCCGGCGGCAACCGCGACGGCAGAGCCGCTGGACGAGCCGCCCGGCGCCCTTCCCGGAGCCTTCGGGTTGACGGGCGTCCCGTAATGGTGATTTTCCCCGACAAGGCTGTACATCAATTCGTCCGTAAGCGTCGTTCCTTGCATCCGGGCTCCCGCGCGCAGCAGCGCCTCGATCGCGCTTGCGTGCCGATCCGCGGGCCCGTGCGTGCGGAGCCAATCGGGATTGCCGGCGCTTGCCCGACAGCCCGCTATCGCGAATACATCCTTCACGGCGAAGGTCAGTCCGCTCAGTTCGCCTTCCCCAAGCGGCTCCAGCACCACGTCCGGGCGAACATAGGCGTTCCATTCGTCCATCGTCTTCGCTCCCTTCCGCCTCTCTGTCTCTATCCTGACAATCGTTCCGTGGTTATCCGCGCTTACCATCCGAATGCGGCTCCGTCGCAGCGCGGGTCCGTCCCTCCCGTTCGCATCCCCGTCTCCCGGTCGATCCGAATCGCGTGCGCATGGCCGACAATGCCGTCATATTCGCCGACGATCCGCACCTTATGTCCGGCTGCGGCGAGCCTGTCTGCGACTTCCGGGGCGATGCGGGCTTCGAGCTTCAGCTCCTGCGTCCGCTCTCCCCACGTTCTTCCCCACACCCAACGCGGAGCCGACACGGCCGCCTGAGGGTCCATTCCGTAATCCACAACCCGCGTGAGCAGCGCCGTCTGCGTCTGCGGCTGGCCTTCCCCGCCTTGCGTACCGTAGAGAAGGAAAGGCTTGCCGTCCGCCAGCGCCAGCGCCGGCATCAGCGTGTGGAACGTTCGCTTGCCCGGCTCCAGCCGATTGACGTGCGCGGGATCGAGCGAGAAGAACGAACCCCGGTTCTGAAGCAGGATGCCGGTCTCCCCGGCCGTCACGGCCGAGCCGAACTCGAAGTACAGGCTCTGGATGAACGAGACTGCGTTGCCGTCCCCGTCCACGACCGCCGCGTAGGCGGTATCGCTTCCGAGCGGTTCCGCGGCTTGCGGCAGTGTCTTCTCCGGATCGATGCGGCCGGCCAGCTCGGCGGCGTATTCCTTCGAGAGCAGCCGCTTCAGCGGAATATCCGAGAAGCCCGGGTCCGTCAAGTAAGCGTCCCGATCGCGGAAGCTCAGCTTAAGCGATTCGATCAGCAGATGATAATATTCGTAAGAGCCGTGAGGAACGTTCGCCAGGTCGAAGCTCTCCAGGATGTGAGCGGCCATAATTCCCGTGAACCCTTGCGAATTCGGCGGCACTTGATACAGATCATACCCCCGATAGGAGCCCGCAGCAGGCCTAGCCCACTCGCCCGCATGCGCCTCGAAGTCTTCGAGCGTCAGCAGACCGCCGGTCGCTCCGAGGTGCCGCACGATCTCCTTCGCGATCCCTCCACGGTAGAAAATATCCCTTCCTCCCCGAGCGATCTTCTCCAGCGATTCCCCCAGCTCGCGTTGACGGAAGCGGCTGCCGATAACCGGCACCCGGCCGCCCGGGAGATAGATGCGGGAGGTGATCGGCTGCTCCCTTAACACGTCGAACCGGGAGACGCTGTTCTCGTGCTGATCCGGCGATACCGGGAATCCGTTCTTCGCGTAATCGATCGCCGGCTCCAATGCTTCCGCGAACGTCAGGCGCCCGTAGCGCCCTTGCACGGCCGCCCAACCGTCGACCATGCCCGGAACGGTAATCGCGCTTGCCGGGCCGCGCTTTGGAATATCCGGGCCCGCGAACCGCTCCCGCGACGCCAGCCTTCCCGAGCGGCCGCTGGCGTTGTAAGCCGTCACCCCGCCCTCGGCGGCGGCGTGCATCAGCCAGAAGGAATCTCCGCCGAGACTTGTCATATGAGGGTAGACGACGGCCAGACAGGCGCTGACCGCCACGGCCGCATCGAACGCGTTGCCTCCCTTCAGCAGAATCCGCGCCCCCGCTGCGGAGGCAAGATGATGCGGGCTGACTACCATCGTCTTCGTTCCCGTTATCGGTCTGGACAATTCGCTGTCATCTCCCGTCCCGTCTCGATCGCTTGCCGTCGCGATCGCTTAATGCGTTATTTGAATAAACCGGATGAATTGCGACAAAAGGTATCCTAAATTTAATCAAGATTCATAAGAGGGTCAATCGCATTTGGCCGCATTTGACACCATCACAACTGTAAGCGCTTGCAAATATCGGAATGAACAAAATTGTCGGAGCAGTCGGCTGCGGTCTACGCGCGCCGCTCCGACGACTCGTACGATTTTATGTGAAAAATCACATTCATTGGCGCGGATTCGAGCGGCTCGCGGCGTTTTATATGATTTTTCGCATACATACCGCATTTGGAGCCGCAACTGCCGTCATATATGCGTTTTTTCACATTCATTGCCCCGCCAACCCCCTTTTTCCACCGAACGAATACGATTTTTCGCATAAAACTCCACTCCATACAAAACGCCACTCCTCTGCCGGCAGTGTTGCTGCCGACGGAGAAGTGGCGCTTAACATGACTTGCCTCCTAGCTCACCTTGTGCTCGATCCGCAATTTATCCGCCACCATCGCGATGAACTCGCTATTCGTGGGCTTGCTCTTCGCGATGTTGATCGTGTAGCCGAACAGGTGCGAGATGCTGTCGATGTTGCCGCGCGTCCAGGCGACCTCGATCGCATGGCGGATGGCGCGTTCGACGCGGCTCGGCGTCGTCTTGAACTTCTCGGCGATGGCCGGGTACAGCGTCTTCGTAATCGCTCCGAGAATCTCGATGTTGTTGTACACCATCGTGATCGCTTCGCGGAGGTACTGATAACCCTTGATGTGGGCCGGAACGCCGATCTCGTGGATGATGCTCGTGATGTTCGCGTCCAGGTTCTTCGGCTTGCCGATCGGAACGATCGTTGCGGAGCGCGTGATCGACGAAGAGACGGAGGAAGCGGTCAGAGCCGGCGTGCTGGCGGGAGAGCCCGCCAACTGACGAATTCGATTGGCGAGAACGTCCATATCGAACGGCTTCAGTATGTAATAAGATGCGCCCAGTTGAACCGCCCGTTGCGTTATAGTCTCTTGACCGAAAGCCGTGAGCATAATGATCTTCGGCATAGAGGGCAGATTCAGCTCTCGCAGCTTCTCCAACACGCCAAGGCCGTCGAGATGAGGCATGATGATGTCGAGGATCATCACGTCCGGAACGATCCGGTTCTCTTCCAACTGGCGGATGACTTCTTCTCCGTTGTAGGCGACTCCAATGACCGTCATGTCATCCTGATCTTCAATATACTCAGACAGCAAGTTAGTGAATTCTCGGTTGTCATCAGCAAGGAATACTTCAATCCGCTGCAAGGTCTGGTCCTCCCTTTCTGTATAAATAAATTGGGGTCAAGAAACGCACTCTTCTCGTTTCCTCTGGTACGAAATTCGACACTTGCCCCTCAATTCCTTCTTCACTGAAGTGTTTTCCGAAATCTTTTTCTTTATTTTTTTGCCAAGATGGACTATAATAATTAATTTTGCTAATTCACGTGTTTTTCCGCATTTTTTCGACAAAACATCTAAGGCGTCAAATCGCCTTAGATGTTTGCTGAAGCGGTTGGAGCATAATTCCGGCATCCTGCAGCATCCATTCGATGAAGCAGCCGTATCCCGAAGCCGGATCGTTCACGAAGACATGGGTAACCGCTCCGATCAGCTTGCCGTCCTGAATGATCGGGCTTCCGCTCATGCCCTGTACGATGCCGCCGGTTCTCTCGAGCAGCTTCGGGTCCGTAATCCGGATAACCATCCCCTTCGTCGCGGGACTTGTCTGCTTCGAGACGTGGACGATCTGGATCGAGAACTTCTCCACCTTCTGCCCGTCAACGACCGTCAGAATCTCCGCCGGTCCTTCCTTCACTTCTTCGGCGAAGGCGACGGGAATCGGATCGGAATGCATCGCGTGCTCCGGAAGCCGATCCATCTTGCCGAAGATGCCGAACGGCGTATTGCGTTCCACGCTGCCGAGCGACTTGCCTTCCTTCACGATAGTGGCCCGCTTCTCGCCCGGCTCCCCGTTCTGGCTCTTGGAGATGGACAAGACGTTGGACTGAAGAATCTGCCCGCTGCCGACATCGATCGGAGTCTGCGTATCCATATCCGTAATGACATGGCCCAGTGCGCCGTATACGCCCTGATCCGGAGCGTAGAAGGTCAAGGTCCCGACGCCTGCGGCGGAATCGCGAATATACAGTCCCAACCGCCAGGCGCGATCTTCTTGATCGAACGCCGGCCTCAGCGAGGTCGTGAATCGCTGCTTGCCGCGTTTAACGTCCAATTGCAGCGCCGTGCCGTTCCGGCCGGCCGCTTCGGCGAGCGCGGCCACCTTGGTCACGTCGTTCAGCGGCGTGCCGTTGATCGCAACGATAAGATCCCCTAGCTTGAGCTTCGCTTCTTCCCCGGGAGAGCTTCGCTTGTCCGGTCCCGTCTGCACCAGATGATGCCCGACAACCATAATGCCTGCCGCCTTAACCTTGACGCCGATCGTCTGCCCGCCGGGAACAACCCGCAAGTCGGGAACGACCTGCAGCTTCACCGTCTTGAACGGAATGCGCCCGAACAGCTTCAGCTTGAGCTCGGTCACTCCGCTCTGCTTGGGCAAGATGGACAACGGCTGATTCATGTTGACCGGGAACGAACGGGCTTCCTTGCCGTTCACGACGGCGACGCCGGTATCAAGCGACCCGCTGGCATGAACGGGCATCGAATAGTTCAGGTGCCTCGCTTGACCTTGGAACAGCCTGACTTCATTCGGAAAAGCGGCATAATGACGAATCGGGGCAGAGGTGACGGCAAGCCCTAAAATAAAAACCAGGACGATTCCGAAGCTGCGGCGAATGGAGGGCCAACGGTTCAAAGTCTCACGCTCCCTTACAGTCTCGCCGGTGGATTGTGACGTTCCGGCATCGTAACTATAAGGTAACCGTGCCCCCCCGGTTTTATGTTCCCAAAAAGCTTCCTTGAAACGCGATTTCAGGCGGTATTACGCGTTTTTTTGCCGACTTGCGAGCACCAGCATCTCCTGGGCGTGATGGCGGGTCTTCTCCGTGACTTCCACCCCGCCGAGCATTCTTGCCAATTCCTCCACCCGGTCGGTCTCCGCCAACTCGCGAACCGAAGTCGACGTCCTGCCGTCCGGCGTCACCTGCTTGCGGATCTCATACTGCCGATCCGCCATACAGGCGACCTGGGGAAGGTGCGTAATCGCGAATACCTGGCACTGCCCCGCAAGCCGCGACAGCTTCTCCGCGATCGCTTGCGCGGCGCGGCCGCTGACGCCGGTGTCGACCTCGTCGAAGACGAGCACGGGAATCTGGTCGATGCGGGCGAAGATCGCCTTCAGTGCCAGCATAACGCGGGACATCTCTCCGCCGGACGCGATCTTCGACAGCGCCTTCGGTGGCTCGCCCGGGTTCGGCGAGAGCAGGAATTCGGCCATGTCCGCGCCGGTCGGTCCCAATTCGCCGGATTCAAGGCGAACCTCGAACACCGTTCTCTCCATCTGCAGGTCCTTCAGCTCGGTCTCGATCGCGCGGGCGAGCACCTTGGCGGCATCCTTGCGGATCGCCGACAGCGATGAAGCCAGCTCGGCCAGCTCGGAGCGAAGCTGCTTCTCCGCCGACTCCAGCTCCTTGAGCCGCTCCTCGCGATTGTCCAGCTTCTCCGTCTCCGCCTGAATTTTGTCCCGGTAGGCAATAATATCGGAGACGGTCTCTCCATACTTGCGCTTCAGCCCGTGAAGCAGGTCGAGCCTCCGCTCGATCCGGGCGAGCCGGTCGGGATTGAACTCGATGCTGTCGCGGTAATCGCGAAGCTGGAAGGCGGCATCCTCCGCGTTGTAGTAAGCGGATTGCAGTTGCTCCACGATCGGCTGCAGCGTGGCCGAATCGTACTTCACAATGTCCTGCAGCCGGGTAATCGCCCGCGACAAGGCGGCCAGCCCCTTCGCGCCGTAGACGAGCTCGTACGCCTCGGAAGCCGACTCCGCCAGCTTCTCGGCGTAGGCGAGCTTGCTTCGCTCCTCCTCCAGCGCTTCGTCCTCGCCCGGCTTCAGCTTGGCGGCTTCGATCTCTTCCAACTGGTAGCGATACATATCCAGCATCTGCATCTGCTGCCTGGACGTGTCCTCGAGCTCCTTGCGTTCCTTCGCAAGATGGTGGTAGCGCTCGTACTTCGCACGATACGCCTCCTTGATGGAAGCAATCCTGTCGCCCGCATACTGGTCGAGCCATTCAAGATGGCGCTCCGTCCGCAGCAGCGATTGCGGCTCGTGCTGGCCGTGAATGTTGACCAGATGCTCCCCGACTTCCCGCAGCATCGTCATCGTGACGCTCTGGCCGTTGATCCTTGCATTCGACTTGCCGTGAAGCAGCAGCTCGCGCCGAATAAGCAGCGTCTCCTCCCGGTTCGCCTGAATGCCGAGCGTATCCAGCACATTCCAGACAGGATGGTCGGAAGGCAGATCGAACACCGCCTCCACTTCGGCCCGGTCGTAGCCGTGGCGCACCATATCCGCCGAGCCTCGCCAGCCCGAGATGAGTCCTACGGCGTCGATGACGATCGACTTGCCCGCGCCGGTCTCCCCCGTCAGCACATGGAATCCGTTATGGAACCTCATCCGAATTTTCTCAATGACCGCCAGATGACGAACCGACAGCTCTTGAAGCATCCTGATTCCCCCCGTTACCCATCCTTGTTGTCCGAACGACCGTTATCGCACCATCTGCCGGATTCGGTCGGCGAGAATCGGCCCTTGCTCCTTCGTGCGGCAGATCAGCAGCATCGTGTCGTCCCCGCTGATCGTTCCCATGATCTCCGACCAATCCATCCCGTCGATCAGCGACGCGATCGCGTTGGCCGTTCCCGTCATGCACTTCACCACGACGAGGTTCTCGGCCGCCTCCGCCTGTATAAAGTGGTCCTCGAGCGCCCGCTTCAGCTTCATCGCCGGATTAAAGCGCTGGTCGAGCGGCATCGAGTACTTGTACCTTCCGTCTTCCAGCGGCACCTTGATGAGCTGCATCTCCTTGATGTCCCGAGAGACGGTCGCCTGGGTCACATTCACTCCTTCGCTGCGCAACGCCTCGACCAGTTCCTCCTGCGTCTCGATCTCTTGCTTGCCGATCATCTCGCGGATTTTCCTCTGCCTCTGACCCTTCATCCCTATTCATCCTCCACTTTGAATCGCACCGTATGTATCGTCTGTCCCTTCGGATCGGCAATGACAATGCCTTCGCACTCCGGGAACATCAGGGTGAAGGCGAGCAGCCTGTCCCTTAGTCCCGACGGCGTCCATTCGATCGGCTTGCGGGCGCGATCGATCTTGACCAAATAATAACAATCGTCCTTCTGGACCAAATAATCGAAGTACAGCCTCGTCGCTTGCATCGGCCCGTCGTCGACCGCTACCGCGAGCGGAATCCGGTGCTTGCCGGAGAGCACCTCGTAGCCGCACGTCTCCAGCCAGACGACCGACTCGTCCGCATCGACGGGTCCGTCCTGGGCAAGCCGCCTGAGCCGCAGGCTTGGCGGAGCGTGCAGCCAACGGTTAAAGCGATGAACAAGCCACCATAACAGCAAGATCACGACGATTACAAAAACGAAGCCATCGCCGAGCTGGCTCATCGGGACGCCCCCCTCTCCCCAGGCGTGAGGCTGACTGCACCTCTTCTACCTAGTTCGAGGCCTTCCAAGGAATCTCCTGTCCAGACATAACAAAAAAACCGGAGCTGGACAGACAGAAGCGGAACCGCATGGACGGGCCGTTCTTCGGCAGCTCCGGGACTTGAATACCCGAGCGCGGACGCCTCGCACCATCGATGGGACGGGCAGGCATCCGCGCGTTAACGTTGGCTCAGCCGCCGCCCTTCCGGAAGACGGAAGCCGCCTCGGCCGCGGTTCGCTTGGCAAGCTCGGCGATCTCCTCGTTCCTCGCAGGGGGAGACATTCCGCCCTCTTCCCTGCCGCCTTCCTCGCGGGCCGGCAACCGGCGCCAATAAGCCAGAAATTCGATATTGCCCTCTCCCCCGGTAATCGGGGAGTAGGTTAAGCCCTCAAGCTCGAAGCCAAGACCGTTCGCGTAAGTCAGAATCTCCCGCAGCACCGTCTCGTGCACGGAAGAATCGCGCACGACGCCGGACTTGCCGACCTGCTCCCGTCCGGCTTCGAACTGCGGCTTGATGAGAGCGACCGTCCCCCCGCCGTCCTTCAGAAGCGGAGCCAGGGCGGGCAGAATGATCTTCAGGGAGATGAAGCTGACATCGATCGTCGCGAAGGTCGGCGTCGGGCCTTCCAACTGATCGGCGGTCACATTGCGGAAGTTCGTCCGTTCCATCACGCGGACCTTCTCGTGCTGCCGAAGCGACCAATCGAGCTGGTTGTAGCCGACATCGATAGCATACACGAGAGAAGCTCCGTTCTGGAGGGCGCAATCGGTGAAGCCGCCGGTCGAAGCCCCGATGTCGAGCATGACGGCGTCCTCGAGGCGGATGCCGAAGTGCCTGATCGCCTTCTCGAGCTTCAAGCCGCCTCGGCTCACGTACGGATGGGGAGCTCCCTTCACCGTGATGGCCGAATCGCGCGGAATCTTGGTCCCCGCCTTGTCGACCTTCTCGGAGCCGACGAGCACAAGCCCCGCCATGATGGCCGCCTTGGCCTTCTCGCGGCTCTCGAAGCAGCCCAACTCCACGAGCAAGACGTCAAGCCGTTCCTTCGTCGTTGTCGTCGTCATCGCTCAGGTCGCCTTCTGGCGCACTCGCAGCGCTTTGGAGCGGAGCTCCGCAGCGACGTGCTCCGCGGTCAGTCCCGCGTCCGCCCGCTGTTCCTTGATGCTGGCATGCTCGATGAAGCGGTCCGGAATGCCGACGAGCGACACCGATACGTTCGTCACGTGGCTCTGGGCGTAGAACTCGAGAATAGCGCTGCCGAGCCCTCCCGCAATCGCCGTCTCCTCGAGAACGAGCAGCGGCAGATGCTCCTGCGCAAGCTCGCGCAGCATCTCTTCGTCGAGCGGCTTGATGAACCGGGCGTTGACGACCCTGACGTTAAGGCCTTCCCGCTTGAGCAGCTCCGCCGCTTCCTCCGCTACCTGCACCATCGGACCCGCAGCGATAACCGCAGCGAAGTCGCCCTCGCGCGTCTTCTCCCACTTGCCGATCGGCAGCGGCAGCGGCACTTCGTCCATCGGAACGCCGAGCCCGTTCACTCGCGGATAACGAACGGCGATCGGTCCGTCGTCGTAATCGACGGCCGTCTTCATCATCCGGCGCAGCTCGTTCTCGTCCTTCGGCATCATCAGCACCATATTCGGAATGTGGCGCAGGAAGGCGATATCGTACACGCCCTGATGCGTCTCCCCGTCCGGACCGACGAGGCCCGCGCGGTCGATCGCGAAGATCACGTTGGCGTTATGGCGGCAGATGTCATGCACAACCTGATCGTAAGCCCGCTGCAGGAAGGTCGAGTACACGGCAAAAACCGGCTTCATCCCTTCCAACGCCATCGCGGCGGACAGCGTAGCGGCGTGCTGCTCGGCGATGCCGACGTCGAACATCCGCTCCGGGAACCGCTTGGCGAAGCCGAGCAGCCCCGATCCTCCCGGCATCGCCGGCGTGATGGCGACGATCCGGCTGTCCTGCTCGGCCAGCTCGATCAGCGAGTTGCTGAACACCTCGGTGTACATCGGCGGTCCTACCGACTTCACAACCTGGCCCGATTCGATCTTGTACGGCGTGATGCCGTGCCACTTGTGCGAATCGGCTTCGGCCGGCGAGTACCCCTTGCCCTTGACCGTCAGAACGTGAACAAGCACCGGACCGTCGACCTTGTCCGCCTGGCGGAGCGTATCGATGAGCTTCTCCGTGTCGTGTCCGTCCACCGGCCCGAAGTACTTGAGGCCGAATTCCTCGAACAGCATCCCCGGCACAACCAGGTACTTGATGCCGTCCTTGAACCGCTCGGCGGTCTTGGCGAGCTTGCCGCCGACGGCCGGAATCTTGCGCAGGAACGATTCAAACTCTTCCTTCGCCTTCCGGTACGTCTTATCCGAACGGACTTTGCCCAAGTAATTGTGCAGCGCGCCGACGTTCGGAGCGATCGACATCTCGTTGTCGTTCAGGACGACGGTCAGCTTCCGCTTCTCGTGGCCGATATGGTTAAGCGCCTCCAGCGCCATCCCCCCGGTCAACGCCCCGTCTCCGATAACGGCGATGACGCGATTGCGCTCCCCCTTCAGGTCCCGAGCGAGCGCCATTCCCGCGGCGGCGGACAGCGAGGTGCTGCTGTGGCCCGCTTCCCACACATCGTGTTCGCTCTCCGTCCGCTTGACGAAGCCGCACAATCCGTCCTTCTGCCGAAGGGTATCGAAGCGCCCCATACGCCCCGTCAGCATCTTGTGCACGTACGCCTGATGGCCAACGTCGAAGATAAACTTGTCCTTCGGGCTGTCGTACAAGTAGTGCAAGGCGATCGTCAATTCGACGACGCCAAGGTTCGGAGCAAGATGGCCTCCGGTCGCCGAGAGCTTCTCGATGAGAAAATGTCTAATTTCCTGAGCCAACTGCGGAAGCTCCCCTGGCGCAAGCTTCTTCAGATCAGTTGGACTGTCGATATGATCGAGCAGCAAGTAAGTTCCCCGCTTTCCCCGAATTTGACGCAAGCTCAGCGTATTCCATATCCTTATATGAATAAGCGTAGCGGCTCAAGCCAACTTCTCTTGTGCATGCAATTGTGCAGTCGATTCTGCAGATGGCATGTGGTTCCAAAAAAATATTACGCCCATTATACCATAACCGGAAAACAAACCCCAAGTGCGGAGCGAAGGAATGGTTCTCTTTTCGACGAAAAACGCTCCTTGCGGGCGTGCCGTTGTGCCTAATCTCCTTAAATTTTCTCCTCTGGCGGTCCGTTTCGCTTGGCGGATCTCTCTTCGCTGGCGGCTCCTTCTTCGCTGTGGCTCCTTCTCTCCGGCCCGCTGGCTGTTGCGAATTTTTCGATTTTATGCGATTTTTCACATTCGTCGGCATGGATTTGGAGGAAAAAGCGGCGTTTTATGCGATTTAATACGAAAATTAAGTCCCGCTAATGGCGGGCAGTACCGGATTGAGACAGAAAAGTCCCGCCACCGTCTACCGTCCCAACGCGGTCGGCATGTTGGTGAATTGGCGAGTTGATTTCCATATTATGGTGATAAAGAAGGCGCTCTCTCCCTTCTGACCCCTTATGCCTCTTCTCCCCTTGGATCAGGAACCTTCGCTCGCCGATCATTCGCTTTGATCTTAGATCAGCCCATTCCCTTGCACCTCCTCATCCTGATCGAAAGGGAGAAGAGACCTAATGCCGCCAGAGGGAATACACCCATGGGGTAGTTTCATCCCTGCGGATGGCCGCATACGGATCATTTTCATGGTAGGGGGTGACAACACTCGTGTTGTCATAATTGTTTTCACATTCATTGGGGCTCGACGCCCCCCTTGCGAGAGGGCAATGTCAAAAAAAAGCAACGCCCCTCCTCCGGAAAATCCGATAGAGAAGCGTTGACTTGACGATTTTTTAGCGATTTTTTAGCGATTCTTTAGCGATTCTTTAGCGGTCCCTCAATGATCCCGGTTCATCATGGCATCCGCGATTCCTTCGAGCAGCTCCGTCCGGCGCAGGCCCGCTTCGCGGATCGCAACGATCGCTTCCGCGGTCAGCTCGCTCACCCGTCTCTGGCTCTCGGCGAGCCCGATCAGGTACGGGTACGTCACCTTCCCTTGCTTCTCGTCGCTCTTCAGCGGCTTGCCCAGCTTCGTCTCGTCGCCGACAAGATCCAGAATGTCGTCTTGAATCTGGAAGGCAAGCCCGATGTTGCGCCCGAACAGCTCCAGCGCGGCAAGCTGCTCGCCGCTTGCTTCCGCGGCATGTCCGCCCGCCCGCAGCGAGCAGGCGATCAGATCGCTCGTCTTGTGGAGATGGATGTACTCAAGCTCATCCAGCGTCGTGATCCCCTGCTCGCCGAGCATGTCGCTCGCCTGGCCGCCGACCATGCCCGGCAGGCCGGCATAGCGGGCCAGCTCGGAGACGAACGAGAGCACCCGCTGCGCGGGCACTCCGAGCCCGGAGGCGGTGGAGGCGACGTAGAACGCATGGGTAAGCAGACCGTCCCCCGCCAGAATGGCCATCGCCTCGCCGAACACCTTATGGTTCGTCAGACGACCTCTGCGGTAATCGTCGTTGTCCATGGCCGGAAGATCGTCATGGATCAGGCTGTACGTATGGATCATCTCGATCGCCGCAGCGAACGGAACCGCTCGCCGGGCGGCGACCTCGTCGCCGGCCACGCACTCGGCGGCAGCCAGCGCGAGAATCGGGCGCAATCTCTTCCCGCCGGCGTCGAGCGAATAGCGAATCGCCTCGTTCAACCTTGCGGGAACGGGCCAGTCGCCGGGAACGATAGCTTGCAGCGCCAGCTCGACCTGGTCTCTCAGGCCCTTCATGTAGGTGTGGATGTCGATCGTCTGAGCCAATGTGCGTAATCTCTCCTTTATTCCGTTGCCGCGTCCTCGCGTCCCGCAGCGAAAGGCTTGCGCTGAACCCCGTTCTCATCCTCGACGAGCTGCTCGATTCGTCGTTCGACCTGCTCGAGCTTCTGCCCGCACAGACGAGAGAGCGCGATCCCCTCCTGATAGAGCTCGATTGCCGTCTCAAGCGGAACGTCCGAGCTCTCGAGCCGGGCAACGATTCCTTCAAGCCGATCCATCGCTTCCTCGAACGTCAGAACGACGCCCTCGGCTCCGTCGGTTCGTTCGATCGATGCTTCCGCATTCCCGTTAGGTGTGGCCATTCGCGATCTCCTCCTCCTGCAGCGCCCAGACTTGGCAATCCATCCGCCCATCCGTGAGGCGAATCTTGACGATGTCGCCGGGCTGCACTTCCTTGATCGAGCGGATCAAGGATTTCTCTTCCTCTTCGTATACGAGGCTGTAGCCTCGCGACATGATCTTGAGCGGGCTCAGCGCATCCAGTTGCCGAACCGCCAGACCGAACTGCCCCTGCTTGCCGCGAAGCGCATTCTTCATGGCCAGCTCCAAGCTTCTCCCCAGTTGGTCCGCCCGCTTCCTCGCGAACGCCGCCTGCTCCGCGGGACTGACCGCCGCAAGGCGGCCATCGAGCCGCGACAGGCGCTGCTTCGCTCGCGCCGCATGCGCTTCGGCGCGGTGCCGCAGCCGTTCGCGCAGCCGATCGAGCTGCTCGGCCCTTGCGAGCAGCGCCCGCCGCGGCTGCGCGAAGAACGGCGATCGCGCCGCACGCTGCCACCGCTCGCGCGAGCTTGCGACCGTCAGCTTCAGCGACTTCGCCATGCGCAGCTCAAGCGTTGCCAGCCGCTGCTTCAGCTCCGCCGCGTGCGGGACCGCCAGCTCCGCGGCCGCCGTCGGCGTAGCGGCCCGCAGGTCCGCTGCGAAGTCGGCGATCGTGAAGTCCGTCTCATGCCCGACGGCCGAGATGACCGGAATCGCAGACTTGCGGATCGCCCGCGCGACGATCTCCTCATTGAACGCCCACAGTTCCTCGAGCGAGCCGCCGCCGCGACCGACGATCAGAACGTCCGTCTCGCCGAGTTTGTTCATCGCGGCGATGGCCCTCACGATGGACGGAGCCGCCGTCGTCCCTTGAACGGATACCGGATAGAACAGAACCGGCACCGAAGGGTGCCGGCGCTGCAACGTGATCAGGATATCGCGAACCGCCGCTCCCGTCGGCGAGGTGATGACGCCGATCGCCTTCGGATAACGGGGGATCGGACGCTTGAGGCGTTCCGAGAACAGCCCCTCCTCCTCCAGCTTCCGCTTGAGCTGCTCGAACGCGAGGTACAGACTGCCGATTCCGTCCGGCTGCATCGCCGTCACGTAGAATTGATATTGCCCGTCGCGTTCGTACACCGATACGCCGCCCCGGGCGAGCACCTTCATGCCGTCCTTCGGCGCGAACGGAAGCCGCTGATTGTGGGACGCGAACATGATGCTCTTGAGCCGGCCGCTCTCGTCCTTGAGCGTGAAGTACATATGTCCGCTGGAATGCCGGGTGAAGTTCGAGATCTCTCCGCGCAGCCAGACGTCTTGAAGCTGGCGGTCTCCCTCCAGCTTCATCTTGATATATCGATTGACGTCGCGGATGCTAAGCACGCGTGATGGTTCCATCTCTTCGCCTCCGCTCCGCACAGCTTCCTATTCGATTCCGTGTGTCTTCTTCGCCGCCTTGAGCGTGTTGGCCATGAGCATCGTGATGGTCATCGGGCCAACGCCGCGAGGAACCGGCGTAATCCAGCCGGCCGTCTCCAGCACGTCCTCGTAGTCGACATCGCCGCACAGCTTGCCGTCCGGAAGACGGTTGATGCCGACATCGAGAACGACGGCTCCCGGCTTCACCCAATCGCGCTTGACGAGCTTAGGCACCCCGACCGCGGCCACGAGAATGTCCGCGCTTCTCGCCACTTCCGCCAGATTCGGAGTGCGGGAATGGCAGATCGTCACCGTCGCATGTTCGCGAAGCAGCAGCAGCGAGATCGGCTTGCCGACGATGTTGCTGCGGCCGATGACGACGGCATGCTTGCCTGCGGCCGAATTGCCGGTCCGCTTGAGCAGCTCGATGCAGCCCGCCGGCGTGCAAGGCAGCAGCGAATCGTCCCCGATCATCAGGTTGCCGACATTGATCGGATGGAAGCCGTCGACGTCCTTGGCCACCGAGATCGCGTCGATAACCGGCTTCTCCTCGATATGCTTCGGCAGCGGAAGCTGCACCAGAATGCCGTGGATGGACTCCTGCTCGTTAAGACGGCCGATCAGTCCGAGAAGCTCCTCCTGCGTCGTCTCGGCGGACAGGCGGTGAACCTCGGAATAGAAGCCCAGATCCTCGCATGCCTTCGCCTTGTTCCGGACGTATACTTGGGACGCCGGATCTTCCCCGACCAGAACGACCGCAAGACCAGGCCGAACTCCCTTATCAAGAAGCGAGGCGACCTCCGATTTGATCTCCTCGCGAATCGTATCCGATATTTTTTTCCCGTCGATGACTTGTGCGCTCATTCCCGTTCCCCTTCCTCCGATGTGCTTGCGGCCGAAGAGGCCTGCTCTTCCGTTCCGTCCGCCTTCACAGCGTCTCTGCTCTCCGAATCCTTCTTGCCGCCGGCTTCCTTCTCTCGGATCATACGTCCGAGAACGCCGTTCACGAACTTGCCGGACTCTCCCGTTCCGAAGTGCTTCGCCAGCTCGATCGCCTCGTTCACGACGACCTTGGCCGGCACGTCCGACCGGTATTCGAGCTCGTATGCCGCGAGTCTCAGAATCTGCCGGTCTACCCGGGACAACCGGTCGACCTGCCATCCCGTCAGATAGACGGAGAGCTGCTCGTCGATCCGCTCCCGCTTCTCGGAGACGCTGCGAACCAGCTCGCGCGTGTAAGCGTCGACGGCAATGACGCCCTCGACATCCGCTTCGAGCTCGTTATCCTGGCGAATCTCTTCCATGACGGTATCGACGGCCGCATCGGCCCCGACTCCGTTCATCTCCATCTGGTACAGGCATTGCACCGTTATTTCTCTTGCCAATCTACGCTTCATGAATCCTCCGATCGAGTTCCGAGAACTGGGCTTCCATTCCTTATTTGCTATCCCCGTTTGGGGTCGGCTCCATACCTTGATTTGCTCCATGCTTGACACTTTGGCTCCACGCCCGACGCTCGAATCCATGCCACGCCTCCGCACCACCACAGGCCCCCGCACCATATCAGACTCCCGCAACCCGCGCATAAAGCCTGCAGCCGAGTCGAATCCCCGTATCCAAGCTTCATGCCCGCGCCGGAATCGCCGGAACCGCCGCAGCCCGGCTTGTCTCCTGACATGAGTCGATCCCTAAACGAACGGACGCGTTCGCTTAGGGATGAAGCGAGCCGAAGCGCCTGCGGCTTCCGCTTAGCGCCGGAGAGGCCCGGCGGAGACGATGCCACGTTCGCGCACCGCTTGCACGCGCCCGCTGCGCACCGTTCACTTGATCCAAGGCCAGCGGTCGTTCACCCACTCGGTCAGCCGTTCCCAGCGCACGAGCGGCCCCCGCTTCAGGTCCTTGTTCTTGCCGATGGCATACCCGACGCACAGAAGAAGGGCGAAGAAGAGCATGTCCCAGAATCCGCATATGAGATAGATGATGCCAAGCAGAAACCCCGCCGCGATACCGAGCGTTCGACCGCCGTAGGTGTCCCACCATTCCTTCCACATCGGTGGCATCCCCTCCCTCTTATTCTACGCGGCTCTTGTAGGCAGTCGGCGCCTGCGTCACGTTCGCTATGTAGACCGATACTTCCGATACCGGAATGCCGGTCGTCTCCTGGACGAGCTCGGACACCGTCTTCTGCATCTCCTCCGACAGCGCGGGAATCGACGTATCGCCGTCCACGAAAGCCCGAATCATGATCTGCAAGCCGGAATCCGCCGCCCGCACGCGAGCCTTCAGGTCCTTGACGCCCCGCGTGCGCGAAGCCGCCTTAAGCGCGAGATTCTCGACCGTATCGACCGAGATTCGAATGTCGCCGTGCTCGGAGCGCTGGGTGATCGACGGGGCTTGCCCGCCGGAGCGCTTGAACGAGACGATGAAGAGGCGCAGGCTCAGCAGAAGCAGCACGACGGCGATGACGATGGTCAGCCATTGGCTGAAGCTGTCCTCTCCGAGAATATCGTCCACCACGTTGCCCAGCCAGCGGGAATTGACGCCGCCTGCCGCTGCGACGATCGCGAACACGGATGCCGCGCCGACCGCCAAGCTGTATACGAACAAGAGCAGCCTGTCCACTACTTTGATCAACTTGAGTCTCCTCCAGTCCTGATCCGCCTGGTCTACCAATCAAACTCTTCCTTATGGAGAAAAAGCGCCTGACAGCCGCCCCTCGCAAGGAATCGGCCGTCACGCGCCGGCATTCGCAAGCCGAATCGAGCGTCCGCCCGGAATGTTCCTTATGCGGATGCTTTATCGAACACGCGCATGCGTCTCTTCTTCTTCCACCTTCTCGGCCGCCTTGAAGTGCACGTCGTGAATCTGCACGTTCACTTCGACGACGCTCAGCCCGGTCATCACTTCGATCGAGCGCTTCACATTGTGTTGAATCTCGGATGCGATCTCCGGAATTCGTCTGCCGTATTCCACGATAATGTTGACGTCGACAGCCGCTTCGCGTTGACCGACTTCCACCTTGACGCCCTTGGACAGATTCTTCCGTCCGAGCAATTCCGCGATGCCGGAGGAGATGCCGCCGCTCATTCCGGCCACGCCGTCCACCTCTACCGTCGCCAAGCCGGCAATAATCTCAATCACTTCCGGAGCGATCTGAATGGTTCCCATCTCGGTCCGTTCATAATCTGGCACCAATGTCTCCATTCTTCAATCCACCTCCCAGATTCCCATCGCGCCGCCGCCGTGGTTCGGACAGACGGCGTTCCGATTCTACTTCATACTATAGCATTGCCAAGGATTTATGACAAACAATCTCGGACTTGCTTATTGATCTTCCGGATCGAACGGAGAATTGATATCGTGCTCCTCGAGGAACTTGATATCGAACGTCCCCTTGTGGAAAATCGGATGCTCAAGCAGCTTCAGATGGAACGGAATTGTCGTCTTGACTCCGTCGATCATGAATTCGCCGAGCGCCCGGCGACCGCGCGCGATTGCTTCTTCGCGGGTCGGCGCCCACACGATCAGCTTCGCCACCATGGAATCGTAGTGCGGCGAGATCATGTATTGCGGGTAAGCGCCGCTGTCGACGCGCACGCCCGGCCCGCCCGGAGGCAGGTAGAAGCCGATCCGGCCGGGAGAAGGCATGAAGTTCCGGTCCGGGTCCTCCGCGTTGACGCGGAATTCGATCGCCGCTCCTTCGAACCTCACATCCTCTTGCGTGAAGGACAGCGGATTGCCTTCGGCGATCGAGATCATCTCCTTGATCAGGTCGATATTCGTGATCATCTCGGTCACGGGATGCTCGACTTGAATGCGGGTGTTCATCTCCATGAAGTAGAACTGGCCGTCCGGCCCGAGCAGGAATTCGATCGTTCCCGCCCCGGAGTAGTTGACCGCCTTGGCCGCGCGCACGGCGGCCTGTCCCATGCGCTCGCGAAGCGCGGGCGTCATGATCGGGCAAGGAGCTTCCTCGACGAGCTTCTGGCGGCGGCGCTGCACGGAGCAGTCGCGTTCGCCGAGATGGCACACGTTGCCGTGCTTGTCGGCGATAATCTGGATCTCGACGTGCTTCATGCCCGTCAGATACTTCTCCAGATAGACGCCGGCATTGCCGAACGCCTTCTCCGCCTCCTGCTGCGCCGTCGTGATCTCGCGAACGAGCATCTCCTCGTCGTCCGCCAAGCGGATGCCGCGGCCTCCGCCGCCGGCCGTCGCCTTGATGATGACCGGGTACCCGATCGCTCTGGCGAGCCGGACCGCTTCGTCGAGGTCCTCGATAAGACCTTCCGACCCCGGAATAACCGGAACGTCGGCATCCTTCATCGTCGTCTTCGCGACCGACTTGTCGCCCATGCGGGAGATCGCTTCGGCCGACGGGCCGATGAACGCGATGTTGCAGCTCTCGCTGATCTCGGCGAAGTCCGCGTTCTCGGACAGGAAGCCGTAGCCGGGATGAATCGCGTCGCATTCGGTCAGCGTAGCGACGCTCATGATATTCGTCAAGTTCAAGTAGCTGTCCTTGGAAGCGGTCGGCCCGATGCAATAAGCTTCGTCGGCCAGACGGACGTGCAGCGATTCGCGATCGGCTTCGGAATAGACGGCGACCGCCTGGATTCCGAGCTCGCGGCAAGCGCGAATGATACGCACCGCGATCTCTCCGCGGTTGGCTACCAGGATTTTGTTAATTTTCAAGAGCTGAGATCCTCCTTTGAGTTGGAACCGGCGCGGGCGGCAAGCCCGCAGGCGGAAGGCTGTTATTCCGGCTTAACGAGGAACAACGGCTGGCCGAACTCGACAAGCTGACCGTTCTCGGCCAGAATCTCGACGATCTCGCCCTTGACCTCCGCTTCGAGAGGATTCATCAGCTTCATCGCTTCCAGGATGCAGACGACCGTCTTCTCGTGCACGCGATCGCCCGCGTTGACGAACGAAGGCGCGTCAGGCGACGGCGCGCGATAGAACGTTCCGACCATCGGGGACACGATCGGATGCAGGCCGGCGCGGCTCGCGGATTCGCTCTTCGCTTCCGGCTCGGCCGCAGGCTGGGAAGGAGCCGTTGCGGGCTGCTGCGGAGGCGCTTGCACGTATGTATGCGCAACGGGCGCGGACTGCACGTTCACGACTTCCGTTCGACCGGGCTTGCGGATGGCGAGCCGAGCTCCTTCGTTCTCGATCTCCAGCTCCTGGACGGAGGTTTGGTCCACTAATTTAATCAATTCTTTGATTTCGCTTAATTTAAACATAGGTTCGGACACTCCTTGGTTTCGGGGAGAACCCCCGTCTTCGGCATCTACTATCGTTCCGATAACGGAACTATTATATCATAATCGAAAGAAATGGAAAGAGCCCGGCATGAACAGCCGGGCTCGCGCGAATAGGGTTTTACGGGTTCGGAATGTATTGCACCGTCAGTTGGCTCGGAGCGACGCCGAGTTCCTTGACCGCCAGGTCGAGAATCGTCACCGCCTGGGACTTGTCGAGCTTGTCGGCTTGGACAACGACCTTGTAGTTGCTGTCCTCTTCCTCCACAACCGCATTCTCGTACTCGTAGTTCGTCGTCAGCTTCTCTTCGAGACTCGTGATCTTCTGCTCGACGGAATCCAGACGATCGAGCTCTTCGACCGCCGTCGCCGCCTCGTCTGCGGTGGCGTTCTTGCCGTCGGCGATAATCGCGTTCAGCCGCTCCGCCTCCTTGTCGAACGATTCCATTCGGCGGAGCTGCGCATCGTCGAAGTACGCCCGCCCCGTCAGGGAAGCCGTCATTCCTTCGATCACTTCCTCGTCGGTCTTCCCGGCCGATGCGGCAGGCTCTCCTCCGGCCGCGGCGTCCGTGCCGTCGTCCTCGCCGCTCGCAATCGCGTCGTCCGTCGTTCCGCCCGCCTTCGCGTCGGGGGAATTCGCGGCTCCGTCCGCCCCCGATGTCGAATCGATCTGCGTAATCGTGTAGCCGGAATCGCCGGTCGCCTGGGCGCCGGACTGCGCCTCCTGGTTGACCGCCTTGTCCGTCGGGTTCGCATCTTCGGTGAACAGGTAATAGGCGGACAGAATCACCATCAAGCTGAGCATCGAGACGAGCCAGATCGTTTGTCTTCTGTTGTTCATTTTACTTAACCTCCCATGTTCGTTGTCCATTCCCCATAATTCATTGCTTGCGCGGCACGACCGAGATGCGATGGAGCGGAACGTCGAGCCCTCTTGCGACCGCTTCGGCGATCAGCTTGTGAACGGTCGCATTCTCGGCTCCCTTGGCAACGACGAGCACCCCGCGCAGCTTGGGCTTCACCAGCTTGACCACGATCGGCGACTTCCCGCCCGACACCTCGTAGAGAACGACCTGCCCGCTCCGGTTGATCTCGGTAATGTGGCGCTTCGCGCCGTTGCGATCTTCCTCGTCCGTGATTCTCGACTGGTAGGTCTCGTCCTGCTGAACGACCTTCTCTTCGGTCGAATCGATCGTGATCATAACGTCCACCGTGCCGACGCCGACGATGTTCTCCAGCATCGCCTTGATGCGCCCTTCGAGCGATTGCTCGATATCGAGAAAAGGATCGTCGTCGCTTGCGGAGCCGCCGATGAACGCTTCCTGCTGCGGCGCTTCTTCCGCGTCGTTCGGCGGCGAGTAGCCCGGGTCCTTCGCCGGATCGAGCGTCTTCACGTTCAAGTAGGAGGAGACGAGCAGCAGCGCGGCGCCGATGAGGCCGATCAGCGCCAGCCAGCGGAACGCCTTGATCCGCTTCGGCCCTCCCGGTCCTCCTCCAATGAACGTCTCGAGCTGCTGCAGCCACTTCGCCATTCGTCTCGCCTCCCAGCCTCAAGATTTGTTCGTTCCCGGGTTCCCGGACTCGCCCGCTGCGCCTTCCGTCCTCACGGAGATCATCCCAGCTCCCATTCCGTAGCGGGAGGACACCAGCGAGACGATCCGCTGTTCGAGCACTCCCGTCTCCGCGGCCGCCGCCGGCTCCCGGCTTCCTTCGGCTCCCGGCTCGTCCTGCGAGCCGAGATCGATGATGACCGGCTCGACCTCCCGGATCGGGTCGGATTCCCCGTTCCCGGAGCCGGAAGCCGAATCTGCGCCGGAAGCGCCGGAAGCGCCGGAAGCGTCCTCCGGATCGGCCAGGACGATCTCGACCGCTTGCACCTGAATCGTCCCGTCCGCCTCCTTGCCCGTCTTCACCTGCACGTTGCGGACGCTTGCGCCCCCCTCCTGCTCGACCGTCACCTTGATCTCGGCGGCAAGCTGCGCTGCGGCAAGGCTCGCGACTTGCTCGTCCCTGGACATTCGGAGCCTCGCGGCATCCTCCTCGATCTGGGCCAGTTGGCCCTTCGCGTCCTCGGGAGTCAGCCGCACCGATTCGATTCCTGCGGCCAGCTTCGTCCCGAAGTCGGCCTTGATCCACGACAGCAGCGGACCGATAAGCGCCAGGAGGATGAACAGGCCGGCGACCAGCCGGACGTACCTCTGCATCGTCTGGTTCGGCAGCAGCAGATCGACGATGGAGGCCAGCAGCACAACGACGATGACCTGCTTCAGCCATTCAGCCAGGGCTGCCATCATGGCGGGCGCCCCCTCCTTCGCTATCTCATCATGATGGAAGCATTGCCGGCGGTGAGGATGATCGTCACCGCCAGGAAGAACATCAGGCCGACCGCCGCCAGCGCCGCGAAGACGAAGACGAGCGTCTTGCCGATAACCTGCAGGCTCTGCACGATCGGCGTGTCGCCGAGCGGCTGCAGCACTGCCGCCGACAGGTTGTAGATCATCGCGAGCGTCAGGATTTTGACGGCCGGGAATGCGCACAGGAACAACAGAATGACGACACCGGCGAGCCCGACCGCATTCTTGACGAGCAGGCTCGCCGAGAGCACCGTGTCCGCCGCGTCGGAGAACATCCGGCCGACGACGGGCACGAAGTTGGAGGTGACGAACTTGGTCGTCTTGAGCGCGATGCCGTCGGCGACCGCTCCCGTCGCTCCCTGGATCGACAGCACCCCGAGGAACATCGTGAGCAGGACGCCGAGCAGGCCGACCCCGACTGTCCGGAGCAGATTCGCAAGCTGCGTGACCTTGTACCGCTCGCTGATCGAGCTGACCAGGTGGAGCACCGCCGAGAAGAACAGCAGCGGGAAGACGAACAGATGGATCAGCGTTCCGATCATGTGGATCATGAACACGATGAACGGGTGGAGCACCGCGACCGTCGTGAAGCTTCCGGTGCTCGCGAGCAGCGTCATCAGGAGAGGCACCGTCGCGAGCATGAACTCGACCATGCTCGCGATCGCGTCCGCGGCGTACTGCGTCGCGGTGTGGAAGCTGTTCACCGCGATGATGAGCAGAACCAGATAGGCGATCGCGTAGGCTACCTTGCTGACCGCGCTTCGCTCGAACGCGTTCTGCATCGTCTCGAGAATCAGCGTGAACACCGCAAGCATCACGATGGTGACGATCAGCTTCCCGCTGAAGAGCAGCTCGTGGAGGAAGAACTTCGCCAGCCCGAGCAGAGCCGTCTCGACGCTGAAGCCTTCCCCGCTCGGGAACATCAGCTCCTTCAGCTCCGGCACCCGGCCGTCCGGAAAGTAGCCGCCGTATTCGTCCTTGAGCTGATTCCAGAACTGTTCGATCTGGCCCAGGTCCACGTCTCCCGCCTGCTGCTCGGCCAATTCCCCGGCAAGCCCGCCGCCTTCCGCTCCGGCCGAGCTTGACGAACCGCCTTGCCGTTCCAATCCCCCCGTTGGGGCCGAACCGATCATTCCGACGGATGCCGACGCTTCCGCGCGGGAGTCCGGAATCGGAAGGCAACTGAGCAGCATGGCGGACAGCAGCAGCACCATCGTCAGGAAGCCCGGCCGTCTGTCGGCGTTCAAGGCAGGTGGCACGAGACTTCTCTCCCTTCGGGGCGGTTCAGGCGGGCAACAGATTGAGCACCGTCTCGATAATGACGCTGATGATCGGAATCGCCATGACGAGAATGAGCATCTTGCCCGCGAATTCCACCTTGGAGGCGACGCTCTCAAGCCCCGCATCGCGGATGATCTGCGCGCCGAATTCCGCGATGTACGCGATGCCGATAATTTTGAGCATCGTCTTGAGATAGACCGACGGGATGCCGGAGCGGTCCGCCAATTGCTCCAGCACGGCGACCACGCTGCCGATCTTGCCGATCATCGCCAAGAAGATGCCGATGCCGACGAAGGCGGACAGGAGGAAGGCGAACATCGGCTTCTGTTCCCGGATCACGAGGATCAGGATCGTGGCGAGCAGCGCAATGCCGACGATCTGCAATATCTCCATCTCCATCACCCGCCCTGCGATTCGCTACTGGAACAAGAAGATCGACTTGATCTCCTGGAACAATTCATTGAGCAAGCGCACCACCATGAAGAGCACGACGACGAAGCCGATGACGGTTACCCAATGGGCCATATCCTCCTTGCCCATCTGCTTGAGGACAGTGTGAATCATAGCGATGATGATGCCGATCCCGGCAATTTGGAAAATCGTGCTGACATCGATGTTCATCGAATCGGCCTCCCGCTTACATCATCAGGATGACGACCAGGGCCGCTCCCAGAACACCCAGGCTTCGGCTCAGCCTCTCATACTTCGCCTGGTCCTCCCTCGCCGCCGTCTCCTCGGCTTGCAACTGCAGCATGGCCAAGCGGACATGCTTCAACTGGTCGTCCCTTCCGCTTCCGCCAAGGGAGGCCCCAAGACGAAGCATCGCTTCCAGCTCGCCCGCCCGCATGGCGGTCGACGCCCATCCGCCGCCGATAATCCGCTCCCAGGCCGCCTTGACCGTCTCTCCGGAGGCGGAGCGGAGCTCCCCCGCGATTCGTTCGAACAAGCCGGCCAGCGGCGGAGGCAGCACCTTCGCGACTCGCAGCAGCGCCTCGGGCAGCGGCGTCTGGCCGTAGCCGATCTCCGTCTCAAGCCGCTGCAGCGCGTGCAGGAGGTGGCGAATCTGCTTCGGCCGCTCCGCGAAGCGGGCTGCCTGCAGGAAGCCGATCATCGTCCCGGCGAACAGAATAAGCGCGGCGCCGACAAGCCGAATCATGGCGCTGCCCCTCCTTCTGCGGAAGCCGGAGAGCGGATCAAGGGAAGCGGCCTTGCCTTGAGTCCGAGCTCGAGCGAGCCCTCGGGCGGAGCCGTAACCGGAACATCGGCCGGAGCATGGACCGGAACCTGGGGCGGCGCGTCCCGCGGAATGCCGTAGCGGATGCTCCGGCGGCGGCGGCCGGCCTCTTCCTCGGCCTCTGCGGCGCCGAGAACCCGGTGCCGCACCATGCTGCCGGAGCGGGAGAGCACGATGTACGCCCCGAACATTCCTTCCCGCGCCAGGGCGGACAGCACCGGCCGCTCGAACACGTCAGCGAGATCCGCGGCGTGCGCCGTCGCCAGCACGCGCACCCCGGCATGAAGCGCCTCCCGCAGCGCGTCCGCATCCTCCGGCCGGCCGATCTCGTCGACGACGATCACCTCCGGCGACATCGAGCGGACGAGCATCATCATTCCTTCCGCCTTCGGACAAGCGTCGAGGACGTCGGTTCTCGGGCCGAGATCGAACGTCGGCACGCCCCGCTCGCAGGCGGCGATCTCCGAGCGCTCGTCGACGATGCCGACCTTCCTCCCCCTCCAGCCTCGCGCCGAAGGGTCGTTCCACTCGCCCGCGCTGATCGCCCGGGCAAGATCCCGGAGCAGCGTCGTCTTGCCTTGCTGCGGCGGCGAGACGAGCAGCGTGTGCCGGATCGACCTCGCCGCCGGGTCGAGCAGGCCGGGAAGGACGGCCGCCGAGCAGCCTACCCTTGCCCGGGCGATCCGCACGTTGAAGGCGGCCACGTCCCGGAGATGCCGGACAT
Source organism: Cohnella fermenti (assembly GCF_004801405.1). Classification (GTDB taxonomy): domain Bacteria; phylum Bacillota; class Bacilli; order Paenibacillales; family Paenibacillaceae; genus Cohnella; species Cohnella fermenti. Next base: position 80,027 of record NZ_SSOB01000028.1, read on the forward strand.
GCCCCCCTTCCAGCACCGTGCGTCCGGCCAGTCCGACACGGTGGCCTCCGGAGACCGTTACGTACCCCCGCTTCAGTTCCTCTTCCATCGCATATAAAGAGTGATCGGTGAGCTTTTCCAAGAAGGCTTGGCATTCCTCCCGACTTGTCCGATACCCCTCGCGGTGGTCGCCCGACAGCAGCCCGTCCGGCGTCAGGAAGGCGTATCGGCTGCCGTAGGAGATCTCGAGCGGTCTGCCTTCGCGGACTCGCACTTCCTCCAGCGATTCGATGACGGAATCCGGCAGCTTGTCGAGCCGTGCCCGAAGCGAAGCCGGGAAGATGTCCAGCCAGACGGGAAGCATAGAGAGACCCCCTCTCCCGAATTCGATGTCCATTGCTGATTCATGTGTATGCTTGTTCGCCCCGTTTATGCCTGCTTGGCCCACGTTCGCGGACAGGTTACTTCTTCAGAATGCCGACGAGCAGGCAGGCGACCCCGACCGTCACCCAGACGAAGCGCATCGGCGACAGCTTGTCCGCCAGCCCGACAAGCCCGATCGTCGTCGTCGCGAGCAGCACCATCGGACCTGCCAGCGCCAGCATGGAATTGACCGCGAGCGCCTTCTGGACGTCGTTCAGCTTAAGCATAACCAGCGCCGCCGTCAGCTCGATGCTCCCCGAGAACAGCCGGAGCAGAGCCATGCCGAACACGGACTTGTCCATTCGTATCCCCTCCTTGGGCCAACGGCCAACATGAAGCCGTACCTTACTCTATGCCGCCGGCAGCCTCAACTTGCCAGTTTGTCCGCGAATATTCGGCGCTTCGGCAGTTCGCCTCCGATTCGCCATCGGCATTCGTCAACCTTCGGCATTCGCTTCGGGCACCTGCCCAGTTCGCGCCGCATATAGTGATCTGGCATAAGTGAACCACCAACTCCACCTTGACATGAGGAGAGCTGTCTATGGACATCAAGACGGGCCTTGCGTGGCCCTGCGCGCTAGAGGACCCGACCGACCGCAGAAGCGGCAAGCCGAGGCAATCGGGGCTGACCATGGTTATCGACAAGGGGCTCGGACCTTCGGCATTCGAAGACTTGCTGCTGACTGCGGGCGAGTATATCGATCTGCTTAAATTCGGCTTCGGAACGTCGCCGCTCTATCCGCTCGACCTTCTTCGGAGCAAGATTGCCCTGGCCAAGCGGCACCGGGTCGCAACCTTCCCGGGAGGAACGCTGCTCGAAGCGGCCTATCGGCTCGAGGTGGTCGCTCCTTACCTCGATATGGCGGCAGACCTCGGCTTCGACGGGGTCGAGGTGTCGGACGGCACAATCGAGCTGAGCCGGCGCCGGAGGGACGAACTGATCACGGAGGCGACACAGCGAGGGCTGCGGGTATTTACCGAATATGGTAAAAAACAAGCCGGTTCGAGGATCGTGACGGACGATCTGAGGAGAACGGTGGAATTGGACTTGGCCAGGGGGGCCGAGCTTGTCACCGTCGAAGCCCGGGAATCCGGGATCGACGTCGGTCTGTTCGACGAGAACGGGAGGTGTCGGGAGGAGGAGCTTCAGCTCCTGCGCCGAAGCTTGCCGGAGCCGGATTGCCTGCTGTGGGAAGCTCCGCAGAAGGAACAGCAAGTGTCCCTGCTGCGCATTCTCGGCACGAGGGTCAATCTGGGCAACATCTCGCCGGGAGACGTTCTGTCGCTTGAGACGCTGCGAAGGGGGCTGCGCTCGGATACGTTCGCGCTGCATCCGCTCGTTTCCGATTATATGATCTGAGCGGTCGGCAGGCCCATCGACAAGACGAGGTTCTCCCGCTCGGCGTTCTAAGCGGAAGAACCTCTCCATAAGATTTAGCTAGCGGTAAGCCCGTCCCGCCGCGTTCCCGACGGAAGGCGTGAAAGAACCATGAACGGCGAAATCGTGTTAGTCGGCCTCATCGTGATCGGCCTCATCGGCCGCTCTTCCATCATCACGACAGCGGCCTGCCTGCTGCTCGTCGTCAAGCTGCTCCATCTGCAGCGCTATCTGCCGACAATCGAGCGCAGAGGGCTCGAGATCGGCTTGCTGTTCCTCACGCTGGCGGTGCTCGTCCCCTTCGCCTCCGGCAAGGTCCAACTGAAGGACGTAGCCCACGCCTTCACGAGCTGGACGGGCTGGGTCGCGCTTATCGGCGGCGCCGCCGCCACTTACATGAACGGCAAAGGGCTGGAGCTGCTGAAGGTGGACCCGCAGCTTATCGTCGGACTCGTCATCGGCTCGATCGTCGGCATCGTCCTGCTGCGCGGCATCCCCGTCGGACCGCTCATGGCGGCGGGCATCACCGCTTTTATCCTGAAGGTGCTGCAACTGTTCGCGGATAAGTGAGGGATGAAGGATGCTCCGGTCCCTGCGCTTACGGCATCGTGATCGCGATTTTGCCCTCCTGCTGAATCCAATCGACCTTGGCGCCGAGAGACTCGCTGATGAACCGCAACGGAAGATAAGAACTGCCGGCCGAGCTGAACAGCCCGTTCGGAAGCTCGACCGTCGTCCCATTCAGCCGCGTCGTTCCGTCCAGGAAGTTCAATTGGACCGAGACGGCGGCATTCTGTTCGGAAGCGGCTCGTTCGAGCGTGGCGATCTTGCTTGTTCCGTCCCAGGCGATCTTGGCGCCAAGCCTCTCGAAAATAGAACGAAGAGGCACGAACGCTTGCCCGTTGCGGGTAACGACCCCGTTGTTCAACTGGACGGATTCCCCGTTCAAGACCACTTCGATCGGCGCCTGCATCGGAATCGGCGCCTCGCTCGTAAACTGCTTGTCTTCCCCCGTTCCGAGAGTCCCGTACTTGTTCAAGCCCCACGCCCATAGCGAACCGTCGCTTTTCTGCAGCACACTTGATTTGCTCCCCGCCGACAAGCCCGCGACATCCTTGGCCAACAGAACGAACTTGGCATCCGCCTTCATCGTCTCCCCTTCGATGGAAGCCTCATAGAGCTTGCCTTCCTCCGTAAGCGCGACAATCGAGCGGTCCATCGCATAAGCCGCCTTGACGCTATCGACGCCGGTCAGCCTCACGGGAGCCTCCTGCTCGTGCCTCTCCGTTCCGTCGGAGAAGCCGGTTACCGACTTTCCCCAGAACCAAAGCCGCCCCTGTCCGTCAATGCCCAGGTTCGCCGAGCCGTTCGACTCGACCGACTTCAGCGACGGCAGCTCTCCGACTTGCTGCGACAGCTCGCTCCTCCAATTGGGCATATCCGACGAGTCGTACTCCGTCTTCCATTCGCGCACCGAGCCGTTCTTCAAGTAGACAAGCTCTGCATCCACGCGAACGGCGTCCTGAATCTCGGCAGCCTGCTCCACCGAGGGAGATGCAAAAGCCGTCCGCCACACACTTCCGTCGTTCTTCAGGAACACGACCAGCGAGCCGTTCGGGTAATTATAGTAAACGGTCATCTCCTCGACGTCCGAGATTCCTTCCAGCAAGGAGAATTCGAACGCGCCGCTGCTCGCGTCGTCCCGCACGCCGTAATACACCCTGCCCTCCTTGTCCAGCACATACCCTTCGTTGTAACCCGCTATCACGTTAACCGGATCTGCGATCCCTTCGATTCGTTCGAGCTTGAAGCTGCCCGGCGAGCCTCCTTGCTGTGCCCAATGCCACAGCGAGCCGTCCTTCGTTCGGACGTATTGTCCGTCGAAGGCTTGTTCCGCGTCGTGTAAACCTTGGACCTGGGTTGGAACGGTCTGCTGCTGGAAGCCGCCCCATACCCAGAACGTGCCGTCGGATTTGACCAGCCACGAGGTGCCGTAAGCAGCAACAAGCGGGGGCGAGGTCGTCTCGGCGCCGGCCGACACGCTTGGCGGCAAGCTCCCTAGCAGCATTCCGGACAAGAGTGCGATGGCATATGCTTTTTTCATGACAATCTCCTTTGTCGATCGATTCTTCTGCTCAGAGTTGCTAGTTAATAGACGCGCAAGTGGAAGGAAAGTTCTAGAAGAATGACACAGCGCGGAGTATTTTATGCGAAAATTCACATTCATTCGGTGCTTGTGGGGCGCCGTGCGCGGGGTTTCATGTGAAATTTCGCATTCGTTCGGCGTTTCGACGGCTGGCGGAGGCTTTTTATGTGAAATTTCGCATTCGTTCGAAGGAAACAGCCGGACCGCGGGGCTTTTTATGTGAAATTTCACATTCGTTCGGCGTTTCGACGGCTGGCGGAGGCTTTTTATGTGAAATTTCGCATTCGTTCGAGGGGAACAGCCGGACCGCGGGGCTGCGTATGTAGTTTGTGTAGCGTTCATTCGAGAATTGAGAAGCCGGGGACGATAGATGAGGCTACTGAGCGAATGGGAGAAGCGACATAATAGTTTTTGCACACACTGGGTAAGTTCAGCTCCGAGTCAGTTGCTGAATCTGGCTTTGAGTCAGGCTGCCGAATGTGGTTTTTCGTATTTGTTCGGAGGTACGGTTTGTTTGAGGGAGTGCGGCCGGGTCGCCAAGCTGCATATGTAGTTTGTGTGGCGTTCATTTGAGGATTGAGGGGCCGGGGACGATAGGCGAGGCAACTGAGCGAATGGGAGAAGAAGCATAATGGAAAAAGAGGCGTACATAGAGGATGAGGCACACATAGAAGAGGCACAAATAATAGATTAAGCAAGCCCGACCTCCCGGCCGGGCTTGCTGTATCGCGGCGGTGTTGCCCGCTAGCGCATGATATTGCCGACAATCGCGATAGATTTACCGACGGTCCTGAGGGCCGCCGACGAATACCGCGTCGGCCGTGTCGAGGCCGTAGGCGGAGTGGAGAGCGCGGACGACGTCGTGCAGCGCCTCGGCGGCGATGACGCAGGAGCACTTGATCTCCGACGTGCTCACCATCTTGATGCTGACGCCTTGCTTCGAGATGACGTCGAACATCTTGGCCGCCACTCCCGGATTGGACACCATGCCCGCTCCGACGATGGACACCTTCACGAGGCCTTCCTCGAAGGTCGCTTCGCGGTAAGGGACGACGCTGCGGTTGTTCTCGAGAACGCCGAGCGCCTTCGCGCGGTCGGCGAGCGACACTGTGAAGGAGAAGTCCGCCTTCTCGTTCTGGACGCCGCTCTGCACGATAATATCGACGTCGATGCCCTCCGCGGCCAGCGCGCCGAATACGTTCGCCAGAACGCCGGGAACGTCCTCCACTCCCAGAATGCTGATCCGGGCGACGTTCTTGTCGAACGCGATCCCGCTTACGACGACTCCTTGTTCCATTGCTGCTTCCTCCCTCACGAGCGTGCCTTCATTCTGGGTAAAACTCGAGCGTACCACAAGATGAACCTTGTTGTGCTTCGCGTATTCGACTGCGCGCGGATGGAGCACGGCCGCGCCGAGGTGCGCCAGCTCCAGCATCTCGTCGTACGAGATGACGTCCAGCTTGCGCGCGTTCTTCACGACGCGCGGGTCGGTCGAGTAGATGCCGTCGACGTCGGTGTAGATCTCGCACACGTCCGCCTTGACGGCGGCGGCGAGAGCTACTGCGGTCGTGTCCGAGCCGCCGCGTCCGAGCGTCGTGATCTCGCCGTCCTCCGTCATTCCCTGGAAGCCGGCGACGATAACGATATTGCCCTCGTCCAGCGCCTTGAACAAGCGCGTCGGCTGAATGTCGGAGATTCGCGCCTTGCCGTGAACCGCCTCGGTCGTAATGCCGGCCTGCCAGCCGGTGAACGACTTGGCGTCGTGGCCGAGCTTGTGTATCGTCATCGCCAGCAGGGCGACGGAGATCTGCTCTCCCGTCGTCAGCAGCATATCCATCTCCCGGGCCGGCGGTTTATCGTTCAGTTCCAACGATTTATCGATCAGATCATCCGTCGTATCTCCCATAGCGGAGACAACGACAACGACGCGGTGGCCTTGCAGCTTCTTGTCGATAATTCTCTGAGCCACGCGTTGCATCCGTTCCGTCGTTCCAACGGAACTGCCGCCGAACTTCATTACGATTAAGGACAACGGGTTTTCACTCCTTGATCATGCTTCTGGTTCATTCAACTGCATACAGCAGTATATTATAGCACAACTATTTAGGCCCAGAAATATAAAAAATCCTTGCCCCGCACATTTGTGTGCACGGGACAAGGACTTGTCCGTCTCGCTGCGAACGATTACGCGCGGGAGACGTACTTGCCTTCGCGGGTATCGATCGTCAGAACGTCGCCTTCGTTGATGAAGAGCGGCACTTGAACGTTCAGGCCGGTCTCGAGCTTGGCGTTCTTCGTCGCGCCGGTGGCGGTGTTGCCCTTGATGCCCGGCTCGGTCTCGACGACCTTCAGGTCGACGCTGTTCGGGATGTTGATCCCGATGATCTCGCCTTGGTAGCTCTGGATGTTGACGTTCATGTTCTCGAGCAGGAAGTTGATCTCCCATTCGAGCTGCTTCTTGTCCAGGTTGAACTGGTCGTAAGTCTCGTTATCCATGAACGTGTATTCGCTGCCGGAGTTGTACAGGTATTGCACCTGACGGTTCTCGACGTGAGCGCGAACGACGTTCTCGCCTGCGCGGAACGTCTTCTCGATCGCGTTGCCGTTGCGCAGGTTCTTCAGCTTCGTGCGCACGAACGCGGCGCCCTTGCCCGGCTTGACGTGCTGGAAGTCGACGACGGAGCAGAGGTCGCCGTCCACTTCGATGGTAAGGCCTGTCTTCAGATCGTTAACGGAAATCACTTTGAAAATTCCCTCCTGTGGAAACGTGGCTCTCTGACGGAAGCAAGATCGGAACGGAAGCCAGTCACAACGGTGCTAGTCCAGAACGATGAGCTCCTTCGGAGAACGAGTAAGTATTTTAATCCCGTCATCCGTCACGACGACGTCGTCTTCGATCCGCACTCCTCCGAAGCCGGGGAGATAAATGCCGGGCTCGACCGTGACGATCATGCCGGGGGTTAAAATCGTGTCGGAATTCCGCGCCAGCCGAGGCCCCTCGTGCACCTCGAGACCGATCCCGTGACCGGTGCTATGGCCGAAATATTCTCCATAACCATACCTTGTAATGATATCTCTCGTCAAGGCGTCGCCTTCGTGACCGGTCATTCCGGGGCGCAGATTAGCCAGCGCATGAAGCTGGGCTTCCAGGACGATTGCGTAAATCTCGCGATGGCGGTCGGTCGGCTGCCCGACAACGACGGTTCGCGTAATATCGGAGCAATATCCCTTGTAATAAGCTCCGAAGTCGAGCGTGACGAACTCGCCGCTGCCGATAATCTTGTCGCTCGCCTTGCCGTGCGGAAGCGACGAGCGCTCGCCGGAGGCGACGATCGTCTCGAAGGACGTGCCGGACGCGCCTTCCTTCCTCATGAAGAATTCAAGCTCCAGCGCGACCGACTCTTCCGTGACTCCCGGCTTGATATAGCCGAGGATGTGCCCGAACGCCCGGTCGGCGAGATCGGCCGCTTCCTGAATGACCGCAATCTCCGCTTCGTCCTTGACGACGCGCTGCTTCTCGATGATTCCGTTCGAGAGGACCAGTTCGATCGGCTTCAGCTTCTCTTGAATGCTCAGGAACGTCGCGTGATTCAGGTCGTTCTCCTCGATAAGAAGCTTCGCCACGCCCCACTTCGCGAGCAGCGCCGCCACGTCGCCGTACAGGCCGGGCCCGTGCTCGGCGATCTCGAAGCCCTTCGCTTGCTGGGGCGCTTGCTCCCGGTAGCGGAAGTCGGTAACCAAGGCCGCATGCTCGGCCGAGATCAGGACAACGCCGGCGCTGCCGGTGAAGCCCGTCAAGTACCGCCGGTTGAACGCGTTCGTGACGAGGATGGCATCTCCTCCCAGCTCTCCCAATGCCGCTCTTGCTCGGCTGACTCTCTCGTTAGGCATCCGTCTTCCTCCCTTAATGAGTTATTCCGCCGAGGAGGCGAGATGACGGCACAGCGCCTGCAGGGCCAACTCGTAGCCGTAAGCGCCGAAGCCCGCGATCTGGCCCACGCACATCGCTGCGGTCATCGAGACATGGCGGAACGACTCCCGCTTGTGGATATTGGACAGATGCACCTCCACGGTCGGAAGACCGACGGAGGCGATGCCGTCCCGCAGCGCGATGCTCGTATGCGTATACGCGCCCGGGTTGATAACGATTCCGTCCATTCGGCCGTAAGCGGCATGAATCTTGTCAAGCAGGTCGCCCTCGTGGTTGGACTGGTAAAATTCCAGTTCGACGCCGAGGCGGCCGGCCGCCTCGAGCAGGTTCCGTTCGATCTGCTTCAGCGTATCCGAGCCGTAGATTCCCGGCTCCCGAACGCCCAGCATGTTCAGGTTAGGTCCGTTCAGCACCAATATACGAGTCATGATCCGCGCTCCCCAATGAATCCGTTTAAACTTCCGTGATTCATTGTAGCACAGCGTCATCCCCGCCTGCCATACGGCCGCGTCCGCCGCTCGCCTTGGGATTAGGTTCGCGCGCGCCTTCGTCATGGAATTCGAAGGCGATGCTGTAGCCGATGAAGAGTCCCCAGATCAGATAAAGGCCAAGCTCGCTGAAGATGCTGTTCCAGCCGATGACACGCAGCGATTCGGTAAGACCGGCAGGCGGCCCGATCGCCGCGAACAGCAGCGCCCACCACGCGGCCCCGAACACGATTCCGGGCCAGGGACCCCGCAGCGCCCCGAGCAGCAGCCAATAGACGAACGCGGCGACGATCGACATGACGATGAACATCGCAAGGCCCATGCAATGCCAGAACACGCTGTTCAAGGCGTCCCTGCGCACCCAAGGGTCCGCGAGGAACGCTTGCGGAACGTTCGTAAGCTTGAGGCTGACGAGAAGCCAGCGCAGCAGACCCCAGATCAATCCGGCGAAGAAGCCGATCTGCAGCGCATACATAGCCGCACGCCTGGCGGTCGTTTTCTTCCTGCGGTTTCCCATACGCTCCTGCTCATGGCTGCGCTTGTGCTCATCCTTATCCGACATGGCGCGAACCTCCCTTGCCCTCGATATCGCTATCTAGTATAAGCTTCGGGACGCCCGCCTACTCGGAGTGCTGCGGGGCTGGCACGGCGAGCAGCCGTTCCCTGTGGCATTGTAAGCGGGATTCCTGTAAAATAAGCGTAAACCGGAAGTTGCCGCTTCCTTAAAGTTCTAAACAAAGAAGGTGATCGCTTGGCTCAGCAGCCGAACACAGCATACGGAGGACAGGCCGTTATTGAAGGAGTCATGTTCCAGGGGCGCCACGTCAATGTCACGGCGGTTAGACGCAAGAACCAAGAAATCGCTTTTTACGAAGTGCCGCGGGGCCAGACGCCCACGATCGTTAAATGGTTGAAGAAGATCCCGTTCATTCGCGGCCTTGTCGGCATCGTCGAATCGTCGGCGAAGGGCTCCCAGCATCTCAACTTCTCCGCCGAAGCGTATGCCGAAGACGAATCGACTCCGGAGGAGAGCGCCAAGGCGAAGGAGAAGGAGAAGTGGAGCCTGTCGATGATTCTCGGCGTCGCGGTCGTGGGCGTTCTGAGCTTCGTGTTTGGGAAAATTATTTTCAACGCGGTGCCGGCCTTCCTCGAGAGCGAGATCTTCGGCCGGGCGTTCGACAACAAGGTGCTGCACAACATTCTCGAAGGCGTCATCAAGATCGGGCTCCTGCTCTTCTACCTGTGGATGATCTCGAAGACGCCGATTATCAAGCGGCTGTTCCAGTATCACGGAGCGGAGCATAAGGTAATCAGCGCCTACGAGGCGGGCGACGAGCTTACGATTGCGAACGTGCAGCGCGCAAGCCGCTTGCATTACCGTTGCGGCAGCAGCTTCATCATCTTCACCGTCATCGTCGGCGTCATCCTCTATTCGTTCCCGATCTTCCATTGGGACACCGTCTGGGAGAGAATTTGGATTCGGATCGCCCTGCTCCCCGTCGTTATCGGCATCTCCTACGAGGTGCTGAAGTGGACGAACGCCGTCCGCGACTTCCCGGTGCTTCGCTGGCTCGGTTATCCGGGTCTGTGGCTGCAGCTCTTGACGACGAAGGAACCGAACGACGAGCAAGTAGCCGTCTCGATCGCTTCCTTCAACCGGATGATGGAGCTCGACCGCGAATACAGCGCCCGGCCGCAAGCTGTCGCTTCCGTCTCGGCCTGATAACAAAGGAGGACAACGCCATGCGCAGACGTTACGGACCTGTCGCGATCGTCCTGTTCGCACTGATCGCTGTCGGAATCGTCGGCCAGATCCTGAGAGGCGCGTCCTCGCTGCTGATTCCGGTCGTTCTGATCGCCATCGTCTATCTGCTCTACAAGTTCCCGCCGAACCGCTGGGGCAGAAGCTCTTCCGGGGAATCGTCGAAGTACCGCCAGGCCGCCGCCAAGAGCCGGCAGCGCGGGCTCGCGAAGGAACGCGAAGAGAGCCAGAGCCGCGCCAAGCGCCGGGCCGCTCCTTTCCGCGTCATCGAAGGCAACAAGAAGAACGACGAGGAGCCTCCGCGCTATCACTGAACCGCAATCAAGGCGCAATCAAGACGTACCAACAAACCCCCGATCGGCCGTCGCAAGCGGCTGATCGGGGGTTCTTTTCGCTTTTTAGCTCTTCGGCTGGATCGTGACGGTCAGCCTGCCCGTCTTCGGGTCGCAGTTGCGGAAGTACTTGGCGCCCGCCTCCAGGCCGGAACGGTACAGCTTCTCGCTCTTCTCCGCGGACAAGTGGAAGTCCGTCGTCCGCACGCCGAGGGTAGGAATCTTGATTGTGCGAACCCGGTTGTTCTGCTCGATATAACGCTCGTCGTGGGCGCTCAGCATCGTCTCGAACATCGCCTGGAACATCGAGATCGGCCCCTTGATCCGGTGCGCTCTCACGTCATTGCGGCCAACCATCTGGAAGCCGATGACGGGAACGGCCTCTTCCCCGTCCTCGTTCTTGTCCCCGTCGAAAATCCACAGCGGGAAGTTGCTGAGCACACCGCCGTCGACGACATACGAGGAACGCCCGAGGACAAGCTTGCGCCTCCTCTTGCCGGTCTGCGGCCTCGCAGCCGGAATCAGCACCGGGTCGAAGAAGTACGGGATGCTGACGCTCATGCGAATCGCCCGGGCCACTTCCAGGTGAAGCGGATCGATGCCGTAATCCTCGATGTCGTCCGGAAGGACAAGAAGCCTGCCGTTCGTAATGTCGGAGGCGGTAATCTTGAGCTTGCCGAGCGGCAGGTCGGCGAACGTGCGCACGCCTCGCTTCGCCAGCAGGTCGCGTATCCATTCCTCCAGCGCGTCGCCCGAGTACAGCCCCTTCTTAAGAAACAGCCGGATCGCCGGACCGAGCACCTTCACGTTGAACAAAGGCGATCTTCGCAGGAACTTGGAGAACGGAGCGGACTCGATGATCAGCTTCATCTCCGCGGCACTGTAGCCGGTCGCAAGCAGCGCCGCAACGATGCTGCCGGAGGATGTGCCGGCCACCCGGTGGAACCGGACCTCGTGAAGCTCAGCCGCCCGCACGGCGCCGACAAGCGAGATGCCCTTGACGCCGCCGCCTTCGAACACGCCGTTCACCTTCATCATCATCGCTCCCCCTCCCGCGTACAGCATATGCTCAGGGAAGAGCGAACAGTACATTCGGCTTGAACGCAGCAACGGACAGAATAAACGCCAATAGCAACGGGCCATCCGGAAGTCCCCGAGGGTTCTCCGAATAGCCCGTCCATCTATTCCTTATCCAATTCGGCACGAATGCCGTAAAGCTCCTCCACCCGCTTTGGGTCTTGCTTGAAGTACTCGACCAGCGTCTCGATGCACGTAATCGAATCCCAACTCAAGTGATGCTCGATCCCTTCCACGTCGCGGTAGATGTTCTCCTCCTGAACGCCGATCGTCTTGAGGAACGCCTCCAGCAGATGATGCCGGTCGACAAGTCTCTTGCCTATCTTCTTGCCCTTGGATGTCAGCACGAGTCCGCGGTACTTCTCGTAGATAAGGTAATTATCCTTGTCCAGCTTCTGGATCATCTTCGTTACGGAAGAAGGATGCACCTCCAGCCCTTCGGCGATATCCGAAACGCGAGCATAGCCCTTCTCGTCGATCAGGCGATAGATCCGCTCCAGATAATCTTCCATACTTGGGGTCGGCAATGCGGCTCCCCCTTTCCCAAGGCAGTCAATAACTCTTTAGTATCATACACCAGCGCAAAGTTGGGGAGCAAGTCTCACTTGCCAAGTCCGCTTGCGAAGCCGTCAGAATTTAAGCCAGTCCGGCGTCACGGAGTTCAGCCAGATCGTAATCGACGTCATCCGGTCCGTGAACAGCAGAACCCCCATGACAATCATAAGCACGCCGCCGATCTTCATCAGCCGGTTCGAGTACTTGAGAATCCAGCGGGTCGAGCCGATGAAGAACGCCAGCACGAAGAACGGAACGCCGAACCCGAGCGAATAGGCGGCCGTCATGCTCGCCCACGTTCCCGGCTGGCTGGCGGCCAGCGCGAGGATCGACGACAGAATCGGACCGACGCAAGGCGACCAGCCCGCGGAGAAGCCGACCCCGAAGATGAACGAACCGAGATAGCCCGCCGGCCTCCAGCTCATGTTTATTTTCCGCTCCTTCATCAGAAGCTGCGGTTGGAATACCCCCAGAAGGAACAGGCCCATCAGGATGATAAGCAGCGCCGAGATCTGACGGATCGGGTCCTGGTACTCCCGGAACGTCGACGCGAACGCGTTCGCCGTATAGCTGAGCGTGAAGAACACGAACGAGAACCCCAGAATGAAGAAGAACGTATGGGCCATCGTCCTCGTCCGCACGCTGCGGCTGGTGTCGGTCTTGAGCTGGGTTACGGTCATGCCGGTTATGTACGATAAATAAGACGGATACAAGGGCAGGCAGCACGGGGAGATGAAGGAGGCCAGCCCCCCCGCGAACGCGATGCCGATATTGACTTCATTCAAGCGAGGCCACTCTCCTCTGCTTTGTTAGACTCGAGTTCGTCGCGTCATGACCAACGAGGCCAGCAAGATCGCGATGAGAAGCAAGACGATCGTGCCCCCGGGCGCGAGGTTCCAGACGCCGGCCATCCACAAGCCGAGCACAACGGCGACTTCGCCGATCGCCACGACGAGGATGATCGATTGACGGAAGCTCTTGGACAGAACCAGGCTGCACGCGGCAGGAATCGTCAGCAAGGCGGACACGAGCAAAGCGCCGACGATCTTGATCGAGGCGCTGATGACAAGCGCGGTCAGAATGCTGATCAGAATGTTGAAGTAGCGCACCGGAAGACCGCTGACCGATGCCGCATCTTCGTCGAACGTCAGAAGGAACAGCTCCTTCTTCAGCGCGAGAACAACGCCGAGGACGATAACCGTCACGATGGCAATGACCAGAATGTCCGCGTTGTCGAGCGTATAGATGCTCCCGAACAGATAGGAGTTTACGTCCAGGTTATACCCTTTGCCCACCGTAAACAAGAGGGACGCGAGCGCGATGCCTCCCGACATGATGATGGCAATCGACAGCTCCGCGAACGAACGGTACCTTCTGCGCAGCAGTTCGATGCCGAACGAGGCGACGATGGCCAAGACGAGGCCGACGGCCACCGGGTAAATATTGATAAGGAAGCCGAGCGCGACGCCCGCGATGCTGACGTGCGCAAGCGTATCCCCGATCATCGCGAGCCTGCGAAGAACGAGGAACAGCCCCAGAAGCGGGGACGTGATGGCAATGAGTGCGCCGCCGATAAGCGCCCGTTGGAAAAACTCGGCCGTCAATATATCCAAGCCTACCCTACCCTTCTTGCCGCAAGGAATGCAGCAGATCGGTCTCCACGCAATCCTCGAGGTCATGCGAGTGCCGAACATGGAACGACAGCTTGCCGCTCTTGGCTCTGGGCGCCTCTCCCAAGTAGGAGCGGACCATGTCCAGGTCGTGCGATACCATCAAGAACGTGATGTTGTGCTTCTTGTGCATATGGAGCAGCAGGTTAAAGAAGTTATTCTGCGTCTCGGTGTCGATGCCCGACATCGGTTCGTCGAGAATGAGCAGCTTCGGGTTGTTGATGAGCGCTCTTGCGAGGAACACTCTCTGCTGCTGCCCGCCGGACAGCTCCCCGATCCGCTTCTCCGCCAGATCGCCGATCTTGAGCGTCTTGAGGGCGTCCTCCGCCCGCAGATGGTCTTCCTTCGTACTTCTCCTGAGCAGCTTGCGCCGCCCGTACAGGCCGGACAGCACCACTTCCCGAACCGTCGCTGGGAAAAGAGGGTTGAAGTGGTTGCGCTGCGGAACATAGCCGATGAGCTGCCACTCCTTAAACCGGGACATCGGCGTGCCGAACAGCTTGATCTCGCCGGAAGTCGGCCTCAGCAGGCCGACGATCATTCGGAGCAGCGTTGTTTTGCCGGCGCCGTTCGAGCCGATGAGGCCGACGAAGTCGCGCTCGCGCACGACGAAGTTCACGTTGTCCATCACATGCTGCGACCCGTACGAGAACGTGACGTCCTGAAGCGAGACGATCTCCCGGTGGCAGGAGGGCGTGCTCGCCGGAGGGCGCTCGTTCGAGTCGTTCAGAGAGACAGCGACGACAGGAGCGACGTTGGGATCAGGAGCGACGGAATCAGGAACGACAGTCGTTGTCATCAATGGATCTCCTTCCGGTATGCCTTCTTTATTGTAATGCCTTCACCAGGTTTTGCAAATTGCGCTCCATAAGCGTGATATACGTCTCGCCGTCCTTCTCCTGCTTGGAGGTCAAGCCCTCGATCGGGCTGAGCACGTCGATGCCCGCGCCCGTCTCGCCCGAGATCGTCTTCGCGAGCTGATTGGATACGAGCTCCTCGAAGAAGATGGTCCGCACGTTGTTCTTCTTCACGAACGCCGCGACGTCCAGCAGGTCCTGCGAACGAGGCTCCGCCTCCGGCGACAGCCCCATGATCGCGACCTGATTCAGGCCGTAGTCCCGCGCCATGTAGCCGAAAGCCTGATGCGTCACAACGATGTCCTTGTTCGGCACCGCCCCGAGCTGCTGCGTGAACTGCCGATCCAGTTCGGCCAGCCTGGCCTGAAGATCGTCGTAACGGGCTTCGTATGCCGCCTCGTTCGCCGGGTCCGCCTGGATGAACGCCTGGAGGATGTTATCCGCCATGATCAGCGCGGACTTCGGACTGACCCACGTATGCGGATCAACGTCCGCGTCGTGATGGTGGCCGTCGCCCTCTTCGTGCTTGTGCTCTTCCCCGTCCCCGTCCCCGTCCTCCTCCTCTTCCGGGTTGCCGGAGAGGAGCGCGATCCCTTCGCTCGCCTCCACGATCTTCAGACCGCCGTTCGAGCCCGTCCCATGCAGGAAATCTTCCGCCCAGCCCTCCAGGCCCGCTCCATTATAGATGAACAACTGCGCCTTCGACGCGGTCTGCAGGTCCTTGCTCTTCGGCGTCCAGTCATGCGGCTCGACTCCCGTCGGAATCAGATTAACGACGTTGGCGTCGTCTCCGCCGATCTCGGTTGCTAGATAATAGAGCGGATAGAACGTCGTCACAACGTTCACCTTGCCCTCGACGAACGTACTCTTCTGCTCTCCGCAGCCGGAGAGCGCGGTGAATGTAGCAAGCAGCAGCGCAAGCGCGGCGGCGGCCCTTCGTCCCGTTCTCAGCTTCATTTCCGTTCCCAACTTCCTCTTAATCGTATTAATTACGCTTTAAGGAGTATACTCCGGGAGCTTCAACTCTGTCAACTGACGGGGAATGACTCTGACGAGGAGTGCCGCCCCCCTTCACCATCAACGTACACCATCAACGTACACCTTCACCTGCGCTATCACCATCACCTGTACCATCACTTTCCCCTGTGCCTCCACTTTCCTCTGTACCTTCACTCCCCCCCATCTTCTTCATCTCACCGAACGCCATCTCTCCTCTTCTCCCGTCTCATCGCCCCTTCCGCCTATTTGCCGTCCTCCCACCTTGCGGAATTTCCTTATTGTGGTAAGTTGTGCGAACAACATCCCCTTCCTAGACACTTATGTCTCTTCTCCCCTTCGATCAGGAACCTCTCCCTCCCGGATCACGGCCTTTTCGCGCCAACATTTTTTGACAGATCCTCTTGCATTTATTCCAGAAAATGCTACAATAAAAGAGAACATTTGTTCTTGTTTTGCGCTCTGCTCAGTATTACCTCAAATACGAACGTGTGTGTGGTAAAATGATTATGACGAACATACGTTCTTAGTTAAAGACGATGGCAAAAGCATTGCCGATGTCGCTGCTGCAATTTCAAAAAGAATTTGCTACGGAGGAACACTGTGCTGATTAGTTGGCTCATAAACGCTGGAAAGATGGATTCGTCTGCGACAAGTGTAAGCATGACGCCTATTCCTACATCCGAACCCGCCAGCTTTACGAATGCCAAGCCTGTCACTACCAGACCTCGGTGACGGCGGGTACGCTGCTCCATAAGACCAAGCTTCCTCTGACTACCTGGTTCTGGGCGTTTTACTTAGTCGCTCACGACAAGCGTGGAAAGTCAGCGCTTTCCCTATCCCAACTTCTCGCCCTCAACTACCGTACAGCTCAACGTTTGATGCGAACAATCCGCGCCGCGATGGCCGATCGCGACGATCCGTATAAGCTCTCAGGCCTTGTAGACAGGGATGATGCATACTTCGGAGCGCCTCGCAGAGGCAAGGACGGCCGCGGGACTGATAAAGCCAAAGCCGTCATCGAGAGCGTATCAATTGAAGAGATCAAGCGCGTCGCCACAAGCTCGTGGAACCTGGCAGCACCATTGTCTCCGACGGCCATGAGTCTGACAAGCCGCTTGGACAAGAAGGAGTTAAGCACGAGCCGAAGGCGTACGACAAGGAAGACGACAATGAGTGTCTAAAGTCTCTGCACACCGTCATCAGCAACGTCAAAGCCTTCATTCAAGGCACGTTCCACGGACTCGGAGCCAAGTATATGCAGTCTTGCTTTGACGAGTTCTGTTTCCGTTTCAACCATCGTTTTGATCCCAATCAAATCTTTGACCGGTTGCTCAATGCCTGTGTTTTGACCACTCCACATCCTCAACCCTGAGGCATGTGCATAGACGGAACATTCGTTCTTATATTGGAGGTATTCTCATGCTCGAGAGCTATGCGGAGTTTCTGGCGAAGCAAGGCGGCGAAGACGCTTGCGCGGCTTATTTCTACCGCTGCCGGTGGCCTGACGGGTATCGCTGCCCGCTCTGCGGCCATCGGGAGGCGTATACGATCGCCACTCGCCGTCGGCCTCTATATGAATGCGCGCGCTGCCGCTACCAGGCTTCCGTTACCTCCGGCACTTGCATGGAAGGCACGCGGACAGCGCTGTCGAAGTGGCTGTTCGCCATGGAACGCATGAGCGATCCCTTCTCCGGCATCAACGCCACGCAGCTTACGAAGCAGATCGGCGTCACCTACAAAACGGCTCACGCCATGATGAATAAGATTCGCGCGAGCCTTCTGCTTGAGCATGACGGAGCGGATCGGCTGAGCGGGCGCGTAGAAGCCGGCTTGGCGATCTACGGTCCTTCCCTGCCGTCCCTCTTCGAGCTGAACGAGCAGGAGCAGCCGGTTGCCGCAGCGATGGAGATCGATGGCGCCGGTCAACCTGTGCGATGGAGCTGGATGGTACTCGAACGCGAACAGATGCACGGCGGTTCTCTCACGAAGGAGGCTCGCCAGCTCGTCAAGCGCGAATGCTTCGCTTCCGATCCCGCCAGCCAGGCGAACGATGTGCATCGCTCCTGGCTGCTGACCGTTCGCCATTGCCGGACGATGGTCCCGATCCTTCGTGCGGAGTTCAAGCGGATTCGGACAACCTATCGCGGCATCGGAGCCAGCTCTTTACCCAAGTATCTGGCGGAGGCCATCTTCCGGTGGAACGCCCGTCAGAACGGAGGCGACTGCGTTCGGTTAATGGTGCAGGCTTGCCAGGCTTTCCGGCACGTGCAGCGCTCCCCAGCCGCTCTCAGGTCGGCCTGTTAACTCTGCACGCAGCGCAGAAGCAACCCTGAACACCGTCGCTGGTCGTTCCACCGTCCCCAGTATCACCGCGATTCCACCATCGTCCTGTCTCGACCGCCGCCGTCCCTCCGACCATTGCCGCGCCTAGACCATTGCCGTTCCCGACCGGCGCTGCCCCTGACCGCGGCCGGTGTCGCCGCCGATGTCTCCTGCCCCTCACTGATCCCCCTGTACACCGCGCAGGAAGCCCCCGTCTTCGCAGGGCACGGTGCAGGTGCTCTTTCTTCGCAACGCACGGCGCAGGTGCCCCTTCATGGCAGCGCACGGTGCAGGGCCCTTTTCAGCAGCGATCCAGATGGTCGTCTGCGGCGTGATTTTTCATATCGATTGGATGCAGTCTATGCCCATCATTCTCCCGCTTGCCTGATCGGACTTCCGCCTTCGAGATCGAACTGTTCGTCTCCGTGACCTCTCCGCGTCCAGCTCTACCACTGAGGTTAAGCTGTTCTTTGTTTCTGTTCTTTGTTTCTGTTCTTTGTGCTCCTCTCCGGCCCAGTGCTTCCCCGCTTCGGCTCATCCCCATCCTGATCGAATGGGAGAAGAGACATAATGTTAGCAAAGGGGCTGTCAAGCTGTTCTCTATGCTCCTCTCCGATTCGGCGCATCCTCGCCTCGGCTTATCCCTATCCTGACCGAATGGGAGAAGAGACATAATGCCAGCAGAGGGGGATATGGTGCTTGGAGAGGTGATGGAGTGCCGGGAGAGGGGCGACGACTATGTGTTAGGTTAGAGCCTCTATTCCCCTGTGCCCCGTCGCGCGCCGAATGCAAATAACCGCCCGACCAAGGTCGATCGACCTTGGCCGGGCGGTTAACGTCCTCGCGGCTAAGCTTGCGGGATTTACTTCACGACTGCGCCGTTAGGCATGCCTTCCGGCACCGTGGCGAGCGTGAGCTGGTCGCCGTGGGAGGCGGCGAGAATCATGCCGTGCGACCATTCGCCGCGCAGCTTGACGGGCTTCAGGTTCGCGACGCAGATGACCTTGCGGCCGACGAGCTCCTCCGGCCTGTAGAACTTCGCGATGCCGGAGACGACCTGCCTCGTCTCGAAGCCGAGATCGAGCTGCAGCTTGAGCAGCTTATCCGCCTTCGGGATCGGCTCGCAGGCGACGACCTGGCCGACGCGAAGCTCGACCTTGGCGAAGTCGTCGATCCCGATCTCCTCCTTGCGATCGACGGCTTCCTGCTCGTCGCCGGAAGCGCCGGCTTCCGCCGCGCTGGCCGAACCCGCAGCCGATGCCGAGCCCGCCTCCTTCTCGCCGCCGTCCGCGGAATCTGCGGCAGACTTGCCGCCGCCCATCATGTCGACGATCCAGGCGATCTCCTCCGCCATGTCGAGCCGCGGGAAGATCGGGTCGCCCTTCGCCACCTTCGTTCCCTTCGGAATGCCGCGGAACGAGCGGATGCTCTCCCATCGGGTCGCGGCTCCGCCCTCCCTTAGCCCGAGCTGCTCCCATACTTTAAGCGGCGTGTGGGTCAGGAACGGCTGCAGCATGATCGATACAATGCGCAGCGAATCCGCGAGATGGCCCATGACCGATGCCAGTTGCCCCTTGTTCTCGTCGTCCTTCGCAAGCGCCCAAGGCTTCGTCTCGTCGATGTACTTGTTCGTGCGGCTGACGAGCTGCCAGATCGCGGAGAGCGCAACGGAGAATTCCATCATCTCCAGCGTCTCTTCCACCTTGGCGATGACGGAAGCGGCCGTGTTCTCCAAGTCCGCGTCGAACTCCGTCCCTTCCGATTCCGCTTCGTACGACGGAATCTCACCGTCATAGTACTTCTCGATCATCGCGACGGTGCGGTTCAGCAGGTTGCCGAGATCGTTGGCGAGATCGTAGTTGATCCGCTCGACGAAGTTGTCCGGCGTGAACGTGCCGTCCGCTCCGAACGGCACCTCGCGGAGCAAGTAATAGCGCAGCGCGTCGAGGCCGTAGCGGTCGATCAGCTTGACGGGGTCGACGACATTGCCCTTCGACTTGGACATCTTGCCGTCCTTCATCAGCAGCCAGCCGTGCGCGAACACCTTCTTCGGCAGCGGAAGATCGAGCGCCATCAGCATGATCGGCCAATAGATCGTGTGGAAGCGCACGATCTCCTTGCCGACGAGATGCACGTCGGCCGGCCAGTACTTCCGGAACAGCGAGTCGTCCGACGAATCGTATCCGAGCGCGGTAATGTAGTTGGACAGCGCGTCGATCCATACGTAGATGACGTGCTTCGGGTCGCCCGGAACCGGGATGCCCCAGTCGAACGTCGTGCGGGAGACGGCCAGATCCTCGAGGCCCGGCTTGATAAAGTTGTTGATCATCTCGTTGCGGCGAGACTCGGGGAGAATGAAGTCCGGATTCTCCTCGTAATAGGCGAGCAGCCGGTCCGCGTACTTGCTCATCCGGAAGAAGTAGCTCTCCTCCTTGACGAGCTCCACCGGATGCCCGCTGTCCGGGCTTCGGCCGCCGACGATCTCGCCCTTCTCGTTCTTGACCGGGTCCACGAGCTGCGTCTCCGTGTAGAACGTCTCGTCCGGAATGCTGTACCAGCCTTCGTACTCGCCTTTATAAATATCGCCGGTTGCCACCAGCCTCTCGAAGATCTGCTGAACGATCTGCTTGTGACGGTTCTCCGTCGTTCGGATGAAGTCGTCGTTGGAGATCTCCAGCTTGCGCCACAGATCCTGAATGCCCACTACGATGTCGTCGACGAACTGCTGAGGCGTCTTGCCCGCTTCCTCCGCCTTGCGCTGTATCTTCTGGCCGTGCTCGTCGGTTCCCGTCAGGTACATGACCTCGTAGCCCCGCAGCCGCTTGTAGCGAGCCATCGCGTCGCCCGCAACCGTCGTGTAGGCATGGCCGATGTGCAGCTTGTCGCTCGGGTAATAGATCGGGGTTGTCAGGTAAAAGGTTTTGTTATCCGCCATCTCGTAAGTCCGCCCTTCCTCAAAGTGTATGGCCGCCTTGCGGCCAAGAACGTCAAAAAGCTCCCGTCCGCTATGGGACGAGAGCATCGCTCACGTGGTACCACCCAACTTCCCTTCCGCCCGTGGAGCGGGAAGGCTTCTTGAGACCGGCATGCCGCCAGTCGTTCCGCTAACGCCGGACCCGCGTCGCCCCTTACCCGGCAGAGTTGACCGCCGAAGCTCGAGAACGAATCCTCCAAGACCATGTTCCCAAGGCTTCCGCACCGGTTCGCAGCGATCACCGGCTCTCTGGGACGGATGTACCTTCGTACTTATCTCTTCATCGGAGTGGTTATTGGCATTATCTTACGGAAGATCGCTGCCGCTGTCAAGCCCGCGACGCGGCTTCTTGCGCTCCGGAACGGGATCGTACCCACCGGGGTGAAAAGGATGGCACTTGCAGATGCGCACGACCGCGAGACCGCTTCCCTTCAACACGCCGTGAACCTCAATCGCTTCCAGCGCATAGGCGGAGCAGGTCGGTGCGAACCGGCATGTCGGAGGCTTGAGCGGAGAGATGAACATCCGATAGAAACGAATCGGCGCTTGGGCTACTCGGCGCAGCATTCGGCTCAACTCCCTACTTGCCTTCTTCGCTCTATTCTGAACTCCTTCGGCCTCCGAGTCAAATCGGGCGAATAAGGCGGCCGCGAATGGCGAAAACTCCCAAGAGCCGAAGGCAATCCCCATTCCATCTCGCAGAGGAGAAGATCATGCCCAGAACCCATCGCAAAAAAACGCTGTCCGATTACGCAAAGAACTTGTTCTTCATCACGATAGGAGCCGTCGTCATGGCGCTCGCGCTCGAGCTGTTCCTCGTGCCCAACAATATTATCGACGGCGGCATCACCGGCATCTCGATCATCTTGTCGAGGCTCACCGGCTGGCCTCTCGGCCTCTTCCTCTTCTTCATCAACCTTCCCTTCCTGTTCCTCGGGCTGAAGCAGATCGGCAAGTCGTTCACGTTCTTCACGCTGTACGGCATCGCGATCATGTCGGTCATGACGCAGCTTCTGCACCACGTCCATCCGGCCACGAATGAGAAGCTTCTTGCGGTCGGCTTCGGCGGCGTTCTGCTCGGTGCCGGCGTCGGACTTGTTCTCCGCTTCGGCGGCTCCCTGGACGGCACCGAGATCGTCGCCATCATCCTGTCGAAGAAGCTCCGCATGTCCGTCGGACAGCTCATCATGATCATCAACCTGTTCATCTTCACCGCCGCCGGATTCGTCTTCGGCTGGGACTCCGCGATGTACTCCGTGTTCACCTACTACCTTGCCGCCAAGCTGATGGACATCGTTGTCGAAGGCCTCGACGAATCCAAGTCGGTCACGATCATCTCGCTCGAGCACGCCGAGATCGCGGATGCGATCATGCAGCGGCTCGGGAGAAGCACGACGCTCATCTACGCCAAGGGCGGCTACAGCCAGAACGACACGCAGATGATCTACTGCATCGTCACGAGGCTTGAAGTCGCCAAGCTGCGAGACATCGTACACGAGATCGACTCGAAGGCGCTGATCGCCATTCAGGCGGTCTCCGAAGTGATGGGCGGGGATCTTCAGAAGAAAAGCATTCACTAAAATCATTTATTGGCGCGTTCAAGTTCAACATTAGGTTTGGACTACAAACTACCGACACGCTCATTATCAATAACATTAATGTACATATTTGACATACAAGTTAAAATGAGATACCCTTTCTTCGTTCCTTATTTTAACATACTAGGAGGTTTATTATGAAAAAAAGCTTTTTCCGTGCTTTAATAATCGTCCTGTCACTACTCAGCATTGTATCTAGTCAAGTTTATGCAGAGACTGATTTGTCACAACAACAAAGAATTAGTATTTCTGATTTGGATATCAGCAACTCATTCAGGGAAATTTATGGATTTGACCCAGCGGATAATTTGTCGAAAGCGGTCTATTCTGAAGATAGTCCGGGGAGATATGGCGTATATCTTACGGATGATGAATTAAAAACACTAAGTATCAGGGATGCAACGATAAATTACGGAAAAAAATTGCAAGAGATGCTAAATTCCAATTACAGTGAATTCTTTGGCGGATTATATTACGATCACTTGTTAGATAATGGGAAGTTGCGTATCGCTTTAAGCAATAAAAACAAATCAAATGCAGAAAGCATTCAAAAAATTGTTGATAGCTCATCTGAAAAAAAGAATATTGAAATTTATTATGTAGACCATACGTTAAATGAATTAATTTCAATACAAAACGATATCATAAATTACATTATTAATAATAGTTTGGAGTTTTATACTGAGATATCAATAGAAAAAAATAAGATAATCGTTCAAGCGAGCGAACAAGATAGGGAATATATTGAACAGATAAAAAAGAATTATGGAGAGGATATATTAGAAACTCATCTAAGTAGCCCTAGTATACAGCCACTATCACGATTTGATTATGTACGACCGGTTAGGGGAGGATTAGCAATTAACAATACAAGTACAGGTTCATTATGTACTGGTGCCTTCACCGGCTGGACTATTGGCCCCACAGGACCCGTAGATTTATTAGTGACGGCAGGGCATTGCGGTTCATTATATGACTACTTTTCCCAAGGGAATGCATCTATAGGAGCTGTAAATTATAAATATTTCCAAGGAACTACTGACGCTTTAATAATACTTAACACTACCGGTACAGTTGCATTTAATTCTCCTTACAATTATGACAATGGATATTGGGACGCTACTGAATCCATTAGCTCGGAGATTGCTGGAGAAACAATATGCAAAAGCGGAGTCTCATCTGATGTTACATGCGGTCCGCTTAGAACTCCTTATGCAAGCGGATCAGTTGATGGCACCTATCTGGTAGGATTAAGAAGTGCAGCTCTCTATAGCACTGGAGGAGATAGCGGTGCCCCCACTTATCTTCCTGGTTCATCTGGAAACCATACTTTAGCTGGGGTTTTATCCGGAGGCAATATTGTAGCAGGAGAGCAGCGAACATTATACTCTCATATCCAAAACGTGATTACCAATCTTAACTTATCAGGAGTTTACACTTTATAAAATCAACAAAACAATAAACAAATTTATAGCCAAACACCCACAATCTAGCTTAAGTGCTAGATGTGGGTGTTCTCTTTTAAACCTTTATAAATGAAATTTAGTCTCAAAATAATTTTATTTATTTCATCGGGATAAACAGCACATTCATCGGAAGGTTGGAGCCGAGCGCCGTCATGAACGACAGTTCGACGATCTCTTCGTAATTGCCGGTCCGGTATAGGACGCACACGTCGCTCTGCAACTGCAGTAAGCTTTTGTTCGAGACCATCACCGGA
Organism: Cohnella fermenti; assembly: GCF_004801405.1. Taxonomy (GTDB): domain Bacteria; phylum Bacillota; class Bacilli; order Paenibacillales; family Paenibacillaceae; genus Cohnella; species Cohnella fermenti. The sequence continues at coordinate 104,238 of NZ_SSOB01000028.1, forward strand.
ATGTCGTTGATCTTGAATACGCCGGACCAGACGCCGCCGCGGGCGTTGGCCGCGATCAGCGTATTCGGCTTCACCCGCACCGTCATCTTGTAGACGACGCCGAAGTTGCCCCAGTTGTTCTCATAGACGCCGTTCAGCATGTCGCGCCCGTCCAGGGACGGATCGTTGACGTGATCGCCGAACAGAATGCGCTGCGGCTCGGAGCCGAGCACGGAGCTCACTTGAATCGTCCGGTCCGCGCCGTCGAACGTGCCGCGAATGTGCTTGGTGTCGCGCGGAAGGTTGCCGAACGTCTTCATCGTTGCCAGAGGGTCGGTGTCGGTCTCCTTGACGGCGAACAGCGTAAACTGGACGTTCTCGCTCGAGTACAGATCGGCATACGCCGAGAAAACATCGTTCGTCTTCAGCGCCTTCGTGCCGAGCTCCGGCATGATCAGCTTCGTCTCACCCGGCTGAAGCGTCGTCAGCGTCGTCTTGCCGGTTACGTTGGAGTCCAGGTAACGCTCTGAAGCGAGCTTGCCTGTCCACAAACCGAACGTATCCGGACCAGCTTGCCCGGCGGCGCCCAGACTTACGCTAGCGATCTGAGAGCTTTTGTTCGTAGCAGCCAAGTAAATTTTAAGCTTGTCGGCGCCCAGATTCTGGTGATACAGGAACAGGCGGAAGTCTCCCGATACCGTATCGCGGTACAGCAGTCCCGGCTTCGTCAGGTTCTCCGGGCTGTTGGAGGCGAGCAGCTTGCGATTCGAGCTTGTGAACGTGTACGGAATGAGCGAATACTTCAGCACGGCTAGCCCGTCGGTCTGGTATATCTCTCCCGGAAGGGTGTACTTCTGGTTGTATTGCTCTTCCGTGTACAGAACTTCCGTCGAGATCGTAATGGTCTGCGAGACTTCCGAGTACAGACCATGCTTGTCGACAACGCGAAGGTTGATCGTCTGCTGCCCCGACGTGAAGTAGACGTCCTTCTTGTTCGTGCTCCACACGCGATCGGCGATTGCGTTCTCGTCGTCGGTCGAGAGGTCGGTATAGGTGATTCGCTCCCCGATTCGGTAAACCGTCTTGTCGGTCGTGAAGCTGGCCACCGGCTCCTGATTCGGAGGAAGAACGGTGATCGTAACCGAATACGGCTCGCTCCATTCTCCGTTCGTGTCCTTGACCGTGCGGGTAATCGTGTACGTTCCCGCTTCGTTGAAGACCGGTTCGTTGCCGGACCATTGCTCTTCGGTGATGAATTCGGCATTCTCCGACTTGCTTGTATAGGTGACGTTCGTCTGCGTCGCATAAATCTCGGATTGATCCACGGCGAATTCGGCCGTCGGCTCCTTGAAGGCGCTCCACTTAAGCGTGATCAGCCCTTGCGACGACGCGACGGTCGAGCCGGTCGCGGTCGCCCATGCGCGTACCGGAACCATCAGGCTTCCCTTCAGGACATAAGCGGTTCCCGTGAAGGGGGTCGTCACTCCGTTCAAGGTATACGAGGACGTATTCAGCTTCCAGCGCATCTCGATATTGTTGCCTTGGACGATGGATTCCTTGGTCGCGCTGTTGAAGCTGATGCTGTAGCCGTAACGGGCGACAAGCATGCTGAGCGGAGCGTAGGAGATTCCTTTGACTGCCGTGGTCGGTTGAACGGACGAATAATCGACTCCATTATGCGTTACCTTCGCCTTGTCGACATAGAGAACGAGAGCGTTGTTGCCCGGCGCCGCCGAGACGGAGCTTGCGAACGGAATGGAACCGAAGACCAGAGACAAGAGCAGAAGTGCGGACAACCATTTTTTCATTGCATAATCTCCTCGTATAGTATGTTTTGAAGTCATTCAAGAGCCTATTTCCAGTCCCCGAGGGGACTGGAGGCCGCTCGAAAAATTTCCAGCCATTTTGCACCTTGAAAATCGAATCAGGGACTGGACTTTCCG
>NZ_SSOB01000029.1 GCF_004801405.1 Cohnella fermenti
CCGCCTCAAGATGAGATTTCCCAGTAGGTAAGACCCCTGGAAGAACACCAGGTAGATAGGCTCGGGGTGGAAGCGCGGCAACGTGTGGAGCTGACGAGTACTAATCGGTCGAGGGCTTATCCTAAGAAGCAGACGCAAGGCAGGAAGAAGATGCTGAATACACGCTAACTCGTTTCGTATCCGGTTATCAAGGCGCAAGCTTTGAGACGGCGCAAGCCATTCCTATTCCCTGATAGCTCAGTTGGTAGAGCACTCGACTGTTAATCGAGTTGTCACAGGTTCGAGTCCTGTTCGGGGAGCCATATGGAGAGATACCCAAGTGGCTATAAGGGGCTCCTCTGCTAAGGGAGTAGACTGCGTAAGCGGTGCGAGGGTTCGAATCCCTCTCTCTCCGCCACTTCGGTGGCGCAAGCAAGTAAGCAAGTTGTACATAGCGCGGAGCCGTGGTGTAGAGGCCTAACATGCCTGCCTGTCACGCAGGAGACCGCGGGTTCGAATCCCGTCGGCTCCGCCACTTAACAACTTGGCAACAGATCAACTTTGTCCCGACAGATCAACTTCATATGCGGAAATAGCTCAGTGGTAGAGCATCTCGTTGCCAACGAGAAGGTCGCGGGTTCGAATCCCGTTTTCCGCTCCAGATGAACACGACAAGAAGCTCTGCGAGAGAGCTTCTTTTTTTATTAGGGGTGTGCCTCCCGCCGGATGCGAGATTTTATATGAAAATTCACATTGGTGCAGCTCGGAAACAGGCCGTTTGGGCGATTCTATGTGAAAAATAGCATACGTGGAGGAATTTCCGGGCCGAGTTGTCGTATGTATGCTAAAAATCACATAAAACGTCGCAATTCCCGCCAATTCAAGCAGATGAATGCGAAAAATCATATAAAATCACGAGATGCGAACTTAATTCCGCAATGGATTAAAGTTATCTCGAAAAGATGCTATAATAAGGACGTTCCGGTTGAGCCGGCCTAACCTAATGAGACTCAGATCTACGCTAATAAGACTTCCTCTAACGAATTGGAGAGTTGCAAGATGGAGAACGAGCATTCAAGCTGTTGTTCCACCGGTCGCGCTGCCGTCGGCGGCGACGGTCCGACAGACGACACTAGCGTAACCTTTAGCTCGCGTCTGAGAAGAACGCCGGTCGAGGAGACGCCGGATACGTCGGGGATGGTCTACATTCCGGAAGGCTCGTTCCTGATGGGGACGAACGATCGGGAAGGCTTCCCCGCGGATGGGGAAGGGCCCGTTCATCCCGTGCAGATGTCCGGCTTCTATATGGACCGCTATGCGGTGACGAACGATGAATTCGCCCGGTTCGTTCGGGCAACCGGCTATGCGACCGAAGCGGAGCGGTTCGGCTGGTCGTTCGTCTTCCACTTGTTCGTCTCGCCCGCTACTGCGGCTCTGGTTACGAAGACGCCGGCGGGAACCCCGTGGTGGCTGGTTGTGGACGGGGCGTATTGGGCGCATCCCGAAGGGCCGGATTCGAATCTCGACGGTCGCGGCGATCACCCGGTCGTCCATGTCTCCTGGAATGATGCCATGGCTTATTGCCGGTGGTCGGGCAAGCGGCTGCCGACCGAAGCGGAGTGGGAATACGCCGCGCGCGGCGGGCTGCAGCAGAAGAGGTACCCGTGGGGGGACGAGCTGAAGCCGGGCGGCGAGCACCGCTGCAATATCTGGCAGGGCAAGTTCCCGATCAAGGACCACGCCAGCGACGGCTATTCGGGGACGGCGCCGGTCGACAGCTATAAGCCGAACGGCTACGGCTTGTACAATATGGCCGGGAACGTATGGGAATGGTGCGGGGACTGGTTCCATCCGGCCGCTTATGCCAACAGCGAGAAGGCGAACCCGCAAGGCCCCGGCCAAGGCACCGAGAGGGTGATGCGCGGCGGCTCCTACCTGTGCCACAGCTCGTACTGCAACCGTTATCGGGTAGCAGCCCGGAACAAGAATACGCCGGACAGCTCGAGCGGCAACATCGGCTTCCGCTGCGTCGTCTCCGCGACACCGTAACGACCGTTGACGCCTCTATCGCCACACATCGCCGCACCGCAACCATCGATGCCTCGCAAGCATCGCCATACCGTCACACGTCGCCACACCGCAAGCATCGCCGGTATCGCCAAACGTCGCCATATCGCAAGCATCGGCGCCCCGCAAGCCCCGGTCTAAACCCGGTGCAGCTTGCGATGCGCCGATGGCGTCATGCCCAGCTTGGACGTGAATACGCGGCTTAAGTAGAAGCCGTTCTCGTAGCCGCATTGCTGCGCGATCCGGTCGAGCGGCAGCGACGTCTCCTCCAGCAGGCGGCACGCGCGGCCGAGCCGCAGCCCTGTCGTGAAGTCGGATGGGGTCGAACGGTAGGCCGCGCGGAACCGTCTCGTCAACTGCACGGGACTGATGCCGAGAGCATCGGACAGCTCCCTCATCGCGAACGGCTCGAAGGCATGCTCCTGCAGCCAGCGCCGGGCCTCCTGCATGTCCGGGTCGGGTTCGCCCGCCTCCGAGTCCGCCTCGGAAGCGGCCCGGCTCCGTTCCATCTCCAGTTGCCTCCACAGATCCTCCACCATATGCTTCATGCGGCCATGTCCCGGTTCCTGGCGAATGCCGCTCCCGATCTCCTTCAGATAGCGGTACGTCGAGAGCAGACGATCGGCGTCCTTGATCGTCCACCGCCCGCTGCGCAGCTCCGCTTCCTCCGGGGACGGCTGTTCCTCCCAATCGAATTTAATGAAGTGGAAGCTCAGCGGCGTAATCGTCCTCCGGTGAAACGCAATGCCCGGAGGACAGACGACAATATCCCCGAAGCCCGCTTCTCCTTCCCGCTCCCCGATCCGATAGGCGAACTGTCCGCTCTCGACCGCGAACATCGTCCAACTGGCATCCGTGTCATGATCGAGCAGGAACTGCTTCTTGCGATTCCAGAAAATATAAGCGACCGGGCGAATCGACCATGGGTTCGGCAAGGTCAGACACCGTCCTGTTCTCGTGAACCAAAGTGTACGACTATTGTAATGGGATTGTGCTACTTAAACCAGCCCTTCTCCTTGAACCGCGAGATCGCTTCGATGCGGTTGCTTACGTTGAGCTTGTTCAGAATAACGGAGATGTAGTTGCGGACGGTGCCGGTCGTGATGTAGAGGCTGCTGGCGATCTCCTTCGTGTTCTTGCCGTCGGCGATCATGCCGAGCACTTCCGTCTCGCGTTCGGTGAGCGGATTGTCCGGCTGGATCGACTCGTCGACGAGCTCGGGAGCGTAGATGCGCCGGCCGGCCATGACGCTGCGGATGGATGCGGCAAGCTCTTCGCTGGGGCTGTCCTTCAGCAGATAGGCGCTGACCCCGGCGCGGAGCGCACGCTCGAAGTAGCCGGCGCGGGCGAACGTCGTCAGAATGATCACCTTGCAGCCCAGCCCGCGGATCTCCTCGGCGGCGTCCAGGCCGGTCTTGACCGGCATCTCGATATCCATGACGCATATGTCCGGCTTCCGCTCGCGAATCAGCTTCAGCGCTTCTTCGCCGTTGCCTGCCCGGCCGACGACCTGCATGTCGTCTTCCAGATCGAGCAGGGAGGCGAGCGCGCCGAGCAGCATCCGCTGATCCTCCGCGATAACGATTCGTATCATTCCGTTGACCCCCATCCTTGGTTGGCTGCGTCAATCGTAGGCACATGCATGACAATCGTCAACCCGCGCTCCGACCGAAGCTGGAGCGAGCCGTTCACGAACTCCAACCGCTCCTTGATGCCGCGGATGCCGTTCCCCCGCGCCAGTGGCTCGGACACCCCGCGCAGCCCGACGCCGTCATCCCGGACGGTTACGGTCAGGCCGCTCGAATTCCGCTCGATCAGCACCTCGCAGCGCTCCGCTCCGCTATGCTTCACGACATTGGTGACCGCCTCCTTGAGGCACATGCTCAGCACGTTCTCCGTCAGCAGCGTGGCGCCCGTCTCGGCGGGCGGGGCGTCGATGGCGGCTTCGATCTGCGCCGCGCCCAGAATCTGCCGGACGTGGTGCAGCTCCTCCTCGAGCCGCGTTCCCCGCATCTGGGTGACGAGCTCCCGCACTTCCTTCAGCGCAACGCGCGCCGTCTGCTGGACGTCCTTCATCTCCTTCTTCGCCCGGAGAGGGTCGGCCACCGTCAGCTTGCTCGCCAGATCGCTCTTCAGCCCGATAAGCGACAGCTTCTGGCCGAGCGTATCGTGAAGATCCCGGGCGATGCGCTGCCGCTCCTCCATGACGACGAGCTCGGAGATCCGCTTGTTGGCATGCTCCAGTTGTCCTTCCAGCCTGCCTTGCTTCTTGCTGTTGTGAATGTTGAACGGGAGCAGAATGACAACAAGCAAGTTGATGAATATAAACGGGAACTGGGACAGGAACAGAGGCTTGGACGAAGCGAGGCCGTAGTTCATCGTCAGGAAGGTCGTGGCCAGGTTGATGACGTACATCGTAATGAAGCCCGCCCGATTCTCGATCGTGCCGATGAAGTACGCGAGGAACAGCGCGAAGTAGACGTACTCGAACAGCAGCGACATCGTGATCGCGACAACGATCTGCACGCTTGTCCAGAAGTAGACCTTCCAGCCCTTGGACATGAAGGCGAGCCGATAGCTGATGAAGAACACGACAACGAGGACGATGCCGGCGACGACCTGCGGCGTATGGGACGAACGGAAAATGAAGTAGAAGGGCAGAATGCAGAAGACGAGCCATACGTAAGGATTAAGGCCCGTGTTCCGCTGGAATATGGAATACCACTTGTTCAAGGCGATCCTCCAGAGAGCGGCTGTGACATCTCTTCCATCATAGCACAGCGTCGCGGAATCGCACGAATCTTCTGCCGGCTTCGTCCCACAGCTTGAAGCGAAGGGAGGCAAGGCTTGTTCGCAGCGTGATCGTCGTGGCCTGCTGCAGAGGCGGCGTCGCGTTGTGGGCTTCCTCGAGCCGATAATTCGGCACCTTCGGGCTCAGGTGATGGACGTGATGGAAGCCGATGTTGCCGCTCATCCATTGGAGCAGCTTCGGCAGCTTGTAGTAGGAACTTCCCTCGACCGCCGCTTTGACGTAACTCCACTCGTCGTCCTTTTCAAAGTAGGATTCCTCGAATTGATGCTGAACGTAGAACAGCCAGATGCCGAAGACGCCGGAGAACCAGAAGATCGGCACTTGCACGAGCAGGAACGCCTTCCATCCGACGAGCAGGATCAGCGCCGCGTACAGCAGGACGATCAGCAGATTGGTGACGTACGTGTTGATGCGCTCCTTGCGCTTGGCTCCGCGCCGGTTGAACCGATACAGCAGCAGGAAGATATAGATCGGGCCGAGGCCGAACATGACGATCGGATTGCGATAAATCCGGTATTGCAGCTTCTTCCAGACGGAGGCGGCGCGGTACTCCTCGACCGTCAGAATCCAGATGTCCCCGATGCCCCGCTTGTCGAGGTTGCTGCTCGTGGCATGGTGCATGGCGTGGCTGTACTTCCATTGCTCGAACGGAGTAAGCGTGATCGCCCCGGTAATCGTCCCGACGATCTTGTTGAGCTTGCGGTTGCGGAAGAACGACATGTGACAGCAATCGTGGAAAATAATAAACGTACGCAGAACGAACCCCGCGGCGACGACCCCGATAACGAGACTCAGAATAAACGAGACGGACAGGCTGAGGTAGGAACCGTACCAGAGCGCCGCCAGAGGAACGAGGGAGGTGAACAACTGCCGTACGCTTCTCCTCGTGTCCGTGTTCTCGAACGGGCTTACGTCCTTCTTTAATTGCAATTGCTTCTGCTGCACTTGCTTCGCCATGCTCATCCGCCGCAGTCCTCCATTACCCATGCTTAATCGATACTCCCATTGTAAGAAGATTAGGGGAATCGAAGAAGTCATAAGTGTCATATGGGTATATGACGAATGTCATGGTCGAATAGGCTATAATGGGAGAAGCAAGCGGAGCAGGACACGGAGCAGGGCATGACGAGGAGGAGCCATCCATGGAATCAATGGGAACCAAGGCAACGATACATCCGTTCGGGGACAAGCGGCCGGACATTCACGAATCGGCATTCCTGGCGGCAGGGAGCGTCGTGACGGGAGACGTGGAGATCGGCGAGATGACGAGCATCTGGTACAACGTCGTCATTCGCGGGGACGTGGCGCCGACCGTTATCGGGGAGCGGACAAGCATCCAGGACAATTCGACGCTTCATCAGAGTCCCGGCAACCCGCTTATTATCGAGGACGACGTGACGGTCGGCCACAATGCGATTCTGCATAGCTGCATCGTGCGCAAGGGGGCGCTGATCGGGATGGGGGCCATCGTGCTCGACGGAGCCGAGATCGGCGAGGAGGCGATGGTCGCCGCGGGCGCGCTCGTGCCTCCGGGCAAGAAGGTGCCGCCAAGGACGCTGGTCGTCGGTTCGCCGGCGAAGCCGATGCGCGAGCTAACGGAGAGCGACTTCGAGGACATGCGCCGAATTCGCCGGGAGTACGTGGAGAAGGGGCAATATTACAAGGGGCTGGAGTCATAAGCGGGCCGCCTTGCATCCGGCGTTCTCTCCGGCTATACTGTACCTATCCCATCAATAGTAAACGGGTGTTCACGAATGCAGACGCTTAAAGAAGAGATTCACGACCGAATTCTGTCCGCCGCTCTGAACGAATTCGACCAGTACGGGTACAGCCAGTCCTCGATGAGGCGAATCGCGTCCGAGGCGGGCATTACGACCGGCAATATTTATCGTTACTTCGGCAGCAAGGATGAGCTGTTCCAGGCGCTGATCAGGCCGACCTATCTGACCTTCATGCAGCTTATTCTGACGCTTAAGGAAGAGGTCGACCAGGATCTGTTCAAGGATATTCCGGAGCAGATGGGGCTCGTCGACGAGACATTCAGCCGGCTGATCACCCTTCTGGAGGAAGCGCGCCGGGAGACGAAGATTCTGCTGACGCAGAGCGAGGGGTCTTCCTTCGAGCACGCGAAGCGGGAGCTGACCGATATTATCGTTCAGATTTTCTCGAGTGTCATGTTCCCGGGACAAGGGGAGCTCGGCCCGACCGACCGGACGGCCGTCACCATATTAGCGCTAACGATTGTCGAGGGGGTGTGCATTACGCTTCAGACCGTCAGCGAGCGGGAACAGATTCGCCATTCGTTCCTGGAGCTGGCGGCGGTGTTCGCCGCAGGGCTTAAGGAGAAGGCGGCCAGGCAGTGTTGAGCCGGCTTGCTCCGCCTTGCGCCAATAATGAACGAGTGTTTATGTTTGACAGAGAAGAAGTTCAACTTGGAGAGGATCGTGGAGGTTCAACATGGCTAAGCTGCTTTATCGATTGGGAAAATGGTGCGTTCGTCGGCCGTCGGCGGTTATTGCGAGCTGGGTGCTGCTGCTGGGGATTACGGTTGTGCTCGGCATGGTGTTCAAGGGACCGATCAGCAACGACATGTCGATCCCGGGCACGAAGGCGCAGGATGCGCTCGACTTGCTGAATGAAGAGTTCTCTCAAGCCGCGGGAGGCTCGGTTCGCGTCATCTTCGCCGTCCAGGACGGAACGCTGGCCGACGAGGCGAACCAGCAGGCGATTGCAAGCGCTCTGGAAGCGCTGAGGCAGGACCAGGCGGTCATCAATGTGTCCGATCCGTTCGCGACGGGAACCGTCAGCCAGGATCAGAGGATCGGGTACGCCGACGTCACGTACAGCTCGGCCGCTTCGGAAGTGACCGAGGAGTCCAAGGAGCATGTCCTGGACGCCATCGAGATTACCCGCGAGGCCGGCGTGCAGACCGAGCTTGGCGGCGACGTCCAGATGTCCGAGCTGGAGATCATCGGCGTCTCCGAGATCGTCGGCATCGTGTTCGCGTTGCTCGTGCTGATCGTCACCTTCCGGTCGTTCATGGCGTCCTGGATGCCGATCGCGACCGCGCTCGTCGGCGTCGGCATCGGTATTATGTGCGTCTACTACAGCGCGAATATATTCTCCATCACGTCGACCGGAACGATTCTGGCCGTTATGCTCGGGCTTGCGGTCGGCATCGACTATGCGCTGTTCATTATCTCGCGCCACCGCCAGCAGATGGCGGAAGGCGTGGAGGCGAAGGAATCGGTCGCCCGCGCCAATGCAACGGCGGGCAGCGCGGTTATCTTCGCCGGGCTGACGGTCATTATCGCGCTGGCTGGATTGTCCATCGTCCGAATTCCGTTCCTGACCGTCATGGGGCTGGCCGGAGCGTTCACCGTGCTGATCGCGGTCATCGTCGCCGTCACGCTGCTGCCGAGCGTGCTCGGGCTCGCCGGTTCGCGGCTGGCTCCTAAGCAGAAGAAGCTGAAGAGGAAGCCGGCGGAGAAGAAGACGCAGACGCCGTTCGCCTACAAGTGGGCGCGGTTCGCCTCCCGCTATCCGATTCCCGTCGCGCTTGTCGTGATCGCCCTGCTGGTCGTTGTCGCGCTGCCGATGAGGCACATGGAGCTCGGCCTTCCGGACAACGGCTCCAAACCGGTCTACTCGACCGAACGCAAGGGCTACGATCTGCTGTCGCAGGGCTTCGGCCCCGGCTTTAACGGGCCTCTGGTCGTTGTCGTGAAGGGCAGCGGCACGGGCGACATCACGGAGGAAGCGACGGCGGAAGCGGCCAAGGTGCAGCAGCTCGCGGGCGTGGCCTTCGTCTCCTCGCCGATCCCGAATCAGACCGGCGACATCGCGCTGCTGAGCGTCGTTCCGCTGACCGGCCCGAACGACAAGGCGACACAGCAGCTCGTTCACGACATTCGCGCCGCCAGCGACAAGCTGATGGTCACGGGCGCGACGGCGCTGAACATCGACATCTCCGAGCGGTTGAACGACGCGTTCCCGATCTTCGCGACCGCGATCGTCGTGCTCGCCTTTGTTCTGCTGACTCTCGTGTTCCGTTCCATTCTCGTGCCGCTCAAGGCGATCGTCGGCTTCCTGCTCTCGATCTTCGCAACGATGGGCGCGGTCGTCTCGATCTTCCAGGACGGCCATCTGGCGGACGTGTTCGATGTCGCGAACCCCGGCGTCATCCTGTGCTTCCTGCCGATTCTGCTGACCGGGCTGCTCTTCGGCCTGGCGATGGACTACGAGGTGTTCCTCGTCAGCCGCATGCGCGAGGAGTTCACGCATAAGGGCCGCGCGAAGGAAGCCGTCTACGACGGCATGGGCCTCAGCGGCCGGGTCGTCACGGCGGCGGGCCTCATCATGATCTTCGTGTTCGGCAGCTTCATCTTCGTCGACGATCCGATGATCAAGGTCATGGGCTTCTCGCTCACTGCGGGCGTGCTGATCGACGCGTTCCTCGTTCGGATGACGCTTGTTCCCGCCGTTATGGCGCTTCTCGGCCGCTCCGCCTGGTACCTGCCGAAGGGACTGGCGAAGATTCTGCCGAACGTCGACATCGAAGGCGACTCGATCAAGAAGGAGCTCGAGCAGGCGTAGGCGCAGGTTCGATTGGTCGGTTGGTCGGTCGGTCGGCGAGGTGGAAGCCCATTTTATGTGAAAAACCGCATTGGCGCGGCTCCGTAACGGGCAGTTTGGACGGTTTTATGTGATAAATAGTGTATATGGAGGAAGTCCGGCTCAGATGAGCCGGATGTATGCTATAAATCACATAAAACGTCGCGATTCCCGCCCCAGCCAAGCCAACGAATGTGAAAAATAGTATAAAATCGCAAAAGCGTGCGGACTTGATAGGAGGGAGGGAGGGAATGCAATGATTTTTTTTGAGAAGACCAATAAGCTGTCCAATATCTTGTTTGTCCTCTTCGCTTTGTTTCTCATTCTGACGATCGTCTTCTTCGCACGCAGCCAATTCACCGAGGTTCTCTTCGACAACTTCACCAACGATCTGAGAGGGACGGTCTGGATGCTCGTCTGCTTGATGATTGCGATTGCCTCGTTAATAGCGGGAATATCCCTCAAGTGCTTGGTACGAGAAACGAATGAGGAGCTTCGGATGCTGGAGGACAGGATGAAGCGCGGGAGGTAAGGGGAGACAAGACGGGAAGGTGAGAGGGGAAGATAAGAGGACATTGGGATAAGCAAGCCGCATCCGGTGGATAATAATGCTAAATGAACCAAGCTCCGAGAGGATGCGGATGCATGACTTCCAACGATATTCTGGCCGCTCAGGACCATCGTCCTTTTGAATTGCCCAAGGGCAAGTGGCGGATTCGGCAGACGTGGCATGATCTGCTGTTTGCCCATTGGCCCGTCGAACCGGAGCGGATTGCGCCATACGTCCCGAAGCAGCTCGAATTGGACTTGTGGGACGGCGCTGCCTGGGTATCCGTGTCGCCATTCCTGGTGAGCCCCCTAAGCATTCGAGGGCTGCCGACGCTCCCGCTTGCGCGCTCGTTCTGCGAATTGAATATGCGAACCTACGTTGTTTACCGCGGCAGGCCGGGCGTCTACTTCTTCAGCCTGGACGCGTCCAGCCGGCTTGCCGTCGAAGCGGCGAGATTGACCGGCTTGCCGTATTTCCATGCGGCCATCAGCATGAAGCGGGAGAAGGAGCTGATTCTCTACGCTTGCGACAGGAACGATGCCCGGATGCGTTCCGCCAGCTTCGCCGGCATTTACTATCCGACAAGCGGCGAGATCTGCCATGCGGAGCCCGACACGCGCCTGCACTGGCTGACGGAGAGGTATCGCTTGTACTCGGTTAAACGAGACGGCGTGATGGCCATCGATATCCACCACCTTCCCTGGCCGCTGCAGTCGGCGGAATGGATTGCGGACAAGAACACGATGGGCGAGGCATGGGGGATCGAGCTGCCCGATGTGAAGCCGATTCTGACCTACTCGAAGTTTCTCGATGTGCTGATATGGCCGATGAAGATGCTTAATTAAGGGATCATAGCGAACATGGCTTAGAATTCGCCATGCGCATCTTACCTGCGTACATACTTCCTTGACCATCCTCTCTCTATAATGAAGCTGTTGCAGTCAGACCGAATGACTGCGCGAGATGGAGGAAGACGGATCGCGAGGAGGATGTCTATGCAGCCTAACCTATTGTTTGTATTCGCAGATCAATGGCGGCGATCGGCGGCGGGCTATCGAGGGGAAGACCCGGTCCTGACGCCGGAGATTGATGAATTCGCGAAGTCGAGCTTGACGTTGGATCGGGCAATCAGTTGCTTCCCGTTATGCTCGCCGAACCGGGCGGCGATGCTGACGGGAAAATTCCCGCTGACGAACGGGGTGACGACCAACTGCAAGCCGGGCCTGTCCGTCGCGCTTCGGGAAGGGGAGACCGGCATCGGGAACGCTCTGAAGGAGGCCGGCTACGCGACGGGATATATCGGCAAGTGGCATCTTGATCTGCCCGAACAGAATGCCGAACCGGAACCGGCATCCGGCGCGCGTCATTGGGATGCGTATACGCCTCCGGGACCGAAGAGACTCGGCTTCGACTTCTGGTATTCGTACGGGGCGCACGACGAGCATAATGCACCGCATTACTGGATGGACAGTCCGGAGATGATTCAGGCGGACGAATGGTCGCTGAAGCACGAGACGGACGTCGCCATCCGCTTTCTGCAGGAGCGGGACAAGACCAAGCCATTCGCGCTGTATGTATCCTGGAATCCTCCGCACCAGCCGTTCGATCAAGTTCCAGAATGCTATCGCAGCCGGTATTCGGACTGCGAGACGGTTCTGCCCTTGAACGTCTCCGGAGACGGCATCGGGCAAGCCGAAGCGCATCTGCGCGATTATTATGCGGCGATAACCGGAATGAGCGAGCAGTTCGGCAGACTGCTCGACGAACTGGAGCAGGAAGGGATCTCGGACGACACGATCATCGTCCTGACCTCCGATCACGGAGAGACGATGGGGGCTCACGGCTGGCTCGAGCATAAGAACATCTGGTACGAGGAAGCGATCGGAATTCCGTTCCTGATCCGATGGCCAGGCAGGATTGAGCCGGGAAGAGAGGCGGTATTGATCAATAGCGTGGATCAAGCGCCGACCTTGCTTGGGCTTCTGGATATTCCCGTGCCGGAGCCGATGGAAGGAGTCGACCTCTCCGTACATCTGCTGGGCGGGCAAGATACTCTCCCCTCGTCGGCATTCATCTGTCATTATCCGGGCTCCGTCTCGGAGCATGAGGAAGCTCGCCGTCTCGGCCTAGACATAAACAGCTTCGGCTGGCGGGGCATTCGAACCGCGAAGCATACGTATGTGGCGCAACACCCCTTCTCGGCAAGGGAGCAGCCGCCGGTCCGGCTTCTGTACGACAATGCTGCCGATCCGTATCAGTTGCAGCCGAGGAGAATGGAGTGTCCGCCGAATGACCTAGTCGCAGCCGGGCTCGAGAAGGAGCTTCTTGACTGGCTGGAGCGATTGGACGATCCATTCGCGGCCGCTCTGCGCTCTGAATCGCCGATTTGAACATTCCTATGAACCGCCTGGGACGGATCCCCGGCGGTTCTCTCTATGTTCCGGAATGTTTGGCGATAACATGCGGCAAGAAACCTCACTTAAGACGGGGCATCACCAGGGATTAGCCCGGAACCACCCGAATGGTTGCGCTTACGCCAGGCGACCCGTCTGGACCGAATGAATAACAGCGCTTTCTTCTATCATTATGTGTCCGCTAATCTGTCTTCGAAGTGAACTTTTCTTACAATAATCTATACGCACCTTAACCCCTGCCATACCCCGCCCGCCCGGTTGCTCTTACAATAAGGTTACATTCAAGGCAAGATGACAGAGGAAGGGGAGAACGACCGGTGGCCATGACCAAGACGGAGGCCGCCCACGCGGCGAGCCTTACGCTGAAGGAGTCCAATCCGGCAAGAGGCAAGAGGGGGAGGGCCATATGGGAATCGCGATATTTATATGTGTTGCTGCTTCCGCTAATGGCTTATATGGCGCTCTTCCAGTATGTGCCGATGTATGGATTGCTGCTCTCGTTCAAGGAGTACAATTATCAATCGATTACCGGAAGCCCGTGGACCGGCCTTGACAACTTCCGGGAGCTGTTCGGCATGTACGAGTTCAAGCGGGTATTCTCGAATACGCTTATTATCGCCTTCGGCCGCCTGCTCTTCGAATTCCCGGTACCGATTCTGTTCGCGCTTCTTATCAATGAGGTGCGGAGGAAGAGGGCGCGCACTTTCTACCAGATCGTATACACATTCCCGCACTTCCTGTCCTGGGTCATCATCTCGGGCATCATGCTGAACTTCCTCGGCGATATGGGCGTCTTCAATATCATTCTGCAATCGCTGGGAATGGAGAAGACGAATCTGTTGACCGATGCCGGAAGCTTCAAGGGCGTTCTGTTCGGGACGAGCATCTGGAAGGAGCTGGGCTGGGGAACGATCATCTACCTTGCCGCCATCTCCGGCATTAACCCGGAGATGTACGAATCGGCAGAGATCGACGGCGCGGGTCGCCTGCGCAAAATAACGGCGATTACATGGCCCGCGATCAAGGGAACGGTGCTTGTCCTGTTTATTCTGGCGCTTGGCAATGTAATGGGCGGAGCGGGATTCGATCAGATATTCAACATGGACAACGCGGCTGTTCGCGACTCCTCGGATATCCTGGATACTTACATCTATCGAGCGACCTTCCTGCAAGGCGCAAGCTTCGGCTTCACTACCGCAGTCAGTCTGTTCAAGTCGGTCATCAATTGCTTGCTGCTGCTTGCCGCACATTACGCCGTCAAGTCCAGAGGGCATGGAGGGTTGTTCTAATGAAGCAGAGGTTCACATCCGCCGATCTTGGAATTCATGCGATTCTGTTGCTGACGGCAGCCATGATGATTCTTCCGTTCTATAACGTCTTTATCCAGTCGTTCGCAACACCTGCCGCGGTGGCGCGGCAGCCGTTATACCTGATTCCGACCGTCATCGACTTCAGCTCGTACGAGCTGATCTTCAAGGGGCGGGAGGTGTGGGATGCGCTCGGGGTATCGCTGTTCGTTACGCTGGCGGGCACCGCCGTCAACATGATCACGACTGTCTTCGGGGCCTATGCGCTGACCAAGAAAAGAATGCCGGGCAACCGGATCTTCGTCGGACTCGTTATCTTCCAGATGCTGTTCCATGGCGGCATTGTGCCGACGTACCTCGCTATGAAGGATTATCATCTACTGAATAACGTCTTCGCAATGATCCTTCCGGTTATGGTGAACACTTATTATTTGATCATTATGATGAGCTACTTCCGCAATGTACCGGAAGCGCTGGAGGAAGCGGGGCGAATCGACGGCGCCAACGATATCCAGATTCTGATGAGAATTATTCTGCCGATTTCTCTTCCGACGATTGCGGCTATCAGCCTGTTCTATGCGGTCGATCGTTGGAACGAATGGTGGCATGCGATGATCTATATCCAGGATGTGACGAAGCAGCCGCTCCAACTGTATCTGAGGCAGATGCTGTCGGACGTCAGCCAGATGATGAGCGCCGATCTCGCAGCGGACTTCACCGTAGCGGCGAATGTGTTCACGAACGGAATCAAGATGGCGATGGTCGTCGTGACGGTTATTCCGATTATGCTCGTCTACCCGTGGCTGCAGCGTTACTTTACCTCCGGGGTTATGATTGGCGCGGTGAAGGAATAAGGTATTCGGTTTTGAGGCAACGCCTTAAAATAGATGAGTCGAATAGAATAATGGAGGGTTCCACGTGAGCAAAAATTGGACTAATGTCGGTATTATCGCTTCAGTATTCGCCCTGACCGCCGGACTCCTTGCCGGATGCGGCAAGGAGTCCGATCAAGAATCTTCCTCGGGGTCGCCGGCCGCTTCCTCGGCGGCAACGGCTTCCGCTGGAGGGACGGGAGCCTCCAAACCCTACGACGTGACGGTAGCCCTGTGGGATGTGGCGACGAACCTGACGGACCCGGCAACCGATAAGCTGCTCAAGACGGTCGAGGAGAAGACGAACCTGTCGTTCGAGGCGCAGGCCGTCACCTGGAACGACTATAAGGAGAAGTTCAATCTGTGGGCGGCCTCTGGACAGCTTCCGGACATGTTCGTAACCGACTTCCGGTTGACCCCGACGGTGGACACCTGGATCAAGCAGGGGCTGCTGCATGCATTGCCGGACGATCTGAGCGCCTACCCGAATCTGCAGAAGATCATGGAGATGCCAGATGTCAAGCCGCTCGCCATTGACGGCAAGTTCTACTTCATTCCTCGTCTGACGAAGCTGTCCTCCGACGAGTACGCGACGGAGCGGGGCTATGTTGTCCGCAAGGATTGGATGGAGAAGCTGGGGATCGAGACGCCGAAGACGTTCGAGGAATACGAAGCCATGTTCGCCGCATTCGCGAAGAATGACCCGGACGGCAACGGCAAGGCGGACACAATCGGCTTGACGCATAACTTCAGCGACGTATTCGGCACGCTGCTCGCGCTCGGCTCCTCCGTGCCGAACATCAAGGGGTGGATGCAGGAAGACGGGAAGTGGATTCCTTCCATTGCCTCGACGGGAATGACGGATTATCTGACGAAGTTCAAGAAGCTCTACGACGACGGCGCGCTCGATCCGGACTTCGCTCTTCTGAAGACGAACGACGGAATGGACAAGTTCTCGCAGGGCAATGTCGGCGCTCTCGCCGTTCAAATCAGCGACAACTTCCTGTATACCATCAAGCAGAAGTGGGACAAGGCGAATCCGAATCAGTCGTTCGAGGATTCGATTACGATTCTGCCGGGCTGGACGGCTCCGGACGGCAATCAGTATCGCTTCTACCAATCGACCGCGTATTCCGATATTTACTTCAGCTCGAAGCTGAGCGACGACGAATTCGACGCTCTGCTGAAGTTCATCGACTTCAACCTGTCCGAGGAGGGCCAGGATTTGTACTCCTACGGCTTCGAAGGTGAGGACTACACGAAGGAGAACGGCACCATCGTGCCAAGCGAGAACCGCGTGAACTATCCGAGCTACAAGTTCTTCATCTATCTGGACGGAGTCGGCCACAGCCGCAATGTGCCGCGCGAGGTGCGGGCGTCTCTCTACGGCGAGAATCTGGTCAACCTCTCTTATGATATGTACGACAGGCTGATCGCTGAAGCGAAGCCGATTCCGATCAACTTCAATGTCGACCTGATCAATTCGACGGAGAAGAACAGCTTCCAGTCTGTCATTAACGGCTACATGGACGACATCACGAAGATCGTCCTTGGCAGCGAAGACGTCGAGACGGCCTGGGCCAAGCAGCTTAAGGTTTATGAAGGCAAGGGGATGAGCAAGGCGATCGAGGAAGTCAACGCAATCGTTGCGGAGAAGGGCATTCAATAACGAATGCCGGCCAGCCAGTTCGCTCACGGGCGAGCGGGCTGGCCTTTGGCCTTGTTGCGGAGGCGCATGTACCTGTACAATGGGAGGAACCTCGCGGAGAGGGGCCTCGGCCGCGAGCCTGGCTTGTTCCGGACGGCCCTGCATGGATTAAGGCCAAGAGAGAGAGGCGATCGCCCTGCTTCCATTCCTGAGAAGAATGACGCTTAAGAATCAGCTTCTCTGTCTTCTGTTCGGCACGCTGGTCGGCGTGATTGCGTTGCAGATTATATACTTCAATCGAATCTCCAGTGTCATCTACGACAAGAACAACGATTACACGAGCGAGATTATGGCCAATGTAGAGTCCGGCATGATCGACGAGCTTGATGCGCTTGACCGGATTGTCGCCTCCGTTGCCTACAATGACACGGTTCAGCGCTTCTTGCTCGAATCGAACAGCCTGAATAAATATGTACTGTACACGGAGATGACCGCGCTGCTCGAGAAGATGAAGGGGATCAAGCGCGGAATCGTCGATTTCGTGCTTGTGGGAGAGAACGGCAATTCGTTTAATCTTGGGTACGATGCCAAGGTGCAAGAGCATTATCGCGAAGTCATCGAGCAGTTGAGAAGCCATCCCATGCACGGAACCGGCGTACAATACGCGGGGGTCCTGCAGCTTGCGTACAATGGGACGGAAGGGATGTATCTTCTCGTTGCGTCGCCCATTCGCGGAATCGGTCAAGGCTCGCATTACGGGGACATCATCGGGACTTTCTTTATGCTGCTGGATGCAGGGACGCTGAGCCGCACGATCGAGGACATTTCGGAGAAGACGACCGGTTACTTCTACATTCTGGACGAGAGTCGCGTCATTCTCGCGAGCAACGATACGACTCGAATCGGGTTGACGGCAGAGGAGCCCGGAGGGGCGTTCATCGTGACGGAGAAAACAATTCCCGGCATCGGATTCACGATGGTCAGCGTTCTTCCGAAGAATGAGCTTTACGGCGGCATCGAGGTCGTTCGGTCGGATATTGTGATGTTGCTCGCCATCCTGATGCTTGTTCTTCTGATCGTCTATCTGTTAATCGCCCGTAATCTTGTAAGGCCGCTTGGCAAGCTGTTTCACTTCCTCCAAGCCGTCAAGCGGAACGGAGAGACTGCGTTTAACGAGCGGGTCGAACTGGAAGGCTATATGGAGATTCACGTTCTTGCGGCCAAGTTCAACCAGATGCTGGACGAGATTGGGGAGCTGACGGGCGAACTGCTCGATTCGCATTCTCGGGAGTACGAACTGCAGTTGCTTCGGCAGCAAGCCGAGATTGCCTTCCTGAACAGCCAGATCAACCCTCATTTTCTATATAACACGCTGGAGACCATTCAAGGAATCGCCGCCGTTCGCGGTGTTAGGGAGATTATGACGATGACGTCGGCGCTCAGCGGAATCTTCCGTTACAGCATTCAGGAGCAGGAAGAGGTGGCGTTGCGGGAGGAACTCGAGATTGTCAGGAAGTATCTGGAGATTCAACAAATACGCTTCGAGGACCGCTTCGAGGTGGCGTTCGATATCGATGACTCGCTTATGGGCGTTAAGGTGAAGAAAATGCTGCTGCAACCGCTCATCGAGAATGCGGTGTTCCACGGATTGGAGCTGATGCTCGGCAAAGGACTGCTGACGGTTCGAGTATGCGAGGGAGCCGAGGGCGACCTGCGTATCGCCATCGCAGACAACGGGACCGGAATCGCTTCGGACCGGCTGGAGGAGCTTCGGGAAAGCTTGTTGTGGAGGGACGCTCCGGTGGAGGCGCGGAAACAAGGGAGGAACGGGATCGGCGTTGCCAATGTAGGTAGGAGAATTCGAGGGGCTTACGGCGAGCCGTACGGGCTCACGATCGAGAGCGAGCAAGGAGCCGGAACGACGGTGATCTTGCGGCTGCCGGGAAGGGGGGGCGCGAATGTATTCGGTTCTGCTGGTGGATGACGAGAAGTGGATTGTCCGGAGCCTGAGAGCCAAAGCGGACTGGGAGAGCTTCGGCTTCCGAATTGCGGGAGAGGCATACAACGGCGAGGATGCGCTGAGGAGGCTGGAGGAGGAGTGCCCGGATGTTGTTCTGACGGATATCCGGATGCCCGGCATCAGCGGCCTCGTCTTGATGGCCCGAGCCAGAGAACGGGGAATTCAGGCGGAATTCGTGGTAATCAGCGGCTACTCGGAATTCAATTATGTCAAGCAAGCCCTCCAACTGGGGGCGGCCGATTATCTGCTCAAGCCGGTGGACGAGAAGGAACTGGCCGACTTGCTGATCCTCCTCAAGTCGCGTCTGGATCAGGCGAAGCGTACGTCCGGGCTGCTGCTGGCATCGCTGCTGCAGAACAGGCTGCCGGAGGAGGCGCCGCTCATTCGCGACATTCTTCTACGCCACAGGCTCCCGGCCCAAGCGGCCGAATTGAGCGTCATCTGCGTGCTTCGCAACGCACGGGAAGCGGATGCATGCGGAGAGGAAGCGGGAGCAGGGCTGTCGCTCCCGGAGGTTCCGCATCTGCTGCTGAAGACGGGGCGAAGATCGACCGGGGTTCTGATCGACAGAGGGCATCTTGACTCCGTTCTTGCTGCCTTGTCCCGATCTGAGCAGCGGCTGGACGGCGTTGGCGTCGGAGTCCGGGTCCAATCGGAGGAGCGGCTGGAGGCGGCTATTCAGACGGCGGCATGGGCGGCAAGCAGCTACTTCCTCACGGGGGTCAAGGGAGGCGTCCACGTCTATCGCGAGCCCGCAGCGGAGCCGACCGAGCTGCTTCTGCGGCTCGCTCATTCCTTCAAGAGCGCCAATTCGGCGGCGATATCGGACATCTTGAATCAGTTGAAAGCACTCTTCCGCGAGGGACATTCCGATATTCGGCACGCCGTTCAACTCTACGGCCTCGTTCAGACATTGATCATGCGGGGACAGGCGGTCGAGGAGGAGCCGCAAGAATACAGCGTGATGGAAGACTATGCGCCGTCCTATTCGACGCTGCTTGAGCTGTTCGGGGATGCGGGGAGGATGATCGCCTTCTGCGCGAAGGAGCTGCAATCGGCGCTGCTCTTGTCTGCTCCGGCGACGGGAGCCGTCTCGCATGCGGCGATGAAGGGCATTGTCGCCTATATGGAAGAGTACTACGCCGACAACCTGTCGCTGTCTTCCGTTGCCGAGAGGTTCAAGCTGCATCCGAATTACGTCAGCAATTTGTTCCAGAGAGAGCTGAAGTCGACGTTCACGAAGCACCTGATGAAAATTCGGCTCGACCATGCCTGTGCGCTGCTGACGGAGACGGAGCTGTCGATCAACGCCGTCGCTGAGAGGGCCGGCTACGAGGACTACTTCTACTTCGCGAAGATATTCAAGAAGCAATTCGGCGTCAGCCCGAGCCACTATCGGTTGAACCAGGGCTTGTCCGCACGGCTGTAGGACCGAAGCCCGGGCGGAGCCTGCTTTGTTGTGGTATCCTTTATCGGACGTGTTCTTGGCGCATGTCGTCAATTATTAGGAATGGCAATCAAGAGATTCTCGGCCAGAATAGATCGTCCTGATAGGGAGTAGAACCGCTTGAGAGAGAGCAAGCTCTATGGCACGTGGTTCAATCGATTGTATACGTGACGGAGGTGTTACTGATGCAATCTCTTCTATGGGCGCTGCTGCTTACGCCGTCGGTCAGAGCTCGAGCCGCGCGAGATGACGCTGTGGAGCGGCGAGCAGGCGAGGGCCGTGTTCGCGTCGCCGGACCCGGATTGGGCCGTGTTCTACGCGGTGTTCCGCCGGGCGGGCCTGGTCGGCAGCTTCCGCAACGGCTGCATCGCGGGCCGCAGGACGAGGTACCACTACTATTCGTTGAACGGCCAGACGATGAACAACCGGCCCTGGACGGACGGCGCACTCTATGTGCTTCCGCAGGAGCGGTTCGTTCGTCCGGTCGGGTCGGCGATTCCGTTCGAGGAGTGGGTCTGCCGCGAGCCGGTCGCTCCTCTCGGGAAGCTCGGAGTTGCCCCGGACGACTTCCTGTACAGGAACAAGGTGGCCGTCCACCCCGACGGAGAGCCGCTCGTCCGAACATGGTTGCTCTACAAGCTCAGAGCCTGTAGCATAAGATGCAAGCGGTAACAATCCGCAGGCTGGGGAATGGATGCAACAGACGCGGACCATTGGAGACGAAGAGGAGACGGTAAACCATGTTGGATGCCAAGACGATCGAACGACTGAACGAGACACTGAAGACGAGCATTGACCGCCAGGAGATCGCAGGCGCGAATCTGATGATTATTCGCGGCGGCGCAGAACAATATTACCATGAAGACGGGTTGGCTGATCGGGAAGCGGGAACTCCGATTCGCCGGGACTCGATCTTCCGCCTGTACTCCATGACCAAGCCGGTCACGGCGACCGCCGTGATGCTTCTTCTCGAACGCGGAGCGATCGATCTGTTCGACCCGGTCGGCCGGTACTTGCCGGGCTTCCGCAATCAGCAGGTGGCGAAGGACGGCGAGCTCGTTCCGACGGAGCGGGACATGACCCTGTACGACTTGCTGAATATGACGTCTGGGCTTGTCTATGGAGGACCCGGCGAGCCGGGCCGGCAGACCGAAGCGCTGTTCCGGGAGATCGACGAACGCCTGCTCGGCGATTCTCCGCTGGGGACGGTGGAGGCGATGAACCGGTTGGGCGAATGCCCGCTGGCGTTCCAGCCGGGCGCCTCGTGGCAATACGGGACTTCGGCGGACGTTCTCGCGGCGGTCGTCGAGGTTGTCGGCGGCATGAGCTTCGGAGAATTCCTGCGCCGGGAGCTCTTCGAGCCGCTCGGGATGACGGACACGGGGTTCTGGCTGCCTGGCGCCAAGCGCGGCCGGCTTGCGAAGACGTATGCGGCGGACGGGCCGGAGGGGCTCGAGCTGTACGAGGGCAATCATCTGGGAATCGTCCACCAGATGGACCGCGAGCCGGCGTTCCAGTCGGGGGGAGCGGGACTGGTCTCGACGATCGACGATGCGGCGCGCTTCACGACGATGCTGCTGCGGGAAGGGAGCCTGGACGGCGTCCGGCTGCTGCGCCCGGCGACCGTTCGCTACATGACGTCCTCGAAGCTGACGCTGAGGCAGAGGCAGGCGTTCAGCGGATGGCACACCCTGCGCGGCCATGGCTACGGCAACCAGATGCGCATCATGACGGACAGCCGCAAGGCCGGCATTCTCGGCAGCGACGGCGAATACGGCTGGGACGGCTGGCTCGGCGCCTACTTCTGCAACAGCCCGCAGGACGATCTCACCTTCCTGTTCATGACCCAGCGGAAGGACGCGGGAACGCTGCCGATCACCCGCAAGCTGCGCAACATCGTATTCAGCTCGTTGTGAACCGTTCGATTCGGCTTATTCGGCTCCGGGTCTATTCGGCACCGGGCCTGTACAGGCTGCGGAACTGCGACGGCGTCATTCCTTCGGTGCGGCGGAAGCAGGAGATGAAGTAGCTCGACTGGGAGAAGCCCGACCCGAGCGCGATCTCCTTCACGGACAGCGGAGTGGACACGAGCAGCCGCTTGGCCTGGATCAGCCTCGATTCGAGCAGGAAGTCGGAGAACGACCTGCCGAACGTCTGAGATGGAGGTTGTAGTAGCGATCCAGGCCGAGATCCGTCGACCGATATTCGCGATTGACCCGGTGCTCGGGATAATTGCGATAGCCGCCGATAAAGTCCGGGAAGACGACATGCCTGGGGAAGATCGGCTTCGGAAGGAAGAGATGTTCTCGCATGATGGACTCCTTGCTGGCTGTATTTTTCCGAGAGTGTGTATGCGAATGCCAGGATAAGCGCGGAAATTCGTCGCTGCCGACGCGCCCGTCAGGAATGAATGTGAAAATTCATATTCGCGAGGCACGATCACGGGCAACTTGGACGATGATATGCGAAAAATCGCATAAATCGCAAACTGCCACCGCCAACCGCATAAAACCGTTACCTAGAGTATAACAGAGGAGATTGTGCCCATGAAGCTGCTTCCGACTCCCGAGCTGATCGCCGAGATCGAGCGCTCCGAGATCGGCTACTTGACTGATCATATGCGCGCCATTGAAGGCAGGGAAGGCAATCCGGAAGGCATCGAGATCCGTTCGTTCGGCCAGGCGACCGCCTTCTGCAGCAGGACGATGCCGTGGCCGTCGTTCAACACCGTCAAGGGCTTGACTGCAAGCGACATCGATCGGCTGGAGGAGATCGCGGCCTTCTACGCGCAGAGGCAGCGGGAGGTCCGCTTCGAGATCGTGCCGTCCCGGGTCGATTCGCCCTTCCTGGGACGACTGGCCGAGCTCGGCTTCCACGCATCGGGCTTCCACGCCTCGATGTTCGTCGAACCGGAGGCACGACCGGCCCCGGCAGCGGACAGCGGCATCCGCATCGAGGAGCTGGGCGAAGACGGCTTCGAGTTGTACGCCTCCATTCATTGCCGAGGCTTCGGAATGGGGGAACAAGGCATTCCCCACGTCGCCCGGAACAACAAGGTGCTGCATCGCCGGCCGGGCTGGACGTTCCTGCTCGCGAGTCTGAATGACATTCCGGCCGCCGTCGGCGTACTGTATAGGGAGGGTGACGTCGCTTCCCTCACCTTCGCCGCGACGCTGCCCGAATTCCGCCGGCAAGGGCTGCACGGCGAGCTGCTGAACCGGCGCATCGCGGAAGCGTTCCGGCAGCGGTGCCGGCTCGTCGTCGCCCAATGCGGCTTCCTGTCCCCGAGCCACCGGGATATGGAGCGGGCGGGCATGCGGCTGGGCTATGTTCGCTCCCAGTGGACGAAGCTGTCCCCGTGACCGTCGCACCCGAGCCGTTCGCGGGCTTGAATAGCCGAAAGCTATCAACTATATCAAATATTTTTATGAAGCAATAATGCCGACAGACTATGCTATAATCGAACTATGAAAGTTGCGTAATTAGGTAGCTGCCTTGCTTGCCGTGGCGATGAGCAGGAGCGCCTATTTTCTTCTGCAAATCTATAGGGTAAGGACGGTTAACATGAGCACTAAACAATCACAGTCAGACGTAATCCTGATCGGGGCGGGCATCATGAGCGCGACGCTCGGAACCTTGCTGAAGGAGCTCAAGCCCGAGTGGAAAATCACGTTGTTCGAGCGGCGCGCAATCGCGGGAGAAGAGAGCTCCAACGAATGGAACAACGCGGGAACGGGACACTCCGCGCTGTGCGAGCTTAATTACACCAGCCAGAAGCCGGATGGCTCCATCGATATCAAGAAGGCGGTCAAGGTCAACGAGGAGTTCCAGGTGTCGAAGCAGTTCTGGTCCTACCTCGTGAGCAGCAAGCTGATCAAGAATCCGCACGACTTCATCGTGCCGGTTCCCCATATGAGCTTCGTACAGGGAGAGAAGGACGTGAACTTCCTGCGGAAGCGGTTCGAAGCGCTGGCGGCCAATCCGCTGTTCGCCGGCATGGAGTACTCGGAGGACCCCGAGAAGCTGAAGGAATGGATTCCGCTGATGATGAAGAACCGGAAGGCAAGCGGTCCGATCGCCGCGACCCGCAGCGATGCCGGCACGGATGTCAACTTCGGCGCCCTGACGCGCAATCTGCTGACTCATCTGAAGAACAAGAAGGTCGATATTCAGTTCAAGCGCCAGGTCGACGATATCAAGCGCACAGTGGACGGCTCCTGGGAGCTGAAGATCCGCGATGCCGGGAGCGGAACCGTCGAGCGGCATAAGGCGAAGTTCGTCTTCATCGGCGGCGGCGGCGGAAGCCTTCATCTGCTCCAGAAGTCGGGCATTCCGGAGGGCAAGGGCGTCGGCGGCTTCCCGGTGAGCGGCCTCTTCATGGTGTGCAAGAACCCCGAGGTCGTGGCGAAGCACCATGCGAAGGTATACGGCCAGGCGCCGGTCGGCGCGCCGCCGATGTCGGTTCCGCACTTGGATTCCCGGTTCATCGAGAACAAGGAATCGCTGCTGTTCGGACCGTTCGCGGGCTTCACGCCGAAGTTCCTGAAGTTCGGGTCCATGCTCGATCTGATCAAGTCGGTTAAGCCGCATAACCTGTTCACGATGCTGGCGGCCGGCGCGAAGAACGCGTCGCTCACGACGTATCTGATCAAGCAGGTGCTGCTCTCGAAGGAGAAGCGCATGGAGGCCCTCCGTGAGTTCGTTCCGGACGCGAAGAGCGAGGATTGGGAGCTGCTCGTCGCCGGCCAGCGCGTGCAGATCATCAAGGACACCGAAGCTGGCGGCAAGGGAACGCTGCAGTTCGGCACGGAGGTCATCAGCGCGGCCGACGGCTCGATCGCGGCGCTGCTCGGCGCTTCGCCGGGCGCTTCCACGGCCGTGTCCGTCATGCTGGAAGTGATCGAGAAGTGCTTCCCGCAGCACAAGCAGGAGTGGGAGCCGAAGCTTCGCGAGATGATTCCTTCCTACGGCTTATCGTTGCTCAACCACCCGGAGCTTATCCAAGAGCTGCACGAGACGACGTCGCAGACGCTCGGCCTCGCTGCCAAGATGACGGTGCAAGCGGCAGGACGCACCGTATCGTAATTCGCATGGCATCGCAAAACGCACGTCATAAGCAACGATTCAGCGCCTCTCGGTTCGTTTCGGCGGATCGAGGGGTTTTTGCCGCTTCTGTTCTGCCGGATGAATTAGGAATTCCCGATAATCTCTACTCAAACGGTTCGTTATAAGGTAAGATAAGTCGAAAGCCCCTATTATCGAATCCGGTTGGAGTCGAGATAGCTTCTATTTTTTATAAAGCGCTTACATAAAAAGAGAGAAGCAATGGACCCTGTGAAAAGGAGCGGTCGATTATGAAGAAAATCCCGATGAAGATGCAGCTCGCGCTTATTCTGTTCTTCGTCATGGCGATTCCGATCGCCATTCTGACGTGGTACAGCGCCGCGCAGATCGTACACAATTCGGAGAAAGCCGTCGCGGAATCGTCGATCGCCGGGATGAACGCGAATCGCAGGCTGAACGAGAACGCCTTGAGCAATATGGCTCAGGACGCCGTTCGTCTCGGCTCGACAAGCGTCTTCGATCGAATCCGCGCTTACGAGACGTATGCCGAATTGAACTCGAACTACAATTTTATCAGCAACGCGCAGACGGTTTATAATGAATTGGTGAATCTCAATCATCGCGTGGACGGCGTGAAGTCTTCCTTCTTCCTGCTCGAGGGCGCGAACTACGTCGTCTCAAGCGATAAAGGCATTACACCGCTCGAGCGGTACGAGGACGTCTCCTGGATTGAGAAGGCGCTCGAGAACAGAAGAGGAATCAGCGGCGTTGTGTACCCTCGCAAGCTGGAATCGGGAGTTACTGTTATCTCCTATGTGCTGCCGCTTAACCGCCTGTCCACGACGACGCGCGGCACGATCGTTGTCAATCTGCTCGAGAGCCAGATCGGCGGCTACCTGCAATCGACAGGGCATGGGGAGGAGAGCTACCTCTTGCTCGATTCGCAGGGCACGATTATCTCGATGAACGACAAGAGCCTGCTGCTCACCGACGGAAGCAAGCTTCCGTATATGAAGGAAGTGCTGACCAGCGAGTCGAATCAAGGCCATGCTTTCCACGAGGTGAACGGCAAGCGGCTTCTGTACACCTGGTCCCGCACCCCGTTGTACGGCTGGTGGACCGTGCAGATCTATTCCGTCGACGAGTTGATGACCAAGACGTATCTGCTGCAGCGGAGCATCCTCGTGATCACGCTTATCATCGTGTTCGCAGGCACGGTGCTTGCCGTTTCCCTCGCCACATGGCTCTCCAAGCCGCTGCGGGAGCTGGTCCGGGCGATTCGCACGCACGGCAATCTCGGCGAGGCGAACAAGAACGAGCTTGTCTTCCTCGACGCCGCCTTCCGGCGAATGCAGGAGGAGGAAGAGGGGCTGCACCAGCTCCTCAAGGAGCGGGAGCGGGATACCCGCAACCTCGCGGCGAACAACCTGCTGCGGGGCGAAGTGAACGGACAGGCGGAGGAATTGTTCCCGGACCCCTGTTCCCAAGTGTTCGTTGTCTCGATCGACCGCTACCGCCGCTATGTAAGCAAGAACAACCCGGAGACGAGAAGCTACCACCGTTATTTGCTGACAACGCTGTGCGAGAACTCTTTTCCCGAAGGCATGCATGTGCGTTGTGTCTACCAGGGAGAAGGAACGTTCGCGGTGCTGATCAACTACGAGGAATCGGAAGAGGAGCGGGAGGGCATCCAGGAGGCGCTGATCCGCGTCCGGGACGGCGTTCTCGAGCTGATCGGCCACTCCGTGACCATCGGGGTGAGCCGTCCGGCCGACTCGATCGATCAGGTGCCCGAGAAGTTCACCGAAGCGACGGAAGCGCTTAAGCATCGGATGATCCGCGGCAGCGGCTGCATTCTGTATTGGGAGCCGGAATCGGAGCGCAGCAAGAAGTACATGTATCCGGCCAACAGCGAACGGCGGATCGTCAACTTCCTCGAATCCGGCGATCTCGACAGCATCCTGAAGGAGCTTGACGTGATCGGGCAAGACATTCGCGCCGTCGAGCCGATCTCCTACGACAACATTCTGTTCGTCTACAATCAGTTGGTCGGCGTGACAATCAAGCATCTGAGGGAGAACAATATCAGCACGTCCCGCATCTTCGCGGGAAGAGGCAACGTCTACTCGGCCATCGCCTCGATCGATACGCTCGATGAGCTTGAGAAGTACCTGAAGGAATTCTTCGGCGAGATCGTTCAGTACTTGTCCCGCAGCACGTCCGACGCCAACCCGAACCACGGGGAGAGAATCATTCGCTATCTGGACGATAATTATCGCAAGGAGATCGTCTTCGAGGACATGGCCAAGGAGATCGGCATCAGCTACTCGTATATGCGCAAGATCGTTTACGATCTGACGGGCAAGAGTTTGATCGATTACACGAATATGCTGCGAATCGAGAAGGCGAAGGAGCTGCTGCTCGAATCGGAGCTGACGATCGCCCAGATCGCAACCGAGGTCGGCTATTACAATGTTCAGAGCTTCAACCGGTTCTTCCGCAAATTCGAAGGCATGCCTCCGAGCAGCTACAAAGCTTCCAAGGCCCGCACCTCTTGATGAGAATGAAGCCGTCAGGCGGATCGATGACGATCCCCGGCGGCTTCATTTTTGCTTCTATGCATCACATTTGATCATACGGCAGCGGAGGAACCGCATAAGATCGGGCTTTGTATCAAATCTGAACGGCATGATCAATACTCAAGATTTACGATTTCGAAATGTAAGGGTTATCATGAAATCACCTCGCCGATGGGCAGAGCATCGCAAGGCGGAGGAAGTCATCCTGCAAGGAGGTGAGAATGTGAAGGTTGAGAGCGCTTCAGTTTCGGCTTCGCAAAATGTAATCGCTTCAGATCCTAAACGCAAGAAAAACATGGGGATGACGTTTTATCTCCGAAGAGACTGGCAGCTCTATTTGCTTCTAATGGTTCCGCTGGCGTTTGTCCTGGTGTTCAAGTACGGTCCGATGTCCGGGCTCATGCTGGCCTTTAAGGATTACAAGATCGCCAAGGGGTTCTGGGGAAGCGAATGGGTCGGCTTCGAGGTATTCCAGCAGATCTTCGCCAAGCCTGACTTCACAAGAGCGGTGCGGAATACGCTGCTGCTCAATGTTCTTGATCTGATCTTCAGCTTCACGATGCCGATTGTGCTCGCGTTGCTGCTCAACGAGGTCAAGAGCGTTCGGTTCAAGAAGATCAATCAGACGCTTCTGTATCTGCCGCACTTCCTGTCGTGGGTCATCATCGGAGCGCTTGCCTATCAGTTGCTCAGCGAAGGCAGCGGCGTCGTCAACAACGTCATCGAGATGCTTGGAGGCACGCGGATTCCGTTCCTGCAGGAAGACAACAACTGGCTGATCAGTTATCTGGCCATCGGGGTCTGGCAGAGCATGGGCTGGGGAACGATCATCTATCTGGCGTCGATCAGCAGCATCAATCCCGATCTGTACGAAGCGGCCACCGTGGACGGGGCGGGCAGATGGAGGAAGGCGTGGAACGTCACGCTTCCGTCGATCCGCGTCACCATCGTCACCTTGCTGATCATGAACCTCGGCAAGATCATGGAGGGTTCGTTCGAGCGAATCTACGCCTTGCAGAATAAGGCGACAACGGAGTTCACGACAACGATTCCGGTGCTCGTGTACCGTTGGGGGATCGAGAGCGGCAACTTCAGCCGCGCGACTGCGCTAGGCTTGTTCCAGGCCGTTATCGGTGTGGTGCTCGTACTGGCGGCGGACCGGATCGCCAAGAAGCTCGGCGAAGACGGATTGATCTAAGAGGAGGGGAACCATGAAAGCATCTGTCGGCACGCTTGCCGCAACCAGTCGTAAGCGCTTTGATTCCTGGGACGTGCTGATTCACCTCCTTCTGATCATTGCCTCGCTGGCTTGTCTGTTGCCATTCGTCCATGTCGCGGCCAAGTCGTTCAGCGAAGACGCCTACGTCATCGCGAACAAGGTTATTCTCTGGCCGGAAGGCTTCACGATTGAAGCTTATAAGAAGGTATTCGCCGACGCGAGCATCCTGCGATCGCTGTATGTGTCGGTTGTCGTTACGGTGCTGTTCACGATCATCGGCATGCTTCTGACGATCTTCGCCGCGTATCCGCTGTCGCGCAAGACGCTTAAGGGAAGGCGAGTCCTGACATTTATCTTCCTGTTCACCCTGTACTTCCATGGGGGCATCATCCCCGATTACATGCTCATCAATAACCTGGGCATGCTCGATACGATATGGTCCCTCGTATTTCCGCTTGCCTTCAGCGCATTCAACCTGCTCATTATGAAGACCGCGCTGACAAGCAGTATTCCCGACAGTCTGGAAGAGTCGGCCCGAATCGACGGTGCGGGACACTTCCGAATTCTGTGGAGCATCGTTCTGCCGCTGTCGAAGCCGATTATCGCGACGCTGTCGCTCTTCTACGCGGTCGGCCGTTGGAACACCTACCAAGACGCGCTGTTCTACATCAAGCAGAACGTCGACATGAGGCCGCTTCAACTCAAGCTGTATTATCTGGTCATCCAGGCAAGCGAGAGCTTCCAACTGGAGGCGACCAATGTGCAACTGAGCAATCCGGAGGTTCTGAAGGCATCCTGCGTCGTGTTCGCGACGCTGCCGATTCTGTGCATCTACCCGTTCGTTCAGAAGTACTTCGTTCAAGGCGTTATGCTTGGAGCCGTCAAAGAGTAATTCGCGAATTCGACTATTCTTAATTGGGGGAGTTAACACGATGAGCACAAAGAGAATCGCCACGGGGCTGCTTGCCGCCGCCGTCAGCTTCACTGTTCTGAGCGCATGCTCAAGCAACAATAACAACAACACGGCCAGCCCGAGCACGTCGCCTTCCGCAAGCAACTCGGCCAGCACCGCGCCTTCTGAGAGCGCTTCTGCAGGCAAGTACGCCGATTACTCCAATGGCTTCCCGGAGAAGGTTACGCTGGAGATTCCGGTCTACGAGCGCGCCTTCGAAGGCTGGAACGTATCCGACAACTATTACACCAAGTGGGTGCAGAAGGAATTCGGCGACAAGTACAACATCCAGGTGAAGTTCGTGCCGATTACCCGAACGGCCGAAGTGCAGGATTATGAACAACTGCTCGCTTCCCACAAGGCTCCGGACGTTATTTTCCACTATGACATGCCGCAAGCGCTTGCCTACTACGGGGAAGACGTCATGCAGGAGCTCGATTATGATGAGATCGCCAACTATGCGCCGACTTACTGGAACAATCTGAAGTCGACGATTGAGCAGTACGGCACCGTTGACGGCAAGAAGGTATTCTTCTTCGCCGAGCGTCCGGTTGCCGACAACAATACGACGCTGATTCGCAAGGACTGGGTGGAGAAGGTCGGCATGAAGGTGGAGGATCTGACCTCGCTCGAGAAGACGAACGAGATGCTTGTCAAGTGGCAGGAAGCCGGACTCGGCACTCTCGGCGGCTCGCTGCTGCAGAACAGCTATGTGTACAGCTATCCCTTCCGCGAATGGCCGACGGACGCGAAGGAACGCGCTCTGTACTCCGACCTCAGCGTCGCCGATCTGACGAGCAAGTGGACGGAGGACTACCTGCGCAACCTGAATTACGAGTACAACAACGGCCTCATCGACAAGGAATTCTATCTGCGCAATGACGAAGGCAAGATCAAGGCCGAGTTCGTCGCCGGCAAGACAGGAACGTTCAACACTTACCTGACGAGCGGGGCTGACGTATTCGCAGCGACGCTGGCGAACAATCCGACCGCCGAATTCGCTATCCTGCCTCCGAACGCTCTCGTTCCGGAAGGCAAGGCTCCGCAAGGCCGCGCCTACTGGCCGTTCGGTCTGATCATGGGCATCAACTACGAGTCGACAGCCGAAGAACGCGCTGCCGTCTGGATGTACCTCGAGTGGCTGAGCCAGCCGGAGAACCTGTTCTACTTCCAGAACGGTGTCGAAGGCCAGAACTATACGCTTGACGCTGAAGGCATTCCGGCCAAGGTTGCCGACTATGCAGGCGAATCCAAGCTGTCCAACAACAATAACAAGGACTACTGGGCGCTTGTTACCGAGATGGCGGAATTCGACACGCCGGAGAAGACCCGCACCGCCTTCCTGCGCACCTGGGCGCCTCCGGGATACGAATCCCTCGCGAACGACATGGTTAAGTACTACGACGAGACGGCACAATACCGCACGCCGGACGCGCTGTTCAGCGTTGTGCTCGAGAAGGTCAACGAATACAAGACCGATCTGAACGCTCTGTTCCAAGAGCTGTACGTGAAGATTGCGCTGGCGAAGGAAGCCGACTTCGACAAGGTGTACGCCGATGCGGTCAAGACGTACCTTGACGCAGGCTACCAAGAGATTCTCGACGAGAAGCAGAAAGCGATCGACGCGGGCCAATTCAGCTAAAGATACGACATCAGTTCCGGGGCCCCTGCAAGATGCGGGGGCCTTGAATATGGAGGCTTGGAGGATTTGAAGATCAACATGGAACCGGCTCGCTTGAAGGCGGCCATCGACGGCGTCGTTCAGTATACGTTCGGCATGGACCTCACCTGGGATTGGCCGGGCGGCGTCGCCTATTACGGCGTCAGCCGGGCGTTCGAAGTGACGGGAGAGCAGGCGTACCTGCAGCGCATGGCCGATTGGGTAGACGAATATCTGGAGGCAGGGCTTCCGGGCTGGACGGTCAACACGTGCGCGATGGGGCATATGCTGCTTACGCTCTACGACCAGACGAACGAGCAGAAGTACTTGGACCTGATTGTCAGCAAAATCGATTATCTCGAGAACAAGGCGCTGCGATTCGGGGATCGGGTGCTTCAGCATACGGTATCGTCCAAGAACGACTTCCCGGAGCAGGCTTGGGCGGACACCCTCTTTATGGCCGCATACTTCATGCTGAGAGTCGGCATCAAGCTTGGCGAGAAGAGGCTGGTCGACGATGCGCTGAACCAGTACTTCTGGCACATCAACTATCTACAGGACGAGAACACGGGATTGTGGTATCACGGCTACAACAATGTGAACAAGGATCACATGTCCGGCATCTATTGGGCGCGCGCCAACGCTTGGGCGGCGTACACGATGTCCCGGGCGGCGCGGATTCTGCCGGAAGCGTATCTGTATCCGCCGATGATGCACATCTGGAGCTCGGTACGCGATCAGCTTGCCGCCGTCCGGAAGCTGCAGAAGGAAGACGGGCTGTGGGGCACGGTGCTTGACTATCCGGCCGCATACGGCGAAGTGTCGGCCACGGCCGGAATCGCGGCGGCGATGATCACGCAGCACAATCCGCTGCACGCCAAGCATGTGCAGAAGGCGCTCGACGGCGTGCTGGCGAACATCGCGGACAACGGTCGCGTGATGAATGTGTCGGGCGGCACCGCGGTCATGAACAACATCGACGGCTACCTCGGCATCGACCGGAAGTGGGCCCAAGGCTGGGGACAAGGGCTGGCTCTGGCTCTTCTGACGTCGGCTTACGAGGTTGTGGGCGCGGGCGGTACGGAAGTGTAAGCGGTTGGCGATATTGCATCGGTTGCCTGTCGGGCCTGGCTTGAGCTGTCCGGGGCAACGGAATGAGGGATGCTGCAGCAGGAGATCGGCAACCGTGAAGGGCGATATATGTTCCGGGAAGGAGCGAACTCCCTTCCCGATGTCTCTTCCGGTTCGGATACGTGTTGAATTCCTTCTCTCCCTCCTATTTGTAAGCGATATCAATAACTAATAAGTTCTTATTTACCTTTAATAGTTCAACAAGTAATAACAAATATAACCAAACTAGAAAGAGAGGCGGTTTGCTTATGAACAAGAAATGGAGGAAAACAGGTTCACTGCTCGTTAGCGCAGCGATGTTGTTCTCGCTCGTTCTGCCGGCGGCGCCGGGGCAGTCTCAGAAGGCAAGTGCGGCGGAGGTCATCGAGAAGAAGTTCGACTTCGGCACAAGCACGAGTCCGGTTATGGAAGGCTACTTTCAGGTGACGGAAAGCACGCTCTATTCCGAGGCGTTGGGTTACGGACTGGATCAGGCCGTTGCCTCGCGCAATCGCTCGGGCGGGACGGACCTGACGAACGACTTCGTTCTGGGAACCTCATACGGCTTCATGGTGGATCTTCCGAACGGCGAGTATGACGTTAGAGTCGTTTCGGGGGATGTGACCGGATCCGGAACGACCAAGACGACCATCGTCCTCGAAGGGACCACAGCCGGCAGTATATCGGCCAAGACGGACGTAGCAGAGAACACCTACCGGACAACGGTTGCCGACGGCCAGTTGAACGTCGGAATCACCGGAACCGGCGCCGGCGGTTACCTGAATGCTCTTGAAGTCAAGACCGTTGTTCCCGAGCCGCCGGCGGCGCCGACCGGGCTTGCGGTCGACGGATACGGGGCTTCGCCCGTCTCCGTGTCTCTGACATGGGGCAGCGTAACGAATGCCGTGTACTATAATGTGTACCGCGCGGACGGCGACAGCGGAAGCTTCGCGCTCATCGGTTCACCGGCAACGGCTTCCTATTCGGATACGAATGTGGAAGCGGGGCTGTCGTATCAATACCAAGTGACCGCAACGAATGCATTGGGTCTCGAATCGGCTGCCAGCCCTGCCCTTGCGGCCGATGTTCCGGAGCCGTTCGAGAACCCTGACGACGCCGAAGCGCTTCCGGACGGCTTCCCGCTTAAGCTGGACTTCGGTCCGGGCGAAGTCGCGGGCGGCTACTTCGGCATCCAATCTCCGATCTTGTACACGGCTGCGCTTGGCTACGGCTTCACGAATCCGGGAGCCGTGCTGGCAGGGGACAGCGGAACGGGCGATGCCTTGAAGTCCGATTACCTGCTGCCTTCGGGAACCGACTTCAACCTTGATCTGCCGAACGGAGACTACTCCGTGACGGTGACGGCCGGCGACGCGACTTCCGCGACCGAGACGGCGGTGTCCGTCGAGGGCATGACGGCGAGCAAGATAGCCTTGACGTCGAAGGCGGCAGGCGAATACCTGGAGCAGTCCTTCCAGATCGCTCTTATCGACGGCCAGCTCAACATCACGTTCTCCGGTTCGTCTCCGAAGATCAACGGACTTGTCATCGAGAAGCTTCCGGATCGTTCGGCAAGCGAGCTGCCGACCGTCTATATCGCGGGCGACTCGACCGTCCAGACATATGATCCTTACTGGGAGCCGCAAGCGGGCTGGGGACAGATGATTCCCCGTTACTTCTCGAGCGACATCTCGTTCAGCAACCAGGCGATCGGCGGCAGAAGCTCGAAGTCGTTTATTCTGGAAGGCCGTCTGGACAACATCCTGCGCGCGATCAAGCCGAATGATTACTTCCTGATCCAATTCGGCCATAACGATGCGACGATTAGCGTTCCGGAACGTTATGCGTCCCCGGAGGATTACAAGGAATACCTGAAGACGTACATCAATGGCGCGCGTCAGCGCGGGGCGATTCCGATTCTAGTCACGCCGGTCGGTAGATTCGATTACAATACCGAATCCAAGCTGTTCAACGTCAGCTTCCCGGAATACGTGGCGAAGATGAAAGAACTTGCAAGCGAGATGGATGTCGATCTCGTCGACCTGAGCACGCTTAGCCGCGAGTATTACGACACGATCGGTCCGGAAGGAGCGCTCTCCGTCTTCCTGCACGTTCCTGCCGGCATCTATACGGCATTCCCGACAGGCTCGACGGACAACACGCACTTCCAGGAGTATGGAGCGATTCAGATCGCCCGGCTTCTGTCGGGAGGCATCAAGGAGCTTGATCTTCCGCTCGCCGACTATGTGGCGGACACCGAGCCGCCGGCCGAGGTTCCTTCCAAGCCGACCAACGTGCAGGCAGGCAGCGTCAGCAACGCCAGCGCAGTTCTCACCTGGGACGCGGTGGAAGGCGCGGATATTTACAAGGTGTACCGCAAGCTGACGGGGGCGTCGGACTACTCATTGGTCGGCACGGCGACCGTGGCGACGATTACGATTCAAGGGATGGTGGAGGGCCAATCGTATGACGTCATCGTAACCGCGGTGAACGGCAAGGGCGAATCCGACTCCTCCGACGTCGTCGTCATCCAGACGAAGCAAGCGACGATGAAGTACGACTTCGGTCTCGCCGGAAGTCCGGTCATGGCAGGGTACACGGAGGTGAATTTCTCGACGGTGTACACGCCGGAGATCGGGTACGGCATCGTCGATCCGACGGGGATGATCGGGCGCGACCGCGCGACGGGCAGCGACCTGCTGCGCGACTGGCTCGGCTACTTCAATGTCGGTTGGCAGTTCAATGTCGATGTGCCGAACGGCTTGTATTCGGTTAAGCTGTATGTCGGCGATTATCTGGGCAGCGCCCGAACGGACGTAACGATCGAGGGCACGAGCTATGGCACGGTATCGGCCGGAAGCCAATCCATTACGGAGAAGAACATCTCCCAGGTATTCGTCGAAGACGGACAGATGAATTTCGTATTCGGAGGCTCGACCGGCATCGTGAACGGGTTGGAGATTACGCCGATCCTGATGGCGCCTGTCGGTCTTGAAGCGTCGAATCTGAACGCCGATCCGGATGCTCCTTCCGTCACGCTGGCCTGGACGGGAACGGAGGATGCGGCGAAGTACAATGTTTACCGCAGAGACAGCGGAGCGACCAGCTTCGAGCTGATCGGCAGCACGGTGACGACGACTTATGTCGATACTGCGGTCGATGTGGGCATGGAATACGATTATCAAGTGACGACCGTCGATACGGCGAATACCGAGACGGGGCCGTCGAACCGAATTGCCGTCTCGCTGGTCGATCCGGACGTGGCCATTCCTGCCGTTCCGGCCGGTCTGAGCGTCGTCTCCACGAACAAGAACGACGTGACGATCAGTTGGACGGCAAGCCAGGGAGCAAGCTCGTATCGGGTGTATCGCTCGACGAAGGAAGCGGGGCCGTTCGAGCCTGTGGCCAGCGTGAAGACAGCTTCCTTCACCGATACGTCCGTGCTGACGACGATTCCTTACTATTATAAGATAGCTGCCGTCAGCGCCGGAGGCATCTCCGACAAGTCCGATACGCTGGCGACGCCGGCGGTGACCGTGCTCTATCGCCAGATGGAATATCTGGATCGCGCGCTCGTTGCGGTGGGCCAAGAGGATGGCGTCTACGTCGGTTGGAAAATGCTCGGGACCGATCCGGACGACATCGCGTTTAATCTGTACCGCGACGGCGTCAAGGTGAATGAGGAGCCGATTGCGGGGGCGACCAATCTCCTGGACGAAGACGGCTCGAACGATTCCGTCTATTCGCTGAAGACGGTTGCTGCGAACGGTACGGAGAAGTCGGCGTCGCAGGAGGTGGCGGTGTGGGAGAACAATTATTTGTCCATCCCGCTGCAGAAGCCTGAAGGCGGCATCACTCCGGCGGGCGAGGCCTACACGTACAGCGCCAACGATACAAGTGTTGGCGATCTGGACGGCGACGGCACGTACGAGCTGATCGTCAAGTGGGACCCTTCCAATTCGCATGACAACTCGCAATCCGGCTATACCGGCAATGTGTACATCGATGCGTATAAGCTTGACGGCACTCTCCTGTGGCGCATCGATCTGGGCAAGAACATCCGTGCCGGCGCGCACTACACGCAATTCATGGTGTACGATCTGGATGGCGACGGGAAGGCCGAAGTCGCGTTCAAGACGGCGGACGGCACCATTGACGGAACGGGCGCTGCGATCGGAGACCGGAATGCCGATCATCGCAACAGCTCGGGTTACATTCTGCAAGGCCCCGAATACTTGACCGTGTTCGACGGTCTTACGGGCCGAGCGCTGACAACGACCGATTACGATCCTCCTCGCGGTGTCGTAGCCGATTGGGGAGATGCGTACGGCAACCGGGTCGACCGCTTCCTGGCCGCTGTCGCTTATCTGGACGGGGAGCATCCGAGCTTGATTTTCAGCCGGGGGTACTACTCTCGTACGGTCATCGTCGCCTATGATTACGTGGACGGCGAGCTGTCGGAGCGCTGGAAGTTCGATTCGGACGACAAGGAATACGGCTCCGCCTACATGGCCCAAGGCGATCACAACCTGTCCATCGGCGACGTCGACGGAGACGGCAAGGACGAGATTACGTTCGGCGCGATGGCGATCGACGATAATGGCAAGCCGCTCTATAATACCGGCCTCGGCCACGGGGACGCGCAGCATCTGGGCGATCTCGATCCGAGCCGTCCGGGGCTGGAATACTTCAACGTTCACGAGCATACGGATTCCCCTTACGGCATGGACTTCCGCGACGCGGAGACCGGCGAAGTCATCTGGGGCGTCTACACCGGCATCGACACCGGCCGCGGAATGGCGGCGGATATCGACCCGAATTATGTCGGCGAGGAAGTATGGGCTGCGACGATTACGAACGAGCAGCACATTCCGATTACCGGCCTGTACAGCGCTCAAGGCGAATTGATCTCCACCGTGATCCCGTCGTCAACGAACTTCGGCATCTGGTGGGATGGCGATCTGAGCCGCGAGCTGCTGGACTCGAATCATATCGACAAGTGGGATTACGAGAATCAAACGACGAATCGACTCTTCACGGCGGAAGGAGCGTTGTCCAACAACAGCACGAAGGCGACGCCGAATCTGCAGGCCGACCTGTTCGGCGACTGGCGCGAGGAAGTCGTCTGGCGCAACACGGACAGCTCGGAGCTGAGAATTTATACGACGACGGACGTAACGGACACGCGCCTGCGCACGCTGATGCACGATCCGATCTATCGTCTCGGCGTCGCCTGGCAGAACGTCGGCTATAACCAACCGCCGCATACGAGCTTCTTCCTCGGCACGGATATGGAGACGCCGGCAGCGCCGCATATTTACTTGGTCGGCGAACCGGAAGACACCGGCACGACCGATCCGGGCGACGGAGGCACGACCGGTTCGGGCAACAGCGGCACGACGACAGATGGAACGTCCGTCAGCGGCGGAACGTTGGCCGTGAAGGCATCCAAGGATGCAGCCGGTCAAGCGTCGGTGCAGATCGATGCCGCGAAGCTGAAGGAAGCTATCGCTCAAGCGAGCCAAGGCCGAATCGCGATTGAGATCGAAGGCGGTAACGATGCGAAGGGATTGAGTGTCACGATTCCGAGCGCTCCGCTCCAAGACGCGGGAACCGCAGTTAAGGAGATCGTTATCCGCAGCGGCAAGCTGGAAGTATCCCTTCAGCCTGATGTGCTGAAGGGGACAGGCGAGACGGATTCGTACCGGCTGTCCGTGCAAACAGTCGATCCCGCTTCGTTGTCGGACAGCGCCCGCAAGGCAGTTGGCGATAATACGGTATACGACTTTACGTTGACCGCAGGAAGCCAAACAATCGATGAATTCCGGAAGGGCGACATTACGGTTAGCTTGCCATATACGCTGAAGGCAGGACAGAATCCGGAGAATGTCATCATTTACTACATCTCCAGCTCCGGACAATTGAGCATCGTGGCTAACGGGCATTATGATGCGGCGACGGGAACGGTTATCTTCAAGCCTGCCCACTTCAGCAAGTACAGCACGGCGTATGCACAAGTCTCGTTCGCCGATGGGAACCAAGCCGAGTGGGCGAAGACGGCGATCGAAGCGCTGGCCGCACGGGAGATCGTGCAGGGCAACGGCACGGGGTCCTTCCTGCCGACCGCTCAAGTAACAAGATCCGAATTCATTCAGATGGCGATCAAGGCATTCGGTCTGGCATCCGATAAGGCGACGACAAGCCTTGCGGACGTTCGGACGACGGATTGGTATTACCAAGCCGTTGCAACGGCCGAGAGCCTGGGCATCGTAACGGGAAGGCCGGATGGCACGTTCGGGGCATCCGATCCGATCACGAAGCAGGATATGGCGGTTATCCTTAACCGTCTGGCTCAAGTCGCAGGAGTCGGCCTGAGCGCGAGCACCGGCGCGGCGAGCGCCTTCGACGACGCCGGAACGATCTCCAGCTATGCGAGCGCTGCGGTCGATTCCTTGCGCAAGGCCGGCATCGTTAACGGCAACGGGAACGGACTGTTCCAGCCGACCGGCCTGTCGACTCGAGCCGAAGCCGCGACGATGATCTACAAGCTCCTTCTCGCGGATCGCTAACTTGACTCGGCAACTCGGCTCGATAAGACAAATTCGTTAAGATCAACACGGACGGCACCTTCCCTCTCGCGGGGCAAGGTGCCGTTCTTCGCATATCGAGTTGATTGGCGTCCCGGTGCTCTCCGCCGTTATTGCGCGCTCCAGCCGCCGTCCACAATCAGCTCCTCGCCGATGACGAACTTGGATTCGTCGGAGGCGAGATACAGGTAGGCTTGCGCGATGTCGATCGCTTACCTATAAAGTTGCCGCTAGTCGGAATCAAGAGCGGTTGACGCTGGCGGGGAACCGCCTTTTGTGGAATGTATGTGGTTTTTAGCATAAAAAAGGTCGTCCGAGACGGTTGGTGGGCGATTATATGCGGTTTTTAGCATAAAAGTGGTCGTCCGAGGCGGGAGGTGGGCGATTGTATGTGGTTTTTAGCATAAAAGTCGTCGTTCAGGGCAGTTGGCGGGCGGTTGTATGCGGTTTTTCACATAAAAATGTTGTTCGGGGCGAAGGGAGGAGGTTCGATGCAGGAAGTGGCGCAATACGGCGATCTGGGGCCGACCAAGTTCAATA
This sequence comes from Cohnella fermenti, assembly GCF_004801405.1. GTDB lineage: Bacteria > Bacillota > Bacilli > Paenibacillales > Paenibacillaceae > Cohnella > Cohnella fermenti. Next base: position 39,442 of record NZ_SSOB01000029.1, read on the forward strand.
CGGCGATCAAATCGCTGACGATTCTTGCCGCGTCGGAGGATTGGGTGTCCAGCAGCACGCTCACGGAACGGCTCGGCGTGGAGTCGAGCTTCATTCGCAAGGTGCTGGCCAAGCTGATGAGCGAGAGCCTGGTCGAAGGCTCCGGCGGCTATAAGTTGATCGCGGACCCTGCCCGACTCACTGTGTACGACGTCTATGTCGCTTTGTCGAAGGATAGCTACATCAAGGATCAGGTTCTGCTCCAGAACAAGACGGACAAGCTGATCGCGAAGATCATCACAGACGCCGAGGTGCAGTTCAGCCAGGTTCTTCGGCAATATACGATCGAGGATCTGAGGCGGACACTGGAGGATTGAGGCAGGCTTGAGGAGGAGCCAACGGGAATAGATGCAATAAGTTCTGTAAAAAGTTGGCGCGCGAGGGTCTTGATCCGTAAGGGGAGGTTCCTGAGCCGAGGGGAGAAGAGGCATAAGCGTCCAGAAGGGGGATAGTGGCCACGCCTGTATTGCAATAAATACCATAATATGGAAGTTGGTGGCGTTCGGTGGCGGGAGGAAGCGGGAGGAAGCGGGAGGAGGCGGGAGGAGGCGGGAGGGGGCTGGAGGAAGCGGGAGGAGGCTGGAGGGGGCGCAGTGTTGCAAGGGCTCTGCCCGTGCCCGCCTGGCCCTCGTCGCCCGCAACCCCGCCCGCCTTCTGCCATACGGACGTAGCGGCGATCCTTACGCCATTCGGACGTAGTAGCGGTCCTTGTGCTGCTCGGCGACGACCGGCGCTTCGAAAAACTCGCTCAGCGTCGCAGTGTTCAGCACATCCGACGTCGCCCCCTGGCGGAACGCTTCGCCTCGCCGGAGGAGCATCGTGTGGCCGAATGCCGGAAGAATCTCTTCCGTATGGTGCGTGACATAGATCATGGTCGGCATGTCCTCCTGCCGGGTCAAGTCTTCGATGCTGGCGAGCAGCCGTTCCCGCGAGAACAGGTCGAGCCCGTTGCACGGCTCGTCGAGGATGAGCAGCTTCGGGTTGGCCATCAGCGCGCGGGCGATCAGCAGCTTCTGCTTCTCCCCCTGCGAGCACGTCCGATACTCGCGGTCCCACAGGTGCGCGCAGCCGAGCGCCGTCATGAGCGCGCCCGCCTTCGCAAAATCGCTCTCTTCCGGGTTCTCGTACAGCCCGATCGTCGCGAATTTGCCGCTGATGACGACGTATTGCGTGCGGTCGGTGCCGTACAGCTTCTCTTGCAGCGAGGAGCTGACCCAGCCGATCGATTGGCGGAGCTCCCGCAAGTCCACTTGTCCGAATTGCTGCCCGAGAACGTTGACCTCTCCGCGTGTCGGCCAGTAGTAGCCGGTGATGATGTTCAGCAGCGTTGTCTTGCCCGATCCGTTCAGGCCGAGCAGCGCCCAATGCTCATGACGGCGAATGCGCCAGTCGATGTCCTTCAGCAGCGTCAGCTCGCCCCGTCTCCATGTAACTCCTTCGAGATGAATGATCTCTTCCACCTGTTGCTCTCCTTTTGGCGCCAAACTTCTATTCTACTATTCTATAAGGTGTCCGGCCGTCTGTCGTTAGCGAAAATTGCGGCGGATCGAAGCAACTTCTGCTATACTCATGGCACATGACTCATGGCATATGGACGAAATGAGGTCGCCCGGATGAAGATCAGGATCGATACGCCGCGTTTGTCGCTCTGGCGGATTGAAGAGGAGCACAGCACGGCTCCGCACATTCATGAGAGGGAATTCCAGATTACGGTGCCCATCTACGGGGGTTGCCGATTCGTCGGCAAGCAGCAGGCCTACGAGCTGGCATGCGGAGAAGGCTTCGTGCAATACCCGGAGGAGCCGCATGAGCTGCATGTGAGCGGCGAAGCCGGCGTCATCGTGCTGCAGGTCGACCGCGACGGGTTCGCGGAGTTCAACGACCGGCAGCCTCTCGAGTTCGATCATCGGCAATCGATCGATCCGGTCGAGCTGAGCGGGCGATTCCGCAAGTGGGCGACGACGCTGCTGCTGCACGATCCCTCGGAGCCGCTCGCGGTCGAAGAGACGGAGGCGCAGGTGCTCTCCTTCCTGGCGAGGTCGCTGCGGGGCAATCAGACGAACCGGCGGGATGCCGCCCTCGTCAGCGCGTCATCGGCCGACAGGCACATGAGAACGGCTCTCGACTACATGCACGAGCACTATACCGAGAAGCTCCATATCGACACATTGGCCGGGATCGCTCTTCTTAGCCGGTTTCATTTTATACGGACGTTTAAGGCCATCCTCGGCATGACCCCGTACCAGTACATTCTGTCCTTGCGGATCGAAGAGGCGAAGGCGAGGCTGGCGCGCAGCGGCGCCACCGTTACGGAGATCAGCCACGACCTGGGCTTCGGGAGCGCCAGCCAGTTCTATCGCGTCTTCGCGAAGAGCGTCGGCGCGACACCGGAGCAGTATCGGAGCGGGGTCCGGGGTTAGGCCCCTGGCTTGGCCAGGCTCATCTCCACGCACATGAGGATAAACGCGCCGGCGCCGTGCAGGTCGTTCTCGCTGGTCGGGCGGGCGATGTAGTGGGCGTAGTCGCCGATGCCCGTGCCGATGCAGATGTTGCCGATAAGCACCCGGCCGTTCTCGTCGAACTTCAGCGTGTCGATCACACCTTGGTAACCCTTCCAGGCGGCGGCCAAGTACGACTCGTCCAGGCAGCCGAAGCGCACTGCTTTGGCAATGGCGTGAACGTACAGGGCGGTGCAGGAGTTCTCCAGCCAGTTGTCCGGCCGCTCGCCCTTGTCGACGACCTGATACCACAGCCCGGTCGCCTCGTCCTGGAACTTCGGCAGCGCCGTCAGCAGATCCTGCAGGATTGCGACGAGCTTCTCCTTGTCCTTATGGTCTTCCGGCATGTACTCGAACATCTCGAGCAGGGCAACCGGGTACCAGCCGATGGCGCGGCCCCAGAATTCCGGCGCGAGCCCGGTGGCCGGATCGGCCCATTCCGCTTCCTTCGTCTCGTCCCAACCGTGGTACAGGAGGCCGGTAACCTGGTCCTTCGTGTGCTTCTCCATCAGAATCGCCTGATACGCCATCATGTCGAAGTAATCGGAATCGCCGAACGTCTTGCCGTACATCGTCGCGATCGGACCCGCCATGTACAGGCCGTCGAGCCACATCTGATTCGGGTAATGCTCCTTGTGCCAGAAGCCGCCGGACGGGTTCGTCTTCCACGACTTGAGCAGCGGAACGATCGTATCGAGAGCCTTCTTGTAGCGCTCGTCACCCGTCTTCTCGTACAGATTGAAGAGCAGGACGCCCGGCTGAATGTCGTCAAGCTCGTCCAGCTTGATCTTCTTGAAGCTGCCGTCCGGCTGCACCTGGCTGTCCACCCAACGTTTGAGGTAGTCGTAATAGCCGTCTTTTCCCGTCTCGCGCCAGCACTTCTCCATCCCGGACAGGAACACGCCCTGGTGATAATGGAAGCGGTCCGGCGGAAGCTGCTCCGGTTCGAACTTCGCCATCAGCGCCTCGCATGCCCTCTCCGCCCACTCGATTGGGGTGAATGTCGTCTTGACAGAACTCATTCTGTTCTCCTCCTGTTCATTCCACACGGTTTATGTCCTCATCTTAGCATTGAGATCTGTACATTTATTGCAGATATGACTCGATTCTTCTTATATCTTGCAACAATTCCGTAACGGACTATAATGGGGGGAAAAGGCAGCGTTCGGTCGGGAGAGACCCCAGTCGCAATCTAAACAGCGGGAGATGAAATCTTGTTACTGCATATCCGCAGCGGTGAATCCTACCATGTTTCGTTCCTAGCATTGCAGCCATATGATATTGAGGAACAGATGAGCGATTGGGAAGAAGCCTTCGACTGGTCCGTTTATTTTGGCAGGAATGGTATTGAAGTGTATAAGATGGTTATACGTGGAAACGGTGTCGTGCAAGGGGCAATTGCTCTTGAGATTAAACAGGATCATATTTGGATACACCTTATTGAGAGTGTTCCAAGCGAGCGCAAGGAGTTCGATTTGATCGGCGAGCATCTCATGGCTTATGCATGCAAACGAAGCAAGGAGCTTGGATTTGACGGTGTGGTCGCCTTCCACTCAAAGAAGAAGCAACGCCTGATGCAATATTACACGAATGTCATTGGAGCATCGCATGTTGGCGGAGGCCTTATGGTTATCGACGAGCGTGCCGCAGAACGTCTGGCTATGTTATACTTAACCTAAAGAGGTGATTGGCGATGAAGAAGAAGATGAGTCTTGATCATGCAGTTCGTCGGTATGCGGGCGGACATTACGTTGAGCAATCGATGCCTGGTGCCAATCCCGAACGCGATAAAACGGTAAGCGATGCTATTGCTAAATTGAAGCAGGATCGACTTGCTGCCAAGGTTCGCCCGTAAGACAAATACGCAAATCCCGAATCCTCTTCGGACCGTCGGTGTCCGGTTCGGACAGAGGAGGCCCCAAGATGGCGGATCATCATTACGAGAATGAGGGGGGCAGCTTCACGGTATCCTACCGGAAGGCGCCGAGCCACCATATGGCGACGAATCACTTCCACGGGACGTACGAGATCTTCTACCTCCTGTCCGGGAGCCGGCAGTTCTTCGTGAAGGATCGGACGTTCGCGGCGAGCGAAGGGGATGTGATCGTCATCGCGCCGAACGTTCTGCACCGGACGACCAACACGGAGAAGCCCGCGTACGAGCGGCTTGTCGTCAACGTCTCCGGCAGCTTGGCGGGAGCGGATAATGAGGCTTCGTTGGAAGCGCTGCGGCCGCTGCGGGAGAAGGATTACCTCGTCGTGAGAGGTTCGCTGCAGGACCGCCTGGCGTTCGACGATCTGGCGCAGGGCATCATCCGCGAGACGAAGGAGAAGAAGCCGGGCTTCGAGCTGTTCGCCCAGACGCTGTCGCTGCAGATGCTGATCGCATGCTGCCGATTGGCCGAACAGGGCGATCGCGAGCCGCCGGCCGCGCCGAGCCCGATGCACGAGCGGATATCGGAAGTCGTCCGCTACATCAACGCCCACTATGCGCAGGAGCTGTCGCTGCAACTGCTCGCCGATACGTTCTACATCAGCCCTTATTACTTAAGCCGGTTCTTCAAGGAGGCGACGGGCTTCACGTTCGTGGAGTACCTGAACAGCGTCCGGGTGAAGGAAGCGAAGAAGCTGCTCGAAGGAAGCGCGATGAAGGCGGCGCTGGTTGCGCGGAAGGTCGGCTTCGGCAGCGTGACGCACTTCGGTCGCGTATTTAAGCAGGTGACAGGCCATGCTCCGCTGTATTATCGCAGGGGGAAGTAAGGGGTTGACGCGGGGCCGGAACCGATCTATGATTAGAATGAACATTCGATCTAATGGAGTCGGGAAGGAGGAGCCGCATGTTCGGCCGATACAACAAGGTTCAGCAGGCCGTGCTGGAGACGACGCTGCGTTTGATCATCGACAAGGAGCTGCAAGCGACGTCGATGTCTCTCATTGCCAAGGAGTCGAAGGTGTCGACAGGGAATATCTACCATTACTTCTCGAGCAAGGAAGACATCATCAATGAGCTCTACAAGGCCATCGTGCAGTTCAACGGCGAGTACGTCACGAAGAACTGGCACGAGGGGGATGGGGTTAAAGAGCGGTTCGAGCGGGCTTGGACGAATTTTATCAAGCTTAGCTTGGCCTATCCGCAAGGGTTCCAATTCATCGAGCAATATTCCTTCTCGCCGTACATCTACGAGCAATCCAAGCTTGACGCGTACGAGACGGGGTGGTGCGCGCCCATGGAAGCTCTGTATGAAGAAGCGATCGGGCAGAAAATGTTTGTCGAGCTAGAGCCGAGACTGATGGTGCAGATGAGCTACGGTTCCCTGGTCTACGCGGTGAAGGCGCACTTGCAGAACAGGGTGGAATTGGATGAGCCCCACGCCAAGCAGATCGTTGCCGCTTGCTGGAACAGCTTCGCCAAGGCGTAACAGGAACGTGATGAACGGAGCGCAAGCTCCTTCACGGCCCCGTTAGATCGAACGTTCGATTTATAAGTTTTATACCTTGTATCCTCGGGAGGAATCATCATGACGAGAACTATTTTTATTACAGGAACAAGCTCCGGACTCGGCCAACGAACGGCGATTCACTTCGCCAAGCTCGGGTGGAATGTGGCGGCGACGATGCGCTCGCCCGAGAAGGATACGGAGCTGGCGGCCTATGAGAACATCAAGGTGTTCAAGCAGGACGTGACCGATGTCGAGCAGACGAGGCTGGCGATCGCAGAGGCGATCCGAGCATTCGGCCGGATCGACGTCGTCGTCAACAATGCCGGCATGGGCAGCTACGGGGCGCTGGAGCTGGCGGCCGAGAGCACGATCGACTGGCAGTTCGCGGTGAACGTTCGCGGTCCGATCAACGTCATCCGGGCGTTCCTTCCGCACTTCCGGGACAACGGCGGAGGCAAGTTCATCAACATCAGCTCCTTCATGGGCGTCACGACCGCGGTGCCGCTCGGCTCTCAAGATTCGGTCGTTCATGGAGAGAAGTGCGGCAGTACATGGAGAACATATGGGCGGGTTATCAATAACGGAGCTGAATAAAATCCCCAACGGCAAAAGCCGAAGGGGATTTTATTCGTTAATGGTTCCGTTCTCGCAGCACGAGCGGCAGGAAGAGGTCGTCGACAATCTCCCGGATGGCCTCGTCGGTAAGCGGAGTGTGGGTCGCAAGCAGCTCGAACCGCACCAGGTCGACGGGCAGCCCGACGACGCGTTCCGGGATCGTGTCGAGCTTGACTTCCCCGCGCTTGTCCGCCTGGCGGAGAATGTCCTTTATCGCCTTAACCAGAATGTCCTCCGATCGCGGAGGCAGGGTCAGCTTGGCGTGCAACTCGTCCCCGTGGAAGTCGACCATCAACCCTTTAATCGTCTCGGAGCCGATAATCTGGATAGGCTTGATCAGTCCTTGAAGCAGCGCAAGCACATCCTCGCGCAAATCTCCCGTATCCGGGGGCTCAAGAGAAGGCTTGGGCGCATGCTTCATCATGGTCGCGACGACCAGCTTGGCCTTGTTGGGCCAGCGGCGGTAGACGGCCGTCTTGTTCGTCTTGGCGCGGGAGGCGACCGCTTCCATCGTCAGCTTGCCGTAGCCCGTCTCCCGCAGCTCCTCCCAGGCCGCCTGCAGAATCGCGTTCTCGAGCACATCGCCGCGCCTGCGCGTGCCCGATGGCGGTTGTTCCTCGCCGGGCGCGGCTTGTTTCGGTTTAGTGTCAGCCATCGTATCGATCTTCTCCTCAACGTGTCGTCCAAGTTCCTGCAAATATTATATTGCATTTTCGGCCAAATTCGAATATTGTATTCACATAAGGTACGGTACGTACCGTACTCTAAATAACGAACCAGAGGTGTTTCCCATGGCAATGGGTCAGATGAAGGCAACAAGCGCCACCCCTCCCAAGGAGAAGATCGATCGTCAAATTCTCAAAGTCGCCCTGATTCTCATATTCGGCGCCGTCGCGTCCCAGTTGGATTCGACGATGATCAACGTGGCCATCGACACGCTCGCGTTCGATCTGCACAGCACGGTAGCGACCATTCAATGGGTGATCACGGGCTACGTGCTGACCATGGGGCTGGCGGTTCCGATCTCGGGGTGGGCGATCAATCGCTTCGGGGGGAAAAGGGTGTATATGTTCTCGCTGTGGATTTTCCTCGGGTCGTCGGTGCTTTGTTCGTTCGCGTGGAATACCGGCAGCCTGATCGGCTTCCGGCTTCTGCAAGGGGTTGGCGCCGGCTTGCTCATTCCGACGATGCAGAACGTACTCGTTCAGTCGGCGGGCGGGCGCGGACTTGGACGGTTGATCGCAATCATTAGCATTCCCGCGCTGCTCGGACCGATTCTCGGCCCCGTTATCGGCGGACTTATTATGGATAACCTTAGCTGGCGCTGGATCTTCTACGTCAATATCCCGATCACGTTGGTCGCGCTGTGGCTCTCCTGGCGGCATATTCCGACGGATGCGCCGCCCAAGGGCAAGCAGACTCTCGACATCGCCGGACTGCTGCTGCTGTCTCCCGCGTTCGCGGCTCTTATCTACGGCATCTCGGAGATCAGTACGCATGGCGGCTTGAACAGCGCAGGGGTGTGGGTTCCGCTTGCCGGAGGGGTCATCTTGATGGCGGGGTATATCGTTTACGCATTGCGAACGAGCCGGACTCCTCTGGTCGATCTACATCTGTTCAAATCGCGGCACTTCCTGGCGTCGAATATGACGTTGTTCCTGGCGGGGATGGTCATGAACGGGGCGCTGCTGCTGCTTCCTCTGTATTATCAGCAGGTTCGCGGCGAGACGGTGCTGGCGACGGGGCTGCTGCTTATTCCCCAGGGGGTAGGGATGCTGCTCACGCGAAGCTGGATCGGGAAGCTGTCCGACCGAATGAGCGCCCGGACGATCGTGACGGTCAGCCTCGCGGTGACGGCCGTCGCCACGATTCCGTTCGCGTTCGCCGAAGCGGCGACGAGCCACCTGCTCTTGGGCGCGGCTCAACTGGTGAGAGGGGCGGCGCTGAACGGGCTGCTGATTCCGATCATGGTGTCCGCTTATGCAGGGCTGAAGAAGGAGCAGGTTCCCCATGCGAGCATCTCGACGCGGATCTTCCAGACGATCGGCGGAGCGTTCGGGTCGGCGGTGCTGGCGACGGTCGTCAGCCATCAATTGGCGAATTCGTCGGCAGCGAGCCTTCAGGCGGTTGCCGAGTCTTACCAGGCGGCCTTCTGGTGGTCGATCGGGTTCACGGTCGCCGCGTTTATTCCGGCGCTGCTGCTGTCGGGGAGCAAGAAGCCGTCGTAACGGCGTCAAGCGGAAGCGGCTAACGACGAACAGCCTTATGTGCAAGCCGGCCAAGGGGCCGTCCTTCAAGTCGCGGGACTTGGGGGACGGCCCCTCTGTTATTCGCTTCGCTCCGGATACGGATCGATCGTGCGGATCGTCCCGTCCGCCTCGTAGAAGAGCTCGGCAAACTTGACGCAGCGCTTGTTGTCGGCGCCGCCGGACAGGGAGCTGTCGTGGTAGAACAAGTACCACTTGTCTTGGTAGCTGACGATCGAGTGGTGGGTCGTCCAGCCGACGACCGGCGTCAGAATCGTGCCCTTGTATTCGAACGGCCCGAGCGGGTCGCTGCTTGTCGCGTAGACGATGCGATGCGTTGTGCCGGTCGAGTAGCTGAGGTAATACAGGCCATTGTGCTTATGCATCCACGGGCCTTCGAAGTAGCGGCGGTCCTCGTCCCCGGCAACGAGCGGCATGCCGTTCTCGTCCACGATGGAGATCTCGCGCGGAGCCTCCCGGAAGCTCAGCATGTCGTCCGCAAGCTCCGCGATACGCGGCCCGAGCGCGGGAGCGATCCAGGCGGGTCCTTCGGCGTCGGCGATGAACTCGCCGGTCTGCCACTTCTCAAGCTGCCCGCCCCACAAGCCGCCGAAGAGCATGTAGCTCTTGCCGTCGTCATCGACGAACACGGCCGGATCGATGCTGAAGCTGCCCTCGATATAGTTCGGTTCCGGGCGGAACGGACCGGCGGGCTTGTCGGACGTCGCGGCTCCGATGCGGAAGATGCCGTCGTGGTCGCGGGCCGGGAAGAACAAATAATACTTCCGGTTCTTGTACGCGGCATCCGGGGCCCACATCTGCTTGGAGGCCCACGGCACGTCGCGAACGTGAAGAGCTTCCCCGTGATCGGTGCATTGCGTCAGCTCTTCGTTCAGCGAGAGCACATGGTAATCTTCCATGTCGTACTGGTCGCCGTTATCGTTCGAAGTCATCTCGTGATCCAGATCGTGGGACGGATACACGTACAGCTTGCCTTCGAAGACGTGAGCGGAAGGGTCCGCAGTATACATGTGAGTGACGAGCGGTTGATTGGAGCTGATCGAATTCGACAAGGCAGTTCCTCGCTTTCGTGCTTTCATGTAAACGCTAACTTGCAGTCTCTTTTTTATATTAACAATGCTGGAGAGCGGCGCAACCCCACAATTTACTGTTTTTACACCAAAATCTTTAGTTTCTGACCGAACGAAGGCCGAGTCAAGAGGGGCAGCGGTTGTCTGTCGCTTGCGTGGCTTTTATGTTACAGTAGACGGGAATCGGACTCTAGGGGCGGAATGGTGGCGGAGGCATTGTCGAAGTGGAGCGGGATCAATACGCTGCGGAACCAGATCTTCGCCGGATTCACGGTTACGATGATTGCGGTGCTGGTATTTGCAGGCGTTTACATTTACGGGCAGGTGTCCGATCTGCTGAAGAGCAGCGCGGTGAAGCATATCCAGCAGACGGCGGTGCAGATGAACGGCCGGCTCGACGCCTTGCTGGAGCAGATCGATTCGCTCTCGACGCAAGTCGCGACAAGCTCCTATGTTCAGAAGCTGCTCCTGAGCGAAGCGAACGGCGTTCCGGCGAACTTCAACGAGCGGCAATCGCTGCTTCAGATTGCGAACGGTTACATGGCCTACTCCTCGGGAATCCAATCGCTTGAATTGTATACGCGGGATTACCGTCGGCTGTTCCCGCTGGACGACATCGGCTTGCCCAGCCGCGTGGCGAAGGAATGGATCGACGAAGCGGACCGGAAGAAGGGGAGGCTCGTCTGGGTCGGCATCGACCCGAGGCAGCCGGATACGGTGCTGGCGCTCCGCCGAGTGAGCCTGATCGACCAAGGGTATTCGGCGGGAGGTTATGTGGCCGTGCATATTCACCGCGCCTACTTCGAGATGAACGAAGCGGCGGAGGAGGACGGTTCGGCGAACGGAGAGTTTATGCTTCTGGCCGACAGCAACGGGCAGACAATCATGTCGGACCTGCCGATTGAAGACGCCGGCGCGGTGCTCAGGCAGAGCGGAGGGACGGTCACGATTGTCGGAGATCCGTACTTGGCCGTACGGCAGAGCTCGGCGACGACCGGCTGGACGCTTGTGCTGCTGACCCGGATTCAGGCGACGACGGAAGGCATCTCGGTTCTGCGAACGGCGATTCTGGTCTCGATCGGCATTGGGGCGGTCGCTTTTCTCGTGCTGAGTCTGTTCTTGTCCACCGTCGTCACCAGGCCGATCCTGAAGCTGATGCGGACGATGCGGGGAGCCAGGCTGGGCGGTCTCAAGCCGAACCCGTCCCCGTCGCCGCAGATCGCTTCGCTGGAGATTCGCGAGCTCAACAACACATACAACCAGATGGTCACGCACATGAACGAACTTATTCAGGTTGTCTACGAGAAGGAGATCACGCAGAGCCGGACGGAGCTGAAGGCGCTTCAGGCCCAGATCAACCCGCACTTCCTGTTCAACACGCTGGAGGCGATCTATTGGTCGCTCGAAGACAAGGAAGAGGAAGAGCTGGCGAGCATTGTCGTGGCGATGTCCGGCTTGTTCCGCTACGTCATCGGCAGGAGCGGCAACGACGACGAGTGGGTTACGGTGAAGGACGAGCTCGAGCATGTCGAGCGCTACTTGCAGATCATGACGATGCGCCTGGGCGATCGGCTGAGCTGGAGAATCGAAGCGCAGCCCGGGCTGGAGCACGCGCCGATTCCGAAGCTGCTGATCCAGCCGCTTGTCGAGAACGCGATTCTGCACGGGGTCGAGAGCAAGCTCGGCCCCGGCTCGGTCGTCGTCGAAGTATTCGCCTCCGCCGCGCATCCGGGGTGTGCCGTCGTTAAGGTCACGGATGACGGGCCGGGCATGGACGAGGAGACGGTGGCGAAGCTGATGCGCTCCGCCGAGAACCGCGCTCCCGACTCCGGCTCCAGGGGAACGGGAGTCGCAATCGCGAACGTGCAGCGGAGGCTGAAGCTCTACTTCCCGGAAGCGCCGGAAGCGGCTTCGGCCGGCAGTTTGAAGATAGACAGCGTACCCGGCGAAGGAACGTCGGTCAGCTTCGAGATCTCGATACCGAGGGGAGAGGAACGAACGAGATGAAGACGCTATTGATCGTGGACGATGAGCCGCGCACGCGGCAAGGAATCAAGAAGACGCTGGAGGCTTGGTCGGCCGGACGGATGCGGATCGAGACTGCTGCGAGCGGAGTGGAAGCACTCGAATGGATGAAGGACAATCCGGCGCATCTCATCATTACCGACGTGCGCATGCCGGAGCTCGGAGGCTTGCAGATGCTCGAACGGATGGCCCAGGCGGCGCCGAAGCCGATCGTCATCGTGATCTCCGGTCATGCGGAGTTCGAATATGCCCATAAGGCGCTTCAGCTTGGCGTCGTCGAATACCTGCTGAAGCCGCTCGATAAGACCAAGCTGATTCAATCCGTGGAGAAGGCGCTGGAGCTCGAAGAGGATCGCCTTCGCATCGGAAGAATGGAGAAGCTCGTGGACCGGAAGCTGATGGAAGCGGGGGAGGAGGAAGCCAAGTACGGCCAGCATGTGCGCGACGCGATCGCCTACATCGACGGGCATCTCGGAGAGCCGATCGGCATGAAGCAGGTTGCGGATCACCTGCACATGAACGCGAGCTACTTCAGCGTTCTGTTCAAGGAGCAGACGGGAATTACGTTCAGCGATTACCTGACGAGAAGGCGGCTGCAGCGCGCCAAGGAGCTCCTCGCCCAATCCCGGCTGCCGGTCGGGGAGATTGCGGAGAAGGTGGGCTATCAGACGGCCAAATACTTCGTCAAGGTGTTCAAGGACAGCGAGTCCGTCAGTCCGACCCAGTACCGCCAGCGGGTGTCGGACCCGGACGAAACGATCAAATAAAAGTGGAATTTCTCCCAATGGCCGTTTCCTTATGCAAGGGGACGCGCAGTGCTAGAATGTTGACAGCGGTTACAATGTAACTGTTTCCAGCACATAAGGGGAGGAATAGAAATGAAACGTATTCTGGCCGTTACCACAACTGCGCTTGTTATGGCTTCTGCACTCAGTGCCTGCGGCGGCAACTCGAACTCGTCCGACAACGCAAGCTCGGGCTCGGGGGCAAGCGCCAACTCGTCCGCAAGCACCTCCGAAGTATCTTCCAACGGCTCCGGGGAGAAAGTCACGGTTAACCTCTGGGCCTTCACAGACGAGATTCCGAACATGGAAGCGAAGTTCCTCGAGACCCACCCCGACCTCAATGTCGAATTCAAGAACACGGTAATCGCCACCACGGACGGAGCGTATCAACCGGCTCTCGACCAGGCGCTCAATGCCGGCGGCAAAGACGCTCCGGACATCTATGCGGCCGAATCCGCGTTCGTCCTCAAGTACACGCAAGGCGACGCCTCCAGCTACGCCGCGAACTATGCCGACCTTGGCCTTACCGACGACATGGTGAAGGAAGCGGGCATCGCCCAATACTCCGTCGACATCGGCACTCTGGACGGCAATCTGAAGGGCCTCGGCTACCAAGCGACCGGCGGTTCGTTTATCTATCGCCGCTCGATCGCCAAGGAAGTGTTCGGCTCGGACGATCCCGCTACGATCAAGAACGCGGTCGGCCCCGGCTGGGATAAGTTCTTCGACGCGGCGGCCAAGCTGAAGGACAAGGGATACGCGATCGTATCCGGCGACGGGGACATCTGGCACCCGATCGAGAACAGCTCCGACGCAGGCTGGATTGTCGACGGCAAGCTCCACATCGATCCGAAGCGCGAGCAGTTCCTCGATTATTCCAAGAAGCTGACGGACGAAGGCTATTCCAACGGCACGCAGGATTGGCAGGAAGCTTGGTACGCGGACATGTCCGGCTCCGGCACGAAGCCGGTGTTCGGCTTCTTCGGTCCTGCTTGGCTGATCAACTACGTCATGAACGGTCAAGTGAAGGACACGAACGGCGATTGGGCGGTAACCGAGCCGACGACCGGATTCTTCTGGGGCGGCACTTGGGTTCTCGCCAACAAGGACGTCACCAAGAACGAAGCCAAGGCGAAGGTCGTTGCCGAATTCGTCAAGTGGATTACGCTCGACACCTCCGATACGGGCCTCCAGAATTACTGGGCGAACGGTACGCTTAAGGACGGAGAGCAAGGCACGAAGGACAGCGTCGCTTCCTCCGTCGTCATGGCGAAGTCCAACGGCACGGTCGATCTGCTCGGCGGACAGAACATGTTCGACGTGTTCGTTCCGGCCAACGCCAATGCGACCGGCAAGAACCTGACACAGTACGACGAATCGATCAACCAGATCTGGCGCGATCAGGTGCGCGCGTATGCCGCAGGCAAGAAGAGTCGCGAAGACGCGCTCAAGGACTTCAAGCAGACTGTCAAGGATCAACTGGACATCGCAAGCGAATAAGGTGGCGCCAATGGGGCGGCGGAGTTTTCCCGCCCCATTTTTTTAAATGAATGGGGGGAGAGAACATGCGCCGCAAAGGTGTAAGCTATGCGAAGTACGGTTATATCTTCAGTCTGCCTTTTATCCTCGTGTTCCTGGTCTTCTCGTTGTACCCGATCTTGTACACCGCAGCCATTGGATTTACCGATATGAAGGGATTAATTCCGAAGCCGATCCACATCCTGGACAATCCGTTCCAGAACTTCAAGGATCTTCTGCTCGACAACGCCTCGTTCCGGCAGTCCCTCGTCAACACCGGGCTGCTCTGGATCATCAACTTTATTCCTCAGATTATTCTCGCGCTCTTGCTCACCGCTTGGTTCACCAACAAGAGGCTTAACCTCAAGGGACAAGGCACGTTTAAGGTTCTTCTCTATATGCCGAACATCATTACGGCAAGCACGATCGCCGTGCTGTTCAGCACGTTGTTCGCTTATCCGATGGGGCCCGTGAACAGCCTGTTCCATGCGCTCGGCTGGTCCGATGCGCCGATTAACTTCCTCCAGGACAAAATGACGGCTCGAGGCATCGTGGGCTTCATCCAATTCTGGATGTGGTACGGCAATACGATGATCGTCCTTGTCGCGGGCGTTCTGGGCATTAACCCGGCCTTGTTCGAAGCGGCGTCCATCGACGGAGCGAACGGTGTTCAGACGTTCTTCCGCGTTACCCTGCCGAGCCTTCGGACGATCATGCTCTATACGCTGATCACTTCGATGATCGGCGGGCTGCAGATGTTCGATATTCCGCAGCTGTTCATCACCCCGGCAGGCGGACCGGACAATGCGACGCTCACCACGTCCGTGTTCATCTATGGGCAAGCGTTCAAGGGCAGCTACATGTATAACAAAGCCGCAGCCGCCAGCATGATCATGTTCGTTATCGCGGCGGTGCTGTCCGCCTTGCTGTTCTACCTGATGCGCGATCGCGACGCGTCGAAGCTGAAGAAGCAATTGAAGAAGCAGAAGCAAGCCGCGAAAGCGGCGGCAAGGGGGGCGTAACCGATGGCCAATCTTCAGAGGAACGTTCCCGTCTCCCACGGAATCAACAAAACGATCATCTATATCGTCTGTATTTTCCTGGCGGTGCTGAGCATTCTTCCGTTCTGGATCATGTTCGTCAATGCGACTCGTTCCACGCCGGAAATCCAGAGCGGCCTGTCGCTGATCCCGTCAACGCACCTCAAGACGAACTGGGACGTGCTGACGAGCAAGAGCTTCGATCCGCTTAAAGGGTTCTTCAACTCGCTTATCATCTCCGGCTTCTCGACGCTGTGCGCGGTCTACTTCTCGTCCTTGACCGCTTACGGGTTGGTCGTGTACAACTGGAAGCTGCGCCAGCCGTTCTTCACGTTCATCATGTGCGTTATGATGGTTCCGGCGCAGGCCAGCGCAATCGGCTTCTACCAGTTCATGTATCAGATGCACTGGACGAACAACTTCCTGCCGCTTATTCTGCCCGCGATCGCCTCTCCGGCGATAGTCTTCTTCATGCGCCAGTACCTGCTCGGGGCGCTGAGCCTCGAGATCGTGGAGGCGGCCCGGATCGACGGGTCCGGCGAGTTCTCCACGTTTAACCGAATCATCCTGCCGATCATGGTGCCGGCCATCGCAACGCAAGCGATCTTCGCCTTCGTCGCGAGCTGGAACAACCTGTTCATGCCGCTCATTCTGCTGACGCAGAAGGAGAAGTATACGCTGCCAATCATGGTCAGCCTGCTGCGCGGCGATATTTACAAGACGGAGTTCGGCTCGATCTATTTGGGACTGGCGCTGACTGCGCTTCCATTGTTTGTGATATACTTCTTGCTGTCTAGGTATATTATCGCAGGCGTGGCGCTTGGCGGCGTGAAGGAGTAATTCCGACTTCTCCCGGAGCGCCAGCCGAGCGAAGATTGGCATGGGGGATGCGGACGTGTACAACAGAACGCGGGTGCTGCACAGAACGCGGGTGCCGCTGGCGCTGGCAGCCGGTCTTGCTCTTGTCGCAACGGGCTGCGCGGCCCATTCGGACAACGATAATCCCGATCTGGGCGGGGCTTCGGACGGGACGGTAACGATCAATATGATGCATCTGTACCCGCAAGCCGGGGCGGCAGGCCAATACCGGATCGTGAGCAAAATCATCGACGAGTATCAGTCGGAGAATCCGAACGTCGTCATCAAGCAGGAAGTGTTCGACAACGAGCAGTACAAGGCGAAGATCAAGGTGCTGTCCGCCATCAACGAGCTGCCGGATGTCGGCATGACTTGGGCGGCCGGCTACTTGCAGCCGTTCGTCGGCGGCGAGCTGTTCGCGCCGCTCGACGATCTGCTCCAAGGAGACCTGAAGGATTCGTTCGTTGCCGGCACGACCGAGGCCTATGCCATCGAAGGGAAGACATACGCGCTGCCGCTCGAGTTTAATCTCGCTCCGATCTACTACAACAAGCAGATTTTCGAACAATATGACCTGCAGGTTCCGACGACCTACGCCGACTTCCTGAACGTCGTCCGGACGCTGGAGGACCACGGCGTCGTTCCGATTGCGCTCGGCAACAAGGACCGCTGGACCGGTTCGCTGTGGTACATGTACATGGCCGACCGCGTCGCGGGTGCGGAGAAGCTGGCGAATGCGCTTAAGGGCGAAGCGAGCTTCACGGACCCGGGACTCATCGAGTCGGCGAAGATGCTGCAAGAGCTTGCGGGGATGAACGCGTTCAACGAAGGATTTAACGGGCTCTCCAACGATGAAGTGAAGGAACAATTCATTCAAGGCAAAGCCGCCATGTATCTGATGGGAACGTGGGAGCTCCCGAACTACACGACCAATCAGAAGGTGGCGCAGCAGCTCCGCAACAACATCGGATTCTTCAAGTTCCCGACCATCGCCGGCGGCAAGGGGAACATCGATAGTTGGGTGGGCGGCCCCGGCGTCGGCCTGTTCGTTGCCGAGAATTCCCCGGTGAAGGAGGAGGCGAAGAGGTTCGTCGAATACTTCGTGAAGCGATGGGGAGAAGAGTCGGTCACGGGCGCAGGCGTCATTCCGGCGACGAAGGTCGATACGGCGAAGGTTCGGCTTCCGCAGCTCTACACCGATCTGCTCAACGAGCTGAACAAGGCGACGAGCATTACGCTGTTCGCCGACGTTCAATTGAATTCGAGCGCGGCTGAAGTCCACTTGAACCAGATCCAGGCGCTGTTCGGCGGGGCCGTCACCCCGGGCCGATTCGCCGCGGAGCACGACAAGGCCGTCAAAGCCGGCGGTCCATAGGCCAGCATGGGAAGAAGGCCGTTCCGCCGACTGCGGGGCGGTCTTGCCCCGAATGGCGGGGCGATTGCGATTGCCGGATTGCAACAATCGCCCGGCGGCCTTCGCTGGAGCGCGGGAGTGGCCGGGGAGCGGCGGGAGAGCGTTGCGAATGCCGGAAAAACCGGCATTTGGGGCGCGGGAGTGGTCGGGGAGTGGTGCGAATGTCGGAAAAACCGACATTTGGGGCGCGGGAGTGGAGGGAGAGCGTTGCGAATGTCGGAAAAACCGGCATTTGAGGCGCGGGAGTGGTCGGGGAGTGGTGCGAATGTCGGAAAAACCGGCATTTGAGGCGCGGGAGTGGCCGGGGAGCGGCGGGAATGTCGGAAAAACCGACATTTGGAGCGCGGGAGTGGAGGGAGAGCGTTGCGAATGTCGGAAAAACCGGCATTTGGGGCATTGGAGCAGATGGGGAGCGGCGCGAATGTCCAAATTTATGTGAAATTTCATATTGGCGCGGCTCGATAGGGGGCGATATGGCGGATTTTATGCGAAAAATCACATTCGTGGAGGAAAATCCCGCTCGAATTGTCGCATATATGCTAAAAATCGCATAAAAACTCTCTATTTGTTCCAATTCATGCCAACGAATGTGAAAAATCATAAAAACCGCAAAAGTTACCGCATCGGCAGACCACAAACGCATCTGTAGGCCACAAGCGCATCGGTAGACCACAAACTCATCTGTAGACCACAAGCGCATCGGCAGACCACAAACTCATCTGTAGACCACAAGCGCATCGGCAGACCACAAACACATCTGCAGACCACAACCGCATCGGCAGACCATCAACACATCTAAAAGACCGCATACGCTCTACAAAACGCAACCGCACCTGCAGACTGCAAACGCTCCATAGACCACTAACACATCTATAGATCACAAAGGAGAAACTATAGTTTCCCAAGTGCAAACACGATCGAGATAAACTAATCTACAACTACTATGTTTCTTTGCTTTTTATTTTTGTAAGCGATTACAATTCGGCGGGTGTGAGACGTTCGCTATTGGGTGCGGATGCGCGGTTACGATTGTGACTGCGACTACGGCTGCGACTGTAACTGTAACTGTAACTGTAACTGTGACTGTAACTGTAACTGAGACTATGACTTCGAGACTATGGCTGCGACTGTAACTGTAACTGTAACTGCGACTGTGACTGTAACTGTAACTGTGACTATGACTTCGAGACTATGGCTCCGACTGCGACTGCGACTATGACTATGGCTTCGACTGTGACTGTAGCTGCGACTACGGCGGCGGAGATCGCGACTGCGACCATGCCAGCAACCGCGCCGGTTTGTCCCGTCCACACTTGGAGATAGGAGAGATGCACGTGAGAAAAATCCTGTTGGTCGACGACGAGATGTTCGCCCGCAAAGGGCTGATCGGATTGATTCCGTGGGAGCAGTTCGGCTTCGAGGTGGCGGGGGAGGCGGAGGACGGCGAGGAGGCGCTGGCCTTGATCGAGCAGGTGAAGCCCGATGTCGTCATCACGGACATCCGGATGCCGGTGCTCGACGGCTTGGAGCTGATCCAGGAGGTGCGCTCCCGCGGCGGCCACGCGGTTCGCTTCATTATAATAAGCGGCTACGGCGACTTCAAATACGCGCAGCAAGCGGTGCGCTTCGGCGTCCAGGATTACCTGCTGAAGCCGATCGAAGAGAGCGAGCTGACCGCCGCGCTGATGCAGATCCGCGAGCAGCTCGACAAGGAGCAGCCGCACTCGGAGGCGAGCAGCGCCCTCGTGCAGGCTTCCTTGTTCGAGAAGCTGCTCTCCGGCCGGGCGGACGGGCCGCTCGTCGCCGCAGCCTCGACCTCGTTCGGCCTCAAGGAAGAGACGGCGCTTCGCCACTTCGCCGTCGAGCTGAACGATCTTCCGGCCGCCAGCCCCGAGGCCGAGCGGATCGAACGGACGGAGCGGGCGAAGACGGCCGTCGCCCGTGCGGCGGAGCGGCTCGGCTTCCGCACCGCCCCTTATGTGCATCTTCGCAGCGAGTTCGAGCTCGGCTTCCTGCTGCCGGCCAAGACCGATCCCCGCGAGGCCCGAACGATCGGCGACGAGATGGCTCGCGCTTGCTCGAAGGCCGCGGGCTGCACGGCGAAGGTGTACATCGGCGAGGCGGTGCCCGGTCTCGCGCAAGCTCGCCGCTCCTATCTCAGCGGCCTGGAAGCGATGAAGCACAAGTATGCGCTGGACGAGAAGAACGTCATCGTGGGCGACGAGTTGACCGCCTCGGCCTTGCACTATCGGGAGATCGACAGCTCCGTCTACGCCGAGCTGATGGACCGCCTCGAGGAGAACGACATGACGGCCGTTCGCGATGCGGCGGATAAGCTGTTCGCGGCCTTCCGCGAGCAGGTATTCGCCTATGACTCCGTCGCGGCGGCGATGTCCCGCTGCGTGCACGGGGCGACCCGGATCATCCAGACAATGGAGGGAGATCCGGCCAGCCTCGCTTCTCTAACGCCGATGCTTGAGTGGGCGGCCGCGCCCAAGACGCTTCGCGGGCTCCAGACGACGCTGCTGATTTTCCTAACCGAATGTGCGGGTTACATCTGTGAGCTGAGAGGCAAGGTGAGCAAGGGAGACATCGCCAAGATCAAGGCGTACATCGACCATCATTACAACGAGAATATCAGCCTTAAGAGCATCGCCGCGCGATATTACATGAACCCGGTCTATCTCGGCCAACTGTTCAAGAAGACGTACGGCAGCTACTTCAACGATTATCTGCTGCAGCTCCGAATCCGCGAAGCGAAGCGCCAGCTCCGCCAGACCGACAAGAAGGTGTACGAGATCGCCGCAAGCGTCGGCTTCAACAACGCCGATTACTTCGTTACCCAGTTCGAGAAGGTCGAGCGCAAGACGCCGACCGAGTACAAGAACGCTCTCTTAGAGAAGATTTAACGGCGGTGATCCGATGCAGGCGAATGGGAAGAGGATGATAAGCTTCAATAATGTCAGGCTGCGCAACAAGATGCTGATCGTCTATGTGCTCTCTGTGCTTATCCCGATTGTTCTGACGAACGTCATCTTCTACAACATCACGTCCAACAACGTGAAGAAGCAGAAGATGAGGGACATCTCCCTGGCGATCGAGCAGATTCGCAACGACTTCCTGGCTCAGGTCAACGCGGCCGTGGGCATCTCTTCGGTCATCTACAACGATTCCATCCTGATTCAATATCTGGAGAAAAATTACGACACGCCCTCCGATTACGTCAACAATTACCAATCCTACATGCTGGCCATGCTGAACAAGTACAGTCCCGTGTACGAAGCGATCCAGAGAATTACGCTGTATACGGACAATGCGACGATCATCTACGGCGGGCAAGTGGAGCGGATTACGGACAAGACGAGGGAGCAGCCGTGGTTCCGGCAGATCAGCGAGTCGCCGCTGTCGGCGCCTCTGCTGCTGCGGACGATTCCCGATTATGTCGGCGCGACCGGCGACATGCTCAGCGTCGTGCGCAGGATCAACGAGCCGGGCGGCACGCAGCAGTGGGAGAAGCTCATGAAGATCGACATCCACCCCGAGTCGATCCGCGAGCTGTTCCGCAATGTCACCCTGGAAGGGAATCTGTATCTCCTGCAGGGCAACGAGGTGCAATATACGACCAACGCCGCACTCCCTCCGTCCCGAATAGCCGATTTCTCCTCCTCCTCGGTTCCTCAGAGCACGATTGTGATCGAGGCGGCTTTTTCCAACGTCTCCTATCTGAGCGATTGGCGAATTGTCGGAGAATTCAAGGAGTCGGCGGTGCTCGAGGAGGTTCGCAAGTCGAAGAACTTCGTCCTCTATCTGGCCATTCCGAACATTCTCGTCTCCACGCTGGTCATCATCTGGTTTACGCGTTCCCTCAATTCCCGATTGGTGAAGATCCTCAAGCACATGAAGCGTGTCAAAAACCATTCGTTCGAGACGATTGACCGGCCGGAGGCGGACGACGAGATCGGGCAGTTGACCGTGGAATTCAATCGGATGACGCTGCAGATCAAGAGCCTCATTCATGACGTTTATATCGCCGACATCCAGAAGAAGGAGCTGCAGCTCAAGCGCAATCAATCGCAGCTTCATGCGCTCCAGAGCCAGATCAACCCGCACTTCCTGTTCAACTCGCTTGAGACAATCCGCATGCGCAGCTTGATGAAGAAGGAAGAGGAGACGGCCAAGATCATCCACAACATGGCGAAGATCTTCCGCAAGTCGCTCGCCTGGGGCAAGGACTGGGTGACGATCAAGGACGAGCTCGATCTCGTCGCTTGCTTCCTTGAGATCCAGAGGTATCGGTTCGGAGACAAGCTCGACTTCCGGATCGAAGCCGATGAAGCGGTGCTAGGGCAGATGATTCCGAAAATGACGCTGCAGCCCCTGGTCGAGAATGCGAGTATTCACGGCATCGAGAAGGCCAAGGGACCGGGCCTCATTCTCGTGACGGTCGCGAGGAACGAAGAGGAGGAGCTTGTCTGTACCGTCAAAGACAATGGAGCGGGCATCGCCGCCGACAAGCTTGAAGCGCTTCTGCATGAGCTGGAGCACAGCGAGGACATCGGGGAGAGCGTCGGGATCAAGAATGTCTACTACCGCCTGAAGCTGTACTACAAGGACAAGGTGCGCTTCGAGGCAAGCAGCGAAGAGGGGGGCGGAACCGAGTTCCGCATCGTCGTTCGGGATGAAGAAGAAGGAGCTTCATTAAATATTCTAAGTATGAGATAAAGTTTATCCGGTAAACAAACCCTTCGATAAATTTTATAATGAAAGTGCTTACAAAACAATAAATCCTAGCGGAAGGGGTTCGAACGAAGTGGCAAAGAAACTACTGGTCGCCGGTATGGCCGCCGCGCTGGCGGTCTCCGGGGTTGCCTGCTCGAACGGGAACAATAACGGAGGCAACGACGGCAAGAGCGCATCGCCCAGCGCACCAAGCAGCAGCAGTCCCGCTGCATCGGAGACGGCATCGGAGAAACCGCTTGATAAAGTAACGTTCACTTTCTTTAACGGGGTTGCGGGCGAGAAGGACCTCAATACGAACGAGACGACGATCGGCAAAGCGCTCGAGGACCAGACCGGCGTCAACTTCAAGATCGAGCATCTGGTCGGCGACCTGAATACGAAGATCGGGACGATGATCGCTTCCAACGAGTACCCGGACGTTCTCGTTCCCGATGCCGCGATCGAAGAAGTGCTCAAGGCCGGCGGCTTCATCGCCCTCGACGATCTGATCGAGCAGTACGGCCCGAACATCAAGCGCGTCTACGGCCCGTACTTCGAACGCATGCGCGCCGATTACGGCGGCAAGATCTACTTCCTTCCGTTCTCCGCTCAAGTCGGCGACTTCTCGGCCGATCCGAACATCAACCAGGGCGCGTTCTGGGTACAGCGCCGCGTGCTGAAGGAAGCGGGATATCCGCAGATCAAGACGCTGGACGAGTACGTGAAGCTTGTGGAAGACTTCGTCGCCAAGCACCCGGATGAAGACTTGACCGGCATGGTCTCGCTTACGCACGACTGGAGGTTCTTCGCCACTTCGAACCCGCCGATGCACCTTGCCGGCTTCCCGAACGACGGCAACGTCATGGTCGACGTCAACACGTACGAGGCCAAGAGCTACGCCGGAACGGACTTCGAGAAGCGCTGGGTGCAGACGCTGAACGACCTGAATGCCAAGGGGCTGTTCGACAAGTCCTCCTTCGTCGACAACTATGACCAATATATTGCGAAGCTGTCCTCGCACAAGGTTGTAGGCTTCTTCGACTACGGCTGGCAGATCGGAAGCGCGCAGAACGTGCTGAAGGATGCGGCGCGGAAGGACCAGTCGCAGGACGACTTCGTCTACTTCCCGCTGGCGGTTACGTTCGACGGAACGCATGATCAATACCTGGACCCTCCGGGCTGGACCAGCAATCGCGGCGTCGGCATCACGAAGAGCGCGAAGGACCCGGCTCGCATCATCCAGTACTTCGACAACCTGCTTAAGGAAGAGAATCAAATTCTGAAGAGCTGGGGCATCAAGGGCGAGACGTACGAGGTGGACGCGAACGGCCGCTTCTACCGGACGGCGGAGCAGATCGCGAAGCTGGACGACACGTTCAACGAGCAATTTGGCTTCAAGACGTACGACTGGGACTGGCCGCAATACAACACGTCCTCGACGCTTGCGGACGGCAACTCGCTGGCACCGGGCTACCAACCGGAAGTATTCCAGCTCAGCCTGACGGAAGGCGACAAGACGATTCTGGGCAAGTACGGCGTCAAGACGTACGCCGAGCTGTTCGACACGCCGGAGGATCGTCCTTGGTACCCGGCATGGAGCATTCCGAAGGAGCAAGGCTCGCCGCAGCAGATCTGGGAGACGAAGAAGGACGAGCTGCTTAAGAAGTACTACGCGAAGCTTGTGCTGGCGAAGCCGGCGGACTTCGAAGGCGTATGGGCCGAATACACGAAGGAATTCGGCAAGCTGGATACGGTCGGGTATGAGACTTGGTATGCGGAACAGATCAAGAAGATCGTGGAAGTTGCCAAGTAACAGGCGATGACCGACAGAGAGGGAAGGCCGGTCTCGCGAGCTGCAGCCAACGCAGCTCCGGCCTTCCCTTCCTGCTCTCAATATGGCTTGGCCCGAACGGAAGGAGACAAAGAGATATGGAGAATAAAGCCGCACTTGCAGCGTCTCCGCAGACGCCGGCGAATAAACCGAACGGGCTGACGCTGATCATCAAGAGACTGATCCAGCAACGCACGCTTGTCCTGATGTCCGTGCCGTTCGTCATCTGGCTGTTCGTCTTCAAGTACGTCCCGGTCTGGGGCTGGACGATCGCCTTCCAGGATTATCAGCCTTCGCTCTCCTTCAAGGAACAGGAATGGGTCGGCTTCCACCACTTCCAGTCGCTGTTCTCGGAAGATCGGTTCCTGATCTCCCTGCGCAATACGCTCGCGATGAGCGGAATCAATCTCGTGCTCGGGTTCGTGACCGCTGTCTCGCTCGCGCTTCTGCTGAACGAAGTCCGGAAGGTCGCGTTCAAGCGCGTCGTTCAGACGGTCAGCTACTTGCCTCACTTCATCTCCTGGGTCGTCGCCGCGGGCATCATCCAGACGATGCTGGCTCCGGACGGTATTTTTAACGAATTGTTGAAGACATTCGGCTTCATCGAGAAGGGACAGGAGATTCTGTTCCTCGGCAAGGCAGAATGGTTCTGGGGAATCTTCGGCGCAAGCTCGGTATGGAAGGACGTCGGCTGGAACACGATCGTCTATCTGGCCGCCATCAGCTCGATCGATCCGGCTCAGTACGAGGCGGCGGAGATGGACGGAGCCGGCCGCCTGAGGCGGATGTGGTTCATCACTCTTCCCGGCATCAAGCCGGTCATTATCGTCCTGCTTATCATGAACATCGGATATTTGCTGGAATCGGGATTCGAGCCGCAGTACTTGCTCGGCAACGGCATGAACGCCGAATATTCCGAGAACATTGACATATTCGTTCTGAAGTACGGGCTTCAGCAGTTCAACTTCCCGCTCGCAACGGCCGCGGGCATGTTCAAGACGGTCGTCAGCTTCGTGCTCCTCTTCTCGGCGAACCATATCGCCAAGCGGCTCGGGCAAGACAGATTGTTCTAGACAAGGAGCGGTGATCCGCAATGGCGAATTCAACTTCCACAACTTCCACTACGCAGCCCGGCCGTTACTCGAGGCGCGGCTCCTCGGCAGGCGACCGCGTGTTCGATATTGTGAACTATATTTTCCTCACCTGCCTGATGATCGTGACCCTCTATCCCTTCCTGAACACGCTTGCCGTCTCCTTGAACGCGGCGAGCGATTCGATCAAGGGAGGCATTCACCTCTGGCCGCGGGTGTTCTCCGCAGAGAACTACAAGTTCGTCTTCAACGAGGCGACGATCTACAACGCGACCTTCATCTCGGTGCTGCGCACGGTGCTCGGGACGGTTGTCACGGTGTTCGCCTCGGCGATGGTCGCCTATACGATCAGCCGGCCCGAATACGTGCTCCGCAAGTTCATCACCATCGCATTTATTATCACGATGTACATCAACGGCGGCCTTATTCCGAACTATCTGCTCATTCGCGACCTCGGGCTGATCAACAGCTTCTGGGTGTACATCTGGCCGGGCGTCATCGGCGTCTTCAACCTGATCATTATCCGGTCGTTCATCGAGCAACTGCCGGAGAGCGTCATCGAGTCGGGACGGATCGACGGGGCGGGGGACTTCCGCACGTTCTTCAACATTGTTTTCCCGCTCTGCCTGCCCGTTCTGGCTACGGTTGCGTTGTTCACGGCGGTATACCAATGGAACTCCTGGTTCGACGTGTTCCTGTACAACTCGTCCAACGTCAAGCTGAGCACACTGCAGTACGAGCTGCAGAAAATCCTCCAGAACTCCAACACGACGTCGAGTGCGGAGACAGCATTCGCGAATTCGGGAAGCGGCGCGTCCATCAAGGTATCCCCGCTCTCGATCCGCGCGACGATGACGATCGTGGCCGCCGTGCCGATGATCATCGTCTACCCGTTCCTGCAGAAGTACTTCGTGAAGGGAATGACGGTCGGCGGCGTGAAGGGGTGACGGAATTCGTCGCTGTGGGGTTTACCGCCGCGCGACCGGGGCGGTAATGTGCGCTTGGCGGCGCCAATGGCTGCCGCGTACAAGGTTGAAATATCCTCGTCCATATGCATAAATCACACCGTTCCGCGGGAAAATGTGTACAACTGTCATCGCGGCCATCGCGACGAGGAGGTTGTGCAGGGGATGTCTCTTTACAATGTGCTGCTTATTCTGGCTGCGGCGGTGTGCTTGTTTTCCTTGGTCAGCTCCTTTTATTTCATGCGCAAGCAGGAGCATAAGGAGCTCGACAAAGACATCAGCGGCACGACGGTGCGCCATCCCGTCGCCGCGAATCCGATGGTGATCGGGTACTGGCTGTTCCCCATCCTCGTGGTGCTCGGGGCCATTGTGCTCGCGATGTTCACCCGGTAACGGCGAAGGAGGCCAGAACTTATGGACAAGAGACATTATTACGTGTCCGTGCAGGCGAAGACGGTCATGTACAACCAAGGCGACGCGGCCTACGAATTCGAGATTATGGCGACCGAGCAGGAGTTGGACAAGCTGCGCGACTTGTTCGTCGAGCTGGAGGGCTGCGAGGAGGATACGACATTCCGCGCCCACTACCCGGGCATTCCGTATCACCACGACTCCGAGAACGACCAGTACGACTACATTCTGAAGCAGATCTACGGCCTCGTCGGCGAACTTGGCACGGAGAAGACGAGGAAGCACATCCATTCGATGAACCTGCAGATGGGCGTCGAGCGGGAGTTCTGAGCTTCTGGTTCGTCTAAAGGAGAAACAAGAAACGCCCTCTTTTGCCGGAACGTCCGGAAGGAGGGCGTGTTCGTGCTTTTGTCTGCAATTCTTCTTATTCTTAATTCTGCTCCCTAACCTTCGCCTTCGCGGCTGCGGCACCCGTTGCCTTCTGGTCTGCCGGGTGGCTGGTCTTCTTGATGAAGAAGGCGAGCGCCAGACCGACGATGCCGATGCCCACGATAACGAAGTAGGCGTCGTTGATGCCTTGAATCGTCGCATTGAGCTTCAGTTGGTCCGTCAGCGATGCGCCGGAAGCCATCATGTCCTTGATATGGCTCGTTGTCTGGTTGGTCATAACGGTGACGAGCAGCGACGTTCCGATAGCGCCCGAGACTTGGCGGACGGTGTTGGAGATCGCCGTACCGTGCGCGTTCAGCTTGGCGGGAAGCTGGTTCAGACCGGCCGTCTGGATCGGCATCATGAACAGGGCCATGCCGATCCGGCGCGCGGTGGACATGAGCAGCAGATACGTGTAGCTGGTCGAATCCGTCAGGTTGACGAAGCCGAGCGTCGTTCCGATCGTGATGGCGAGGCCGATGACGGCCAGCCACTTGGCGCCGAACCGGTCGAACAGCTTGCCGGTTACCGGCATCAGGAAGCCCATGATGAGCGCCCCCGGCAGCATCAGCAGCCCGGATTCGATGGCGGTGTAGCCGCGAGCGTTCTGCAGGTACAGCGGCAGAAGCATCATATCCGCGTACATAACCATGGTGACGGCGATGTTGATAACGGTCGTGAGCGAGAACATATTATACTTGAATGCTCTGAGGTCGAGCAGCGGCATCTTGGCCGTGAGCTGTCTCCAGACGAACAAGACCAGCGAGACGACGCCGATGACGATTGTCCAGATGACTTCGGCGCTGTCCCAGCCAAGGCTGCCGGCGCGGCTGAAGCCGTACAGAATGGCGCCGAAGCCGATTGTGGAGACGGCGACGCTGTACACGTCGAGCTTGGCTTGCTCGGGCTCCGAGACGTTCTTCAGGTAGACGAAGCCGCAGACGATAACGATCAAGGCGAACGGGATCATGCCGTAGAACATCGTCTCCCAGGCGAAGTTCTCGAGAATGTAGCCGGCGAGCGTCGGGCCGATGGCCGGAGCGAAGATGATGGCGAAGCCGACCATCCCCATGGCGGCGCCGCGTTTCTCCGGCGGGAAGAGCGTCAGGATAACGGTCATCAGGAGCGGCATGATGATGCCTGCGCCTGCCGCCTGGATCATGCGGCCGACCAGCAGCACGTCGAAGCTTGACGAGAGGGCCGAGACAATCGTACCAATGAGGAAAATAAACATAGCAGACTGGAACAGTTGCCGAGTCGAGAAACGCTGCATCAGGTACGCCGTAATCGGAACGAGCACGCCGTTAACGAGCATGTAGCCGGTCGTCAGCCATTGCGCTGTCGAAGCGGCGATAGCGAAGTCGTTCATCAATTCCGGAACGGCGACGGTCATGACCGTCTGGTTCAGCGTCGCGAGGAACGCGCCCAGGATCATGATAAACAGGATGGGGCCTTTCTTAATGGAGTCTCCCGTCAAGGGAGGTGCATGACTGATCTTGCTCATCGTTGCTCATCCTTCCAATCTTTCTTGTGACTAGTTTACACTCTGTTGTATAATCAACGCGATGAATAAGATTATAATCCGTTTCGGCGGTTTTACAAGCGACGATTTCGCCCGGAGTGTCGATTAGTTTACATGTAAGGGGTTCCATGTCATCGATAGTCGCGAAGTGCGACGGATGACGGAAGTTTGTAGCACGTAGAGACTAGAGAGGAAGGCGAACAACCTTGAGCAACGGATCGCAACGAATCGATCCTCGCATTGTGCGAACTCGGCAATTGATCAAGGAAGCTTTTATCGAGCTGCTGTGGGAGATGGACCTGGAGAAAATATCCGTCAACAAGATTGCGGAGAGGGCGACGATCAACCGGGTTACGTTCTATTTGCATTACCGCGACATTCCCGACATGCTCGAGAAGATGGCGGACGAGATGATGGACAACATCTACGCCATTTTGAATCGCACCGACAGCCAGCAGGGGGGTAAGCCCGGCCAGCAAGATCAGGAGAGCTGGCCGACGCTGGTCGCGTTGCTCGAGCACATCGCGGAATACTCGAAGTTCTACACCGTGACGCTGGCCTTCAAGCGCTCCCCGATCTTCACGGACCGGCTGCTGAAGCCGCTGGTCGGCATTATCAAGGATAAAGTCGAGAGCTCGGGCAAGGACTCGTTCCTGGCCCGCAATGCGATCCCGAAGGACATCGCCGTCTGGTTCGGCTCATCCGCCATGATCGGCATGATCAACTCCTGGCTTCGCGCCGACATGCCGTATACGCCCCGCTATCTGGCGCAGCAGATGGCGCTGCTGCTGCCTCATTACTTCGGCAATGATTAATATACGAACTTCTTCTGAGCCCAGAAGCTGAAGGCGAACAGAATCGCTTCCGTCATAAGCTTCGCGGCAAGCAGCGGGATGCCGATGCTCTCGTGGAAAGCGTAGAGCAAGCCGTAGTTGCTGAGCAGAATGATTGCGACGAGGGCATAATACCTCGGCATGGACCGCTTGAGCGAACGCGAGGCCGTCGCCGGGATTCGCTCCTTCTGCTTGCTCTTCTTGCCGAATACGAAGGCGCGGTTCATCCCGAAGTTGAACAGCGAGCTGCCCGTCCTGGCGCCGACGACGGAGAAGAACAGGTTCCAGTCGATCGCCTGGAACAGGAACAGCAGCAGGATGTCGAGCAGCGCCGAGAGCCCGGAGGAGGCGCAGAACTTCAGGAACGGGAAGTAGATGCGCGCGGAGTCGACGAGCGGCCGGAAGTGGGACGACTTGTTCTCGTCGAGGTAGACGGTGTCGATGGGCACCTCGATCAAGCGATAGCCGGCCTGCTTGGATTCGAGCAGCATGTTCATCTCGTACTCGAACCGCTCGCCGGGAATCTCGCACAGCCATTCGAGCATGTCCGGCGAATAACCTCTAAGGCCGGTCTGCGTGTCATGGATCGGCGTTCCGGTGGCGGCGGAATAGACCATTCGCGTAGCGGTGTTGCCCAGCCGGCTGCGCGCCGGCACCTTGCCGGTGAATCTGCGGCTGCCGAGGACGATGTGCCTCGGGTTGTCGCGCACGGCGGTCGCCACCTTCATAATGTCCTTCGGCAGGTGCTGCCCGTCGCTGTCGGCGCAGACGACGCCATCGCTCTCGCCGCTCCGGCGGATATAATCAAACCCGATCTTGAGCGCCCGCCCCTTGCCGCGATTGACGGGAAGCGTCACGACCGTGCAGCCGGCATTGCGCGCCGAGTCGAAGATGCCGCGGTAGCCTTCGCCGCTTCCGTCGTCGACGACGAGGATCGAAGCATCGCTGTTTTCCTTAAGCGAGTGAATAAGCCCGAGGAGCCGCTCGTCCGGTTCATAAGAGGGAATAAGAATTGTCATGTCGGCTTCCTCCTTCATTATTCCTTCAAATAAATAATGTCGCTGACGCCGCGTTCGTTGCCCTTGCCGAGGGGTTCGTTGACGACCCTGCCCATGAAGTACATCGTCGAAGAGCCGCCGCCGTCGAGATTGTAAGCTTCGGTTGCGCCGAGGTCGACGAACAGTTGCGCGAATTCGTCAAGCGTCATGCCGCGGCTATACCCGCTGCTGCGCCCGTCGACGACAACGAACACGTAATGGTTCGGCGCGATCATGCCGATGCCCGTTCGCGGGTTGGCGTTCTGGATGGTCCGGTTGCCGAAGTTCGTGTCGATCTTCACCTTGCTGAAGTCGCCCGCGATCGCACCGTCCTTGACGAGCACCGGACCGAAGGAGAACGTGTTCGTCACGCCTTCGGCGAGCAGCTCGGACGAGCTTACTTCTTCTTCGTTGTACGACATCATCGTGCCGTCCGCCAGCGTGGCGAAGCCGTCTCGCTCCGGCTCGTCCCGGTACAGCTCGCCGTTGCGAATCACAACCCCCGTATCCCGGAACCCGTAATAGTCCCCGTTGATGGCGAAGATGGCGTCATGATTTTCCGCGATGGTTGACGTATCCTGGGTGATGTTCGTTCCGAACGAATCCTTGGCGAAGGCGGTGAGCAGGCTCGACGCGTCCTTCAGCACGACATCCGCTACGTAATAGGTAATCGTGTCGCTCCCGGAGCCCGTCTGCACCTTCTTGATGCTGATCGTCTGGGTATCGCTGGAGTAATTCCAATCGTCGGAGGTCACTTGCCCCGGATCGGAATCCGCCTCCGACCCCGTGTCCGAATTCGAGCCCGACTGCGTCTCTGGACCGGTCCCGGAGCCGGACGCAGCTTCCTCTCCCGCGTCGTTCGTGACGACGACCTCCACATGTTCGATCAGATAACGATCGGCAAGCTTATAAGCGATAGCTCCCAGAATGGCGAGAATAATGACGATGATGAGAATGACTTTGGTTCTTGTGCGTATGCGCTTCATGGACATCTCTCCTGACTGTTGCGATAGACAGCTTGCGATAGTGTCATTATGGGGAGGCTTCCTGAAGCCTCCGTGAGAGAAACCTGAAGGTTGGATGAAAAAGCAAGGGGACGCCAGAAACGCGGCGCTGCTGAAAGCCTGATTGTCTGGAGAATCTGCTTCTGACAAGACGGCCCAACTTCCCAGCTTGTGTTTCAATCCTCGCCGATGCGGTTATATGAAGGGTAAGAACGTTCATTACACCCCCGACTCGGGGCTGCCAGAGGAGGACATTCGAAATGCTGAGAGCGATGGATGTCAACTTGGACGCAACGGAGATGGTGCTTACCTTGGAGCAGGAGAACACGCCGATCACAATCGAGTACATGAAGCTGGATCGCCTGGAGAAGGTGAAGGAATCGGTGAGGAAGCTGCTGCGGACGGTTGAGGTGGACGGAATCAAGATGATCGTGCGGGGGATCGAGGAGCCGATTGTGATCACGAGCGACAGGCTCGGGGATTACGAGCACGTCGAGAATTACCTCCTGAACACGGTCGCGGAGAAGTACGAGGTCGCTGTGCTGCAGTAGTTCGCGCAGTCGCGGGACGACGCTGCCCAAGCCGATTATGGCTTGGGTTTTCTCGTGTTTGGCGGCGGTAGGGACAGTGGAGGCGACTATGCCGGTGGTTGCCAGGATTTTATGTGAAAAACCACATTCGCACTCGCGGATAACGGGCCAATCGGCTGATTTTATGCGAAAAATCACATTCATATGGGTTGTTCCGACCCGAACGGCCCGTATATATGCGGAAAATCATATAAAACGCCCCGATTTGTGCGAAAGATGAGCCGACGAATGTGAAAAATCGCATAAATCGCGCCTCAACCGCCTCAAACGCCTCAAACGCATCAAACGCATCAAACGCATCAAACGCATCAAACGCATCAAACGCATCAAACGCATCAAACGCATCAAACGCATCAAACGCATCAAACGCATCAAACGCATCAAACGCATCAAACGCATCAATCCCCCCTTCCGCACCAGACACATCAATCGTTCAAAGCCTCTCAACGGTCTCAATCGCTCCCATCCGCCGCAAACTCCCCACGCTCACCAAACACATCAACCGGACCAAGCCTCTCGACCGTATCCTCAACCGCCCCAAATCCCCTCAATCTCGCGAGCCGCCCCGAACGGGTTTTATTGGCTTGACCGCCTCAATTGAAGATGATAATCTTTATCAATAAGCAGCCGTGCTTAAACCCTGCAATTCCACCCGAGGTGACCCGCACTTGTGAAACTGATGGAACGATTGGAGACCTTCATCGTATTGGCAGAATGCGGCTCGTTCACGGAAGCGGCCAAGAAGCTGTTCTGCTCGCAGCCCACGATCAGCCATCATATTCAGAAGCTGGAGGAGCAGTTCGCCGCGCCGTTGTTCATTCGTACGGGGAAGAACGCACAGCTCACGAAGCAAGGCGAGATTTTCCTCCAATATGCCAGGCAGATCGAGCAGCAGATGCAGCAAGCGCATATTGCCGTCCAGAACTCCATGAAGCAGGAGAGCATGCTTCTCTCGGTCTATGTCAGCCAATACTTCGCGAATTACTACTTCGACGACATCCTGCCGAAGCTGCATCACCAAGGCGCCCGTTACCGGCTGGAGATCAACGCGTATTGCTATGAAGATCTCAAGCAGGCGCTCGTCGATCGCAGAACGAACTGGGCGATCATGCCGTATTACCCGGATGACGAGTACATCCGCTCCGAATTTACGGTGCATACGATGTTCGAGGATGAATTTATGCTCGTTCTGCCTCCCGGCCATTCCCTTAACCTTCGCAAAACCATCTATACGAGAGATCTCCAAGACGAGACCGTGCTTATTCCGAGGAGCAAGTTCATGGTCGGTTCGCTGCAGAAGGAGTTGGGCCGTCTCGAGCTGAAGGTTCAGTATTTGCAGATGAGCAACTTCGAGGTGATCAAGCAGGCGGTCAAGAGCGGCCTCGGGATCGCTTTCCTTCCTCATCAGGCTCTCCGCAAGGAGATCGAGACGGGGGAGCTCGCCGCGAGAAGGCTGCCGTTCTTCCGCTATCACCGCCAGAACGGCCTGCTGCTTCGCAACGATACCCCGTACTCCCTCGAGGAGATCTCCTTCTTCGAACGGATGCGTTCCTACTTCAGCGAGGAGCAGCCTGCCCTGGGCGAGATCGCCGATCTTGGCGGATGGAATCTGTAGCATCAAGAAGTTGAATAGATCGATGCAAAAAAATGATAGAAGCGTTCCGTCGCCCTTGGCGCAAGGGAAAACGGAGCGTTTCCTTTTTTATGACATTGATAATCATTATCACCGAATCTATAATCAACTCAGTTCTTACACATAGACAAGCTGGAGGTTGGATTCATGAAGCGGGTTAGAGAGAGCAAAGGTTGGATCAGCATCGTTCTGGTATTGATCCTGCTGGCAACGGGTTGTTCGAGCAATGGGAGCAACGGGAGCAGCGGACAGGGTGCGGAGGGGACGGACGGCGGTTCGCCGGCCGCCGCGAGCACATCGGCAAGCGAGAGCGCGAGCGCCGTCAAGGCGACGAGCGTGGAAGAACTGAAGATCGGAGTGGCCGCCGATTCGGGGCCGCTTAACCTGTACACGACAAGCGACGATTACTTGCTGGATCTCGTCTTCGACAAGCTGTTCGGCCCATCCCCTTATGTCGACGAGCCGCAGCCGCTGCTTGCGGAATCCGCCGAGCAGCTCGACGACTTCACCTGGACGCTGAAGGTTCGCGACGGCGTGAAGTGGCACGATGGAACGCCGTTCACGGCCGATGACGTGAAGTTCACCTTCGAGTACTATCGCGACGGTCCGCAGAACCGCTTCTCGCACCATGTCAGCGAGGTTCCGAAGATCGGCACGATCGAGAAGCTTGACGATACGACGCTGAAGTTCACCTGCGAATACGCGTGCCCGTCCTTGAAGACGGTAACGTTCGCGGATCTGCCGATTCTGGCCAAGCACATCTGGGAGAACGTCGAGAACCCGCGCAAGTTTACCGATCTGGCGATCGGCACCGGCCCTTACAAGCTGGTGGAATACGTGCCGGACCAATACTACCGGTTCGAAGCGAACGAGGATTACTTCCTTGGCAAGCCGACGGTGAGCAAGATTACGATGCCGATCATCAAGGACCAGACGGCGATGTTCAACGCGCTGCGCGCCGGCGAGATCGATGTGTCGGCGAAGAGCGTGCCGTCCGAGCTGCTGGCCAACATCGAGGACGGCGGCAAGCTGAAGGTGAAGCGCACCGCGGAGCTGGCCATCGTCGAAGTCAAGCTGAACTACGACAAGGAGCCGTTCGTGAACGAATCGTTCCGGAACGCGCTCTCCCTCTCGATCGACCGTCAGACGATCACCGACACGGTGCTGCTCGGACATGCCCGCGCCGGCGTGACGGGCTATCCGCATCCGGATTCGCCGTGGACGAATCCGAATCTGAGCACGCCTTACGATGTCGAAGCGGCCCGCGCCGTTCTGGACGGGATCGGCTACAAGGACACGAACGGCGACGGACTCCGCGAAGATCCGAACGGTCAGCCGCTCAAGATCAAGCTGGCGGTATCCTCGGCCGAGCCGACGTATATCCGCACGTCGGAGCTGCTTAAGGAGCAATTCGCGAATACCGGAATCGACGTCGCCGTCGAGGTGCTCGATCCTTCCGCGATTACGGCGATCAGCTCGGAGCGCACGTTCGACATGATCATCGGCATGATCGGGGCGCACGGCGTCGGCGATCCGGACCAATTCGTCATGTCCCACTATGCCGGTTACCTCTGGAAGAAGGACGTTCCTTATCCGGCCATGGATACGCTGATCGAGCAATGGAAGCAGGAGACGACGATCGAAGGGCGCAAGCTGATCTCCTTCCAGATGCAAGAGCTGTTCAACAAGCAGCCGACAAGCCTTACCGTCTACTACCCGGAACAGAACTGGGCGTACAACCCGGACAAGTTCGCGGATTGGGTCGAGACGCCGGGCTACGGCATGATTCACAAGTATTCCTTCCTGGGCGAGATCGGCAAGCAATATGCGACGAACAACGCTTGACGGAACGATAACGCTTGACGGAACTGCAACGCTTGACGAGACTGTAACGCTTGACGGAATTCCGGCAGGGGAGAGGGGCTTCGCATTCGATGAATAATGGCACACGCCGCTTGTTCGCGGGAGGACGCCCCCTCCTCCTGCGGGCAGGCCGCAAGCTTGCTCAGTATGTTCTTGTTATCTTCGTGGCGCTGACGCTGAACTTCGCCCTTCCGCGGCTGGCGCCCGGGGATTCCCTCAGCTTCGCGATCGGCGAAGCGCTGGCGCAGGAGATGACGCCGGAGCAGCGGGCGCAAGCGATGAAGGAAGTCGGCTTGGACGGCTCCCTCCTCGCGCAATACGGCAAATTCCTGAAGGGAGCGCTGACGCTCGATCTGGGCCATTCGACGAAGTTCGGCGAGCCCGTTGCCGAAGTGCTGGCGGATCGTCTGCCGTGGACGCTGCGCATCGTGCTGCCCTCCTTGATTCTCAGCGCGTCGATCGCCGTGGGCCTCGGCGCGTATGCGGCGTGGAACCGCGGCCGGAAGCGGGATCTGTTCCTGCTGGCGGGCGTCCTGACGCTGGAATCGATGCCGGGCTTCTGGCTGGGCATGATTCTGATCGCCGTCTTCGGCGTCAAGCTCGGCTGGTTCCCGACCTACGGAGCCGCTCCTCTGTTCAGCACGGGCGGCTGGTCGTATGCGGTGGCCGTCATGCAGCGCATGGTGCTGCCGGTATCGACGATCACGCTGGTCTCGCTCGGCTCCTACTTCCTGCTGACGCGTTCGGCGATGCTCGATTCGTTGGGCCAGGATTACATGATGATGGCGGAGGCGAAGGGGCTCGGGACGCGCAAGCGGATGTGGCACGCGCTCCGCAACGCTCTGCTGCCGGTGTACACCCACATGACGATGAGCCTCAGCCTGCTGGTCAGCGGCGCGGTTGTCGTCGAGACGGTGTTCTCGTACCCCGGTGTCGGCAGCCTGCTCTACGAGAGCGTGCTGGCGCGGGATTACCCGCTGATGCAAGGCGTCTTCCTGCTCATCACGCTGGCGGTTATCGCCGGCAATCTGCTGGCCGACCTGACGTATCCGCTCGTTGATCCGCGGGTGCGCATCCGCAAGCCATTGGAGGGATCGAGATGAGAAGCAACAGAGCCGGAGCGATGGGGCTGGTCGGTCTCTTCATGCTTGCCGCGATGCTGCTGTTTACGCTGCTTGGTCCTGCGCTTATTCCGTACGATCCGGCGGAACGCAGCGGTTCTCCGCTTGCGGCTCCCGGCAACGGCCACCTGCTCGGCACGAACGACATCGGGCAGGACATTCTGGCGGAGCTGGCGACCGGAGCGCGCGTCTCCTTGACGATCGGCCTCGTCGGGGCGCTGGCGTCCATGCTGATCGGAGTCGCGATCGGCGTGCTGGCCGGTTACCGGGGCGGCTGGGCCGATACGCTGCTCATGAGGCTGGTCGACGTGAGCCTGACGCTCCCGTTCCTGCCGCTGATGATCGTGATCGGCGTCTTCCTCGGGCCGAGCATGTCCACGCAGATTCTCGTCATCGCCATCCTTATGTGGGCGAAGGTCGCGCGCGAGCTGCGGTCGCAGATTCTGTCGGTGCGCACCCGCGGCCCCGTCCAGGCGGCGAGAGCGATGGGAGCCGGGGATCTGTACATTCTCCGCAGGCACATTCTGCCGATGACGGTTCCGCTTATGATCCCGCAATTTATTCAAGCGGTGACGGCTTCCATTCTGATGGAATCGTCCTTAAGCTTCCTGGGGCTCGGCGACCCGCTGGCGAAGAGCTGGGGAAGCATTCTGTTCTATGCGAACGCCCGCAGCGCCTTCCTGACGGACGCCTGGATCTGGTGGGTTGTGCCGCCGGGATTGTGCATCGTATGGACGGTGCTCGGCTGCTCGTTCGTCGGGTATTGGCTGGAGGAGCGGGTGAGTCCAAGGCTGCAGAGCTACACGGCACTTGGGAAAATAACGCCAAAGAAAACCGCGGGTCGGCCGGCATCAGCGGCGAGAACGGGAGGAGAGTCGGCGGCGCTGCGGATCGACGGGCTGTCGGTGCGGTACCCGAAGGCGGGCGGGGAGGCCGTCGCCGCCCTTCGCGACATTGATCTTGCCGTGCATCCGGCAGAGATCGTCGGCATCGTCGGCGAGTCCGGAAGCGGGAAGACGACGATGGCTTCGGCGATTATGCAGATGCTGAAGCCGCCCGCCGCACGGACCGGTTCCATTCGGCTCGGCGGCGACGAGCTGACGGCGCTGTCGGATCGCGAGCTGCGGGCGGCAAGGGGACGCCGGATCGCCCTTATTCCGCAGGCGGCCATGAACGCCCTGAACCCGGTATGGACGGTTCGGAAGCAACTGACCGAAGCGATCCGCTGCCACCGCAAGCTGAGCCGTGCCGATACCCAAGCGAGAATCGAGCAACTGCTCGGGCAGGTCGGCATCGAACCGAGGTATCTTGCGGCCTATCCGCACGAGCTGAGCGGAGGGATGAGACAGCGGGTCGTGATCGCGATGGCGCTCGTGAACGAGCCGAGCTTCGTCATTGCCGACGAGCCGACGACGGGGCTGGACGTGCTCGTTCAGGTGGAGATCATCGCGCTGCTGAAGAAGCTGCAGCAAGAGCTCGGCCTGTCCATGATCTTCATCTCGCACGACCTGCCCGTCGTCAAGCGCATCGCCGACCGCATCGTTATTCTCGACCGCGGGTCGGTCGTGGACGAAGGAACGCCCGGGCACTTGTCCGTTCATTCCGGGCACCCGTATACGAGGAAGCTGATGGACGCCATTCCTTCCATCGGCGGTCGGCAGATGCGACAGGAGGTTCAGCTATGAATAACATCATGAGGAGCGAGCCGGCGAACCCCGCGGCGGCGAATGGATCGTCCGCGCTGCTGGCGGTGTCGGGCCTGAGCAAGAGCTATGCGTCGTTCGGCGCGGGTTCGGCAGCCAAGCAAGTGCTTCGGAACGTCGGCTTCCGGATCGATCCGCAGGAGACGGTCGGCATCGTCGGCCTGAGCGGCGCGGGCAAAAGCACGATCGGCCGCATCATCGCCGGGCTGGAGCGGGCGGACGGGGGAGAGATCGTCTACGGGGGAACCTCCATCGGCAGATTGAGGGGGGCAGCACGACGGCGGGCGACTCTCGGGATCGAGATGATTTTCCAGGACCCGTACGAGTCGTTGTCCGCGCGAATGCGAATCGGCGAGATCGTGGCCGAACCGCTTGTCATCCGCCAAACCCGGCGCGGCGACCGGGCCGGGCTGGACCGGGCGGTTCGCTCCGCGCTTGCCAAGGTGTCGCTTGACCCGGATCGTTACGCGTCGCGTTATCCGCACGAGCTGTCCGGAGGGGAGCGGCAGCGCGTCGGGCTGGCCCGCGCCTTCGTCGCCGAGCCGAGGCTTGTCATCGCGGACGAGCCGACGTCGATGCTGGATTCGTCGCTGCGGCTCGAGCTGCTGGAGCTGATGGACCGGCTTCGCCGGGACAGCGGCACGGCAACGCTGTTTATCACCCACGATCTGGCGCTCACGTATCGCTTCTGCGACCGCTTGCTCGTGCTGAATGAAGGCGAGATCGTCGAGAGCGGCACGCCGGCGCAGGTGATCGACCATCCGACGCATCCGTTCACGATCCGGCTTATTCAAGCGTTAAGGGAGTTCCACGGGTAATGGCAACGACAATGGCAACAACAATGATTCGAATCGAAGGGCTCTGCGCGAGCTGCGGCGGCCGGAGCGTTCTGGACGACGTTCACTTCCGGCTGGAGCGCGGGGAGTTCGCTTACTTGAGAGGACGTTCCGGCTCGGGCAAGAGCACGCTGCTCAAGCTGCTCTACCGGGAGCTGTCCGAATTCGAGGGCGCTATCGAGGTGGCGGGCAGGCGATTGCGGGACATTCCGAGGCATGAGCTGAGAAGAATGATCGGCGTTGTGTTCCAGTCGTTCGAGCTGCTGGAGGGCAAAACCGTCTACGAGAACATCGCGATGGCCGGAGACGTTCGCGGGATGCCGCGCGGCCGGATTCGCGAGGAGGCGATGAAGCTGCTGGGGCGCGTGTCGCTTGACGGCCGCGCGAACGATTATCCGGCGCAATTGTCGGGCGGGGAGCAGCAGCGGGTCGCCATCGTGAGGGCGCTGCTGGGCAAGCCGGAGCTGCTGCTCGCCGACGAGCCGACCGGCAACCTCGACTCGGAGACGGCGGCGGAGGTGCTGGGCCTGCTGCGCGAGCTTCAACGGGAGCAGGGCATGGCGATGCTCGTCGTCACCCATTCGCAGGAGCTGATCGACCGCTATCCGGCAACGGTGTGGGAGATGGCGGAAGGCAAGGTGCGGCGGCGATGAACCTTCTATTGTATTACGCCAGGGAAGCCCGGATCGGGATCAGGCGCAATGCGGGCGCGTCCGTCGCCTCCGCCGCCTTGATCTTCGCGGCGCTGCTGCTTACCGGGCTGCTGCTTCTGTTGCGCGGCGGACTCGCCGGCGTCTCGGACTACCTGCATTCGCAGCTCGAGCTTAAGGTTTACGTCGAGCGCGGCGTCGATGCGGAGCAAGCGGCGGCCATTCTCGCGGACAAGTCCTATGTCGCTTCCGCCGTGGTGCAGACCGGCGAGCAGTTGCTCGGGCAGCTCGAATCGTTCTTCGCCGGCAAGCCCTACCTGCTCGAAGCGTTCCGGGACGACGCGCTGCCGGATGCGGTCGTGCTTGTCCTGAAGGAGAGCGAGCAGATCGCGCTTGTGGCGCAGGAGCTCTCGCAGACGGAAGGGATCGAGCAGGTCGTCTATCCGCAGCAGCTTGCGGAGCAGCTCGTCTATTGGTCCGGGCTGCTGCAATCGGCCGGTCTCGCCGTTCTGGCGTTCCTGCTGGCGCTGGCCTTCATGATCGTGTTCCTGGCGATCCGCCTTGCCCTGTATCAACGAAGCAAGGAGATTCGGCTTAAGCTGCTGCTCGGAGCGCGGGCAGGCCATGTCAGAGGGCAATTCATGCTGGAGGGGGCGTTGGTCGGTCTGGCGGGCGGCACGGCGTCGGCCGTTCTGCTGCTGGCGGCAGGCCTTGCCGTCAGTCGGAGGCTGACCGCTGCTTACGGAGCGATTGTGCAGCTCGATGCTGCGGCGCTGGCCGTGCTGGCCGTCTGCCTTGCGCTGGCGGGGCCGATTGTTGGCGCTGCGGCCGCGTATGCGGCCGTCCGCAGGAGGATCGGCGATGCGTAGGCCGATAGGAGCCTGTCTGATCGCCCTCTCGTGTCTCTTCGCGGCCCCAAGCGTCTACGCGCACCTGACCGGAGCATTCGCCGAATACTTGGCAACGGTCTATGACGAATCCACGACCGACAAGCTGCGGGAGGATCTCGAGACGACGAAGCAAGAGATCGCCAAGCTGGCGCCCGAGCTGGACGGCCTGCAGCGGCAGTTCGCGGAGGACCGGGATGCTGCGGCGGACAAGCTGCTGTTCTACCGCGACCGGGGGCTCGACCTGTGGCTTGGAATGCTTCAAGGCGAGGGCTCGCTCGTCGACCGGCTCGGCAACGAGTGGCTGCTTGAGCGTCAGCTTCGGCGCGAGCTCGACAAGCTGGACGACTTGTACCGGAGTTATCTGCAGCTCGATCTCACCCGTCAATCGCTGGCGGGCCGCGAGGAACTGCTCGGGGCGATCGAACGCAACCTGGCGCAACGTCAGCCGTTCCTGGACAGCGTCGGCGATCTTGGCGTGGAGGAGACCGCGAACTACCTGGACATCGACTGGGCGAGCGAGGTGGAGGAGCCGCTGAAGGCCGCCCTGCTCGCGGATCGGCTCGCCGTTACGGAAGGATGGAGCGATTGGCTGAGCGAATCCAAGGTCGACGGAAGGACGGAATTGCGCTCGAACTGGCTGAATGACCTCAGCGATCTTACGTATTATTTTCGCGCCGATCATCTGTATGCCGTATACGAGTCGGATCTGGCGAATGTGATTCTGATCGGACAGCTCTTGCAGAATGCCGCCGGGAACGCGGAATACGTCATCGAAGCGGGCTTCTACAACGGGTTCTCCGTGCCGGACAAGGCGCTGGAGGAGCTGACGGGCTTCGAGCTTCCGTATGCCGAACTGAGAGAGCGGCTTGGCGTCGGGGAGCGGGCGTACTTGCAGCAAGAGGAAGGAACAATCGCGGTGGCGGGAACCGACTACTAGAATCAAGGAGAGACACACGATATGGAAAAGCACCGGATAGCGGTATTGGACGTTAAAGTAGGCGTGATGGGGGAAGTCGGGGGCAGCAGCGGGTACACGTACATCGACATGTACGATCTGCCGAACATCCCGCTCGAGCCTTACGCTTGCCTCGTGATCCATGGCTCGAGCGACCAGGAGTTTCTGCTTAAGCACAAGGACGTCGTGGCGAACTTCCTGAATCAAGGCAAGGTTGTCCTGTTCGGCGGGCAATTGTTCCGACCCTGGTTGCCGGGAGGCTCGAGCTTCGTCCCGCGCACGATCCGCAGCCACCTGGACTACCACATCGCCGTTGCGAAGGCGCACCCGATCTTCGCAGACGTCGACCCGATCGAGCTGACGTACAAGAAGGGCGTCGCCGGCTTCTTCGCCCGCGGCCATCACCCCGTGCCGGCAGGAGCCGAAGTGCTGCTGACGCTGCCGGACGGCGAGCCGACCTTGTATATCGACCGCAGCAGCACGAAGGGAACGCTGATGGTCAGCTCCGGCTAC
Source organism: Cohnella fermenti (assembly GCF_004801405.1). Classification (GTDB taxonomy): domain Bacteria; phylum Bacillota; class Bacilli; order Paenibacillales; family Paenibacillaceae; genus Cohnella; species Cohnella fermenti. The sequence goes on from NZ_SSOB01000029.1 coordinate 81,607, forward strand.
AACCTGCTCGGCTATCGCGACGGCAACACGACACGCTCGATCGGCGAACGGGTGGAAGCCTGGATCGCCCAAGAATACAATCTGCTGCAGCAAGGAGTGCACATTCAATGAGGAGAATCGCCGCTCTCTACTCGGGCCTGTCCTACCAATATCGGAGCTGGAACGAGCCGAAGTATCGCAAGTACATTGCCGACATCGTTTATATTCCGGATATGGAGGACGATTCTCTCGCAGGCTTCGATGTTGTCTTGCTGCCGTCGCGTCTGCACACGGGCTTGCTGGCCAAGGTGAAGCCGATGCTGGACCAATTCGCCGCGAACGGCGGCACCGTTGTCGTCTTCTGGCCGAACGATGCCGAGCGGATCGTGCCGAACCAGAACTGGGAGGATCGGCCGACGAACTTCTGGTGGTGGCTCGACAAGAACGCCAAGAGCGGCATCGAGCAACGCAACCCCGAGCATAACCTGTACAAGTACATCACCTTGCAGGATGCCACCTGGCATTATCACGGGGTTTTCTGGCCGGAGGGGGATGTCGTGCCGCTTGTCGTGACGGAGGACGGCGGAGCTCTTGTGTACGTGGACAAGACGAGCACCGCAGGCACCTGGGTCGTCACCAGCCTCGATCCGGAGTTCCACTACGGCTCGTACTTCATGCCGGCGACGGAGCGGTTCCTCGACGGGCTGTTCCCGTGGCTGGCCGAAGGCGAGCTGTGAGGGAGTGATTCGATTGGCTTCCAACCCTTTCTCTTCCATCCGTCTCTCTTCCATCCGTCGCTCTTCCGGTCAGTTATCGCCCCAACCCGCATCGTCCCGTCCGCGTCTCCGCGCGCTGTTGTCGTTGCTGTTCGCTGCGGCGGCGCTGCTCGGCCCCTTGCGAGCGGAAGCCCATGTGATGACGAGCGCGAACGTGTACACGGACATCTCCTTGTCTGCGGCCAAGGAAGAGATCGTGCTGCTGACGGGGATGAACATTATTGTCTATTCCCATGACGATACGTTGTTCCGTCCGCAGGAGAAGCTGTCGCGCTCCGAGCTCGCGGCTTGGGCGGCCGTATTCTCCGGGCGGGCCGCCGCGGGCGACGCGCCGGAGCAAGCGGCTCAGGCGGCGCTGTCCGCCGGGCTGGCGCAATCGCTGGACGGCAACGCGACATACGAGGACGTGAACCTCGCATTCTTCGGCGGGGCGTTGGCGCTTGATGCGGCGCAGGGGACCGAAGGGGGCAATGGCTTCGGGACAACGACCACGACAGATAACGAGACGGCTTACGATACGACTTCCGGGACAGCTCCAGCTGCGGCAGCCGCTGCGGCGTCGAACGAGCTGACCCGCGAGCAGTTCGCTCTGTTCATGGGCGAGCATCTGCTCGAGCCGCTGCCGGGAGGGACGCTCCCTGAGCAAGCGGGATACTTGACCGGGCCGGCCGGGGTTGTCGGGAAGGTCAGCGAAGACAAGCAGGGAGGCTACCGGATCGAGATCGCGGGCGAGACGTATCGGCTCTATGAGCATCCAAGGGTACTGTCCGCGGCGGCCGACCCCGCCCAGTGGAAGGGACTGACCCTTCAGCGCTCCTGGCTGAAGCCGGATGCGATGGACGCGCAGGAGCTTGTCCTGCACCTGCTCGACTTCGGCGCCGAGAGCGGCGCGCAGGAGGCGACAGCTTCCGCTGCGGCGGATGTGCCGGCGCAGGCGGAAGCTTCGTCCGACTCCTCCGGCGTCTCGCTCTCGTGGCTTGTCCTCGGAGCCGCCGCTCTGCTGCTGCTTCTGGCGCTGGCGGCACGGCTTCGCAGAAGAAGAACATAATGCCGTCAGCCCCCGGAGCCTGCGAAGGACTCCGGGGGCTGACGGCATTGCTGGAAACTAGGATTTTATGCGAAAAATCACATTGGTGCACCTCGAAAGAGGGCCGTTTGAACGATTATATGTGAAAAATAGCATACATGGAGAAAATTCCGGCCCAACGTGCCGGATGTATGCTAAAAATCATGTAAAACGCCGCGACCCCCGCCAAATCAAGCCCGACGAATGTGAAAAACCACATATATCCGCAAATTTGTCATTCGGACGAGTAGGTGGACGAGCGGGTGGATGAACAGCAGGCGGCACACAGAGAGCGGGCAGTCGTGCAAGCGAGCACGCAGAAGCGGCAGGGGCGAGGAGGTAGGTGAGCAGGTAGGACGAGCAGGTTGGCGAGCAGAAGGTAGGCAAACAGAGAGCAGGCAGGCGGCAGGGGCGATGCGAACATCGCAGCACATTCGAGCTGCCCCGAGCTTGCGCGATCAGCAGATGGATAATTCCGCCGAGGTGACCTCGCCGCGCTTGTTCATAAACAGCTTGCCTTCCTCGCAGTTGCTTGGCCGTTCCCATCTAACGACGAATGCTCCGTTGTTCTCGGCGATGGACGTAATGCTGACTCCCGGTTTGTTCAATTGAGCAAAGTAATCGGTTGCCGCCTGCTCTATCTGTTCCGTCGACATCGCTTCGGCGTTTGTTTGGTTTGTATTCGAGGCGTTGTTCTCCTTGCTGCAGCCAGCCGTTAACAACAAGATCAAGCACAATTCCGCGATAGTGCCGAGTTTGATGAGATTCATGCCCACCGTTCCTTCTCCTCAATTCATTCCGAACCGACCTAGAGATTATGACGTCAAATTCTCATGACATGTTGCACGCCGTTCACCGACCGACGCCGATCTTCTCCGCCCGGACCTCTCCGGAGTTCGCGTACAGCATCTCCGCCTGATAGACGGGAGAGCCGCCGACATCCAGATTATAGGCGGCGCTCGTCATCGTTCCGTCGGAGGAGAGCCGTCCGCTCGCCTCCGTGTAGGTGTCCATCGAGTATTCTTGCAAATAATAGTAGTAACTCTGCGCTTCCAGGTCGGGCTTCGATCCTCGCTCTTCCGTCCATGACCCGTTCAGGAAGTTCCGGATTCCGACCTCCGCTTCGCCGACGCGCGCTGTCCAGGTCGCGACCATGAAGCCGTCCTGGTATTCCCAATAGGTGATGCAGTCCTCGGACAGGACGAGATAACGCAGCGCCTCGTCTTCCGGGAACAGCCGATACGTGCCGAAGGATTCGCCCGTGGCGCGGCCGTCCAGCGGCTCCACGTCAGAGCGGGAGATTCGCGAGGCCGTAAGGACAAGCTTCCGCGCCTCCACGAGGGAGCCGGAAGCGAGCGTCTCCTGCTGGGCGGGGCTGATCGGATCGCGGATGTACACGGTGCCACTGCTGTAATAGACGACGTAGCCGAACGTGTCGGACAGGAAGCGGATCGGCACGTACATGCGGCCGTCGATCAGCTTCGGGGTCGTCCCCAACTTGACGGCTTCCGAGAGGGTTGTCCAACGGACGATCTTCGCTTCGTCGCTGCCTGCGGTCAATGCCGCGCGGGTCGCCCACTTGCTCAGAACAACCGTGCGGCTGCCGCTCTGCCACTCGATGGAAGCTCCGAGCGCCTCCGCCGCCGTTCGCAGCGGCACGAGAACACTTCCCTTCACGGCGATAGGCGTTGTTCCGCTCTCGACCAGCGTGCCGTTCACCGACAAGCGGATCGGATCGGAATCCGCGCTTGCCTCGGCGCTTGCCGCCAGCGCTCCCGCAGCGATAATCAGAGCTAGTACCCACTTAGGCTGCTTCATGCGCTTCAACTCCATTTTCCGAGAGGTATCATGCTTAGGTAGACGCCCCCCTCTGGAAAAAAGTTGCACAGACGGCCGAACGCCCCGCACGAGCCCCGCCGAACCTCGCGAATGTCACTCTTCTCCTACTCGAAGTCACAAAAATGGTAGCTGCCGCCCTGTGATTGCGCTTACATTGAGGGTGATCGACGACACAATTGGGCAAAGGAGAAGATGGAATGAGGAATGAACAAGGGCTCAAGGCAAGGGGCTTCAAGGCACGGGGCTTCAACAAGCTGATCGCATGGGGGCTGGCGGCGCTGCTGGCGCTTGCTTCCTGGCCGCTTGCCGCGGACAGGGCGGGGGCCGCAACGCTGTACGAGGCGGAATCGGCCGCCTTGTCGGGAGGAGCGACCGTTGCGACGGATCATGCGGGGTACTCCGGGACGGGCTTCGTCGGCGGCTACACGGACGGCAACAAGGGGAATGCGGCTACCGCATTCGGCGTAAGCGTGACGGCGGCCGGAAGCTATACGGCGGAGCTGCGGTACGCCAACGGCACGGGCTCGGCCAAGACGCTCAGCCTGTATGTGGACGGGACGAAGCAGAAGTCGATCTCGTTGTCCGCGACGTCGAGCTGGGATTCGTGGAACACGCAGACCGAGACGCTCTCGCTCGCAGCGGGAAGCCACACGATTGCATACAAATTCGATTCGAGCGATACGGGCAACGTCAACTTGGACCGGCTGAGCCTCGATGCGGTCGGCTCGGGCGGGACGGGAACGAATCTGGCGCTGAACAAGACCGTCGTCTCGAGCGGCACGGTGTCCGGCTATGCGGCCTCCAACGCGGTGGACGGCAATGTCTCGACCTATTATGAAGGAGCGGCGGGCGCCTATCCGAACACGCTGACGGTCGACTTGGGAAGTTCCTACCAGGTCTCCTCGATCGCGATCAAGCTGCCGTCGTCCTGGGGGACGAGGACGCAGACGTTGTCCGTATCGGGAAGCGCAGACAACTCGACCTATGCAACACTCGCTTCCTCGGGCACGTATACCTTTAATCCGGCCGCGGGCAATTCCGCGACGGTGACCTTCACGGCGGCTGCCGCCCGCTACGTGAGGGTCAGCTTCACCGCCAATTCGGGAGCAACGGGCGGCCAGGCCGCGGAGCTGGAAGTGTACGGCACCGGCGGTTCGACGACGCCGACGGAGCCGACGACCCCTTCGTATCCGGCGTCCCCTCAGAGCGCTTATGAAGCGGAAGCGGCCGAGCTGACGGGAGGAGCGACGACGGCGGCCGATCATGCGGGCTATAGCGGCACGGGCTTCGTCGGAGGCTTCACCGATTCGAACAAAGGCAGCGCCGCGGCTACCTTCTATGTGAATGTGGAGACGGCGGGCGACTACCAGGCGACTCTTCGTTACGCGAACGGATCGGGCGTCGCCCAGATGCTGAGTCTGTATGCGAACGGGACGAAGAGCGGCCAGACCGCGCTTGCGGCCGCCTCCAATTGGGATACGTGGGCGACCAAGACGGACACGATTGCGCTAAGTGCGGGCCATAACACGATTATGTACAAGTACGACACGTCGGACAGCGGCAACGTGAACCTGGACCGGCTCGATCTCGTCAAGGCGACGGAGCCGACGAACCCGACGACGCCTCCCGAAGGAACATACGGTGCGACGATGCCTTACGACAGCTACGAGGCGGAGAGCGCAACCTACACGGGAACGCGGATCGGGCCGTCCACGACGTTCGGAACGCTGGCATCGGAAGCCTCGGGGAGGCAAGCGGTGCAGTTGACGGCGGCGGGGCAGTATGTGCAGATTACGCTGGCGAAGGCGGCCCGGGGGCTGACGATTCGCTACTCGATACCGGACAATGCGGCGGGGACGGGAATCGATTCGGCGATCAGCCTGTACGTGGGCGGGACGTATAAGCAGGACATTCCGCTTACGTCCAAGTACAGTTGGATTTACGGCTCCTGGGGCACGGAAGGCGGGGAGAAGCGGTGGTCGAACAATCCGAACGCGACGCCGACGACTCCGCATCACTTCTACGACGAAGTCGCCGTGACGCTGGACCAGACGTATGCCGCCGGGACGGTGATCAAGCTTCAGCGCAACAGCTCGAACCTGAACTTCAGCCAGACGGCCAACGTTACGATCGACCTGCTGGAGACGGAAGAGGTTCCAACGGCGCTCTCGAAGCCGGCGAACTATGTCTCGGTTGCAGATTACGGCGCGGTTGCGAACGACGGGGCGGACGACACGACGGCCTTCAACAATGCAATCAACGCGGTAAAAAATTCAGCGGGAGCCTATGCGGGAGTGTGGATTCCGTCCGGGACGTTTACGCTGAGCAACGGCACGACGGGCGCGGGCTACAATGGCACCGGGACCCGCCTCTATCTGGACAGCGGAGTATCGATGAAGGGAGCCGGCGTCTGGTATTCGAAGCTGGAGGGCAGCTACGCGGGCATCTATCTGAGAGGCGGCAATGTGACGCTGTCCGACTTCAAGCTCAGCCCAAGCGATACGCTCCGCGACGATTACAACGGCGTGTCGGGCGTCGAAGGGAACGGCACCAACTCGACGCTGACGAACCTGTGGATCGAGCACGCGAAGGTCGGCTTCTGGCTGACGAACCAGACGAATGCCGCAACGATCTCGAACTCGCGCGTGCGCTCGGTATGGGCGGACGGAATCAACCTTCACTACGGAACCGCGAACACGACGGTCACGAACAACTCGATTCGCGGCAGCGGCGACGACGGGCTGGCGATGTGGTCGGACACGTATCTGGATACGAACAACACGTTCAGCTACAATACGGTTCAAGTGCCGACGCTGGCCAACAACATCGCGATCTACGGCGGGCAGAACAATTCGGTCATCGGCAACCTGGTCATGGATACGGTCGTCAACGGCTCCGGCATCTCCTTCGGCACGAACTTCGATCCGCCGTCGATGACGGGGACGCTGACGATCCAGAACAATGTGCTCATTCGCGCAGGCTCCGCGCATAAGGATTACGGGTATCAGATCGGCGCCATCTGGGCGTACTGGCTGAACAACAACGGCAGGGCCCAGAACCTGACGGTCGCCGTATCGGGCAACTCGATCCTCGACAGCGTCTACTCGGGCATCTTCATCGAGGAGCCGGCGCCGAACATCTCGGTTGCGTACTCGTCGAACACGATTACGAACGCGGGCACGTACGGCGTCTACATTCGCGGTTCGGCCACGGGCAGCTCGACCTTCACGAACAACACGGTGAACGGGGCGCCGTCGGGCAAGTTCCTCAACGACTCGTCCAGCTTCACGGTGTCCGGTTCGGGGAACAACTGGTAATCCGTTCGGACCGCTGCGTCTGACCTTCGTTCAGACGCAGCGGTTCCGGCCGGCGCCCATTCCCGCCGCGAGCAGCAGAGCGGCGGCCGCGACGAGCAGCAGAAGCGGAGCCGTCCAGCTATGGGTGAGATCGTGCAGCAAGCCGAACAGGAGCGGGCCGACCGCAGCCAACAGGTAGCCGACGGTCTGGGCCATGCCCGACAGCTCCGCCGCTTCCTGGGCGGTCTTCGTCCGGAGGCTGAAGAAGATCATCGCCAGACTGAAGGCGAAGGCTCCGGCGATTCCGATCAGGATCGCCCATAGCGGAATAAGTGATGTATCTTCGATAAACAGCCCTCCGATGCCGATCATGAACAGAAGGACGGTCAGGAGAACCAGCGGCCGCTGATCGCGCATTCGGCTGGCGATAATCGGCGCGACGAACGTGAAGGGCAGCATGGAGAATTGAACCAGCGACAGCATCCATCCGCCGGCGTCCTCGCTCATGCCCCGGCTGGCGAGGATGTCCGGCAGCCAGGCGACCAGCATATAGAATAGAATCGATTGGAGTCCCATGAACGCCGTCACCTGCCAGGCCATGCCCGAACGCCAGAGAGAGCGGCGCTCCCTGGCCTTGGCGGCGTTCGTTTGCGCCGGCTGCGAAGGCGCGCGGAGCCTCGGCAGCCAGCTAAGTGCGGCCAGAAGCGTCAGCAGCCCCCAGCAGGCGAGCGCTCCTTGCCAGCCCAGACCCGCGTTCCTCGCGAGCGGGATGCTGATTCCGGAGGCCAATGCCCCGCACAGGTTCATCGATACCGAATAGACGCCCGTCATGAGGCCGATCTTGTTCGGAAAATCCCGCTTGACGAGGCTTGGAATGAGCACATTGCAGATCGAGACGGCCAGTCCGATCAAGACGGTGCCGGCGAACAGCGTGCCGATGCTCGTGCCGGATAACGATCGGCAGACCAATCCGGCAAGCAGGACAAGCAGAGCGGCCATCACCACCCGTTCGGGCGTATACTGCCGGGACCACTTGGCCGCGAACGGAGACAGAAGCGCGAAGGCGAGCAGCGGCACGGTCGTCAAGAGGCCGGCCAGCGAATTGGAGAGTCCCGTCGATTCCCTTATGCTTCCGATCAGCGGGCCGACCGAGGTGATCGGCGCGCGCTGATTGGCCGCGACCAGTGCGATGCCAAGGAGAAGCACCCCGGTTGTCCGTGCGGCGTCCGGGCGTGCGGAGGCGAGTAATTCCGGTTGTTTGTTCATGTCTGGTTGCGTTCCTTCCTATTCCAGGGTGATCTGAGTGTCTTGGATGTACCGGAGAACGGCTGCTTCCGCCATCGCCTCGTCCTGTCGCTCGATGGCGCGAAGCAACTGCTCGTGCGCCTTGTTGATCAACGCTTCCGAGACCAGCTTCATCGTCGATTCGATCGAGCCCCGCAGCCCCTCTGCGATGTTCGAATACAGCTCCATCAGAAGGGCATTGCGCGAGGCGGCGAAGACGGCTTGGTGGAACCGCATGTCCCATTCCAGATACGTATTCTTATCCTGCCGGGCAACGGCCCGGACGCATTGCTCGTAACAGTCGCGCAGGACGTCCAACTCCTCCTCCGTCCGGCGGCGGGCAGCCAATATCGCCGCTTCGCGTTCGAGCGCCCGGCGAACCTCCAGCGTCTCAAGCCATTCCGTCTTCCTCACGCGATTCTGCAGCGCGGCGGCCAGAGCGCTCGAAGACACCACATACGTCCCGTCCCCCTGCCTTGTCCGCAGCATGCCCGTATGCGTCAATGCGCGAATCGCTTCCCTGAGCGTGTTGCGGCTGACGCCGAGCGATTCCATCAGCTCGGGTTCGGCCGGAATCCTGGCGCCGGGCGCCCATGCCCCGGTCTCGATCCGCTCTTGCAACTGGGCGGTGACCTGCTCGACGAGCGACAATCGGTTGGTCTTCTGAAGCAAAGTTTGTCACCTCTAAACGTAGGATGATTGGTTGTTTAAGTGGTTTAAGGGTAACACGTCCGAATGCCTTTGTACAGCTTTGTACAGAGCGACCCCCAGAAAAATTCGTTTATATCGCTTGTAATTGAGAATTATTATCACTTATAATGGGGGCAATTGCCGGAACTTGCTTCCGGGCGGAGGCCGCCGTTGTTCGGTCTGACCGGCAAGCGCGAAGAGGAGTCGACTTGAGATGAACTTGCGGGATCAAATGATGCTCTGGAATCAGGTATACATACGAATCATCGATATTCGGGTGGCGAGCATGGGACAAGGGGAAGCGCTGCGGTCGTATCTGCTGCCGTCGAGCGCGTTCTTCTATGTCATCCGGGGCAAAGCGACAGTGAGCATGGACGGGACGCCGAAGGAAGCCGGAAGGTTCCATGTGCTGCACGGCGGCAAGGGCTTGTGCCTTGATGTCGAAGCGGAGGAGGCGCTGGAATACGGCTTTATTTTCTACAAGGCCGTTCTGCCGTTAAAGTCCCGTCCGGAGCTGATCGACAGGGTGGAGCGGGACAATCCGTTCCGGCTTCAATATGCGTTCGCTCCGACGCACCCGTTGGCGCTGCATGGCTTGGTCGAAGCGATGGCGTCTGGGTGGCGCGGCGGCGGAGGGGCGGAGCTGCTCCGCGTCCGGACGACCTTCTATCAATTCGTATCGGAATTGCTCGCGCAGATGGAAGAGCGGGACGTTCGGCCGACGAAGCCGGACTTGGCGGAGCAAGCGGCCCGTTACTTGAAGGAGCGCTACAAGGAGCCGATCACGCTCGATTCCTTGGCCGCCGCCCTCGATTGCAATCCGCGTCAACTGCTGCGCCTGTTCAAGAGCGGCAAGCGGACAAGTCCGATCGATTACTTGATCCGCGTCCGGATGGACCGGGCGAAGGAGCTGCTGCGGGACACGGACTGCACGCTGCGGGAGATCGCCGAGAGCGTGGGCTATTCGGACAGCTACTACTTCAGCCGCATGTTCAAGAAGCTGGAGGGCACAGCGCCGACGGTTTATCAGGAGCGGGCGCGCTCGCAGAGGCTGGGCCGCGCGCATCGTCCACATAATCCATTGCCGCTGTCCGCATATCCCATTGCCGCCAGAAGGGCGCGAAGGTATATTGAGAACGATCATGATATTCATTCTCAATATGTTGGAGGGAAACGAGCAACCATGCACAGAAACAGAAACAGAACATTCCGATCGTCGATGGCGGCAGCCATGCTGCTTTGTATCCTTGTCCTGGCAAGCGCCTGCGGCGCGGGCGGCAATGCGAATTCGAACGCATCGTCCGCTCCCGAGACGGCGGCGGCAACGGCCAGCCAGGCATCCGCGTCCGCATCGCCGGCCGGAGCGTCCGCGGAGGCGACTCGCGTCGTCAAGCACGCGATGGGCGAGACCGAGCTGACCGGCGTTCCGCAGCGGGTCGTCATTCTGACCAACGAAGGCACGGAAGCGCTGCTCGCGCTCGGAGTGAAGCCGATCGGAGCCGTATCCTCTTGGGTGGGCGATCCTTGGTATGATTTTATCAAGGATGATATGCAGGACGTCACCGTCGTCGGCGACGAGCTTCAGCCGAACCTGGAGCTGATCGCCGGTCTGAAGCCGGACCTGATCGTCGGCAACAAGGCCCGGCAGGAGAAAATTTACGAGCAACTGAAGGAGATCGCCCCCACCGTGTTCTCGGAGGACCTGGGAGGCGACTGGAAGACGAACTTCAAGCTGTATTCGGAAGCGGTCGGCAAGCAAGCCGAAGGAGAAGCGGCGCTGGCGGCGTACGAAGAGCGCATCGCCTCGCTGAAGGAGAAGCTTGGCGACAAGCTGTCGACGCAGGTGTCGGTTGTCCGCTTCTCGGCTTCCCAGGTGCGCATCTACCAGAAGCAATCGTTCTCCGGAGCCATCCTGAACGAATTGGGCTTTGCGCGTCCGGCCTCCCAGGACAAGGATTCCTCGATCGAGGTCATGTCGAAGGAGACGATCCCCAGCATGGACGGGGATGTGCTGTTCTACTTCGTCACCCGGGTCGCGGGCAAGAATGACGCCGATCTGGTCGTGAAGGAGTGGCAGGACGATCCGCTGTTCCGGAACCTGAACGCGGCGAAGGCGAACAAGGTCATCGAGGTCGACGAGGCGATCTGGAATTCGTCCGGCGGCATCGAGGCGGCGAACCTTCTGCTGGACGAGCTGGAGAAGTATTTCGAAGCGAACTGAGTGAACTGGGCGAATTGAGCGAAATGGGTGAATTGAGCGAACTGAGCCGATTGAGCGAATTGAGCGAATTTGAGCGAATGAATAAACGTGAAGTTTCGACTATATTTTGCGGTCTGTGCTTGAGACGAGCGGATAAGCATGAAATTTCGACTATAATTCGCGGTCTGTGCCTGAAGTGAGCGAATAAGCATGAAATTTCGACTATAATTCGCGGTCTGTGCCTGAAGTGAGCGAATAAGCATGAAATTTCGACTACATTGCGCGCCAGCGTTCACATCAATATCAAGGGAAAGCAAGGCGAAATAAAGCGTACGAGTCGGGTCCGGTTCTCATCAGAGCCGGACCCGACCTCGGCAATAAGGGCAGGAGGCGTGATCGCGATGGCGGGTTGGCTGCGAAGCGGCAGGCGAAGGGCGGCCGGAATCGCGGCGGGGTTGGCGCTGCTTCTCGTGTGCATGATGGGCAGCTTGCTGTTCGGCGTGCATACGTATCGGCTGGAACAGCTATGGACGGCATATGCCGACTTCGCAGGCACGAACGAACAACTTATTCTTCGCACGTCAAGGGTGCCTCGGACGCTGATCGCGGCATTCGTCGGCGCCTGCCTGGCGGTTGCCGGATGCGTGATGCAGGTGCTGACGAAGAATCCGCTCGCGTCCCCGTCGGTATTCGGCGTCAACTCGGGCGCTTCCCTGTTGATCGTCATCGGGTTAACCGCGTACGGCTCGTCGATGTCGATGGTGAACATGGTCTGGGTCGCCTTCGTCGGAGCGGGCGCGGCGGCGGCTTGCGTGCTCGTCCTCGGCTTGGGGATCGGAGGCAGGTTCGACCCGATTCGGCTTACGCTGGCGGGGGCGGCGTTCGCCGCATTCGCTTCGTCTGCGACGTCAGGGCTTATTCTGCTGAACAAGCAGTCGCTCGATGCCGCTCTTCTCTGGATGATCGGCTCAGTGTCGGGCCGCAAGCTCGAACATCTGGCGGCCGTTCTGCCCTACATGGCGGCAGGTCTGCTGCTCGCCATGCTGCTGTCCGCTTCGCTGAACGTCATGGCGCTGGGAGACGACAACGCCAGAAGCCTCGGCCAGCGCCTCGGCCTCGTTCGCCTGCTGGCGGCCGCGGCCGTTGTGCTGCTCGCGGGCAGCTCCGTCGCGGCGGCGGGACCGATCGCGTTCGTCGGCCTGGTCGTTCCGCATCTGTGCCGTTCCCTCGTCGGCAACGATCACCGCTGGCTGCTGCCGTATTGCGCGCTGACCGGCGCCATTCTGCTCGTTGCGGCGGACACCGTCTCGCGGCTAATTCTTATGCCGAAGGAGGTGCCCGTGGGCGTCGCGACGGCAATCATCGGCGTGCCGTTCCTCATTCGGGCGGCAAGGGGGAGGAGCCATGAGTAGACACCATGGCCGCCGGTCGGCCGCGGCGCTGCTCGCGCTGTTGCTGCTTGTCGCGCTTGCCGCCGCGGTGTCGCTGTCGCTGGGCGCGGTCCGGGTGCCGCTCGGGCAAGTGCTGCGGGCGGCGGTCGGGCTCGGGTCCGAGAGCGCCGATCTGATCGTTCTCAAGCTGCGCTTGCCGCGTATTCTCGCGGCCATTCTGGTCGGAGCGGCGCTGGCGGTCGCCGGGGCGCTGCTCCAAGGCGTCGTGCGCAATCCGCTCGCTTCGCCCGATCTGGCCGGCGTGACGGGAGGCGCTTCGGTTGCGGTCGTCGGCTTCATGACCTTGTTCTCCGGCTACAGCATCCATCTGGTGCCCTTCGTTGCCGTCGCCGGGGCGTTCGTCGTCGTGGCGATCCATTATGCGCTGTCCTGGAAGAAGGGCGTAACGCCGATGCGCTTCGTGCTGATCGGCATCGGCTTGTCGACGGCGCTCAGCGCATTGACGATGTTCCTGCTCATCAGCGGGCCCGCCTATCTCGCCGCACAGGTGCTGAACTGGATGACCGGCAGCATCTACGGGACGAACTGGACGTACATCGGCATGCTGTGGCCGTGGCTCGCCGTCTTCCTCCCCTTGTCGCTGCGCATCGCGAGGGAGCTGAACGTGCAGGCGCTCGGAGACGCGACGGCGATCGGGCTCGGCAGCCGGCTGCAATGGAGCCGAATGGCCGCTCTATTGTGCAGCGTCGCGCTCGCCGGCGCTTCGGTCGGCGTGGCGGGAACGCTGTCGTTCGTCGGCCTGCTTGCTCCGCACATCGCGCGGAGGCTGGTCGGCCACGATTACCGCCTCGTGATCCCGGCGTCCGCCTTGGCGGGGGCGCTCGTGCTGCTCGCGGCGGACTTGGCGGGAAGAATGCTGTTCCAACCGATGGACATCCCGGCCGGCGTCTTCACGGCCGGGATCGGCGCACCGTTCTTCATGTACTTGCTGCTGCGGGGCAGACGCGCTTGAGTTCTTATCATAGGATGGAGATTGGGAAGAGGAGGAGACTTATGACCGACCGCATGAAGACGTACGATCTCACGATCGTCGGAGGAGGTCCGGCCGGCTTATACGCCGCATTCTACGGCGGCTTGCGGGAGATGAGCGTCAAGCTGATCGAGGCGCGCGGCGAGCTCGGAGGAAGGCTGCTCTCCTACGCGGAGAAGATTGTATGGGACGTCGGGGGAGTGCCGCCGATCCGCTGCTCCGCGCTTGTCGAGAACCTGATTCGGCAGGCCCGCACCTTCGAGCCGACGATTGTGCTCGGGCAGCGGGTAGCGCAGCTCGAGCGGCGCGGGGACGGAACGATGGTCATCGTCTCCGCCTGCGGGCAGCGCCATGCGACCCGCGCGCTGATTCTCGCGGTCGGCCACGGCGCGCCCGGCCCTGTGCGGCTCGATCTGGAAGGGGCCGAGCGGTATGAAGCGGCCAATCTGCATTACGCTTCGGCGGCGATCGAGCCGGAGCGGCTGCGGGGCAAGCGGGTGCTGCTCTCAAGCAGCGGAACGACGTCTTCCTCCGTTCGTCTGGAGGAGCTGGCCGCCGTCGCTTCCCGGATTATCGTCGTGAGCCGGAGCGGCGGCGAACAGCTTGGCCGGACCCTGGCGGCATCGCCGGGCGCTCTCGTCGAAGCCCGCGCGCCCTACGCGATCGAGCGGCTGCACGGCGCGGGAGAGAGAATCGAAGCCGCGACGATCCGCCGGCTCGACGGCGGCGGCTTCGGAGAGCGGCGGGAGCGGATCGAGGTCGACGAGGTGGTCGTCGATCACGGAACCCGCAGCGAATACGGCCCGCTCTCCGCCTGGGGCCTGGAGAAGTCGGCGTGGAACTTCGATGCGGACGCGCGGCTTGCGACTCGGCTGCCGGGCATCTTCCTCGCGGGCGACGCGGCGAACTTCCCGAGCAAGCTGCACCTGATCGCGGGCGCTCTGTCGGACGCCGCGCTGGCCGTCAACGGTGCCAAGAAATACCTCGACCCGGCCGCGTCCCGATCCGCACCGATGTCCACCGGAAGCCCGCTCTTCGCCGGGCGCAACCGAGCGCTCGAACTCTGATCCTCCTGCCGACTCGCCGTCCGTTTGTCCGCTTAAGCGGTATTTTCCCCCCACTACTTTGTCACTCTGCAAAATAAGGAACAGCCCGTTTCTTGGCCCCGGGCTGTTCGACTCCGCGAATTAAGAATGAACCAACTGTTTAATCGTGCGTTGTTTCAAATTTCTCGTAACATGATATGGATTTATGGCATAATGAGCGATTTGACTCAGAAAAGAATCTTCCATTTTGGAATGGTTAATCGTTACGGATTCAGCCATTCCACCTCCGCCTATCCAATTTCGAAGTGGGAATGTCCATAAACGGTCATTCACATCATCATGAATTACCGCCCATTCTAGAAACCATTCTGGATTGTCGTCATTATTCATATGATTTGTAATTTCGATGCTCTTGATATCGCCAAGATCGAAATCGGATAAGATTTTAAAAACGTCAAAGGAGCCGTGTTCAAAGTCATCATCCGGTCCGTTAAAGTCCTTGATAAAACCGCTGCTTTGGCTGCCGTTTAATTTCATTGATAGTTGCGCAGACGTTCCTGCACCGTAAAAATTCGCGGTTTTAAATCCAACTGGACAGTGAAAAGTTCTCCAAAGAAAAATAACCCAATCTAGCGATTTTACGGTATCCTTAAGGTCTCACTCTAAAAGGATAAAATCGCTGAAAGGGTTATAGACTGTAGTCTACCCGATTTCCG
>NZ_SSOB01000030.1 GCF_004801405.1 Cohnella fermenti
CCCAGTGGCCTCTTTCATCGAACAAAATTCGCTTGAGAATATTCGGCTCCATGTTTCAAATGTACCAAACAACAAAGAGAACGTGAAGACCCACTCCACACCCGAAAAGTTATAAATTCTATTATGTCAAGAAAGGGTGTCCTTGCAAGCTCAAGCCTGCCAGGACACCCTTCCGCTTCCATTCAAACAGAGGCTGTTAAGAACGAATGGTCAAGCCGATCCACTTGTCACCGGCCTGAACCTTCTCCGCCCCGGACTCAGCTCCGAAGCTTACCTCGTTCACAAGCACATTCTCGCGCAGCACGTGTTCGAACGCCTGCAGCGCCGCTTCCGTCTCGGCGTCAACGTCCAGCACAAGCGAGACGCGCTGCTCGACCTTCAGATCGAGCTTCTTGCGCAGGTCCTGCACCGCGCGGATCACTTCGCGCACAAGCCCTTCCTGCTCCAGCTCCGGCGTGATGTCCGTGTTCAGCGCAACCGTCAGCCCGCTGCCGGACGCCGACGCGAAGCCCGGCTTCGCCTGCTTCTCGACGAGCAGCTCGTCGAGCGTCACAGCGAGCGCCTCGCCTTCGGCAGACGTATAGTTCAGAACGCCGCCCGTCACGACCGCGCGCGCCTCGTCCGCGCCGAAGCCCTTCAGCACGGCCTGGATCGGGCCGACGTGCTTGCCGTACTTCTTGCCGGCCGCCTTCAGGTTAAGCTTCAGGCTGAAGTCGACGAACCCGCTGTCATCCGTCACAATCGTCAGCTTCTTGACGTTGAGCTCATCCTTGATGATATCCTCGTAGCCGAGAGCGTCGAACTCTCCGCCAAGCGAGACGAGCAGCTCCGACAGCGGCTGGCGGTTCTTGATGCCGGCTTCGTTGCGCACGTTGCGCGCAAGCTCGACGATGTTGCGAGCCGTCTCCATGTCCCGCTCCAGCTTCTCGTCGATCTTCGACTCGTCGGCCTGCGGGTAATCCGCCAGGTGGACGCTCTCGCCGCCGCCCAGATTGCCGTAGATGTCCTCGGCGACGAACGGCGTATACGGCGCGATCAAGCGGGAGAGCGTCAGCAGCGCTTCGCGCAGCGTCTGATACGCGTTAATCTTGTCTTCCGTCAGGCCGCTTCCCCAGAAGCGGTCGCGGGAACGGCGAACGTACCAGTTGGACAGCTCGTCGATGCATTGCTCGATCGCCTTGGCTGGATTCAGGAAGTCGTTCGCCTCGAGCCCGCTTCGGACGGTCGCGATCAGCGAATTGACGCGGGACAGAATCCAGCGGTCCAGCTTGTTCGTCGACTCGCCGGCTTGATGAGCCGGGTTGCTTGGAACGTAGCCGTCGATCGTCGCATACAGCGCGTAGAACGCATGCGTGTTCACCAGCGTATCGATGACCTTGGACTTCGCTTCGCCGACGATTCCCCTCGAGAACCGCTTGCTGTTCCACGGCACGCTGTCGGCGAGCAGCGCCCACCGCAGCGCATCGGTTCCAGCCTCGTTGATGATGTCCCACGGATCGACGACATTGCCCTTGGACTTGCTCATCTTCTGCCCGTTCTCGTCGAGCACGTGCCCGGTCGAGATGACCGACTTGTACGGCGCCTTCCCGTTGTACAGCGTCGAGACGGCCAGCAGGCTGAAGAACCAGCCGCGCGTCTGGTCGATCCCTTCGCTGATGAAGTCGGCCGGATACTGCTCCGCGAACGTCTTCTCGTCGCCGAACGGATGATGGTACTGTGCGAACGGCATCGAGCCGCTGTCGAACCAGACGTCGATCACCTCCGGCGTACGGGTCATCGTGCCGCCGCATTCGCAGCGCAGCCGCACCTCGTCCACGTACGGCTTGTGCAGCTCCAGGTCCGCAGGCACGTCGCCGATCGCCAGCTCTCTCAGCTCGGCATGGCTGTGCGGCGCCTTCTCCTTGCCGCAGGTGTCGCACGTCCACACGTTAAGCGGCGTTCCCCAGTAGCGGTTGCGGCTGATGTTCCAGTCGACCAGTTCCTCGAGGAACTTGCCGAAGCGGCCGTCGCGCAGATGCTCCGGATACCACTTCACCGTCTTGTTGTTCGCGATCAATTGCTCCTTGACGGCGGTCGTGCGGATGAACCAGCTCTCCGTCGCATAATAGATCAGCGGGGTTTTGCAGCGCCAGCAGAACGGATAGCTGTGCTCGTATCTCTCCTTATGGTAGAGCAAGCCGCGCTCGGACAGCTTCCGGACGATCTCGATGTCGACCTCGGGGTCCTTCACGAAGCGGCCGGCCATGTCCGTGACCGCATCGGTGTAACGCCCTTCGCCGTTCACCACCATCAGCATCGGAATGCCGTGCTGCCGCGCCACGCGATAGTCGTCGTCGCCGTGCGCCGGCGCGATATGGACGATGCCGGTGCCGCTCGAATCGCTGACGTAATCGGCGTCGATGATCCGGTACGCGTTCTCCACAACCACATAGGGGAAGAGCGGCTCGTACTCCAGTCCGACCAACTCGCTGCCCTTGACCGTTCCGAGCGGCTCGTAGTCGCCCTTCAGCACCTTCTCGGCAAGCGTTCCGGCGAGGATAAGCACTTCCTCCCCTTGCTTCACGCGCACATAGTCGATGTCCGGGTGTACGGCGAGCGCCACATTGCCCGGCAGCGTCCAAGGCGTCGTCGTCCAAGCCAGCGCATACTCGCCGCTCTTCTTCAGCTTGAACTTCGCCGTCGCCGACAGGTCCTTGACGTCCTCGTAGCCTTGCGCGACCTCGTGCGAGCTGAGCGTCGTCTGGCAGTCCGGGCAGTACGGGCTGACGCGGTGCCCGCGGTAGAGCAGACCCTTGTCGTGGATCGTCGCGAGGATGTTCCAGACGCTCTCGATGTAACGGTTGTCGAGCGTGATGTACGGATTGTCGAGATCGGTCCAGTAGCCGATCGCCGCCGTCAGCTCGCGCCATTGCCGCTCGTACTCGAACACGCTCTCCTTGCACTTCTTGATGAACGGCTCAACGCCGTAATTCTCGATCTCCTGCTTGCCGGAGATGCCGAGCTGCTTCTCGACGCCAAGCTCGACCGGCAGCCCGTGCGTGTCCCAGCCCGCCTTGCGGATGACGCGGTAGCCGGACATCGTCTTGTAGCGGCTCATGAAGTCCTTGATAACGCGGCCAAGCACGTGCCCGATGTGAGGCTTGCCGTTCGCCGTCGGCGGCCCTTCGTAGAACACGAAGTTAGGCGCTTCCTTGCGATTGTCGATGGACTTCCTGAACGTATCTTCCTTATTCCACTTATCCAGCACGCGAAGCTCGCGGGCTCTCGCTTTCTCTTTGACGTCAACGCGGTTCATGTCACCAGCCACCCTCTTCGGAAAATAAATAAAACCCCGCCCCTGGCAAAAGGGACGAGGTTAATTCTCGCGATACCACCCTTGTTCCGACGTCTGCCAATCACGAGGATTGCGGGACTTCGGCACTTGAGAACGCGGCGTTATCGCGCCGCGCGCCCCCATTAACGGAGGGGAAGCCGTTCTCGCTTAGCGGATCGCGCCGTCTTGGGCACAAGCCGTTCGGCGAGCCGTCTCGGGGAGGATATGCCGCCTTCGCTTCACGCTGGCTCGCACCGGCCGCCAGCTCTCTGGGATCGGCTCATGGGGCACTTGTTCCCGTCAAGGACTTTCGCTTATCGTTTGCTTCCCTTCTTTATAACTCTTCTCGGGCCGTTTGTCAATTCGTGCAGAAGCCCGGCGAGAGCCCCGAAGAGTTACAGATAGAGCTACAGACTGCCCGAGCCTTCGCGAAGGCGCGACTCGCTGCTGTCCAGCGAATCCCAGCCGTCCTGGCTGAGCAGCTCCATCTGCGATTCGATCAGAGCGCGGAAGCGGGCGCGGTAGATCGCGGCCTGCTTCTTGAGCTCCTCGGCTTCCATCGCGATCTTGCGGCTCTTGACGAGCGAATCGTTGATGATCCGGTCGGCATTCTTCTCCGCTTCCTTCACGATGAGCTGGGCTTCCTTCTTCGCGTTGTTCTTGAGCTCGTCGGCCGCTTCCTGCGCGACGATGATCGTCTTGCTCAGCGTCTCTTCGATGTTGGCGAAGTGGCCGAGCTTCTCCTGAACGGTGCCAAGCTGGCTCTGCAGCTCCTTGTTCTCGCGGATAAGCAATTCGTAGTCCTTGATGATCTGATCCAGGAATTCGTTAACCTCGTCCTCATCATATCCTCGCAGACGCTTGCCGAATTCCTTGTTATGAATGTCCAGTGGAGTAAGTGGCATGAGCGTACCTCCCGTTTCTTTGTCCGTATGTATCGGTT
This sequence comes from Cohnella fermenti, assembly GCF_004801405.1. Taxonomy (GTDB): domain Bacteria; phylum Bacillota; class Bacilli; order Paenibacillales; family Paenibacillaceae; genus Cohnella; species Cohnella fermenti. The sequence goes on from NZ_SSOB01000030.1 coordinate 4,257, forward strand.
AACCCGCTTCTATACCTTCATTTCGACGGAAGATGCTATTTTCCTCCTTCCTCCTGTCCCGATTACACAAATTTCCCGATCCGCACCCGAATTCTTCCGCTCTTGGATACGCCGTCGATCGCAAGCACCTTGAAGCGGCCGAAGCCCTTCATCGAGACGATGTCGCCCTCCCGAAGCTGAGCGGAAGGGTCCTCCGCCGGCTTCCAGTTGACGCGGCATCGTCCCGCGCGGATCGGGTCCATAATCTTCGCCCGGCTGAGCCGGAACGCATCGCTCGCCACGCCGTCCAGCCGCAGCGAAGCGACGGACAGCGCCATCTCCTCCAGCTCGGGCCTCACCGCCTTCAGTCCGTCAAGCCCGATGACCGAGGCGCGCACCTCGACCCGATGCGCCTGGCGCAAGTGCCCGGTCAGGAAGTCGCCGATCTCCTCGGCGATCAGCACATGGCAGCCGTCCTCCCGGGGATGAATATCCCCGATCTTGTCCCTCTTCATTCCAAGGCCGAGCAGCGCGCCGAGATAGTCGCCATGGTCGAGCTCGCCGATCCGGCGATCGTCGGAGACGATGTCCAGCACCCCGATTCCGATCGGCTCGTCCTCCAGAGGCCGATAATCCGGCGCGACGATAGCCCGCCGGCGCTCGGCGTCCTCGCCGCCCCCGTCGAGACGAATCGCGACATCAGGATGCTTGTTGGCCAGCGTAAACAAAATATGCGCCTGGCGCGGATCGAGAAAGTCGGTACGCCGAACTTGATGAAGCTCGGCGGCCCGCTCGACCCACTCCCAGGCGCGATCGACGAACGACTTCTCATCGGGATGGAAATGTTCGTAGATATCGGCATGCGGCATGCTTGATCGTTCCCTTTCCCAGCGTGCGGTCGGCGTGATCAGACGAACACGTCGAGCACGGTTTTAAGGCCCATGACGACGAACTGCAGCGCGATCAGGGCGATGATCGGAGAGATATCCAGAATGCCGCCGATCGGCGGAATGAACCTGCGGAAGATCGACAGATAAGGCTCGACGATCTTGCCCAGCAGTTCGCCGACGAAGCTGGTCTTCACAGCCGGCACCCAAGACATCAGCACGTAGATCAGAATCATGTAGAAGTACACCTGGTACACAAAATCGATAATCTTGAACACTTCGCTCAACTCGAGGTCACCTCGTCTTGGTATAGTCGGCGTCCTCTCCCAGCATCTCCGATATGGTTCCCGAAATCTCCACCGAATCCGGCGTGCACATGAAAATATTCGGGCCAAGCTTGGAGATGTGTCCGCCCAGAGCGTATACGGTTCCGCTCAGGAAGTCGACGATCCGCACCGCCTGCTCCCTGCGTACGCGCTGCAGGTTGATCACGATGCTTCTTCTGGACTTCAAGTGGTCGGCGATCTCCTGCGCCTCGTCGTAAGTGCGAGGCTCGGTGAGCACGACCCGGGCGTTCTTCTGGGAATGAATACTGACGACATTGTTCTTACTCGTATGTTTACGGGTCTCAAACGGAGTGGTTTCAACTTCTTGTTCGTCTTCCACGCCATAACTCTCGTCGCGATCGGCCGGAGCTTCCTCCTCCTGAAGTCCCAGGTAGTTCAAAAATTTGTTCATCACGCTCATTAACGGTCCCTCCCTTATTGGCCGATCCGGATCGATCCCATGCGACCGAGAATCAGGCTTCCTCTTCTTCCTTACCCACCAAGACGGTTCCGAGACGAACCCAGGTAGCGCCTTCTTCGATCGCCACCTCGAAGTCCCCCGACATGCCCATCGACAATTCCGCAAGCTCGTTCCCGAACACACCGCCAGCATTAAGCTTGTCCTTCAGCAGCCGGAGCTCCCGGAATACCGGGCGAGCCTCTTCGGCTTCCAGCTCGATCGGCGCCATCGTCATGAGTCCGATCGGACGAATATGGCGCAGCGGACGGATCGCTGCGGCGAAGTCCGCCGCCTCGTTCGGGCTCAGGCCGTGCTTGGACTCCTCGCCGGACACGTTCACCTGCACGAAACAAGGAACGACGATGCCGAGCGCGGACGCCCGCTTCTCGATCTCCTCCGCCAGCGACAGCCGATCGAGAGAATGAATATAATCGAACCGACCGACGACCTCCCTGACCTTCTTGGTCTGCAGCGAGCCGATGAAGTGGAACGAGGCTTGTCCGCGAAGAAGGTTCCACTTCTCCTCCGACGCCGGCCAGCGGTTCTCTCCAAGCTGGGTAATTCCTTGTTCGACGACGGCGCGGGCCGCGGCGGCGGACACGTACTTCGTGACGGCGACAACGCGCACATCCTCCCGCTTCCTTCCGCTGCGCTCGCAAGCGGCCGCGATTCTTCTGTCCACTTCCGTAATGCGGTCTGCCAACGCCATGAAGCTTATCCCCTCTTCAGTCCGAGCCAGCTCATCATGCGGCCGGTCGCGCCCTTCTCCTTGCGGTGCGAGAAGAAGAGGTCGGTGCGACAGCCTGTGCACCATGTTGACAATTCGATGCGGCTCGGCAAAATTCCTGCTTTTATCATAAGGTGTCGGTTAAATTCTTTCAAGTTTATCCGGGCTCGCCCTTCTTTGACATCCAGAACCAAGGAAGCGGCTCCCTCCTGAAGATAGCCGTCGAGTTCTGCGGCAAGCGGCCTGACATGCTTCAGAACGGCCTCGTCGACCTCGTAGCAGCAGGCTCCGATCGAAGGGCCGACGGCTGCCAGCAGCCGCTCCGGCTTCGTTCCGTACAGGCGGCCCATCGCCTCGACCGTTGCGGCCGCAACGTCCGCTGCGGTTCCCTTCCAGCCGGCGTGCGCCAGTCCGATCGCATTCGCCTCGGGATCGTAGAAGTAGAGCGGCACGCAATCGGCGAAGAACATCGTCAGCAGAGCCTCCGGCTCGCGGGTCACGAGCGCATCCGCATCCGGTATCGCGGACTCCCGATCCAGTCGGCCGCGTCCCGCATCCTTCGCGCTCACTTCGTATACACGGCTGCCGTGAACCTGCTCCGCGCACGTCCAAGCCTCGAACGGCCGGCCGAGCGTCTCCGTTACCCTCCTGCGGTTCGCGATCACATCCTCCGGGCTGTCGCCGACGTGAAGCGCCGTATTCAGCGAATGCCGAGGCTCCGCGCTGACACCCCCGTGCCGGGTCGAGAAGCCGGCGGTCAGCCCCCAGCGGCTCTCCCACGCTTCCAGATGAAGCAGCTCCGCGGAACCTTGCGGCCTCTGTGGACGAATAAACGGTTCCATAAGCGATTCACCTCCCGACACCAAGTGTATCACAGCCCGCCTCATTTGGGAAAAGAAAGGAATCGAACGCTAGCGTCCGATTCCCTCCATCTCCTCCGTCTTGTAAGCCTTCGCATCGTCCAGCCTGACGAGCACGACGTCCGCTCCGATCTTCACGATATTGCGCCACGGAATGATCACGTCGTTCCCTCCCCCGAACATGCCGAAGAATCGGCTCACCGTCGGCACCACGATGGAATCGATTCTTCCTTGACGCAGATCGAGTTCCAGGTCGGTCACCTGACCGAGTTTTCTGCCGTCCACGATGTTGATGACGTCCTTCGTCTGGAAATCGGATATTTTCATCAACGTCCCCGCCTTTCCCAGCCGGCGCTCCTTAAGACCTACACCCTTCCCCTTCATTATATGTGCCTAGTCCCGAAAATGTACGGTAAAAAAGAACGAGGCTTGCGCAGCGTTCCCGCCGCCTAAGCCTCGCTTCGCATGCGCGTATCCGACATGCGCTTAAATTACGTCTTGACGTGCTTCTGCATCTGCTGGATGGCGGATTTCTCGAGCCTGGACACCTGCGCTTGCGAGATCCCGATCTCGTCGGCGACCTCCATCTGCGTCTTGCCTTCGAAGAACCTCATCGACAGGATCATCTTCTCCCGATCGTTAAGCTTGCGCATCGCTTCCCGAAGCGCGATCTCCTCGATCCATTGAATGTCCTTGTTGCGTTCGTCGCTGATCTGGTCCATGACGAAGATCGGATCTCCTCCGTCGTGGTAGATCGGCTCGAACAGGGATACCGGGTCCTGGATTGCATCAAGCGCGAACACGATATCCTCCTTCGGCACGTTCAGCACCTCGGAGATCTCGAGAATCGTCGGTTCCCGCGAATGCTGGTTCGTCAACTGATCGCGAATCTGCAGCGCCTTGTATGCGATATCCCTAAGGCTTCTGGATACCCGAATCGGATTGTTGTCGCGCAGGTAGCGGCGGATCTCGCCGATAATCATCGGCACCGCGTACGTCGAGAAGCGCACGTTCTGGCCCAGATCGAAGTTGTCGATCGCCTTCATGAGGCCGATGCAGCCGACCTGGAACAGATCGTCGACGAACTCTCCGCGGTTGTTGAATCGTTGGATGACGCTAAGCACGAGACGCAAGTTGCCGTTGACCAACTTCTCCCGTGCTTCCAATTCCCCACGGGTCTGCAGAGCGAGAAACAACTCCCTCATTTCGGCGTTCGTAAGTACAGGCAGCTTGGAGGTGTCCACTCCACAAATCTCCACTTTGTTGCGGGTCAAGGCGATTCCTCCCGGGGAGCAGCGTTACTGACAAGTATCTCCGCGGCAGGTATTTTTATTCGAGCAAGCTTTTTATCCGGTCAGGCGATTTTATTCGGTCACACCATCTTGTTGAATTCCTTGCGCAATCGCTTGATGATCCGCTTCTCCAATCTCGAGATGTACGATTGCGAGATCCCGAGCAGGTCGGCGACATCCTTCTGCGTCTTCTCTTCGCCGTCCGCAAGTCCGAAGCGCAGCTCCATGATCGTCCGCTCCCGCTCGGTTAACTTGTCGAGCGCCTTGTGGAGCAGCTTGCGGTCCACCTGCTCCTCGATGTTGCGATAGATCGTGTCGTTCTCGGTGCCGAGCACATCCGAGAGCAGAAGCTCATTGCCGTCCCAGTCGATGTTCAGCGGCTCGTCGAAGCTGACTTCCGTGCGGGTCTTGCTGTTGCGGCGCAGATACATCAGAATCTCGTTCTCGATGCAGCGGGAGGCGTAAGTGGCCAGCTTGATTTTTTTCTCGGGATCGAACGTGTTGACCGCCTTGATCAGTCCGATCGCCCCGATCGAGACGAGATCCTCGATATGGATGCCCGTGTTCTCGAACTTGCGCGCGATATAGACGACCAGCCTCAGGTTGCGTTCGATCAGCATCGCCCGGATCGCGGCATCTCCGGAAGGAAGCCGCTCGAGCAGATACTCCTCTTCCTCCCTTGAGAGCGGGGGAGGAAGCGCTTCGCTGCCCCCGATGTAATACACTTCCTCGCTCTTCCATCCGAACCGGAATAACAGGCGATAGAACGTCAACTGGGACATCAGCTTTAACTTCACATACATTTCGTCAGCCTCCTGTCACGCGGGTTGGGACGGAATCGACGGCGTGCTGTCCGTCATTCCCAAGTCTGGATGAACGATAGCGCGATAGGTTCCATCCGGCGAGATAGAGCCTCCGTCCATTCCGATGAGCACCCGTCGATAGATTCGCTCCTGAGAGCCGAGCACGATCGCGACAGAGTCCGGCTTGATAGCAAGCAGCAAGCGCGAGACTCCGTTCAAGCTTCGATAAGGAATAAGACGAAGCCGGTCCCCCCACGGGAACTCGGCCTCGCCCGAGCCGTCCAGTTCGGCGATCAATCGATCCGCCGGCTCGTTCTGGATACGCTGCGCCCATCCGGAGGGAAGCTTATCCTTCCAGATGGAAGCCTCCATCATCATGACGGGAATTCTTGTCAGGGGATCGTACAGCCGATTGCCGGTGTCCACCAGCCCGCGGCAGCTCCAGCGCTCTCCGTCCACCGTCACGACAACGTCTACCAGCAAAGCCTCAAGCTTCATCTGCTGCTCCGTCGCCGCCGATGCGCCCCGGAACAGCCAGGCCGACAAGCCGAACGCCGCCGCGAAGAGGCCGAGCTGCATCTGCCAGCCGAGGAGCAGCCCGCCGTCCTCCGTCAACGTCATGCCTTCCCACGGACTGCCCGACCTGGCGAGCAGGAACGAGGTGCCGATTACGCCTCCAAGCGTGGCGAAGTTCACCACATAGAAAGCGACGAATAGACGCACGAAGCGAAGCGCTCCCCCGTACCCGAACGCGCACAAGAGCATAAGCACCGACACCAGCAGTTTGCCGGCGAAGGAATACAAATACGGCACGCTCACCAAGAACATAAGCGCGGCATACGCCGCCCCCAGCGCCGATGACAGCGCCACCCTTCGCCGTTTAGGCCGCAGCTTCCTCACCTTCGCCGTAAGCAGAAGCACGGTCCCGTCCACGGCAAGATTCGTAAGGAAGACCAGATCTACGTATACGGTCATTAAGGATCGCCATCCTTTATCGCCCCGGAGCCGCTTGCGGTCAAGGCCGGGATGGATGAACCCAGTATAATCCGTTTGATTCTCGGTGTCTGTCTATTCGTGACGCCCTGACTGCTGTTTTTTTGTCGTAGCTCCGGACACCTCAAGGCACATGTCGACAAACCTCTTCTCCATCACGCCCCCCAGTATCCGCTCCGCTCCGTCTCGCGCCTATCAACCATCGCCTGCTATTCCGTCTCCTATCGTTCTCTTATCCCCCCACTCCCCCGCCCTCCCCATAATACTTCGCAAACCGATTAGGCCCCTTCTCCCCTTCGCTCAGGCCCCTCCAATCTCATTCACGGAGAATCCACCCCGTGACTTCCATCGACTCCAGCGTCATGCAGCAAGGCGCTATCCCCCTTCTGCGCGCTTATGCCTCTTCTTCCCATTGCTCAGGAACCTATTGGATCTTCGCCGCACCCCGACCGCCGCCGGGTGATCCCCACTCCTTCCCCTCCTGAACGAGCGGGTGAGGAGACCTAATGCCGCCAGAGGGGGAAAAGGTGCGGGGGGAGAAGGTACGGGAGAAGGAGGTGCCGCGTACCGGATGCATGGCAATTGATCGCTAGGCGTTGTGCGCGGCGCTCCTCTCCCGCTCCGTGAGCCCATTTTGCCCTCTGATCCGCCGGCTGTTGCGATTTTATGCGGTTTTTCACATTCATCGGTTTGAATGAGCCGCCATCTCGGCGTTTTATGTGATTTTTAGCCTGCATACGGCAACGGAAGCCGGAGTTTTCTCTATATAGGCTATTTTTCACATAGAATCGTCCAACCTGTCCGTTATCGCGCCGCTCGAATGTGAAATTTCACATAACCCCCTCCTATCCGGCGAGTCCGGCGAGGTGCCCGGCCCCCCCTCCCGCACGATCCTAAATGGGCTGCCCCAAAACTCATAGATTCTTAGATGTTGGAATGAGTACAAACGATCCTGTTTAGAGGAGGGTAAAATGATGCCAAAGTCCTATAAGGACTTTCTTCGCGACATTGGAGGAGAGAGCGCGTGTTTCGAATATTTCCATCAATGCCGCTGGCCCTCCGCCTATCGCTGCCCGGCTTGCGGCTGCGCCGATCGTTACACCATCTCTTCGCGGAGGCTGCCGCTCTACGAGTGCGTCCGCTGTCGGCATCAAGCTTCCGTCATTTCGGGAACGATTCCGGAAGGCACTCGGACTTCTCTGCCCTTCGATGCTTCGGAATACTCGGCACTCGGCCTTACGTGGGACAAATCTATCGCTGTCCTGAGCGACGGGGAGAAGATAGATAATGCTTCTGGAGGAGGATGCTGTCAGAGAAACAGCGAGTTAGCCGGAGCGGGATGGAGGTGGAGTGAAGGGGGGTGGAGAGGCGCCGGAGGCGAGGTAAGGAGCAGACTCGACAGGTATAGATAATCTTGGGAGGGGGGCGATCCGGCGCCGCAAAAGCAAAAGCCTATCTCCACAAAGAGATAGGCTGATGGGCCGAGCAATGGGAATCGTTTACAGCAATCCGGTCGGATCAACGATCGCCCCGCGGGCGATTCCGGAGGAACGCCGGGATGTCCAGTTGATCGCTGCCCGCGTTGTTGCTGCCGAACGGGCGAAGCGAGCTGTTGCCGGCGGAACGGGAGTCATGCGATTCCTGGGCCGCCGAAGAAGAGTGGTGCTGAGGCGCCTGCTGCTGCGACGGAGCGGCGAACCCGCGGCGCGCAGAGGGCGACGGACGGTGCTCGAAGCCGGTTGCGATGACGGTGACCTTGATCTCGTCCTTCAGGCTGTCGTCGATGCTGGCGCCGAAGATCATGTTGACTTCGGGATCGGAAGCGGAGATGACGATCTCCGCCGCTTCGTTGACTTCGAACAGCGACAGGTTCGAGCCTCCGGTGATGTTCATGATGATGCCGCGAGCGCCTTCGATGGACGTCTCCAGAAGCGGGCTCATGATCGCCTTCTTGGCCGCTTCCATCGCGCGGTTCTCGCCGCTCGCCACGCCGATGCCCATCAGCGCCGAGCCGCGCTCGGTCATGATCGTCTTCACGTCCGCGAAGTCGAGATTGATGAGGCCCGGAACCGCGATCAGGTCCGAGATGCCTTGCACGGCTTGCTTCAGCACGTTATCCGCTTCGCGGAAAGCTTCCATCATCGGCGTCTTCTTGTCGACGATCTCGAGCAGGCGATCGTTCGGAATGACGATAAGGGTGTCGACCTTCTCTTTGAGCGCTTCGATGCCTTGGTCGGCTTGGGTGGAGCGCTTGCGGCCCTCGAAGGTGAACGGGCGGGTTACGACGCCGACCGTCAGGGCGCCGCATTCCTTCGCCAGCTCGGCGATGACGGGAGCGGCTCCCGTGCCGGTGCCGCCTCCCATGCCCGCGGTGACGAACACCATGTCGGAGCCGCGAAGCGAATTCATGATTCCCTCGCGGGATTCTTCAGCCGCCTTCTTGCCGACCTCCGGGTTCGCTCCGGCGCCGAGGCCGCGAGTCAGCTTGTCACCGATCTGGAGCTTCTGCTCCGACTTCGTCAAATGAAGGGCTTGGGCGTCCGTGTTGACGGTAATAAATTCGACGCCCTTGACCCCGTTCTCGATCATTCGGTTTACCGCGTTGCTGCCGCCGCCCCCGACACCGATTACTTTAATTTTAGCGAGCGGTTCCATCTCCAAATCAAACTCCAACATAATTAGTAATTCCTCCTCGCATCGCTTTGCCGAGACAACCGTAAGCGGCGGCTTATATGAATTCCTTGAACATGTTCTTGACCCATTCGAATACGCCTGGCTTGGATGCAGCGGCAGGGCTTGCGGCACTCTTGCTCTTCGCAGCCTTCTTCGGGCCAGACGAGCTTCCGCGATAGCGAACGTACTTCGTCACGTATTGAATCATGCCGACTCCGCTGCTGTAAGAGGGGTCGCGAACCCCGATAAAGTCCGGCACCGCGATGCGCACGCTGGACTCCAGCTCGACCTGCGCAAGCGACAAGACGCCCGGCATCGTAACCGATCCGCCCGTCAGGACATAACCATTAAGCTTGTCCAAGTGCCCCAGCCTCTTGACCTCCTGACGAATCATCTGGAAGATCTCCTGCATGCGAGGCTCGATGATCGCAGCCAGATCGGCCTGCGAGAATTCCTTCTCCGCATTCGTGCCCACCCGCATGACCTTGAAGGCGACGTCGGGTGCGGCGTCATCGATCCGCGCGCAGCCGTACTTGAGCTTGATCATCTCCGCATGCTCGGTCTGGGTCTTAAGTCCGTAGCAGATATCGCTCGTTACGTAATCTCCGCCGATCGGAAGCGTAGAGACGGCCGCCAGGCTGCCGCCTTCGAAGATCGCGATCGTCGTGGCGCCCGCGCCGATATCGGCAAGCACGGTCCCCATCATCTTCTCGTCCTTCGTCAAGGCCATCATCCCGGAAGCGAGAGACATCAGGACGATGCCGGACGGCGCAATGCGCAGACCTGCCTTCTCGACGCAGCGCATCAAGTTATGTACGGCAGCCTTCGTTCCCGTAATGATCGTGCATTCGACTTCCAGACGAACCCCGATCATCCCGCGCGGGTCTTGAATGCCCGTCAATCCGTCGACGAGGAACTGCTTCGGCAAGAGCCCGATAATCTCCCGTTCCGGAGGGAGCGCAACCACCTTGGCCGCTTGCAAAACCCGTTCGATGTCCTCTTCGCCGATCTCCCTGTCCTCGTTCGAGACGGCGACAACACCGTGATTGCTCTGTAGCGCGATATGATTGCCGGCAATGCCGACGTAAACTTCACTGATCGAAATTCCAACCATGCGTTCCGCATGATCGACAGCGCTTCGGATCGATTGAACGGTTTGGTCAATATCCACGATGGCGCCCTTGCGAATCCCATCGGAATTCGCGGAACCTACGCCAATAATGTTAATGGCCCCGTTGCTGATTTCCCCGATAATCACCCGGACTTTCGACGTGCCGATGTCCAGGCTGACGATGAGGTCGTTGCTACTCAACCGGTGGCACCTCCAATTGGTCGATGAAAATAGCTGGGAAATGGGAGGCTTTCTCTAGTAAAGCCGCTAGTTATGCCTCTACTCATTCATCTACTCATTTCAATATTCCTATACTTATTCAACGCCTAAGAGGTTTTCCCTCTTTTTTCAACAAAAATTTTCATTAATTTTCACTACCAAATCTGTAACTCACAAAAAGGGAACCACTCGTTGCCGATACATGAGATTTTAACATTGATTAACCCTCTTGAGTAGAGTCCTTTTCCTTAAGTTTGCCCGTTAGTTTGGGCGCTCAGAGCCTTTTGCTACTCATTTTCTGCCGAATAGGGCATGTACGTGTCCGCTTCCAGCAGCACGACCCTGCCCGGCTCCCGATTCTCTACGATCTCGCTCAGCAATCCCAGCTTGCCGGCCAGTCGTCCGACAGTCGTCACAACCTCGAACTTCGATCTTGTATACAGCTTGATCCGATCCGGATACGCGTTCGACGGATCGGGCGAGATCTGCGACAGATCGCTGAGCAGACCGGCCTCCATGCCGCCCAGCGTCGTGCACAGGGAAGCCCGATTTGCATCCCCCTGCTTCCAGCCCGTGAGGATGGGCATGTCCGGCAGTGCTTCTCCCTTCGCCAGCGGCACGGCAAGCCCGTTCGATAGAACGATCAGCATGTTGCCTTCTCCGTCCATCTCCAGCGCCACTTCCTTGTATTCCTGAACCGTTATCTCGAGTCTGCCGGGGAACTTCTTGACGACGCCGACCTTCTCGACCGTCTGAAGCTGCCCGATCTTCTTCTCGAGCTCCTTCGTGTCGGTCGTGAAGAACGAATCGTCCAAGCGGGCTCCGGAAGCTTGTACGATCTCGTCCTGCGTGGCGTGCAAGGTTGTCCCGCTTACGTTGATCTCGGTAATCTTCGAGAGGTTCGATCGGAAGAACAGGAAGATTGCTAGAAGGAGAAACAAAAAAACGACAATCCAAAGAAGCTTGCGCCCTCGCCGCTTCTCTGCGGCTCCCCGCGTCTCGGCATGATTCGGCTTCAAGGCGGGAATCCGTTCCGACATGATCGAATCTCCCCTCCGCTGTTAAAGTTACAGGGACCATACTGTCCCGTTTAGAAAAAATCCCCGCCAAAGAAGGTTTCCGCTTCAGCGGGGATCCCATTACCGATGAGTGCCGGTCGACACGCGCTCATAAGGCTGCCGAACGATGTGGCCGCCGAGGCTGCCGAACATCAGTTCGATCCGGTCGTAGCCGCGATCGATATGATGGACTTGCTCGACCGTCGTGCGGCCGTTCGCGGCCAGGCCGGCGATAACCAGCGCAGCTCCTGCCCGAAGATCGGAAGCTTCTACGGTCGTTCCGTACAATTCGGGAACTCCCCGGATAAAGGCCGTGTTGAGATCGAGGCGAATATCCGCCCCCATCCGGCCCAATTCGTCCACATGCTTGAAGCGGCCTTCGAAGACGGTCTCCTTCACGACGCTGACCCCGTCCGAGATGGCGAGCAGAATCATGAGTTGAGCCTGCAAGTCGGTTGGAAAAGCAGGGTATGGCGACGTTACGACCCGATCCACCGAACGCGGTCTCGAGCGAGAGACGACTCTCATTATATCATTCTCGACGTCGATATGAATACCGGCCCGCCTCATGACGTGGATCAGGGAGGTCAGATGGCCCGGTCTCGTTCCGACGAGAGTCACGTCGCCGCGAGTCGCCGCAGCGGCTACCATCACGGTCCCGGTCACGATGCGGTCGGGAATGATCTCGAAGTCGCAGCCGCCGAGCGCGCGAACGCCGTCGATGACGATCGTATCCGTCCCCGCGCCGGACACCTTGCCCCCCATCGCGTTAAGGAACCGCTCCAGGTCTTGAATCTCCGGCTCGCGGGCGGCGCCGACGATCGTCGTTCGCCCAGAGGCGAGCACGGCGGCCAGCATGATGTTCTCGGTCGCGCCGACGCTCGGGAAGTCAAGGATGATCTCCGCTCCGATCAGGCGCTTCGCCTTGCAGACGATGCGGCTGCCGGTCTCCCGGATCTCGGCGCCGAGCGCCTGAAGCCCGCGGAGATGAAGATCGATCTTGCGCTCGCCGATCGCGCAGCCTCCCGGCTGGTACACCTCGACCTCGCCGAACCGGGCGAGCAGCGGCCCCATCAGGAAGACGGAGGAGCGCATCTGCCTCATCAGACTCTCCGGCACGTGAGAAGAATAAGCGGTATTGCTCTGGACGGTGACGACATCGTCTTGCTGCTCTGCACGGCAGCCCAGGTCTTGCAAAATATTCAGCATCACTTCGATATCGAGCAAGCGAGGTACATTGCGAATCGTTACCGTTCCTTCGGCCAGCACGCTGGCGGCCAGAATCGGCAGGGCGGCATTCTTGGCTCCGTGGATGCGTATGGTGCCCGAAAGCGGCTTCCCGCCTTCAATCACCAATTTGTCCAAGGGATTCACCTCCGGATTACCGCTCACCCATCAGGAGTACCTCCGGCACCAGTCGGATTCCGAATTGGTCTTCCACTGCGCTCTGAACCCGGCGCATGAGGGTGAGGACGTCCTCGGCCTTGGCAACGCCATGGTTCACGATAAAGTTGGCATGCAGCAGGGATACTTCCGCATCGCCTTCCCGCGCGCCCTTCATGCCCGCGGCCTCGACCAGCCTGGCCGCGTGATCGCCTTGCGGGTTGCGGAATACGCTGCCCGCGCAGGCCATCTGCAGCGGCTGCGTACGCAGCCGGCGATCCTTGTAGGTCGCGAGCGTGGCGGCGATCTCCTTGCGATCTCCCTTCTCGAGCCGGAAGGTCGCTTCCGTTACGATCCCCCTCCGCTCATGAAGGACGGAATGGCGATAGGCGAATCCCATCTCCTCCTTGCCGCATGATTCCAACGTCCCGTCTTCCCAGACGATGTCCGCCGACTTAAGGATACATGACACGTCCGAGCCGTGCGCTCCGGCATTCATATAGACGGCCCCTCCTACCGAACCGGGAATTCCTCCCGCGAACTCCAATCCGGTGAGGCCTTCCTTCCCAGCCATCACGGACAGCTTGATGAAGGAATACGACGCTCCGGCCCGAACGGTTCCCTCGTCGAAGAGAACGAAGTCGAACCCTCTCCCGAGCTTAAGAACCGCCCCTCTCACCCCTTTATCGGAGACGAGAGTATTCGAGCCTCGCCCGAGCGTCGTCCATGGAACGCCATGCCGATTCAGGATACGAAGTGCGATCGCCAACTGCTCTCGGGTTTCGGGAATGATGAAGATGTCCGCAGGCCCTCCGATTTTCCAGGTGGTGTGCGGCGCCAGCGACTCTCCCAATCGCACGGCGCCGACCTGGGCTTGTTCCAGTTCCGCGGCCAACTGCTGCATGATAGTTCCCCCTTGCCCTAGATAGTCCGACGCTTCGCCGTCGTCCGTCCCGATCCGCGGGCAGCTCGACAGTCATGATCACGCTGTATCTTATGTCGATGTCTCGCGGGTGGTGACAGACGCCCAGCAGACAAGCGGCCGGTTGTCGTTATTTATTTGCAATGCCTTTGATTTGTTCATAGATGGAGCCGGCGGCAAGCGGCATTCCGAGCGCCTTCGAGGCCGCCGCCATCGCTTCTTGGCGGGCGGTGTCCTGCATGATCGCCGAGACGCTCTCGAACAGGACGGTCCCGTTCAAGTCCTTCTCGAGAATCATGACGCCGGCGCCGGCATCCGCCAAGCTCTCCGCGTTCGGCTGCTGATGGTTGTTCGTCACGTTCGGCGAAGGAATCAAGATCGACGGGACGCCGAGCGACGTGATCTCCGCCAGCGAGGATGCTCCCGCGCGGCTGACGACAAGCGACGCCGCGGACAGCACTTCCGGCATGTTGTTCAAGTAGTGGAGCGCATGGACGCGCCCCTTGAGCTTGGTCGGAAGCTCTCCCAATCGGGCAAGCGCCTCTTCATAATAACGCTCCCCGGTCACGAACACAAAGTGAACGTTCGGCAAGCTCTCCAGCCGCGGCAGCATCTCGAGAATCGCCTCGTTGAGCGCTTTGGCTCCCCGGCTGCCTCCGACCGCGAGCACGAACGGAGTGCCGTCCGCAAGCCCAAGCGACCGAAAGCCTCGGCCGCGGTCCGCCTTGGACACGGTCGAGGCCACCGGGTTGCCGGCATGAACAACGTTGCGGCGTCCGGAGAAGTGCGGCAGCGAATCCGCGAAGCTGACGGCGACGGCGTCCGCGTAGCGGCTCAGGAACTTGTTCGTCAGCCCCGGCACGACGTTCTGCTCGTGAATCAGCGTCGGGATGCCGAGCCGCGAAGCCGCGTACACGACCGGTCCGCACACGTAGCCGCCGGTCCCGACAACGGCATCGGGCTTGAATTCGCGGAGCAATTGCTTGGAGCGCCGCACTCCCTGGACAAATCGCATGACGGTCTTCACGTTCTCGATCGACAGCGAACGGCGGAAGCCGGTGATGTCGATGCTCTCGAACGGAATGCCTTGATTCGGCACGATCCGGCTCTCCAGCCCCTTGGTCGTGCCGATATACAGAATCGACGTGTCCGGTTCCCGCTCGGCCGCTTCGCGTCCGATGGCGAGCGCCGGATAAATATGGCCGCCGGTTCCTCCCCCGGTTAGCACTAGACGCATGTTCCAAGTCACCTCGAATAACGGGATAAATTAAGCAGAATTCCGAGCGCCGTCAGCAGCAGCGTCAGAGAGGAGCCGCCGTAGCTCACCAGCGGCAGCGTGATTCCCGTCACCGGCAGCAGGCCGATGACGACGCCGATGTTCATCAGCACCTGCGTGCCGATGATGCCGACGATTCCCGCCGCCAGGAAGCTCCCGAACGGGTCCGATAATGTGATGGCGGTTCGCATGCCCCGCCAGATAAGCACCAGGAACAGGACGATCAGCAGCGAGCCGCCGATGAAGCCGAGCTCCTCCGCCAGGATCGAGAAGATAAAGTCGGTCTGCGGCTCGGGCAAGTAATTGTACTTCTGGCGGCTCATGCCAAGGCCCAAGCCGACGAGCCCGCCCGGTCCGATCGCATACAGCGATTGAATCGATTGGTAGCCGGCCCCCTGCGGGTCCTGCCACGGGTCCAGGAACGCCGTAATCCGGGCAAGCCGGTACGGGGCGGCGGCGATGAGGCCGACGAAGCCGGCCACGCCGATCAGGCCGAGCCCGGCCAGGTGAGTCGCCCTCGCCCCCGCGACATAGATGACGAGCAGCGAGGCGCCGATCATAACGGCTCCCGTGCCGAGGTCCGGCTGGAGCATGATCAAGCCGAAGGCGGTGCCCAGAATCGCGAGCGGCGGCAGCAGCCCCCGCGTGAACGAGTTCAATTCGTGCTGGCGTTCGGACAGCAGCCGGGCCAGGAACAGGATCATGGCCAGCTTCATGAATTCGGACGGCTGAATGCCGAGACTCCCGATCCCCAGCCAGCTCCGCGCGCCCCCGCGCACGACGCCCACCCCCGGAATCAGCACAACGATCAGCAAGGCGAAGCAGACGAGGAGGCCCGGCAACGCCCATTTTCTCCAGCGGCTGTAGTCGATGTTCATCATCGCGAACATGGAAGCGACGCCGATGCCCGCGAAGATAAGCTGCCTCTTGACGTAGTAGAACTTGTCTCCATAGTCGTGGAAGGCCGCTACGGCGCTCGCGCTATAAACCATGACGACGCCGATGGCCAGGATGCCTAACGTCGCGACGATCATCCAGATATCGGGGGTGGTGCGGGATTTGACCATGGAACCGAACACCTCGCGTGACGAAGAAGTGGGGACGAGCCCCCTTCTTACAGCGTATGCGCCGATTCCTTAAAAATGCGGCCGCGAACCTCGTACGATGGAAACATGTCCCAGCTCGCGCACGCGGGAGAGAGGAGAACGGTATCTCCCGGCGAGGCGAGGGCGGCAGCTTCCCGAACGGCAAGGCGCAGCGTATCGGCGGCATCACCCACAGGTTCGACGACTTTGATGTCCGTTAAACCGGCAAGCTCCGCAACCTTGCGAATCTTCTCCCGCGTCTCGCCGAGAAGAACGATGCTCTTCACGCGGTCCCGCAGCAGAGGCAGCAGCTCCATGTAGTCGGAGCCCCGATCGAGCCCCCCCGCGATGAGGACAAGCGGCGCCGGCAGCGAGAACACCGACATCGTCGTCGCCGTCGCATTCGTCGCCTTGGAGTCGTTGTAATACTTGACGCCGCCGAAGGTGCCCGTATATTCCAGGCGGTGCTCGACGCCCCGGAAGCTCTCCAGCGGCTCCGTCAACTGCTCGGGCGCAGCGCCGGCCGCCAGGGCGATCGCAATCGCCGCCAGCGCATTCGCCGCGTTATGCCGCCCCGGGATGCCGAGCCGCTCCACCTGGACGATCCGGCGTTCGCTGCCGTCTCCGGGACGGTATACGATCCAGCGCTCCTCGACTGGGAAGGACGGCGTCGATGGCGACGATGGAGATGACGGCGTCGATCCGGGCCCTGCGTCCGAAGAGCCGGGCAGCGGGTACGCCGGATCGACGAACAGCCCGGTCTCGAGCCGGCTCACAAGCGAGAACGGCAGCTTCCTCGCGCGGAACGATTCGGACAGTCGACGGACGACCGGGTCATCGGCATTATAAACCGCCCAATCCTCCGCCGTCTGATTGGCGAACAGCCTCGCCTTGGAGGCGACGTAGTCGTCCATCGTGCCGTGGTAGTCCAGATGCGTCTCCGCCAGGTTAAGCAAGCAGGCGACGCGCGGCTTGAAGCCCGCCGTCCCCTTGAGCTGGAAGCTGCTCAGCTCGGCGACGAGCCAGCCGTCCGGTCCGATCTCCTCCGCCGCATCGCAGAGCGGACGGCCGATGTTGCCGGCCACGATCGGGGACAAGCCGGCCGCCGCCAGCAACTCCCCGGTCCAGGTCGTCGTCGTTGTTTTGCCGTTCGAGCCGGTAATTCCGATGATCGGGGCCTTGCTGAGGCGCCCCGCCACTTCGACTTCGGTGACGACCTCGACGCCGAGCGCGGCAGCGGCCGCGAGCGGCGAAGCGGAATACGGGATGCCCGGATTCTTGACGACCAGGGCAACATCCTCCGTCACCAGATCGTCCGGATGAGCTCCGCATACAACAGAAATGCCCAAAGCCTCGAGTTCCTCGGCTTCGGGACATTGCTCCCGCGGCTTGCGGTCGTTCACGACGACCGCAGCTCCCGTCTTATGGAACAGCTTGGCGGCGGCGACGCCGCTGCGCGCCAGCCCGAGAACGACGATCCGGCGGCCTTGATAATCCTCTAATGGTCTCATGTCTCTATAACCCCTTGTACAGTATGAAGCCGAGTACCGCAAGCGCCAAGCCGGCCGACCAGAACACCGTCACGACCTTCCACTCGGACCAGCCGACCAGCTCGAAGTGGTGGTGGATCGGACTCATCTTGAATACCCGCTTGCCCCTCGTCTTAAACGAGGTCACCTGAATGATGACCGACAGCATCTCGATCACGAACACGCCGCCGATCAGAATAAGCAGCAGCTCCGTCTTCGTCAGAATCGCGACGGCCGCGAGGCCGCCTCCGATGCCGAGCGAGCCGGTGTCGCCCATGAACACCTTCGCCGGGTGGGCGTTGTAGACGAGGAAGCCGAGCACCGCCCCGATCATCGCCGCGGAGAAGATGGCGGACTGCGACTGCGCCGCCTCGAGCGCGATCAAGGCGTAAGCCCCGAACGCCAAGGCGCTTGTCCCGGACAGCAGGCCGTCCAAGCCGTCGGTGAAGTTCACCGCGTTGCTCGATGCGAAGAAGACGATCACGACGAAGACGTAATACCCCCAACCGAGTTCAAGGGAACCGTCGATGCCGGGGAAGCCGATCGCGGTGCTGTGCCCCATCCGGTGCAGCAGCACGCAGAAGACGATCGAGACGATCAGTTGCCCGGCGAGCTTCTGCTTCGCCGTCAGGCCAAGCGAGCGCTTCATGACGATCTTGATGTAATCGTCCATGAAGCCGACGAGGCCGAAGCCGAGGCAGGCGACGAGAATCGCCCAGAAGGCGAGCCCGCCGTCCGCGAACTTCAAGTAGCTGAGCGTCAGCGCCAGCAGAATGATGATGCCGCCCATCGTCGGCGTTCCCGTCTTCTTCTGGTGCGACTGCGGCCCCTCCTCGCGGACGGTCTGCCCGAACTTCATCCGGCGGAGAACGGGGATGCAGACCGGACCGAGAAGGGTTGCCAGAACGAAGGAGACTCCCAGCGTCCATAACGTAGAAGAATAGTCCATCTTACCCCACGACTCCTTTGTGCAAGGCGGACACGACTTGCTCCAGCTTCATGCCCCGCGAGCCCTTCACGAGCACGAGGTCGTTCGGCGCAAGCTGCGCAAGCAGATCCGCGATCAATTGTTCCTTGTTGTCGTAATGCGTCACCGCTCCCTCGGGATAGAGCGGCGCGGCCGCGCCGGCGAGATGCGCCGCGAGCGGGCCGTATGCGAGCACGGCTTCCGCCTGCCCGGCCCCCAGGTAACGGCCGATGCCCGCGTGCAGCTCCGCCTCGTCCGGCCCCAGCTCCAGCATGTCGCCGAGCACGGCGATACGCCGGCCTTCGGCCGGCTTGAGGCTCGCGATCAGGTCGATGGCGGCGCGGACGGACGTCGGGCTCGCGTTGTACGCGTCGTTCAGGACAACCGCGCCGTTCCACGCCTTCGTCCGCTCGATCCGCATCCCGGTCATCGGCGCGATACGCAGCCCTTCCGCGATGGCTTGGCGCGAGAGGCCGAGCAATCTCCCCGCCGCGATCGCGGCGAGGGCGTTCATCGCGTTATGCCGGCCGGGAACCGGAATCGCATAGCGGAAGCCCGCTTCATCTTGCGGTTCGCCTTGCGGTTTGTCTTGCGGTTCATTTTGGGCTTCGCCCAACAGCGTGAATTCGCCGCCGTTATCCGTCGCTGCCGCTTCGCCGAGGCGAAGGTCGCAAGCCTCGCCGGCCCCGAAGGTAATCCGGCGAATGTCGGCGCGAAGAGGCGATGCCTCCAGCTCCTCCGCCAGCAGCGGTTCGTCCCCGTTGTAGATCAGAACGCCGCCGTCCGCGAGTCCCTCCGCGATCTCCAGCTTGGCCTTCGCGATGTTGCGCCGCGAGCCGAGCTGCAGCAGATGGGACTCGCCGACGTTCGTAATGATGGCGATGTCCGGCCTTGCGATCTTCGTCAGCAGCGAGATCTCCCCGAAGCCGCTCATCCCCATCTCGAGCACAAGCGCCTCCGTATCCGCCGGCGCCCGCAGAATCGTCAGCGGAAGGCCGATATGATTATTGAAGTTCCCTTCCGTCTTCACGACCTTAAGCGACATCGCCAGGACCGAAGCCGTCAAGTCCTTCGTCGTCGTCTTGCCGTTGCTGCCCGTCACGCCGACCACCTTGGCCCCAAGCCGGTCGCGATAGCTTGCGGCCAGCCGCTGCAGCCCTTCCAGCGTGTCGCTTACGACAATAAGCGGAAGCGTCGTGCCTTCGGGCCGCTCCCTTCCCGCCTGCCACAGCGAAGCAACGGCCCCTGCCGCTTCCGCGGCAGCCAGATGATCGTGCCCGTCGAACCGTTCGCCGACGAGCGGAACGAACAGTTGCCCCGGCCGCAGCGTCCTCGTATCGGTGGACACTCCGCTTGCCGCGAGCGATCCCGCTTCCTTCTCCCCCGTGAACAATTCAATAGCCCCGCACCAGGCGGACACTTCCCGCAACGCGGCTTGCATCACTTCGCTCCGCTCCTTATCGCGGCTGCCGCCACGAGGCGGTCGTCGAAATCATGGGTGACGCCGCCGATCAATTGGTAGGTCTCATGACCTTTGCCCGCTATCAATACTACATCTCCCGGGCTTGCCATTTCAACCGCTTTATGGATAGCCGCGGCGCGATCGGGCTCCAGCTCGTACCGGGATTCCGCGACGCCCGCTTCAACGAGTCCGGCCTGGATGTCGCGCAGAATCGCGAGCGGGTCCTCCGTTCTCGGATTGTCGCTCGTCACGAGGACATGGTCCGACCACTGCGCCGCGATCTTGCCCATGATCGGACGCTTCGTCCGGTCGCGGTCGCCGCCGCAGCCGAACACGCAGATGACGCGGCCTTCCGCGATCTCGCGCACCGTGCGAAGCACGTTGTCGAGCCCGTCGGGCGTATGCGCGTAATCGACAACAACGGCGAACGGCTGCCCCTCGTCGACGGCTTCGACGCGCCCCGGCACGCCCGGCACCGCTTCGAGGCTGCCCGCGGCCTCCTCCAGCGGAATCCCTTCGCAGATCGCGGCGGTCAGCGCGGCCAGCGCGTTATAGACGTTGAACTTGCCGACAAGCCGGAGCTGAACGTCCCGATCCCCGAGGAACGTATGCAAGCGGAACGAGGTGCCCCGGCTCGTGACGCGCACGTTCGAAGCGCTCACCATCGCCTCGTTCTCGACGCCGTACGTGACGACCTCGGCCGCCGTCAGCCGGGCGAACCGCTTCGATGCCGCGTCGTCCGCGTTCAGGATCGCGTAGGTTCTCTCCTCCGGAGATTCGGGGTACGTGTTGCCGAGCCGCGAGAAGAACAGCCCTTTGGCGTCGGCATAGGCTTCCATCGTGCCGTGGTAGTCCAGGTGATCCTGCGTCAGGTTGGTGAAGATCGCGGTGCGGAACCGCGTTCCCTTGACCCGGCCTTGCTCGAGCGCGTGGGAGCTGACCTCCATCACCACCCGCTTCGTTCCCGCGTCCAGCATCTCCCGGAACGTCCGCTGCAGCTCGAGAATGTCGGGCGTCGTGCCGGACATCGGGAAGCTGCTGCCCGCGTACCGCTTCTCGATCGTGCCGATCACCCCGGGCTTCGCTCCGGCGTCGGCGAGAATTTTCTCAATGAGGTAGGTTGTCGTCGTCTTGCCGTTCGTCCCGGTCACTCCGATCGGCCGCAGCTTCTCCGACGGATGGCCGAACCAGACGTCCGCCAGAATGGCGAGCGCCTGCCGGACATCCGGCACGACGACCTGCGCGGCGGCAACGTCGAGCCGCTTCGATACGACCAGGGCGACCGCCCCGCGCTCCAGCGCCTGCGGCGCGTAATCGTGGCCGTCCACCGTATGTCCCGGCAGGCAGAAGAACAGTTGTCCCGGCTTCACCTTCCGCGAGTCCGCTTCGATTCCTTGAATGAGCAGCTCGTCGTCGCCGATAACGGCGGCAACAAGCAGATGGCCCGTCAACTCGCGTAATTTCATCGTCCTTCGTCCTCCTTCAACGCACACACATTATCCTCATTATCTTCCAACCCATCCCCCTCTACAAGGGGATACGACCTCTTTGGCTCAAAATGAATCTTTTTTAACCGTTGCAGGCGCGGGAGCGCGGAGTTTCGGGAAGCGCGGTCGGCCGGGCGGCGTCTTGACGGAAGCGGGAACGGCTCAATCGCCCCCCTCCGCTCCCAGGTAGATCCGAATGGTCGATCCCTTCTCGACGCGGGCTCCTGCGGCCGGCGCCTGGCGCAGCACCGTCTGCCCCTTGCCCGAAGAGGAGAGCTGGAAGTTCATGTTCATGTCCTCGTACAAGTCGGACACCGTCTTGCCGATGAGGTTCGGCACGGTTACGAGCGGAACGTCCGGGTACTTGTATTCCTTCGGAATCTGATCCTTCCTCGGCTCGACTCCGAGGTAGGGCAGCGCGTCCGCCATGATGCCCTTGACGACCGGAGCGGCGACGACCCCGCCGAACTGGATGCCCTGCGGGTTGTCGATCGCCACGTACACGATCAGCTTCGGGTCGTCCGCCGGCGCGAAGCCGATGAACGAGACGATGTGCTCGCTGGCCGAATACCTGCCGTTCACGACCTTCTGCGCCGTCCCGGTCTTCCCTCCGACCCGATAGCCGTCGAGGAAGGCATTGCCGCCGGTGCCTTGGGCAACAACGCTCTCCAGCGCCTCCCGCACCTGCTTCGACGTCTCGGGCGAGATGACCTGCCGGACGAATTCCGGCTCGAACTGCTGCATCACCATGCCGGTGTCCGGATGAATCCATTCCTTCGCCACGTGCGGCTTATACAGCTTGCCGCCGTTGATCGCCGCCGCCACCGCCGTAATCTGCTGGATCGGCGTGACGGAGACGCCTTGACCGAACGACGTCGTCGCCAGCTCCACGGGGCCGACCTGATTAAGCTTGAACAGGATGCCGTTCTCCTCGCCGCCCAGATCGATGCCGGTCTTCTTGCCGAAGCCGAAGTTGTTGATATACTCGAACAGCTTCTCCTTGCCGAGCCTCTGCCCGAGCGTAACGAAGCCCGGGTTGCACGAATTCTCGACGACCTCGAGGAACGACTGGCTCCCGTGTCCGCCCCTCTTCCAGCAACGAAGCTTCGCTCCCGCCACCTCGATCGATCCGGGATCGTAGAAGTGCTCGTTCTTCAGGTCGACCTTGCCCTCCTGAAGCGCCGCCGACAAGGTGATGATCTTGAACGTGGACCCCGGCTCGTACGTCATCCAGATCGGCAGGTTCCGGTTGTACACCTCGGGCTCCGCTTCCTGGTACTTGTCGGGCTGGAACGTCGGCCGGCTCGCCATGCCGAGAATCTCGCCCGTGTTCGGGTCCATCGCGATCGCAAGCGCGCTGTCCGCCTGGTACTTCAGCATCGCCTGATCGAGCTCGCGCTCGACCATCGACTGGATCGACTGGTCGATCGTAAGCTCCAGCGTCAAGCCGTCGCGGGGCGCCTGATACGTCTCTGACGTCTCCGGCATGCTGCGCCCCGCCGCATCCGCCAGATAGGAGATGCTGCCCCGGATGCCCTTCAGCAGCGAATCGTACTTGCTCTCGACGCCTGTCAGCCCGCCGTCGTACCCGGTAATGCCGAGAACGTTCGACGCCAGCGAACCGAACGGGTAATACCGCTTGCTGTCCTCCGCGACGACGATGCCCGGCAGGCCGAGCCCGCGAATCTGTGCGGCCAGCTCGGTCGTGATTTTGCGGCCTCCCGGCTGGAGCGCGACATCCTTCGATTTCTTCGACAGAAGCGTGACAAGCTTCTCCTCCGTCATGCCGAGCAGAGGAGCCAGCTTCGCCGCCGTCCCCGCCTTGTCCTTCACCTGGACGGGAATCGCATACACCGTCGGCGAGCTGATGTCGTAGGCGAGCTTCGTCCCGTTGCGATCGACGATCTCCCCTCGTTTGCCCTCGAACGGAATGAGCCGCCGCCACGAGTCCTCCGCCTTGGCCGACAGCTCGCCGCCGATCCAGAGCTGCACGTAGCCGAGCCTGACAATCAGCGCGCAGAAGCCGATAACGACGGCAACCAGCACGAAGAACAGCCGTCTCCGCACCGTCACTTGCGATATTTTTTTCAAGCCTTCTCCCTCCTCACCGGAACGCCGGGCTCCCAAATCGCGGAAAAGCCTGGAACAAGCCCATTCCTATCCATCAGGAGCCTTGAACTAGTCCTATCCTAATAGTTCAAGCTATTCCGGGGGGAGAAGCGTTAGAACCCGAGGGTCGTCCCTTCGGGAGGGGCGACGGCAAACGAGAGGCCGCCTCGCGCGGCCGATCCCGACCGATTCGAGGCGGCCTCCGCCGCTAGGCTTGCCCACGCACTAGCCGCCTTCGCTCTCGCCCGCTTCGCTCTCGGCGCCCTCGTCCTCCGAGTCCTCTGCCTCGTCGCCCTGCGCGCCATCGCGCTGGGCCGCGAGCGCTTGGAGCGCCGCCTCCTCCTGCCCGGGAGGAGCAAGGGTCAGCGTGATGACGGTCTCGCCGTTCGCCTTGCCGACTTGCTGTGCGACGACGTAGCCTTCGCCGTTTGTCAGGCACTTCGCGCCGAGCAGCGAGCACATCTCGAGCGCGTCGCGCAGCGACATGCCGCTCAGGTTCGGCACGCTGTTCAGCGTCTTCTCGGTCAGCAGATAGATCCGCTGCGAAGACGGAATGACGCTGTTAGCCTTCGGAAGCTGCTGCAGCACCTTCGCTCCCTTGCCGAGCACCTCTGCGTTCAAGGAGCGGCCGGACATCTCGCTTGCCGCTTGCTCGGCGGTCATTCCCGTCACGTCCGGCACGCTTATCGTCACCTCGGCCGCTTCCGCCGAGTCTTCCGCGTCCTTGCCTTCCGTCTCCACATCGTCCAGGTTCGGCTGAATGCCGAGATGACGCAGCGCCTGCTCCATGATCTCCTTGAAGATCGGAGCCGCGACCGAGCTGCCGCCTGCGAGCGGGATGTCCGGCTGGTCGACCAGAATGTAGAGAACGATCTTCGGGTCCTCGACCGGCGCATAACCGATGAAGGAGACGACGTACTTGTCTTCGGAATAGCTTCCGTTGACGACGACCTGCGCCGTGCCGGTCTTGCCCGCGATTCGGTAGCCGGGGATGTAGGCGTTGCGCCCCGTCCCGATCTTCGTATCGCTGACGACCTGCTCCAAGTACTCGCCGACCTGCTTCGACGTGGCCTCCGAGATGACCTGACGGATCACCTTCGGCTCCGTCACCGTCTTCTCCCCGGTCATCGGGTCGGTGATCGACTTGACGATGTGCGGCTGCATCAGCTTGCCGCCGTTGGCCACGGCCGCAACCGCCGCCACCTGCTGAATGGGAGTTACCGTCACCCCTTGCCCGAACGTTGCCGACGCGAAGTCGCGGTTCCAGGTCAGCGAGGTTTTGCCAAGCACTTCGCCTTGCAGCTCGATGCCCGTCTTCGCGCCGAAGCCAAAGCTGTTGATGTACTGCGCGAACTTCTCCTTGCCCAGCATCTCGTAGCCGAGCTTGACGAAGGCGACGTTGCTCGAACGCTTCAAGCCTTCGAGATACGTAATTGTCCCCCAGCCGCTGTAATTGTGGTCGTGAATCGGCTTGTCCTTGCTTGAGATGCTGATGCTGCCCGACTTGTAGCTCGCGTTCGGATCAAACAAGCCTTCTTCGACCGCAGCCGCCAGCGTCATGATCTTGAACGTCGATCCCGGCTCGTAGACAGATTGGATCGCATTGTTCTTGAAGGCCTCCTGGTTGCTGCTGTAATCCCAATAGGCGTTCGGATCGAAGTTCGGCAGGCTGACCATGCCGAGAATGTCCATCGTCTTCGGATCGGCCGCGATCGCGGTGATCGAGATCGGGTTGTATTGCTTGTACGCTTGCTGAAGCGCCTGCTCCATGTAATACTGAATGTCCCGATCGAGCGTCAGCGCGACGTCCTTGCCGTCCACCGCCTGCTTCACGTCGACGACGCCGCCCGCGAGCTGCGTGCTGATGCCGTCCTTCTCGTACGTGATATGGCCGTCTTCCCCGCGCAGCACCTCGTCGAGCGTCTTCTCGAGCCCGATGATCGCGTTGCCGTCCTTGTCCTCGTAGCCGAGAATCTGCGAGGCGAGGCTTTTATTCGGATAATAGCGCTTCTGTTCTTCATTGAAGTAGATGCCGACGTCCTTCTGGTTCGTCAGCTCCCTCATCTCGTCGCGGAACGCCATCAGGCGCTCGGCGACCTCCTTGTCCATCTTCCAGCCTTCCGGCCGGATCTCCCGCTGGGAGTAGTACGTCCCGTCTGCCTTCTTCGCGGCGATCGCGGTGCGAATCTCGGACTCGCTCTTGCCCAGCACCAGATGAACCTTGGAGACGATCTGATCGAGCAGCCTCCACGTCGGATGGTCCTTCTCGAGCTGATTGATTACCTTCGGACTTAGCGCGAGCGTATACGAAGTCGTGTCCGCGGCCAGCACCACGCCGTTGCGGTCCGAGATCGTCCCCCGCTCATGGGGAAGCGGCTTGCTCGTGACCCATGTCTGCCTGGCCTGATTCAGCCAGAAGGCTCCCTTCGGACCAACCTGCACCCAATACACGCGAACGAACAAACCGACAAAAAGGAGGGTGATAAACCCTCCCAGAAGCAGCGTGCGCACTTTAATTCTCTTGGTCATTCGAATCACCCTTGCTTCGCTTACGGCGCAAGCGCCGTCGCGGATTGGCCGCCGGCACCCTGCACGGTTATCGCTTGGTCGACTCCTGCCTTCTCCAGGCCGAGCTCCTTGCCGATCTTCTCGACCCGGCTCGGGTCCTTCAGCTTGTTGATCTCCTGCTGGAGATCCTTCGTCAATTCGGCCTCTTGCTCGTATTGCGAGGTCGTCGTCTGAATCTCGCGATTCATCTGATAGAGTCCCGCGTAACGGTAGACGACGAGGCTCGAGACGGCCACGAACACGAACACCGTCAGCAAGTAGAGCAGCTTCTCCCCGAGCGGAATCGAACGGCGGCGCGGCCGGTTCGCGGGCGGCATCTGGGGCCGGCGCTGGGGCGGCTGCTCCAGCGGCTTCTTGTGTGCCGGGCTCATCGCCAGGTTGCCGTAGTATTGCATCGTCATTTTCCCCCTTGTTTGTTCATCTAGTCTTGCTATTCCTGCGATTCCGGCTATCTCTTCTAATCCTTCTATGCCATCTATGCCTTCAACAACGGTATGGACTTCAATACCTTCTATAACCTCTCTGCAATCCGCAGCTTCGCGGAACGAGCCCGGTTGTTCGCCTCAAGCTCCTCTTCGGACGGAACGATCGGCTTGCGCGGCGTGAGCCGAAGCTTGCCTTCGCCGCCTCCGCAGACGCAGAGCGGGAAGTCCGGCGGGCAACTGCAACTGGCGACCTCCTTCTGGAAAATCGTTTTGCAGATGCGGTCCTCAAGGGAATGGAACGTAATGACGGCGATTCGACCGCCCGGCTTGACGCATTCGATCGCCTGCTTCAAGGCGTCCTCGAACGCGCCCAGCTCGTCGTTGACCGCGATGCGCAGCGCCTGGAAGGATCGCTTCGCCGGATGCGGGCCGGTCCTGCGGGTCGCGGCCGGGATACCGGCCTTGATAAGCTCGACCAGCTCGCCCGTCTTCTCAACCTTGGCTTTGGCCCTCGCCGTTACGATCTGACGGGCGATCTTGCGAGCGAACTTCTCTTCGCCGTAATCTCTCAGAATATCGGCGATCGTCCGCTCGTCCCATTCGTTCACGATCTCTCTCGCCGTCAGCGGCTGGCTGCGATCCATGCGCATGTCCAGCTCCGCGTCATGCTGGTAGCTGAAGCCGCGGTCGGCTTCATCGAGCTGCGGACTCGAGACGCCGAGATCGAACAGGATTCCGTCGACCTGGGGCACGCCGTTCGTCTCGGGCACCCCCGCCCCTCTCAGCGCTTCGGTCAAGTTCCTGAAGTTGCTTCGCACCAAGGTGACGACTTCTCCATAGGGAGCAAGCCGTTCCCGCGCATGGGTCAAAGCCGTCTCGTCCTGGTCCAGTCCGATCAAGCGGCCCGGAGGCTCGAGCATGGAGGCGATTCGTTCGCTATGTCCCGCTCCTCCCAACGTACAGTCGACATAGATGCCGTCCGGACGGACGCGCAAGCCTGCGACCGATTCTTCCTTCAGCACGGTAATATGGTGGAACATCTTCGGGTCCTCCCGGCAACCTCTCGGGGTCGTTCTTGGTAGTCTTCTTTATTTATTCGGCAATGTGTAAACGGCGGTCATGCCCCAACGGGGGCGAAGGCGAGCATTGCGCCTCAGAAGTTGAAGTCGAAGTCGACAAGCTTCTCGGCGATCTCGTTGAAGGAAGTCTGCGATGCATCGTTGTACGCGTCCCAAGTCGACTTGTCCCAGATCTCCACCCGGGTGGACACGCCGATGACGACGCAGTCTTTCTCCAGCTTGGCATAGTCTCTCAAGTGGCCTGGCACATTTACCCTTCCCTGTTTGTCCCACTCGCATTCCGACGCTCCGGAGAAGAAGAACCGGGTGAAGGCGCGAGCATCGGACTTCATCAGCGGGAGCTGCTTCAGCTTCTGCTCAAGGGCGTTCCATTCTTCGCGAGGGTAGACGAACAAGCAATTGTCGAGGCCGCGGGTGATGACGAAGTCGGAACCGAGGGCTTCACGGAACTTCGCGGGGATGATAATTCTGCCTTTATCATCGATTGTATGCTGGAATTCCCCAAGAAACATCGGCCCGCTTCACTCCTCTCCACACTTCACCACTTTCCCCCACTTTAAACCACATGGTTTGAATTATTCGCCCCATAAAATAAAAATCCTGCTCCAGGAGCAGGATTCTCGAAAAAATTATTTAAGTTGCTTAAATACCCGAACAATTGTTCTCCACCCATCTTCTATCGTTCTTCTATTCGTCCGTTCTTCGATCGTTCTTCGATTCGTCCTCCCCCTTATCCTCCTCTGGGACAACCGGATAGGCTGGCGAAGCCGTCGGGCCGCCGCTCGCCGCCGCTCCTGCGTTCAGAAGCCTTCTTCTCTGTTCCGCCCGCTCCCTCCGGCTGCCGCGCGAGCGCACGACTCCCCAGACGATCGGTCCGCCGATCACGATCGCGACTGCCAGCACCGGCAGAACGGCGGCGAGGAACGTCAGCAGCGCCTCCCCGATGTCGCCGAGCACGTTCGCGCTGGAGCGCATCGTATCCGCAAGCTTCGCTCCAAGCGCCTTCTCTTCCTTCTTGTCCGCAGCGGCGTCTTCCCGTTCGATCGTCTGGTACAGGCGAAGGTTAACCGTCGAATAGGCGACATTCTGGTCGATGTACCTCATCCGGCCTTTGATCTGCTCGATCTCCTCCTGCACGCCCCCGAGCTGGCTCGAGAACTTGACGAGGTCGTCCGCCTTCGTCGCCTTGTCCATGAAGGCCAGCAGCCGCGCCTCGACCGCCTGTTTCGCGCTTAAGCGCGACTCGAGGTCGACGTATTCCTCGGATACGTCGTTGCCTTGCATCTTGCGGTCGAAACCGTCGTTCGGAATGTTCTCGAGCAGCGCGAGGAAGTCGCTCAGCCCTGCGGAAGGAACCTTGATGACGTACGTGGAGCCGATCTCGCTGCCGCTCTTCGTGTCGGCGAACTGAACGATGTAACCCCCGCTTTGGAAAATCGCGTTGTTCACCGCCTCCTCGGCTGCGGTGAAGCTGTCGGCTTTGAGCACAATGTTGGCCGTATAGATCATCTTCCGGTTGTAGCCCGCATTCGCGTCCGCGATCGTGCCGATCGAAGCCCCCGCTCCGGACGGCAGCACAGTCGGGGCGACGGCGGATGAAGCGGAGTTGGAGGAAGAGCCCTGCAAGGCCATGGACGACTTATCCTCCGACGAAGAGGAGGCGTCGCCCATCGCTTCGCTGAACTGAACCGCCGTGGAAGCGGAAGACCCTTCCGCGACCGCGGCCGGAGCCTCGCTCGGCGCCGCCTGCTCCTGCATCGGCGCGGAGGCGCTGTCCCCTCTGTCCGCATCGTCGTTCGCTCCGGAGCAGCCTGCCAGAATCCCGATCAAGAGTGCCAACGCCAGCACCAACGCCAAGCCTTTGCTCCCCGTCAACCGCACTTCTCTTCTTCGCATCTCGAATCCCCCTCGTATCGTTGTCTGTCCCTTCAGACGACGGCGATTGGGGGAATGTTACAGAATTAACAACAAAAATCCGGCAACAAAAAAATCCCCCGATTCCGAAGGAACCGAGGGAAACCTGCAAGTTGGATTCGAAGCCGGGCAGAAGACGGATTCGGATTAAAGATCGATCAATGGGATGCCCAACTGTCGAGGTAAGCCTTCTGAGCATCGCTGAGCGTGTCGATCGAGATGCCGAGCGATTCCAGCTTCGTGCGCGCCACTTGCTCATCCAGTTCGTAAGGAACGTTGACGACGGTGTTGCCGATCGATTGATAATTCTCGTTGACGTATCTCAGAGACAGCGCCTGGAGCGCGAACGTCATATCCATAATCTCCGCCGGATGGCCGTCGCCCGCCGCGAGGTTCACGAGCCGTCCTTCGGCCAGCACATAAATCTTGCGCCCGTCCTTCAGCACATACTCTTCGATGTTGCGGCGAACGATGCGCTTCGAGACGGACATCGCCTCAAGCTCCACCAGATTCACCTCGATGTCGAAGTGGCCCGCGTTGGACAGAATCGCGCCGTCCTTCATGTTCGCGATGTGCGCGCCCGTGATGACGTCGCGGTTGCCGGTTACGGTAACGAAGAAGTCGCCCGCCTTGGCCGCCTCCGCCATCGACAGCACCGTGAAGCCGTCCATGTATGCCTCGACCGCCTTGATCGCGTCCACTTCGGTGACGACGACCTGAGCGCCCAGCCCCTTCGCGCGCATCGCGACGCCCTTGCCGCACCAGCCGTAGCCGTTCACGACAACCGTCTTGCCCGCCACGACCAGGTTGGTCGTCCGGTTGATGCCGTCCCACACCGATTGCCCGGTGCCGTAGCGGTTATCGAACAGATACTTGCAGTAGGCGTCGTTCACCGCAACCATCGGGAACTGCAGCGAGCCTTCCTTGTCCATCGCCTTCAGGCGAAGGATGCCGGTTGTCGTCTCTTCGGCGCCGCCGCGCACATTGCCCAGCAGGTCCCGGCGCTCGGTGTGCAGAATCGTCACGAGATCGCCTCCGTCGTCGATGATCAGGTCCGGCTTCGTCTCGACCGTCTTCACGAGCAGAGCGTGATATTCTTCCGGCGTCGGGTTGTACTTGGCGAAGACGGCGATGCCGTCCTCCACGAGCGCCGCGCACACATCGTCCTGCGTGGAGAGCGGGTTGCTTCCCGTGATCGCCACCTCGGCGCCGCCGGCTTGCACCACCTTGGCGAGATAAGCGGTCTTCGCTTCCAGGTGAAGCGAGATCGCGACTCTCAGCCCCTTGAACGGCTGATCGCGTTCGAATTGCTCGCGGATGCGGCGAAGCACCGGCATGTGGGCTTCCACCCAATCGATCTTAAGCTTGCCTTCCGGCGCGAGGGCCGGGTCCTTGATAACGCTCGTAAGCGAAGTCTTCACGGTAAATTGCCTCCTATGCAATGGGTCGTTATTCGGCCAGCCGGTGGCCGCCGAGGGCGTCGAACGGAACGTTCAGCCAGCCCTTCAGCCAATCCGGACCGTACCGGTTCAAGAAGTGCAGCGTGCCGAGCGCCCGCTCCTGCGGCTTGCCCAGCGGCCAGAGCGAATCCCGCATCCGGTCCCATTGGCGCAGGGAGACGTCGTGCTGCTTCGCGACCGTATCCGCCGCCCGCTTCTCCAGGTAGGCGATCTGGTCCAGCAGACGCTGCCGGTTGGCAACGCCAAGCTCGCCGAGCGCAGGCTCGATCGCCGTCAGCGTATCGAGCAGAGGAGCATACAGCCCCTCAAGGCCCGCCCGCGCCTCCGCGAAGCGCTTGTCGAGCTGCCAATCGTCCTGTGCCTCCAGCCATTCGTCCTTCAATCTCTCGCCGCCGGTCACGATGTCCTCGGCGGTAACTTCGTACTTCGAGAGCAGCTTGCCTACGCCCGGCTCCAGATACGTAAACGACTGGCGGGGAATGAGAATCGGCAGCTCGAGCGAGAAGCGTTCGAACGCCGGGCGCAGCCCCGCCCAATACGCGAGCTCGGACGGGCCGAGCACCGTGGCGAGCACCGGCAGGACGTATTCCTGCATCAGCGGCCGGGACAGCGCATTGTTGCTGAGCGTATCCGGAGCTTCCTCCGCCAGGGCGAGCAGTTGCTCGCCCGTGTAGGAGAGAACCTGCTTCTTGTCCGTGAAGCCGTCTCGCTCCCGGAACAGCAGCAGCCTGCCGCCGTCCGAGTGAACGAACAGGTTCGCGCACCCTTGCGCGGACGGAGCCTGAAGCGAATAGCCGAGTCCGCTCACCGAGTCCTCGCCGCGCTTGATCGCCCGCTCCAGCCCTTCGTTATCCTCGATCAGCCTTCGGAACATCGGGCTCTCGAGCTTGCGAAGCGCAGGATCGTCCGCATCGAGCAGAACGAGTCCCTCGGAGCCGAACCAGTCCGACAGCAGCCTTGCGAACGCCAGCGTCAACGACGGCGAATCCGCCGAATAGCTGCGCAGCTTGTCGATCAGGCCCGGCTTGAACTCCGTATCGGGCAAGGCGTTCGCCAGCCCGGCGAATGCCGCCTGCCATTGCTCCTCCGAGAGCGAGGTCCGGCTGACCGAATGCCTCGCTCCTTCCGGGCGATCGAGCCGAACCCGGCGCGGCTTGCCTTCGGGGCCGGCGACATAGAGATGGTTCGCCTCGTCGAAGTCGTGATCTTCCCCGGCGATCCAGAATACGGGGACGACCTTCCGGCCGAGCAGGCTCTCGGCATGACGAGCCGCCTGAATGACGGCGATCGCCTTGTAGGCGATCAGCAGGGCGCCTCCGAAGAGGCCGGCCTGCTGGCCGCCGACGACGGCCAGGCTGCCCGGCTCGGCCAGCGCGTCGATCGAACGATCGACCGCGGCGCTTGGAAGCAGCCGGGCTTGATAATCTCGAAGAACGGAGGCGAGCTTCGCTTTGTCCGCGCGGCCGCCCTCCGTCCGATCTAATTGTAATGCGCGTTTCCGCCAGTCTTCGGCGATAGAGGGATGAGAGCCGAACCATTCTCTAAGCTGTGCGTCTCCCTGCCGGTATCGTTCCGCCAGAGCTGGGGAAGACAACCCCTGTAAAGGAGTCAAGTTCATTGCGGAGTCCCCCCGAATTATGTTCATGTCCACTAG
This sequence comes from Cohnella fermenti, assembly GCF_004801405.1. Lineage (GTDB taxonomy): Bacteria > Bacillota > Bacilli > Paenibacillales > Paenibacillaceae > Cohnella > Cohnella fermenti. Next base: position 36,965 of record NZ_SSOB01000030.1, read on the forward strand.
ATTGTACATGAAGGGGTTCGCAATCGTCAAAGATCATCTTCCAATATATACGCTCTTGTCCGCCGGCGTTCGGGCTCCTTGCGCCGAATTGCGGCCTCATGCGGCAAGGAGCCGCGCCGATGCCCGCAATATCGCGGCCTTCGGCACGGCTCCAGGGAATAATTCGGCAATCAAGCCGACTTGCCGACGATGCGGATGGAGATGTCGACAATCGTGAGCACCACGTAGAGCACCGTCGTCATGAAGAACGTCAGCCTCCATACCGCGCGCAACAGCCTGCGGGAATCGACCCGGCCGCGCGCCCGATTCTGCGCTCCCCCGAGCAGGCCGCCCAGAATCAGAATAAACAATAATAGAATATAGGGCCCGAAGGAGGTGCCCAGACGATTGAGAAGCATCGAGACACAACCGACGAGGAAGAACGTCGTCACGTCCATCGACAGCTTGATGGCCTGATTCCGCTCGTTGCCCCTCCACCTCGCCCAGAAAAAGACGAGAAGAAACGGAATGACCGGAACGATGGCCACGGAAGCATATGCGTATACGATCGCATCCCAGATTATGGACACCGCTGCCTCCCCCTATCCCTATCCGCTGAGAATCGCCCTAACCAGATCGGTCACCGTCGCGTTCCGGGGCGACGGCAACCCTCTCGAGGCGGCGAGGCGCACAACGGCGCCGTTGATCGCCTCGATCTCGGTCTCCCTTCCGTTCCTCACGTCCTGCAGCATCGACGATTCGTTCCGGGACGTGCGGGCGCACACGTCGAGCAGCTCTTCCCACAGCTCCGACGCCGCCCCTTCCGTCTCGGGAAGACCGCTGGCATGAAGGATCGTTCGCGTCTCTTCATGCAGAGCGCGCATAAGCGCCATACGGTCGCCCGTCGCCGCAAGCTCCCCGTTGCGAATCCGGAGCAAGGCGGTCAGCGGGTTTATCACCGAGTTGACAAGAAGTTTCCGCAACATTCGTTCTATCATGTTATTCGACAGATAAATGGAGAATCCTGCCGATCCGAGGATGTTTTCTATATCCTTCCGCCTATCTTCCGTAGGCATTGGGGCATAATCGGCGTTGCCGCCGCCGAAGCGCGGCGCTTGTCCCGCCCAGATGGCGCCGCTTCCCGTATGCCGTACGGCCGCCGGGCCTTCGCGCAGCGCCCCTTCCGTCGCGGCCGCGGCCAACTGAGGCCGCCCGGGCAGCGCTTCCGCGATCCGTTCGATATGCCCGATCCCGTTGCAGAAGGAGACGATCGCGGCATCCTGCGCCGTCACGCGGCGCAGCTCCCCGAACAGCGAATCCGATAAGCCGGTCTGCTTCAGCGCGTTCAGCACGATCAGCCCCTCCTGCCGCGAAGGAGCTTCGCCAAGCGAACAAGCCCGCACGGCCGTCCGCGTCAGCAGGTTCCCGTCCGCATCCTTGAGCGCAAGCCCGTTGTCCCGCAAGCTTCGCGCCTGCTCCTCGCTTCTTGTCCACACGGTCGCCTCTTGTCCCGAGGCTGCGATCTTGGCCGCGAGCAGAAGGCCGAGCGAGCCTCCTCCGAGCACCGCCACGGATGTCTTCGCCATAACGCGTTCTCCTCTCTCAAGCGCCCGGGTCGTGCCGGCGCCTGTTGCCCGTCTGCTTCTCCGCTTCTCTCATCATAATCGCAGCGCGGAGCCGAAGCAAAAAAAAGAAAGGAGCATCCGCCGGCCGCGTGCGGCCCGGGGATGCTCCCTCCCTCTTCTTCCGGCAAGCTATTCGATTCGTTCCAGATTGCCGTTCGCGTCCATCTTGAAGCGAGTTTTCTCTTCCTCCGGCTCCTCGGCGAGGAACGCCAGCCTGCGGGCTCGATCCATAATCTTGATCAGAGCCTTGTAATCGTCGTTCACGACGCGATAATCGGTCTGAACCTCGCTTACTTCCTTCGAGAGACGATTGTTCACTTCCCTCAACTCCGCAAGCTGTTCGTCCTTTTCTCGCAGCTCCTTTTCCAACACCCGCACTTGCCGAGTCAATTCCTGGATCGAATTCTTCCATTGGCGCAAGTAGCGAATAACCGCTTCCATAGACAAAGAATCCGCAGTAACCAATTCGGATTTGGATGAATCCGTCTCTTCTTCCGGAAGCCGCTCCGTGATCGTATTCGCCAAGGAAGACGCGAGGCCTTGCTTCTTGAGATAATTACGCTTCTGCCGCTGTTGCTTCGCCATCCCGATCGCTTCGTCGTAACGCTTGCGGACAAAGCTGTTCCACCTGAACCCGCAAGCGGCAGACGTACGGGCGATTCGTTGGCCGACTTCCTCGAACGCCGCGAGCTGCGTGCTTCCTTCCCGAATATGCCTCAGTGTCACTTCGGCCAGAATCAAATCGTCGTCTGGGCTCCATGCATCCTGCCTGACAGCCGTCATGCCTTTATTCCCTCCTCGTCAAGGATGAAGATCATTCGTCGTTATTGGTGTTTTATTCATTTCTATGCCCGTAGTAGAGTTCATAGAATCTATCGGTTACTTCTATGTATATCCATTTTCCGCGCGGGTATACCTCTCATGGAATCGACACGGACGCCCATGAATAAAAAGGCGAAAAAATAGGAACCTTGAAGCCATGGACGAAAAGTTTGCCAATTCGTCACTTCTTCCGGTTTACACTATGCTGGGCAAGCAGGTATAATATGCATGAGTAAACGGGGTTAGACAGAGAGGAGATCGCGCTATGGCACGCATGTTCCGGGTATTGGGACTCTTTACGCTGCTAATCGCTTTGATGTCGTTCGCGGGCGATATGTGGGAGATGGCATTGCTGTTCTTCATTCAATCGGCAGTGTTCTTCTTGTTCGGGTATCTGAATTTCACGGAGAAGACCTACATTTACATGTTCTGGGGCTACATGGTCCTCGCCTTCCTCGGATTCACGTATTGGAGCGTTTTCGAGATGGGACTGCCCGCTTAATACGAACAATCGAGTAGGAGGAGGCGCCGAGCCCCCGTCCTCTCACACCACCGTACATGCGGGTCCGCATACGGCGGTTCCTAAAGGTTAACGAGTTTCAAGATAACGAGTTGTCAGACTAAGTAGCCCTTGGTCGCTCCAGTAGGAGCGATTAAGGGCGTTGTTTATGTTTCGGGACATTTCCCAGCATCCGCGCCTTGCGTTTGCCATCATTCTTGCCGCCCATTCCGGAACGCCTAATGCTCGTAAGTTTCTGAGTCTGGATTTCGGTAATTTCCACTGTTTCCACGCACACATGCGCAGTCTACGACGAATCCATTCGTCAAGTCGTTCGCAGTGCGACTTCGCAGATGCTAAGCGGAAGTAGCCCATCCATCCCCTGAGGTATCGGTTGAGTTCTTTCAACCGGTTCTCCATGGAGATTCCCCGCGTTCGCGAAGTAATCTCTCTTACGCGTTCTTTCAGTTGTTCCAGTTTCTTCGGGGCGATTCGAATTGTCGCGCCTTTGTTGGTTAGAAAGCTAAAACCGAGGAACTTGCGCTTCCACGGCCGGTCAACGGCGCTTTTGTCCCGATTCACTTTCAGTCTGAGTTTCCCCTCTACAAAACGAGTCACCGATTCCATCACGCGTTCACCAGCGCGTTTACTCCGGACGAAGATATTGCAGTCGTCCGCGTAGCGCACGAAGTTCAGTCCTCTTTCCGTCAGTTCCTTGTCTAAGTCATCCAGGAGGATGTTCGCTAGGAGCGGACTGAGCGGTCCGCCTTGCGGCGTCCCTTCCAGCGTCTCCTGCTTTGTCCCGTCGACCATGACTCCGGCATTGAGGTAGGCGCGGATCAGCTTCAGGACACGCTTGTCCGTAACTTTCCGTGCTACCCTTGCCATGAGGATGTCGTGGTGCACTCTGTCAAAGAACTTCTCCAAGTCCATGTCCACGACCCAGCGGCATCCGTCTTGGATATAGGATTGCGCTTGTTTGACTGCGTCGTGGGCACGTTTCCTTGGTCGGAATCCGAAGCTGTTCGGTGAAAACTGCGGGTCGAAGATCGGTGTCATCACTTGCATGAGGGCTTGCTGGATGAAGCGGTCCATTACGGTTGGGATACCTAACAGCCGAACCCCGCCTCCGGGTTTGGGGATTTCCACCCGTTTGACTGGCATCGGTCTGTACGTACCCGATTGGAGCTCCGCTTTCACGGTTTCCCAGCGTTCCCATACGTGCGCTTGTAGCTCGGCTACCGTCACGTTGTCTATGCCCGGCGCTCCTCCGTTTTGTTGGACCCGTTTGAATGCGGCTCTGAGGTTTGTTCCCTCAAGCATCCGCTCCAGCAAGTCGTACTGTCCTTCGCGAGAAGAAAGGTCGATTTGTGCCGACGAAGAACTCGGCGCTCCGGCGTACCCTTGCGGTTTCACCGCTACCCTTTGCCGCGAGCTCCCTTGCGGGATATTCTGCTGTCGTTGCTCTTCGCGCGAACGCATCGTTTTCTTCTCTCCTTTAAGTTCAGCCCTTCCAAGGCTGTTGCAACATCCTTGTACTATGGCCTCTGCTGACTCCTGCGGATTCAGCGCGACTTCTCAGTCGCGGTTACGAAAGATCTTTCGCGTATTCCGCAGGCCTCCCCAGATAAGAACGTCATCTTTCCGCCCGCGCTCGCCCAAGTTTACGGCTGCAGCCTTTGGCAGCTTAGGATTTCGTCATGGTGTGGTGACTCATCCGACTGCAACCGCCTCAAATTGGATTCGTGTACCTCGAGCCGTGCTTTTGCCTCCAGCTTCCTTCGGATTCCGCCTCGCGGCGGACACCCTTGCTTTCGGCTATGGTAGGCGCTTGCCAGCCCCCATTCCGGACTTTCACCGTAGAGATGACGCCCATGCTGGGCGTACACACGGAACGCCGGAGCGAATCGCTCCGGCGTTTTTTTGTTTTTTGGCGTTGTTGGCGGGTGCGGGAGGCGGGGGCGTACTGGCTGCGGAATGGAGGCGGGGCGTATCCCGCCCGAGCGCTCTCCCTGCTCCCTCTCTCCTCTCTCCTCTCTCCTCTCTCCATCTCCCCTTATCCCACCTCTCCTACCTCTCCCCTCTCCCTAATCTCCTCATCTTAACCTTTTCATCTAACCTCCATCGCCCCTCGTTCCTCCTCCGTTCCGCCAGTGCTTTCTCGAGTGTCGTGAACAGAGGAATAGTGTAGATGCGAAAAATCACATTCATCGGGCAATCCGAGGGACTTCGGCGATTCGGGAGACTTCGGAGGGCGATTTAATGTGAAAAACCGCATTCATTTCGCAGTTTGGGGGGCTTCAGCGGTGAATGAATGTGAAAAATCACATTCATTTGGCGTTCGAGGCGCTTTTGGAGCGAATGTATGTGAAAAACCGCATACATTTGGAAATTCGAGGGGTTTCGGGACGAATAAATGTGAAAAACCACATTCATTTGGCGGCTCGGGGGATTCGGGCGACTCGGGACGATTCGGGCGGTTCTGGGAATTCAACGAATGAGCGGATTGAGCGGATTGAGCGGATTCAGCAAATTGAGAAACTTCGGCGCTTCGGAGGGGGGCGGAAGGAGCTTCGGGAGCGAGTAAATGTATCCGAGCCTGAGCGAATGGGAGAGGAGGCCAAAGCGATTTAAAAAGACGCCTCGCCCTCCCCATCGCCCCAGTCTTGGCCGCCGGTCGCTGACCGCTAATCCGTCAATCCGCTTAGAGGGCCAGGCCGCCGCCTCCCGCCCCCTCCTTGCGGAAAATCTGGACCTTGAACAGCTCGCTCATCCCATCGCTCAGCAGCAGTTGGCGAATCGCCCGATTGCGCTTCGCGTCGGGGTGGAACGGGTCGGCGCTTGCCACCGGGACAAGCTCCTGCAGCAAGCCCGCTTCCTTAAGGAAGCGAAGCTGCGAGCCGTACCACAGCTCCGTCAGCCCCGCTTCCCGAGCCGCCCGGCGAAGCCGCGCAAAGTCGACGTGGGCGGTCATGTCCTGCTCTCCCGGCGCGAAGTAAGGATCGTCGAACGCAACATGATCGCGGTAGCAGACAAATGTGCCGTTCATCCGATGCGCCGCGGTCAGCTCCTCCGTCTCGTCCCCGTAGTCGACGAAGACGAGCAGCGCCTCGCCCAGCCCGGCGGCGAGCCTCGCAAGCCAAGCTTCCGCGTCGAGCCCAAGCTCGGTCGACTGTCCTTCCCGAAGCTGAACGCCCTCACGTTCCAGCCGTTCCTTCAGCGCATCCGGAAGCTCCAGCAAACACGGAATCGGTCGATTCCGCTCGGCATCCCACGCTGTGCCGCATTCCCGGAGACGCCCGTCTCTGCGCATGATCCGATGGACGGGCATCGCATCCAGCAGCTCGTTGGCGACGATGATCGTCGCCTCCCGACTTGGATCGCCCGCTTCCGCCTCCTCCGGGCTGAGCACTTGGGCCCGCCCGTCCGCAATGAACCGCCCAAGCAGCTCTGCGGCCAGCCGGCGATGAACGGGATTGCCGTCCACGACCGTCAGAGAGAAGCGGGAGACGCCGTCCCGCTCCCAGGCGGAGAGCAACTGGGCGCCAAGCCGCCCGGTTCCTCCGCCCCAGTCGATCACCTTCACCGGCCGCTCGGCTGCGAACAGCTCGTCCGCCAGCGCGGACAACCGCCGGGCCAGGCAGCTCGCGAACACCTCCCCGACGAAGGAGCTTGTATAGAAGTCGCCTTCTCGCCCGACCCGAGGCTTGCCCCCGGAATAATAGCCGTGACCGGGATCGTAGAGACAGACGGCCATGTAATCCCGGAACGGGATGCCGCGCACTTTCCTGCCTCCCTCCGTTAGCCCCATTCGTTCCGAAGCGAGAATGCGTTCTTTTACGATGCCCAATACGGGATAGTCCATCTGACGACTCCTCTCTCCCCTGCCCTTGCATCCCCTTCCAAATGATGGGTCACGCGGGACGCCCGAATGTTTTATAATGGTGCAAGAGACATGACGAGCCGGAGTGACTCATACAATGGGATCAGCCTCGATCCGCATGTCCAAGCGAACCGAATTAAACCACATTGAAGCGCATTGAACCACACCGAACCGTCATCGAATCCGAAGGGAGGTCCCCCGAATGCTTCTGCGCCGTCTCTGCCTGATCCTCTCCGTCGGCTTCATCCTGTTCGCTCTGCTTCCGGCAGCCGGAAGGGGTACGCTGGCCCCTCCGGTCTATGCCGCTCCTTCCGGCTACAGCGAAGAGACGCGGAAGCTGCTGGAGAAGGGCCTTACGGTCGTCGAGATCGACCGGGAGATCGAACGCATCTCCGGTCTTCGCTCCGATGCCGAGACGCAGATCGAGCAGTCCTCCAACGAGTTATCCCGCCAGGAGCTGGCCATCGCGGCCAAGCGGGAGCAAGCCGGGCGCGTTCTAAGAACCTACTACATGGGACAGAAGGATGCGATGTGGGCCGCGCTTCTGGGCTCCCGCTCCTTGAAGGAGCTGCTCTCCATGTGGGAGATGATGGATATGCTGATGAGCTCCGACCACGAGGTTCTGAACAAGTACGAGACCGATTACGAGACGCTCCAGAACGGATATCGGGCGCTTGAGAGAAATAAAGACGAGCTCGCCCAAGTCGAAGCGGAGCTGCGCGCGCAGCGGGAGCGGATCGAGTCGCTGCAGCGGGAGCTCGACGCCTTGATCGCCGCCAGCGGCGACGAGGAAGGGCTTCGCAAGATGATGGACGAGATGGAAGCCTACTGGCAGAACGTCGGCCTGTACGAGGTGAAGAAGCAGTTCCGCGCCCTGTCGAAGGCGATGTCCAAGCTGCCCGATTGGCTTAAGAAACACCCGGACGCCTTGGAGACGAGCGGACTCAAGGCAACACTCACCATTACCGACGAGCAATTAAACGAGTTTCTAAGGGCGCAAGACGAGCAGCTTGCCGATATGACCATCGCGTTCGAGGCAGATCGGATGATTCTGGAAGGCCGCAGCGGCGACGTCACAGCAACCATCGAAGGCAGCTACACGATCGAGAACGACCCGAAGAACGCCATTCTTTTCCACGTGGATAAGCTTGTATTTAACGGTCTGGAGTTGCCGGATACGACGCGGGAAGACCTTGAGAGGGAGTTCGATCTCGGCTTCTATCCGCAGCAATTCCTCTCCTACATCAAGGCCGACTCGGTTGAATTGGAGGATGGCAAGCTAGTCGTCGGACTCCGGTTCGGCAAATAAGCCTCTGGAGCGCTCCCAGCGCTCCTTCCACTCGTCCAGCGTTACGCTTCCTTCCATAAAGCCCGTCCAGAGACTCCTCAGCAAGCCGAAGCGGAACGCCATGCCCGGCTCGGCCGAGACCGTCGTCTGGTTCGGGAACCGCTGGGCGATCGATACCGACACGTCCGGTCCGTCGCTCCCTCCTCCTTCGTACAAGGAACGATAGACCGGAAGCCGCCCTGTCGCAACGTAATTCTGCCATTGGTTGTCCTCGCTCGTTATTCCCGCGATCCATTCCAGCGCCGCATCCTTGTTCGCGGAACCGGAGGAGAGGACGAAGCTGGAGCCGCCCGGCCAGACGAACTCGGAGCTCCAGGAGCCGAAGTCGAGCTTGATCGCCGCGGCGGACGCTTCCGGCAGCTCCTTGAGCGCCCCCTCCGCTTCCGATTCGCGAACGATCGCCGCCGCGTAACGGCCCGCCGCGAACGCCGGCCAGAAGCTCTCGTCCTTCTCGGGCGATTCCCATGCCACTCCCTCCTGCTCCTGGGCAAGCAAGGCGAGCGCGGCTTCCATCCCGGACTGCTCCCACGTCTCTTCCTGCGCTTCGAACAGCACATCCTCCCGTTCCCCGGTCACGGCCCCGAGCCATGCCAGCAGAGCTTGCGGCTCCTGCCGGTCGATCGCCAGCCACTGGCTGACAAGCCCCGCGTCCCGGAGCTTCTGCGGCAGGCTCTGCCACTGATCGAGCCGAAGAGGCAGCCCCAGCGGGTCCTCTTCGGTCTTGATCGCCTCAAGCACATTCCGATTCCAGACGAGTATGTAAGGGTCGAATTCCAGCGGGACTCCCCAGTGGTAACCGTTCCAATCCAATTGAGAGATAAGGGCGTCGAATTGCTCCGACAGCGCTTCTCCGACGAACGCTCCGTCAACCGGACTCAGCTTGCCTGCGACCGCCAGACGGCGAACCCATTCGTTCGGGATCAGCAGAATATCCGCCTGATTCGCGAGATCCAGCCGCTTCTCCTCCGTGTCCGCATCGCCCGGTTCGACGCGCAGCCACTTGACCGTGAGCTCGGCATGCGCCAAGCGGTATTGCTCATCCTGACGGCGGAGAACCTCATACCCCTCCTCGTCGGAGACGATCGCCACAACAAGCTCGGCCGGCTCCGAGAACGGATCGACCGGAGCGAGAACGGGCAGCAGATCCGGCTCTTCCGGCACCGAGTAGGGCAAGGACAAAGGCGACGGCGAAGTCGCAAGAGGAGACACGAACAGCACGATAAGGCCGAGCAGCACGATGACCAGCAATGTTTTTGGACGCGTATTCGTCTCCTCCCTTCCTTGCACCCCTGTTTAATCGCATCCTCTTCATGATAGCAGTTAAGTCGGGAAATGTCGCGCTATTCTTTGTAACCGCTTTATCTCAAGAAGCCCGGACAGCGCCGAAGAACCGGTGGCGGAAGCCGCCCCGGCCCTTCGTTACGAACGAAGACGAAATCTTCGGAATCGGCCGCGACTCGTTACAGCCGCTCGGCGGCCAACTGAGCCAGACGGGAGCGTTCGCCCTTCTCGAGCGTCACGTGCCCGCTGATCCCTTCCGCCTTGAATTGCTCGATCAGATAAGTCAGCCCGTTGCTCATCGCATCCAGATACGGATGATCGATCTGCTCCGGATCGCCCAGAAGGACAATCTTGCTGTTCTCCCCGACGCGCGAGACGATCGTCTTCACCTCGTGCTTGCTCAGGTTCTGCGCCTCGTCGATGATGATGAACTGGCCCGGGATCGAGCGCCCGCGAATATACGTGAGGGCTTCCACCTGGATGCTGCCGAGACCCATGAGGATCTTATCCAGATCGCCGGACTTCTTCGTGTCGAACAGGAATTCCAGGTTGTCGTAGATCGGCTGCATCCACGGACGCAGCTTCTCTTCCTTCTCGCCGGGCAGATAACCGATATCCTTGCCCATTGGCACAACCGGGCGCGCGATCAGCAGCTTCTTGTACTTGTGCTCATCCTCGACTTTCATAAGTCCGGCCGCCAGCGTCAGCAGCGTCTTGCCCGTGCCCGCCCGGCCGGACAGCGTCACCAGCGGGATGTCATCGTTCAGCAACAGCTCCAGCGCCATCCGCTGCTGGGCGTTCCGCGCGGTGATTCCCCACACCGGATCGTTGCTCAGATGAAGCGGCTCGAGGCGATGGCCGTCCGGGCTCACCTTGAGCAGCGCCGACTTGCTCGTTCCGAGCTCATCCCGAAGAATGACGAATTCGTTCGGCATCAGCTTGACATTCAGTCCCAGATGATTGATTCCAAGGAAACGATACGTATAAAATTCATCGATCACCGACGGATGGACATGCAGCGTTAGATGGCCGGCGTACTGGTCGCTCGGCGATGCCGCGCGGTCAGACAAGTAGTCTTCGGTCATGATGCCGAGGACGTCCGCCTTCACGCGCACGAGCACGTCCTTGCTGACGAGAATGACCGGGCAGCCCCCGCCTTCCCGTTCTTGCTCCTCCATATGATAATTCAGCGCCACCGCCAGAATGCGATTGTCGTTCGTCATCTCGCCGAACAGCTCCTGCACGCGGACGAAGCGTCGATGGTTCATCTCGACTTTGAGCGAGCCCCCATTATCCAGCGCCACCCCGTCGTGAAGATGTCCGTTCTCCCGCAGGCGGTCCAATTCGCGGGAGACGAAGCGGGCGTTGCGGCCGATCTCGTCGGCGAGCCGCTTCTTGGAATCGATCTCCTCGAGCACGACGGAAGGAATGACTACCTCGTTGTCCTCAAAAGAGAACATCGCTTGCGGATCGTGAAGAAGCACGTTGGTATCGATCACATAAATTTTTCTCAACGGTGGTCCCTCCCGGGTTCGACGGATTTGGGCGAATGGAGACGAGAAATCTGAATCATTGGCAGACGACGGGGAACAATGAGATCAGGATCGCGCGATTGTTGTCGACAGCGCAGGCTCGGAAGCCGCAGCTCTCCGGGCATCCCCTCCAGACAGAATATACGTATGGGACGGTGATTGGATATGCAACGAAGCTCGACCTTGGGCGGCATCGGTTCCGCTCTGCTGTTCGCCGCGCTCACCCTCGGCACGGTCGGATGCGGCCATGCGAAGGATTCGAACCGGGAATCAAGCCCCGAGCTGGGCCATCGGCTCGAAGCCCGCAGCGCAGGCGAGGCGAACGCTATCGCGAAGACGAACGCGACCGATGTCGCGAACCATCTTGAGAAGCTGGCTTCCGGCGTTCAAGGCGTCCGAGGAGCAACGTGCGTCGTGTTCGGGAAGTACGCCGTCGTCGGAATCGACGTCGAGCCGACGCTGGAGCGCTCGCGGGTCGGAACGGTCAAGTACGCGGTCGCCGAAGCGTTCCGCAAGGACCCGTACGGCATCGATGCCGTCGTGACGGCGGACATCGACATGGCCCAGCGGCTGCGGGAGATTCGGACCGACGTGAAGGCCGGAAGGCCGATCGCCGGCTTCGCCGAAGAGATGGCGGACATCGTCGGACGACTTGTTCCGCAAATCCCGCGCAGCGTCATTCCGCCGGCTTCGCCGGACGGAACGGCCGAGATCGAGAAGCTGCAGACTCGTACGGGAGGCGGTTCCTCCCCGGCGCACACCTCCGGAAGATGACAGAAAGCCCAGTGATTGCTCACTGGGCTTTCGAATGGTCGCGGACCGTTGTCCAACTGGACATCCTGCGACTGTATTGTCATTCATAATGGCAAACCCCGGACAAGAGGCCGGACAGATCCCGCACAAGGCGGCACCTCTCTTCTTGCGCGCAAGAAGCTCGGCAGGTCCGTTCTTGAAGAAGTCGCCTAGGCGTCTGGCAGCCAGAGGATCGGGAATTCGTCTCTTCGCGATCGCCATCCGCAAGCCTCCTTCAAGGTTTGATTGGCCTCATTATAGCATAGGGGGGCTTACTTTCCAAGCCTATTCGCCTGCCGCGGACGCACTCGCGGATGCGCTCGCGCTCGCCTGAACCTTGCGGCCTTCCGGCTGCAGCTCCTCGGCAAGGGCCGCCTTCGCTTGCTGAAGCGACTCGTCGTTCAAGTAGACATAAGGGCTGTCCCACACGCCTTCGAGCGGAAGGAAGCGGACACTCTCTTTATCGATATCGTAGTAGGCCTTAAGCATATTGATGATCTGATCGCGCGGAATATCCGTCCGCATGTTGTCGCCGACGGCGCCGATGACGTTGCCGAGCTTGGCGACGCCGCCGACCGACTTCATCTTGTCGATGATCGCGGCGAGCACCCGGCTCTGCCGGTCGTTGCGGTCGAAGTCGCTCGAGGCCGCGGTTCCGTGATTGGACTTGCGGTACCGGACGAAGTCGAGCGCATTCTTGCCGTCAAGCGTCTGCTCGCCCTTCTTCAGGTTGATATCGGTGCCGTCGACGCTGTCCGTGTATCTCATGTTCTGGTCGACGTACACCTTCACCCCGCCGAGAGCGTCGATCACGTCCGAGAAGCCCTGGAAGTTCATCACCGCGGCATAGTCGACCGTAATATCGAACATTTTGCCCATCATCGTTCTCATCTCGTCGCGGGCATATGCATTCGCGTCCTGGTCCTTTGGAGCCTTGCTGTGGAAGCCGGCGTAGAACGCGTTGATTTTCTGCGCTTTGTACCCTTTAAGCTGCGGGTTCGTGTCGCGCGGAATCGAGACGACGGTCGCCGTATTCGATTGCGGGTTCATCGCGATGACCATGACGACGTCCGTGTTCATGCTGCCCGTCTCCTTGCGGTAATCCGTTCCGAGCAGCAGCAGCGACAGCGGCTTGACCTGCGCCCGCTCTTCCGAAGCGATCGGCTTGGAGCTTCCTTCGGGCAGCGCGACATCCTTGAGCGCTTGATTCGTATCCCGCCACAGGTCTCCAACATAGACGGCCAGCGCGGCGATCACAACAATCAGGAATAAGAATAAGAATGCGAGAAAACGACGGGGGCGTCTTTTCTTCTTCGGCTTGGGTTTGACCTTCGTCGAATTCGTTCGTGCCCTTGGTGGCAACGGCGCGGAAGAGCTCATTCGTTCACCTCGGAGAGGTCGTCCTCGCCTTCGTCATCGGAGGGATCGGCGGACCCGTACAGATCGCGGGCAAGCTGCTCCGCAGCCTCGCGATCGAACCAGACCGTCTTGGGACCTTCCGAGCGGGCGGTGTAGACGACATGAATTTGGGTTGCGTCCCTGCTTGCGACCTCGAAGTTCGTCAATTCGTGGTCCTCGGACAAAATCTGCGCGAAGAAGCGAAGCGAGTCCTGCGCCGCCGTATCCTCGGGGCGCAGCTCGAGCATCAGCTTCGTCTGCAGCCAATAGAACAACGTGTCGGTAAGACGCATACAAAGAATCCCCCTGACAGGCTCCGCCGTCAGCGGAAACCGATCAGCGGGATCATGAATCGCTATCCTTCTATTAAATGGCTACCATGCAAAGCGGCTTCCATGCGAACAGTCTGCCATGGAGCCGCGCGCGGCTATTGCCCTTCGGTTCGTTCGGCCGCCGGGCTGCCGTCCTTCTTGCTGCGCCGCTTGTCGTAAATCTGGCGCATCCGCAGCATCAGCATCATGATGACCGCCACCGACATGCATTGGATAATCGGCAGCTTGTCGATCTGCAGCACGAGCAGCACCAAGCAGCCGATCGCCATGATGATATAGACGATAATCTCCTTCAGGATCGGAAGCTTGCCCATCCGGAATACCGCGTTGAAGATATAAATCGTAAAGGCGAGAATAAGCAAATACGAGATAAGGGGATGATCCGCGAACCATGTCTGCATGTGCTGTCCTCCCGTTAAATGCGGGCCGATCCGGCGTTACACGCCGGATTCCGCCATTTTGCGTTGCTTCTCCGCACGTTCGCGTTCGCTCTTGACCAGAATCTTCTTGCGCAGGCGAATCGACTTCGGCGTAATCTCGCACAGCTCGTCATCGTTCAGGTACTCCAGCGCTTCCTCCATCGACATCAGGCGGGGAGACTTCAGCTTGACCGTCTCTTCCTTATTCGCGGTACGAATGTTGTTCAGCGCCTTCTCCTTGCAGATATTGACGATGATGTCGTTATCGCGGGTATGCTCGCCGACGAGCATGCCTTCGTAAATCTCGGTGCCCGGCTCCAGGAAGAGAATGCCGCGGTCTTCGACGCCCATCATGCCGTACATGGTCGTCGTTCCGGTCTCGCTTGCCACCAGAACGCCTTGGTGACGACCGCCGACTTGACCGCCTACGATCGGTCCGTACTTCTCGAAGCCGTGGTTCATAACCCCGTAGCCGCGGGTGAGCGTCAGGAAGTTCGTGCGGTAGCCGATCAGGCCGCGAGCCGGAATAAGGAATTCCAGGCGGACTTGGCCGTTGCCGTTGTTGATCATGTTGACCATCTCGGCCTTGCGGGTGCCAAGGCTCTCCATGACGTTGCCCATGCTCTCTTCCGGCACGTCGATCAGCAGGCGCTCGATCGGCTCGGACTTGACGCCGTCGATCTCGCGGATGATGACCTCCGGCTTCGACACTTGAAGCTCATAGCCTTCGCGGCGCATATTCTCGATCAGAATGCCGAGGTGAAGCTCGCCGCGTCCGCTGACGACGAAGGCATCCGGGCTGTCCGTCTCTTCGACGCGCAAGGATACGTCCGTCTCCAGCTCCTTGAACAGGCGCTCGCGCAGCTTCCGCGACGTAACGAACTTGCCTTCGCGTCCGGCGAACGGGCTGTTGTTGACGAGGAAGCGCATCTGCAGCGTAGGTTCGTCAATCTTCAGAACCGGCAGCGCCTCCGGGTTCGTCGGGTCCGCGATCGTCTCGCCGATATTGATATCCTTGATGCCTGCAATCGCGATGATGTCGCCCGCCGCAGCTTCTTCCATCTCGACCCTCTTCAGCCCTTGGAAGCCGAACAGCTTCTCGATGCGAGCTTGGCGAATCTTGCCTTCGCGATCCAATACGGCAACCGGTTGGCCTTGGCGAATCTTCCCGCGATTGACGCGGCCGATCGGAATGCGTCCCAGGTATTCGTTGTAGTCAAGAAGCGTAACGAGGAATTGCAGCGGCTCTTCCGTATTCTCGGTCGGATACGGAATCTTCTCGATGATGGTCTCATACAGCGGCTCCATCGTCTCGCTGAGGTTGTCCGCCTCAAGACCGGCGATTCCGTTCAGGCCGGATGCGTAAACAACGGGGAATTCCAGTTGGTCGTCATTCGCTTCAAGCTCGATGAACAGCTCCAGCACTTCATCGATGACTTCCACCGGCCGTGCGGCCGGGCGGTCGATCTTGTTCACGACGACGATCGGCGTGAGGCCCGCTTCGAGGGCCTTGCGGAGAACAAACTTCGTCTGCGGCATGCAGCCTTCGAACGCGTCGACGACAAGCAGGACGCCGTCGACCATCTTCATGATCCGTTCCACTTCGCCGCCGAAGTCGGCGTGTCCGGGCGTATCGACGATGTTGATCAGATTGTCCTTGTAGTGGACGGCCGTGTTCTTGGCGAGGATGGTGATGCCGCGTTCTCTCTCGAGGTCGTTCGAGTCCATCGCGCGTTCCTGCACCTGTTCATTCTCCCGGAAAGTTCCGGATTGGCGAAGCAATTGGTCAACGAGAGTCGTCTTGCCATGGTCAACGTGCGCAATAATGGCGATATTGCGAATGCGATCTCTTGGATGCATAGTTCCACTCCTATCTTTATATAAAGGGTCGATCCCAAGGATTCGGCCCTTGGTTACGAATGACAAGCAAAAACGTCGACGCAAGGTCGACGTTCTACCTACATCCCTTCTATTATACGCCAAAAACTCGATTTAGCAAGCAGCCTATCGGAATCTCGGACGCTTCCACACCATCCAGCCCCCCGCCGCGATCAGAATGACCGCCAGCAGATAAGCTCCCCACGACCAGAGCAGCGTCAGCAGGAACAGCAGAACGGACACGACGATAAGCGCAATCGCGATCGTTCCAAGCGACTTGGACCGCTTCGGCCCGAAGACGTCGTATTCGTACAATCCGACCCCGACGCTCAGAATGAAGAACGGCCAGAGCGCCTTCATCGAATGCCATCCGAACCAATTGCCGATGGCGAGCAGCACTGCGATCACCGTCAGAATTCCCGCCGGAATAAGCGTGATTGCCGGAAGCATCCGGCCAAAATACAGGACGTGAAGCAGAATTCCCGGGATCAGGACAAGCAACGGCCAGAAGACGGAGCCGATAAACGCGAATACCCCTAGCTTGCCGAGCAGAATGACCAATCCCGCTGCGAGCGCCAGAACCCCTACTGCGGCGGATTGTTTGTTCACGATATTCCCCCACTTTGTCTGAAGACTGCGAATAGGCCTGTTTATCGAGTTCGAAGCGAACGGGAACGACAAGCTTCTTTTTAACCCTAAGTGTACTGGAAATCCTCTTAAAAAACCAGTTCCGAAAAAGAAAAAATAGTGAACTTTGACGAAGCGAGACGCCGTATTCGTCAACTAGCATCGTTATGCGGCGCGCTTCCTTCTCAACAGCAGGGCCGCCGCCAGCAGCGCGGCGACGATAAGCAGCGGCAGGCTCTCGGCCAGTCCGCTCCCCTCCAGAGGAAGGAGCTTGCGCAGCCCCGGGTCTTTAAGCAGCATCTCGCCGGAGGCGTAGCCAAGCAGGCCCCCGCCGATGTAAACTAAATAAGGCGCGCGATCGAGCAGATGAATAATGAACGAGCTGCCCCAGATAATAATGGGGATGCTTAACGCAATGCCGAAGAGGAGCAGAATCGTATCTCCCTTCGCCACCGCAGCAACGGCCAGCACATTGTCAAGACTCATGACGAAGTCGGCCGTCACAATCGTCCACACCGCCCCCGCGAGCGTCGAGGACGCCCTCGTCTCCGGCTCGTGGCCGCCATGATCGAGCAGCAGCTTAAGCGCAATCGCGAACAGGAACAGAGCCCCGGCCGTCTGCATAAACGGAATGTTCAGCAGGGCGACGGCGGCAAGCGTAAGCACGCATCTCAGGGCGACGGCGGCGGCGGTCCCCCACCAGACGGCAGCCCGTCTCTGAAGGGGAGGGAGCCTTCTTGCAGCCATCGCGATCACGATCGCGTTGTCCCCGCTGAGCAGCAGATTGATCAGAACGATTTCGACGAAGATCATGAAGCTCTCCCCGAGTCCCATACCGCACCCCCTTTTCATCAGGTGTATGTACAAGCAAGGGACGATATGCCGCAAGGGGAAAAAATGAATCCGGAAGACGCGAAGCGCGTATTACACTTGGATGGACGTTTGTCTTGGAGGAGAGGTCGTCACCATGCAGATTTTAAGCTGGGAATTCGTCACGTCACTGCTTACCATCGTCTTCATCGATTTATTGCTGGCCGGGGACAATGCCATCGTTATCGGGCTTGCCGCGCGCAATCTGCAGAAGAACGTGCAGAAGAAAGCGATCTGGCTGGGAACCGGAGGCGCGATCGTCATTCGGATCGTCGCCACCCTGCTCGTCGTCTATCTGCTTAAAATACCTTTCTTGCTCGCCGTAGGCGGAGTCGTGCTGATGTGGATCGCCTACAAGCTGCTCGTTCAGGAGGAGCATCGCGAGGAGGTTCAAGCCGGCTCGTCCTTGTGGGCAGCCGTGCGGACGATCGTTATCGCGGACGCGGCGATGGGGCTCGACAACGTCATCGCCGTCGCGGGAGCGGCGCACGGAGAGACGCTGCTCGTCATTATCGGCCTCTTGATCAGCATCCCGATCGTCGTCTGGGGCAGCACGCTGTTCGTCAGCCTGCTGAACCGCTTCCCATGGATCGTCTACATCGGCTCCGCCGTCCTCGCCTACACGGCAGCCAAGATGGTGACCCACGAGCCGAAGCTCGACTCCTTGTTCCACGACAATCCGGTGCTTACCTACACCTTCATCGCCGTCATGATTGTCGTCATCGTCGTCGGCGGCCTGTGGACCAACTCGGTCAAGGCTCACAAAGCCAAAGCGCAACAAACCGCTCAAGCCGCGTCAACCGATGCCGACAAGCCGGCGTCCGGCGCCAAGAGCCGTGAGTCTCGCTGAAGAAGGAACAGATGAGCAACCACGGACTCAACCGAAGCGGCGATAGGCGTGCGGAGGATAGGACTTCCTCCACCACCTCCGCCCCTCAGCCTCTCACAGTAGGCTTTTCATCGCTACGGACGGCCGCCATACGGAAAATTTTCGTGGATGGGAGGTAAGCGCGGCGTTTTATGTGATTTTTAGCATACATTCGGCGCTTCGAGGCTCGCTGTTGCCGCTTTTATATGATTTTTAGCATACATACGGCAACTCGAGACGGAATTTCCTTCACGAATGTGGTTTTTCGCATAAAAACGGGCAATGTGCCCGTTTTGGGGCAGTGCCAATGTGATTTTTCACATAAAATCAGTTGGCCACCGGGTTGCGCAGGTTCGGCGGGTTCGGTAGCTTGGGGGTTCGGCAGCTTGGGCGGGTTCGCCAACTTAAGCCGCCGCCCTCGCTTAGAACCACCGAGCCGCCGGATCTGCCTCCTGCCCCGTCTCCGCTTCCTTGGAAGCCGAAGTCCCGAGCTTGCGGGCCGTTTCTCCGCTGGGTGCTCCGTCCAGAACTCCGTCCATCGCTTCGTCAATTGCTTCGTCCATCGCTCCAACAGCCGCTCCGACAGCCGCTTCGCCAATGACTCCGCCGGTCTCTCCGCCCAGCTCCGCGCCGGGCGCGCCCGGCGCGGAGCTGCGCTCGCTCCTGCGGACGGCGCGGCCCGTCTCGGTCATGACGATCGTCTCCGTCCCCCGCACCGCCTCGTCGATCATCCGTTCGAGCTCCTCGCCCCATTCGGCCTCCGCCTTCTCCACGATTCTGAGGTTCGGATTGGTGGCCGGGGATTTCGGCACGAACAGCGTGCAGCAGTCCTCGAACGGAAGGATCGACGTCTCGTACGTGTCGATCTTCTCCGCGACGCGAATGATGTCCAGCTTGTCCATCATGACCAAAGGGCGAAGCAGCGGAATCGAGATCGTTCGCCCGATGACGTTCATGCTGCTGAGCGTCTGGCTCGCGACCTGGCCGAGGCTGTCTCCCGTTACGATCGCGAGAGCGCCGCTTCGTTCGGCCAGCTTCTCCGCAATGCGAAGCATCGTCCGCCGCATGAAGGTGATGATCAGATGATCGTGCCCGCTCTGCGCCATCCTCGTCTGCAGCTCCGTGAACGGCACGAGATGCAGCTTGATCCGGCCTCCGTAATGGGCCAGCTTCTGCGTCAGGGTGATCACCTTCTCCGTCGCCTGCTCGCTTGTGAACGGGTAGCTGTGGAAGTGGATCGCTTCGATCTCGAGTCCCTTGCGCATCGCCATCCAGCCGGCGACCGGGCTGTCGATTCCGCCGGAGAGCATCAGCATCGCTTTGCCGTTCATGCCGAGCGGGAACCCACCCGCACAGGGAATCATTGTGGAATACAGGAACACGCCCTGCGGCTGAATGTCGACCTTCAGCTCCACGTCCGGACGGCGCACGTCCACCTTCAGCTCCGGCGTGTTGCGAAGCACGTGAGCGCCGACGAGGTGGTTCATCTCCTGCGAATCGTGCGGGTAATCCTTCCAAGCCCGCTTCACCGTCACCTTGAACGTCTTCGGCACCGGCCGTTCCGAACGCATCAGTTCCAGCGCCTTGGCGCGAATATCTTCCAGTTCATGGGTCGCACGAAGCACCGGACTGAACGAATGCAGGCCGAACACCTCCTGCAGCTTGGCCGCTGCCTCGTCGTAACTCTCCCCGTTCAGCCGGACGTATACTCTTCCGAAATTTTTCTCATAGGTGATCGCCTTAAGCGAACCAAGCGCCTGCTTCAGCTTAAGGAACATCAGATCCTCGAACTTCTTGCGGTTGCGCCCCTTCAAGGTCAGCTCGCCGTATCGCACCAATATCAACTCGTAATTCATCCTCGGCTCCTCTCGAGCGGCTTCAGCTTGACGACCGTCGTCTTCAATCGCCGGATCAGTTCTTCGACGTCCTCGGCCTCGTGCTCGTCCCCGAAGCTGATCCGCAGGCTTCCGGAAGCTCGAGCTGCGGAATGGCCCATCGCAAGCAGCACCCGGCTCGGCTTCAAGCTCTTGGAGGAGCAGGCCGACTGGGTGGAGACGAACACCTCGCTCTGCTCCAGCATATGAACGAGAACCTCCGGCCTCATGCCGGGATAGCTGACGTTCACGACTTGCGGCGACACCATCGCTTCGTCTTCCGGAACGTTAAGCGTCAGCTCCGGAATGGCCTTCACCCGTTCGATCGCCAATCGGCGCAGCGCGAACATCTTCTCTCGCCTTGTCTCAAGCGATTCCATCGTCAGCCGCAGCGCCTGGGACATGCCGACGATTCCCGGCAGGTTGTGCGTTCCGCCGCGATAGCCGTCCTCCTGCCCGCCGCCCTCCAGCAGCGGCTCCAGCTCCAGCCCTTCCCGCTTCAGCAGCAGGCCGACTCCCTTGGGCCCGCGGAATTTGTGGGCGGAGCCGGAATACAGGTCGATTCCCGCGGCCGCCTTCCACTCCAGCTTCACCTTGCCGATTGCCTGAACGCCGTCCACGTGGAAGCGAATCTGCGGGTGCTTCGCCAGCAGCACCGCGATCTCTTCGACAGGCTGGACAACTCCCGTCTCGTTGTTCACATGCATGACGCTTACGAGCGCGGTATTCGGCCGAATGGCCGCTTCGACGTCCCGAACCGACACCCTGCCGGAGGAATCGACCGGAAGGAACGTCGTCTCGATCCCGAATCGCTCGAGCTGCTTGGCGGTATTGTATACGGAAGAATGCTCGATAGCCGTCGTAATCAGATGCTTCGCGGCCTTCCTTCCCCCCGTGAATAGAATTCCCTTCAGAGCCAGGTTGTTGCTCTCGGTTCCTCCCGAGGTGAACAGCACCTCTTCCGACTTCGCTCCGAGCGACTGGGCGACGGATTGCCGGGCACGCTCGACGAGCTTGGCCGCCTCCTTGCCGGAACGGTGAAGCGCCGTGGCGTTGGCGTAATGAAGGCGCATCAGCTCGCCGACCGTCTGCACGACTTGTTCGTACGGAGGAGTCGAAGCGCAATGATCGAAATAATAGGTTCTCAAGTGAGACTCTCCTCTCTGAACCTTTATTATATACCCGACGGAACGCGTAAAAAAAGACCAAAGCAAGATTCGCATCCTGCCTTGATCTTCCGAGACTTCGCGATGACAGCCGGAGTTGGCGAGCGTCAGCGGATATGTGCGCCTCGCGGCCACCCCGCTTACAATGCCGAGCTCCACAGCGAACGGTTCGACAGCACCTTCCCGATGTATGCCTGAGTCTCTTCCGGCAACTGCCCAAGCTTCGACAAGAGCTCCTCGTTCGTCGTGATGCCGAGCTTGTCGACACGGCCCGGTCCCGCATTGTAAGCGGCGAGCGCCGTCGCTTCGTTGCCGTTGTACTTGCGAAGCAAGTAGCTGAGGTACCTCGTTCCGCCGTCGATGTTCTGCACCGCGTCGAAGGAATCCGTCACGCCGAGCCCTTGGGCGGTGCCGTCCATCAACTGCATAAGCCCCTTCGCCCCGGCGGACGATTCGGCATCCGAGCGGAACGACGATTCGGCTTGGATGACGCCCTTGACCAGAGCCGGGTCGACGCCGTACTGGCTCGCGGCTTGGGCGATCAGACCGTCATACAGCGACGTATACCCGCTGTCCGTCCGCAGTTGGCTTCCGGATGCGCTGCCCAGCAGCGAAGCGAGATAGCTGCCCGACGAGTAAGAGCTGTAAGAATCAAGCCCGAGCGAGCTTAAGCCGGACAGCGCGCCAAGGCTCGACGTTCCTCCGAGCAGCGCCGACAGGCCGCTCAGGCTCGAAGATCCGCCAAGAAGCTCGGATAAACTGCTTCCGCTCGACGTTCCGCCAAGCAGAGAGGCAAGCCCGTAGGAGGAGCTGTCGTACCCGTAGCTGCCAAGGCTCGAGAGCCCGAGCGAGCTTCCGAGGCCGGAAGCGCCGTAGGCCGAATAATCGGAAGCTGTTCCTTCGTCCGTCGACAGCATCTGCTCCAGCAGTTGAGCGAACAGGCTGTCTCCGCTTCCGGAAGACAGCCCGTCCGTCGAATCGGCGGCAAGCGGATTCACTCCGCTCATGAATTGATTAAGCAGAAGCTCCTTCACCATTCGAGGGTCCATCGTTACTTTCATATCCGTGGTCATCGCCGTCGCTCCCGCATTTGTCCGTTTTCCTATCCTTGCCTTCATTGTACAACAACTTCGTTCGACATGGATAGTCAGACTTATTGCCCAACAGAGACGGCGATCGCTACTTAAGACCTACTTCGTACTTCATGTCGGCTTCGTATCGGCTCTACGCCAACGCAACCCGCTTCAGCTCTTGGCCGGCTTGAACGTCAGACAGCACGTCGCTTCGGAGCTGTTCGCCACATCCTGATGCTCCGCGAATTCGTCTTCGGCGAATTCGGCGTCGAGTTTCCCCTTCGCATGGGCGTCGATCTCGATCGTAATGGAACTGGCCGCGCATCGGTTGCCTTCCCCCCAATAAGAACAATTGCTCACGCTGCAAGACACACCGCTTGGCATAACAACAATCACCCCCCGATTCTAGTGTGCGCACCGCGTCGGGCGCGGTATGCGAATCGGGGGGCGGGGGTTGAAGGAAACAGCGTTAAGTTTCGTTATACGCTAAGACTTCGTTTGTCCTTGCATGCGGCGATGCGTCAGATATTCGCTCTCGTAGTACGACAGATCGTCGCGAAGCTCCTCATAGCTGCGGGAGACGCCGAGAACGATATTGCGCACGGCACGCGAAGGCTTCGCGCGGAAGCGGATCGCGTCTTGCCCGGTGTAAGCGTAACGTCCGTCTTCGGAGTAGGCTTCGTTCTTCGGGTAGAAGTAGTTGTTCACGCATTGGTGGTACACATCGTATAGAACCCGCTCAGCGGCGTCATTATCGAAGTTGGGGCGACGCAGCAGCGCTCCGAGCTTCTCGTAAGCGACTTCCGAGAAGACGAGCAGATGGCGAAGGTCGGACAACAAGCCGGCATGCGCCTTGGCCGAATCTTCATTCGCGCCGTCCGTCAGTTGCGGAAGGGCGTATTCGTTCAGGAAATTCTCGAGCTGGTCGATCGCGAATTTTAATTTCTCTCGGCTGGATTCGGCAATCGCCTTAATGTTGGCGGTGGGCATGATTAGCTTTCCCCTTTCGATCAATCGGTCTTCCTTGCCCGCTGGACAGGTGAAGACAATCAAAACAATAGTAACACAAATCAAGAACAAACGGTACTGCGCGATCGAAATTCAACGGGGAAACTCCCGTATATTTTCGCCCCCGAACTCCACCCTAACCTTAGAACATCATCTTCAGCGTTTATGCCCAAAGGAGGAAATGATCGAGTGCGCCGCAACGCCATTGTAGGCTTACTATTCACCGCGGGGATCGCCCTGATGATCGCTCCGCTGATCGCGCCGCCCAAGACGGCCAAGTCCCCCGCCCCGAGTCCGAGTCCGGCTTCGTACCGATCGGAACAGCGGGTCCTGACGCCCCAGCAGGAGCATTCGTACAAGCAGATGAGCATCCAGCGCGACATGGACGCTTCCGAGAAGCTGTGCCGGCTCGACTGCTCCAGGGACGTTCACAAGTTCGTCGCCGAGCACGACCGCATTCCGACCGCCGACCGCGCCTCCCACCTGAAGCAGATCGTTGCCGAGCATCCTCACATGGTTCGGGTCGAATGGGTTCGGGACGGAGTGCCCGTGCGGGAAGGCGATGCGAAGGAGGAGCTGCTGAAGCTTGCCGCTTCGGACCTGGCCAAGGCGGAGACCGCCCTCAAGACGGGCAAGGGCTATGAGTCGGCATCCTTCAAGTACGACGGCAAGAGCCACTTCGTCATCGCGGTTCCGGATGAGAGCGCAGGCGGAGACGGCGTCGTCGCGCTCGTCTGCACGGACATCGTCCAGGAGGTGGAACGGCACCAGCGCCGCAACCTCCGCGTCGTTCCTTATCCGGCGGAAGGCCGCTACCGCCTCGAGTCGGTCATTCCGGGAACGAATAAGGATACGACCGTTCGCACGGGCGAGGACAACGGCAATGCCAGCCATTATGCGGTCGACGAGATCGTCGTGAAGTTCCGCAAGCCGCTTGAGGATCGCGAGCTGCTGAAGCTTCGCAAGGAGCTGGACCTGACGGTTGTCCGGCACCGCGGCCAGACGTACCTGTTCCGCTCGAAGAGCCGCAGCATGGATGAACTGAAGCATTATTTCACAGCCAAGTGGAACCCGATCTTCGCCGAACCGCATTATTTGTATCTGACGAACGTGGCGAACAAGACGAACGAGACGAATAAGACCGATAAGACGAATGCGATTATCGTTCCGAACGACACCTTGTATTCCGATTACCAATGGAATCTGCCGGAGATCGCGACCGAACAAGGCTGGACCGTGACCCGCGGCGCGAACGACATCGTCGTGGCCGTCGTCGATACGGGTGTACAGCTCGACCATCCCGATCTTCAGGGACGGCTCGTGGAGGGCAGGAACATCATCGACCCGACGTCCGAGCCGCTCGACGATGTCGGCCACGGCACGCATGTCGCGGGCATTATCGCCGCCAAGGTCAACAACAATGAAGGCATTGCCGGAATGACCTGGGAGACGAAAATCATGCCCGTCAAGGTGCTCGACAGCACGGGAGCCGGGACAACGTATTCCGTGGCGGAAGGCATCATCTGGGCGACGGACCACGGTGCGAACGTCATCAACATGAGCCTGGGCAACTACGCATCGGCGGAATTCCTGCACGATGCGGTGAAGTACGCGCACGACAAGGGCGTCGTGCTGGTCGCCGCCAGCGGCAACGACAACACCGACCGCCCCGGCTACCCTGCCGCCTATCCGGAAGTGTTCGCCGTCGCCGCCACGAACGAAGACGAATCGAAGGCCGAATATTCCAATTACGGCGATTACATCGACGTCGCCGCTCCCGGCACTTCGATTGCCAGCACGTACCCGGGCAGCCGTTATGCGGCGCTGTCCGGAACGTCCATGGCGAGCCCGCACGTCGCCGCGCTCGCCTCCCTCGTTCGCGCGGCGAACCCGTCGCTGACGAACGAGCAGGTCATGGAGCTGCTGCGAAGCACGGCCAAGGACCTTGGCTCCAGAGGCCGGGACAACGAATTCGGCTACGGACAGATCGACGCGGGCGCCGCCGTCGCTGCGGCGGGCTCGCAGCCGGGCAGCGCGAGCGGCACGGCCGGCACCGCCGCCGAGCTCGAAGCGCCTGGCGGCGGCACGCTGCGGCTGTATCCGCAGCGAATCAAGCGCGAGGTCGAGGAGCTGCTGCGACGCTCGATCCGCTGATTCGGCTCCCGGTCTGTTGATTCGGCGCGAACCGGAGGTTAATGGCTGAGAGAGCCCGAAGAGGGAATGGATGGCGCGCTTGCCCGTCAAGCGCCTCCTCCTCGTGGGGCTTTTTGCTTTTGATTTTTGCTTTTGGCCTAGCTCGCTCCACTAACGGTTGCTCCGCCGCCACGAATACCATTTTTCACATATAAATCCTTCAGACACGGCCATCGACGTCCCGAGCCCGAGCACTCGCCGACTCTGGCAGACTGTGGAAGTGTCGCTTTTTCTTCATGCTTTTTTAAGCTTTTGCCTGTACAATGGAGGAAGCTATGTCCTTATGGCAATATGTCGACGGAAGGGAAGAGAATCCTTGCAACAGAAATCGCAGAAAAAAGCCGAGGAAAGAAAAAGGAAAGAACAACTAAAGAAACAGAAGCAGCAACGAATGAGAATCATCATGTGGGCGACCGCCGCCGCCTTCGTCGTCCTGATTGCCCTTCTTATCATTTTCAAGCCGGCGGACAAGCCGCTGGCCTTGGATTATGACAACGCTCCTCTCCTGGGGTCGGAGGACGCTCCGGTCAAGCTCGCCGAATTCGGGGACTTCAAGTGTCCGGCTTGCCAATACTTTACCCTGAACGTTCTGCCCGAGATTCAGGAGAAGTACATCGACACCGGCAAGGTCTCGCTCTCCTTCTTCAACTATACGATCATCACCGGGTCCGGTCCGGCCGCCTTGGCCGCGCAATCGGTCTATCACCAGAACAACGACGCATTCTGGACGTACTACGAGGCGCTGTACAAGAATCAGCCCGACGAATCGATCGACTGGGCGACGACCGACTACCTCGTCGATCTGGCGAAGTCGCTCGAGCTTGACATCGATTACGACCTGCTGAAGTCCGACATCGACAACAAGACGTATCAGGACGTTATCGACAAGCAGAATAATCTTGCCCGTTCGGAGCAGTTCCCGGGAACTCCCGCCGTCCTCGTGGACGGGGAACGGCTCGATGACAGCGTCTCGCTCGACCCGGCCAAGTTCCTGCAACGAATTGAAGAGGCGGTCGCGGCCGCCGAATAGAAGAACTCTTGATGCTGCACAAAAGAACTCTTTAATGAGAGAACGCTTGACGGAGGAATGACGCGTGGCTACCGCAATTCGCAATTACGGGCTGTATCTCGCCTGGGTCGTCTCGCTGGCGGCGACCGGAGGAAGCTTGTTCCTCAGCGAAGTAATGCACTATGTTCCCTGCGATCTGTGCTGGTATCAACGGATCTTGATGTATCCGCTGGTGCTGTTGCTCGGGCGGGCCGCCCTTAAGGACGATCGCCGAATCGTCGGGTATGCCCTTCCGCTGAGCATCATCGGCGGTCTGATCTCCATCTACCATTACGCGGAGCAGAAGGTGCCCGGCTTCAGCGGTGTCGTCCCCTGCCGCTCCGGCGTGCCCTGCAACAAGGATTACTTGGATTGGTTCGGCTTCATCACCATTCCGCTTCTCGCGCTGATCGCCTTCGCCATGATCGCCGCCCTGCTGATCGCAGTGAAGACCGGAGCCAATAACGCCGAGACGGAAGAAGATTAAACTCCGCTGAAGAAGGATGCTGCGGATGCCGATTCACAATGTCTAACCAAACATAAAGCGCAAGCACAAAGCGGCCGCCCCTGAGTCTAGACTCAAGGGCGGCCGCTTGTCGGAAAGCTTGCCGTAAGCCGGGTTCTGTACTTCCGGTGGTAGCGCGGACCGGGCGGTCCTCCCACGGATGGAAGCGACAATCATCTTTCTAGGCCGAACGTTGCCGAACGGCTCAAGCGACCTACCCGAACGCACCCCGGGCAAGGGCTGCGGCCTCGAAGGCCGCCGCGTTCCTCTTCGGTCTTGCTCCAGATGGGGTTTACCAGGCGCATGGTCGCCCATGCCCCTCGTGGTCTCTTACACCACGGTTCCACCCTTGCCTGATACTTATTCCCCACAAAGTGACGGTAAGCTTCGAAGCTTATTCCGATTACTTTGCGGGGGCCCCAAACCAGTTGGGAATAAGTCCATCGGCGGTCCATTTCTGTGGCACTATCCTTCGGCTCGCGCCGACTGGACGTTATCCAGCATCCTGCCCTGTGGAGCCCGGACTTTCCTCTCGCGGCTCGCGCCGCCAGCGATTGTCTGTCAAACTTCCCGATGCGCAACGTCTAGTATACATGGAATCGTCCCGAATGACAAACGGGAATGCATTCCTTACTTCAACCGGAACGGTTCGGTGTCGATCCTCGAAGCGATGACTTCGGTCTCGTAGCCTTGCTCGCGCAACCGAAGCTGCAGCCACTCGGCCAGCTTCGGCTTCATGATCTTCTCCGCGTTGTGGCCGGGGTCCACGATCGCCAGCCCCATCGCCTCCGCATCCTGCGCGGTGTGGTAATCGATGTCGCCGGTCACGAGCACGTCGGCCCCGGCGAACCTGGCATGGCCGATATAACGCGATCCCGAGCCGCCCAGCACCGCAACCTTGCGAATCGGCCGATCTCCGCGCCCTACGACGCGTACGAACGGAACTTGCAGCGCCTGCTTGACCCGCTCCGCGAATTCGTCCAGACTCTCCGGCTCAGGCAACGCACCGACGCGGCCAAGGCCGAACGTCCTTCCCTTCAGATCCATCGGGTACAGATCGTAGGCCACCTCTTCGTACGGGTGCGCCTTCAGCATCGCCCGGACGACCGCCTTGCGGACGCTGTCCGGAACGACCGTCTCGATGCGCACCTCGGCAACCGACTCGCGCTTGCCGGGCTTGCCGATGAACGGCTCTGCCCCTTCGCGCGGAAGGAACGTGCCCGTTCCTTCGACGTTGAAGCTGCAATCGCTGTAGTTGCCGATCCAGCCGGCGCCGGCGCCGAACAGAGCCGCCCTCACCGCTTCCGCATGCTCCTGCGGCACGAAGACAACCAGCTTGAACAGCTTGTCGGTATGCACTTCCTCCAGCACGCCGCGCCCTTCCAGGCCAAGCGCCTCCGCCATCCAGTCGTTCATGCCGCCGTCCGCGGTATCGAGGTTCGTATGGGCGACGTACACGGCGATATCGTGGCGAAGAAGACTCGCCATAAGCGCTCCGGACGGCGTGTCCGTCTGCAGATGCTTCAGCGGGCGGTAGATCGGCGCGTGGTGCGCGACAATCAGCTCGGCCCCGAGCGCCGCCGCTTCTTCCGCAACCTCGGCGTTGACGTCAAGGGCGACGAGCACCCTCTTCACTTCCTTGCGAACCGATCCGACCTGCAGGCCGATGCGGTCGTCCGGCACCGCGTAATGCTTCGGTGCCAGCTTCTCCACATACTGAACTATCGTCTCTCCTCGGGCAAACACGCCAGCACCTCCCTGATGAGACCGCTTATGCTCTCCCATTCCTTCGCTTTCTCCGCAGCCTCCGGTTGACTCGACTTGCGCAACTGCGCAAGAATCGTCTCGCGCTTGGCCAGCTCGCGGTCCCACTTGCCGCGGAACTCCTCCGTCGGAGCGCGCAGCAGCAGCGGCCCCATCTCGAGCAGCAGCGACTCCGGAATTCGTGCGAGACAAGGAGCGAGCGGCGATTGCGCGTACAGCTCGGCCAGCCTTGCGCTTGCCTCTTCGGCGCCTACTCGCTCCGCCTTCAGCATCGTATAATATTCCCCGTCCTCGAACAGAATGCGCTCCTGAACAAGAACGTAGCCGTTCTCGTTCAGCCAACGGCGAACCTGATCCTCCGCCACATGCGGCGAGAGCACGAGCGTCGTCACGGAATCAAGCGCCGCCCCCCCGTCCTCGAGCAGGCGAACCATGAGGCTGCCGCCCATGCCGGCGATAACGACCGTATCCGCCTCGCCCGGCTTCAGCACGGAGAGCCCATCCCCGTGCCGGACGGAGACGACGTTCTCCAGGCCGGCGGAAGCCACCTGCCGCTTGGCCGCTTCCACGGGCCCCTTATGCACGTCCCCGGCGACCGCCGAAGCAATTCGCCCCGCGCTCGCCAGATAGACCGGCAGCAGCGCGTGGTCGGTCCCAATGTCGGCGAAGCGGGCTCCTTCCGGCACCCAGTCGGCCAGCGCCGCCAGTCGGCGGGATAATTTGAAGCTGGAAGTCCCGTTCGTTCTCGAATCCATTCGTTAAACAACCCATTCCATCCATTTTTTTCTGAAGCGATAGAGCAGGACGCCGAGCAACAGCGCCTTGACGGCCCATTCGGCGATCATGAACGCTCCCTTGACGCCGAGCAGCGCGGAGTAGAGCTCCGGCATGAACCAGAGCACAAGCGCCGTGGCGAACAGAACGCCTCCCGCCGTCTTTATCTTCGCATGCGCGAACCAGCTCAGCCACCCGAACAGCAGCGAAGCCGGAAGCCAATAGAGCTGAATCTCGCCCCACGACGGATCGGACGTATGCCGCCAGAGCAGGCCGGCGTAGAGCGCGATAACGGCCATCCAGCCCGCCCAATGCAGCAGCCCGAGCCGCAGCGTAATGCCGCATGCGATCCAGACGAGAGCGCAGATGCCGATCAGCAGCAGCGGCCCCGAGCCGCCCGTCCAGCCATGAAGCTCAAGCAAGGAGATGCCCGTCGAGACAAGATATAGCACACCGAGGAACGCAAGCAGATAAGCCCGCTTCGGCAGCCGCTCCCTCCACCAGGCGCTCCCGACGACAAAGCCGCATGTGCCGAGGCCGATCAGGGCGATTTGCAATAGGAGGGGAAACACGCTAAAATGAAGTACGATCAAACACAGACTTACAAATATTCCAAATACAAGGAACCAGCTTCGGCCCGAGGCGCCTTCGATCCGATGCATGGCGGCTCCGACAAGCCCTTTGGGGCGATCGGTTAAATCATCCAAATATAAATTTTGCAGGAAATCGCAATAGTGATCGGGAAGCATCTTCCCGCGCCGCCAAGCTTCGATCTCGTTAACGATCAGCTTCTTCTTCTCTTCGTCTAACATTGACATAAACGACTGCTCCTCTCGCCGATAGGGAACAAAAAGACCTCCAACCGTCTCGGCAGAAGGTCTCCTGAACAGGTTAATACCTGTATCGGCTTATTCGAGGAAATCTTTTAGTCGTTTGCTGCGGCTTGGGTGACGAAGCTTGCGAAGCGCCTTCGCCTCGATCTGACGAATCCGTTCGCGGGTCACTCCGAATACCTTGCCCACTTCTTCCAGTGTACGGGTGCGCCCGTCGTCAAGACCGAATCGCAGCCGAAGCACATTCTCTTCTCTCTCGGTCAACGTGTCCAGCACATCTTCCAATTGTTCCTTAAGCAGCTCGTAAGCAGCGGCATCCGCCGGGGCCAACGCTTCCTGATCCTCGATGAAGTCGCCCAGGTGGGAGTCGTCCTCTTCCCCGATCGGCGTCTCCAGGGACACGGGCTCCTGCGCGATCTTCATGATCTCGCGGACCTTGTCGACGCTAAGCTCCATCTGCTCGGCGATCTCTTCCGGCGTCGGTTCGCGTCCAAGCTCCTGCAGAAGCTGGCGGGATACCCGGATCAGCTTGTTGATCGTCTCCACCATATGAACCGGAATCCGGATCGTGCGCGCCTGGTCGGCGATCGCGCGGGTGATCGCTTGGCGAATCCACCAGGTCGCGTAGGTGCTGAACTTATAGCCCTTCGTATGGTCGAACTTCTCGACGGCCTTAAGCAAGCCCATGTTCCCTTCCTGAATCAGGTCGAGGAAGAGCATGCCTCGTCCGACGTACCGCTTCGCGATGCTGACGACGAGACGCAGATTCGCTTCCGCCAGCCGCTTCTTCGCTTCTTCGCCGTCGTAGCCGCCGATCTCGATCTTCTTCGCCAGCTCGACTTCGTCGTCGGCTCCGAGCAGCGGGACTCGTCCGATCTCCTTAAGGTACATCCGAACCGGATCGTTGATCTTGATGCCGGGCGGCAAGCTCAGGTCGTCGTCGAAGTTGAATTCGTCGTGTCCTTCCTCGTCGTTGCTGCGTCCGAGTTCGTCGTGATCGTTCACGACCTCGATGCCGATGTCGGCAAGCTGCTCGAAGAATTCGTCGATTTGGTCCGTATCTTGATCGTAAGGAGAGAGCTTCTCCATGATGTCTTTATAAGTCAGGGAACCCTTCTTCTTCCCCTGCTCCATTAATTGAGCCTTGACCTGCTCGAGCGTCAGCTCCGTCTCAAGCCCCGTGTGTTGATCGTTCGCCATTACCGACTCCCTCCTCCCCGGAACTCAAGCAGCCGATTGCTACTTCCGCTTCTTCTCCAGGGCGATAATCTCTGTTCCGATTTGTGCCGCAAGCATGATGTCGCCAGCGCGCTCCGCGCGCAGCAGTTCTTCTTTAAGCCGGTCGATGTCGCGGGACAGCGAAGCCTGGCCGATCGTGCGCAGACAATCCTTCAGCACTCTCTCATCGAATGGAGTGTCTTCCAGCGCGATCGCGCTTGCCAGCCGCTCCAGCCGATCGTTCTGCAGAAACGCGATAAACCTGCCGACATCCGGATCGTTGCCTTGCGAATAATAAGTATATAAATAAGCAGCGAGCGCTGCGTGATCCTCGATATGAAACCGATCGCCCAGCTCGTCTTGGACCAGAAGGGCCGTCTCCGCATCCAGCATCATCCAGTTGAGCAACTGCTTCTCGGCTTGCATGTAAGCCGGTTCGAGAGCGGGATGCCGGGATGAGGCCGAAGTTCTCTTGTCATTCCATACATTATTCCACGATCCGTCCGGAATATCCCCGGAGGCGCCCAATTTCTCTTGACGGCGAATCTCCGCCGCCTCCTGCTTGAGCGTATCCAGCGATACGTCGAACTCCTGCGCCAGTTCCTTGAGGTACATCTCCCGCTCCGTCGGGGATTCCCGCCTTGCGATAAGCTTCACCGCGCCTCGCAGATAACGGATCTTCCCTTCTTCTTCTAGGAGTATATGGGATTTCCTCAGATAGATGAGTTGAAATTTGACCGTCGACGCGGCGCCTTCGATGATCTCCCTCATGAACGCTTCCGGCCCGTTCTCGGTAATATACTCGTCCGGGTCCCTGCCCTTGGGCAGCAGCCCGACCCGCACCCGAAGACCCGCTTCCTCGAGAATCGGAATGCTCTTCTGGACCGCCGCCTGGCCTGCGTCGTCCCCGTCGTAGCATAAGATCGCCTCGTCCGCGAATCGCCTGAGCACCGCCGCATGCTCGGCGGTCAATGCCGTGCCCATCGTCGCGACGCCGTTCGCGACACCGGCCGACCAGGCTTTGATGACGTCGACGTAACCTTCGAACAGCACCACCTGCTTCAGCTTGCGAACGAAGCCCCTCGCCTCGGACAGACGGTAGAGCGTGCGGCTCTTGTTGAACAGCAGCGTCTCCGGCGAGTTCATGTACTTCGGCTGCCCGGCCGACATCAGCCGTCCCGCGAACGCGATGATCTTGCCGTCCGAGCCGTGGATCGGGAACATCACCCGATCCCGGAACCGGTCGACGAAGCCGTCTCCTTCCTGCCGCTTCAGCAGCAAGCCGCCCCGCTCCATCTCGGCCAAGTCGAACTCGTTGCGCGACAGTTGCTGCGTCAACGTGTCCCACCTCGAAGGCGCATAGCCGATGCCGAATTCCTCGATCAGCTTGTCCGTGAAGCCGCGGGACCGAAGATAGTCCATCGCGGGAGCCCCCGCGGCCGTATTGCGCAGAATGTAGCGATACAGCTTCGCCGCGTAAGCATTCGCTTCATATAGAGTATCCTTCTCCCGCTGTCTGGGAGATATCTCCTCCGCTTCCTTCGAGAGCGTCCACGTGACCGGAATTCCGGCTTCCTCCGCGAGCCGCCGCACCGCTTCCGGGAACGTCTCGTTCTCGATCTCCATAACGAACTTGATGGCGGTGCCGCCCTTGCCGCAGCCGTAGCAATGGAATATCTGCTTCTCCGGCGTCACCGTGAAGGAAGGCGTCTTCTCCGAATGGAACGGACACAATCCCTTCAGGTACTTCCCTTGCTTGGTCAAATGAACATACCGTCCGACCGTCTCCGCAATGTCGTTGCGCTTCAGCACTTCATCGATGACTTCCTGCGGGATCATTCCATTGTTCATTCCTGCTTCACCTTCTTATACGATACCCGATCGCGAAAGTTCCTTCGCCTCGGCGAATCGACGGAGCACGCCGCTTCTCCTTCAGGGGGCAGGCGACAGCTTTAGACACAACCCGATAGTATAATTCGCTAAAGATTCGGATTCTCCTGCAACTCTTCGAGCAGAAATGTCAGTTCTTGACGAAATCGCTCGCGATCCTCGTCCGTGAACGCTCGAGGCCCCCTCGTTCTGGCCCCTCCTCGCCGCAGCTTGGCGGAATGATGACGCTGCGCCAGCAGACCGTCGATATCCGCTTCCGTGATCTGCGTCCCCCTGGGCGTCAGCACCGCCGCTCCGCGCGCAAGGCCGAGCGCCGCCAAGCCGTAATCGCCGGTGACAAGAACATCCGCCTTGCGGAGCACGTTCGCGATATACAGATCGGCCGCCTGGCTGCTCGAATCCACCGTGACGATCTCGACCGACGGCTCCGCGGCGAGAAAGTGCGCATACGAAGACACCATAAGCGCAGTCGCGCCCAAGCTTCTTACCGTCTGGGCAATCTCGGCCTTGACCGGACAAGCATCGCCATCCACCACAACCCGATTCCTAAGCGGGAACATCCGACATCACCACGTGATCTGAGCCTTTGTTTGCCGTAATATTATATACGCTAACTCGATTCAAAATCCTGCCTGCGTCCCATTAAATTTTCAAATGATATACCTTATACCTGTCATTGTCAAGACTTCAGCCACAAAAATGTCGAATTTATGGCAATTGTTCCCTTTGCCCCCACATACGAACAACCAGCCATTCCTCGGCGGGAATGGCTGGGGAAATGACCGATTTCGGCATAAGACATCATTTCTGGAAGTGTTCGAGGATCAAGCTGGCCGTCTCCTCGACGGCTTTGTTCGAGACGTCGATGACGACGCAGCCGATCTTCTTCATGATCTGATTCGCGAACTCCAGCTCCTGCTCGATCCGCGTCAGCGTCGCGTAGGAGGCGGAATCGGGCAGACCGAGCGCCTTGAGCCGTTCCTTGCGAATCGCATTCAGCGCCTCGGTGCGGATCGTGAGGCCGATAACCTTCTTGGGATTCACGAGGAACAGCTCTCTGGGCGGAACCAGCTCCGGAACGAGAGGCACGTTGGCGACTTTGAACGTCTTGTGCGCAAGCACCATCGAGAGAGGCGTCTTGGACGTTCGCGACACTCCGGTCAGCACGATGTCCGCCTTGCCGATGCCGGTCACATCGCGCGCGTCGTCGTATCTCACGGCGAATTCGACGGCTTCCACCTTGCGGAAGTAGCTGGCGTCGAGCACGTGGTTCAGCCCCGGCTCGTGCCGGGAAGGCCGTTCGAACCTTCGCTCCATGTTCTCGATCAGCGGGCCGAGCAGGTCGATCGCGACGACGTTCTTCTCGATCGCCTTCTCGGTCATATGATTGCGCAGGTTCGGAATAACAAGCGTGAACAGCAGAATCGCATGGTCCTTGACCGCCATGTCCAGAACCGCGTCGATCGCCTCGCACGATTGAATGAAGCCGATCCGGCGAATCTGCACCTGAAGCGGGTGGAACTGGGCGGCCGCCGCGCGGACCGCCAGCTCGCCGGTATCGCCGGCGGAATCGGAAGCGACATACACCGTAATGCTATCAGCGCTCATTCGGCATCCCCCTCTCGAACGATCGAATTAGCCAATCAGCCTACCCACTTGGAGAAGTCGGCGAACGACTTCACATCGTCGGCGATCAGCGCGAGGAGCGACAGGCGATTGCTGCGGATCGCTTCATCCTCGGCCATGACCATAACCGCCTCGAAGAACGCCGAGATCGGACCGGTCAGCGCGGCGAGCGAAGCCAATCCTTCCGCCAGCTTCGCTTCCGCGAACGCAAGAACGTACTCTCCGTGCGCCCTCTGCCAAGCTTCGTAGAGCGCTCCTTCCGCGGCGTTCTCGAACAGCTTGACGTCTACCTGGCGGGATTCTCCCGCCTTGGCGGCCAAATTCGAGACGCGGTTAAACGCTTCGACCGTCGGCTGGAACTTCTCCGCGCGGCCTTCCGCCGTCTCGGCCTGCAACGCCTTCGCGCGCAGAATCGCGCGGCCGACGTCGCCCGAGCCCGCGCTGAGCACGGCGTCCACCACATCGTAACGGATCTGCTGCTCCGCAAGCACGTTCTTGATGCGCAGCGCGAAGAATTCGCCCAGATCCTTCTCGACGTCGTAGGCTTCGCGCTTCAGCGGACGGGCCTCGGCGTGAACTTCGAGCGCCAGGCGGAACAGCTCCGGCAGCGTCAGCTCAAGCCCGTGCGCGAGAATCGTGGACACGACGCCCGCCGCCTGGCGGCGCAGCGCGTACGGGTCCTGGGAGCCCGTCGGCACGATGCCGATCGAGAAGCAGCCCGCGATCGTGTCGATCTTGTCGGCGATGCCGACGAGCGCTCCGACAAGCGAAGCCGGCGGCGTGTCGCCCGCGTTGCGCGGCGAGTAATGCTCGTTGATCGCCTTCGCGACCTCCGGGTTCTCTCCCGCCTTAAGCGCGTAGTCCTCGCCCATGATTCCTTGCAGCTCGGGGAACTCGTACACCATCTGGGTCACGAGGTCAAACTTGCACAGCTCGGCGGTCCGCGCAACGTTCGCTTGAACGGCCTCGTCCGCGTTCAGCTTGCGGGCCAGCTTCGTCGCAACGGCGACGATCCGGCGCACCTTGTCGCCCACCGTGCCGAGCTCCTCGTGATAAACGATGTTCTCCAGCTTCGCCAGGAAGTCGGGAATGCGTCCCTTCTGGTCTTCCTCGTAGAAGAACTTGGCGTCCGACAGGCGGGCGCGGAGCACCTTCTCGTTGCCCTTCGCGACAACCTCGATCGAACGGGCATCGCCGTTGCGCACCGTGACGAAGAACGGCTGAAGCTTGCCCGCCTTGTCGAGAACCGGGAAGTAGCGCTGATGCTCGCGCATCGACGTGATCAGCACTTCCTGCGGAATGTTCAGGAACGAAGGATCGAAGGAGCCGGTCAGCACGGTCGGCGTCTCCACGAGGAAAAGAACCTCCTCCAGCAGGTCGTCCTTGACCGCAATCGTCCAATCGCGCGCTTCGGCCAGCTTGTTGATGCCGGCCAGAATGGCTTCCTTGCGCTCTTCGATATCCGCAATCACGTTCTGTTCGCGAAGCTTCTCCACATATTGCGAAGGCTCGGCGATCGTTGCGTCCGTGCCGAGGAAGCGATGGCCGCGGGTGATGTTGCCGGATGCGACGCCGGTAATCTCGAACGGTACGACGTCGCTGCCGTACAGCGCCGCGAGCCAGCGAATCGGACGCACGTAGCGAAGCTCGTAAGCGCCCCAGCGCATGTTCTTCGGGAACGTCAGCGACGTAACGAGCGCAGGAAGCGCTTCGGGCAGCAGGCTTGCCGTCTCGACGCCGATGCTCGACTTGTTCGCATAGACGTATTCGACGCCGCCGAGCTCCTTGAAGAACAGAGCTTCCGGCTCGGCGCCCTGGCTTCTCGCGAAGCCGAGCGCAGCCTTCGTCCATTGTCCGTCCGCATCCTTGGCGATCCTGCGCGCCGGGCCTTTCACCTCTTCGCTGACATCGGCTTGCTTCTCCGCAAGCCCCGCGACGATAACGGCCAGGCGGCGGGGAGTCGCGTAGGCTCTGACTTCCGCATATGTCAAGCGGCTCTCGCCGAGCCACTTCTCCGTCTTGTCCTTCAATTGATCGATCGCCGCTCGAACGAAGCGAGCCGGCACCTCTTCAAGACCGATCTCGAGCAAGAGATCCTTAGCCATGTTGCTCCTCTCCTTTCTTCAGCAGCGGGAATCCGAGACGCTCGCGCTCCTGCAGGAACGTCGCCGCCACCGAACGCGCCAGGTTGCGGACGCGGCCGATATAGCCGGTGCGCTCCGTTACGCTGATCGCCCCGCGCGCATCGAGCAGGTTGAACGTATGCGAGCACTTCAGCACGTAATCGTAAGCCGGGAACACGAGGTTCTCGTCCATCGCCCGCTTCGCCTCCGCCTCGTACGTGGAGAACAGTTGGAACAGCATCGGAACGTCCGACACCTCGAACGTATACTTGGAATGCTCGTACTCGGGATGCTTAAAGACGTCGCCGTAGCTGACCCCTTCCACCCATTCGAGGTCGAACACATTTTCTTTATCCTGAATATAGGAAGCGAGACGCTCCATCCCGTACGTAATCTCCACCGCGACCGGATGGCAGTCGATGCCGCCGACCTGCTGGAAGTAAGTGAACTGCGTCACCTCCATGCCGTCGAGCCACACTTCCCAGCCCAGTCCCCAAGCCCCCAGCGTCGGGGATTCCCAGTTGTCTTCCACGAAGCGAATGTCGTGATCGAGCGGCTCGATGCCAAGGCGGCGCAAGCTCTCGAGGTAGAGCTCCTGGATGTTGTCCGGAGACGGCTTCATGATGACCTGGAACTGGTGGTGCTGGTACAGCCGGTTCGGATTCTCGCCGTAGCGTCCGTCCGCCGGACGGCGGGACGGCTCCACATAGGCGACGTTCCACGGCTCCGGTCCGATCGTGCGCAGGAACGTCATCGGATTCATCGTGCCGGCGCCCTTCTCGACGTCGTACGGTTGGACAACGATGCAGTTCTGTTCGGCCCAGAATTGCTGCAGCGTCAATGTCATTTGTTGAAAATTCATGGTCCCTCTTCGCTCCTTATCCCTTCGAACGGGCTGAATTGGCGGGCCTGCGAGAGAGGAAGCGACAAAAAGCTCCCGTCTCTACGTCTGCCCCTGCAGACGTAGGGACGGGAGCGTTGCGTTCCCGCGGTTCCACCCTACTTGGCCGTGTCCGTTCGCCGCAGCCGTCTTCGTTCCCGAAGCCGCCGCAAGCCCGTTAGCCGGACTCAGCCCGCTTTTCCCAATGCTCATGGATGCCTCTCCGGAGTTGCCATTCGCCGATCCGTCGCGCCGGGCTTGCACCAATCCCCGACTCGCTGTAGCTGCCAACGGGCAACCGGCTACTCTCTCCTTCGTCGAGCGCGAATCCATTCGTAGACTCTATTGTAACGCAGAGCTAATTCTAGCGCAAGCGCCCCCGGCATGTCAATCCGTTTGCCGCGTCTCAAGCGGCCAGAAGCTCAGCTCGCGCACGCGCGCCTCCCCGCCCTTGGCATAGAGCGCCAGGCCGACGCTGCCCGGATCGGGATAGATCAGATCGGTCAGCGCCGCGACGCCGCCGCCGGCGAACACCTCGACCGAGCAGCGGTCGACGAGAGCCCGCAGGCGAATCGTCCCGTCCGGCTCCGGACGGAGGCGGACGCCGTGGCGGGCGGCGAACGCCTCGCTGAAGCCCGACTCGCCCGCGCGCGTGCGGTCGATGAACAACTCCGCCTCGGCCGTGGCATAGCCGACAAGCGTCTCTTGCGCGTCGTCGGCGGAGCGCCGGAGGGCGAAGCCGAACTCAGCCGCCCCCGATGGCTCGAACACCGCTTCGATCTCGTAGGCGCAGCCCCCGAAGCCGAGCTCGTGCCGGGATTCGCCGGGCACCGCGATCTCCTGCCGCCGTTCCCCCGTCCCGCGCAGCGCCTTCAGCTCCTCAACCGGCCGCTGGCACAGCCGCAGCCCGTCCGCCGTGCTGCGCAGCGTCAGAACGCGGGGAATCGTCATCGCTCCCCTCCATGCTCCGGTCGGCGTAACGTTGGCGTATCTCCAGTTGCTCATCCACCCGATCAGAATCGTGCGGCCGTCCTCCTGCGGAATGTCGGACCAGGTGACGCCGGCATAGTTGTCCCGCCCTTCGTCCAGCCATAGCTGCTCCGCGGACGAGCTGACGAAGGCGGTCCCGTCGAACGATCCAAGGAAGTACTGCGTCTTGGAGCCCTCGGGCAAGCCGTCGCCGATGCTGACGATCAGCACCCAGCTTCCTTCGCGTTCGGCGCCTTCGCCCTCTTCGGCACGTTCGCCATCGTCGGCATTTTCGACATCCTCGGCATCCTCGATATCCTCGCCGTCTTCGTCCACAACCGGCAGCCAGACCAGGTCCGGGCATTCCCACACCCCTTCATGCGAACCCTCGGTGCGGCCGAACTCGCTGGCGAAGGTCCAAGCGAGCAGATTCGGCGACGTATAGAAGCGGACATGATCGCCCGCCGCGATCACCATGACCCAATGCCCGCCCGGCTCGTACCAGATTACCTTCGGGTCCCGGAAGTCGGTCAGCTCCGGCTCGGCCAGCACGGGATTGCCCTCGTACATCGTCCAGGTGCGCCCCCGGTCCGCGCTGAAGCCGACGCTCTGCCGCTGGCGCGGACGCTCCTCCGCCTCCGGCTCCGCGTCCGTTCCGGATGCCGGATACGTATCCGCGTGCGTGAAGATCGCAACGAGCCCCGGATCGCCGCCGAACAGGCCGGACGTGTCGCGGCTGTCCGCCACTGCGGAGCCGGAGAAGATCATCCCGTTGCCATCGGGCTCGAGCGCCACCGGCAGATGCTCCCAGACGACGAGATCGCGGCTCACGGCATGGCCCCAGTGCATCGGCCCCCACTCGCTGCCGTACGGATGATGCTGATAGAATAAATGATATTCGCCTTGGAAAAACACCATGCCGTTCGGATCGTTCATCCAGCGGGAGGGAGGCGTAAAGTGGTAGTGCGGTCTGTATTTATCGTTCAACGAATCGTCCTCCGTACTGTTCAGCAAATCGTCGATCTCCTCCGGAGAGGGCATGGCGGGGATCGCTCCCCGGCGAGTCGTCGCCAGAGCGCCCATCGCATTGGCGTAGCGGCCGATCTCCGCCAGCTTCGCCGCATCCAGCTCGTCGACGGCCATATCCGCCGCCAGCAGACGATGCAGCAGCCCCGCCATGCAGGCGTCGCCGGCGCCGGTCGTGTCGATCGTCTCCGCGCGGAAGCCCGGCACGAACGACTCCGCTTCGCGCGTCCGCAAGTAGCAGCCGCGCGCGCCCAGCGTCACGAGGAGCAGGCGGATGCCCGCATGGCTATGCAGCAGCCGTTCGCCGCCCTCGCGCGGGTCCGCCGTGCCTGTCGCCAGGCGCAGCTCTTCCTCGGACAGCTTCACGATGTCCGCCAGCCCGAGCCCCGCGCGCAGCGCCGCATCGGCCCGCTCCGGCGAATCCCACAGCGCCGGCCTTACATTCGGATCGTACGAGACGAGCGCGCCGGCCCGTCTCGCCCGCCGGGCGGCGTCCAGCGTAATGTCCGCCGCTGCCGCGTCCGTCAGCGACAGCGTGCCGAAGTGGAAGATCCGGCACCCGATCTGCAGCGCGCGCGCCGCGGCTTCCGCCGACAGCAGCGTATCCGCCCCGCGCACGAACCGGAACGCCCTGTCGCCGTCCGCCTCCAGATGCACGAAGGCCATCGTCGTAGAACTCCGGTCCGTCAGCTCCACACTTCCGATTCCGACTCCCGCCTCCTCCAGCACGGCGCGCAGGAAGCGGCCCGACGGATCGTCGCCCGCCGTCCCGATCAGCGCCGTGCGCCGGCCGAGCCGGGCCAGCCCGCACAGCACATTGGCCGGCGCGCCTCCCGGATTATGCTCATAGAGCGGGTATCCCCGCTCCGAACGCCCGGCCGGCGTATAATCGATCAACACCTCGCCGAGCGCGATTACGTCCAGCATGTCTCCACCCACCATCCTGCTTTTGTCTCTTGTCAGCCGAAGGCGCCGCCCATGCGCCGCACGATCAGCCGCTCCACAATCGCGCCGTCCTCGGCGTACAGACGCAGCCCTGCCGCATCCGTCCGCGAAGGATATGCGCGGGTCGTGACGCAACGCCGCCCGTTGAAGTACGCCTCGATCAGCGAACGGTCGACCAGAACGTGCAGCGAGAGCGGCTCGTCGCCGAGCGCAAGCGGTCCCGATTGGATGCCCCGCGTGCGTTCCGACGGGTCCAGCGTCGTCCGCGTGCGGTCAACGCCGATCTCTCCCTTGGCGCGGTCGCAGAACAGCACCGTCTCCTCCGCGCCGTCCGGCGTCCGGCGGACAGCCAGCGCCGCGCGGCCCGAACCGCGCAGCGTCAGCTCGATCTCCAGCATGTCGCCGGCGATGTCCGCCAGTTGCTTGTTCGCCGCTTCCGGCGAGAGACCGCCGATATCGATCAGCACCTCTTCTCGCAGCCGGGCGATCTCCGCAATCGGCGCCACGCCGAGCGTGCCGTCCTCAAGCAGAGTAAGCGATACCGGTATGCCCGCGCCGTGCGACCAGCCGCAATCATAGTCGATCTCCGGCGTGCGCTCGCCCTGCGCAATCGTGAACAGCAGCGAACGCCCCGTCGGCGGATCGACCATCCCGCTCGGCCCGGTAAAGTGGAAGTCGCCGTAATCGACCAGCCTGGGCTCGGCGTGGTCGGGCTCGAAGCGCACCCGCTCCGCATCGTAACGGCCGATCCAGTAGAAGATGTCCGAGCGTGCGCCCGGCCCCCACGGGCTGATGAGCAGAATATGTTTGCCGCTCGGCTCCGGCCCGGATTCGCCCTTGCGGGGCAGCGGCAGCAGCACCGGCAGCTCCCAGGCCGTGCCGAGATACGGATACAGCTCGGGGCTGCTCTCGCAGAACGGGCCGCAAGGCGTCCAGCTCTCCAGATCCTCCGACACGTAAGCGAGCGCCGTGCCGCCCCGGCCCGCAAGGCCGGCGCCCACGAGCATAACCCAGCGGCCGTCCTCCCGCCAGACGAACGGGTCTCTGAACTCGTCCAGCACCGCCTCGCCGCGCTCCAGCGTCAGGACCGGCGCCGGGCGCTTCGCCCACTCGGCCAGCTCCGGGTCGGCCGCATCACGGGGTCGGGCGAGGCCGATCTCCTGGTTGGGCACATGCGCGTTGTTGCCCGCCGTATAGAACAGCACCGGGTGCCCGTTCCCATCCAGCGCGGCGCTGCCGGACCACACGCCGTCCGGATCGATGTCCGGCTCGGGGCGCAGTGCGGGCGGCAGATCCCGCCAATGCGCAAGATCGTCGCTGACGACATGGCCCCAATGCAAATAATGGAAGAACGGCCCCTTCGGATTGAACTGATAGAACAAATGATAGCGTCCTTCATAATAGAAGGGGGCATGAGGCTCGTTCATCCAGTGGCCGGGCGTCGTCACGTGGAACTGCGGCCGGTGCCGGTCGCGGCTGAACATCTCCCGGGGAAGAATGAAGTCCCGCGCCGTCGCCTTAGGAACGGTCCCGCCGCAGCGCGCAAGCCCCTCGTCGTAC
Organism: Cohnella fermenti; assembly: GCF_004801405.1. Taxonomy (GTDB): domain Bacteria; phylum Bacillota; class Bacilli; order Paenibacillales; family Paenibacillaceae; genus Cohnella; species Cohnella fermenti. The sequence continues at coordinate 79,593 of NZ_SSOB01000030.1, forward strand.
AGCGCGCCGATCTGAGCCGCGGACAGCGCCCGGTCAAGGATCGACAGCTCGTCCATCCATCCGTCGAAGTGATTCATGAGGAACGCTTCCGCGAGCACCGCCGCCTGATTGTTGCGCCCGATCAGCAGGTCGGCCGGGCATGGCGTCAGCGCGGAGCCGGCCGGCACGTCAAGCGAACCGGCGGGCGCGCCGTTCAGGTACAGCCGCAGGCGTCCCGCTTCGCCGTCGAACGTCGCGGCCAGATGGCTCCAGGTGTTCAGCGGCACGGACGCGTCCGGCTCGCACCACAGCTCGGTCCAGCCCCCGGCCAGTCCGAGCTGCAGCGTCCAAGCGCCGTGCCGCCCGATGCCGAGCAGATAACCCTCAGCCCGCTGTCGATCATGCCGGTTGACGATCGTGGACGGCCGTCCCTCGGCGCACAGATCGTACGTGCCGGGCGCGACCCAGACGGAGATCGTCAGCCCGCCGGACGGCTGCCGAAGCTGCGCTCCGGGCACGCGGATATGCGTGGAATAGCCGTCGAACACGAGCGCCGCGCCGCCGATGCCGGGCCGCCATCTCGGCGGCTGGGGCGGCTGGCTGCGCCCGGCGGCCAGCGCGAAGGCGATCCGGTGAAGCTCGCCCGAGACGGACTCGCGCGTCAGATCGCCTTCGCCCTCGTCGAACGGCCAGCGGGCAATCTCGTCCGGCGCCCCGATTCGATGCATTGTCATTGCGTTTCGCTCCCTTGCCTTGGCCTTGGCCGGCCGCTGGTTCCGGCGGCCGATTCCTTCGCTGCGGCTTTATTGCTGCGCCGCCACATAACGGTCATACCCATCCTGATACACCTTCATCAGCTCGTCCAGCCCCATCTTCTTCAGCTTGGAGACGTAGTCGTCCCAATCGCCGTCGGTGACGCCGTTCAGCAGGAACTTGGCGCGCATCGAATTGGTGTACGTCTGCAACTCCGGCTTGATGCTGTCGATCGTCGCCAGCTCCTCGTCCGTGAAGAAGATGTTCGAGTACTTCTCCGTTTGCATCTGCGGAACATAAATATTGGCGATATCGTCCATCCGCTGTTGGGCGCGCTCCTCCGGCGCGACGACCGTCTTGAAGTCGTCGCCGGTGATGACCCCGGCGCCGCCGAGCGCGACCTTCTGGCGGTATTCGCCCGGATTGTCGATGTCGGTCTTCTGGACGTACTTGCCGCTTGCGTCCTGATCGAACCAGACGCCCACCGGCCCCCAGCGCACCTCGGCCGCCGTATGCGGTTCATAGAGATTGTCGAGCCACTGGGCGGTCAGCTCGGGGTGCTTGTTGTCCTTGGTGATAACCGCGCCGCCGCGTCCGAGCGCGGAGCCGTTGTTCCACTTGACGACCATGTCCTTGAACGGCGGAACGATCGGGTAATGCGCATCGCGGTCGGCGACGACGTCCGTGTGATCCCACCAGAGGAAGGAACCCATAATTTCCGGATCGTTTTTCCCCTTGGCAAAATATTGAGTCACATCCTGCGTCAGCGACTCCTTGTCGATCAGCCCTTCCTCGACCCACTGGTGGAAGTACGCGAGCGCCTGCTTGTAGCCGTCCTGCTCGGCCGCATACGACACCTTGCCGCCGTCGACGTTCAGGTGCTCGGCATAAGCGTTCGATCCCGGCTGATACGTCTTGTCCGGAACGCCGAAGGCGCCGAACAGATAGCCGATGTCTCCCGTCCAATAAGCGTTCATGAAGGTCAGCGGAATCTCGTCCGCCTTCTTGTTGCCGTTCGGGTCCTGCGTCTTGAACGCCTTCAGCACGTCGTGATATTCCTCGAGCGTCGTCGGCATCTGCAGGTTCAGCTTGGTAAGCCAGTCCTGGTTGATGTAGAGGAAGTCCGGATTCGCGCCGATCTCCTCCTGCCCGGAGCCGAGCTCCTCGCCGACCGGCAGCGAGTAGATGTTGCCGTCCGGTGCGGTCACGAGTGCTTTGATGTCGGGGCGCTTCTCGAAGAGCGCTTTCAGATTCGGCATGTATTCGTCGATATAGTCGTTAAACGGTACAATCGTGCCGTCCTTGCCGTACTTGATCAGCTCCGAGTCGGAGAAGCCCGAATTCAGGAAGAAGTCCGGCAGGCTGCCGCTGGTGATGAGCAGGTTCTTCTTCTCCTGATAATCGGTGTCTACGATCGTCTCCCAATCGATATGCACATTGGTCGCCGTCTCGAGCTTCTTGGCCATCTCCATCTCGTTGAAGTCGCTCGGCGCCAGCGCCGGACGCTGCGTCACCGCCTTAAGCGTCACCTGCTCCGGCAGCGGGAACGTCTGCGCGCCGCCCGCAGAGGCGCCGGAGTCGGCGCTTCCGGACGGGCTGGCGCTCCGGTCCGCGTCGTCGTTGCCGTTATTCGAACAAGCTCCCAGCCACAAGGCCGAAGTCAGTGCCAATGTCGATAATACCGCTGCTCTTTTTCTCATTTCGTTAACCCTCCCGTAAAGTTTGTTCCCTTTTCCGCTAGCTTGCCATATAATGCCGATTCGCAACGCCGATTCGCTCCGGTTCCGGAAGCGGCCCTCACCTCCTTCAAGCGCCCGCTGCGCCGATCACCCCTTCACGGAGCCGACCATGACTCCCTTGACGAAGTAACGCTGCAGGAACGGGTACAGCACGAGCAGCGGCAAGGCCGCCACGATAATGACCCCGAACTTGATAAGCTCGGTCACCCGCTGCTTGGCCAGCAGCGTATCGACGTCGTTGACCAGATTGCCGGACGGCTGGCTCTGGATCAGAATATTGCGAAGCACGAGCTGCAGCGGGTACTTGTCCCCGTCGCTCAGATAGATCAACGCGTCGAAAAACCCGTTCCATTGACGCACGACCGCGAACAGCACCAGCACGGCGATGATCGGCTTGGATACCGGCAGCACGATGCTGAAGAGGTAGCGCAGATTGCGGCAGCCGTCGATCGCCGCCGCTTCCCGCAGCTCCTCGGGCAGCTCCTGGAAGAACGTCTTGGCGATGATGATCAGGAATGCGTCCACCGCGGACGGCAGAATGACGGCCCACATCGAATCGATCAGGTGGATGTCCTTCATCATCAGGTAGGTCGGAATGATGCCGCCGTTGAAGAACAGCGTGACGAGGAAGAAGAACATGAACCCGCCGCGCCCGTAGAAGTCCTTCCGCGACAGCGGGTACGCCGCCGCGATGACCAGCGCCGTGCTGATGAAGGCGCTGATCGCCGCATACAGAATCGAGTTCCGGTAGCCGATCCAGATGGTCGGCTCGTGGAAGATCCGGCGGTAGCCGTCGAACGTGATGCCGCGCGGCCAGAACCAGACATCGCCGGAGAAGATGCGGTCCGGGCTGCTGATCGAAGCGATGACGACGAAGTAGAGCGGGTACAGAATCATCAGCGTGAAGCCGCCGAGAAATAAGTAATTGATCAGGTCGAACCAGATATCGCCCTTTGTTCTTCTGGTGAGCATAAGGTCCTCCTCCTTTGCGCTAGAACAGTCCGTTTCCGCTTATTTTTTTGGCCGATCTGTTAACGATGTAGAGAAGGACCAGATTGATCGCCGCGTTGAACAGGCCGATGGCCGCCGAGAAGCTGTATTGCGCACGCTGGATGCCGATCTTGTAGACGTAGGTCGGAATAATCTCGGACACGTCCACGTTCAGATCCTTCTGCAGCAGGAACGCCTTCTCGAACCCGATGTTCATCAGATTGCCGACCGCCAGAATAAACAGGACAACGATTGTCGGCGCGATGCCCGGCAGGTCGATGTGCAGGATGCGCTTCCATTTGCTGGCGCCGTCGACGACCGCCGCCTCGTGCAGATGCGGATCGATGCCCGCAAGCGCGGCGAGGTAGACGATCGACGAGAAGCCCGTCTCTTGCCATACCGAGGAGAAGATGTACATCGGCCTGAACCACGCGGATTCGCCGGCGAACAGAATCGGCTCCCCGCCGAACAGCTTGATGACCTGGTTGACCAGTCCGCTCGAGGGCGACAGGAAGACATACAGCATGCCGACAAGCACAATCGTCGAGATGAAGTAAGGCGCGTAGATCGTCGTCTGGATGAAGCGCTTCAGCCGCTGCTGCCGAAGCTGATTAAGCATGAGCGCAACAAAGATCGGGATGGGAAAAGCGATTGCGAGATTCAGCCCGCTCAGGTACACCGTGTTGCGGATAATCTGCCAGAAGTTGTAGGCGTCGAAGAAACGCTTGAAGTGATCGAAGCCGACCCAGGGGCTGCCCCAGATGCCTTGCGATGCGGAGAAGTCCTTGAAGGCGATCTGCACGCCGTACATCGGCCAATACTTGAAGATAAGGAAGTAGACGACGGGGAACGAGATCAGCAAGTACAACTCGTAATTCGCCCTCACCCGCTTCAGGCGGCCGCGTCCTGCCGCAGGGATCGCTTCCCGTTTTTTCGCAACCATCATGATGACCTCCCAAACCGATATAAACGTTTACGTAAACGTTTTAATGAAATTCCGCAAAAGAGGGAGCCTGTTGTTAACAGGAATCCCTGACGATTAACTGAGCGGGAAGGCGGTACTCGCGAGGCTCCTCTTCCTGCCCGTCGGCTTCCTCGATGCGGCTCAGCATTACCTCGGCGGCCTTCTCTCCCAGCTCGAAGCTCGGCTGCCGAATGACCGTAAGCGGAGGCGTCGTAATCTTCGTCCAATCGTAGTCGTCGTAGCCGATGACGGCAAGCTCCTGCGGAATGCGGACGCGCCTCTCTTGAAGATAGCTCATCGCGCCCATCGTCAGCACGTTGTTCGCCACGAACAACGCCGTCATGTCGGTGCCGTCGAGGAGCTGCTGCGCGGCCAGGCGGCCATTGTCGAAGCTGGCGGGAATCTCCCGGACCAAGGCCGGGTCGAACGCAATGCCGCGCTCCTCCAGCGCCTTCCTGTAGCCCTCGAGCCGCTCCATGCTGGTCGAGATGCCGAGCGTGGCCGAGAGGAAGCCGATGCGCTTGTGCCCTTTGTCCAGCAGCTCCCGCACCGCCTGGAGCGTCGCTCCGAAGCCGTCGGACAGGATGAAGTCGCCCTTGTAGCCTTCGGGCCGGCGATCGATGAAGACGACCGGGTACTTGCCGTTCACGGTCTCGCTCAAGTGTCCGACGTCCTCGGCGATGGAAGCGATAATCAGGCCGTCGATCAGCTTGGCGTTGAACAGCTTGATCTGTTCGATCTCCTCTTCAAGCTCCTCGGTCGAGTTGTTGCTGAGCAGCATATGATAGCCGCGGCGCTTCAGCGTCTTCTGGATGCCCTGGGCGACCGTCATAAAGAAGAAGTTCGACGTGTCGGAGGGCAGCATCGGCACGATCAGCCCGATCGTGTTCGAGCGCTGGCTGCGCAGGCTCTGGGCCACCGCATTCGGACGGAAATCAAGCTGCTCCATCGCGCGGTAAACCTTCTCCTTCGTCTCCAGCGAGACGAAGCGGGTATTGTTGATGACATGCGACACGGTAGCCGTAGACACTTCGGCCAACTGAGCCACCTGCTTGATTCCTGCCCGCATGATCTTCACTCCCGCGTAATCGTTTACGTAATCGTTTTTCTGATGCGTAATTCATTATAATTCGGCGGGAGGCCGCTGTCAATCATTCCGTTGTTGCGTGTCGTTCCGCTGCCGCGATCATACCGGCGCCGCGAGCGGATAGACGCTCAGGCTGTTCAGCGTCACGGAGCCGCCCGTCGCGTACAGCTCAAGTCCTGCGGCCGCGAGCGGCGGGAAGATCTGGTCGGTGACGACGGCGAGTCCGTCGTTGCCGAAGACCTCCGCCGAAGCGCGGTCGACGACGATTCGCAGCCGAATCTTGCCGTCCGTCGTCTCGGACATCTCGACCTCATGCCGGGCCGCGAAGGTGCCGTCGAAGCTCGCGTCGCCCGATGCGGTACGGTCCACGAACAGCTTGCCCGCCGCTTTGTCGTACCCGACCGCCGTCTCATAGCCCGCGCCCTTCCTGACCTTGAAGCCGTAGGACGCCGCGGTCGCCGTGTCGTTCTGGAATTCGGCCACAATCTCGAATGCCGTGCCGGACAGCAGATTGGACGAGGTCGGCGCGATCGTCTCCCCGCTCCACGAGCTCGCCGCGCCGCGCAGCGCGGACGTCTCGGCGACGGGCAGCAGCGTCAGCCTCGCGCCGGTTCCCGTCGAGACCAGTTGCGCTTCCCGGGGCAGCGTCGTCGCTCCGCGCCAGATCGAAGTCGGCGTCTGCTGGCCGTAGCTCCAGTTGTTCATCCAGCCGAGCACGATGCGGCGCCCGTCCGAGGACGGAATGTTCGAGAAGGAGACGGCCGCATAGTTGTCGGCGCCGTAATCGGTCCACAGCACGGTCGACGCCGGGTTGTCGTTCGTGAACGTCGTGCCGTCGAACTGTCCGACGAAGTATTGCGTCCCCGTGCCTCCGGCCGGCGCCCCGCCGCTTATGCTCACGGTCAGCACCCACTTGACGAGCGAAGGATTGCCGTCGACGGGCAGCGCGTACAGATCGGGGCATTCCCAGGTGCCGCCGTGAGCGCCGTCCGCGCTGCCGAACTCGCTGGCATACGTCCACGACTTCAGATCCGGCGACGTATAGAACACGATCCGGTCGCCGGCCGACAGAGCCATCACCCAACTGCTCGTATCGTCGTGCCAGATGACCTTGGGATCGCGGAATACGGTTGTTCCGGACGCCATCGGCAGCACCGGGTTGCCGGCATACTTGGTCCAGGTGCGCCCCTTGTCGTTGCTGTACGCGAGGCTCTGCGTCTGCACTCCTCCCTTCTCTTGCGTGAAGATCGCCACCAGCGGCGTCTGCCCGTCCTTCGCGAATCCGCTCGTATTGTCCGGATCGGCCACGACGCTGCCCGACCAGATGAAGCCTCCGGCATCCGGCTCGAGGGCGATCGGCAGCTCCTCCCAGTCGGTCAGGTCGACGCTTACCGCATGTCCCCAGGACATCGGCCCCCATGTCGTTCCGTTCGGATTGTATTGATAGAACAGATGATATTCTCCATCGATATATACGAGCCCGTTCGGATCGTTTATCCAATGGCGCGCCGGCGAGTAGTGCGCTTGCGGCCGGTAGGCCGCATAGCGGTCGGAGGAGGCGAGATCGCTCTCCGTATTGAACACGTGAACGTCGTCCAGATTGAGATGTCCCCAGCCGCCCGTTGCGTTGTCGACGAGCTTCAGATGGACGCTCTCGCCCAGATAGGCGGAAGCATCCCAGAACTTGCGCGTATACGCCTCGGTGTCGGAGCCCGTCGCCTTCATCAGCTCCGCCCCGTCCGAGTTCCGCACAAGCGCGATGTACAGCTCCGGCTCGTCATGCCCGCCCGCCAGCAGGAAGTCGATCCAGCCCGTGCCCGCCAGCGTAAACGTCGAAGATTCCAGCACGCCGGTCTGACTGTCGCCGCCGTCCTTGAAGCCCCACAGGTGGTATGCGCCGTCATGGCCGAACGTCGTCCCGGTTCCTGATGCCGCATCCGAGGCGACATCCGCAGCCGCGAAAGCGTCGCCGACGGCGGTCCAGCCGGTCAGATCGCCGCTCTCGAAGCCGGGATTGGCAATATCGACCACGGCAGGCGGCTGTGTCGGCACGTTGACGTCGTCCAGATTGAGATGTCCCCAACCGCCCGTCGCATTGTCCACCGCGAGAATATAGCATTCGGTGCCGATATAGTCGGACGCATCCCACTTGATGCGGGTGTAAGCCTCCTGATCCGCGCCGGTCGCCTTGAACAGCTCCTTGCCGTCGGAGCTGCGCACGAGCGCGACGTACAAGTCGTAATAGTTGTTGCCGCCGCCAAGCAGGAAGTCGATCTGGCCGTTGCCGCCCAAGATAAACTTCTGCGAGCGCATCGACCCGGTCTGGCTGTCGCTCCCGTCCTTCACGCCCCACAGATGGTAATCGCCGCTCTGATTAAACGTGCCGCCCCAGCCCCAATCGTCGGCCGTCGTCACGTCCTGCGGACTGAAGGCGTCGCCCGAGAGAACGGTCCAGCCCGACAGTCCGTCGTCGAATTCGTGGTTGACGAGTCCGCCGTGCGCCGGCTCCGGCGTCACCGTCACCGCCGTCGTCGCGGTAAAGCCGCCTGTGCGGGTCGTGGCCGTGATCGTTGCGGTGCCGACGGCAAGTCCCGTGATGTTGCCGTTCACGACCTTGGCGACAGCCGGATTGCTCGACGTCCAGACGACATCCTTGTCGGTCGCGTTCGCCGGCGAGACCGTCGGCAACACCAGTTGGCTGTCGCCGGCAATAATCGTTTTGGCGGCCGGGAGCGATACGCCGGTCGGCTCAACCTCGTCATAAGCCGAATTCATCGCCCACACCTTCAGCGACTTCACGACAACCGTGCCGGCGTCGGCGTTAGCCCACAGTTGCAGGCCCGTGGCGTCGCTGCGCGTCGGATAAGCCCGCGTCGTCAGCGCCTTGAGTCCGTTCAGATAAGCTTCGATCATCGAGCGGTCGACGTAAATATGCAGCTTGATCGTGTCCGTTCCGATATCGACGGTGCCGCCCTGATAGCCCTTCTCCACGTCGGGGTTCAGGCTCGACTTCAAGCGATTGACCCAGAACTCCTGGGCGCTCTTCTTGTAGTAGACCAGCGTCTCCTCCTCCGCGCCGGGCGAACGGCGCAGGCTGAAGCCGACCTCGTTGGCCGAGCCGGGATCGATCTCCGCCTCCAGCTCGAACATATCCGAATCGACGGCCGACGCCAGAGCCGTATTGGCCGCGGCGAAGCTCGTGTCGGACGTGATGCTCACGAGCTCCGTCCCCCGCAGCGACTGCAGCTCCGCGATCGGCTCCATGCCGAGCCGCCCGTCCGACCGGAGATAGACGGACAGCGGCAGGCCGAAGTTATGCGCGTAGCCCGCTTCGTAATCCATCGTGGCCGTTCTTCTTCCCTGCGCGATGCTGTATACGATCGTGCGGCCGTCCGGCGTCACGTCGGTCGCCGGCCCGGTGAAGTGCTCCCCGACGTCCAGCAGCTGCGGCGCGGGATCGTCCGGCACGAACTTGGCCGTGTCCGGGTCCCACGTGCCGATCCAGTAGTAGGTGTAGCGCGACTGATACTCGGCCTTCGACATCTTCGCCGGATTGATGATAAAGATATATTTGCCGCTGTCGCCGAGCGGGCGCAAATTCGGCAGTTCCCAGACGCGCCCCGTCTCCGGATAGGCCGCATAGTCGCCGACATACAGATCGCCGCGGAACGTCCAGCCGCTCTCGAGCGTCGGATCGGTCGTCGAGTAGACGAGCGCGGTGCCGCCGATATCGCCGCCCGAGCCGTCCTGCTTGCCCGAAGTGACGAGCATGAACCAGGTGTCGCCGTCCTTGAACACGAACGGGTCGCGGAACTCTCCCGGGATGCCCTGGCCCGGCTGCTGGTCGACGACCACCTGCGGGCTCTTGAGCCAGTTGTTCAGGTCGTTGTCCCCGTCCACCGCATAGTTGCTGCGCACGAGATTGATTCGCTGACTCGGCGAGCGCCGGTCGTCGCCGGCCGTGTAGAACAGCACGGGAATGCCGTTGCCGTCCAGCGTCGAGCCGCCCGCCCAGGCGCCGTCGGGATCGACCGCATTCTTCTCGGGGATGATCGCATCCTCGGCATCGCGCCAATGCACCATATCGGAGCTGACGAGATGGCCCCAGCGAATATGGTTCCAGAACGGGCCGCGCGGATTGCTCTGGTAGAAAACATGGTATTGCCCGTTGAAGTAGATCGGTCCGCCGGGCTCGTTCTGCCAGGCCGAAGGCGGCTCCGCATGGTACTGCGGACGCTGCGCATCGTCGGCGAGCTCGCTGCGGTCGATGCGGTTGTCCGCCGTTGGCAGATTGCCGCCCAGGGCGCTCATGTAGCTGTCGTACGCACTCTTGACCTCGGCCGCCCCGAGCGCTTCGCTGCGGATTGTCACCTCGTCGATCAGCCCGCTGAACGCGTTCAACTGGAACCCGTACAGCCAGTAGCCCTGATTGTTGCGCCCGATCAGCAGGTCGGTGTTGCTCGGCCGGATCGGCTCGCCCGGCGCGAAGCTGGCGGCGGCGACCTGTTCGCCGTTCAGGTACAGCACGGCGCGGCCCGTTGCGCTGTCGTAGGTGGCCGCTACATAGGACCACTCGTCCAACGGCAGCTCGCTGTCCGTCTTGACCTCCCGCCAGTCCGTCCCGGTGCCGAACTGGAAGCCCCAGGCGCCATGCCGGTAGTTGCCGAGAATGAAGCCTTCCTTCGCCTCGCGATTGTGCTGGTTCACGATGGCCGACAGCCGGCCGTCGTCCCCGTGCTCGAAGTTGCGCGGCGCGACCCAGGCTTCGACCGTAAGCTCGCTTCCCGGCGCGGGGATGCGATCCGCGGTTCGCGTCACATAGGTCGAATAGCCGTCGAACAGCAGCGCTCCGCCGCTCACGCCGTCGCTCCGCCACAGCGGGCTTCGCGCCGGCTGATAGACTCCGTCGTTCAGGTGGTAGGCTACCGGATCGTCCGTGCCCGTCACCGCCTCCTGCGTCGCGCTGCCTGCGCTCTCATCGAGCTGCCAATGCGCAACCGTGCCCCCGGCGTAGACCGAGTTGTACACGTGGAAGTCGTCCACGTTCAGATGGCCGAAGCCGCCGGTCGCATTGTCGACCAGCTTGATGGACAGCTCCTGCCCCAAGTAGGCGGACGCGTCCCAGAAGATGCGCTGCATCGCTTCGTCGTCGCTGCCCGTCGCCTTGAACAGCTCGGCTCCGTCCGCTTCCCGCACGAGGGCGACGTACAGGTTGGCGTCGTCGCGGCCGCCCCCGACCAGGAAGTCGATCCCGCCGTTGCCGCTCAAGGTGAACGTCTCCGACTTCAACACGCCGGTGCGGCCGTCCCCGCCATTCTTGAAGCCCCACAGGAAGGAATCGCCCTGCTTGCGGAATTCGCCGCCCTGGCTGTACAGCGTCTCATGGACGAGACTCGACGGAGCGAACGCATCGCCGCCAGCGCTCGTCCAGCCGCGGATCTCGCCCGGCACAAGGTCGGTCTGCTCGAAGTCGTGGTTGTACAGCGCCGGTTCGACGTGAGCGTGCAGCGAAGCCGTGTACGGCACGTTCACATCGTCGAGGTTGATATGGCCGCTTGTCGTGCTGTCCGTCAGCTTGATGTAGACGACCGTGCCTATGTAGGCGGAAGCGTCCCAGCTCACTTGGCCGTAGGCATCCGTGCCGCCTCCGGTCGCCTTCAGCAGCTCGGCGCCGTCCGACGCCCGGACGAGCGCGACATAGGCCGACGTCAGGTCGTTCGTGCCGCCGACAAGCAGATCGATCTGGCCGTCGCCGCCCAGCAGGAACGTCTCGGAGCTTAGCGTCCCGACCTTGGCATCGTCGCCTCTGCCGCCCCAGATGTGCCAGAAGTTGTGCTGGCCGAACGCCTGCTTGTTCCAATAAGTCGTATCGGACGCCACGTCTCCCGCCGTAAAGGCAGTGCCGCTGACGCTTGTCCAGCCCGACAATCCGCTCTCGAAGCCGGGGTTGGACAGCGTCGTCGCCGCCTTGGCTTCCCCGGCCGGGCCGAGCGCCTGAACCGCGGTCGCCAGCAGCGCCGCCAGCATAGGAATGGCGATTCGCCTCGTGAAGCGTTTAGGTGCAGCCTTCATCACGATAAACTCCTCCTTGTTTGTGGGGGTCCAGCAATGATTGCAATAATGATTCCAACAATGATTCTCCCTTCGTCAATGATTGCGTAAACGTTTACGTAAACGATTAAATAAAATCGTTCACCCCTCCTTTCCTACGCATTCCGTCAATTCGCTGCAGCTCCACTGCAACAGCAATTGCAGTTCAATTGCCGCCCCTTTGCAACCCATTGTGGTAAACGTTTACGCAAACGTTTATATGATATCGCTTACAGTATAAAAAATAGCTGCCGACTCTGTCAATCGCTTTTTCGCCGCCGTGAACTTCCTTGTACGAGGGTTGCCCGCTTGGGGTTCACGACGGCAATCGGCTTCCTTGTCCTTCGCTTACTCGCTTGCTTGCTCCTGAATCGTCACCTTGACCGGAGAATACTCCGCGATAACCGTCTGGCCGTGAACCGAGACGCTTCCTTCCGGCGACAGGTCCTTCTCCGTCATGATGCCGAGCGCAATCGTAAAGCGATTGAACTTGATCGGCACGTTCCGCTCGCGGCGAACCTCCCGGCCGTTCAGGTAGAACACCGCTTCGTCCTTGGCGCGATTGTAGACGATCTTGTAATCGTTGAATTCCCTGGCTTTGAAGTCGGTGTCTTCCTTGAAGATGCAGAAGAACCGGGTCTTGTCGGACTTCGGCACCTCGACTCCGGGGAACGGAAGCACGGCGTATACCGAAGCGTACTTGTCGTTGCCTGCGAAGAAGTCGAGCGCGGCGCCGGTTGTGAAGTCAAGCAGATTCCAACTGACGTAGCCGTCGTACAGATCTCCCGGAGCCGTGCCCGTCGAACGGGCGCGAATCGACATCTCGAACGTCACTTCGCCCTCCTCCGGCACCTCCACTTCTTCAACGGAGTAGTACATGTGCTTAGCATTGTCGAGAATTTGCACACGGTCGTGACCGCGGCTCAGCGGCGCCCGCACGTACAGCGTGTTGTTGCGCACGATAACCGTCGCATCCGGCTCCCGGTATTCCCAGAACGAGCCGTCCGGAAGCTTAAAGCCGCCCACCTTCCACACGTTGCCCTCGTCCAGAATCGTATGGAAATCTCCGTAAATCTTTTCCATCCCCAACTCAGCTCCCGTCGTCTTAAAGAATAAGTCCTTGAATAACAAGCGATACGATCAGAATGACGCCGAACTGCGAGGTGGTCTTGACGGATGCGCCCATCAGCGGCGCGTAAGCGATCGAGGCATTCTTCTCCTTCAGCTTGCCGTACACCGAATAAAGCGGAATCGCCGTCAGCAGCGCCAGCAGCGAATAGATCGGCACGATACCCGCAACGGCGCACGCCAGATGAGCCAGCACCGCCAACAGCAGCAGCGTTCTCGAGAACACCAGCGCCCGCTTCTCGCCCCAGACGACGACGAGCGTCTTCTTGCCCGCCTGACGATCCGCCTGCCAATGCAGAAAATGATGGTTAAACAAAATCAGCGTCGTCAGCAGCCCGATCGGCAGCGACAGCAGCAGCGCCCGGTAGTCGAGGTGGGACGTCTGCACGTAGTACGAGCCGGTGACCGGCAGCACGCCGAACGACAGCAGAATCGCGATCTCGCTGTAGCCCTTGCCCCGGTAGCCGAAGCGAATCGGCGGAGCGACGTAGAAGTAGGCGATCAGGCCGCCGAGCGCCCCGAAGATAAAGGCCCACCAACCGCTCGCAATGCCGAGCACGATGCCGCTGGCCGCAGCGACGGCGAACAGCGCCCACGTGACGAACGCGAATTTTCTCACACTCCAGATCCCCTTGGTCAAGAAGCCGGAGTTCGTGGAGATCACGTCCTTCATCTCGTGGGCTTCCTTGTCCGTCCCATTCTTGTAGTCCCACAGATCGTTGATCATATTGGAGAACAGATGGGCGGAACCCGAGCCGAGCAGCGTAAGCAGCAGCAGCCACATATTCAGGTCGCCGTCCCAGACGTACGCCCCGAGCGCTCCGAGCGCAACGGGAATAAGCATCACGGGGATAACCCTGAAGCGCGACGCCTTGCGGAATTCCAATATTTTATCTTTAAGCCTGTCCATCGGTCGACCCCTCTCCTTGGTCATGACACAGACCAGAATACCATAGATCGGAGTCGAAGATGTAACAGAATTGTTCCGGAACTGTTGCGAAACGATGAATCATTCTGGGTTCTCTGCCGGGATTTCGGTTATTGCGGCGGGGCGCCTTGTCGGAAGAGGAAGTTCGTCCAGCTTCTCCCATTGGTCCAGAAAATGAACCGACTTCAGCTTCATCCCGAGGTGGTGGTCCATCCATCTGCGCATGGCGATCTTAAGCCCCGCCTTGACCGGGGGCTTCACATCGATCTGCCCGAGCTGCCTGAGGTCGACCGCTGCGAAGATGCGCAGCAGCTTCCATACCTGCGGCATCAGCTCGAGCGCTTGCGGGTCCTGATGGCGGCACCGCTGGCATACCGCGCCGCCGAGGAGCGGGCTGAAGCGGAAGGGGCCGTCCGCGCTCCCGCATACGGCGCATTCGTCCAGCATCGGGGCGTAGCCGACCGACTGGATGACCTTCATCTCGAAGATGCGCAGCACGATCGCGGGGTCCTTGCCTTCGGCAATCGCCGTCAGGCAAGCCTTGAACTGGTGGTACAGATAGCCGCTTGCGTCTTCCTCGGCGACGGCCCGGTCGCACAGCTCCGCCGCATAGGCGGCGTAGGCGGCACGATCCAGGTTCTCCCGGAGCTCGCGGTACGATTCGAGAATCTCGCCGCTGTTCAGCGAACCGAGGCCGCCGGAATTGCCGGATTTATAAAAAGAAAAATCGCCGTACGTGAACGGCTGCGAGAGAGAAGCGTATCGACTCTTGGGCTTGCGCGCCCCTTTGACGACGATTCCCTGCTTGCCGTGCGTCGGCGTGAATATCGTGATGATTTTGTTGCCTTCCCCGTAATCCGTACCGCGGATGACAATCCCTTCCATGCGATACAGCATCGGCCTCTCCCCTTCGATCTTCGAGAGACTCCGAATCAGGGCGCAACGGACTCGCCTTCGGACGCTCCTCCGGCCGGGTCTGGCGCCGCATCCGGATTCGGATCTCCTCCGGCCCTCAATTGATTCATTTCCTTAAACAGCAAGTAGGCTTCGATATCGCCGGTCTGCGCAAACACGTGCCACGTGAAGTCCCGCACAACGCCTCATCCTCTCCGCCGGGAAATGACTTGCCCGTATTCCGACGTTAGGATGCCACGCGCGATGAAGGCCCATGCTTAACAATGTTAGCCAGCTTTCGGTCATTCAAGCGATCAATCGTGGCGGAAGCCGAGCGACTTCAGCACCGAATCGCGGTTGCGCCAGTCTTCCTTCACCTTCACCCACAGCTCCAGGAAGATCTTCGAGCCGAGCAGCCGTTCCATATCTTCGCGCGCCAGCTTGCCGACCTGCTTGAGCATCGCTCCCTGCTTGCCGATAACGATTCCCTTCTGCGAGGATCGCTCGACGTAGATGACGGCCCCGATGTTGACGATACCCTTGTCTCCCTTGCCCATGCTCTCGATCTCGACCGCGATCGAGTGCGGGATCTCCTCCCGCGTCAACTGCAGAATCTTCTCGCGGATCAGTTCCGCGCAGACGAACTGCTCCGGATGGTCCGTAATCTGATCCGCCGGGTAATACATCGGGCCCGCTTCCAGATAGCGGCCGAGCTGGTCCAGCAGCGTCGTCACGTTATTGCCGCGCAGCGCCGACACCGGAATGACCTCCGCGAACGAATGCAGCTTCGCATACTTCTCGATGACGGGAAGAAGCGCCTCCGGGTGAACCTTGTCGATTTTGTTCAGAACGAGGAACACCGGCGTTTGGATCTTCTTAAGCTGCTCGATGATGTAGCGGTCCCCGCCGCCGAGCTCCTCGGAGACGTCGGTCAGGAACAGCACCGCGTCGACCTCGCTGAGCGCGCCTTCCGCCGACTTGACCATGTAATCGCCCAGCTTGGAGTTCGGCTTGTGAATGCCCGGCGTATCGAGGAAAACAATCTGCATCTCGTCCGTCGTATAGACGCCGTGAATCTTGTTGCGCGTTGTCTGCGGCTTGTCGGACATGATTGCGATCTTCTGCCCGATCACCTGATTCATCAGCGTGGACTTGCCCACGTTCGGCCGTCCCACAATTGCCACGAAGCCCGATTTGAACGGCTTCTTCCCGTTGTTGCCTGTCAATTCTGCCATCTCAGTCCTTCTTTCCGTAATTCAGGTCGCTCGGGGCGAACGCCCCCGGCAGCAGCTCCGCCGCCGTCATGACCCGGATGTCTCCCTGTAGATTCCCCATAATAACGGGCATGTCCGCGGCGCACAGCTCCGAGATCACCTGTCGGCACACTCCGCACGGCGTTATCGGCTGCGGCGTGTCGCCGATCACCGCAATCGCCTGGAAGGAGCGCGCCGCATGGCCGTCCGCAATCGCCCGGAACAGCGCCGTCCGCTCGGCGCAGTTCGACGGGCTGTACGCCGCATTCTCCACATTGCAGCCATGGTGAACGCGCCCTTCCGCATCCAACAGCGCCGCTCCCACCCGGAACTTGGAGTACGGCACATACGCCCGCCTCATCGCCTTCTCCGCTTCCTCCAGCAACCGCTCCTTCGTCCACCCGCTCCAGCTCATGTCGCCCATTCCTTTCTTCTTCGCCGCGCACGCTCGGCCACTCCGAGAACTCGCCCGCTCGGCGCCTCCCGGCCCAAACTCCCGAATCCCCGCCGCCGATCCGACTCCCGCCGCTTGCCCACCACACGTGCCCCCCAACAGCTACTGAGCGGATGTATGCGGTTTTTCACATTCACTGCGCTTTTACACCGTGTGCCGCCGCCCCGTACTCT
Source organism: Cohnella fermenti (assembly GCF_004801405.1). Taxonomy (GTDB): domain Bacteria; phylum Bacillota; class Bacilli; order Paenibacillales; family Paenibacillaceae; genus Cohnella; species Cohnella fermenti. The sequence goes on from NZ_SSOB01000030.1 coordinate 96,025, forward strand.
CGTCGCTCTCCCACCAGATGTGCAATGCCGCAACTTTTGAGCAAATGTATGTGGTTTTTCACATTCATTTTGCATTTTGCGGCACTTTTGAGCGAATGTATGTGGTTTTTCACATTCATTCCGCGTTTTGCGATACTTTCCAGCGAATGTATGGTCGAGTAGGTAGGGCCTCTCCTTTCGAGGATTGTGCCCGTCCCCCTCACAGATCCGTACGTGCGGAATTCCCGCATACGGCTCTTCGACGCATCTTTCACAGAATGGTTATTTGTAGATATCG
>NZ_SSOB01000031.1 GCF_004801405.1 Cohnella fermenti
GATTCTTCATCCGGGGCACTTGGAGGTAGTTAAGAGGCCGATCCAGGGTGACCGCAAACAGAAAGCGAATCGCAGCGCTATGGAGATTGATCGTTTTCGTCGCAAACTTCTTCTCTTGAATCAAATACAGTAAAAAGTGGCGAATATCGTTCCCTCCGAGTTGTTCGACAGGACGATGGCAATACGCTAGAAAGGCACGTGCACACCGCATGTAACTTTGCTGAGTGTGTAGCGCAAACCCTCGGAGCAGAAGATCTTCTTGCAGTTTGGATACAATTTGTTCATGATGGGACATAGGGACATCTCCTTCAACTGGATTCGCAGTGGGCTGCTATCTAGTTTAAGAGATGTCCTTTCTAAACACATCGCATGTCCCATCACAAATGGAATGTTTCGTTTACGCTGAGCGTTTGAGCTCTTACCACCGCGACAGCGGTTTAGTCCAAAATCGGATCGGATCGGGTGCCGCGCTCAGCCTGGGCCTCGCTGGCCGAAGGAACTTATTCCCTGCCCCAGGCGAGCATCTTCTTCTGGAATTCCTTGGGCGAGCATTGGTTAAACCGCTTGAACATCTTGTAGAAGTGAGCCATATTCGGCATGCCGGTCATCTCGCCCACCTCGCTGATGCTCATGTCCCTCGTCAGGAGGAGCTGCTCCGCGCGTTTTATTTTGCGAAAATTAACATATTCCGTGAAGGATAATCCCATGTTCTTCTTGAAAAACTTAACGAAGTAGTAGTAGCTCATGTTGGCAAGCCGGCACGCGTCCTCCACGCTGACCCGGTCGCCGATGCTGTCTTCGACGTAATCGAGCACCGGCTTCAGGCGAATCCGCTCGACCCGGTCCTGATTGGCGAGAAGCCCCTGCGTGTCGCTGCGGATCAGAACGAGCAGAATCTTCTTGATCAGCAGGTTGACGGCCAGCTCGTAGCCGCTGTCCTTGCGGAGCGTCTCCTGATGGATCTCCTCGATGCAGCGGGCGACTTCGCGCCGGGCGGAAGGGTTCTCGCGGAAAATGTAGTTCATCGTGGTGAGCGGAACTTTGGTCTCGTTGAAGTATTGAAGGTAAGGAATGGTGCTCTGGTCGAAGAAGGTCTGAAGGTCGAACTGCAAGACGGTGTATTGGACCTTCTCCTCGTGGCTGCGGTCGCGATGAAGCTGGGAGCTTCCGATGATGACGACTTCCCCCGAGCTGAGCGTGTGAACCTCCCCGGCCGCCTCGACATCCATCCGGCCATTCTGGATGAGCAGCAGCTCGCATTCGGGATGGTGGTGCCATTCGTATTGGATATGGGGCTGCCTCATCACTTGCCAAACCTTGATCGAGAGGAGCGGATTCTCGTAATAGATCTTTTCCTGCTTGGCCTGCATGTCGAAGGATGCCCCCTAATGACAAAATAGCATAACGCCGTCCCATCATAGGCAATGGGAATCCGCCGAAAAATCGCTATACTTGAATTGTAGAAGAGATCAAGCAACCTTGCAAGGAGGACAAGATAAGTGAGCGAAGTTTATGTCGGCATGATCGGCTGCGGCGGAATTGCTTATGGCAAGCATTTTCCATCGCTCGCCAAAATTCCGGAAGTGCGGCTGAAGGCGTTCTTCGACGTATCGGCGGAGCGGGCGCACGATGCCAAGGAGAAGTTCGGAGCTCCCGACGCCACGGTATATTCAAGCATCGACGATCTTCTGAACGATACGCGCATCCAAGTTGTACACGTGTGCACTCCGAACGATACGCATGCGGAGATCTCGATCAAGGCGATGGAAGCGGGCAAGCATGTGCTGTGCGAGAAGCCGATGGCGAAGACGTCGGAGGATGCGCGCCGGATGCTGGAGACGAGCGAGCGCACGGGCCGCAAGCTGAGCATCGCGTACCAGAACCGGTTCCGCGCCGACAGCCGCTGGCTGAAGGAAGCTTGCAGCAAGGGCGAATTGGGCGACATCTATCTGGCGAAGGCCCATGCCGTCCGCCGCCGCGGGGTTCCGACGTGGGGCGTGTTCCTCGACAAGGAGAAGCAAGGCGGAGGCCCACTGATCGATATCGGCACCCATGCGCTCGATCTGGCGCTGTGGATGATGGACAACTACGAGCCGAAGGTCGTTCTCGGCATGACCTATCAGAAGCTGGCCGAGCAGGGCAGCCCGGCCAACGCATGGGGCAACTGGGACCCGGCGAAGTTCACGGTCGAGGATTCCGCTTTCGCCATGATCACGATGAAGAACGGGGCGACGATCTGGCTCGAGTCGAGCTGGGCACTCAACACGCTCGATTACGACGAAGCGAAGGTGACGCTCAGCGGCACGAAGGCGGGCGCCGACATGAAGAACGGCCTTCGCGTCAACGGCGAGGAGCACGGCCATCTGTATACGAAGGAGATCGTTCTGGGCAACCAGTGGGATGCCGCCGCGCCGAACGACTCCGCCGAGCGCGAGGCGCGCGCGTGGATCGATTCCATCCTCAGCGACAAGGAACCGGTCGTCACGGCGAAGCAGGCGCTTGTTGTGCAGGAGATTCTGGAAGCGATCTACGAATCCTCGAGCAAGGGTCAGGCGATCTCGTTCGGCTGAGCAGGTCGGGAAGGCCGCAATAGGCAGGAAGGTCGAGGCGGAGCCTCGGACTGCTGCTTATTGCCCGGGCAATTCCGACGAGGGACGGTCGGCTTCCGGGACGATTGGGGCCGAGGGTCCCGTGACATCGCTTGCATCTCATAGTAAACTAGGCTTGTCTCTTGCCTGCGCGGGAAGGGAAGAACGGGACGCACCGGCGCCCCGTTCTTCCGCGCGATTCGGGCGGGGTATGCAGGCTGGAACAATCTGTGACGCAGTACCTATTATGTCGAGAGGTTGGGTGAACGTTAAAATGAAGCTTGGTATTTTCCTCGTCCTGTTCGGACAACAGAATCTGGAACAAGCCTTGGATACGGCGAAGAACGCCGGTATTCAGGCCGTCGAGCTGGGCACGGGAGGCTTCCCGGGCACCTCGCACGTCAATGCGGCCGCTATTCTGAACGATGAAGCCGAGATCGCGAGAGTGAAGAACGCGGTTGAATCGCGCGGCCTCACGATCAGCGCGCTAAGCTGCCACGGCAATCCGCTTCACCCCGATGTAAGCGCCGCCAAGAAGGACCACGACGACTTCGTCGCAACGGTGCTGCTGGCCGAGAAGCTCGGCGTCGACACGGTCATCACGTTCTCGGGCTGCCCGGGCGAATCCCCGAACTCCAAGTACCCTTCCTGGGTGACATGCCCATGGCCGCCGGACTTCCTGACGGTGCTCGAGTGGCAGTGGAACGAGATCGCCATTCCTTACTGGAAGGAACAATCCGAATTCTGCCGCAAGCACGGCGTCCGCGTGGCGATCGAATCGCACCCGGGCTTCCTCGTGTACAATACGGAGACGGCGCTTCGCCTGCGCCGCGAGGCGGGCGACAACATCGGCGTCAACTTCGACCCGTCCCACCTGTTCTGGCAGGGAATGGACCCGATCGAATGCGTCAAGGCGCTCGCCGACTCGATCTATCACGTCCATGCGAAGGACACGCAGATCGACGCTCGCAACACCGCTCTGAACGGAGTTCTCGATACGAAGCACTACGGCGACATTCTGAACCGCTCCTTCGTGTTCCGCACCGTCGGGTACGGGCATGATGACGAGTTCTGGAAGTCTCTGGTCAGCACGCTTCGCGTCGTCGGCTACGACGGCACGATCAGCATCGAGCACGAAGACGGCATCATGAGCGTGAACGAAGGCTTCACGAAGGCTGCCAACTTCCTGAACGGGCTCATTCTGAAGGAAAGCGCTGGTGAGATGTGGTGGGCATAAACCAAAATCAAACGATCAATGTCGGCATGGTCGGCTACAAGTTCATGGGCAAAGCCCACAGCAACGCATACAAGCAAGTCAACATGTTCTTCGATCCGGCTGCGAAGGTCGCCATGAAGGCGATCTGCGGCCGCGACGAGCAAGGCGTGAAGGCGGCGGCGGACAAGTTCGGCTGGGAAGGCTACGAGACGGACTGGCGCAAGCTCGTCGAGCGCGACGACATCGACTTCATCGACATCAACGCGCCGAGCGACGCGCACAAGGAGATTACGCTTGCGGCGATCGCGAAGGGCAAGCATGTGTTCTGCGAGAAGCCGCTTGCGCTGAACCTCGCGGATGCGCGCGAGATGCTGGCGGCGGCGGAGCAGGCCGGCGTGAAGCACGGCATCTGCTTCAACTACCGCTTCCTGCCTGCCGTGCAATTGGCGAAGAAGATTATCGACAGCGGCAAGCTGGGCGAGATCCATCACTATCGCGCGACGTACCTTCAGGATTGGCTCGTCGATCCGGAAGCTCCGCTCGCATGGCGCCTGAAGAAGGAAGTGGCGGGCTCCGGCGCGCACGGCGACATCAATGCGCACAGCATCGACCTCGCCCGCTTCCTGATCGGGGAATTCGACCGCGTCATCGGCCATAACCGCACGTTCGTCAAGGAGCGTCCGATCCTCGCTTCGTCCGAGGGCGGACTGGCCGGCCAGAAGGGCTCCGCCGAGAAGGGCGAGGTCACGGTGGACGACGCGACGGCGTTCCTGGCCGACTTCAAGAACGGCGCGATGGGCATGTTCGTCGCCAGCCGCTTCGCTACGGGCCGCAAGAACCACAACACGTTCGAGATCCACGGCAGCAAGGGAACGATCCGCTGGGATCTGGAGAGCCTCAACGAGCTGCAGGTGTACTTCCGCGAGGACGAGCCGGAGCTGGCAGGCTTCCGCCGCATCCTCGCGACCGAGCCGCAGCACAAGTACGCCGGCAACTGGTGGCCGGCCGGGCACATCATCGGCTACGAGCACGGCTTCGTCCACATCGTGTACGAATTCGTCCAGCACCTGGCAAGCGGCTCCCCGTTCGCTCCGACGTTCGCGGACGGCGTTCGCTGCCAGGAGGTTCTCGAGGCCGTCGACCTGTCGATCGAGCGCGGCACTTGGGTGAGTGTGGAAGAGGTTTAAGGATTAACAGAGGCAAGACGGCACCGGCGAGGGAACTCGCGGTGCCGTTTTTTTCTTGTGTTTCTGAACTTTGAATATCTCCAGTCGATGTTCTATAACATAGGTGGTCTGCGTTGCTATTACCTTTGACAGGACTGCCACACTTGCGACTGGAATGGGCAATTTGAACGAATGAATTTAACCTAGCAAGCTACAATCGCGCAGAACGGCGAACCGGAAACTCCTGACCCGCGGCCGGATCGAACGAATAAGCCTGAAATTTCGACTATATTTCGCGAGCTGCGGCCAGATCGAGCGAATAAGCCTGAAATTTCGATTACATTTCCCGGTCCACGGCCGATCGAGCGAATAAGCTTGAAATTTCGATTATATTTCGCGATCCGCGGCCGGATCGAGCGAATAAGCCTGAAATTTCGACTACATTTCGCGATCCGCGGCCGGATCGAGCGAATAAGCTTGAAATTTCGATTATATTTCGCGGTCCGCGGCAAGAACGGCCAGCTTCCAACTTCATCGTAGTAGAACCTCATACCACGCGTGAAGTATCGAAACAAGTATGCTCATGTGAAATTGAAGGGGCCGAATGGAAAAACCGCGATAGTACCCGTTCATGTATATCAATCATTACCTAATGGACATATCTTATGGCGGCTGATGCCCTAAGGTTGTATCTAGAGGGAATGAATGTTGAAGAGATACCTGTGCAGCCGGATATATTTGATGGGGGATTATTAGTTAACCAAGAACTAGTCTCCATACAAGTAGAGGTCTAAACTAAGCCACATGCGAGGGCAACGACCCCATCTCGTTCAGCGGAAAAAAGAACTGGAAGAGGCGGAAGCGGAAGTCAGGCGCGACCTCGGCTGCTCGGCTGCGAAGATTAGGCGACTTGTGATTGGCGGATGAGATTAAAAGAGCGCATGCCCTCCTTCAAACAGGAGAGTCATGTGCTCTTTTAATTTCGGGCAAGTCAGACATGAACGTTAGGTGGAGCGTCTTATGCCGGTTGATCTTGACCCGGCAACAGGATGCTCCAAGCCGTCAATGCCGCTTGATGCTTATCCGAGAAATTGTTCGACAAAAAACTGCATCTGATATTCCATGCTGATCGGATCGTTAAAGTAGAAGGCTTTGGCGTTCGCTTCGAACACATGGCCGTTCTGAACGGCCGGAAGACTCTTGTACGTCTCGGTATCCTGGAACGAATTGTCCTCGTCTTCGTCCTTGCTGAAGATGACGTAATCGCCCATGAAGTCCCCGAGAACTTCCGTCGACAAGGCTGCGTAGCCGTCCGACTTCGTTCCTTCCTCAACCTTCGGCGGCATCTTCAAGCCGAATTGCCCGTAGAGAATCTCGGTTCCGCGTCCGAAGTTGGCTCCGTAGACGTAGAGCTGCTTGTTGAACGTCTCGATGACCGATACCGTCGCGTCCGCGCCGATCTTCGCCCTGATCTCTTCGCCCGCTTGCTTGCTTCTGGCGTCGAAGTCCTCCACCCAGGCGCTGGCTTCCTTCTCCTTGTTGAGCAGCTTGCCGATCTCGATCTCCTGCTGCTTGAAGTCGACCTTGCCGTAAGTGTAAGCGACCGTCGGAGCGATCTTGCGCATCTTGTCCAGATTCTGGTTATCCACGTCCGCAATGATCAAGTCCGGCTGCAGCTCCATGATCTTCTCGGGGTTCTCGTCAGAGATCACTTCGGCATCCTTAAGCTGGTCGGCGAAGTTCGGGTTGTCCTTGGACATCTCGTCGACGCCGATGAGCGGAACGCCGAGAATCAAGACGTTGCCCGTCAGGAACCGGGTCAGAACGACGATGCGCTGCGGATGGGCCGGAACCTCGATCGGCCCCGTCTCGGATTGATAAACGACCGTATCCGCTCCGGAAGCGGACGACGGCGAGGCGGAAGCGGACGAAGAAGCGGATTGTCCGTTGTTGGCTTGATTGCTGCCGCAGGCGCCCAGCAGCAACATGGCGCTCATGGCGAGCGGAAGGAATGTTTTTCTCATGGCGTAACTCTCTCCCTTTTCTGCATCTCTGATAAGATTTTGACTATTATTTTGACTTTGAAAATCATTCTCACCAATTATAAAAAGGCACGGTCCGTTGAACCATGCCTTTTTGTTGGAAGTTGGCTTTGCACTATTGATTGCCGATATTCTCTCCTGTGAATAAGGCGACCGCCCGGCGAAGCTGAAGCCGGATCGACACCGGGTTGTACGGGACCCAGTCGTCCATCTCCAATTCGTGTACGCGACCGTTCTTCACGGCGGGAAGCTCCTTCCATTCGGCAGAGCCGAACACATTGCCGGAATGAGCGGTAGAACCTGCGGCATCGGGCCAAACGATCACCAGTATCCGATCTCCCGCATACAACGGAAGATCGGAGATTCGGATCGGAACAGAGTGGAACCGGTCCCCTCGCTCCTCCAACTCCTGCCGGATTCTCTCCGGGGGCGTCAAGCCCAACGAGTGGTAAATGATGCAGCCGACGTTGCGCCCGCCGTAGACCAGCAATTGCTCCGGCTTGATGACGAATATCGTCACCGCCTCCTTCGCAAGCTCACCCCGATGAACAAGTTCGCGCGCAACGCGTTCCTCTTCCGAGAATTCCTCCAGCCATTGCTCGGCTGCGTCGCTTCTCCTTAGCAGGCTTGCGATCAGGCGCAGATGCTCTCTCCAGCCCAGTTCCATCCACGAGATTCGCATGACCGGGGCGACAACTCGCAACTGCTCGGCACGAAGCCCCAGCTCTCGCAGATGCTCGTCCGCGGCGATAATGAGCTCGATTCCGTTCTGAACCAGCGCTGCGCGAATCTGCTCGATCTCGCTTCCGACGTTCACGAACTTCATCGATCGGGGAGGCTGGACATCCTCCGCGTTCACGTACTCGTTCGTCTCGGACAACAGAACGGTCGGCTCCACGCCGAGCAGCATCAGATGACTCGCGTACGGGGCAAGCAGGACGGCTATCCGCCCGATCGAGCCTCCGTTATAGCCGGAGGGAGACGCGCCTGTCTGCTGCTTAAAGCGCCGGCTCAGATAAAATTCGTCCTTATAGCCGACCTTCTGCGCGATCTCCCGAAGCGTTCCGGAGCCGCCAAGCAGCAGTTCCTTGGCTCGGTTAAGGCGCAGACGGGAGAGGTAGTCATTAGGCGAGAGTCCGGTCAGTTGCTTAAACAGGATCGAATAGTGCGACGGGCTGACCCCCGCCATCTCCGCCAGCAGGCCCCGGGTTATCCGCTCCGAAGAAGAACTCTCCAGATAAGCGAGGCTTCGCTCCATCGAGGGCTGCTCCCCCGGAGACGGCTTGGGCTCCCGCGCTTCCAGCAATTCGATCAGGATCTGGTGAAGCAGCAACTGATTCCGCAAGTGGCGGGCCTCGCTGTCCGCGAGCCGGTTCCGGAACAGTTCCTCCATTCTCGAGAGTATGGACGGCGCACTCTCCAGGAGGAAGATTTTCCCATTGGCGACGAATTCGCTCTCCCGGATCAAGGCGTACGGCGGCTCGGAGCGTTCGTGGATACCGATGGTCAGCTTATATACGTGGAGAGGCCGGTTCCGGCTCGCCGTCAAGGAGACGGGAAGGCTCCTCGGGAGCAGGAGCAGGCTCCCCGTCTTCAGCTCGAAGGATAAGTTCGCCGCTTGCAGCGAGCCTTCGCCGTCGGCGACTGCGATTACCGCGGGATTGCGGTCCATTAATTCTATAGCGGGCCGGCTTGAAGTCAGGTAGACGGATCGTATGCTATTGACGGAGTACAATGGGAACCGGGATTCCATCCATTCCGGAGCCTCATTCGTATTCAAGGGCCATGCCTCCAATATTACCCTTCCGGAATCCGCTGGGGGTCGTGCCGATCCAGCGGCGGAATTGATCGATAAAATGGTTGTAGTTGTGAAACCCGACATCGTACGCGACTTCCGAGGCGCTTCGATGGGTATGCTCCAGCAGCAGGGCGGCTTGGCGAATCCGCATCTGATTCAGATTGTCAATAATGGACAAGCCGGTCTGCTCCTTGACCAGATGGGACAATCGGGAGGCGGAGATTCCGATCGTCTTGGCCAGCCGGTCGACCTGAACCGGATTCCTCATATGAATGGACAAATAATGCAGCGCTTCCGCCACCCTCGAGTCCAGCTTGCGATTGCGCCGCTGCGACAGCAGGAGCAAGATTTCGCGAAGCGAGTTCACGCACAGCTCATGCCAGAATTCGTTGCGTTCTCTCGAGTCGGAGAGAATTCGGCGGAAGGCCTCATGCAGCCGCGAACGGGTCGAGCTGCTCTCGAACGGCTGCAGGAGCAGAGGCTCGATGGGCAGCAGCTGTTCCCCGACGGAACCGGAGGAGAAGTGCGCCCATACGAAGTTCCATGTGTCATCTTGGACCGTTCCGTACACATGGGGTGTCCCCGGTTTAAGCAGGACAAGGTCCCCTTCGGCGCATTCGATCGTACTGTGCGGCGTCTTGAAGTACCCCTTGCCGCTTAAGGTAAAGGCGATGAGCCAATCGTCCCTGCCGGAAGGGCGGTTGGTCGCATAAGTATCGTCTACTTGAAAATGTCCCGAAATTATGACTCCGTAGGATTTTCCGCTGTAGCCCGACGGTTCGACGTATTGCTCCATGGCAAGACCTCCTCCGAATTGATTATAGCAGAATAGCGTGACTCATAAGCAGGATAGATACTGCCTCGCTCCGAGGATTATAAATATACTTAGCGTAGGATCGATAAGGAGGAGATAACATGTCGTACTCGCTGAATTATTTAACCGAAGAGCAGAAGAGGCAGTTCGAGCAGGAGGGGTACCTCATCGTCAAAGGGTTATTCGATAAGCAGCAGATTCAGGAGATTGAAGACACCTTCGAGGCAATCGGCCGCAACCCGGTGCCGGGTCACTTCGAACCGGATTTGTCCGACGAATCGGGCGACCCTTTGAAGCGGTATCCGCGCGTCATGCACCCGCATCGCTTCAACGAGGCGGCCAAGAGATACATGCTGCACCCCCCGGTACTGGCTGTGTTGGAGGATCTGTACGAAGAGCCGCCGTTGGCCGCGCAGAGCATGTTCTATTACAAGCCTCCCGGCGCCAGAGGCCAGGCGCTTCACCAGGACAACTTCTACCTGAAGGTCGAGCCGGGGAACTGCATCGCCGCGTGGACGGCCGTCGATGCGGCCGACTTGGAGAACGGCAGCTTGATGGTCGTGCCGAAGACGCAGGACTACGATATCGTCTGCCCGGAATTGTCGGACGCGAAGGAGTCCTTCACCACGCATTACGTTAAACCGCCGAAGGAGCAGAAAGTGATGCCCGTATCGATGGACCCGGGAGACGTGCTCTTCTTCAACGGGAATCTGATTCACGGCTCCTATCGCAACAAGACGAAGGATCGGTTCCGCCGCTCGTTCATCTGCCACTACGCGAACGAGTCGGCCTCGCAGATCAGCCACTTCTACAGGCCGCTGTACCGGGCGGACGGGTCGGAGGTCGACTTGAAGGAGAATCCGGACGGAGGGCCTTGCGGTGTCGAATTCGAGAATGTTTATCCGCACTGATTCGGCGGCGGGGTCGCCAAGGCTTGACGTGCAGATGTCTTGGTGGGGAATGGAGGGCTTGGAGACAAGCGCGAAGGCGCGAACCGACGAGGAACGGGCGGCGCGGATTGCGGAAGCGGGCTTCGACGGGATCAACGGACCGCTCCCCCCACCGGAGGAAGCGGAGCGCTGGCGGCGTCTGCTGGAGCGCTACGGTTTATCGTTCAGCGTGAACGCGTACCCGAGGACGGCCGAGGACTTGGAGAGGTTTCTGACGCGGGTGCAGGAATACGGATCATACGGGGAATACGGGGAATACGGGGCTGTGCAGCATGTCAATGTCCAGGTCATGATGCCTTTTGTCATTGGGGAGCCCGCCGTTGATCTGCTGCGCGAGCTCGATCGGCTAGCCGGGGAACGAGGAATCCCGGTGTATATCGAGACCCACCGCGGAACGATTACGCAGGATCTGCTTCGCACTGTCGACTATGTGCAGAAGCTGGAATCCCTGCGATTGACTATCGACTTGTCGCATTACGTCGTTGCGGGCGAGATGCATACCGTATCGGAGGAAGCCGAGCGCTTGTTCGACAAGCTCCTTCGGCGAGCGTCCGCGTTCCATGCGAGAGTGTCGAACGGCGAACAGGTTCAGGTCGACGTCGGTCCCGGCGGCGAGCACCCGATGCTGCGAAACTTCGAACGCTGGTGGGGCGACGGAATGCGGCTGTGGCAGGCAAGCGCCGGCCCGGGAGACGTTTTGCCGTTCGTGGTCGAGCTCGGACCTCCGCCGTACGCGATTGCCTTGGACGAGCATGCGGGACGAACGGCCGAGCTCGGCGACCGTTGGCAGCAGTCGCTATTGTACCTGAGGACGGCCAGACGGCTGTGGGCGGAGGCGACGGAGGGAAGCGGCCGCCGATGAAGTCGTGGGGTCGGGGGTTGCCGGGTTTTATGCGAAAAAAATAGAAGACAGCGGCCGGATCAGCGACCCGAGGAGGCAAGCGGACGGTCGTATATGGAACGAAGCCCGAAACCCTGCGCGAGAGCAGGGTTTCGGGCTATTCGTATGCGCGCAGCTTCAAAAAGAAAGCGTTGACATGAATATAAAATTGTATATAATCATAAATATAATAATACAATATAGATTATTATATATTATCAAGGGGGATAGAGGATGCTGGACAATGGCTTGCATCTGGCCTCGGGACGCTGGAGAGCGACGGTTCTGCCCGGCTTCGGCGCCAATACCGTACGCCTTCGCTACATGGATCAAGATATCTTGCGTTATCCCGACCGGATGGAGCAGCTTAGGGGGAATCCGCACGTATACGGCATGCCGCTGCTCATTCCTCCCAATCGGGTGAAGGACGGTACGTTCGGCTTTGACGGCAGAACATACCGCCTGGAGATCAACGAGCCGAGGCATGCGAACCACATCCATGGCGGCATGGCGGACGCTCCGTTTACGATCGTACGGGCAAGCGGGAGAGAGGCGGTATGCGAGTATGAGAACCGCGGGGAGCGCTATCCGTTCCCCTTCCGGATGACGGTCTCGGCATCCGTGAACGACGATGGCTTCCGCCAGGAGATTGTCATCCTGAATACCGGCGACACCGACATGCCCGTTGTGCTGGGCATTCACACGACCTTCATCGAGCCGGACTCGTTCCGCGTGCCGATCGGACAGCGTTGGGAGACGAACGACAGGTACTTGCCAACCGGCCGGATGCTGGAGCTGACAGAGCGGGAGCGAGAATACCGCGAAGGCTGCCTTGCCGGCGGAGAGCCGATCTCCGGCTTCTACACGGCAAGCGGACAACGGGCGATCATCGGCGATTTCGGTTATTGGGCATCGGATCATTTTACGCAATGGGTGCTGTTCAACGGTGGGGGCGGCAAGGGATTCCTGTGCGTCGAGCCGCAAAGCGGGCCGGTTAACGGGCTGAACCGCACAGACGGTTATCTGCGATTACCAAGAGGGGAGAGCGCACGGTTCTGGACCGCCGTCTCCCGAGAAGGAGCATGATCATGGCCAAAGTACACATCGACACTTCGAAGACGATAAGAGAGCGGCAGCGCCTGGAGAGCTATCAGAACTCGACGCTGCGCTACACGCCGCCGGCCGACTTTCCGGAGTTCTGGGCGGAGAAGCATGGCCGTCCTCGCATCATGCGCTGTTGGGTGACGCTTGACGAGGTGTGGGACTACCGAACCGACGAATACTTCTGGAATTATCGGATCGGGGTTAACCGCTATCGGGACGACCCGCAGCATCACGAATACGATTGGGGCTCGACGGTGCCCTCCGAGGTGGACGTTCAGGATTATTTGTCCGCGCATAGCCGAACCAGCGATGAACTCCTGCTCAATCTGCGGAGATACGAGAAGGAGACCCAGCGGGGAATCGTCTCCCTGGACAAGTATGAGGAGGTCGTCGAGAAGGTCATTGAATATTACAAAAACCTGTACCCCAACATCCGCTACATCGAGCCGTGCAACGAGAGCGACTACGTCTGCTTCGGAGGCATCGATACGGCACATTATTACAAGCTGTACCAGCGTGCCTACAAGGCGGTCAGAAGGCTGAACGAGCGATACGGCTACGCGGTTCCGCTGGAGATCGGCGGCACGGCGATCAATGCCGTAATGGACCGTCCGCATCTGTGGCGAGAATTCCTGCAGCAATTAGCCAACGATCGCGACGAGAACCGTCAGATCAATTATTATTCCATGCACGATTACAATGGCCATCCGAGTCGGCTGAAAATATTTTACGAAATGCATCATGCGTGGATCAAGGAGCTCGGCTTGCCCGACCTGCCCATTTTTGTAGATGAATACGGTTTCACGCAGACGACGGGCGTCTGGACGGACAGCTTGAGGAACGCTTCCGGCGTGCTCTCGGCCATGATCCTGTCCACGCAGCTTCCCGGCATGCATATTTTCCCGTGGTGCACCTTCCATAATCCGTCCTATCAGATGTCGTTTACGCAGTACTTGCTGCTGGAGGACGGACAATATGCTTCCACGCCCAACGGGAATGCGATGCGCATGCTGAGCATGCTGAAGAAGAACGAGCTGGAGATGCAGGGCGAGCAGCAGCATCAGATCATGGCCACGGGCGACGAGACCGGCTATGCCCTGCTGGCGACGAATCCGACCGACAAGCCGCTGGCCGTCGATCTGATGCTGCGCCGGCTCCGCGACACCCAGGTGACGATAACGGAATATCGGGTCGATGCGCTGAACAACAACCGGCTTACCGGACCGGCCTGCACCGAGCTGGGGCTGACGAACCGCTGGAACGAGTGGGTGAAGGGACCCGAGCAGGGGGTCGACATTCGCCGAGTGCTGGAGCCCTACGGATTTACGCTGTGGCTGGTGGAGCCTTATAAGCTCGCGTCTCCGCTTCCGACCACTCACTCCTTGAGCCTGAGCGTCAACGGAGTCCAGTAACCGCATCGTTAAGAGGAGGAACCGGATTGAAGAATTCGACCGGAACACTGCGGCGAGGCAAGGAATCGGCCGTGCTGCAGCGACTTGCCGCCATCAGAAAGGACAAATTTCTCTATTTGATGGCTTTGCCGGGCATACTTTTTTTTCTCGTATTCCATTATGGGCCGATGTACGGCTTGATCGTCGCTTTTAAGGATTACAATATCTATCAAGGCATCTTCTCCAGCGAATGGGTTGGATTGGCCAACTTCCAGGAGCTGTTCGAGTCGTCGGGGTTCAAGAGGGCGCTGCTCAATACGGTCATCATCGGGTTCTATCAATTGCTCTTCGTCTTTCCCGCACCGATTATTTTGTCCATTCTGATCAATGAAGTGGTGCATACGCGCTTCAAGAAGTTTGTGCAAACCGTCGTTTATTTGCCGCACTTCGTGTCCTGGATCGTCATTGGCGGCATTCTGTACGCGATCTTGTCGCCGACGACCGGCATTGTCCAAGAAGTGGCCGATTGGTTCGGTCTTGGCGATTCCGTAATCAATCTGATGGGCAGCACCGAGTATTTCCGCAGTATTCTGATCGCCTCAAGCATCTGGAAGGAGGCCGGCTTCGGCACCATTCTGTACTTGGCGACGATCGTAACGATCGACCCTTCCTTGTACGAAGCGGCCAAGGTGGACGGAGCGAGCAAGCGGCGTCAGATCTGGCACATTACGCTGCCGGGGCTGCGCACGACGATCGTCATTCTGCTTATCTTCCATGTGGGCAACTTCCTTAATGTGGGACTGGAGCAGGTGTACGCGTTATACAACCCTGCCGTCTACGAGGTCGGAGAGATTCTGGATACTTACTTGTACAAGCTCGCGTTCGAGAGCGCGAAGTACGATCTGGCAACGGCTTCCGGGCTGTTCAAATCGTTGGTGGGCTTAACCCTTGTGCTGTTCACCAACTATGCGGCGAAGAAGATCGATCGGGACAGCGGCTTTATCTAAAGGGAGGACAACGGTGTGCAAAAACAACCAGTCAGATGGGGGCTCGGATTGCTTTACTTCTTCCTGGGACTGATCACGGTCGCGACCCTGTATCCGTTCTGGCACGTTCTGATGTATTCCATTAGCGATCCGAAGCGGGCGATGAGCGGGGGAATGTTCTTGCTGCCGCGAGGGTTGGCGTTCGATTCCTACAGCATGCTGTTCCGCAATTCCTTGATCTTCGACGCCTATTCCAATTCCTTGTTCCGGCTATTCGTGGGGACCTTGATTAACGTTGCGCTGACGGCAATGCTGGCCTATCCGTTATCCATCCGCAGATTCATCGGAAGGACGCCGATTACGCTGCTCATCTTCTTCACGATGCTGTTTAACGGCGGCATGATTCCGACCTACTTGCTGGTCAACGGCTTGGGACTCGTGGACACGCTGTGGGCGTTGATCGTCCCGTCCGCGATCAGCGCATGGAACTTCTTTATTATGAAAAATTACTTCCAGGGTCTTCCGCCGGAGCTGGAGGAATCGGCCAACATGGACGGCGCCTCGCCGCTGCGCACCTTGTTCGCGATCATTCTTCCGGTATCGATGCCGGTCATTGCGGCCATCGCGCTGTTCTACGGCGTGTGGCACTGGAACGCTTACTTTGACGCGGTGCTGTACTTGCATTCCCAGGATAAGCAGGTATTGACCCTGTTCCTGAGATCGATGATGAACTTCAGCGCCACCGAATCGACCCGCTCGATGAACGATTCGATGACGGTTGCCAACATCTCGGAGGAATCGGTCAAGATGGCGACCATCATAGCGACGATGCTCCCGATGCTGCTCATCTATCCGTTCCTGCAGAAGTACTTCGTCAAGGGGGTGCTTATCGGCTCCGTTAAAGGATAAGTCCGATTGGAAACGGCAAGTCAAATTCGTATTGAGACGATCGAGGAGGGTCCAGGTATGTTCAAGGGGAAGAAATCGGGAGTTGCGACTGGCGGTATTGCTGTCTTGTTGGTGCTGGCATTGGTGACGGCTGCTTGCAGCAAGAATGAATCGGCTTCGAATTCGGCTTCGAAGAATGGGAATTCCGGCGAGGCGGTCAAGGAAACTCCGGTCGTGACGGCCTTAATGAAGAAGGCGACCGACTTTCCGGAGGATAATGCGGTCATTCAGGAGATCCGCAATAAATCCGGCATCGATCTTAAGGTACAAACCGTGTCCTACGAGGATTACGAGAAAAGACTGAACACGCTGCTCGTCTCCAACGATGCGCCGGATATTTTCACCGTGAACGCCACGAAGATCAAGGAACTGATCGACAATAAAGCGATTCTTCCCTTGAATGAATTGCTGGAATCGGACGGCTCCAACATTACGGCGAACAGAGGAGACGATCTGAAGGGCAGCGCGTATGTCGACGGACAGATTTACGGAATTCCGGAGGGGTTCGCGGCAGGCAACTCCTTGGCGATTCGCAAGGACTGGCTGGACAAGCTGAATCTGCCGGTGCCGACTACGCTCGATGAGTACGAGGAAGTGCTGAAGGCGTTCGTCAATGACGACCCGGACGGCAACCACCAGAAGGACACGATCGGACTGGGGCTGTCCATCCAGGTTCCGGAATCCTGGGTGCACATCTTCGGCGCCTATAATGTTCCGATGGGCAGACAGGTGATGGCGGACGGCAAAGTAACGCCTTGGATGCTCGCTCCCGGCTACTTGGACGCGGTCAAGTATTTGAACAAGCTCTATCATGAAGGCCTGGTCGACACGGAGTTTATGACCATTCCGTCTCTGCAATCGTACCAGAAGCTATGGAACGGCAAGATCGGCGCCTATAACTTCAACGCGGACGGCATCACGCAGAACTGGCTCAGCCGTTACACGGAGAATCCGCAGCCGGAATTCGTCTATGCCCTCATCACAGGCCCGGACGGCCATGGCGGCTACCTCAATCCGAATCTGGCCAACAGTTCATCCTATACGGTCATCTCCAGCAAGTCGAAAAACCCCGAAGCGGCGATGCAGATGCTGAACTTCCTGGTCAGCGACGAAGGGGATAAGCTGACGTGGGCGGGCGTCGAAGGCATTCAATACGAATACAAAGACGGCAAGTTCCAGTGGATATCTCCTTACGAGGATGCGGTAAAGCTGCGCGATTCCGGCGGCTACGTCTATTCCGTGCTGCTGAACAAAAAAAACGGCATGAGGGAATCGCTGTTCAACGACGTGACCAAACAAGGCCGTCAGTTGGCCGCCGACAATCTGATCGAAGAGGTTACGCTGTTCTCGCTGCCGCAGGTTCAGATCGACAAGGGGACGATTCTGAACGATATGGAGAAAGAGTTCAGAACAAAAGCGATCATGGCATCCGGCGATATCGACCAGATGTACGAAAGCTTTAAGCAGAAATATTTGTCCGAAGGCGGCAACGAATGGATTGAGCAAGCTACGAAAATTTATGAGGAAGAGCAGGCGAGTCGAAAATAAGCGGCGCAATCCCGGCAGAGAGAGGAGAGGATCAACCGTGTTCGAGCTTAAAGGGAGAACGGCGCTGGTAACGGGCTCAAGCAAAGGCATTGGCCAAGGAATCGCCCTGGGATTGGCCAGGGCGGGCGCCGATATCGTCCTCAATTCGCACACCTCGGAGGATGACCCGCAAGCGACGATCCGCCAGATCGAAGCGTTGGGGAGGAAGGCGGTCTTCATTCAAGCGGACGTCGCTTCGGAGACGGAGGTTGCGCGCTTGTTCGAGCAGATCGATCGACAATGCGGCAGGCTGGATATTCTCGTTAACAACGCGGGAACGTCCCGATCGGAGTCGATCATGGACACGGAGCTGGACAATTGGCGGCACGTGCTGGATACGAATTTGACGAGCTGTTTTCTATGCTCGAAGCAAGCGATGGAGAGAATGGTTCGCGGTTCGTCCGGGCGGATCATTCAGATCAGTTCGGTCGTGGCGCATCAGGGAGCGGTGTTCGGGCATGTTCACTACGCGGCGACCAAGAGCGGAATGCTCGGCTTCACGAAGTCGCTTGCGCGCACTGCCGCGCCCCACGGCATCACCGTAAACGCCGTAGCTCCGGGCATTATTGATACGGAGCTGCTGCGCAACACCCATGGACAGTCCCGGCTGGACGAATTGTCCCGCAGCGTTCCGTTGGGCCTTGGAACGGTGGACGATGTTGCCGCCGCGGTCGTCTTTCTGGCCAGCGAGGAGGCGCGCTACTTGACGGGGACTACGATTGACGTCAACGGCGGGCTTTATTACAGATAGCAACCTACAGATGGCGAGGGGAACCAGGTGAAAATTACGGATGTGGAGATCTATACGGTTTTTTGCTATCGGACGAACTGGGTTTTTGTCAAGATTCTGACAGATGAAGGCATAAGCGGAGTAGGCGAGGCGACGCTGGAGTACAAAGAGCAAGCCGTGGCCGGCGCGATCGAGCATTTAAAGCAATATTTGATTGGGCAGGACCCGACTCGGATCGAGCTTCACTACCATCATATGTATCGCGACGCCTACTGGCGAGGCGGTCCGGTTCTTATGTCGGCGCTAAGCGCGGTCGAAGCCTGCCTATGGGACATTAACGGCAAGGCGCTCCAGGTTCCGGTGCACCGCTTGCTGGGCGGGAAGTATCACGAGAAGGTGAAGGTATATGCGAACGGCTGGTTCGCGGGCGCTTCCAGTCCAGAGCAATTCGCTTGCGCTGCGCAGAGAGCGGTGAAGCGGGGCTTCAAGGGACTGAAGTGGGACCCGTTCGGCAAGGCGTACATGAGCATCTCCAACGAGGAGTTGGAGAAGGCGCTGGCATGCATCGATGCCGTGCGTTCTGCCGTCGGACCGGATGTCGACTTGTTCATCGAAGGACACGGCAGATTCAATGTGCCTTCCGCGATCCGGATCGCGCGCGAGATCGAACCGTTCAAGCCGGTCTGGTTCGAGGAGCCGATTCCGCCGGACAATCTGGATGCGATGGCGCAGGTGAAGATGAAGTCCAACGTAGCGATTGCCGGGGGCGAGAGGCTTTACTCCCGCCATGCCTTCCGGGAAGCGCTGGAGAAGCGGGCGCTCGACTTTGTTCAACCGGATGTCAGCCATGCGGGCGGGCTGCTGGAATGCCGCAAGATCGCGTCCATGGCCGAGAGCTACTATATTCCGTTTGCCCCCCACAATCCGAGCGGACCAATCGCGAATGCGACGACGCTGCAGTTGGCTGCGTGCACGCCGAACTTCTTCTACTTGGAGATTATGGAGACGGACGTGACGTGGCGGCAACAGATAACCGACGAGCAACTGGTGTTCGAGGATGGCTACATGCATATCCCGGATCGTCCCGGACTGGGCATTGAGCTCAATACGGAAGAGGCGCGCAAGCATCCTTACATGCCTAAGGAGTTGAGGCATTATAACGGCGCTTTGACCGATATCCGTCCGCCGGAGACGTTACCCTACTTCTAGGAGGCAGCTTGATGCTATACGAATTGACGAATGACCATCTATCCGCGAGATTCGACGAACAAGGAAGGCTGACGGAGCTTGTCAACCGGAGGAGCGCTTGCGGCAACGTCATCTCTTCGCCCGCCGAAGGAAGCTTTAAGCTTGTATTCAAACGAGGGGACGATTGGGAAAATGCAGTGTGGGGCAGCGAGCAGTCCTATGAGGTTACCCGAAGGGGCAATCGTCTTGAATTCGCGGCCGGCAGCCTGAATGCTCGCGGTGCAGCGGCGGACATATCGATCAAGCTTACCGTCGAATTGCAGGAGGATCGGCTGATCTTCGGAGCGGAGATCGACAACCGCGAGGATGTGCTGATCACCGATCTCGAATATCCGAATATCGGTATTGTTCATTCGTTGTCCGGCGGCAAGCCCTCCTTGTACTGGCCGCAGCAATGCGGACAGAAAATTACGAATGTCGCCAAGCATCTGGCGGAGATGACGGAGACGCGGGAGCGGCATTCCAACAGGCTTCGCTTGAACTATCCCGGCGGTCATCCGTACGGCGGGAGCATGCAATGGATGGCGCTGGCCGACGGCGATCAAACGCTGTATCTGGCCGGTCACGACTCCGAGTTCTATACATCGGAACTGCTCGTCAGCGGAGGAAGACGTTGTGCCGACGGCGTCGTACTGACGCTGGAAAAAATGCCGTTCATAAAACAAGGGGAAGCTTGGACATCGCCGTCCTCCCTGCTTATGCTGTATACCGGAAGCTGGCACCGCGGCGCCCAGGAATATGCGGAGTGGTCGACAGCCTGGCGCTATGAAGCCAAGACGCCCGAGTGGGTTAAAGATATGCAAGGCTACTTTCTGGTCATCAACAAGCAGCAATTCGGCACAGAGATGTGGACATACGACGAGCTGCCGCACTTGTACGAGCTTGCGCAGGCGCACGGTTGCGACACGCTCGGCCTGTTCGGCTGGTACGACAGCGGCCATGACAACCAGTATCCGCATGTGGAGGCCAGTCCGTCTCTAGGAGGAGTAGCGGCACTTAAGTCGAATATTAGAAAGGTACAAGCTGCAGGAGGCAAGGTAACTCTGTATCAGCAGGGGCATCTGATCGATATCTCATCTGATTTCTACAAGAACGGCGGAGATCAGCTTGAATCGAGAAGCCGGTGGAATGCTCCCTACTTTGAATTTTATAACAAGTCGCATGACAGCTCGTTCTTGAACAGCTATACGAGCAAATCCTTCTCAATCTCCTGTCCGTCCTGTCCGGAATGGAGAGAACTGATGAAGGAGAAGACGGACTTCATTGCCGACTTCGGCGCGGACGGAGTGCTGTTCGATCAAATCGGCGGCATGCCGGCTTATCCGTGCTTTAACGAGGAGCACCCGCACGAGAAGGGCAAGCCTTCCTTGTCCATGTCCCAGGGCCGAATGAAGCTGCTCGAAGGCATACAGACCCGCACCAAGGAACGGGATCGGGAGTACGCGTTCTTCACCGAGCATGTGACGGATCTGTATTCCGGGTATGTGGATTGTCTGCACGGCATGGTTGCGGAACCCTTCCGGGCTTCCGGCCGCAGGGATACGGAGGCGAATGAGGAGCTCGTCGAATGCTTGAATTATCCGGAGCTGTTCCGGTATTGCTTCCCGGATACGATTGTGACGATCCGCAATCCGTACCCGTATATCGCGCCGCGCACGGCGAACTACGCGTTCGCCTTCGGGCTGCGCTACGAACTGGAGATTCGTTATGCGCAAGACCGGGAAGATCTTCTGGCCGATCGCTATGCGGATTATCGCGAGTACGCGAAGCGGGTGACGGAGCTTCGCGCCAAGTACTGGCATGTGTTGGGCCGCGGCAAGTTCCAGGACGGAGACGGCATCGCGAATCGCGCTCCGGGTATGATCGCCAAAGCCTATCGCAAGGACGGACTGCTGGCGGTTGCATTGTGGAACGATACATCCGGCTCTGTCGTGCCTGCGATTGAGGCGAACGGCTGCCGACTGGTCGAGGTATCCACGATCGAGGGAACCTTCCCTTCAATGCCGCATACGCTGGCTCCGCAGCAGATTGCTGTGGCATTGTATGAAGTTGAGGTATGACAGTCAGTTCTATTCGCTGGAAAAGAGGGATTTATGTGGTCAAAAGCGCTAAGGTTACCGCTTATGCCCAAGTCAAGGAATGGATCAAAGAAAGCATTCTCTCCGGAGAGATTCCTGCGGGCTCGCGCATTACCGTAGCGGAGATCATCGAGAAATACGGCGTCAGCCAGATGCCGGTGCGCGAGGCGTTCCAGATTCTCCAAGGCGAAGGGTTCATCGAGCTGCTTCCCCATCGGGGAGCGAGAGTGCTGTCCCTGACGCCGCAGTATCTGACCAACATCTACGAAATCCGGGGAGTCGTCGAAGGGCTGCTGGCCAAGCGGAGCATGCCGCATCTGACGATCTCCGGTCTCAATCGGTTGAAGGAGTTGAACCGTCAGATGGAGGGGATGGTGCAAGCGGGCATCGCCGCGGAGGAGTTGGTGAAGCTGGACAGGCAATTCCACGTTGCGATTTATGAGAACAGCAACAATCCGGAGGGCATGCTGATTTACGAGAAGTATGTCGGCTTGATCGGATCGTTGCGCAACAAGTACGGCTACAGCTCCGAACGTCTGGCCGATATGGTCAAGCAGCACTGGCTCATGATCGACGCTCTGCAGAACCAGGACGCCAATATGCTGGTGCAGATCGTTCAAGCTCATAGCGAGGGGGCAATGCTGGATCTGCTCAAAGCGATGGATAACTGAGCGGAATCAGGCATCCATAGGCGCACCGGAGTCGCGCGACTTCCGGTGCGCCCTCTTCGCGTTCGCCGGAACAATCAAGACACGGTGATCGACCCGACCATGTTGTCGTGGCCGGAGCCGCACTGGATCGAGCAATTGTATTCGTACGTTCCGGCCTTGTCGAGCGTGACCGTCGCGGTCTCGCCGTTCTTCAGGTTCACGTTCAGATCCGGAATGGCGAAGCCGTGGTTGCCGGCCGTATTGTTCAAGGTGATTGTCAGCGTATCTCCGACTTTAGCCTTAATCTCCTGCGGATCGAATTCGAAGTTCTTGGCGTTGACCGTGACCGTCACGGCTTCCCCGCCGCCGGTTGTTCCGGACGCCGTCGGCGAACCGGACGAATTGTTGCCTTTATTGTTGTTGCTGTTGCCGCACGCGCTTAAGGCGATCAAGGCGGCGATGACGACCAGAGCCATGAAGAGATAAGACTTCTTGTTCATCTGCTGATTCCTCCTGGCGGGGAGATCCCCCTCGATTTTCTTTCTATATCAACTTTACCTTGCCCCGAATAAGCCGAATCATTCATTCTTGGCGCCCCCTTCCGCGACAGTACGCAGCAGTATTCGAATCGACAAAAGTTTACACGCGAGGAACATTCCCGGAACCCTCCGTTGACATGCCTCTGGTAGCATCAATAGGCAGAAGCGCCTATTTAAGAGGCGACACGAGGGAGGACTGGCAATGACCCTTCTGATGGATAGACCGGCCGCCGCGACGAAGACGATGGAGTCCGGGCCGGGGGAAGCCCCGAAGAAGTTGGGCAAGCAGGCCGAAGTCGCATCCGGAGAAGCAATGCCAAGGACGGAGGAGCCGCAGATGTCCCCGATCAATCTTGGCGAATGGATTCGCTCCTGCCCCTTGATCAATCAGAATCAGACATGCAGCCAGGTGGATACGCTGTTCCGGGAACGCAGGGATCTCGAGTGCGCGGTTATCTGCGATTCGGTCGGCCGCCCGGTTGGACTCATGATGAAGCATAAATTTTTCCGGCTGCTTGGGGCCCGGTTCGGTCCGTCGCTGTTCGGGGAGAAGCCGATCTCCAAACTGATGGACGCGAGCCCGTTCAAGGCCGAGTTCGACGCGCTGCCGCAGAACCTGATCGACGGCGCGATGGCCAGAAGCGAAGAGACGCTGTACGATGCCGTCGTGATGACCCGTCAAGGCAAGGCGATCGGCATTCTGACCGTCAGCGATCTGCTTCAGTTGTCGAGGCTGCTCCAGCATGAGGCTTCCGAACGGCAGATCCGAACGGTGCGAAGGGCCGAGAAGATGATCTCAAGCATTCATGAAGCGGTCGCCAAAGTGTCGGAGACGTCCCTCCATACGAGAGAGAGCAGCGATCGGATTGCGGAGATGACGGAGCTCGGACGGGACGAGCTGAATCGGACGCTTGATCTGTTCCGGCACTGGAACGAGTCGGCGATCCGGCAGGAGAGTTCGGCTGCGAGCCTGGTGGACAAGGCGAACGAAGCGTCGGGAATTACGGAGTTGATCTCGGATCTGGCCGATCGCTGCAATCTGCTGGCGCTCAATTCCCAGATCGAGGCGGCGCGGGCCGGGGAGCACGGGAGAGGCTTCGCCGTTGTCGCCGCGGAGATCCGGGAGCTGGCGAATCAGACGAAGCAATCGATCGCGAGAATCAATCGCCAGCTCTCGAACATCGCCGAAGCGGCGGAGGCGACGGCGGCCGATGTCCGCGAAGGCCGTCAAGGCGCGGAAGAAGGCGTGCGCAGCGTCCGCAGCACGGAGGCGACGTTTAACCAGCTATGGACGATCAGCTCGGAGCACCGGGGCGATTCCGCCAGATTGACGGCCGCATCGACGGAAGCGAGCGAGATGTCGGAGCAGATCCGGCAGCAGATGGCGCGGCTTGCTTCGCAGCTTGCAGCATCCAATGGCGGCTTATAAGACGGGCTTGTCAGAGGAGCAGAAGCGGCCTGTTAACGATTGATTGTAAAAGAGTTTGATATTTTACATTGCCATAACAAAACGAAAACACGGCATTTACTTAAGGCAAGTAGAATCAGAAACGTAAACACGAGACAGCAACCTGTTGACATGTCGCACCGGCCGGAATCATTCGCAATTCCAAAAAAAATAGGTTGTCCAAATGAAAGGGGATTTCTTCGAAATGAAAATGAAAAAAACATTGCTCACGACGCTCGCTCTTGCCTTCGCGTTCTCGCTTGCCGCATGCGGCAACAACGACAACAACTCCAACGCGGGCTCCAATAACAGTTCTTCCGGCGCGGCCGTCAGCGGCCAAGTGATCGCCGTCGGTTCCTCCGCCCTTCAGCCTCTCGCTCAAGGCGTAGCCGACAAGTTCATGGCCGAAGATGCGTACAAGAACGTCTCCGTCACGGTTCAAGCCGGCGGCAGCGGAACGGGCCTCTCGCAAGTATCCGACGGACAAGCGGACATCGGCAACTCCGATATCTTCGCGGAAGAGAAGCTGGATGCCGACAAGTCGGCCGAGCTGATCGATCATAAGGTAGCTGTTGTCGCGATGGCTGCAGTCGTTCACAAGGATGTCGGCGTCGACAACCTGACGAAGCAGCAACTGGTTGATATTTTCACCGGCAAGGCAACGAACTGGAAGGATGTCGGCGGAGCGGATCAAGCGATCGTCATCGTCAACCGTCCGTCGAGCTCCGGTACGCGCGCTACGTTCGAAGCATTCGCTCTGGGAACGAAGACGGAAGACCTGCAAGGCTCCATTCAAGAAGATTCCTCCGGTACGGTTAAGAAGCTCGTCGCGGAAACTCCGGGAGCAATCGGCTACCTGGCGCTCTCCTACCTGGACGATTCCATCGTCGCCTTGAATTACGAAGGCGTTGAGCCGACGACCGACAACGTAACGACGAACGCCTATCCGGTATGGGCATACGAGCACATGTACACGAAGGGCGAGCCGAGCGCGGCGGCCAAGGCGTACCTCGACTACATCATGAGCGATGCCGTTCAGAACGGCGACGTTGTCGAGCAAGGCTTCGTGCCGGTCTCCTCGATGAAGGTTGACCGCGATGCGGAAGGCAACGTAACGAACAAGTAATTTAGGTTAGCAACCGAATAAGATTACCCCCGGAAGATCAACCGATCTATTGCGGCGAGAGGCGGACGACCAGTGCGCCTCTCCTTGCCGTTAAAGGAGTGGCGCGCATGAACTTACCCGTTACGAATAAACAGGGCGGTCCCCCAGGCAAGTCTGGAAAATGGGGAAAACACGTTATAGAGGAAGCAAGAGGACGCGCGTTCGTCTACTTCTGCGTGCTTCTGATGGTTGTGACGATCTTCTCTATCGTCTTTTTTATCGCTTCGCGCGGCTTAACGCCGTTTATCTCGCAAGGGGTTAGCGTGAAGGATATGCTGTTCGGCCTGAAGTGGAAGCCGGAAGGCAACCCGCCGCTCTTCGGGGCGCTCCCGTTCCTGTTCGGTTCCTTCGTCACCTCCGTTCTGGCTGCCCTGATCGCCGCTCCGCTCGGCTTCTGCGCCTCCATCTTCATGACGGAGATCATGCCCAAGTTCGGCAGGACGGCGCTCCAGCCGGCCATCGAGCTGCTGGCGGGCATTCCGTCCGTCGTCTACGGCTTCGTCGGCCTGTCCGTCGTCGTTCCGTTCCTGCGCGACGTGTTCCCGGGCCAAGGGATCGGCATTCTGGCCGGGGCCATCGTTCTGTCGGTCATGATTCTTCCGACCGTCACGACCATCGGAACGGATGCGCTTCGCAGCTTGCCGAGCGGCCTCAAGGAAGGCTCGTACGCGCTCGGAGCCACGCGCTGGCAGACGATCTACCGCTTGATTCTGCCGACGGCGCTTCCGTCGCTGCTCACCGGCGTCGTGCTCGGCATCGCCCGCGCCTTCGGCGAAGCGCTCGCGGTGCAGATGGTTATCGGCAACGCTCCTCACATTCCTCGCTCGCTCTTCGAGTCGGCGACGACGCTGACGAGCATCATCACGCTTGAGATGGGGAACACGACAAGCGGCTCGCTGCACAATAATGCGCTGTGGAGTCTCGCGCTTATTCTGCTGCTGATGACGTTCCTGTTCGTCTTCGTTGTCCGCATGCTGGAGAGGAGAGTCAAACGATGAGAGCCAAGACTGTCGATCGGATTGCGACCGCCATTATTATCTGCGTCGCGGGATTCATCATGCTCGTACTGGCCGCCTTGCTCGGCTACCTGCTCGTTCGCGGGCTTAAGCATATCAGCTTCGACTTCCTGACCTCGGCGCCTCAGGCGATCAAGGTGGGCGGAGGCATCGGGCCGCAACTGTTCAACTCGCTGTTCCTGCTCGTGCTGACGATGATCATCACGGTGCCGCTCGGCATCGGCGCGGGCATCTACATGAGCGAATACGCGAAGGACAACAAGCTGACGGCGTTTATCCGCCTCATCGTCGAGGTGCTGAGCTCCTTCCCGTCCATCGTCATCGGCCTGTTCGGCTTGCTTGTTATCGTCAACACGTTCGGCTTCGGCTATTCCTTGCTGTCCGGCGCCCTGGCGCTTACGGTGTTCAATCTGCCGATGATGGTCCGCCTCACGGAGCAGTCGCTTCGGAACGTGCCGAAGGAGCAGAAGGAAGCCGGGCTTGCCCTCGGCCTGTCCCGCTGGAAGACGATCTCCTCGATCATGATTCCCGTCGCGCTTCCTTCCATCGTGACCGGTTCGATTCTCGCGGCCGGCCGCGTGTTCGGCGAAGCGGCGGCACTGCTGTTCACGGCCGGCATGAGCTCGCCGCGCCTCGACTTCACGAACTGGAACCCGCTGAGCCCGACTTCGCCGCTCAACCCGATGCGCCCCGCCGAGACGCTGGCGGTTCACATCTGGAAGATCAACAGCGAAGGGCTCGCTCCCGACGCTCCCGAGATTGCGGCAGGAGCTTCCGCCGTTCTCGTCATTATGGTTCTTCTGTTTAATCTCGGCGCCCGCTGGTTCGGCCGCGTCGTGTATCGCAAGCTGACCGCGAGCAAGTAGGAGGGATAACGAATGTCGGCACAAGGATTATCTACGAACAACCTGTCGGTCTTCTACGGCGAGAAGCAAGCGGTCAAGAAGGTCAGCATGGACTTCGAGGAACGGAGCGTCACCGCCCTGATCGGCCCTTCGGGCTGCGGCAAGTCGACATTCCTTCGCTCGCTTAACCGGATGAACGATCTGATCTCCGGCGCGCGCATCGAAGGAGAGGTCTGGATCGGGGACAAGAACATCTGCGACCCGCACACCGACGTTGTCCGTCTCCGCCAACGAATCGGCATGGTGTGGCAGAAGCCGAACCCGTTCCATAAGTCGATCTACGAGAATATCGCCTTCGGCCCCCGTTATCACGGCGTCAAGGGGCGCAAGCAGTTGGACGAGATCGTCGAGACGTGCCTGCGCAAGACGGCGCTGTGGGACGAGGTGAAGGACCGGCTGAGCCAATCGGGGCTGGCGCTGTCCGGAGGCCAGCAGCAGCGTCTGTGCATCGCCCGTTCCTTGGCGGTCCAGCCGAACATTCTGCTGATGGATGAGCCGGCTTCGGCGCTTGATCCGGTATCGACGGCGAAGATCGAAGAGCTGATCTCGGAGCTGAAGAAGGACTACACCATCGTTATCGTTACGCACAACATGCAGCAGGCCGCCCGCGTCTCGGATCGCACCGCGTTTTTTTTCCTCGGGGACCTGATTGAATACGACGATACGCAGAAGATGTTTACGAATCCAAGCAAGAAGTCGACCGACGATTACATCTCGGGCCGCTTCGGCTAAGCCGCGGAAGGAGGAGCCCCATGATTATCGAGATTGAGAAGCTGCACCTGTTCTATACCGAGTTCCACGCGCTGAAGGATGTGAACCTGTCCATTCCGGAGAAAAGCGTGACCGCCTTCATCGGCCCGTCCGGCTGCGGGAAGTCGACGCTGCTGCGCACGCTGAACCGGATGAACGATACGATTCCCGGCGTGCGGATCGAGGGGAAGGTCGAGCTTCAGGGGAAGGACATCTATTCCTCGGAGCTGGAAGTGGAATACTTGCGCAAGCGGGTCGGCATGGTATTCCAGCAGCCGAATCCGTTCCCGAAGTCGATCTATGACAACGTGGCCTACGGTCCGCGCCTGCACGGGGTGGGCAAGAAGTCGGAGCTGGATGCGATCGTCGAGAAGAGCCTGCGGTCCGCATCTCTGTGGAACGAAGTGAAGGACGTGCTGAAGAAGTCGGCCTGGAGCCTCTCTGGCGGGCAGCAGCAGCGTCTGTGCATCGCGCGGGCGCTGGCGATCGAGCCGGAGATTCTGCTCATGGACGAATCGACATCGGCGCTCGACCCGATCTCGACGACGAAGATCGAAGAGCTGACGCGCGAGCTGTGTCGGAACTACACGATCGTCATGGTCACGCACAACATGCACCAGGCAGCCAGAATCTCGGATCGTACGGTGTTTTTCCTAAACGGCGAGGTGGTGGAGAGCGCAGATACGCAGATGCTCTTCTCCAATCCGGTCGATCAGCGAACGGAAGATTATATCTCGGGCAGATTCGGTTAAGGGGGTTGCAGGGCAATGGTGACACGCAGGGAATTCGATATCGGTCTCGAACAGCTTCGCAATATGCTGGTCGAGATGGGCACGAAGGTGGAGCGGGCGCTCGCGGACGCGATGAACGCTCTGGAGACGCTCGACACGGAGGCGGCGCGGGCGATCGTGAAGGACGACCCGAACATCAACCGGATCGAGGAGAATATCTCGGATCTCGGCGCGAAGCTGATCGCAACGCAGCAGCCGGTGGCGAAGGATCTTCGCCGGATTCTCGTCGCGCTGAAAATTTCTTCGGATTTGGAACGCATGGGAGATTTGTCCGTAGATATAGCGAAGGTCGTCATTCGGCTGGATGGGCAGCCGCTGCTGAAGTCGATCGGCGAGCTTCCGCAGATTGCCTTTATCGTGCGGACGATGATTATGGAATCGATCCAATCGTACATCGACGAGAATGTCGATCTCGCATACAAGATGGCCAAGGACGACGACCAGGTCGACGCGATGTATTCGCAGTTCCTGCGCGAGACGTTCACGTACATGGCGGAACAGCCGAAGTCGGTCGCCCAGACGATGCACCTGAGCTTCGTCGGACGCTATATCGAGAGAATCGCCGACCATGCGACGAACATCGGCGAGAGCGTCGTCTTCCTCGTTGTCGGGAAGCGGCCGGATCTGAACCAGTAGACAATTGTACAATTGCATACCCGTTAAAGGGGAGTAGCTGCTACAGCAAAGTCGTCAATACGGGATGAGAATCCCCGGCTTTGTTGGCAATCTAACCATTGTTAGCGAGACCTTTACCAATGAATGTTAGGCGTCCGGAGCGGACAATCCTAGCTTCTTTGGTAAAGGTCTTTTTGCATAGATTCCAGGTTCGCACACAAGCTACAGAAGGAGGAATTGGTATGGATATGTCATTGTTCTTGGAGTACGCGTGGGTGCTGGTCGTTCTGGTTGCCCTCGAAGGTCTGCTCGCCGCGGACAACGCGCTTGTACTCGCGGTTATGGTCAAGCATCTCGATGAGAAAAAACGCAAGAAGGCGCTGTTCTACGGACTTGCGGGAGCATTCGTGTTCCGGCTCGCGTCGCTGTTCATCATCTCGCTGCTGGTCGACGTCTGGCAGGTGCAGGCGCTCGGCGCACTGTATCTGCTCTATATCGCGGTGAGCAACCTCGTCAAGTTCGTGCGCAGAAGGGGCAAGACGGAGGACGAGGTCGCGGCGGCCGGGGAAGGCAAGAAGAGCGGCTTCTGGGCGACCGTCATCAAGGTCGAGATCGCGGACATCGCGTTCGCGATCGATTCGATTCTCGCGGCCGTCGCGCTGGCCGTCGCGCTGCCTCCGAGCGGCATCCGCGCGATCGGCGGCATGGACGGCGGGCAGTTCATCGTCGTGTTCCTGGGCGGCTTCATCGGCCTCGTGCTGATGCGCTTCGCGGCGAACTTCTTCGTGAAGCTGCTGCACTCCCGGCCGTCGCTGGAGGCGGCCGCGTTCGTCATCGTCGGCTGGGTCGGCGTGAAGCTGGCGGTTCACACGCTCGCCCACGAGAACGTGCACGTGCTGTCGCACGAATTCGCGGAGAGCGGCGCGTGGAAGGCGACGTTCTACATCGTGCTTGTCGTCATCGCGGTGTGCGGCTGGTTCCTGTCGAGTCCGAAGAAGTCGGATGGCGGGGCGCACGGCGGATCGGGCGAGACGGCAGGAGGAGACGGCGGGATGGCGAGCTGATCGGGCGAGACGGCAGGCGGAGACGGCGGGATGGCGGGCTGATCGTCGAGATGGCAGGCGGAGACGGCGGGATGGCGGGCTGATCGGTCGAGACTGCAGGCAGAGGCGGGGGAAGACGGGCTGATCGTCGAGATGGCAGGCGGAGACGGCGGGATGGCGGGCTGATCGTCGAGATGGCAGGCGGAGACGGCGTGAAGACGACGGGCGAGGGCATGGGCAATGGGACAAGCATGACGAGCCTGGTCCGGGGCGGAGAACGTCCGCAATCGACGGTGCGGAGCGATGAGGCGAGAGGCGGGCGGAGCGGTCGGCGGAGTGAGGCGGACGGCCGAGATGCGAGAAGAGAGCGGTCGATGGAGCGAGATGAGCGGCCGCTCGACCCATTTTATGTGATAAATCACATTCGTTCGCGGGGCGAAGGGGCCTTGAGGCGCATTGAATGTGAAAAATCGCATTCGTAGCGGCATTTCCGGATAGAAATGCTGGATATATGCGAAAATTCACATAAAAGGCCTCGATTCATCCGAATCCGGGCCAACGAATGTGAAAAATCGCATAAAATCGCGTGAGTCGTTGGAGCAAGGGTTACGAGAGCAGCCGTCCGGGCGATCAGCCCTGGCGGTTGTTGTTCCATTCGGACCCGGGAGTCGGGTGGCAGGGAGCGGGGCGGGATACAAGGTTGGAGCGGGGGGCTGAGCCGGGTATCGGGGGCGAGGGACGGAGGGAGAATGCGGCGGCATCGGGTCTCTCCCGAATCGCCTCGTCCGTCCCGATGTGGTATGATAACGTTGGAAAAAAGTTACCGGACAAGGTGGTCGTTGATCGAATGGAAACCGACAAGCAGAAAGTGCTGCTCATCGACGGGAACAGCATCGTGAACCGGGCGTTCTATGCGATGCCGCCGCTGACGAACAGCAGCGGGCTGCATACGAACGCGGTATTCGGCTTCACGACGATGCTTCTTAAGGTAATCGAGGAGGAGAAGCCGACCCACCTGCTGGTCGCCTTCGATGCCGGCAAGATCACGTTCCGCCACGAAGGGTATGCGGAGTACAAGGGCGGCCGCCAGAAGACGCCGCCGGAGCTGTCGGAGCAGTTCCCGCTGCTCAAGGAATTGATCGGGGCGTTCTCCATTCGGCAGTTCGAGCTTCCCGGCTATGAAGCCGATGACATTATAGGCACGCTCGCAAGGTTGGCGGAGGAACAAGGGCAGACGGCAACCATCGTCTCCGGGGACAAGGACATGCTCCAGCTTGCTTCGGACGGCGTCACGGTGCTGCTGACGCGCAAGGGAGTGAGCGAGGTCGAGCGGTTCACCCCGGACGAGATTGCGAGGCAATACGACGGCCTGACGCCGAATCAGATCATCGATCTCAAGGGGCTTATGGGCGATACGTCCGACAACATTCCCGGCATTCCCGGAATCGGTCCGAAGACGGCGCTGAAGCTGCTCGCCGACTACGGCACGGTGGAGAACGTTCTGGAGCATGCGGACGAGATCAAGGGCAAGGTCGGCGACAATGTGCGCAGCCACGCCGATTCCGCGCGGATGAGCAAGAAGCTGGCGACGATCTTCCGCGAGGTTCCGATGGACTGGACGTGGGAGCAGTTGGCATGGAGCGGCTACGAGGCGGACAAGCTGGCCGCCGGCTTGCGGAAGCTCGAGTTCAAGTCGCTGATCGAGCGGCTGGACTTGTATGCCGCCGGAACGGGGGCGGCCGGGGGATCGGGAGCGGAGGCGGAACCCGCCGAGCTTCTTGTGTACCAGGCCGTTGAGAACGAGGCGGCTTGGGCCAAGCTGAACGGAGATTTGCAGGCGGCGGATCTTGTCATTGTCGAGTCGCACGGGGACAATCCGCATCAGAGCGAAGGCATCGCGCTTGCGGTGGCGACGCCGGAACGAAGCTACATTGTGTCGTACGAGCAATTGACAGGCCCGGAGGCGGCCAAGCTGCGCGAGTGGCTGGCCGACGAGGGCGCGGCCAAGACGGGGTACGATCTCCACCGCGCGGAGCTGGTGCTGGCGCGGTCCGGCATCGTGCTGCGCGGCCAGCAGTTCGACGTGCAGCTTGCCGCTTACCTGCTCGACCCGACCGAGGCGGACCCTTCCCTGGCGGGGCTGCTTCAGCGCCACGGGCTGCGGACGATCCCGCCGGACGAGGCGGTATACGGCAAGGGAGCCAAGTTCAGGCTGCCGGGGCCGGATGCCCTGCGCGCGCATCTGGCGGCGAAGGCCGGTGCGGTTCGGCGCCTCGCGAAGCCGCTGGCGGAGGAGCTGGACGAGAGCGGGATGCGGACGCTCTACTATGAGCTGGAGCAGCCGCTCGCCGTTATTCTTGCCGGAATGGAGAAGCTCGGCATTACGACGAAGGCGGAAGCGCTGGAGGAGCTCGGCAAGGAGTTCCAGGTCGGCATCGAGAGCATGATGGCGAGCGTCCACCGCCATGCCGGCATGGAATTCAACATCGGCTCGACCAAGCAGCTCGGCGAAGTGCTGTTCGACAAGCTCGGACTGCCTTCCGGCCGCAAGACGAAGACGGGCTACTCGACCGATGCGGAGGTGCTCGAGCGTCTCGCTCCGTATCATGAGATCGTGCAGCTTATTCTGAATTACCGAACGCTGACGAAGCTGCAATCGACCTATATCGAAGGGCTGCTGAAGGAAATTCGGCCGGAGGACGGGAAGATCCACACCTTCTTCCGCCAGACGATCGCCGCGACGGGACGGCTCAGCAGCCAGTTCCCGAACCTGCAGAACATCCCGATTCGGCTTGAGGAAGGGCGGCAGATCCGGAAGGCGTTCGTCCCTTCGGAAGCCGGCTGGCTTATTCTCGCGGCGGACTACTCGCAGATCGAGCTGCGCGTTCTTGCGCATATCTCGGGAGACGAGGGACTGAAGGAAGCGTTCCGCAACGAGATGGATATCCATACGAAGACGGCGATGGACGTGTTCGGAGTGACGCCGGAGCAGGTCGATTCGAATATGCGCCGGCAGGCGAAGGCGGTCAACTTCGGCATCGTCTACGGCATCAGCGATTACGGCTTGTCGCAGAATCTGAACATTACGCGGAAGGAAGCGGGCGACTTCATCGAGCAGTACCTGAGCGCGTTCCCCGGCGTCCGGAGATACATGGACGACATCAAGGAGCAGGCGCGCCGGGACGGCTACGTGACGACGCTGCTCGGGCGCCGCCGCTACCTGCCGGACATCAAGGCGTCGAACTTCAATCTGCGTTCGTTCGCCGAACGCACGGCGATGAATACGCCGATCCAAGGAACGGCCGCCGACATTATCAAGTTCGCGATGGTGAGAATGGACGAAGCGCTCAAGTCGCGGAAGCTTAGAAGCCGAATGCTGCTTCAGGTGCATGACGAACTTGTGTTCGAGGTGCCGCCGGAGGAGCTTGAGACGATGAAGGCGATCGTGCCTGCCATCATGGCCGAGGCGTTCCCGCTCGATGTCCCGCTGAAGGCGGACGTCAATGTCGGCACGAATTGGTATGAAGCCAAATAAAGGCATTGCCGTCTTGCGGCCTGAACCGGGTGGTTCAGGCCGCTTCTATGCGTTATAATTAATAGGATAAGCAAAAAGTCAAGAGAGAGAAAGAGAGGGGAACAGCGATGCCGGAGTTGCCGGAGGTCGAGACGGTATGCCGCACCTTGAATAGCCTTATCGTCGGGAAGACGATCGGGCGAGTGACGGTAAGCTTGCCCCGAATTATTCAGAAGCCCGACGATCCGCAATTGTTCGCTGCCCTGCTCGAGGGGCGAACCTTCCTTGGAGTGGAGAGAAGAGGGAAGTTTATCCGCTTGCTCCTCGACGGAATCGTTCTCGTGTCTCACCTGCGAATGGAAGGGCGATACGGGCTTTACCGGGAGGAAGAGCCCGTCGAAGTTCATACTCATGTTATTTTCCACTTTACGGATGGAACCGCGCTGCGATACAAGGACGTTCGCCAATTCGGAACGATGCACTTGTTCGAGCCGGGGATGGAGCTGCGGTCCGCCCCGCTGAAGAAGCTCGGGCTCGAGCCGCTCGACGAGGCGTTCACTGCCGATGCGTTCGCGCGCGCGATCGAACGTCGGACCACCAAGATCAAGCCGCTGCTCTTGAACCAGGAGGTCATCGTCGGACTTGGCAATATCTACGTCGACGAGGCGCTTCACGAGGCGGGCATTCATCCCGAGAGGACGGCCGACGGCCTGAGCCGTTCCGAGCGGAAGCGGCTGCATGAAGCGATCGTGTCCACGCTCCGCTCGGCGGTCGAAGCCGGCGGTTCCTCCATTAAATCTTATGTGAACGGACAGGGCGAGATGGGCATGTTCCAGCATAAGCTAAGAGCATACGGACGAACCGGGGAGGCCTGCCGCAGGTGCGGCGGCGAGATCGTGAAGTTCGTGCTCGGAGGCCGAGGCACCCATGTGTGCCCGAAGTGCCAGAAGCCGCCGAAGCCGCTGGCCGGAACCGGCGCCGCGAAGCGCTTGACTCAGAACAATGCGGTGAAGAGAAGGCTGGACGGAATGCCGACGGGCGGGAAGAAGGCTTCTTCGGGCCAAGCACGCTGACGCCGAGGGGGCAAGAAGGCCGGAATCTGCATAGGATGGAACAGAGCCGCAGCGGCGCAAGGCGCCGCGACCGGCCGAGGCTTCATGTATGCAGGAGGAACGCCCGATGCACCCATACGGCATGTTATCCCTTATCCTGCTGTCCATGGCGGTCAGCCTGGACGGCTTCGGAGTCGGAATTACGTACGGCTTGCGCAAGATCCGGATTCCCGTCGTCTCGGTCCTGATCATCTCTATCTGTTCGGGACTCGTCATTCTGCTGTCGATGCTGGTCGGCGTTGCGCTCTCATCCTGGCTGTCCCCGGACGGGGCGTCGGCGCTTGGGGCGATCATCCTGATTGCGATCGGAGGCTGGGCGCTGCTGCGCTTCATCCGCAATCGCGGGCAGGACGGAGAAGAGAGCGGGAACGAGGAGCCGAAGGAGGCTCCGGTGCCGCGGTCCGCCCAGAAGCGCGCTCTGATTACGCTGGAGATTCGAAGATTGGGCATCATCGTTCAGATTCTGCGCACCCCTTCCGTCGCCGACGTGGACCGCTCGGGCATCATAACGACGGGAGAAGCGTTCCTTCTCGGAATCGCGCTGTCGCTCGATGCGTTCGGGGCCGGGATCGGAGCCGCGCTTGTCGGATATCCGCCGCTCGTTACCGCCTTGCTGATCGCAACGACAAGCGGCCTGTTCCTCTGGCTTGGAATGAGGGTAGGTTTTCTGGTGGCGGGAATGCGATGGGTAAGGCGCTTAAGCGTGCTTCCCGGCATTATTCTTATCGTTATGGGAATTATGAAGCTGTTATAGACAAAGTCGAGGTGCCGAGCATGAATATGGGATTGACCGGTGGGATCGCCACCGGCAAGAGCACCGTCAGCCGGCTGCTCGTGGAACGAGGCGCAGCCCTTGTGGATGCGGATCGAATTGCCCGGGAGGTCGTCGAGCCCGGGCAAGCTCCTCTTCGCCGGATCGCAGAGCGGTTCGGACAAGCCGTCCTGCTGGAGGACGGAACGCTGAACCGCAAGAGGCTCGGGGAGATCGTGTTCTCCGACCCCGCCGAACGCGCGGCTCTGGAGCAGATTACCCATCCGGCGATTCGCGCCGTCATGAAGGACAAGATGGCCGCCTTCGAGCGTGAGGACCCGAAGCGTCTCGTTGTGGTCGACGTTCCTCTCTTGTACGAATCGGGGCTCGAACCTCTTTTTCACAGAGTGATGGTCGTGTACGTGCCAAGGGAGCTCCAACTCGCTCGGCTGATGGAGAGGGATGGGCTGACTGCGGAGGCGGCAAGCCGCCGCTTGGGCGCCCAGATGGACATCGAGGAGAAGCGAAGGCGGGCGGATGACGTGATCGACAACTCGGGAAGCCTGGAGGATACGATCCGGCAGCTCGATTCCTTCTGGCAGGAGCGCGGACTTCGATGAGGAAGGGACATGCCAAGCGCAGAAGAAGGTTGGTGCTTCTCCTGTTCCTTGTCGTTGTCGGACTGCTGTTTTACCAATCGGAGTGGCTTGGCAGAACGATTTATCCGATATATTATAAGGATGAAATTCAGCGAAGCGCCGATCGGTATCAGATCGATCCGAAGCTGATCGCCGCCGTCATCCGTGTAGAATCGAATTACAAGGCGGGAGCGGTATCTCCGAAGGGTGCATTGGGAATTATGCAGGTCATGCCGGAGACGGCGCGTTGGATTCTCGAGAAGGAAGACTTCGGGGCGATCACGATCGAAGATATCGGCCGCAATCCCGAGGCGGGCATCCGGGTCGGAACGTGGTACATACAGGAGCTGCTGCGACAGTTCGACGGCAACCTGAACTTGAGCCTGGCCGCTTACAACGCCGGTCCCGGCAAGGTGAAGACATGGGTCGCGGAGCAGGTATGGGACGGGTCCGAGAAGCGAATCGCGGATATTCCGTACGGCGAGACGAGGCATTACGTGAAGAAGGTTCTGTATTATTACAACAAGTATCAGGAAGTTCATAAGGACTCATTCTAAGCTCGACAGCCGTCAGTCCGCAATGAGAAGAACCTTGAAGCCGGCATGGCTTCAAGGCCCTTCATGAAGAATGCGGATTGTTACTTGAATTGACCGGCAAGTTGCTGCTCGGCGATCTGAACCAGACGTTTGGTGATTTGTCCACCGATCGAGCCTGTGTCGCGGGTTACCATGTTGCCATAGTAACCGTCTTGAGGAATCGCGATACCGAGTTCCTGCGCCACTTCGTACTTCAGTTGGTCCAGCGCGCCGATCGCTTGAGGGACGACCAGCGTGTTGCTGCGGGATCCTGCACCCATTGTTGTTCACCTCCTTGCGGTTGGTACAAGTATTATGTGCAGGAATGTCCGCGACATGTAGGAACGGCGTTGGCAATTATCGGATAACGTCGAAGAACAAAACAAAAGCGCGAATAGAGAGGAGATGAAGCAACGAGTGAAGTGCCCATTCTGCGATTACAACGGTACGAAGGTGCTTGATTCCCGGCCTGCGAACGACAACAAGTCGATCCGCCGCCGCAGAGAGTGCGAGCAATGCAGCAGACGGTTCACGACCTTCGAGATGGTCGAGGAGACGCCGCTGATCGTCATCAAGAAGGACGGGGGACGCGAAGAATTCAGCCGTGACAAGGTGCTGCGCGGCTTGCTGCGCTCCTGCGAGAAGCGCCCCGTGTCCATCGAACAACTGGAGGTGATCGTCTCCAACGTGGAGCGCGATCTGCGCAATACCGCGAACCCGGAGATCGAGAGCCGCATCATCGGCGAATTGCTTATGGAACAGCTATACAACGTGGATGAAGTCGCTTACGTTCGCTTCGCTTCCGTTTATCGCCAGTTCAAGGACATCAATATGTTCCTGAAGGAACTGAACGTATTGATCAACAAGCACGGCATTTAGCCTGCAGCGCAGCGGGCGGCAGGCGCTCCGCCGGGGCTCCGGGAGGAAGGAGGCCCAGGGGAAGCTAAGTTCTCCGGGAGGTTCTCCAAGAGCTTATGCGGGGCGCCGACCTGTCGTCTTCCAATCTGAAGTCGGATGTGCATTGGCAGCATTTGCACATAACAAGCCAACTGGGCCAATCGGCAAAAAAGTTCGTCCATATGCTCGAAAATCCGTTGACACCCCGTAGGGCCGTATGATACACTCATTCTTGTCGCCAAGAGAGGCAAGGCATTACGGGCCCATAGCTCAGCTGGGAGAGCGCATCGCTGGCAGCGATGAGGTCAGGGGTTCGATCCCCCTTGGGTCCACCAAATAAGCCTAACGATGTGGATTCTTAGCTCAGTTGGTAGAGCAGTTGACTCTTAATCAATTGGTCCAGGGTTCGAGTCCCTGAGAATCCACCAGTCCCTTTCATTAGGCGCAGGCAAGACGGAATGACAGGATATGGGCTCTTAGCTCAGTTGGTAGAGCAGTTGACTCTTAATCAATTGGTCCAGGGTTCGAGTCCCTGAGAGCCCACCATTCATTTCCGAATGGCCCGGTGGCACAACTTCATAATATGGATTCTTAGCTCAGTTGGTAGAGCAGTTGACTCTTAATCAATTGGTCCAGGGTTCGAGTCCCTGAGAATCCACCAGCTTCTTAAACCGAAACGGCAGCGATGCCGTTTTTTTAGCATTTACGCCTGTGAGCGCCAATTATTGCAGGTGTTTAATGAATACACTCCCGCAGCCGGATGTCTTTGTCAATTGTTGTATTGACCTGGATCTTCCGGTTGTCTATAATTGAGACTATGTAACCGACCAAGACGAAGGGGCGCTTCGCTGGCAGCCATAGAGGTCAGCGGTCCGACCCCGCCAAGGTTCCACCATATACGATGATCCAACCCTTCCATAGACAGGGTTTTTCTTGTTTATTTAGATTTTTTCAAACTCCTGCCTACTTACTCCATCTCATGCGTAGCGCCCTTATTCGGCAACGGAACAGCCTGCAAGGAGGATATCTTGGTGAGAGTTCTATTGGTCGACGATGAACCATTGGCCTTGACCGGGCTTCGAATGGCAATAGAGAGCGAATTCGGCGATATGGAGATCGTAGCTGCGTATTCGAATCCGACGGAGGTCATTGCGGGCGCAATGGAGCATGGTCCGGATGTCGTATTCCTGGATATCCATATGCCCGAGATAGATGGGCTGAAGCTCGCCAGACAGCTTCAAGCGATCGTACAGGGTATTGAAATCGTATTCATTACCAGCTACGACCAGTATGCGATTCGCGCATTCGAGCTCTATGCTCTGGACTATATCATGAAGCCGGTGGAGAGACAGCGTTTGATCCAGACCGTCATGCGCGTCAAAGAAAAGCTGAATTGGAAAGGTTCGCTGAAACCGCCGAAGCCGGATTCGGCCTGGATTTGCTGCTTTGACCGAATCCGATTCCGACACCCCGGAATGGAGTCGCAGATTGTGAAGTGGCGAACGAGCAGGGCGCAGGAATTGTTCGCCTACCTGCTCCTTCATAGAAACCGGACGGTCAGTCGCAGCTCACTGCTTGAACTGTTATGGCCTGATATTGAGGAGACGAATACGGTGCAGCATCTCTATACGGAGATTTACCACGTCCGTCAAACCTTAAAGCGATATAAGATGGACATGATTTCTATTCAAGCCGGAGAACTGGAGGCCGGATATCGGCTGGATATCGGTGAAGCGCGAGTGGATACGGAGGCGTGGGAACACACCGTGAAGCAATTGGGGCCACTTGATGCGAGTACGGTCGATGCTTATGAACGCGCGCTGCACTCTTATGAAGGCATATATCTTGGGCAAAATGATTATGTTTGGGCGGAGCACGAACGGGAACGTCTGCGATTGATTTGGCTGTATAATATGACCCGATTAAGCGAGTTCTATGAACAGCACGGAATGCAAGACAAGGCTATTCAAGTGAATAGGCGTGTTCAGGACCTGTATCCGGAAGAGGAGGCCTGCTACTTCGCGCTTATGAAATTGTTCGATTCCATCGGCAATAAGATCGAAGTGGAGGAACAATACTTGCTTCTTCGAACGAGGTTGGGAAGCGAGTTGGAGCTGCCGATCGGCGCTCATATCGTTCGCTGGTACGAACAGTGGAAATTGACTGCCGTATGAAACGGCTCATTCGATTTTTTTTGCCTTATTGACTCTTTTTTCTCGTCCTTGTATTAATTGGCGTGCTCTTCGGACTTCGCTCGGTATGGAACGAAGTTTTTCCAATGGACAAATCGTTTCATGCGATAGACGGAATCGTCGACTTGCGCGGAACGGACCTTGCGGCATCTTCTCCGTTAACGTTGGACGGGCAATGGGAATGGTATCCCGATCAGTTGTTGTCCGAGCGGCAAATTCAGGAGGAAGAGCATGCATCTCGCAGCATCCAGGTTCCGGGTAACTGGAGAGAGGCGATCATGTCCGAAGCGAATAACATCGAAGCGAATAACGGCTATGGTTACGCAACGTATCGGCTTCGCATCCTGACCGATCCGCTTGAACAGCCCGTTGCGTTCCGGTTCCAAGCTATTCAAGCTGCCTCCGAAGTCGAGATCAACGGCAACGTTCTGGGGGGAGCCGGGGTTGTTGCCGGGACGGCAAGCGAGTACGTGCCTAGCCAATCCTCGTATGGAGTTTCATACACGGACAAGGGCGCAACGGAGATCGATCTGCTCATTCGCGTGGCGAACTTCGATGCTCCGTTCTCTGGAGGGATTACGCATTCCGTCCAATTCGGCTCAGAGATGACGATCGATAATAGGAGCTTGATTTCGCTCGTCTTGCAGTTATTGACTGTGGGTATCGTGCTGCTGCATGGGGTGTACGCTTGCATTGTCTACTTGTATAGACGCCAAGATCCATCACTATTGCTCACAGGCATGCTTTTTTTGTGCGTTGGCGTTTCGGTATCCAGCGGCTTTGACCTAACTTTGTTCATGTGGCTGCATGTCGACTATACATGGACGATCAAGATCAGGCCGATTGCGTTGCTGTGGAAAAACCTATTTATGTTGCTTGTCTACATGAGGTTCGCAGGAATTGCATGGCGTGGAAAGTGGTTGCGAAATTACGCAGCTATACTTGCGATGCTGACGGCGGCGTTCTTGGTTGCGCCCGTATCGGTCGTGAACAGCGTGATGGACTTGCCTATTTTCCTTGTGGTTTACTTGCTGTCGTATGTTTGGTTTATTGGGATCGTAGTCAAGGTGACCTTCAAGAAGCAAAACGACAAGGATATGAGCTGGTTGCTAGTTGCCGCGATTAGTACGTTATCTAATCTGGCGTGGGTCATGGCGGACGATTACACGGAAGGGACGAGCGTCTATTATCCATTCGATATCTTGTTGGCCGTCATCGCCTTTTCAACCCATTTGTTCAAACAGTATTTACGCAACACCGATGAGATTAGCGAATTATACGGGCAGTTGAAGATCGCAGACAAAGCGAAAGATCGGTTTCTCGCCAATACCTCGCATGAATTGCGGACGCCGCTGCACGGCATTATGAATATCGCGGGCAATCTCTACGACAGAGAGAAGGATAGGCTTACGGAGGACAGTCGCCAAGAGATGGAGCTGCTCGGTACCATCAGTCGGCGCATGTCTTATCTGCTCGATGATCTGCTTGACGTCGTACGCTTGCGGGATCATCGCATACACTTGCAGTTGGAGCCGCTTTGCGCCCAAGCGATCGTCCCCGGCGTTATCGCGATGCTTCAATATATGGCGGAAGGCAAGTCGATCAAGCTGCACATGAATATAGCGGAATCGCTGCCGCCTGTGATGGCGGACGAGAAACGTTTGGTACAAATCATGTACAACTTGCTGCACAATGCGCTAAAGTATACGGAGCAGGGATCTATCACCCTATCTGCCGAAGTCCGGAGCGGGCAAGCCGTGATTGATATCTCCGATACCGGCATTGGCATGGATGAGGAGACGCAGGCGCGAATATTCATGCCTTACGAACAAGGTATAGACGGAATCGACGATGGTAGAGGAATCGGGCTAGGACTTAGCATCTGCAAGCAATTGGTCGAATTGCATGGCGGCGAGCTGTCGGTCGAGTCCGCGTTAGGCAAGGGCTCGACATTCCGCGTAGCTCTTCCGTTGGCGGATGCGACCGCGCAATCGCTCGTTGGGCGGATTCGGCTTGCGGAGCGAGAAGCGGCAGCGGCAGCGCAACCGTACGAAGACTTGCGGGCGGAAGGGCGAGAGATAGACGGCAGATCTGTACGCGACGTGGTTCCGCCGTTGCTCCATGGCGACGATATTCGCTTATTGGCAGTTGACGACGATCCGGTCAATCTGAGAGTGCTCGTCGGCATACTTGAGACAGAGCCTATCCAGGTCGTGACGGCGAGCTCCGGGGAAGAAGCGTTGCGATTGCTGGAGCAGCAATCGTGGGATCTCGTAATTGCCGATGTTATGATGCCGGGAATGTCCGGTTACCAGCTGACGCAGAGGGTGAGAGAGCGTTACTCCGCTTCGGAGCTGCCCGTGCTGTTGATGAGCGCACGCAGCCAGCCTGCCGACATCTACACGGGATTCCTGGCGGGAGCGAACGATTACGTGACCAAGCCTGCGGATGCGCTGGAGCTTCGATCCCGGATTCGCTCGTTGATCGCGCTCAAGCGATCGATCCAAGATCGGTTGCGAATGGAGGCCGCGTACTTGCAAGCGCAAATTCAGCCGCATTTTCTATTCAATACGCTCAACGCGCTGATGGTGCTTAGCAAGATCGATACGACGAGGATGCAGAAGCTGGGTGAAGCGTTCACCTCCTTCCTGCGGATCAGCTTCGATTATTTGAATACCGGGAAGAAGGTCGAGCTCGCTCACGAGCTTGCTCTTGTAGCAGCTTATCTGCACATCGAGAAGGAGCGATTCGGCGACAAGCTGGAGGTTATTCAGGAAGTAGAGCAAGGCATTCGTGTGATGCTTCCGCCGCTGTCGATCCAGCCGCTGGTCGAGAATGCC
This sequence comes from Cohnella fermenti, assembly GCF_004801405.1. Lineage (GTDB taxonomy): Bacteria > Bacillota > Bacilli > Paenibacillales > Paenibacillaceae > Cohnella > Cohnella fermenti. The sequence goes on from NZ_SSOB01000031.1 coordinate 42,967, forward strand.
GTAAGGCATGGTCTCTTGAGCAAGGCGATAGGCGGCACGGTCCAACTGCGGGTTGCTCGCATCGAAGAAGGCGTTCTGATCGAGGTGCAGGATAACGGCGTTGGCCTGTCATCGGACAGGATCGAGAAGCTGCTGAATCCATCCCTGCAAGAGCAGGGCGGCATTGGCATTGTCAATACGAATCGGCGGTTGATTCAACTGTATGGGGGCGGGCTGAGTATCGAGAGCAAGCCAGGTGAAGGAACGACGGTGGCCTTCGTTGTTCCGACGGGGCGAGCGCAGCTAGAAAGAGTTGAATAAAGGGCTGCGACTGTGACTGTATATGGTTTGTATAGTTTGGTTTGATATCCTATTGCATGAGTCGACAAAACTTTAGGGAATGGTTTGGGAGGAGAAGAGTAACAGTGAGATGGAAGTCCGGCAACAAGCTTAGCAAACTTATACCTGTGATTCTTACAGCATTGTTAACAGTAGCGCCGCTTCATTCATTCGCAGCCGACCCGCCGCATTATCAAAGCTCTACAACCATCTATACCGTTGCAGCACCGGAAATAATCTATGACATAAAGTACGCCGATCTCGACGACGATGGAAACCTGGATATGATCGTTATTCAGATTATGTCCAATCAAATCGGGGTTCTGCGAGGCAATGGCGACGGAACGTTTCAAGTGCCTCAACTTTATAATGTTGGCGACAATCCAAGGTCCGCAACCGTAGGTGATTTCAACAAAGATGGGATAAACGATATTGTCGTTGGCAGTTACAACAGCGCCTTCGTTTCCATTCTTCTTGGCAAGGCTGACGGCCAATATGAGGACGCCGTCCCATACCCGTCCGGCTATAAATCATTGTCTGTGACCTCCGGAGATTTCAATAAAGACGGGAACTTGGATGTAGCTGCTACGAACGATTCTGCAGGCAGGGTCTCCATTCTGTACGGGAATGGCGACGGCTCCTTCCAGACGGCTGTTACGGAGACGGTGGGAAGCTATCCGCGCATCGTGAAGTCGGGCGACTTCAATAGAGACGGGAATTTGGATTTGATCTGTACCAACGATGGCTCCAATTCGATAAGCGTCTTGCTTGGTGACGGTAATGGCGGATTCAGTAGGCAAGATTATCCGACGGGAGCCGCTCCTTTTGAATTTGCGATCGGGGATTGGAATCGCGATGGCGTGGAGGATCTTGCGGTAAACGCGAATGGCGCTGACGCAATGACGATCCTGATCGGCAACGCAGACGGCTCGTTTGGCGCACCGATCCTCTATTCGTCCGGTGGTGGGACATACCCGATCTTTATAGACGCCGGCGACATAAATGACGATGGTTATCTTGATATCCTGGTTACGACTCAAGGGTACTCTTATGTCCAATATCTTGGTAACGGCGACGGTACTTTCCAAGCGGGAATCACTTATGCCCCAACTGCTGATGTAAGAGAGGTCAACGCTGAAGATTTCAACGGCGACGGAATCCCGGATTTGTTACTCAGATCCTACACTTCTATTGAGCTCATACTCAGCAAGTCCGAAGGGACGGTCGCCTTCGATTCGGCTGCTTACTCCGTCTCCGAGGACGGAGGGTCCGCCATCGTTACCATCGTTCGAAGCGACAGCTACGGGCCGACGACGGTACGATTGACGACGACGGACGGCTCCGCCACTGCCGGTACCGATTATACGGCAGTCACGGATACGATCTCGTTCCTGGCCGGCGAAACGGTCAAGACCTATCCGATCCCGATTGACGATAACGCGGTGTACTCCGGCAATCGGATGTTTACGGCAACGCTCTCCGATCCTTCGAACATGGTGTCGCTGGGAGCGCAATCAAGCGCGAGCATCACGATTATGGAGGACGAGCTGCCGGATACGACGGCTCCGACCGTAGATGTGACGAAGTTCACGGCTATCGACAACTATGACGGAACGCCGGATCAACTGCTCGGATCGGCGAATGCGATCGGCGAGTCCGGAGCGAACGTTCGCGCTTACGCCTGGAACGACGCCAATGACGACAACGCGATCGATGCGGGCGAGTTGTCGGCGACGGGAGTGGATCTGGGAACGAGCGCTGCCGACGGCTCCGTATCCGCGGCCGATCTGGGCGATCTGCCGCCCGGCTCGTACAAGTATGTCCTTACCGCAACGGACGCTGCTGGCAACGAATCGCTGCGAGTAGTGAGCGCAGCCATCTCCGTTATCCTATCGAAGGCGGCTATGCCGCAGGATAGCGAGATCAGCCCGACGACGGCGACGTTTGATATAAATCCGGCGAACCGGTCAGATGTAACGACGGAGATGACGCTGAACGGCAACACGCTGACGGGCATTGTGAACGGCGGGTCGCCGTTGGTAGAAGACGAGGACTACACGGTAGTGGACGACACCGTCACGATTGGTCAGAGCTACTTGGCAGAGCAGCCGGTAGGCTCGACGACGCTGACGTTTACATTCAGTGCCGGATCTGAGCAGACATTAGTGATAACGGTGAGCGATTCGACGCCGACGACGTATGGCGTCATTTACGATGGCAATACGTCCGACGGAGGCACGGCCCCGACGGAGACGAATAAGGCATCCGGTGCGACCTTCGCGGCGAAAGCGAACACGTTCACGAAGACGGGCTACACGTTCTCGGGATGGAATACGGAGGCGGATGGCGAAGGAACGGCGTATGCAGAAGGCGCAACGGTGACGATGCCAACCGCGGCGCTCACGCTGTATGCGCAATGGTCTGCGATCCCGACGTACGCGATCAGTCCGTTGTCGAACGAGACGCTGAATGCGTTGACAGCAGGCTATGCATCAGGGACGCAGGATACGATAACGGTGACCGTGACGCAGACGGGAACGGGAGACTTGACTGCCTTGGCGACAACGCTGAGCGGGACGAATGCGAGCAGCTTTACGATTACGCAGCCAGTAGCTACTACTCTTAATAGCGGGATGCCGTCCACGACTTTTACGTTGAAGCCGAACGACGGACTTGCTGCAGGAACCTATACGGCAACGGTAACGGTATCGGCGACCCATATGACGCCAGTGACCTTTACGGTGACACAGGTTGTTAACCGCGCCGACAGCGGCAGTTCAACATCTTCGAATACGACTGTCGATTTGGTTATCGACCTGAACGGAACCAGGCTTGATCCGGACACTATCGATACGACGAAGCCGTCCGTCACGCTGCAAGTGACGCCGAAGGACGGCGTAGCTTATGTCAGCATCCCTGGCAGCCTATTAACGAGATTTGCGGGTCAGAACGCAACCTTCTTCATCGAGATTCAGGCGCCTTATGGCAGTTACCGAGTGCCGGTTAATCTGGCTTCCCTCGTTCCGGGACTGCAGGATTTGCTTGCCGCGAACAAATTGAATGCCGAGGATATCAGCTTCAAAATCACGCTGACCGACAAGTCCGGGGACGCGGACATTCAGGCGGCGTTTGCACGTGGCTTGCCGAACGGCAAGGTAATGGGCGCCATTGTGGATTTCAGCATCGAGATCATCAATACCAAGACCAAGCAACCGGTTGGTGCGGCAGACAAGTTCAGCAAGGCGATGGTAAGAATCATCCCGATGCCGAAGGAAATGACCGACCTACCGGATCAATGGGGCGCGTTCCGCTATAACGAAACGGCGAAACAATTCGAGTTTGTCCCTGCACGCAAGGTGCAAATCGAGGGCAACTGGTATGTGATGATCAGCTCATTATCGAACAGTGTGTATGTCGTGGCGGACAATTCGGTCTACTTCACTGATGTACGACAAGATTGGAGCCAACCTTTCATTGATCTGGCGGCGGCAAAAGGTCTTGTTAACGGCGTAGGCGGCGGCTTGTATGATCCGAATAAAGAGGTAACCAGGGCGGAATTCGCCGCGATGCTCGTACGGGCGCTTGGACGCGGCCATTCAACCAACACGGCAGCGCCATATGAGGATGTAAAGCAAGGAGCTTGGTATTATAGCGAGGTAGCCCAAGCGAAGGAACTCGGCCTATTGGCGTTCGCGAGCAGCAACCGCTTTAAGCCGGAGCAAGTGCTGACGCGCGAGGAAATGGCGAGTATGCTGGCGGCTGCCATTGAACTTGAGAAGCTGCCATCCACAGGAGAAAAGGTTAGCTTGAATGGCTACAAGGATATGGGAAGGATAGACCCAATCTATATGGAGGACGTTCGATTAATGGTTAGTCTTAACATCATGAATGGTACCAGCAAGGATACGTTCAGTCCGGAAGGCGAGACGACACGTGCGCAAGCGGCGGCCGTTCTTGTACGGGCACTTCGGGTGCTTGGATTCATTGATCAATTGAACCATCCATAAGTCAAAATCAAAGACCGTCCAATGGAGTCGAATCCATCAGGACGGTCTTTGGTTTGACTGTGCTCTTCATGACTGACGGATAAATAGGAGATCTACCAAAAATCCCGCTTGAATTGGAAAAGTCCATTCAAGCGGGATTTTATTATTTATCATGACATTTTACCGCTAATTCACCCCCTTTCGATAAAATGAATCGAAAAAATGGCCATTCGACATGCCCGCGCGTTGCCGTATATATGCGAAAAACAACTATGACAACAAGGACAGTTGTCACCCCCTACCATGAAAATTTTTCGTATGCGGCCATCCGAAGAGGCGGTTGGAGAGGGAGATGTGCGGGAAACCCGCCTATCGACAGTTCGTTCCACTTGCCATCCTGCCCGGCAACGCTTCCAACTCCCCCATATGTGTTTTCCCTCTGGCGGGATTAGGTCTCTTCTCCCTTTCGCTCAGGATAAGGAGGTACAAGGGGAATCGGCAGTCCTAAGACCAAAGCGAATCATCGGCGAGCGAAGGTTCCTGAGCCAAGGGGAGAAGAGGCATAAGGGTTCAGAAGGGGGATAGCGCCTCTCTTATCACCATAATATGGATATCGATTCGCCGACTCACCAACATGCCGATCGTGTCGGGACGGTAGACGGCCCGGACGCCGGCTCCTCCCTCTATTCAAGCTTGCACAAGACGAGGGAAGAAGGTGCGAGCCGCACTTCGTACCGAACGGAGCCGTCCGCGTCCGTGCCGAGCCTCTTCGGATGCTCCCGCCCGGCGATCCGGATCAGCTCGCGGCCTTCCGGCACGCGGACGGTCCAACGCTGCGGGATCGGAGCGAAGTTCTCGAGCACGAACGTCCCGTTGTCGTAAGCGAACCAGCCCGCCTCGCCGGGGCCGTCGATCCGGTATGGAGCGACATCGCCCGCCAGCACGGCGCGCAGCTTCGAGGGCGACGTCCTCCGGCAGCTTCCACAGATCCGCGTAGTCGTCGGGAATGACAAGCGTATGAATTCGGCCCCGGCTGTAATTGTCGTACATCAGAACCGGAATGTTGTTGTGCCCCTTCAGCGCGACGATGGACTGCCAGGTGCCGTTCGTGCTGTAGTCGAGAATCGGGAAGAGCAGCTCCTCCCGCGACTCGGAGAACCGATCGAAGGTACAGCTATGCGTCTCGGTTGCGAATTTGCTCACGGCCAGTTTTTTCCCCGTTGGATGCAAGGTCGTGAACTCCTCGGCCCCTCTCCCGCTCATCCTCGCCACGAAGCTGGACGTCATGACGATCTGTCCTCCCGCACGCAGATACCCCTTCATCTTCTCGATAATGCCCTCGTCCCGGGCCGCGTTCGCGGTAATGAGCAACGGCTGGGACACCTCGGTTGGAAAATCGGGAGAGAGCTCGAACGGAATCGCCAGCATCCCCAGGTAATCGTACAGATGGTCCTCGCCCTTGGCGTGATGAGGCTCGTAGACGTAAGCGCCGACCGGACGGCCGAGCGCCGCCGCCGCTTCGTCCAGCTTATCGAGCTGGAAGCCGAGGGCGGGGACGTGAACGCTGTCCTTCAGCAGGGAGTAGCAGAACAGGGTACCCGGACGCCTGGTAGGCTTCGTTCCAGTTCGGGTACTTGATGATCATCCTCGCCTTCGGGTTGACCGCCCGCGCCGGCTTCAGGATGAACAGCCGGCTGTAGCCGGGGCGGTAGGCGTCGCCGAGCGTGAGATACGGGTCTTCGCTGAGCGAAGTTGATGGAAAACGTTTTACTTCTATTTATTACACATGAAATATGCTGAAACGGCGGAAACGATGGTTTGGGAGAAAACAGATAAATCGCGCAAAATTTCTTTTCGTTTGAACAAGCCCTGTTGACTAAATGCTATAATTGATATATTTTGATGATAATACACAGTAAGGAGCAATAGCATATGCAAAATGAGCGTCCACCATTGTACGTTCAAATCCAGCAATATTTTAAAAACCTGATTCACCGTCAGGAATTGAAAAGCAACGACAAGATTCCATCCGAGAAGGAATTGATGGAGCAATTCGATGTCAGCCGGATTACGGTGGCCAATGCGCTTGTGCAGTTGGCCAAGGAAGGCTGGATCTACCGGGTGCCCGGCAGAGGGAGCTTCGTGAGCGAGCGTATCGGCGAGCTGATCGGCGGACTGTCGGAGGAGCGCTTGTCCGAGACGGAGGTCGTCACGCCGGATTATCCGATGACGGCTGCGGGAGGGCAGAGAGCCGCAGGCCGAACGATCGGACTGATTCTGCCGGAGCTTGCGGACCACTTCGCCCTTCGACTTATTGAAGGCATCAACCGCAGGCTGACGGAGAAGGATTATCGCTTGCACATCGCGCTTACATCCAATTCGATCGACAGGGAGAAGGAAGCGATCCGGAGCTTGCTCCAATTCGGCGTCCAGGGGCTGCTTATATTTCCGTGCGATGCGGAGACCTACAATGAGGAGATTCTGTCGCTGAAGGCGGTCGGATTCCCGTTCGTGCTGATCGACCGCTACCTGGCCGGTATCGACACGAATGTCGTTCGCAGCGACGGGCTGATCGGCGGCAAGCGGGCGGTGGACTACCTGTGGGAGCTCGGCCATCGGGACATTGCGATCTGCTCGGATTCCATCCTGCCGACGATTACGGTCGAGGACCGCATTGGCGGCTATATGGAGTCGCTCAAGCACCACGAGGCGCTGATCAATCCCGCGTTGATTCTGACGGACTTTAATGTGGATTATCAGAACGCCGACGAGACCCACCCGCTGTACCGCTTCGTCAAGAATCGTATGGCAACCGCCTATATTACGCTTAACGGCAGGCTCGGCGTTCATATTGCTTCGATCTGCCGGAGCATCGGCCTCCGAATACCGGAGGATGTCTCGATTCTGACCTTCGACGATCCGTATTCGGGGCTTGCCGAGGACGGCTTCTACTCTCACATCTCCCAATCGGAGGCAACGATGGGGGAGAAGGCGGCATCCATATTAACGGATGTCATCGAGGAACGACAAGGCCGGGAGCGCTATGTCAAGACGGTAATGGCGCCCGAATTGGTCGTTCGCCACTCCGCCGGTCCGGTATCGGGCGCATGAAGGACATAATGGATTGAACTCCATAATGGATTGAACTCTCCGAAGGAGCTGCACATAGCGGCTCCTTTTATTTGATATATTTAATATATTCAATATTTACATCCAGTTTGCTTCCGTTTATAATGAAAATTGTCCGATATGATCAATTGTTATAGAGAATGGAGAGATGCGCAATGCAGCGGATTACCGCTGAAGGAGTGGCGGACGATAGATCGGGAGGATCGTGGAAGCGCTTTATCAAGAGGCATAGAGACGCCCTGCTGGCTGCGGTCATTCTGACGCCGCTAATCGGATTCTGGCTGGTCGTCAACGGATTCCCGACAATGTTCGGCTTCGTGCTGGGCTTCTTCGATTGGGTTGGATTGACGGATCGACCGTCCTTCGCCGGATTGGACAACTTTATCGCCTTTTTCCAGGATCCGCTGTACACGGGGGCGCTGTGGCGCTCCATATGGATCGGCGCGCTTGTCACCGTCGTTACGCAAGCGGCGGGCTTCGGTGCGGCGCTCCTGATGAATATGCCGCTATTCGGCAAAGGCATCTATCGCACGATCTGGTACATTCCGGCGGTGACGTCCACCGTGGCGACCACCCAGATTTTTAACCTGCTGCTTAGTCCGAGCAATGGCATTATTAACAACATTCTGATTTCGCTTGGCAAGGAACCGATCGTCTGGCAATATTCGGTCGGCTGGAGCATCTTCTGGATTGTCGTGTATTCGGTCTGGAAGGGAGTCGGAGCGGCATCGCTCCTCTGGTTGGCGGGATTGCAGTCGGTCGATCCGACGTTGTATGAGGCGGCAGAGGTCGATGGGGCCGGCAGGATGGCCCGATTGAGGCACGTGACGATACCGGGCCTCAAGCCGATTGCGACGTTTATCTTCATTACAAGCCTCGTCGCGGCCATTCAGATTTATGAACAGGTTCTGTTTATTACCGACGGCGGACCGTACAGCCAGACGGAGGTTCTCGTGCTTCGGATTTATCGGGACGGGTTCTGGGACTTCAATCTGGGCATGGCTGGAGCCTCCTCGCTGATTATGGCCATTCTGGCCATGTCAATTACAATGATCTATTACCGGTGGTCGTCCAACTCCGACCGCCGCACCACGATTCCAATCAGAGGAGGGGGAGCAAGCCGTGAGCGCAAGTGAATCCCGTTCGACGCGAACCCGAGGCGGCGCCTCGCGAATTGTCGCCCATGCCGTTCTGCTGGGCTTCGGCGCTGTTCTGCTGTATCCGCTACTATTCATGATTCTGGCCGGATTTTTTACCAGAGAGGAATTCAACCGCACGGTGCTGAGCGCGTTCCCGATTCCGGATCGACCGACGCTGGCCAACTACAAATCGCTTGTGACGGGGACGGTGACAGCCGCGGTCACGAAGTATATGGGGAACACCATTCTGCGTACGGTCTACTCTACCCTGTTTGCGGTGTTGACCTCGTTCCTTGCCGGCTTTGTCTTCTCCCGGTTGAAGTTCAAGGGCAGAGGGGCGTTGTTTCTCGTTCTGTTGGCGACGCAGACCATTCCTCTGACCATAGCGATTATCCCGACCTATTTGGAATTCGCCCGTTTCCCTTGGGCCGGCGGGAATGACATCTTTGTCGGCGGCACGGGAATTCTGAATACGTGGTGGGTCTATCTCATTGGCGGTCCGGCGATGAACATCATGGGGATGTTCCTTGTCAAGCAATCGCTTGAGAAGGTCCCAATCGAGCTGGACGAGGCGGCCAAGATGGATGGAGCGGGGACGCTCCGTCTCATGTTCCAGATACTGTTCCCGCTTCAGCTCCCCGTTGTCGCTTATATTGCCATTACAACGGCGTTGGGAACCTGGAATGACTTCATAACACCATTCTTCTATACGAGCAGCGATGACCTCCTGACGCTTCCCGGAGCGATTGCTCGTCTCTCTTCCATCAGTTCGGGAGCCGGAGGTACGATCAATTATCCTCTCATTATTACACTCGGTCTGGGCAATACCATTCCCGCTGTGCTGATTTTCTTTTTCTTCCAGCGATATATTGTTCAAGGACTCGCTAATTCCGGAGTTAAAGGGTAAACAAAATTTGCATAAAACATATTGAATATAATAAATATGTGTGATATGTTTTAAACGTAAGTCGCTACTTAATTCAAGGAGGGTCTATAGGATGAAAAGCAAAAAGGGTTGGTTGGCTATCAGTGCGTTGACGATGGCGGTTGGATTATCTGCATGCGGCGGCAACGGGAACAACGGCAACACGGCGAGTCCGAGCGCTTCGGCATCCGGCAGTGAATCGGCATCCGCATCCGCGTCGTCCAGTGCGGCGCAGCCGGTAGAGATCAAGGTGTTGACGGAGGGGTCCGTGAATGTCGGCACGGGAGTGCTGAACGACAGTCTGCTCGCTACCAAGAAGAAAGCGCTTGTCGCGGATGAGACGATCAGCCCGAGAGTGCAGGAATCTGACTTCAATTATGTCAAGGGCCAATCGTATAATTCCAATCTGTACGCTTATTATTATCAGCAGATTATTAAGGACAAGCTGGCGGAGAAGAACATTACGGTCAACATGGAAGATTGGGGTTGGGGCGAGACTCTCACCCAGAAGGAGACGGCTGGCTTCCTGGCCGGCAATATTCCGGACGTAATTGTCGGCGAGACGCAGATGCCGGGCTTCGCGATGCAAGGGCTGTTGGAGCCGTTCCCGGATGATATGGCGGATGAGATTCGCGAGAATATCGCTCCTGCCGCTTGGAAGCCGATGGAGGTCGACGGCAAGATTTACGGCTTCGCAGCACAACCGGGAGTAAGCAGTCTGTTCTGGAACAAAGGTCTGGTCAAGCAAGCCGGAATCGATCCGGATAAAGCCCCCGAGTCTTGGGATGAGCTTCTCTCCAACATCAACAAAGTAACAGAAGCGGGCAATGGCAAGTTCTATGGAGGCGGTGTATACGCCGGTCCGAACGCGGGCGGTTATCTGCGCTACGGCCCGTTGCTCGTTATCAATAACGGCGGATTCATCGATGCCGATGGCAATCCGGCGTTCAACAGCGACGCCAACGTGAAGACGGTCGAATACCTGCGCAGCTTGTATGCCAATCACCCGGCAGGATTGATGGTCAACACCGAAGAAGGCCCGTACTTCGATGCCTTCAAGAAGCAACAAACCGCCTATATCATCGATGGACCTTGGCGGGCTTCCGAGAGTACGGCACTCGGGATCGACTACGGAATGGCTCCGATTCCGTTGTCCGAGGGCGGTCAGGCCGGCAATATCACGATCGGCGCCGCCTTCAATGCAGTGCCGAAGAATGCGAAGAACAAGGAAGCTGCATTCGAGTACATTCGCACGTTGTACAGCGACGAGATTCAGAATCTGGTCGCGGACGGAGATCTTCGTTCGCCGGTCAAGAAGTCGGTTGCCGAGACGGCGGAATATCAGGCTGCGCATCCGGCCATGTATTTGCACTATCAGGCGATGAGCGGCAACGTTCAAGGCTTGCCGACCTTCAAGAAGAACGATTCTCAGGTATGGCAGTTGTTCGGAGATGCGGTTACCAAGGCGGTCATGTCGAACAAGGACATCAAGGCCACTCTCGACGAGGCGCAGGAGAAGGCGGAGGCTGCAATCGCCAAGTAATGCAGCAATAAAATAAAACATAAGGAAATCGTATCGTAACGCAATAGAATACGGATCAACGGGCGAGAGTGCGACGATGTCGCGCTCTCCCTTCGTTCCCGTCAAGATCAAAGGGGAGAGCTATCATGCCGCAAGAGACCGTGCCAGTCATGCTGGAGAGAATCAAACACACGAAGGAACGATTAAACGAACGAATCTATCGCTCTCTCGCTCCGCTTGCAGTGGAAGCATGGGTGACGAGAGAGCCGGTGTCTTTCGCGGAACGCGAATCGGGCAGTTACCGGGAGCTGACGCCCGGCGATCGCTGGGGTGAGCTGTGGGAATGCGCGTGGTTCCGCTTCAGAGGCATCGTTCCCATGGAGGCTCAAGGCTGCAAGATTGTGCTCTTGATCGATGTGAACGGCGAGCTCTGTCTTGTCGACGAGACAGGCACCCCGCGGCAAGGGCTTACGAACGTGAACTCGGAATTCGCGCTGGAGCTGGGGAAGCCTGGCAAGCGGGTCGTAGAGGTGGCTGCTGCCTGTTGCGGCGGCGAAGCAATCGATCTGTGGGCGGATGCAGGCTGCAACGACCTGTTCGGCCATTACCGCAGCGGCACCTTGAAGGAGGCGGACATCGCGGTGTGCGATGAGGCGATTCGCAGCCTTTACTATGATTTCGAAGTGTTGCTGGAGCTGGCCGAGCAGGTTCCGGAACGAAGCTCGCGACGGGCGCGGCTGGTGCGCAAGCTGTATGAAGCGACTCTGGCGCTGGCCGATCCGACGGCGGAAGCGGCAGGGCGTGCGGCGGCGCTGCTTGCCCCGGAACTGCGCCGGCGGGGCGGGGATGCGGAGCTGCAGGTCAGCGCGATCGGGCATGCCCATATCGATCTGGCCTGGTTGTGGCCGATTCGCGAGACGATTCGCAAGGGGGCGCGCACCTTCTCGACCGTGCTGCGCAATATGGAGAAGTATCCGGAGTATGTATTCGGCGCCAGTCAGCCCCAATTGTATCAGTGGATGAAGGAGCACTATCCCGGCCTGTACGACCGAATCAAGGAACGCGTAGAGGAAGGGCGCTGGGAGGTTCAAGGGGCCATGTGGGTCGAGCCGGACGTGAATATATCCGGCGGCGAAGCGCTTGTCCGTCAGATCCTGTATGGCAAGCGCTTCTTCCTTCAGGAGTTCGGCGTGGAGCCGGAGACGCTCTGGCTGCCGGATGTATTCGGTTATACGGGCAGTCTGCCGCAGCTTCTCGTCTCCTCCGGCGTTCGATACATGATGACGCAGAAGCTGTCGTGGAGCGTGTACAATCAGCATCCGCACCACAGCTTTATCTGGGAAGGAATCGACGGAACCGGCATCTTGACGCATCTTCCTCCCGAAGATACGTATAACGGTCCGGCCGCTCCCCGCTCGCTCGCCAAGATAGAGCGGGATTATCTGGACAAGGGCGTATCCGGACATGCGCTTATGCTGTTCGGAATCGGCGACGGCGGCGGCGGTCCGGGAGAAGAGCATCTGGAGAGATTGTCCAGGCTAAACAATCTGTCCGGCTTGCCTCCGGCAAAGCAAGAGACGTCGCTGGCCTTCTTCCGGAAGCTGGAGAAGGAGGCGCCGCTCCTTGAGCGGTATCGCGGTGAGCTGTATCTGGAGAAGCATCAGGGGACGCTGACGACGCAGGCGCGGAGCAAGCGCTATAATCGGCTGATGGAGCTGGCGCTCCGGGAGACGGAATTCGCGGCGTCGCTGGCGCTTGCGCATGGCGGAGGCGGCTATCCGGGCGAGGAACTGGAGCGGATCTGGAAGGAGGTGCTGCTGTATCAGTTCCACGACATTGTTCCCGGTTCCTCTATCGGGCGAGTCTACGACGAATCGCTTGAGCGGTACGAGGCTCTGTACAAGGAGACGCTCGGGCTGCAGCGAGAGGCGTACGGGAGACTGGCCGCGCTTCTGGGCGCGAACGGCGAGCCTGTCCTCTTCAATTCGCTGCCGTGGGAACGGGAGGGATGGATCGAGTCCGGAGGAGAGTGGCTGGCGGTGCGAGCTCCGTCGATGGGAGCCGTTCGCCTGGCTGACGCTTCTCGCAAGCTGCCGTCCGAGTCCGTGCCGGTCTGCGCCGACGGCGTGCTGGAGAATGATCGGCTTCGAGTCCGGTTCGCGGCCGACGGCAGCTTGTCATCGGTGTTCGATAAGGCGGCCGGACGCGAATCGCTGGCGGCGGGAGGGCGCGGCAATGCTCTCGCTGTCTTCCATGATTCGGGAGATGCCTGGGACTTCCCGAGAGATTACCGCCAGATGCCGGCAGGGGAGATCAAGCTGGAGCAGGCGGAGTTCCGCGTAGAAGGTCACCGCGCTGTCTCAAGACAAGTATACAGGTACAAAGACTCCGAGATCCGTCAAATCGTCAGTCTGGCTGCGGGAGAAGACATGGTCGTCTTCGAGACGGAGGTCGACTGGCGAGAGTCGGGCAAGATGCTGAGAACGTCCTTCGATACCTCGGTCAGGGCCGATATGGCAAGCTGCGAGATTCAATTCGGCTATCTGCGTCGTCCGACAAGCCGCAATACGCTGCTCGAGTTCGCCAGGGACGAGGTGTGCGCCCAACGCTACATCGACCTGTCCGAGACGGAATTCGGCGTCGCCCTTCTTAACGATTGCAAGTACGGACATCGCGCGGAGGGCGGCACGCTCGATCTGAACCTGCTGCGGAGCCCGTCCTATCCCGATCCGAACGCCGATCGGGCAGAACATCGGTTCAAGTATGCGTTGATGCCGCACAAGGGCGATCATGTCCGGGCGAATGTCGTTCGCCGCGGCTATGAATTCAATATTCCGCTGGTCGCTCTGCACGATACTCCGGCTTCCCTGCCTGGCGCAACGAACGCCGCTGGCTCCCGGTCCTGGCTGTCGATCGACAGTCCTTCTCTGATTATCGATTCGGTCAAGAAGGCGGAAGACGGCGACGAGCTTGTTCTTCGCATCTACGAGAGCGCAGGAAGCCCGGTTGCCCGCGCTCGGCTGAGTATCGGATTTCCGTGCGCGGACGCGTGGGCGTCCACAATCATGGAGGAGCGGGGCGAGGCACTGTCGATAGCGGATGGTTGTGTGGAATTGGAATTCCGTCCTTTTGAAGTGAAGACGATAGCTCTTCGTTGTCGGTGAGGATTAGGATGGAGGTCTTGTACGGAAGAGGCTGTCTCGATTGGGAGACAGCCTCTCTTCGCGTACGGCGTGGTTCTTGCTTTAATGAATCGTGACCTTGTCGACAGTTATGGTCGCCTTGTCCTCGAAGTGCACGCGATACTCGAGCTTGTGTCCGGGAACGCTATTCGTGAAGTCGAGCGTGAAGGTCTGATATTGATCGGAAGCGGCGAATTGCTGCCGCAGGATCGAGCTTGTTGCGATGGATGCGCCCGTTGTCGCATCGTAGACATCCAGAATCGCCACGGCGTCGTTGTCGCCTCCATTGTTGTCCACCTTCAGGCGGAAGTCCGCCTTATGCGTTCCGACGGGCACATTGCCATCGTATGGCCCATACAGCATATGGCCGCTATTGTCCAACGATGGGGAAGCTTGCCAGCCGTCTGCGACGGCGCGGCCGACCGCGTGGCCGACAACCGTCCCTTCCGCTTCATACTGGCCGATGCTGCTCGTTATCGTCACCTTGTCGATGTTTAACGCCGAGGTGTCGTGATAATAAGCTCTGAACTCCAACTCATGTCCGGCTGTATGATCGAACGCAAGGCTGAAGTTCTGGTACAGTCCACTCGCCTGGAATTGATTGCGGTACAAGTCGAACGAGGAGAGAACCGTGCCTGTCGTATTGTCGCGAACATCTAGCGTAAGCACCTTGTCATTGTTGCCCGCCAGGGAGTCGATCTTGATCCGGTACGTCGCCGTCAATCTGCCCTCGGGATAGGAAGTCTCGTAAGGTCCCCACAGCATAAAGCCTGCGTTGTCCTGGGAGGTATTGGCCGTCCATCCGTTGTCTTCCGAGCGGCCAAGACTATGACTGAACGGGGAGGAAGCATAGCTGGTATTCTCCGCTTCGAGTCGGGCAATCAGAGTGTCCGGATTGATCGGCAGGCCGTTATATTCCCGCATGAGCTGGAAGTAAGTATCGGTGCGCACGAACACATAATCGTTATTGCCGGTGAAGTTGCTCATGGCCTCGACCAGATCCTCGTAGTTGGTCTGCCAGGGGTTCGCCTGAATCGAGATGAATCTTGGCGACTGTCCGTCCCAGCCGGAGCTTGCCTGCGTAATCTCGTTAATCAAGGAACTCGCGGAATCCCCGTAGGTTGCGTTAAGGTTCTGTGAAGGCATCAAGTTGTTGTAAATAGTAATGCCGCCGCCGCCTTGCTGAGTCGTCAGCCCGAGCAACGAAGGCGCGTAGTCGGCGAAGCTGTTGCCGACATTGCCGTTGATTCCTCCGTTGATATAATTCCATATCGTCGCGACCTTGAGTCCGGCGCGACTCATATAATCGTCGGATTGGGCTACGAATTGGTCAAGATAGGTCTGGTTGCTCCAGAAATTAGGGTACGTGTAGCCGATGCCGCTTGGGCCTGAGATAAATACGTCATTCTCGGTTGCGGTGTCGTAGTAATAGTTCAGCACTCCCGGCATTGCATCGAGCATCGCGGGCGATATGGTCCAGCCGAGAGGCACAGTCCCTCTGCTGGCGCTGTCCCAGAGCTTGCGGAAGCGGTGCTCCATGTACTGGAGGTTGTCGCCGTCGCTCATAATGAAGCTGACATAGATTTTATTCTCGAGAGGAATCTTGTTCGGCGTCGGCTTGACGGACACGGTGCGCGAGGTGCCGCTAAATACGGTCAGATTGCTGGACCAGTCCGAAGCGACGGTCGATATCCCGTATTCCGATACGCGTTGCACGCCGGAGGCTTCATCCGCCCACCAGCCCATATAGACGGAGCCTGCAGGCATGTCGGCCAGAAAATCGCGAAGCAAATCGTCTTCTTCGGCAATTCTGGGGTCGAGCCAGACGACCGAAGCTTCAATAGCGGAGGCATAGTCCCGGAGATACCCGGCAACGCTCGAATTGAGACCGACCAGAACCCGGTGGGTCGTCTGCGACCAATAATGGTCTCTCAGATATTCGTAGACTTGAAGCTTGGTCGTAAAGTCGCCTCGCAGATCTTCGAGAATCGGCAGATTATAGGGAGCGGAGGTCAGAGTCGCGACAAGATCCGGTGCCGCTACGATGCCGCCCTGCAAGGAGGCGATCGTCGTTGCCAGATTCAACGTGTCGGGCACATCGTAGTCGTACACGACGATGCCGCCGATCTCGCTTCGGTACTTGGTCAGAAGCGACCAATTGTTGGAGACATTCGCATAGTCAAGGTTAAGCGAATCGGCCCAGGCGTATTCTCCTTCCTCTCCGCCAAGCGTATAAATCCGGGGTTGGCTCTTGGCCAATAAACCTTTGAGCGAGGTGAACAGATTGGCAGCGTCGGCCAGGCTTCGCGGCGTCGTGCCGACGCTGGACAGGCTGACGAGCGAGGTGCCCAGCCAGCGAACCCTGAATTCCAGCGCATGTCCGGCTGTGGCGTTATTGTACGTCAGCTCGAAGCGTTGGAAGGAGCCGGCGCCATTCCATTCATGGCGGGTGAGCGTCCGTGAGGCAAGAATCTGATTGGCCGTATAATCGTACACATCGATCGTCGCCACGTTGTCATTGTTGGCCGTATTGTTGTCGACCAACAGATTGTAGAAGGCCGTGTTGACGCCGGTTGGAATATCAGTGGCATAGGGACCGTAGGCGATCAGCTTGCCTGCCGTATCGATTGAGGTTTTGGCTGTCCAGAAATCTTGATGGTAGCGCGATTCCGCCTGGCCCGTCTCATGCAGAATTTGGGTTCCCGTCGCGCCATAGGAGTATTCCGTCTTCAGATCGACGGCGTCGAGCGTCGTTGCCGGCGTTGACAGGGTGGGAAGCGCTTGCGAGGCCGGCCAGGTAACGGCAGCGTAAGAGGAGGAAGCGTCGGCGAACACCAAGCAGAAGCCAAGCAGGATAGAAGCGATAACAATGATACTTTTTTTTAAAACTCTCTTTTCCACAGGATAATCTCCCTTCGATTCACAGATCTTGGCAGAAGCTAACCGAGCGAATTGCGATGAGTTCCTCCTTCCTAAAGAAAACCGGAATGTAAGCGTTTGATTATTACAATGATATGTTATATATATTTATTATATTAGTCAATATGTCATTTATCGATGGGACGGACGAAAGGGGATAAGCGCAACAGCGCCTACCCATTGCGGAATGTGCCCGGCGTTCTTCCTGTCAGTTGTTTAAAAACGAGCATAAAGTGCTTCGGGCTCTGATAGCCGCACAGACCGGCGATGTCGTAGATCTTGAGCGTCGTGTTCAGCAGCAGGTACTTGGCCCGTTCGATTCTTGCTTGCGCGATATAATCGGAGATGGCCGTCTGCGTTCGCTGCTTGAATAGATGACTGATATAAGCGGGGTGAAGATGAACGTGCTCGGCCAAGCTCTGCAGCGTCAGATCGCCGTTCAGATTGTCCGCGATGTACGATTTGATCATGGAGATGGCCTGGCTGTCACTGTTCGTCTGCGATACCGTTCGGCAGGGCTCGGGCGTCTGTACGGATGACGGTGCCGCTTGCTGCCCGAGCAGGCGCTCCAGCGTCAGCAGGAACGCCCTGCGATTGACGGGCTTCAACATGAATTCGTTGACGCCAATCCGAATCGCCTGCTGAGCATATTCGAATTCCCCGTAGCCGCTGAGAATCATGACGGGAACGTTGGGATGGAGAGCCCGGGCTTTGCCCAGGAAGGTCAGGCCGTCCATCTCGCGCATTCGGATGTCGCTGATAATCAGATCGGGCAAGCTCGAATACAGATGCTCGAGCGCTTCTCTGCCGTTCTCCTTCTCGGTGACCGCGATATCGCCGGGCAAGGCCGACACAAGCTGAACGATCCCTTTGCGAATGATTTCTTCGTCCTCGACAACCAATATTTTGCGCAAATTAATTCCCTTCCTCTCTTAGTGGCAGCAAGATGGAGAAACAGGCTCCGTTCCCTGGCTCCGATTCCACATGCAGTCCGTAGGCTTGTCCGTACAGAAGCTTGAGCCGCCGATTGAGATTGCGCAGGGCGACTCCGTTCCGCTTGTTGTCCTCCCCTAAGCCTACCGGGTGACGCTCCGGCTCTTCCAGCAGGGCTCTCAGTCGTTCAAGCGAGCTCTTGCTCATGCCTCGGCCATTGTCGCGTACGGTCAAGCGAAGATGGCGATTATCGCTGTCTGCGTCGATCCATACGGTGCCTCCTTGAGGCAGATCTTCAATGCCATGGTTGATCGCGTTCTCGATGAGCGGCTGCAGCAGCAGCTTGGGAACGCGGAGATGACCAAGAGAAGGATCGGTGTTAAGAATGGAGCTCAAGCGGGGGCCGAACCGCAATTGCTGAATATAGATGTAGGACTCGATGAAGGCCAGCTCCATATGCAACGGAACGAGTTTGGATCGGACATCGATCGTGTAGTGCAGAAGACTGCCCAAGGCGGATATCATATCCGAAATATCGTATTGTTGCTGTTGGATAGCCTTCATGTTGATCGATTCCAGTGAATTGTACATAAAGTGAGGATTCATCTGGCTTAGCAGCGCTGCAATCTCGGCATCCCGCTCCCGGCTCCCGATCTCGTAAACCTCCCCCATGAGTCGTTCGATCTCGGTCGACATCCGGTTGAAGCCTCTTGCGAGTTGTCCGAATTCATCGCGGCTAGTCGCAGGCAGCCGCTGCATAAAGTCTCCTTGTTGAACGCGCTTCATTTTGTTGCGCAGTTCGATGAGAGGGCGGCCGATATGCTTGGACAAGACGAAGGCCGACAATGTCGCCGCCAGCAGACAAGCCCCTCCTATCCAGAGCGAGAGCTTCCGCAGAGGCAACGTCTCCTGGATGAGAATGCGGCGAGGGATGAGGCTTACGACCTTCAGTCCCGTCTTGCTTGAGACGTTGGTAACGATCAGGTAGGGCGTTCCTCCCAGCTTCGTCTTCGCTGCGCCGTTGCCTGTTGTCCATGCAGGCTCCTGCGGCAAATCCTCGGGAGTTGCCCGCAGCTTCTCGGTATTCTGCTGATAGAACAGCTCGTTGTCGGCGTTAAGGATAAACAAGCTGCCGATCTCATCGTATTTGAAGCCTTCTGCAACCTGGCTGAAGACATCCAACCTGAAGTCCACCTTGACGATGCCAAGCTTCTCCATGCTGCCCGGCTCGATGATGACCTTCGCCAACGATACATAAGGCTTGGGTGTCGTCTCAAGCAGATAGTCCGGATAATGCTGGGGAATCTCCAGCCATTCTCCGTTCGCTTCCGCAACATGGCGGTACCAGACCTGATTGCCTCCCGAATAATGGGACTTGATCAGGTAAGGATCCATATCCGTGAAAATATCGCCGTTATTCGTTATAAAGTGGATACCGCGTATCTCCGGTCGGAAGATGGACGAACCGGCCAAATAATGGAACATTTGAGAACGTTCTTGCGAGGTGGGGTGAATACCGGCGTTGGCGGGGTCTCCGTACCTCTTGAGCAAGCGGACGATCTCGGGATTGTACAGGGGAAGCAGGGACAGCTTCTGCTTCTCTTCGGTAAAGATCTTATCGATGCTGGCGTTGATTTGGCCGACGATCTGTACGGCGTAATCGGTGGTTCTGCGCTCGATGGTGCCCGAGAATTCCAGAAACGTGACAATGCCTTGAACGCTGAGGGGCACGGAGATGAGCAGCACAAATATGATCAGTATCTTGGAGGAAAGTGTTAAATAGCGATGCCGTAGTGCAGAGAATAATGTGTTCATTGACGGTCTCGCCCCTTTGTGCAGCGCTTTCAAATTGATCTTATCACTTCCGATATTAAACACAATAGAATCGAAAAGGTTATAAAAATATCGAACCAAATCTTAAAACGGCGTCCTTATAACGTGAAAGCGAATTCAACTATACTGATTGCAGATTCAAAACAGAAAGGGAGACAGCAACCATGAAAAAGACAATGGCAACATCACTGGTGCTGACGACCATAGCGGTTGTCGGCGCCGGCTGCGGCAGCAATGGGGAAGGGGGAAAGGAGGCAACTCCCGCTGCGGCCTCCGTGGAGGCGAGCGGCGCACCATCGGCATCAGCCGGAACGGAGAAGGTAGAACTGACGTTCTATTATCCGATTCAGGTAGGCGGCCCACTGACCGCTACGATCGAGAGCATGGCCGAGCAGTTCACGAAGGAGAATCCGAACATCGTTGTCAAGCCCGTCTATACCGGCTCCTACGGAGATACGACGCTCAAGACGCAGGCGGCCGTTGCCGGAGGCAATTCGCCGGACGTAGCGGTGCTTCTCGCAGCCGATCTGTTCAGCTTTATGGATATGGACTCGATTGTTCCGTTGGACGAATTTATCGCACAGGATGGAGACGACGGATTCCTTGACGACTTCTATCCGGCGTTCCTGGAGAATTCCCAGGTTGAGGGCAAGACATACAGCCTGCCCTTCCAGAGGAGCACCGTTGTACTCTACTACAACAAGGATGCCTTCAAGGAGGTCGGACTCGATCCGGAACAGCCTCCGGCCACTTGGGACGAGTTGGCGAAGTCGGCCAAGCAACTAACGAATGAGGACCGCTGGGGAATTGAGATTCCATCCTCCGCCCCAACCTCGGCTACATGGATGTTCTCCGGGTTCGCGATCCAGAACGGGAAGAATCTGATGAGCCAGGACGGGAAGGAAGTCTACTTCGATACCCCGGAGAATGAAGAAGCGCTTCAATTCTGGGTCGATCTGTCGAAGAAGGACAAGGCGATGCCGGAAAATGTTATCGAGTGGGCGACGACGCCATCCGACTTCCTGGAGCAGAAGACGGCGATGATGTTCCATACGACCGGCAATCTGGCGAACATTCGGCAGAACGCCAAATTTGACTTCGGCGTTGCCATGCTTCCGCAGAACAAGCAGTTCGGGAGCCCGACGGGCGGAGGCAATCTGTACATCTTCAAAGACATCGGCAAGGAACGGCAGGAAGCGGCCTGGAAGTTCGTCAAGTTCATGACGGACCCCGAGCGCGCGGCGCAGTGGAGTATCGACACCGGGTATGTAGGCGTCCGAAAGTCGTCGTATGAGACCGAGGCGATGAAGCAGTATACGGAACAATTCCCTGCCGCGCTTGTAGCGCGCGATCAACTGGCTTATGCCAAAGGCGAGCTGTCGACGCATAACAACGGCAAGGTGACAGCGGCCCTGAACGATGCCATTCAGGCGGCGCTATACGGCAAGGTTACTCCGGCCGAAGCGTTGAAGGGCGCTCAGACGGAGGCCGACAAGGCATTGGCTTCGTTTAAATAATCGGCGAGCGCTTGCCCGCTTAACGCGCGGGCGGCGCTCCGGTTTAATGCTTAAGGATCTGGAATGGAGGATTTATCATGGCGGGCTCGCTTGGCAAGAGATGGAGATCGGAAGTGTTCGCTTGGGGATTGCTGGCCCCGTCTCTGCTATTTTTGGCTGTGTTCACGTTTTACCCCATTTGGATTACCGGCGTACAGAGTTTCTATACCAAGAATCTGGCCGTACGGGAGCCCGTGTTTGCCGGGGCGGACAACTATTCGCAATTATTCTCAGATTCATTGTTCCATAAAGTGCTGATCAACAACTTCTGGTACATGCTCGGAACCGTTCCGGGTGCGCTGGCGCTCGGTTTGATCTTCGCTCTGTTCGCGAATCGGGCGCTTAAGCTTCGCGGATTCGTTCGCGTCTCCTTCTTCTATCCGAATGTAATTCCGATGATCGCTTTGGCCAACGTATGGCTGTTCATTTATACACCCGAATACGGTCTGCTCAGCCGATTGACGGATATGATCGGTGCGGGGCATACAGCCTGGCTGGGCTCCGAGAAGTGGGTCATGCCGGCGCTTGTTGTCATGATGGTGTGGAAGGAAGCCGGCTATTTTATGATCTTCTATCTGGCGGGACTTCAGAATATTCCGAACGATTTGTACGAAGCGGCGCAGGTTGACGGCGTGGGCAAATGGCGGGTTTTCTGGAGAATCACCTTCCCCTTGCTAATGCCGACAACGTTGTTCGTGTTGGTTGTCGCGCTAACGAACGCCTTCAAGACGATCGACCAGCTATTTATCATGACGCAGGGCGGACCGAACAATGCCAGCAATCTTCTGCTCTACTACATTTATCAACAGGCATTCTCTTATTGGGACTTCGGAGCCGCGGCGGCTGCCACAATCGTTATGATAGCATTCATGCTTCTTATTACCGTCCTCCAGTTCGTCGGAATGGACAGGAAGATTCACTACAGATAGGAGGCGGGGAGCCTATGGCGCTCTTGAGGAAAGTAGGTTTATCTGCCGTCATTTATGCCATTGCGATCCTCTGGGCCATCCCTCTGGTATGGGTCGTATACATGGCGTTTCGCCCGCAGAGCCTGTCGTTGTCGTCCGGAATCAGCTTGCACTTTACGTTCGATAATTTGAAGTGTGTCTGGGAAGCTGCGCCTTTTCTTGTCTACTTCACGAATACATTAATTATTGTTATCGGCATCTTCGCGGTACAGATGGTCACCGTGACCATGGCCGCCTACGCATTCGCGCGGTTGGCCTTTGCGGGCAAAACAATCGTATTCCTCGTCTTTCTTGTACAGATCATGATTCCGGTCGATGTGCTGATCTTCCCGGAATATATGGTGCTGAAGGAATTGTCGCTGCTGGATACGAAGCTTGGAATCATGATTCCATACTTCGGCTCGGCGTTGGGTATTTTCCTCATGCGTCAGCATTTTATGACCATTCCCGCCGATCTTGAGGAGGCGGCGCAGATGGAAGGGGCAACCAAGTGGCGAATTCTGTGGACGATTTATTTCCCGCTGGCTCGTCCGGCGCTGCTGTCCTTCGGACTCGTATCGGTCAGTTACCACTGGAACAATTTTGTCTGGCCGCTGATTGTAACGAATTCGGTGGAGAATCGTCCTTTGACCGTCGGGCTGGCCTTGTTCGCCAAGGCGGCGGAGACGGGGGCGCAGTGGTCGGTTACGACGGCCGCGACATTGCTCGTTATCGCTCCTCTGCTGATCGGCTTCCTGTTTTTCCAACGGAAATTTATTAACAGCTTCGTCAGTTCGGGCGTCAAGTAAGGAGGAAGAGCATGACAGATCAAGTGCAAAGCCGATATGGCATATCGACCTTGACCCGGATCGGCCAACCGTTGGAGACGGCGCTGCAGCGGCTTGCCGAAGCGGGCTGGCGTCGACTGGAGATTATGGTCGAAGACGGTCACAGGGAATTGCTGGATTGGAGCGAAGAGCGATTAGGCGAGCTTGAACGATGGGGCGAACGACAGGGAATCGCCTGGTCGATGCATGCCCCGATCCACGGGGTAAACTCCTGCTCCTCCGATCCGTCGGAAGTCGAGGCGGGACTTGCGCTGCTCAAGCGAGCGATTGCCATTGCGAACAGGTTGGGAGCGTCCTATGTCGTGATGCATCCGGGAGAATACGATCGCCCGATCCCGGACCCGGCAAGCGATCCGAACGGATATGCGGAAGCCCGGGCGGACTGTGTTGCGCGTTGCGCATCTTATCTGCGGAGGCTGATCGGCGAGACGGGCGGCGAGGAAGGGAATCCGCTTGCGCTGGAGAACGTGCCGCCGCGTCCCGATCGCTTCGGCTGGGACTGCGCGTTCCTGGCCGACGCGATTGCCGCTTCGGGCACTTCCCGTGTGAGGATTCTGTTTGACATCGGACATGCCCATCTGTGCGGAGAGGGGCACGTTATGAACGAGCTGCGCAAGCATGAGAGGCTGCTGCTGGGCATGCACATCAGCGACAATCGCGGGATGAAGGATGAGCATCTCGCCGTTGGACGCGGGACCATTCCTTATGAAGGGATCGTTGCTGCGCTCGGCAAGGCCGGCGATCGAATCGCCTGGGTGCTCGAGACGGGAAGCGAAGCAGCGGCCTCCGAATCCCTCGAGCTTCTGGACAATTGGCGAACATTGCATTCCGCCCGAGGCCGGGCGAAGGAAGAATGACGTTGCCGGCCGATCATCCGGAATTGTGGCACATCTCCGCATACGAGCTAAGCTTTCGAATCTTTATCTCCATCGTGCTGGGGGGCATTATCGGTCTGGAGAGAGAACGCGGCCAGCACCCGGCCGGGTTCCGCACGCACATTCTCGTGTGCGTCGGCTCTGCGCTCATTACATTGACTTCGATCTACGGATTTGCGCAGTTTGCCTACGAGACCAATGTCCGCATGGATCCGGCCCGGTTGGCCGCGCAGATTGTAAGCGGAATCGGATTCCTTGGCGCGGGCACGATCATGCGGCACGGCGGCAATGTCTCGGGGCTTACAACGGCCGCATCTCTGTGGGTTGTCGCCGCGATTGGCATTGGGACGGGGGCGGGCTTCTATTATGCGTCGGCGCTCACCACTATTATCGTCTTCGTCAGTCTCTTCGCGTTAAACATTATGGAGAAGAAGTGGCTGAGCGCGGGCCGCCGAGAAGAATACTCGATTCAATTGGCGGAGGACCGGGACATCGAGCCGCTGCTCCGGCTCCTGTCCGAGGAGCGCATCGCGATTCATTCCATGACCGTGGAGCGCAGCGGCGGGAGCGCGGGCGTTCGAATTCATTTTATTGTCAAGAACGGCAAGAGAGGGATCAGGGAGAAGATGGCTTCGTTGCTTGCGGGCAGGCCGGGCTTGCTGAATGTGGAAGTGAACCGTTCCGTGTCTCCCTGACCTCCGAGGGCAAGCAACGATTGCCGACCGGTTGTCGATCGTTGCTTGCTGTCTGGATGAGTTGGGAGTCGGGGAAGCGCAGGAGAGGAGGCGGTGCGACGGCGACAAGACGAATGGGGAAAAGGATGTTGTCAATGCCTGCGGAGAAATGGAGCAATTGAAGTTGGGCGGAGAAACGATTAAGAAGAGCAGGGAGGGCTATTATTTGAAAGCGCTTATCGAACGATCATTGCCTCGCAAGTGGTGTTTGTACGCATGCAGTGTTCTGATTGCCGTATCCGCATGGAGCGGCATCGCCGCGCCGAAGACCGAAGCTCTCAGCGCCTCGGAGCTGTTGACGAAGCTGTACGATCTGGATGGATCGGTGCTGGTGGCCGCTCACAAGGGGGATTGGCGCAATCATCCGGAGAATTCGTTATCCGGCATTCAGTCTGCAATCGATATGGGCGTCGAGATGGTGGAGATCGACATTCGCAAGACGGCGGACGGCAAGCTCGTGCTCATGCACGACGACAACGTGGATCGGACGACCGACGGCACAGGGAATGTGTCGTCGTTGACACTCTCGCAGATCAAAGCGCTCAAGCTTCGCGAAGGGCAGGGAGGCTCCGGCGCCGCTCTGACGAACGAGACGGTGCCGACGCTCGAAGAGGCGATGAATCTGGCCAAAGGCAAGGTGCTGGTCAATCTAGACAAGTGCTGGGATATTCGCAACGATGTGTGGAGTGTGCTGGTCAGCACGGGAACAACCAGTCAGGGCGTCTTCAAGAGCACGGCTTCCAATGCGACAGTCGACGCCTGGCTGGATTCCAAGTCGCCGCGTCCGCTGTATCAGGCCGTCATTACGGACTCCGACAACAATCTCTCCGAGCTTGATGCCTTGATCGCCGGAGCGCAGCCGGATTTGTACGAGCTTGTGTTCGTTACGGAGTCAAGCTCCGTTATCTCAAGCACAACGGTTAACAAGATTACGAATGCCGGAAGACGCGTATTTGTCAACACTTTGTGGGCGTCGCTCAATGCCGGTCATACCGACGATATGTCTGTCGATGATCCGGATTCCGGTTGGGGGTGGGTTGTCAACAGAGGGGCAAGCTTCATTCAGACCGATCGTCCGTCCCAACTCGTCGCCTACTTAAATTCGCGCGAGCCGTTGGAAGCGGGCTGGGCATCCAAGGACATCGGAACGGTCGGTTCAATCGGCAGCGCAGGCAGCCGCAACGGCCAGTTCACGCTGACCGCGTCCGGATTCGATATATGGACTGCGGCCGACCAATTCCGTTATGCGTATCAGCCGGTCTCCGGAGACATCGTCATTACGGCGCGGGTCAAGAGCCAGGACCATACAAGCGAATGGGCGAAGGCGGGCATAATGATTCGCGAATCGCTCAATGCCGACAGCAAATTCGCCGATGTTGTCGTTACGCCTTCCCATGGAATCAACTTCCAGCGTCGTCCCTCGACGGGGCTTAATCTGTCCAATACGACCGGTTATACGGATTCCCTATCCGGCGGGACGGGCCAATATGTCAGGCTTGTCCGGAGCGGCAACACCTTCACGGGGTTCGCGTCGACCGACGGCAGCTCATGGACGCAGATCGGAAGTTCCGTAACGATCTCGATGAGCAGCTCTGTCTACGTAGGCCTTGCCGTAACCGCTCATGACAACAGCAAGCTCGGCAGCGCAACCTTCGATCAGGTGACCGTCGCCGCGGCGAACGCCTACTCGTTCACCACCGTAGCGTTGCGGCAGGGCGTATCCGGATATACCGGCACGACGGATGCACATGTGCTGGAGTATTATGCCGACCGGAACACGGGAGGCAACGGGGAGCTAGAGACTGCATCCTACTCGGGGGCGGACACGGACGAGAAGCATGCGTTGATTCGCTTTACCCTGCCATCCTCGATTCCTTCGAACGCCATCATTACAAGCGCGCAACTGCGAGTAAGGCTGACGACGACTCGCAACGGAACGGTCAAGAAGGCGATTGCGGTCAAGGAAGCAACCGGTTCGTGGGCGGAAGGCGCGGGGACTGGCATTGACGGACAGACGGTCTCCGGCGTCACCTGGAATACCAAGCCGGGATATGGCGCGTCCACAATCGATCAAGCGACGATCAACAGCGCCAGGAACGCTTGGTATACGTTTAACGTGACCGATCTGGTGCAGAGCTGGGTGAACGGGACTTCGACCAACTACGGTTTTGTCCTGCTTGAGAACACGGTAAACAGCTCTCCGGGAACGAAGGATTTCGCTTCCGCGAATAACAACGTTACGGAGAATCGGCCCAGCTTGGTCGTGACCTACCGGTTGCCATGAGCGGGATGACGGAAGTCGCCAGCGTTTAATGTTATGCAAAGGCACTCTTGGCGGCGCTTGCGCCGGAGAAGAGTGCCTTCTTCGTCATGTGCGCTCACGGAAGAAGGGACGCCGCAGCGCCTTCTGTTCGGGCAGCGCTGTATCCGAATCGAGCGTCTCTATCGGCTGGACGGCGAGCCTTATATTTACTATACGCACGATTTGACCGACCGGGCGGGCGACGTCCGGGATTCCGAGCTTGTCGAACAGTCGCTGTACGGGTGGCTGGAAGAGCGCGGCGCGGCGATCGCATCCTGCCGAGACGAGCTCTCCGTGTCGCTGGCTCCCCCGGCCGCCGCGCTCGCGGCGCTCGGCCTGCCGGAAGGAACGCCGCTGCTCAAGCGGACCCGATATTCGTACGGCCCGGACGGCGCGGCTGTCGAGTACGGGAAAGGCTTCTACGCGACGGACAAGCACCTTTACGTCATCCAATACGACGTCTGGGCCGCCTGCCCAGCGCGATGCACGTCTTGCCCGCTCCGCCGCCGCCCGGGCGGAATGCGCCCATTAAACCAAGTCGCCGTCCGGCGGCTTGGTACCGGGCCCTTCGCGTCGGCCCCCTTCGCGAATGTGAATTTTCACATATAAATCCCGCGGCAACGGCCGAAACGGCGATTTTATGTGAAAAACAACATAAATACCGACGATGACCCGCGACACCTGCCTAATATATGCCAAAAATCACATAAAACCATCCAAATCGCCCGCTAACGGTCGCTCTGAATGCTAAAATTCACATATATTCGCCGCCCGCCCCAGAGTAACCAGCAACGTCCCCAAGTCGCCGCCCCGCGCGCCCCAAGTCCCCCGCCCAGAGCGGCCTCCCGCGCCGGCGTCGAAGTCGCCGCCGCCCTATCCGGCGAGTTCGCCGCCCGCGCCATTGTTGACATTTGATGTGAAATGTCTGAAAATATAAACTGATGTTTATGATGTGAGAGATAGGTGAAATATACATGAGTTATAAATCAGACCGTCCTTCGTTCCAGGAGCGGCTGGATCACTTCGTTAATGTCATTCGCACGGAGATCATTAACGGAATCCGGCAGGAAGGGACGTACCTTCCCGCGGAGAGCGCTCTGGCCAAGCAGTTCCAGCTCAGCAACAAGTCGATTCGCAAGGGGCTCGAGCAACTGGTCGAGGAAGGGCTTATCCAGAAGATCGACCGGGTCGGCAGCATGGTGACCCCGCGCCCGAAGGAGGCCATCACGCTGAACTTCGGCTGTCCGATCTCGCTGACGACAGACTTCCGCATCGACGAGCTGATCACCGAGTTCGGCCGGAGGAATCCCGGCATTCACGTCCGGCGGATCACGCTGAACCATCTGAGCTACGCCCAATCGGCGCAGGAGATGATCGCCAACGGCCTGCTCGATGTCGTCGCGTTCAACAGCCCCCAATTCCAGGAGTGGACGGAGGAGGGCCTGCTCTCCCTGCTCGAAGGAATGGAATCGGACCCCGATATTTACCCGATCGCGGAGGAGGCGTTCCGCGCGGACGGCATCAGCTACGCGAAGCCGGTGTCGTTCTCGCCTGTCGTGCTGTGCTACAACAAGAAGCACTTCCGCGATGCCGGCCTCCACGAACCCGACAGCTACTGGACGTGGGGCGACCTGACGGCCGCCGCCGCCAAGCTGTCCAAGTCGCGCGGCCGTCACGGCATCTACTTCCTGCCCGCATCGGAGAACCGCTATCCGGTGTTCCTGCTGCAAGGAATGGGCGGCCGCTTCAAGGGAATGAGCGGCGACCGGCTGAACGAGGACATTCGGGACGGGCTGCGCACGCTGAACGAGCTGATCGCCAGCCGCGAGACGTTCCCGAATTATTGGGCCCAGGGCAACGACGAGACCGTCCAACTGTTCGCGGAAGGGCAAGTATCGATGATTCTGTGCACGTACTTCAATCTGAACGAGTTCGCCCACCTGCCGCTCGACTACGACATCTGCCCGCTCCCGAGTCTGCAGCGGGGAGATTCGCAGCGAACGCTGCTGCTGTCCATCGGCATGTCGCTGGTCCGCCACTCCAAGTGGAAGGAAGCGGCTCGCCGCTTCGTTGACTTCCTCGCCTCCGAGGATGCGCAGAACGTCATCCGCGATCGCACGGTCAGCATTCCGGCCCGCAAGGCGTCGGCGGAGCGGCCGCTCATGGACGGCCTCAAGCGGCCGTCGCGCTACTCGATGTTCCGCGAGATGTTCCCGTCGTTCTCGTACCATCGCGATCTCGGGCTGCAGATCAAGGATCTCCGCCAGTTCACCAAGTGGCTGAAGGAATACTGGTCCGACATGATCGACGAGGAGACGCTGTACCGGAAGCTGGAGGAGCTGTACCGCTCCGGCCAGAGGCCGGGCGACCCGAGTACACCAACTGGTGAATATATGCTTCCATAACCTTCGAATTTCATACATCACATAGTCGATCCTGATGTCATTTCAAAGACATCAGGATCGTTTTTTTGCCGTTTTACACCATTCCAGGGTCGAGCGACAGCAAGAAGCCGGCGGTGAGCGCCCCGCACAGAGAGGCGGAAGGATGGCCGGAACAGACCTTTCGCAGGACCAACATAGGCGAAATTCGCCAATTTTTGAGAGCGATTTCACCGTTGTCCCCGTTGATTGTTAACGTATTCACAACAATTCCGAACCTGACATCGCTGTGGGGAATCAATAAAAGCCCCAAAATCGCTTTTTTAGGGTTGACGGTCTTTTTATTCGGTGTGTATAATCAGTACATCAGTTGTACATCAAATTCGTTAGAATTATTTACAAATGATGGTATGTAAATCAGATATAAATCAGGAGGCGTGTATGCGAGCGATCAAAAGCCGAAGCGGCACTGCGGAAATCGTCGACTTGCCCGATCCGGAAATCAAACCGCAGTATGTCAAAGTCAGAATCGATCATTCATCCGTCAGCATCGGCACGGAGCTTCTTATGATTCGTTCCAGCCCGGGCGCCCCGCTGGGGTACAGCGCCACGGGAATCGTCCTCGAAGTCGGGGAGGGCGTCGCCCACGTCGTTCCCGGACAGCGGGTCGCCTGCTACGGGAGTCCGGCGCACCGGGAGATCATGCTCTCTCCGAAGCACCTGACCGTTCCCGTCCCGGACGGGGTGGAGCCGGAAGAGGCGGCATTCTGCGGCCTTGGGGCGATCGCGATCCACGCGCTGCGTCAAGCGGAGCTGGAATTCGGAGAGACGGCGCTTGTCGTCGGCGTCGGCATCCTGGGGCAGATCATCGCCCGGATCGCGCACGCTTCCAATTATCGCGTCATCGGCTTGGAGCCCTTCGAGGAGCGGCGCGGGATGCTGCTGTCCTCCGGCATTCGCCACGCTTGCAAGGACGAGGAAGACGTGGCGGCGGCGCTCGCGAAGACGACCGCGGGACGCGGCGCGGATGCGGTGCTCGTCTGCGCGAGCAATCGGCAGATCAGCCTGATCGATTCCTCCCTTCATTGGCTGCGGGACCGCGGGCGTGTCGTCATCGTCGGGGATACCGGCACCGAATTCGACCGGGACCTGCTCTTCGCCAAGGAGGCGAGCGTGCACATCTCCAGAGCCGGCGGCCCGGGGCGCTATGAGCCCGACTACGAGCAGCGCGGCGTCGATTATCCGATCGGCTACGTGCGTTGGACGGAAGGGCGCAACGTCGAGGACTTCCTGCGGATGATCGAAGAGAAGCGCATCGACATCAAGTCGCTCATCTCCCACCGAATCCGGTTCGACGAACTGCCCGAGCTGTACCGGCAGGTCGAGACCGCTCCCCAATTAATGATGGGAATCGTCGTCAGGTTCGACTAAGACGCCAGGAGAGGAGCGATGGGCATGACGATCCGAAGCAAAATGTGGCGTTACCGCTGGCTGTATATTTTTATGGTACCCGGCATTGTCTACTACCTTGTTTATCATTACGTTCCGATGTTCGGCCTCGTCGTGGCGTTCCAGGATTACAACCTGATGAAGGGCGTCACGGGCAGCCCGTGGGTCGGCTTGGACAACTTCCGCGCGGTGTTCGAATCGCCGGACTTCCCGCAGCTCATGAGGAACACGGTGCTCCTCAGCGTCTACCGCCTCATCTTCGGCATGCTGCCCGATCTGATTCTGGCGCTCATGCTCAACGAGATTCGGGTCCGCTGGTTCAAGAAGACCATCCAGACGCTCACCTACGGCCCGCACTTCCTGAGCTGGATCATCGTCTACGGCATCATGTTCTCCTTCTTCGCCCCGGGCTCCGGCCTTGTGACGACATTCTTCCGGGACATGGGCTGGGGCAGCATCGACGTCCTCACGAACTCGGCGCTGTTCCGACCGATGCTCGTTACGACGGACATCTGGAAGAGCACCGGTTACGGAGCGATCATCTACCTGGCCACCTTGGCCGGCATCAACAACGAGCAGTACGAGGCCGCCGCGATCGACGGGGCCGGGCGTTGGCGCCAACTGTGGCATGTCACCCTTCCGGGCGTCCGCGACGTGTTCATGCTTCTCGTCATCCTCCGGCTCGGCAGCATTCTGGATGCAGGCTTCGAGCAAGTGTACATCTTCCTGAACGTTCGCGTTTACGGGGTTGGCGACATTCTCGATACGTGGATTTTCCGCAGGGGCATTGAAGAGATGAACTACAGCGTGCCGGCGGCGGTCGGGGTGTTCAAGTCGGTCATCGGCTTCGTGCTTGTCCTCGGAGCGAACAAGCTGGCGAAGAAGTTCGGCGGCTCGGGCATCTGGTGACGGCCGAATGAATCGAACGGAGGTGGCTTAAGTGCCTTATATATTCAAGAAGTCGATTCCGGACCGCATCGTCGACGTCATCATCTACACCGTCCTGACCGTCTTCGGCCTGGCGACGCTGTTCCCGCTCTATTACGTCGCGATCGTCTCCATAACGCCTTATACGGAGGTGCTCCGCAACGGCGGCTTCCTGCTCTTCCCCGAGACGTTCACCTGGGACGCTTATGACGCAATCTTCACGAGCGGCGTCGTCCCGCGGGCGCTCAACATCACGATCCTCATCACCGTGCTCGGCACGTTCCTGAATCTGCTCGTCACCACCCTGCTTGCCTACCCATTATCGAAAAAATTCCTGCCGGGAAGAAACGCGGTGCTGCTCGGAATCGTGTTCACGATGCTGTTCTCGGGCGGTCTGATCCCGACCTTCCTCACGGTCAAGGCGACGGGGCTCATGAATACGATCTGGGCGCTTATCATCCCCGGCCTCGTGTCGACATTCAACCTGCTCGTCATGAAGACGTACTTCGAATCGCTTCCGGCGGAGATCGAGGAGGCGTCGAAGGTCGACGGCTGCACCGACGTCGGTACGCTGCTGCGCATCGTGCTTCCGCTGTCCATGCCGATCATGGCGACTCTCGGGCTTTTCTACGGGGTCAATCACTGGAATGCCTACTTCGGCGGGATCATGTACTTGAACGATCGGAGCTTATATCCGCTGCAGGTCGTGCTGCGGAACATGATCATCACGCCGAGCGTCAGCCAGGAGCTGTCGGTGCCGCAATCGTCGCTCAGCTCGCTGCCGCCAGAATCGATCAAGATGGCGACCGTCGTCGTCGCGATCGTTCCTATAATCGCCGTATATCCTTTCCTCCAGAAGTACTTCATCAAGGGGATGCTGCTCGGAGCCGTCAAGGGCTGACAAGGATACGGACGTCGATGACGATAAGGGGGAATGCGCGAGCCGAAGCGCCGGGAAGCGGCGCCGGCGAACGACAGCAGACAAGGAAGGCGAACAGGCTCCAGCTTCGCAAGACAGCAAGCCAGGCACAACCATTCCAAGGGAGGTCTTCGTACATGAAACGCACAAGCGCATTACTGGCAAGTCTCGCGGCAGTTGCTCTTCTGACCGCCGCCTGCGGCAACAACAATAACAAGGGCAGCGACTCTTCTCCGTCCGCCAGCCCCGCCGCATCCGGCGGTTCCCCAGCGGCTTCCGCGCCGGCGGCCGAGAAGATCAAGCTCAACTGGTACGTCATCGCTTCGGCGGATGCGCAGCTTCCCAAGGGAGACGCCGACTTCGTCAAGACGTACATCGACGAGAAGTTCAACGTCGATCTGACGATCGACTATATGCCGCTCGGCACCGACTTCCAGAACAAGTTCAACTCGCTTGTCGCTTCGGGCGACATCCCGGACGTCTTCTTCGCCGAAGGCATCCCGTCCAACCAATATATCGCCGACGGCGTCGCCCGCGAGATGACGGGCCTCGTCACGCCGGAGAACATGCCTAACTACTTCAAGTATTGGATCACGGAGGAGGAGCTTCCGAAGTATCAGGTTCAAGGCAAGTTCGCCCGCGCCCCGATCCCTTACGAGAAGAACTACTACCGTTCGTACTATATTCGCCAAGACTGGCTGGACAAGCTCGGCCTGTCCGTGCCGACATCCTATGACGAGATGGTCGAGGTCATGAAGGCGTTCACGTTTAACGATCCGGACGGCAACAACAAGAACGACACGTACGGCTTCTCCGCGTACGGCAACGGCACGAACATGTCGCTCGAATTCCCGACCTATGTCAAGAACGGCCTGTTCGGCGACTTCATGGTCGAAGGCGACCAGTTCGTCGACACCCGCACCGACCTGCGCATGCAGCAGGTGCTGACGGACACCCGCGCACTGCTCGATCTCGGCGTCGTCGATCCCGACTGGCTGCTCAACAAGAACGGCCAACAGCTCGAGAAGGCGGAGCAAGGCAAGGTCGGCATCGTGCTCGGCTTCGGCAAGAACCTGGCGTTCGACAACAATGCGGAAGGGCTGCAAGCGAAGACGAAGGAGATCACGAAGGTCGAGACGGCCAACTGGACGGCATTCGATCCGTTCGCCACGACCGGAACGTACCTCACTCCGGTGCCGGGCAACCCGTTCCTGTTCAGCTCCAAGTCGACGGACGAAGAGATCGGCCGCTCGATGCAGATTCTCGACTGGCTTGCCGGCGAGGAAGGCTTCCTGATGACGCACTACGGCCGCGAAGGCACCGAGTTCACCCGCTCGGGCAGCACGATCACGCTGAACCAGGACGCGTTCAAGACGAACGTGACCGATCAAGGCAACTTCCTGTCCGTCTACCAATGGTTCACGCCGATCTCCGGTCCGGAAGCGGCATTCGGCCTCGAAGTGTACGATCCGAACGTCACCGACCGCGACAAAAAGATTCTCGAGACGATGAACTCCTACAAGCTCGTGGACAGTGTCGGCACAAGCCTCGTCGTCAAGGAAGGCATGGACCTGGCCGCGCTCCGCAAGCGCATGAACGAGCTGCAGGTCAAGGTGCTGTACTCCGACAAGAATGCCGACAAGTGGCCGCAATATCGCGAAGAGCTGATGACGAAGTACCAAGGCAAGGAGATCTTCGAGTATTACGCGCAGCAAGTAACGGAAGCCCGCGGCGCGACGGTGACGTTCAATTCGGGGAACTAGGATAGCGGGGTAGTGTTTAAAAAAAAGGCGGAGAGACGGAACGCGCGGCTCTCCGCCTTGTCTAACGCGATGCGGCGAAGGGGGAACGATTGTGCAGGTGGACAGCGTGAGTGCGCTCAGGCGCCTTCCTTCCGGCGAGCGGCTGGAGGGAGAAGCCGTCTGGGTTCGCGGGTATGCCGATGCGGGGGACGGCGGAGCCAAGCTTGTCCGCTGGCAAGCGGGCAGCGAGGCGGAGGAGAACGGCGGCACGGTTCATGCGCCGCTGGACGGCGGCAGGGGCAGGTGGCTCGTCGTTCACGAGGGCGTCGGGAGGTTCCGCTACTTCGGCGTCTTCGGACCCGAGACGGCTGCGGACTCCGCGCTTGAGGCGATGCTGGCCGACGGCTCGATTCGCCGGATCGAGGCGGAATCGCATCTGAACTTCAAGCGTCGGCACCGCATTCGCCGCAGCTTCATCGAGCTCGACTTCGGCGGCTTCACGGTCACGACGGAGGGCATCGAGCCTGCGCCGCCGAACGACCCGTTCGCGGCGGTCTTCTTCTTCCGCGGCGAGGAGACGGACGAGACGCAGAGCGTCGTGCTGTCGGCCGAGCTCGCGGAGTTGGAAGAGCGCTTCGAAGTGGCCGACTCGTCGGCGTTCCGCGTCGGGGACTGGTGGCTCGTTCGCGGGGATCGGCTATCCGGCGGTGCGGAGCGGGAGCTGGAGAAGCTCGTCAAGGTGACGGCGGTGCTCGATGCGACCCATGTGCGCTTCCAGTACAAGAACGGCTGGTCCCTGGCGGCGGGCCGAACGGTGACGTACCGGCGGGTGGAGCCCGTCATTCGGGCGTGCGTGAAGAACATGAAGTTCATTGCGCGGGGGACGACGGACCTGACGGGGGCGCATCCGCTTGCGTTCGAGTTCGCGACGGAGTGCGACGCGGTCGGCATCGACGCGACCGGCTCGTTCTGGCCGGTCGTCATGCGCCGCTACAATACGAATTACGTGACCGAGCGCTGCCAGCTATTGAATCCGACCGAGGTTGTGGTCGGGGGAACGGGGTATCTGACGCAGCAGATTTATTGCCTGTACGGGCATGTTCGGGATTGCCTCGCGAGCAACGCGCGGCATCTGAACGACTTCACCGGCTCGGCCTATTGCCATGTGGAGAATTGCCATGCGGACGGGGACGACCTCGGCGCGTTCGTCACGCACGGGCAATACGAGCACGACCTGACGTACGTCGGCAACTCCGGCCTCATGTCGTTCGCGAACAGCGGCCCGACGTGGGGCGAGAGCGCGAAGCGGATTACGGTGAAGCAGCACGTCGCCTCCTGGTTCCTCGCGTTCCGGAAGGTGACGGACCTGACGCTTGAGGACGTCCATGTGCGATATCGCGCGGGGGTCGACAATTCCGAGAACACCGGCTCGTTCTGGCTGAACGCGGACGGCGTTCAGATGAAGAACTGCACGGCGGACCGCCTGGTGAAGGTGAAGCAGGCGTCCTCGCGCTCAGGCCGGCCGAACGTGATCGAGAACAGCGCGTTCGGGCTCACGCCGGGGCGGCGTCTCTCGCACGAAGAGGTGACGGCCGAGCTGACGTTCCGGAATTGCCGGTTCACTGGCGCGGACGGCAACGTCTTCGCGGGGCCGGGAGCGGTGAGGTTCCGCGATTGCCGGATCGAAGGCGCAGGCCCGGATTCGCTGCCGCTGCGGATGCGCGGGGCCGAGCTGGTATTCCGGGGCGGGGCGCTGCGGAATACGGGCTTCCGCTTCCTCGGGGGCGGCGACCTGCGGGTGGATGTCGGCGCGGGCGCTCAAGTATCGGGAACCAACGGCGAGAAGGCGTTCTTCCACTCTTGCAGAGATACCGCTTCCCAGTGGCGATTCGACGGAATGACGAGCCGCGCTTCGGACGCGGAGACCGCCCACTTCGCGATCGGCGGGAATGGTGCGGATGGTGCGGATGGTGCGAATGTTGCGAATGACACCGATGGTGCCAATAGTGCGATTGGTGCAGACGGTGCGAATGGTGCGAATGGCGGTGTGAGCGAGGTGCTCGTGACGGGCTGCTCGTTCGAGGGCGGCCGCTTCAAGGTGGCGGCAGGCTCGTTCGGAGCGGGAGGTTATTTGCTCTGCGTCTCCAATGTGGAGCGGGGCGTGGACAGGAGCATGCTGCCGGAGGAGTCCTCGGCGATTCGACACCGGGACGGCAATATGCTGCTTCCGGGCAACGAACTGGTCGATCGGGCGCGCACGACCAAATGAATGCGAAATTTCACATAAAACGCGCCTCTGGTACCGCCAAACGACCGAACGAATGCGAAATTTCACATAAAATGCGCCTCCGGAGCGGCCAAGTGGCGCGGGACGGCTTATAGGCGCAGGCCAACCCATCTATATAGATGAAGGGAGTTCCTCTTACATGATCAAAGTAGCGGTAGTCGGCTGCGGCGGCATGGGCAGCATCCATGCCGACCGCTATGCGTCGATGCCGGAAGCTTCGCTCGTCGGCGTGTGCGACGTGAACGAAGCGGCGGCGAAGGCGCTCGGGGATGCCGCCGGAGCCCCTTGGTTTGCTTCGATGGCAGCGATGCTGAAGAAGACAAAAGCCGAGGCGGTCAGCCTGGCGGTCCCGACGTATTTGCATGTTCCTCTATTGAAGGAAGCGGCGGACTGCGGCGTGCACGTGATCTGCGAGAAGCCGATCGCGCTGTCGGCGGCGGAAGCGGCGGAGGCGATCCGCTATTGCGAGGAGCGCGGCGTTCGGCTGTTCGTCGGGCACGTTGTGCGCTTCTTCCCGAACTACGAGCAGCTTGCGGGCAAGGTGCGCGAATTCGGCGGCGAGCGGGGCGGCGTTTACCATGCGAAGCGGGCGGGCAGCCACCCGGCTCTCGTGCAGCCCTGGTTCAAGGATGCGGATAAGAGCGGCGGCGTTATCTTCGATCTGATGATTCACGACATCGACTACGCGCTCGGCACGTTCGGCGAGGCGACGGAGGTGTTCGCGTTCAACAAGGTGACCGAGGAGATCGACTATGCGACGGCGACATTCCGCTTCAAGAACGGCACGATCGCGCAGCTCGAAGCGTTCTGGGGCTACCCGGGGCCGTTCCATACGTCGTTCGAGTACGCGGCGGCGGATGGCATCGTTCGGGGGGCGAGTACGGATTCGGAGAGCCTCAGCGTACGAGTCGCCGCGCCTCCGGGATCGGCATCCGGCTTCGTCGAGACGCCGCAGAGCGTGCTGCTCCGGGACCCTTATTACCGGGAACTGGCGCACTTTCTGGCCTGCATCGAGAGCGGCGGCGAGCCGATTGTGACGGCACAGGACGCGCTGCTCGCGGTGCGGTGGGCGGAAGCGGCGCAGGAATCGGCCCGCACCGGCCTGCCGGTCAGACTCGGAGAGGGGGCGGTACGATGAGCGGAAGGACGAGGAATGGAACCGCGATAAGGAAGCTGCGGATCGGCATGTTGAGTTTTGCTCATAGCCACGCGTTCGATTATTTGGACGGCCTGCTGCGGATGGAGAACGTCGAGGTTGCCGGCATCGCCGACGAAGCGCCGGAGCGGTCGAAGGAGCTGGCGGCGCGGCACGTCATTCCGTACTACGGGGATTACCGCGAGCTTCTGGCGGACGCTTCCATCGAAGCGGTCGTCGTCTGCTCGGAGAATGCCCGCCACGCGGAGCTGACGATCGCGTCCGCCAACGCCGGCAAGCACGTGCTGTGCGAGAAGCCGCTCGGCCTCGGCGTGCAGGAGATGGAGAGCATGATCGCCGCGTGCAAGGAAGCGGGAGTCGAGCTGATGACGGCATTCCCTTGCCGCTATCTGACTCCGGTCGTGCGGGCGAAGGAAGCGCTGGACCGCGGCGACATCGGCGAGATTCTGTCGTTCAAGGCGACGAACCGCGGCTCGTTCCCGGACATCCCGTGGTTCTCCGACAAGTCGCTCTCCGGCGGCGGCGCGGTGCTTGATCATACGGTCCATGCGATGGACCTGATGAACTGGTTCACGGGCGCAAGTCCGGCGAGCGTGTACGCGTATGCGGCGACGTTGTTCGATCCGGCGGGCAAGCGGACGATCGACGACGCGGGCATGGTTCACGTTACGTTCGACAACGGGGTCAGCGCGGTGCTCGATCCGAGCTGGTCGCGCAATCCCGGCTTCCCGACGTGGGGAGACGTCACGATGGACATCATTGGCACGAAGGGCGTCATCTCGATCGATGCCTTTAATCAGAAGAACAGCGTTTACGGGCGCATGTCCGGCAAGGGCGACTGGGCGTTCTGGGGCGACGACATGAACGCGCTGATGCTGGAGGCGTTCGTGAACGCCGTGCTGGAAGGCAAGCCGGTCCCGGTGACGGGAGAAGACGGCTTGCGCTCGGCTCGCGTGGCCCTGCGGGCATACGATTCCGTGAAGGCAGGCGCGCCTGTCAAGGTTTAATAGTTCGCGCTATCGCGTAATGCGGCTTCTCTGCCCAAACTACTTTTTCCCCAATGGAGGGTGACAACGATGAACGATCAACAACTGTTCGACCGCATGACCGAATCCTTGTACGCCGCGGTGATCTCCGACACGCTCGACGAGTTGGGCCACCGCAATCAGGTGATGAGGGAGAACATCAATCCGATTGATCCGAACTGGGTCGTGGCGGGCCGCGCGAAAACAATTCTGTCCGTGGACGTCCACTACATTCCGGACAACCCGTACGAGCAGGAGATTGCGGCGGTGGACAGCATCGAGCCGAACGAGGTCGTTATCGGCTGCACGAACGAGTCGCTGCAGAACGGGCTGTGGGGCGAGCTGCTCTCGACGGCCTCGAAGATGCGCGGGGCGCGCGGGGCGATCGTCGACGGCCTGATCCGCGACACGAAGAAGATACTGGAGCTGGGCTTCCCGGTGTTCGCGACGGGGACGAAGCCGGTCGATTCGCAGGGGCGCGGGCTCGTGATCCAGTACGACGTTCCGGTCAAGTGCGGCGGCGTTCTCGTTCATCCGGGCGACGTTATCTTCGGAGATCGGGACGGCATCGTCGTCATTCCGGCGGCCATTGTGGACGGGGTGGTGGAACGCGCGCTGGACAAGGCGACCCGGGAGAACCATACGCGCGACGAGCTGCTGCAGGGGCGGACGCTTCGCCAGGTGTACGACAAGTACGGGGTTCTGTAAGAGGGAGCTGTGCGTAAAAGAAATGATAGATTCAAGGCGGCTGAAGTTCGGACAAGGGATGGAGGGACAACGGAGGCGGGATGGACAAGAAGGCCAAGAGCAGAAGCGAAATCTGCTCTTGGCCGCCCTGCCATAAGCCGCTCGCCACCGTCATTTCGCCACATCCGAAGGGACAAATCCCAAGCGTTGAGAGATCTTGGAAGCTGCTTGGCGAACTTTCTCCCCGATCAACGGAATATCCTGCACCGGCAGCTCGCTGCGAAGGGCCGTGATACTGATCGCGCCGGTCAGCTTGCCGTCGTGGGAGAAGAAGGAAGAGCCGATGCAGCGTATGCCGGCTTCGCCTTCCTCATCCTCCACCGCATAGCCTTGTTTTCTCGCTAATGCAAGAATGGACTTGAATTCTTTGACGGAGGTCACTGTGTTCTCCGTCTTGGCTTGAAGTCCCTTCTCCTCAAGAATTCGGTCAAGCTCCCTATCGCTCAAATGGCTTGCGAGCGCTTTACCGACGCCTGAGACGTGCAGGGGCCATCTCTGGCCGACGTAGGTCGAGAACTTGACGAACGTGGGACTCTCGACTTTCTCCAGATACAAGGCTTCCCCTTGATCCAGAACGGCCAGGTGGACGGTGAAGCGCGTGTCGTGCGACAGTTCTTCCATGAACGGCTTCGCCTGCTCCCGAATATCCATCTTGTTCAGAATACTCTGTCCGAGATGAATGAAACGGTACCCTAGAGAATACTTGCCTTCTTCGTTCTTGACGATATAACGATGCTGATCCAGGGTGTTGAGGATGAAGAATGCGCTCGTCTTAGGCACTCCGACCATCTTGCACAGCTCGGACACGCCAAGCGGACTGTCGTGCTCCGCGAGCGTCTCAATGATGGCAAGGGCTTTCTCCAGCGAGGGTACGGTGTATTTTTTAGATGAGCTATCAACCACTTCGGCATCCTCCATTAAAACACTGTTTAATGATAAACGTCGGATCGGATATTTCCTTGGATTATGCTCTTATTGTAGGGGATTCTTAGGTAACTCGCAAGATGAATTGTGATTATAGAGGTTTTTTCAGGATTTAATGTGATTAAGAGAAAAAAAGGTTGGTATCGTCCTGAATGTGTTAATTATATGTAATCAAACATTACATAAAAAGAAAAAAATGTTGACAGGCGTTTGTGTCGACTCTAAAATGGGGATTAACATTACAAACGACGTTTAAAGATTGGGGGTATGGAAAGGAGAGGTCTATTCGGAGAATGCGCTACATGCAGCAAATCCGAACCGTTTACGAAGAAGAGAAGCTCGTCCTCCGCTTAACGAGAAGCTTCGGCAAGGGGAGAAGCAAAACCAACGACCGAGAGGAGAATTCGCAATGAGTAAAGTGAAGTTTGCTGCTTGGGGAACGGTAATGGCGTTATCGATGGGTCTCCTGTCCGCTTGCGGAGGGAATGATTCTTCCAATGATTCCAAGGCTTCCGGCGATGGCGGTTCCGGCGAAACGGTAGAGTTGTCCATGACGTTCGGAGCGACATTGCTTGGAGGAATCCAAGAAGATTTGATCAAGGAATTCGAGAGCTCTCACCCGAACATCAAGATCAAGGCCGAATCTCTGCCCGACAGCGGGATCTTCGACACGCTCAGAACGCGTATCTCGTCCGGAGACGTTCCGGACATGTACCAAATCAATATCGGACATGTCACCACGACGCTGGCGGAGGACAATGGCTACTTAGCGGACCTGAGTTCGTATGAGTCCATGGCCAACTATTCCGATTCGATTCGGGAAGCGACCAAGACCGCAAAGGGCACGCAGGCGCTGTTCACCATGGGCGTAGGCGTTCTAGGGCTTGCCTATAATAAGGACCTCCTGGCGGACGTCGGCTATAACGAGCCTCCCAAGACATGGGACGAGTTCATGGATCTCGGCGAGAAGCTGAAGGCCAAGGGAATCGACCTCTTCGCTTACGGCGGTAAAGACGAGACGGCGATCGGCAACGTGTTTCATTGGGCTTTCGGCGAATATGCGGTGAAGGATGCCGCGTTCAAGGAAGCTTACCTCAATAACAAAGTCGATTGGACCAACGCCGATTATCGCGCCATGCTGAAGGAAGGCTTCGAGCGCTTTAACGAGTTGAATGCCTACGTCCGCACGGGCAGCTTCACCAACGACGGCTCCTTCGCTCAACAAGCGTTCGCCGAAGGCGACGTCGCCATCATTCTAAGCGGCACATGGGAGTCCGGCCCGCTTCACAACCTTAACCCGGATCTGAATCTCGGCTTCATGAATATGCCCTATGCTCCGGAAGATCAGAATGCCTATATCTTCATTCCGGAGGACGGACTGGCGGTTAACGCGAAGAGCCCTCATCAAGAGGAGATCAAGACGTTCCTCAACTGGTTGTTCAGCAAGGAGACCTATGCCAAGATTCAGCAAGCGAAAGGATCCTTCTCGGCCATGCCGGGCGTCGGAGAGCTTGATCCATCGTATGTCGACGTTCCGAATTGGCTGGACACGGGCCGGGTCATCTCGTTCGCGAACACCGGTCCCATACCGAGCCCGACGTGGATAGCGCTTGGCAATGCGGCGCAGGAGTACACCTTCAAGGGAGATCTGGACAAAGTGATCGACAAATTCATCGCGGCTTACGACAATACCAAATCCAGTTGAATCTGGTCCTTCTAGCGACGCGATCGGCGCACGATTGGACGACCGGTCGCGTCGAATCTTAGAGAGGCCGAGGGGGTACGCCATGCAGAGGAAAATCTACCTGTCGGGATTGGTTTTTATGGCCCCGATCACGATCATTATCTTCGTATTCCTGGTTTACCCGATCCTGCAATCGATGTTCTACAGTCTAACGGACTGGACGGGGGTCGGCGGCTATCGATTCATCGGCTTGTCCAACTATACGGACATATTCAAGGATGAAGGCTTTACCGACGCTCTTAAGCGAACGTTGTTTAT
Source organism: Cohnella fermenti (assembly GCF_004801405.1). Classification (GTDB taxonomy): domain Bacteria; phylum Bacillota; class Bacilli; order Paenibacillales; family Paenibacillaceae; genus Cohnella; species Cohnella fermenti. Next base: position 85,674 of record NZ_SSOB01000031.1, read on the forward strand.
TGGCCTGACAACCGCAGTTCTCGCCAACTTGTTTGGACTCTTCTTCGCGGTGCTGCTGGATCAATCGTTGAAGACCAAGAACGTCTTGCGCGCTTTATTCTACATTCCCAACGTCATTCCGACCGTCGTTGCGGCTTTTGTCTGGAGATACATTCTGGACAGCAATACGGGAATGCTCAATAAAGGGCTGGTAGCGCTCTTCGGAGAGAAAGGCTCGATCCTTTGGCTCGATTCTCCGGATTACGTCGTTTATACCATTATCGGCATCACGGTATGGGCGATGTGGGGGCCGATTCTTATCATTTATCTGGCGGCGCTTCAAGGAGTGCCGCATGAGATGAAGGAAGCGATGATGATAGACGGGGCCACGAAGCGGCAAAGCTTCGTTCATCTGACGCTGCCGATGATCGCTCCCGGGATAACCGTCAACGTATTGATCGGTCTCGCGAACGGGCTTCGCATCTTCGATCTTCCGTTTGCCCTGACGGGCGGCGGTCCGGCCGGGGCAAGCGAGACGCTCTCCGTGAAGATTTACCGTTATGCCTTCTCGTCAACGGAGCTGTCCTACGGCTTGTCGGCTTCCTTCATCCTGACGGTGATCGCGCTTGTTGTCACCTTCTTCTTCATTGCCTTGTCCAGAAAATACGAGAAAGGAACGATTGGCGGATGAGACAAAAACGTCATTTATTGTTGGAACTGGGCGTTATCCTTCTTGCGGTCATCGTCTCCGTTCCGTTATATCTGGTGTTGATCAACGCGTTCAAGCCGCATCCGGAGATCGTCAAGCATCCGCTGTCGTTCCCCAGGTTCGAGGTCGGCTTCGACAACATGGTCAACGCGTTCGAGAAGATGGATATCGTGAAGGCATACGGGACGACGTTCGCGATCGGAGCCGTGGCGATGTTCATCGCCGTAGGACTGGGAGCCTTGGCTGCCTATGCGGTATCGCGGCTCAAGCACCCTTTCTTTAGCTCCATGTATTGGTTCTATACCGCTTGCATACTCATTCCGATCCAATCCGCGCTTATTCCGCTCGTCTTGCTGCTGCGGGATCTGCATCTGCAGAACTCGATCTTCGGCATCTCCTTCATTTACGGTGCGATGCTGGCTCCCTTCTGCATCTTCATGTACAGCGGCTTCATGCGGTCCATCCCGTATGAGCTCGAGGAGTCTGCCTATTTGGATGGCTGTTCGACGTTCCGGACTTTTTTTCAGATCATCCTTCCGCTTATCTTGCCTGTCACCGCATCGCTGATTATCGTGCAATTCATCTCGGTGTGGAACGACTTGCAATTGCCGCTCGTCTTGCTCAACTCTGTGGATCATCCGACGGTCAGCATCAGCTTGTACAAGTTCTTCGCAAGCCGTAACATGAGCGATCTAAGCCTCCTGTTCGGGGGGATCATGCTGACTCTGCTCCCGATCATGATCCTGTTCATCAGTTTCCAGCGTTACTTCGTGAAGGGACTGTCTACCGGGGCGGTCAAAGGATAAAACGATGACCAAACGATTCCGGACGCGGAGGCGGACGGAGAGGGGCGATCTGAACCATGCGAGGCATGGATGAAGCTTCAAGGATTCGAACAATAGCGGCGGCGTCATTCGCGATCGGATGATCCACGATATCGATTATATAATAGGGGCTAAGGGTTAGCTTGTCGATCCGCACTAACTATGATTGCATGGAGGAATGTATGTATGAACGATCAGGAACTGTTTGACCGAATGAGTGAATCTCTATACACCGCGGTCATCTCCGACACGCTCGATGAATTGGGCTACCGCAATCAGGTGATGAGGGAGAATATCAATCCGATCGATCCGAGCTGGGTCGTTGCGGGCCGCGCGAAGACCATTCTGTCCGTGGACGTCCACTACATTCCGGAGAACCCGTACGAACAGGAGATTGCGGCGGTGGACAGCGTCAAGCCGAACGAGGTGGTCATCGGTTGTACGAACGAGTCGCTGCAGAACGGGCTGTGGGGAGAGCTGCTGTCGACGGCCTCGAAGATGCGCGGGGCGCGCGGGGCGATCGTCGACGGGCTGATCCGCGACACGAAGAAGATACTGGAGCTGGGCTTCCCGGTGTTCGCGACGGGGACGAAGCCGGTCGATTCGCAGGGGCGCGGGCTGGTCATTCAGTACGATGTGCCGGTAAAGTGCGGCGGCGTGCTCGTGAATCCGGGCGATGTGATCTTCGGAGATCGGGACGGCATCGTCGTCATCCCGGCCACGATCGCGGACGAGGTGGCAGGGCGCGCGCTGGACAAGGCGACCCGCGAGAACCATACGCGAGACGAACTGCTGCAGGGGCGGACGCTTCGCCAGGTGTACGACAAGTACGGCGTGCTGTAGGGAAGGGACGAGGCGGGGGCTGCAAGGGAGCTACGTCTTCAGCCGCTTAACGGTTGCAGGACGAAGGGCTGAAGGAGGCGATAGTCAATGAGATTGCAAGGCAAGCGTGCGCTCGTGACCGGCGCGGCGCGGGGAATCGGGCTGGGCATCGCGAAGCGGTTCCTCGAAGAGGGGGCGAGCGTCGTGCTGCTGGATCGCAGCGAGGCAGAGCTGATCGCGGCGTGCTCGGAGCTGGAGAAGCTGGCTCCGGGCCGGACGGCGATGGAGGTGTGCGATCTTCGGGACACAAGCAGCTTGGAGCAATGTGCGGAGAACGCGTTCTGCCGGTTCGGAGGCGTGGATATTCTGGTCAACAATGCGGGGATCGCTTATCGCGAGCCGTTCCTGTCCATCTCGCGCGACCATTGGGACGCGGTGTTCGACATCAACGTGCACGCGGCGTTCCGGCTCGGGCAATTGGCGGCGGCTCGGATGATTGCGCAGGGCACCGGCGGCTCGATTGTGAACATGAGCTCGAAGAACGGCCTGGCGGGGAGCGGCGAGCTGGCGCACTACAACGCGTCGAAGGCGGCGGTCGTGCTGCTGAGCGAATCGATGGCGGTCGAGCTAGCGCCGCATCGCATCCGCGTGAACGCGGTGGCGCCGGGCTTCGTCGACACGCCGCTGGACCGCAAGCTGCGCGAGGAGTCGAACCTGCCCGCCTGCTCGGAGCACACGCCGATGAAGCGGGGCGGGACGATCGAGGAGATCGCTAATGTTTTTCTGTTCCTGGCGTCGGAGGAGGCGTCGTACGTCACCGGCTCTACGATCCGCGTCGACGGCGGCCACCTGGCGAACGGGAGCGAGCTGTGAAGGAGGAAGGATAACGATGCGTCTTCAGAATAAAGTTGCCATTATAACCGGAGCGGGCTCCGGCATTGGGCGGGCATCGGCGCTATTGTTCGCGAAGGAGAGCGCGGCGGTTGTGATTGCGGATGCCGACGCCCGAGGCGGCGCGGCAGTTGCCGAACAGATTCGCGAAGCCGGAGGCAAATCGCTCTTCATCCATGGAGACATCTCGGAATTGGACGGCGCGAGCGAGATGGCCCGCAAGGCGATCGAGACATTCGGCAAGATCGATATACTCTTCAATAATGCGGGCGTCAGCGGTGTCGGAGTTCTGCACGAGATCGAGCCGGAGGCATGGGACCGCGTTATGAAGGTGAACGTGCGCGGCGTGTATATGAGCTGCAAGGCGACGGTTCCCTATATGATGGAGAAGCGCGGCGGCTCGATCATTAATATGTCGTCGAGTATCGCGGAGATTGGCGTTAAGGAGCGGGCATCCTACACGGCTTCGAAGGGAGCCGTGCTGGCGCTGACGAAGGCGATGCAGGTTGACTACGCGCCTTATGATATTCGAGTGAACGCGCTGCTGCCGGGAACGATCCTCACGCCGTTCGTCGAGGGCTACCTTGAGAAGTCGCCGGATCGCGAGGCGGCCATCGCCTCGATCAAGAGCCGGCAGCTCAGCGGCGAGCTCGGCCGGCCGGAGGACGTCGCCATGGCGGCGCTGTTCCTCGCCTCGGACGAGTCGCGCTTCGTGATGGGCTCGCCGTTCTATGTCGACGGCGGGCTCATTCACGGGAAGAATGCGTAGCGGCGGTTAGTCCGGATTTGTGCACATGACTATTTACCACAGGAGGACCGCGAGATGAAGCTGCTCAACTACTATAACGGCGACAATGAGCTTCGAATGGGAGTCGTGACGGACAAGGGGGTTGTCGACGTCGAACAGGCGCTGGCGGCCAGCCCGACGAGCCTGCAAGTGCCGACGACGGTGCGCGAGGTGCTAAGCGGCGGGCAAGCGGCGCAGGACACGCTGGGGCATTACATCGCAGGCTTGAATATCACCAGCTTGAACATTGCCGGCTCGAATACGGCCAATCTGCCGCAGACTGACAGCGCCGGCTGGCTGAAGCAAGAGGACGAGCTCACCCTCGCCCCCTGCGTCGCCGACCCCGGCAAAATCATCTGCATCGGCCTCAACTACCGCCGCCACGCCGAAGAGACGAACATGCCGATCCCGACGTTCCCGATTCTGTTCAACAAATTCGAGAATACGCTGAATGGTCACGGTCGTACGGTCGCGCTGCCGGCGAACTCGACCAAAGTCGATTACGAGGCGGAGCTGATCGTCGTCATCGGCAAGAACGCGAAGAACGTCTCCGAAGACGAGGCGCTCGACTATATTTTCGGCTATTGCAACGCCAACGACCTGTCCGCCCGCGACCTGCAATTCCGCACCAGCCAATGGCTGACCGGCAAGTCGTGCGACGGCTTCTCGCCGATCGGCCCGTATCTCGTCACCGCGGACGAGGTCGGCGACCCGAATGCGCTGGGTATCCGCTGTCTCGTGAACGGCGAGGTGCGCCAGAGCTCCAACACGGCGGATATGATCTTTAACGTGAAGCAGATCGTAAGCTGCGTGTCGCAGGTCATGACGCTGAAGCCGGGCGATCTTATTATGACGGGCACGCCGGAGGGCGTCGTCATGGGCTATCCCGAGGACAAGCAGGTGTACCTCCAGCCGGGAGACGTCGTCACGATCGAGATCGAGAAGCTCGGCAGTCTCACGAACACGATGGTATCGGAGGTGGCTCTCGGATGATTTTCGACAGTCATACTCATCTCTTCGGACCGGGCATGGTGTCGGGTCCTTCCGACCAAGCGATCAAGCGCGCCTGGGGGCCGAATATGAACGTCCTCGCCACTCCGGACATGCACCGAGACAACCTCAAGGGCTTCCGCGGCTCGATCGTGCTCGCCTTCGCGGGCAACGCTACCGGCATGGTCGTGCCCAACGGGTACGTGGCGGACTATTGCCGGACCGATCCGGACCGGCTGTTCGGCTTCGCCAGCGTCGATCCGAACAACCTGAACTGCGTAACCGAGTTCGAGACGGCGATCCGCGAGCTGAAGCTGAGGGGGCTCAAGCTTGGCCCGATCTACCAGAACTTCTACCCGGACGCCAAGGAGCATTATGCGCTGTATGCCAAGGCGGACGAACTGAACGTTCCGATTCTGTGGCACCAGGGCACGTCGTTCGTTCCGGAAGGTTACCTCGATGCGTCGAGGCCGGCGATGCTGGACCCGATTGCCAGGACATTCCCCCGGTTGAAAATGATCATAGCGCATATGGGCCATCCGTGGGTGGACGAGTGCATCTCGTTAGTGCGCAAGCATCCGAACCTGTACATGGACCTGTCCGCTCTCGGCGGCCGGCCCTGGCAATTCTATAACGCGCTCGTGTCGGCGCTCGAATACGGCGTCCAGGACAAAATCCTGTTCGGCTCCGACTACCCGTTCTTCACGACACAGATGACGATCGACTCGCTGCTGCGCGTGAACGAGCTGGCCGAGGGGACGAAGCTGCCGCGCGTGCCGGACAGCGTCATCGAAGCGATTCTGCACCGGCCGACGCCGGAGCTGCTCGGACTGGTCAACTAAGCGGAAGGGAAGAGAGCGGCCATGGCAACCAAGGAAGACGAGCAAGGCGGGCGGAACGGTGCGGTGCAAGCGGACGGTCGGCTGAAGAGCGAGAAGTACTTCCAGGAGAAGGATCTGTGGGGGTTCATTCATCGCTCGTTCACGAAGTCGATGGGCTACACCGAGGAGGATCTGCGCAAGCCGGTCATCGGCATCTGCAACACGTTCAGCGAGCTGAACAAGTGCCATTCGCACTTTAACGAACTGGTCGACTATGTCAAGAGAGGGGTTTGGCAGGCGGGCGGCGTTCCGATGGAGTTCCCGACGATCTCGATCGGCGAGCCTTACATCAAGCCGACGTCGATGCTGCTGCGCAATCTGATGGCGATGGACACCGAGGAGATGATGAGGGCGCATCCGATCGACGGCGTCGTGCTGCTCGGCGGCTGCGACAAGACGGTTCCGGCCCAGCTCATGGCGGCGGCCAGCGTCAACATTCCGGCGATTGTCCTGACCGGCGGGCCGATGCTGAACGGGCGGAAGAACGGCCGCTCGCTCGGCGCCTGCACCGATTGCTACGGCTTCACGCTGGAGCATAAGGCGGGCAACATCACGGACGAGGAGCTGGCGAGCGCCGAGAATTCGGTGTGCCGCAGCGACGGCCACTGCCAGGTGATGGGCACGGCGAGCACGATGGCTTCGATCGCGGAGGCGCTCGGCATGGCGCTGCCGGGGTGCGCGGCCATTCCGGCCCCGGACAGCCGCAGGCGGCACATGGCGGAGCGGACGGGCAAGATGATTGTCGAGCTCGTGCGCCGGGACATTCGACCTCGCGAGATTATGACGGAAGCCGCCTTGGAGAATGCAATCACAGTCACGATGGCCAGCGGGGGCTCGACGAATGCGATCATTCACCTGGTGGCGCTCTCGCAGCGGCTGGGCCGCAAGCTTCCGCTCGAGGTGTTCGATGCGATCAGCTCGAGGACGCCGTTTATTCTGAACCTGCGTCCTTCCGGCAAGTACCAGATGGAAGAGTACTTCGAGGCCGGGGGCGTGCCTGCTTTAATGAAGGAACTCGAGTCGCATCTCCACCTGGACTGCCTGACGGTGACCGGCGGGACGGTGCGGGACAACCTGCGGGGCGCGGAGACGTTGGACCGCGACGTCATTCGGACGGCTGCCGAACCGCTCGGCAGCCAGGGCGGCGTCGTTGTGCTGCGCGGCAACCTTGCGCCGAATGGCTCGCTCATCAAGCAGACGGCGGTGTCCGAGCATCTGAAGCGGCATACGGGGCGGGCGGTTGTGTTCGAGAGTCCGGCGGACATGGAGGCGAGAATCGACGATCCGGAGCTGGACGTGGACGAGAACAGCGTGCTCGTGCTCAAGAACGCAGGCCCGAAGGGGGCGCCGGCGATGCCGGAGATCGGGCAGATTCCGATTCCGAAGAAGCTGCTTGTGCAGGGAGTGCGCGACATGGTGCGCATCTCGGACGCACGGATCAGCGGCACGTCGTACGGTGCGCTGATCGTTCACGCGGCGCCGGAAGCGGCGGTCGGCGGCAACCTCGCGCTTGTGCAGGACGGCGACGAGATCGAGCTGGACATTGCGGCGCGCCGGCTCGAGTTGAAGGTGTCGGACGCGGAGCTGGCGGAGCGAAGGAAGCGGTGGCAGGCTCCGCAGTCTCATTACGACCGGGGCTATGGGCTGCTCTTCCACGAGCGTGTGCTGCAGGCGGACCTCGGCTGCGACTTCGACTTCCTGCTGCCGAAGGAGCTGCGGGAGGAGCTGCTGGGGGCGGGCGGAGAATGAGCGGAAGGGCGATGCTGCCGGGTGGGGTCAGCCGCGCGGGGCAGGCAGCTCTACGGCTGGCGATTGTCGGGACGGACACTTCGCATTCGGCCGCCTTCGCGCAATTGCTGTTCGACCGCACGCACCCGTATCATGTACCGGGCGCGCGAGTCGCGGCCGCCTATCCCGGAGGTTCGCCGGATATTGAGCTGAGCCGGTCCAGGGTGGACGGCTTCGCCGCACGGCTGCGGGATGAATTCGGGGTTCGGCTCGCTGCGACTCCGGAGGAAGCGGCGGACGGTGCGGATGCGGTGCTGCTGCTCTCCGCCGACGGGAGGCAGCATCTTGAGTTGTTCCGGCGCGTTGCGAAGCCGGGACGCCCGGTATTCGTCGACAAGCCGCTGGCGACGACTTACCGGGATGCCCGGGAGCTTGCGAAGCTGGCGGCGGCGCTTGGCGTTCCGCTGCTTAGCGGCTCGGCGCTTCGCTATGCCGAGGATATGGTCGCCGGTCTCGAGCGGGTCGGCGGCCGGGAGGCGATGATCGGCGCCGATTGCTACGGACCGATTGCGATGGATGCGGCGCTCGGCGGGTATCTCTGGTACGGCATCCACGCGGCGGAGATGCTGTACGCCGCGATGGGGACGGGCTGCGAGCGGGTGACGGCGGTAGCGGCGGGCGGCAGCAGCGGCGACGGGCAGTTGGTGGTCGGCAACGGGCGAATGGCGGGCGGCAACGGCGGCAACGGCGGCAGCGGGCGATTGGCGGGCGAGCATCTGGTCGGTGTCTGGAAGGACGGCCGGGTCGGCACGATGCGAGGCAGCTACTCGGGTGCGGAGTTCGGAGCCGTCCTGCACCGGGAAGCGGCAAGCTGTTATATGCGGGTCAAGCCGGAGTCCAGGCCGTTCTATGCGAGCCTGCTGGAGCGGGTCATTCCGTTTCTGCGCGGAGATGAGGTTCCGGGTCTGCCGACGGTGGACGAGACGCTGGAGATCATCCGTTTCCTCGAAGCCGCCAATCTCAGCCGCGAGCGCGGACGCACGGTCCGGCTGGACGAGATCGAGTAGAGGGGGCGGAAGGGATGGCGGGTATCGTGAAGCTGGTTGCCCCGGAGAGGCTGGGCGAGGCCGCGGCATTGGCGGATCGCGTCTTTCGCGGGGGCGAGACGTTTATGGGGAGGGCTTTTCCCGCGATTTTCGACGGGAGGCTGGCGTGCTCCTACGGGGTCCATGAAGGAGATCGACTGGCCGCCTTCCTTGGCCTTGTGCCGAGCGAGCTGCGAATCGGACCGGCCAGCGTGCCGCTGTTCTCGATCGGCGCCGTCTGCACGGCGCCCGAGTCGCGCGGGCGAGGCTATGCGAGCGCTCTGCTCGGCGAGGCATTCCGCCATATCGACGAAGCGGGAGGCTCGCTGCTGTTCGTCTCCGGAGCGCTGCCGATCTATCGCCGCAGCGGCTGTCATCCGTTCGGAGGCATCAGACGCTATCGCGTGAACGGCGGCATGGCGGGGGCGGAGACAGGTGCGGGGGCAGGTGTGGGGACAAGTGCGGGGACAAGTGCGGATATGGAGCCGGCCTTCGAGTGGAGGGAGCTGCTGCGGGCGGACCTGCACCGGCTGCAAGCGTTGGCCGAGCGGAGCGAAGCTCGCTATGGGAGAAGCTTGGCCGAGACGGCGGCGCTTCTCCATTCGGCCTCCCTCGCGGGAATCTATCGGATGGAGCAGAAGACGCTGCTTGGTCTGCGAGACGGCAAGGCGACGGCCTTTATCGTCATCGCCGTTCCCGGAGAGAAGCCTGCGGAGACGGCGCCGTTCGTCGTCGAATGGGGCGGCGATGCGGCGGATGCCGTGAGGCTTATGGCCGAGTCCGTTGTCCATTATTCGCCGAAGGACGGACTCGAAGCGTTCGTTCCGTGGCAGGAGCGCGAGCTGATGCGAGCGCTGGAACAGTTGGCGAATCGTGAGGGGACAGCGGAGGTGGTGGAAGCGGAGGCGAAGCACTCCGGCACGGTCCGCGTCGGCAGCGCGAACCGGCTCTGGGAGCAGCTTCGGCCTTATCTGGCCGCCCGCGACTCCGGAGCTTCGGCGCAGGTCGAGGTCGCGGATGCGCCGGGCGATTCGGGCGCCGCGGACGTGACGGCGGCGGGCGAGACTCGCCGTCTGGACGCGGAGCGCCTGATCTCCTTCCTGTTCGATCCGGCCTCCGAGGCGCGGTCCGCGTTCGCGCGCTCCGATCTGCTCGCACGGCTGCTGCCGATCCCGTTGCCGTATCCGTCGGGCTTGAGCTTCGTATAGGGGAAGACGGCACAATTCGGAGACTGTCCCGCTGGGGCCGGTCTCTTTTTTGTGCCTTGCGATTTCGGCGGTTTTATGCGGAATTTCACATGCAGATCGTGGTGAGGCTCGATGTCATGCGCAATTTATGCGGTTTTTCATATTCATTCGGTGCTGGACGTCGCTTTTTTCGGAATGAGTGTGGTTTTTAGTATAAAAACGGACATCGGAGGCGGCAGGGGAGCGATTGTATGCGGTTTTTAGCATAAAAGCAGGCATTGGAGGCTGTCCGGCGGCGATTGTATACGGTTTTTCAGGCTGTTGAATAACCCCTTATGAAACAGGTTGCAGGTACGAAAATGAGACGAACAGCAAAGAAGTGGCCCCCACCCAACTCTCGTCTTGCCTGGTTGGCAAGGTATCGAGCTATCTTTTTCAGATTTTGGGCAAACGCCGTCAGGAGAGCCTGCTCTTGCATCTTGGCTCTCCCTC
>NZ_SSOB01000032.1 GCF_004801405.1 Cohnella fermenti
GAGACGAATCGGCGGAATGGGGGGACGGCCCGTCGTACTCGTGTAGAAGGGCTTCGTTTTCTCCGTAATAAAGGAGAAGTCGATATGCATATCGATTAGCCGGAGCAAGTGATCTTCAGGAACTAACATATCCGTACTGGCCATTTCGACTTGAAATCTTCCTTGGTTGAGATGCTCGGAGCTCATGCTCGTCCCCCACATTCATTCGCTTTTTCTATATTATAACACATTACCGCGTTAATTAATTGAAATGTCTTTTTCAACAGCCTGAAAAATCATATAAAATCGCAAAACTCATCGGATCGGAGGGGCGAACAGCCTTGCGGGGCTGCGAGCAGGATAGCGATAGCAGGATAACGACAACAAGGGAACGACAACAAGAGAACGAAATCTATGATTAGCCGAAAGCGCAGTTTGGAAGAATGCGGAGATGCGGCAGAATATGAACCTGCAGATGAGGAGAAGGCGAATATGAAGTCGTTGCGAGAGTTTGGCGAAGCGATCCAATGGGGTGCGGATGCCATCCGGGTGATGGAAAATCGCGAGATTGGCGCCAGGCGCTCATGAGGAGTACCGGATTCGGGGAATCGACGATGCCATCTGCTTCGATATAAGCGGGCAGCGTGCCTGTGACCGCATGGACGATATTAAGAGGCGAGTACCGCACAGAACTCAATTGTGTATATGGCAGGTCGTTCAGATACCGGACTATACTTGCAGTGAGAGAATAAGGCGGAGACTGTCTGCAAAAAAAAGGGAGCGGTCGAAATGAGAATCGATGCCCACCAGCACTACTGGTCGATTGGGCGAACGGACTACGGGTGGCTGACGCCGGATAAAGGGATTCTGTATCGGAATTACGGCCCGGAGGAGCTTAAGCCATTATTATCCCAATTCGAATTCGATGCGACGATCGCGGTTCAGGCCGCTCCTTCGGTGGAGGAGACGCGCTATTTGCTTCGCTTGGGCGAGACGGAGCGGACGCTGGCCGGCGTAGTAGGGTGGCTTGATCTGACGGACACGCAGATGGAGCGAGCGTTCGTCAGAATGCGGGAGCACCCGTTATTCGTCGGCATTCGCCCGATGATTCAGGATCTTCCCGACGGCTGGATCGTGCAGGATACGGTAGCGGGGAACATCCGCCTGCTGTCGGATGCCGATTGTCCGATCGACCTGCAGGCTCGCCCGCGCCATCTCCCGGATCTGATCCGCCTGGCCGATCGGGTGCCGAAGCTGCGTGCGGTCGTCGATCACTTGGCCAAGCCGGAGATCGATCGCAGCGCTTGGCTGCCCTGGAGCCAGGAGATTGCGGAGTTGGCGGGCCACGGCGGGATCTATGCCAAAATATCCGGTTTCTCTGCAGAGCCCGGCCGCAAGTGGGGGCTGGAGGATGCACGCCCGTATGTCCGCCATGTGCTGGATACGTTCGGTCCGAATCGGGTGATGTACGGGAGCGACTGGCCGGTTTGCCTGGAATCGTCCACGTATCCCGCGGTTTTGCAAGCGGCAGTCGACTTCGTTCCGAGCGGCTGGACCGGGGGCGATCGCGCCGCCTTATTCGGCAAGAACGCCGCTGCGTTTTACAACGTAGCCTTTTGCGCCCGATAAGCCTGGGGAGGAAGTCCCGTTACCTTTTTGAAGAGACGGCTGAAGTAGAAAGGGTCCGAATAGCCGACGGTTTCCGCGATTTCGCGGACCGTCTTTTTGGTATGGACAAGCAGATGCTCCGCTCGCTTCACGCGCAATTCCTGCACATATTGGAAAATCGACATGCCGGCGTACTTTTTGAAAATCTGGCATAAATATTCGTATTTTCTATCGGTTACCCGCTCCAACTGCTCCCGGTCCAGCTCGCTTTCGAAGTAATTGTTGATATGACTGAGCAATCCGCGAAACGTTAAATAGGATACCGGGAACAAGGTGTCCTTCTCGCTATGATCCAATACTTCCGTGGCAATCTGCCACAGCATCTCGGAAAGCTGAATGGCCGCAAAATACCTGTAGTACCCTCTGGGACGCTTTATCGTCTCCACGAGCTGCTCGAAGATGCTCAGAATCTTGTACTGCAGCGAGGTGCGATGCCGCCTGGGGAGGATGAGCTGTTCGTCATGGCTGCGCCCGATCGTATACAACTCGGACCGCGAGGCTTGGATGATATTAAGATGTGGCGCATGATCTGATCCAAGTGGCGTCAGTCCTGGCTCGCAGGTGAACTGTACCCAGAAAAAGCGGCCGCTGCGTTCATGGGGCTTACAGCCCCGATGCTGCTCCCAGGGGGTCAGCAGCAGCACATCGCCCGATTGCAGCGTCAGGAGCTCGTCTTTCATTTGCAAGCGAATGTTCCCATCGGCAACCACAATCAGTTCGTAATGCGGGTTATGGTGGTTTTTCATGAATTCCGGATGGTTGGCATCGACTAGACCGGCCCATCTGACATCAAGGGATGACAGCCGCGACATGGCAAAATACATGATTACCTCCAAGTTTTGAATGGGGCTGGAACACATTCACGTGCATGGTCGGTCGACCGGACATCAGTCTATACTGGGGCATGCAACGGAGAACGCGTTCATCATTACTATACCATTTTCGGGAGGTTAGACGAATGAAAGTAAGCATTCTAAACGAAAGTGAATATTATCGCAAGGTTTATGGCGGCTGGCTCGGCAAAAATATCGGCGGCACGCTGGGCGCACCCGTAGAGGGGAAAAAGGAGCTGCTGGCGCTTGACTTCTATCCGGTCCTGCAGGACGGCCCCCTGGAGAACGACGATCTCGATCTGCAGTTGGTGTGGCTGCATGCGCTGGAGCAATATGGCCCCGGCTTGACAGCTCGCGAGCTGGGGCAGGAGTGGAAGGAACATGTGTTTTTCCCTTTTGACGAGTACGGCTACGCGCTCGCCAATCTGCGGAGAGGTCTTGAGGCGCCGGTAGCGGGCTGGTTCAACAATCCGTTTGCAGACTGCATGGGGTCGCCGATTCGCTCCGAGATCTGGGCGATGGTTGCGCCCGGCGCCCCGGAGGTGGCGGCTTGGTACGCCTATCAAGATGCGATTGTCGATCATGCAGGCGGCGAAGGCGTATACGGAGAGATGTTTTTCGCAGCGATCGAAAGTGCCATCTTCTTCGAGGAGGACCGCGACAAGTTGATTGAGCTCGGCATGTCATACGTACCCGAGCAAAGCAGGACGGCCCTTGCATTGAGGGATTTAATGAAATGGCACAAGGAAGGAAAGGACTGGATCGAGGCGCGCAACCTGATTTTGCATCATCATGGCAGCGACAACTTCACCGACGCTCCGCAAAATATTGCGTTCACGATTCTTGGCTGGCTGTACGGCGAAGATTTCGAAGATGCCATACTGAAGGCGACGAATTGCGGGTACGACACGGACTGCACGGCAGCGACCCTAGGATCGATTCTGGGTATGCTGCTCGGCCCCGAAGGGCTTCCCAAGAAGTGGGTCGGACCGGTCGGCAGCCGTGTCGTTGTCAGTCCTCCGATCAAAGGTTTCCCGGCGCCGAAGGATCTGGACGAGCTGACGCGCCGCACGATCTCGGCGGGGCGAAAGGTGCTTGCCTGGTGGGAGACGGATATTCTTGTTCATCCCGAGCTGCCGACGTCCTGGAATCTGCAAGCCGTCTCCAATGCCGCAGCGAAGGAGCTGCAGCACCGAAGCGTGCAGGAGAACCGGTACCTGCTTCCTCGGGGAACGAAGCTTCAGCCGGACATGGAGCTCCGATTGAACTACGGTGAAGCAGGTCCGTCGATCGCGGCAGGCCAGACCAAATCGATGCAAGCCGTTTTTAAGAATCTCTCCTGCGAGACATTGATCGGCACGTTGTCCGTCGTGCTTCCTGTCGGATGGGAAGGGCCGCAGGCTCTGGCCGTGGAGCTGGCGCCGGGCGATTCGAAGGAATGGACGATATCCGTGAAGGCGGGGAGCGAACAGGCGGCATCCTACGAGCTGGGACTGTGCTGGACAAGAGAGCACGATGCTCGCAAGTGGTCCGAGGAGCGCGTCGCGTTCTCGCTCGTCGCGGCGTCCGAATGGATTTTGCGAGATCCGGCAAGCGGGGACGAGCGAGCGACGGTCATCCATGGCAACCGGATCGAATGGGGCGGGCCGTCCACAGCGCCATCGGGCGAAGTGTACTATGCCTCCACCGTGCTGAATATTCCGTCCGAGCGCGAGCTTCGGCTGATCGCGGCATCGGCCGGTCCGGTTCGCGTGAAGCTGGACGGCAAGCCGGTCATCGATTGCAAGGAGGCGCAGGAATTCATGCCCGCCTATCACAGACCGTCCGATGAGCAATATGTCGAGCTGACGCTGCCTGCCGGACGTTATGCGCTGGAGGTGGAGGCGGTCAAGCAGGAGGGGCTGGCGCCGGAGGTGTACGTGCTGCCGGTTGCCACGAGAAATACGTCCCAGCCCGGGGGAAACTATTATTATACGGACATTCTCTTTCATTGTTAGGACCCGGGGGGATCGAAGCATGTATAGGATGATGATTGTCGACGATGATTATATTGCTGTCGAAGGTCTCAGGGATTTAATTGACTGGGAGGCCATGGGCATTCGGATCGTAGCGGAAGCCGAGGACGGCGCCGAAGGGCTGCAGAATGAGGTTGCGGAGCAATACGTCTCTCGGTCCGATCTTCGGCACAGGCAGCTCTTCGACTCTAACATCCGTTGCAATTTACAGCTTGCGCTCAGCCGTCAAATAAACGACAGTTCCGCAGAACTGTAAACTATCGTGCGCAACTTAGACAGTTTGCCGCGAAATTTATCGGTTACAGCAGATTGCGCAACGGGTTTAACCGCACGATTTTGTCGGCGAGGTAGTTGGGGGAATACGGAAGATCCTGCTCGAGCCAGAACGTGATCGTACCGATCATCGCCGAGATGGCATACCAGGAAACGACCTCCCTCGGCATCTCATAGTCGGAGACGGACTGCCTGTATTCATGCATGTGATCCGCGCTTGGCGACCTCAACGATTCCATGACCCGCTTATCGAATTGCGGCAACGCCTTCTGCACGAACAACAGGCGATACACCGTCTTATTGTGCTGGATATACGTCAAGAGGTGCTCGAAGATCCGCTTCTCCCGCGCCTCCCGGGGCAAAGCTTGATCGTAGTAGCGCAACAAAACCTCTTTTATTTTCACAACATAACCCTCTAGGAACCGCTCGATAAACTCATCGATGTTCTTGTAGTGCAAGTAGAAGGTGACTCGGTTGATTCCCGCCCGCATGGCCAACTCGTTGACGGATATCTTATAGAACGGTTTCTCTTGCAGCAGAAGGACCAGAGCGTCGTGCAGCAACTGCCTCGTCCGTTGGATTCGCAGATCGTCTTGACCCGTGGTTGCCATCATAGCGCCTTAAGCTGGAAGTGTTCTTCCCATTCGTTGACTCCTGCGTCCATCCGATAAGCGGTAATCCCGTTGGCCTGCAGCTTCTCCGCAGCGATGGCAGAGTAAACGCACAAGGGGCCCCTGCAGTAGGCGATCACTTCAGCAACATCGGGCCTGTCCCGCATGAAGCTGTCCAACTCCTCCATCGGTACGGAGATGGCGCCGACGATATGCCCCGCATCGTACTCCTCTCTTGGTCTCACATCGAGCAGCAGAATGGATTCATTGTTCACTTT
Source organism: Cohnella fermenti (assembly GCF_004801405.1). Classification (GTDB taxonomy): domain Bacteria; phylum Bacillota; class Bacilli; order Paenibacillales; family Paenibacillaceae; genus Cohnella; species Cohnella fermenti. The sequence goes on from NZ_SSOB01000032.1 coordinate 5,658, forward strand.
GGTCATGACTTCATCCATCGTCAACGTTTGAATGCCATCCAGGTCATTGAGGAAGTCGTCCTTCAGCTTGCCGATGTCCGGCAGCTGCTTCTCGCTGATTCGCCAGAGCGACGACAGGAAGTCGACAACGGCCGGATCGGCCAGAGAGTAGATGGCATATGTTTTGTTCTTGACGAATTTAACGAGCTTGGCTTCCAGCAGAATCTGAAGATGCCGAGACACGTTGGCAACGGTCATAGCCGTGCAGGAAGCCAGCTTCTCCACGGTTTTGGGGCCTTGGGAGAGCAGCATCAATAGTTCCAATCGTTTGTCGCTCGATACGCTTTTGCCGATCCTCGCGAACTGCTTGTACAAATCCTCCTTTAAGGACTTCGCGGAGCCCAGGACGTCCTCCATCTTCGTTGACCTCATTTCTACTATAGAATTGGAAAAATCGGCAATAGCATTATGCTATTGCCGACGCGGGGTTAGTCTAAAACGGCTGTGATGTGCGCTTTGGTGACGGACCAGTGTGTGGTGCTCCAATATTTTGCCTTGTCCTTCACGTAAATAATCTGCGGCGACTCGTGCTTGACATTCAAATCCTCGGCGATCCGATTCGATACGGGACGGGATTCGATCACCTTAACAAGCGTGTAGTCCACGTCGGGATTAGGCGAACCCTTCAGATACTCTTCGTATTCGCGAAGCGCATTGGCGCTGACGGGACAAGTTGTGCTGTGCTTCAGGATAACCTGTCCGCGTTCGGAGGATTTCGCGATAAGGGCATTCCACTCGTCAAGCGTTGAGATCTCTCTCCAGTTCATTGTGAATTCCTTCTTTCGGGCTTTGAATTCAAATAGTTGATTGAATTTTATCATATAATCCTCTGTATTGACAGTAGGGGGAGACGGCACCTATAATTCAATTATTCGATTGAAAAGTAGAATTTATGTGCGGCAGAGGAGAACACGATGGCTGAGAATCCGTTAGAGCTTGACGGTCATGCCCTGAGCGTGACAAATCCGATTATGGAATACGTGAGATCGCCGGAGAAGCAACGCCAGTTGCACGCAAGAACGTTGAGAGTCGTCATTGTCTCCCAAATTTTCGGCGGAGCGGGTCTGGCGGCAGGCATTACGGTTGGCGCGCTGCTGGCGCAAGCCATGCTTGGCACGGATCGGTATTCCGGGGTTCCCACGGCATTGTTTACGCTGGGTTCGGCTATCGCCGCGCTCCTGGTCGGCCGCCTGTCGCAACGGTTAAGCCGCCGCGTCGGGTTGGCCGCCGGTTTTATGGCCGGCGGCATAGGAGCCATTGGCGTCGTCGGCGCCGCTATTCTGGACAGTATCCCGCTGCTGTTCCTGTCCATGCTCGTGTATGGAGGGGGAACGGCGACCAATCTGCAGGCGCGTTATGCGGGGACGGATCTGGCGCTGCCCGCCCATCGGGCCCAAGCGGTCAGCATGGCGATGGTGTTCACGACCTTCGGCGCGGTTGCCGGCCCCAATCTTGTGACGGCGACGGGCCGCTTCGCCGCTTCGGTCGGCGCTCCTCCATTGTCCGGCCCCTTCATGTTGGCCGCACTCGCCTATATCGCAGCCGGGATTGTCTTGTTGTTGTTCCTGCGGCCGGACCCGCTTATTGTGGCCAAAGCGATTGCGGAGGATCAATTCTTGCAAGGTGCCGCTGTTGCACAGCATGACCAGCCTGCTGCGCAAGAGCAAAAAGGCAACGCCAAAGGAATCGTTATCGGCGCAACCGTCATGCTGCTCACTCAAGTTGTCATGGTAGCGATTATGACGATGACGCCCGTGCACATGAAGCATCATGGCCACAGCTTGGGCGAAGTGGGACTGGTCATCGGCCTTCATGTGGCCGCTATGTATCTGCCGTCCCCCCTTACGGGTTATCTCGTCGATAAATTCGGCCGCACGATGATGTCTTATATGGCGGGGTTAACCTTGCTGCTCTCCGGGCTGTTGGCGGCGCTCGCTCCCGGCGATTCCATGATTCTGCTTGTTGCGGCATTGGCGCTGCTCGGATTGGGCTGGAACTTCGGGTTCATTAGCGGAACGGCGGCAATCGTCGACGCGACGGCTCCCCGGGAGCGCGCCAAGACTCAAGGCTCCATCGACGTCCTGGTCGCGCTCGGCGGCGCTTCCGGAGGCGCGCTGTCCGGCATGGTTGTCGCTCAGACGAGCTACGCGACGCTGTCCCTGTCCGGAGCGATTCTGTCGTTGCTGCTTATTCCCTTCGTGATCTGGTCCCGGGCGAATAGAGGAGATAAAGTGTGACGGAGCGTTCAATACTTCTCCAAATCTTATTATGTTGCCGAATTTTTTGCGCACAACAAGGGCGGGTTATCTATTCGATATCCCGCCCTTGTTGTATTCCTTAGCTTATTCCGTCGTTGAAGTGGTTATCTCAACAGGTCCCCGCACAAGACTCCATTCCTTCGAATCATTCCTTTGCATATCGAAATATACGAAGTTGCCATCTTTACGTTCCCAGAACTGAATGACCCGTTGCTGATCGGATCGGATCAGCACAGCGGGGAATACATCGCCAATCTCCAAGGCTCCATTCGCTTCTTTGCCCATAAGCACCCGATTAAACGAGGAGGCTTCGTCGATCGTCATTCCGTTGGTCAACTCCAGATCGACATCGCCTGCATTCACCAGCGTCCACTCCGATTTGGATTCTTCCCCCAACTCTGTCAGGACAGCCGCTTCACCTCGCTCCCAACTGCTTTGGAGGAACGCAGCCACTTCAGGCTTTTTTGTTTGCAGAAAAGGTTTATGGAGATTAATATGTGCCGTCCCCTGCTCAAGTGTTTGCTGGAAGGTCTCCGGCTGATCCGCATTTGTTAATTGCGAAATTCCAAAGAATGTTCCGCCAGCCGCGATACACGCAAGAAAAGCTTTTTGCAGTGTTTTTTTCATTAATACCCCTCCCAAGTCTCGGTTCCGGCAAAATCATAATCGTTCCCATCTTCAAATTCCCAGTGCTCACTCCATCTCATTTCATAATCATTTGACGAAGCATGCGTGCAGGCAGTTGTTTTAGCTTCAACATTAATTGGTGGAGTACTATCTTCTGCCAACTTGCTACCAGTAAATACTCCATTCGTGTACCAGTTGAAATAAGCACGTCCCAATTCCGTTGCAGGATAAAGACCATTATCGGTACCTCGGTCGCTACCTAAAACATAGCTAGTGCTTCCTACAGGACATGTAGTATCTATGGAAATTGAACGTGAAGGAGTTACATAAGCTGAAGCAGATTGATTAACACAAAGAATAGTGAAAAGAGATAGGGCCATAATTGATTTTATGGTCTTGTCCTTTTTTATCGTTAACACCTTATTCTTCAACATAGCTCACCGTCCATTCGTTGTTTGTTCCCAGGGGCGGGTATAATTTATCATTATATTACTTTTAGTAAAAGGGTAAATAGAACTAAATTTACATTTATTCCTTATTCCAGATCCTTGCGAAGATTATCTGTATTATTGACGATTTTTTACGCATAAAGGTTGGAAACAATATGTAACACCGAAAGAAAATGATATGTCCAACAATAAGGTAGCAGTCTCAGCCGCTTAGACTAGACGCTAGGAACTTCAATCCAAACAACTGTCCGAATTCAACGTTCTCTGTCTTAATAGTCAAAAGCCATTGCATCCCGCTGAGCTGCAGGTTACGATTCTAGTAAACACAATTGCTGGGAGTGCCGCTTATGACCATTAATGTTGCTTTGCCTTGGAGAGAAGTTCTTGCGGACGAGGCCGTTCACACCATTGTTGGCGACGTTCGGATTATCGAGGCCTTCCCGATTCCGCAGCTTCAGACCGAGCGCAGGGTGTGGATTTACTTGCCGAGGAGCTATCACGGCGGGGAGCGCAGCTACCCGGTCTTCTATATGCATGACGGTCAGAACGTATTCGATCAAGCGACGTCCTGGGGGAGCGAGTGGGGCGTCGACGAGACGTTGGAGAAGCTGGAGGACCCCGAGCTGGAGACGATCGTAGTCGCAATTGACCATGGGGGCGACGAACGCAATCACGAATATAACTTCGCGGTTAACGCGGAATACGGCTTCGGCGGCAAAGGAGAGGCGTACGCCGCATTCCTGGCGGAGACGCTCAAGCCTTATATCGACAGCCATTATCGTACGCTCCCCGAACCGGAGCATTCGATCCTCGTCGGAAGCTCGTTCGGCGCCTATGTCTCGCTGTTCGCCGCCATCCGTTATCCGGATCGCTTCGGCCGCGTGGGCGGGATCTCCTTCGTGATGTGGCATGACGGCGGCGCGATCGTGGAGCTGCTCCGGCAGTCGGCGCTGTCCCCTGCGCTGCGCGTCTATCTGAGCATCGGCGAGCTGGAGACCGACAACCCCGAGTTTAATCGGATCGCTTGCGAGCACGTCGAGCTGGCCCTCCAGACGATATTAGCGGCGGGAATCCCGGAGGAGCGCGTTCGATTCGACGTCGTTCCGGGAGGAACGCATCACGAATCCACCTGGGGCTCGCTGTTCCCCGAAGTCCACCGCTGGCTGCTCCAGCCATAGATGGCTTCTGTCATCCCACTGACACATTGGAAGTGTATGGTCGAGGCAGCGCAAGTTCGAACACAAGCGAAGAATCGCATCTTGGATGAGGCCGCGAGCCGGGACAAGAAGGGATTGTACGAATGAAGCAGAAGGTGCTGATTGTTGAAGACGAAGCCAATATCTCCATGGTGCTGAAGGCGTTCCTGGCGAAGGCGGGCTTCCTGGTCGAGCAGGCTTACAACGGCGAGCAGGCCGTCAGCTTGTTCGAATCGGGGAAGCCGTCGCTTGTGCTGCTCGATATCACGCTGCCCGTGATGGACGGCTGGACGGTGCTGAAGCGAATCAGGCAGGTGAGCTCGTGCCCGGTCATCATGCTGACGGCGCTCAGCGATATCAACTATCGGATCGAGGGGCTGAACAGCGGCGCCGACGATTATCTGAGCAAGCCGTTCGTCGGGGACGAGGTGGTGGCGCGCATCAGGGCGGTGCTGCGGCGGATGCCGCAGGTCGCGACGGAGAATGCGGCGCTGTTCGGCGGCCTCAAGGTGGACTACAACGCGAGCGAGATCGCTTTGAACGGCAAGCCGGTGCACCTGACGCCGCGGGATTTGTCCCTGCTGCTCTTCCTGACCCGCCATCCGAACCAGACGTTCGATCGGGACCAGTTGATCGAATCGGTCTGGGGCATGGATTACGTCGGGAGCGATCGCGCCGTCGATATGGCGATCAAGCGGATTCGCCAGTCTCTGGCGGGGTGGTCCTCGGAGGAAGGGGATATCGTTACTTTCAAGAGATTGGGGTACCAATTCCGTGTCAAGTCCGCAACGTAAGAGCATCCTCTACTATTGGTCCATCCGCTACTTGACGATTCTGTTCGTCAGCATCGTGGTTCTCGGTCTGCTCGCCATGTATCTGTTCAATTGGAACGCGTTGTATCAACAGAAGAGCCGATTGCAGAACATCGTGCGGGACATCGGAGCGGCGGCCGAGGACAATGGAGGCAGGCTTCCCGAGGTTCCGGACATGGAGCGGTTCCTGTCCGATCTCGCTGCCAGGCATGGATTGCCGGACGATCCGATCCTGTTCATTCTCGACAGCGAGGGCGGAGTTGTTCAGCAATTCCCGCCGTCCCCTCCGAAGGAGACCGATCAGATCGCAGAGAGAATGCCGGAGGTGCTGTCCCGCGGGGCGCAGATCATTGCCCTGGATGCGTATGAAGGCAGGAAACCTCTCTTCGTCGGCATCCAGCCGATTGCGGTCGCAGACCGGACGGCAGGGTATGCCCTGTACGCGGTTGCGAGGCAGGATGTACTGGACGGAATCTTCGCCTTCCGCTACCCCAGAATCATCCTCTTGAGCCTCTTCATGCTGCTCGGCTGGGGGATCGTGTACGCGTTGACGCGAAGGCTGATGACGCCGATTCGGGAAGCGGCGGAGGCGGCGAAGCAGATCGTGGCCGGCAACTACGATCTTCATCTGGATAAAGAGTACAAAGAGAAGGAGATTCACGAGCTCGCCTCGTCCTTCAAGGAGATGGCGGATCGGCTCAGCCGGTTGGAGGCGCTCCGAACGCAATTGCTGGCCGGGGTTACGCACGAGTTCAAGACGCCCGTCACCTCGATCAGCGGATTGCTTCAAGCGGTGCGCAAGAAGGTCGTCAGAGGCAAGGAAGCGGAGGTGTTCCTCGACCATTGCATGAATGAATGCGATCGGCTGCAGAAGATGGTCGAAGACTTGCTGGACTTCAACAGCTTCGCCGCCGGCGTCATCAACGTAAGGAACGAGCCGACGCCGCTGAACGAGACGATAGCGGCCATGATCGACCGATGGCGCTGCGGGCAGGATCGCTTGCAGACCGAGGTCAGGCTGGAGATGGCGGCCTCGAAGACGAATCCGATCGTATTCACCGATCCGACCCGCCTGGAACAGATTCTCGTTAATCTGCTGAATAATGCAAAGGATGCGACGGCCGGCGAGGGATCGATCCGCATCTCCGTAAGCTCCGATCCGGAGTGGAGCATCATTCGAGTCGAGGATACGGGCTGCGGCATTCCCGCAGAGGAGCAGAAGGATATCTTCGAGCCGTTCTATCGCGGAGCGGAGAAGAAGGTGCTGATCCACGGCCTCGGTCTCGGCTTGCCCTTCAGCCGTCTGATCGCGCGATCGCTCGGCGGGGATCTTGCGCTGAAGAGCAGCTCCGCGAGCGGGTCGGCCTTCGAGCTTCACATTCCGCTAAGCACCGCCAGTTAAAGACAGCCTTGACCGGGATATCGATCCCGCTGGGGTGTCTTTTTTTGGTTCGACAAAAAAACCTCATCCGCCGCTTTTGTCATCTGACTGACATTCTGGAATAGTAGCATGTAGTCGATTGAGAGATTGGGATAAAGGTAGTGGGACGGATGAACGTATGGATTGGAAGTGTGGCGCTGGCTGTTCTGCTTGGCGTATGTTCGATCTCTCTGACGGTCGTATGGAAGCTGATGCACCCTGCGCGGAAGCCGGTGCAGCTATCGCCGGGCGAAGAGGGGATGGCTTATGAATCGATCGCGTTCCGGAGCCGGGACCGGCAGGTCGAATTGAAGGGATGGTTCCTTCCCGCAGCGGGGGCTCCCAAGATGACGATTATTTTCGCCCATGGATACAGGGGCAATCGGCTTCAGAAGAATGCAACGGCGCTTGGCCTGGCCAAGGAATTCGTGCAACGGGACTTCAATGTCGTGTTGTTCGACTTCCGCAACTGCGGAGATTCCGGCGGGCATATTACGACGATTGGCCTCGATGAGCAGCAGGATATTCTCGGAGCGATCGATTGGTGCAAGGCACGCGGGGAGGAGCCGATCGGCCTGATCGGCTTCTCGATGGGAGCCGTCGCCTCCATTCTGGCGGCGGCCAAGAGCGCGGAAGTATCCGGAGTCGTAGCGGATAGTCCGTTCGGCGATCTGACTCGTTATCTGCTGAACAACCTATCGGTCTGGTCCAAGCTCCCGAAGTACCCTTTTTCCCCGCTGATGGTGCTCGCCATTCGCTTCGTTATGCGCAAGAATCCCCGATTGGTGAAGCCGATGGCATCGATCCAGCAGATCTACCCCCGGCCGGTGCTGTTTATTCATGGCGATCAGGACGATGCGATTCCGTGCACCGACAGCGAGATGATGTCCAAGCGATTCGCCGACGCGTTCAGCTATTGGCAGGTTCCGGGGGCGAAGCATACCGGCTCCTACAAGCTGTATCCGCAGGAATATGCGCGCAGGGTTGTTCACTTCTTCGATGGTTTGGCAGGAGGGCGTTGACGGAATGAATTCGAAGTCCAAGATGACGGCAATAGGCAGCTATGTTCCTTCCCAGGTGCTGGACAACTTCGAGCTGGAGGCGATGACGGATACGACCGACGAATGGATCGTGCAGCGAACGGGCATCCGGGAGCGGCGAATCGCCGGAGCGAACGAGTTCACGAGCCATCTGTGCATCGGCGCAATCGACGATCTTCTTCGGAATTATGACGGTACTCTTGCGGACGTCGATATGATCCTGGTGGCCACGTACACCCCCGACTTCCCGGCTCCTTCGGTTGCGTGCTTGATTCAGCGCCATTACGGCATCCCTGCGGCGGGAACGCTCGATGTGAATGCGGCCTGCGCGGGATTCGTCTATGCGATGAATCTGGCGAACGGCTTGATCACGGCAGGGTTGAATCGGAAAATCCTGGTGGCGGGCGCGGATACGGCATCGAAGATCGTCGATTACGGAGACCGCTCTTCTTGCATTCTGTTCGGAGACGGCGCGGGCGTCGTGCTGATGGAGAGGACGGAGGAGGAGGGGGCGGTTGTCGCGCAGCACTTCGGAGCCGACGGCAACGGAGGCATTCACCTCTATCGGACGGGATTAAGGAATGAATTGGACGGCATCGAGCTGAGCGGCGACGGGAAGCTGATGCAGAGCGGCAGGGATGTGTACCGGTTCGCGGTGGGCACGGTTCCTCCGGGCGTGCACAAGCTGCTCGAGCAGGCGCAGTGGAGCGTCGATCGGATCGACTGGTTTATCCCGCACAGCGCCAATCTGCGAATTGTCGAATCGCTATGCGAGAAGACGGGAATTCCGATGGACAGAACGCTGTACAGCATGGAGCAATACGGCAATACGTCGGCTGCGAGCATTCCGCTTACGCTGGCCATGGGAGTGAAGTCAGGCCGAGTCCGGGCCGGAGACCGGCTGCTGCTGTTCGGATTCGGCAGCGGCTTCTCTTACGGCGGCATGATTCTGAAGTGGACGGCATGTTCATAGCCGATTGGAGCGGCGATATAACGCGGGAGTTGTTCCCAGATGCTTGCGGAACAGCTTGTTCAGGTAAAATCCGGATTCGTAGCCGCAGCTCTCCGCAATCTGCGCCAAGGTCAGGTCGGTCTCGACCAGCAGCATCCCGGCCTTCTCGAGCCGGAGCTGCCGGAGGTAGTGGTTCGGAGAGACGCCGACCTCCGATTTGAACTCGCGGCTCAGCCTGTAGGACGACAACCGCAGCTCGGAGGCGATAGCCTGCAGGCTGCAGCGGTCGAAGGCGCGCCGTTCGATCAAAGCCATGGCTTGGCCCATCGGCGAATCGGCCGGGGGGCGTCTGGGCCCCAAGAGCTCCGGCTCGGGAAGCGATTCCAACAGATAGGTAAGCCATATATCCCGAATATAATGATTGCGCAGCTCCTCGGCCGTATCCGGGGCCATCCGGCAGGTGCGCTGCAATTGCTTGTAATTGTACTGCAGGCGCTCGACGTTGCGGATGCTGATCTTGCCTTCGGGGATTGGGGAAGCGCCGGTGCCGGCGTCCGTGTCCGCGGAAGGGGCGACCGTCCAGCGAAGCCGCAAGAACTGCAGCGTCAGCGGGGCGATGACCGATCTGCGCAGCGGAACGCCCGGCTTGCAGAACAGCAGATCGCCGAACGCCGCCGTTCCCGAGCTGCCGTCCAGCTCGTAATGGAAGGAGCCGCGTTCGACTGCAAAAACCGTCCACTCCCGGTACGTCTCCACCTCGTAAATAAACCGGTCGCGTCGTTCGAAATAAGCGTAGAAGCTTAATTCGGGCATCGGATAACGCTGCTCGAGCATCGGTTTGCCTCCCTTCCTCCGCTGCAATTTTGGACATATTATATCGCAAGCGGCTCCATTTGCAAATACTCGCAACCTCTCTACGATGGAGAAGGACGCGACAATCGAAATGGAGGACTGCACAATGGATAGGCAAGAGTATGTCGAGGAATATCGGAAGGTTCCCGTATGCGGGGAATACGATGTCGTGGTGTGCGGGGGAGGTCCCGCCGGCTCGGCGGCCGCGATCGCTTCGGCGCGCGCGGGCGCGCGAACGCTGCTGCTCGAGACGGCCGGATGTCTGGGCGGCGTGTGGACGGCCGGGCAACTGGCGTGGGTGTTCGACTTCGACAAAGCGGGATTCACGCGGGAGCTTCGCGAGGAGTTGGAGAAGCGCGGCGCCAAGGTCGGGGTGCGGGAGGATCGCTTCACGTACGATATTGAAGAGATGAAGCTGCTGCTGGAGGAGAAGTGCCTGGAGGCGGGAGTCGACGTGCAGTTGCACACCCGCGTCGTCGCGGCGCTGAAGGACGAGGCCAACCGGCTGAAGGGCGTCTTCAGCGAGTCCAAGTCCGGCAGGCAGGTATGGTCGGCCAAGCTGTTCGTCGATGCGACGGGCGACGGCGATCTCGGCGCCTTGGCCGGCTGCGGCTTCGACTACGGCTATCGCTCTCCCGACGAAGTGCAGCCGATGACGTTCATGGCGCTCGTATCCGTGCCGGACGTTCAGGCGTTGCAGCCCTATATCTCCTTCTGGCAGGGGGAGGAGCCGCAGCAATGGCCCCGCTTCCTGGAGGAGATTCGCCGCGCCGGTCTGGAGCCTTCCTATGCCAGGCCGACGCTGTTCCAGGTGCGGGACTCGCTTCTCGCCATCATGATCAATCACGGGTATGGCGTAAACGCGCTGGATGCGCGGCAGGTCACGCAAGCGACCATCCGGGGAAGGGCCGAGGTGCAGCGCATCGTGAAGGCGCTTGATCGGCTTGGCGGCTGCTGGCAGGGCATCCGGCTCGTCGCTTCGGCCGACCAGATCGGCGTCCGCGACGGGCGGAGAATTCACGGGCTGCATCGCGTGTCCGTCGACGACTTGACCTCCGGCGCGCGGCACCCGGATGCGGTCGCCAGAGTCGGCTTCGGCGTGGACGTGCATTCGTTCGATTCCCGCAGCAACGGGAAGGAGCAAGGCTTGTCGAACATGGGAGTCCGGTCGCAGCCGTACGATATTCCGCTGCGCGCGCTGATCGCGCGCGACGTCCAAGGCTTGCTCCTGGCCGGGCGGTGCATCAGCGGCGATTACCTCGCGCACGCAAGCTATCGCGTGACCGGCAACGCCGTGTCCATGGGGCAGTATGCGGGCGTTGCCGCCGCTGCCGCCGCGGAGCTCGGGGTGCTGCCCCAGGAGCTCAACTGGGAGGAGATTCGCAAGCGCTTGGTCGGAGTCGAAGTCGGATAAGTCGGATAGGTCGGATAAGTCGGATAGGTCGGATAAGTCGGATAAGAATGAGGAGGGCCGGCGTCTTAACGGACGTTCGGCTCTTCGCTTGCTTCTCTGACCCACTGCAGGAACATGCCTGCGCCCAAGGGCAACGCACTCTCGTCGAGATCGAACAGGGGATGATGCACCGGATGCATGGTCTCCCGGGCCGGATCGGCCACGCCGAGGAAGGCGAAGGCTCCCGGCACCTCGCGCAAGTACAAGGCGAAGTCTTCCCCGGCCAGGCTCGGCTTCTCCAGGACGACAACGTTCCCCTCTCCGAGAATCCGCCTTCCCGCCCGCAGCGACAGCTCGACGGCGGCCGGGTCGTTGATCAGCGGCGTGCCGAGCCGATACTGCGACGTATAGCCTCCCCCGTAAGCGCCGGCGATTGCGGCGGCCCTCGTCTCCAGCACCCGATGCAGCTTGTCCACGTCCTCCGTCCGGAACACGCGGTAGGTGCCGCTCAGCTCGCTCTCTCCCGCAATCGCGTTGATCGCCGTGCCGGCGTGCAAGGTGCCGAAGGCGAACACGGCCGGCTGCATCGGATCGAGCTCCGTCGCGACGGCGATCTTGACGTCGGTGACGAATTGCGCGGCCATGGACAGCGCGTCAACGGCCAGATGCGGCGTGCTGTGGTGGCCGTTCAGTCCCTGGAACGCGATGCGAAAGTGCGTCGAAGCGGCCATCGATTCGCGGCGATGGATGCCGAGCGTGCCGACGGGCAGCGACGGTTGGACATGGAGGGCGAAGGCATAGTCGGCTCCCGCGAGCGCTCCGTCTTCGATCATGTCCTTGCCGCCGCTGATCATTCGCCCGTCGAGCGGACTGGGCAAGGCGCTCTCCTCGGCGGGCTGGAACACGAACCGCACCGTGCCGCGCCACTGCTCGCGGAATCGCGCCAGCGCCTTGGCCGCGCCGAGCAGCATGGCCGTGTGCGCGTCGTGCCCGCAAGCGTGCATGGCGCCTTCGTTCCGGGAGCGGTGCTCGAACGTGTTCTCCTCCCGGATCGCGAGCGCGTCCATGTCGGCCCGAAGCACGATAACCGGACCCGGGCGGCCGCTGTCCAGCGTACCGATAACCCCCTTGCCGAAGTGCTTGCCCACGCCTTCCCGAACATCCAGGCCCAGCTCCGTCAAGTAAGCGGCAACCTTGGCTGCGGTTCGATCGACGTCGAACAGCACCTCCGGGTACCGGTGCAGATCCCGACGGATGTCGATGAGCTCCTCCTTTAACGACCTTATGTACGCCATTGCTTCATCGCTCACGTTAAATTCCTCCCATTGCTTCCAGTTGCGCTTCTTCCAACCTATCATCGTTAAACTCGGCCTGTCTATTCCGATTATAACACTATTTAAAGTTTGAATTGGTCTATCGGATTTATTTATTAGTCAACCGCCAAGCTTCGCCCTTACAATGAGGATAATCCTAACTAATTTAATAGGAATTATACTTATTTTGGGCAAAGGGAGTGAACGCACGATGGCGAATCGGAAGCAAATCAAGTTCGGAGCGGCTCTTCACGGCGTGGGAGGCAATGTCAGCGGATGGCGGCATCCTAACGTGCTTGCGGATGCGAGCGTCAACTTTGAGCAGTACAAGAGGTGGACGCACAAAGCCGAGGAGGGCAAGCTCGATTTTATTTTTATCGCCGACGGCTTGTACATCAATGAGAAATCGATCCCTCACTTCCTGAACCGCTTCGAGCCGATTGCGCTGCTCAGCGCGCTGGCTTCGCAGAGCTCGAAGATCGGACTTGTCGGGACGCTGTCGACAACCTACAGCGAGCCGTTCACCGTCGCGCGGCAATTCGGCACCATCGACAAGATCAGCGGCGGGCGCGCCGGCTGGAACATCGTGACCTCCCCGCTCGAAGGCACCGCGTCCAACTTCAACAACAAGGAGCATCCCGAGCACGACTTGCGCTACGAGATCGCGGCGGAGTATCTTGAGGTGACAAGAGGCTTGTGGGATTCCTGGGAAGACGATGCCTTCGTCCGCAACAAGGAGACCGGCGTCTTTTTCGATCCCGAGAAGCTGCACACGTTAAACCACCAGGGCCGGTTTTTCTCCGTCAGAGGACCGCTGAACATTGCGCGCTCCCCGCAGGGACGGCCGGTGATCTTCCAGGCGGGCTCATCGGAGGTCGGCAAGAGCTTCGCTTCCCGCGAAGCGGACGCGATCTTCACCGGGCACGAGACGATCGAGGATGCGGTCGCGTTCTATAACGACGTCAAGGAGCGGGCCCAAGCGTTCGGCCGTTCCCCGGACGACGTGCTCGTGTTCCCCGGAATCGGGCCGATTGTCGGCGCGACGGAGGAGGAAGCCGAACGGAAGTACCGCGAGGTGGCGGAGCTGGTCACAATCGAGAAGGCGCTGGACCATCTGGGCCGCTTCTTCGAGCACCACGACTTCAGCCAGTACCCGCTGGACGAGCCGTTCCCGGATATCGGGGAGTTGGGCCGCAACAGCTTCCAGAGCGGAACCGACAAGATCAAGGCGGACGCCAAGGCGAACAACTGGACGCTGCGCGAGGTCGCGCTTCGTGCGGCTACCCGCCGAAGCGAGTTTGTCGGGACGCCGGCCCAGGTGGCCGATCTGATCCAGAAGTGGTTCGAGGCCGGCGCGGCCGACGGGTTTATTCTGTTCGAAGCCGTTCCCGGCGGTCTGGAAGACTTCGTCGACCATGTGGTGCCGATTCTGCAGGAGCGCGGCTTGTTCCGCAAGGAATACGAGAGCGACACGCTGCGCGGCAATCTGGGGCTGCCGTTCCCCGAGAATCGGTACGCTCAAGCCAAGTCGGTGCTCTCAAGCCAAGGGGGAGATAAGCGATGACGATCGACTTCCGCGTCAAAGCGCCGATTCCGGGGTGGGAGGGCTTGTTCGCCGAAGGCAAGCGGGCCTTCGCTTCCTTGCTGAATCTGGACCTGGAGCCGACGTCGGCGGAGACGCTTGAGCAAGTGATCGCCGAGCAGGACCGCTGGGGAATTGCGCACGGCGTCATTATGGGGCGGGGCAACGAGCCCGGCTCGTCGAACGAAGAGCTTGCGGCATTCCTGCGGAGTCAACCGACTTCGCGGTTCAGCGGATTTATCGGCATCGACACGCCCGATATCGCCAGCGCCGTCGCGACCATCGACAAGTATGCGCCGACGGGACTGTTCCGCGGCGTGTCGCTGAATCCCGGCTTTATTCAGCCGCGAATTCCGCTGGATGATCCGGCTTGGGAGCCCGTCTATGAAGCCAGCCTGAGGCATGGCTTGCCGCTGTCGATCGTGCTCAGCGGGTACTTGGGCTTGCTCGGCGCGGAGCCGGATTACGACTTCATTCGACCGTCCCGGCTTGTGAAGCACGCCCGCAAGTATTCCGATCTGAAGATCATCATCTCGCACGGCGCCTGGCCGCTGGTTAGCGAAGCGATCATGACGGCGCTGGCCAGTCCCAATATTTACCTGTCTCCCGACTTCTACCTGGGCTTCCCGGGCAGCAAGCTCTATGTCGAAGCCGCGAACCTTGCGCTCTCCGATCGTATTCTGTACGGCAGTTGCTATCCGAACGTTCCGTACGACTTCGCCATTCAGCACTTCCGCAAGCAGGAGTGGAATTCTGGCGTACTGGACAAGGTTCTCTATGAGAACGGGGCCAAGCTGCTTGGCTTGTAGAGAGAGCGGCCGGAGGAACCGGCTTCGAGAGGGTAGGGAGAGCCGATGAAGTTCGTGCTGTTCAGTCTGATTATGAATCTGCCGCATCCCTTGACCGGGGAGAAGCTGACCGATCAGCAGAAGTTCCGCAACGTATTGCGGCAAGCGGAACTGGCCGAGAAGCTCGGCTTCGACGGCTTCGGCGTGGGGGAGAGGCACGGACCGCCGTTCCTGTCGGCAGCGCCGCCGGTCATCCTCGCTTCGATCGCCGCGCGGACGGAGCGGATTCGGCTGCTGACGACGGTGACGGTGCTCAGCGTGCTCGACCCGGTGCGCGTGGCCGAGGACTACGCGACACTGGATCACTTAAGCGGCGGGCGCCTCGACATCATCATCGGCAAGGGCAACGATCCGCGCCATTATCCGCTCTTCGGCCTCCGACCGGAAGAACAGTGGGATTCCCTGGCGGAGCGGTACGAGTTGCTTCGAAGGTTGTGGTCGGAGGAGGAAGTGACCTGGGAAGGCCGCTATCGGCCTTCACTCGAGAACGCTGCGGTGTGGCCGAAGCCGCTGCAGCGGCCGATCCGCATCTGGCACGGCAGCGCCTCGAGCGAGATCTCGACGGAGCTGGCCGCGAAGTACGGCGAGCCGTTGTTCTCGTCCAACGCGGCGCACGAGCAAGGCAAGTACAAGGCGCTGATCGATCATTACCGCGATCGCCTCGCCTTCCACGGCCATGACCCGACCCGGGCGCTCGTCGGCGCCGGGACCGGGGGCTTGTACATCGCCGACACGAAGGAAGCGGCGATCGAGCGCTACCGCCCTTATTACAACACCTTCTCCAATACCGAGGCCGCCCGGCACAACCGATCGCCGTTCGTCGATGCGGAGGACTACGCGGCAAGAAGCTCGGGCCTGATCGGAAGCCCGGACAGCGTCATTGAGAAAATCCTGGATTATCATCGGGCATTCGGCAATCAGGTGCTCGGGATCAGCGTCGACGGGTTGACCGAATCGGAGCAGGAGGAGCAGATGGCGCGCTTCGCCGAGGAAGTGGCTCCCGTGCTTCGGCGCGAACTGCCGAATTCGCTGTGGACCTAACGAACAGGAGGCTTCGCATTGCCCGATTGGAAGCGCAACATGTATTTGCTCTGGTGCGGCATGTTTATCAACGGCATGGCGGCTACGCTGTCCACGCCGTTCTACCCCCTGTTCCTGCGACAGGATCTCGGGGTTCATCGGCATGTCGAGACTTGGGCCGGCATCGCCATCTCGATCAGCTTCCTGGTGAGCGGCCTGTGCGCCCCGTTCTGGGGCTCGCTCGCGGATCGCTTCGGCAGCAAGCCGATGCTGATCCGCTCGGGCATCGGGCTCGGACTCGCTTATATCGCCAATGTGTTCGTGTTCGATCTCATCTCGTTCCTTGCCGTTCGGGTGTTCCAGGGAATCATGGCGGGCTTCTACCCGGCATCGATGACCTTGGTCGGAACGAACACGCCGGAGAAGCATGTCGGGTACGCGCTTGGCATCATGTCGACTTCTACGGCCGCAGGAAGCATCGTCGGTCCCTTGGCGGGAGGTTTGGTCAGTCAGTGGATCGGGCTGCGGGGATGTTTTGTTCTGTCCGGCGTCTTCATGATTCTGTCCGCCTTGATCGTCTTCGGCGTTCGGGAGGCCCAGCGGCGGCGCGAAGCGGCTCGCACTTCCGTGCAGCAAGACTTGAGGCAGGCGGCGAAGACGCCGATGCTGCTGCGGATTTATGCCATCATTGCGGTCGTCACCGTGTCGACCTACATGCTGGAGCCGCTGCTGTCGCTCTATGTCGTCGAACTGGGCGCGGACGAGAGCAATGCGATGCTGAGCTCGGGCATTGCCTTCTCGGCGGTAGGTCTGGCGACGGTGCTGACCGGTGCCTTCTGGGGGAAAATGGGCGGGAGATGGGGCTTCGGCAGAACGCTGATCGTCGGTCTTGCGGGCGGCGGGATCGGCAGCCTGCTGCAACTGTTCGTTCCCGGCGTCGCCGCCTTCACCGGTCTGCGCTTCGGCTACGGGCTCTTCTACGCGGCGGTGTTCCCGGCGCTCAATGCGCTGATCGTGCAGTTCGTCGACAGCGAATTCCGGGGCAGAGCCGTGAGCCTGAGCCAATCGGCGAATATGCTCGGCTTCGTGCTCGGGCCGCTGCTCGGCGGCATCCTGGGCGGCGCCTTCGGAATTCCGCTCGTCTTCGCGTTGACCGGGGCCGTCCTGCTCGGCGCGTCCTGGTTCATCCATGCCAGCCGATTCGATAGAAAAACAGCCAAATCTATTGGCACTGCCGGAAGAAACAGCTAGAATAAATGGGCGTTATCTCATCTGTATAGCGGAATGCACAAGGAGAGCTCCCATGGATTATACGACTGTGCAAATTATCGTTACCGTTCTGTGCGCGGTGATGGTCGGCTTCACGAAGACGGGCTTGCCGACGCTCGGCATCTTCGTCGCCTCGATCATGGCCGCGACGTTCCCGGCCCGCGAATCGGTCGGCCTGCTGACGCCGATCCTCATCACCGGCGATATTATCGCCATTATGTACTACCGCAAGGCGGTCGTGTGGAAGCATCTGTTCACGCTGCTGCCGTGGGTGCTTGCGGGCATCGCCGTCGGCTTCGTCGTTCTGGACTACATCAGCAACGGCGCGCTGTCCGTGCTGATCGGCTCGCTGGTGCTGGCGCTGATCGTCGTGCATCTGCTTAGAGCGAAGCTGGAGAGCTGGCTCCACATCTCGCTTGGCCAATCGCGTCTGTTCGCGGGAACGCTCGGCGTGCTCGCCGGCTTCACGACGATGATCGGCAATGCGGCCGGGAGCATCATGTCTGTCTACCTGCTGTCCAAGGGCATGAACAAGACGAACTTCGTCGGCACGAACGCGTTCTTTTTCTTTATCGTCAACGTCATCAAAGTCCCCTTCACCGTCTACCTCGGACTCATCGACGCCCGCTCGCTTACGCTGAACGCCTGGGTCATTCCGGCCGTGCTCGTCGGCGCGGCGATCGGCTTCAAGGTGCTGCCGCTGATTCCGCAGAAGTACTTCCAGGCGATTATCCTCTCCCTGGCCGCACTCGGCGGACTTCATCTGATTTTCTTCTAAGTGATTCGGAGCTTGGGACGATAGAAGCGCTCTATAGAATGATTCTATGGAAGTATTCATGCCGTCGCTGCAGGATTAACATTCGCGTTGACGTGACGATAACGCTTGCCGGACGATCTCCTGCTACATTGGAAGCATCCCCCAATGCGAAGGAGAGAATCGTTAATGAAGAAGAAGCTTGGTCTGTTCGCGATTGCGACGCTTGGTGCAAGTCTGCTGACGTCGAGTTTGACCGGGATCACGCCGGCCCATGCCGCCGGGCTCGCCGTACCGGACTATGAGGTGAAGTGGTACCTGGACCCCGCGGTCGTGCTGAACTCGGACCACAAGCTGAAGAGCTCCGTACTCGACGAATTCGACATGCCTTCCACCGTGGAGAAGATGAACGTACAATACTTGGACAGCGACGATCTTGAGCTGAACGACGAAGGCTGGAACGTGCGCATCCGCAAGATGGAGGAGTTCAGCGACAAGGAATTCGAGCTTACCTACAAGAAGCGTTATCCGATCGTTAACGGCGACATCGAAGCGGCTCTGGAAGCGGCGGAGGAAGACGGCTTCGACGCGGACGAGGAGGACTACAAGCCGCAGGTCGAATGGGGCTATTCCTCGCAGACGCTCAGCTTCAGCAACAAGAAGGACGTCACCAAGAAGGGCTACGACGGCATGGAGCTGCCGAGCAAGGGAGATTCCCGCGACATGGCGGTAGACAAGCTGCCCGGCAAGCTGGAGAACTGGAAGCCCGGCGATTGGGCCGAAGACATTCTGGATGACGCGCACATCTACGGCCCCGTCGAGGCGAAGCGATCGATCGGAGAGTGGGACGGCGAGGAGCTCTACATCGAAGTGTGGCAGATCCGCAGCGCATCCGGAACCGGGTACGACTACCTGGTGGAAGCCTCGATGAAGATCGACGACTACGCGACGGCTTCGGCCAAGCGCACTTCGCTGAAGAACAAGCTGGTCGCGAAGGGCTGGTTCCTGCCGGCTGACGGCCTCAAGACCGCCCTTATCTTGGATCGGTATTAAGTCGAATACGGCAACGAAGCTGACATAGAAGACTTTTGCGAGAAGCCGGGACGGCGTTATGTCGTTGCCGGCTTCTCGCACGCCTTGGGCCACCGGCTTCGCGCGTCGGCCGTCACGATGAGTCCCGCGCCAGCTCGGCAGCCCGGCGATTAGCTGGAGGAGTAGGGGAGCGGCAGACGAGCCTCTTTTGTATACCCCCACCCTGTATATTTGCCGTGCTGGCTGAGCTGGCCCATATTCCTTTTCGCAAGTGGGTGCCTTATCCCTTTGATTCAGTATCCTAATTACTGGAAAATTCGGCCCTGAACAGCAGGGATAAGACCCCCTTTTAAAAATAGTAGACGGTTTTTACGGGGAATTACCTTATATTGGAATATGGTTATAACAAGGGCTAGTCCTGAGAAACGGCAAACGAAGCCCCGTCTTGAGGAACGAAACCCAATGAGCTACTTGAGAATGCCTAAATATTCGCGCCACGGCCCGACGGCCTGCTCATATCGTTTGGCCATGACTCGAACAATCTGGGCGATGTGCGTTAAATCATGAGCGGCCCAGGTGGCGATTAATTCGCGGACCTTCACGACGCCGAAAGCGGGGTGATACCCCGTGCGTTCCAGATCCGCTTCCGATTCGATCCGCTTGTTGAGTTTGTCCAGGTTCTCGGCGCGCAGCTTCTGGAATTCGAGCAGCTTCTCTGCCAGCGATTGTGCGGATTTGTTGCTCAGGTGAGAGTAGCGATCGAAGGGAGGGAACGGCCGGCTCTCGCCTTCCTTCAGAATGAACTCCAATCGCGGAATCCAGTTCATCTTCTCCCCTTCGATAAGGTGCTCGATCACTTCGCGAACATTCCACGTCCCCTCCCCTTCGTTGCAGATCAGCCAGCCTTCGGACAATCCCGTTAAGAACATCTCCAACGTGCGCGGCGTGCGCTCGAGAACTTCAATCGCTTCAAATCTATTAAATGCTTCAGGCTCATTAACGCTCATACGAACAAACCTCCATCCTTGTTAAATGATAGCCGATATACCTTGCTCCATAGCCAGTATCAAAGGACTCCTGCCGGATCGTCGTCGCGGCGATAGTTGCTGAGGCCATTTTAGTCAGATTTGATGGCTATGTCAAAGCAGCCGATAATGATGCTCCGAAGAGGCGGTTGGAGGGGGTGGTGTGCGGGAAACCTGCATAACGACAGCTCGTGTCGCTGCCGCTGTTTCCGCATGAGTTGCTCTCGTCGCCTCCGTCGCGCCCCTAACGCGTCTACCTCTGTCTCGCTTCTCACCGACATGCCGACCGCGTCGGACCAAGTGCTGGATGTATGCTAAAAACCTCTATGCCAACAAGGACGGTTGTCCCCCCTACAATGAAAATTTTCCGTACGCAGCCTCCGTGGCTATGAAAGCCTACTGTGAAGAGGCTGGGGGCGGAGTGAAGGAAGTCCGATCCTTCGAGCGCGGAGAGGCGAAGGGGGAGGCGTTAGTGGAGAAATCCGCACAACGCCGCTCCACAGAGACGGTTGGAGAGTGATGATGTGGCGACTCATCTCGGTCCCTCCGCGCGCCAATCGCCGCTCCAGTTGAGTCGTGGTGACTCATCTGCACCCACCATGCCTGCACGAACGCCCGCACTTGAGTAATGGCGACTCATCTCGGTCCCTCCACGCGCCAATCGCCGCTCCAGTTGACCCGTGGTTACTCATCTGCCCCCACCATGCCTGCTCGAACGCCTGCACTTGAGTAATGGTGACTCATCTTGATCCCTCCGCGCACCTATCGCCGCTCCAGTTTGACCCGTGTCTAGGAACAATGTGCCGGGAACCCGCACAACGAAGCTCTGAAGAGGCGGTTGGAGAGGGTGATGAGCGGAACCGCTCGAAATTCGGGCGACGAATGTGAAATTTCGCATAAAACGCAGAATCGGAGGAATCGCAGGTGTGAGGTTGTGAAGGGGGATGGAGGCGATGCCACCGCAAGCAAAGAACCCGCCAGGGGGCTCGGCCCTGGCGGGTTCTCTGCTGCGGCCGGACGGGAGCCGCTTATTATTGCTCGATCGCCCACTTCACATCGGCCCGGTCGATTGCGATTCGGATCGTGCGGCCGGCCGTGGAATAGACGACGGTGGCCGAGCGGCGCTCCGCGTCGATGGACAGCTCCTCCAGCCGGGCGGCCGGAGCGCCGCCGGCTGCGAGCTGCGGCAGCGCGACGCAGGCGATGCCCGTCGTGCCGTTCGCTGTTCCGCTCATCGACAGCACCCGGTTCGGCTCCTTCTCCCCGTAGATGCGCGAGATCCAGCCGGCCTCTTCGGAGACGACGAAGCCGGAGCCGGCCGTCGTCCAGTGCAGGTCGACGAGCACCTCCGTCGACGGATAACCAATTCTCGCCGACGGGGATGCGCCGTCCTCCGAGCCGCCCAGCTCGACCGAGGCGTCCGGATGCAACTGGAACCGCTGCTCGAGCGTCCGCTCGCCGTCGCCCTCCAGCCAGTCGACGATGACGAGGACGCCGGCTTCCTTGCCGAGGAGCGTCCATCTCCGGTGCAGGACGGGGGCTTCCAGGCGGAGGTAGCCGTCGTGCGTCGCTTCGAGGAAGGCGAAGCTCGGGTTGTCGATCCAGCGCAGCGTCTCGCATTCCGCGACGGGCTCGCCCCAGCGCTGCGTTGCGACGTAAGGAGTCTGGTCTTGTCCGTCTACGGTTACGGTGTTGTGTGCGCGCGTGCTTTTGAAGTAATGCCGCCATTCGCCTTCCTCGTACGTATACCTGCCCGGATCGGCGAAGATAAGCTGGCCGCGCCACATCCATTCCAGGCTGAGCGCGTCGGCATGGCCGTGGGCGCCGCCCATTCCGGCCGCGTCGAAGAACAGGTGCTGGCCCTCGCTCTTGACGAAGTAATAGCCGGTCTGCTCGAAGGCGCGGCTGACGGTGCCGGGGCTAAAAGCAGCCTGGCTGTCCCGCATCTGCAGATAGACGTCCGCCCCGAAGTGCCACAGCAGCTCCTCGCTGACTTCTCCCGCCGCGAGCAGCGCCTTGTCTCCGAGGATGGCGCCGAGCAGGCCGAGCGGCTTGCGGCCGTGGCTGATCCAGTCCGAGTCGCCGATCGGCGTCGCTTGGCCGTCGGGACGGATGGCCGCTTCGGTGAACGCTCCCATGCGCGCAAGCTTGCGGCCGTACTCTTCGGGGAACTCGAAGCCGGTCTTCAGCGCGAGCAGATAAGGCGTTCCGAACATGCCGATGCTGCCGTTGTGGTAGTGTGTGGTCAGCTCGCTCTGAACGCCTTCGTCTCCGACCTGGCGCGCCATGCACAGCTCCAGCCGCTCGGCGGCGAGCTGGCGCCACAGCGGCGAGCGCGGATGCTCCGCGTGGAAGGCGCCGATCATGAAGAGGCTCTGCATGTGCATGATCGCGTGGTTGATCTCGGCGCTGCCGAGGAACCGGACCAAGTAGTCCGCGTGCTCGGCGAGGGCCGAGAAGAAGCGTTCGCGGAACGAATCGGACAGCCGGGGGCTCGATTCGACCATCCGGTACGTCCAGATCCACGATTGCACGCGCAGGCCGGTCTCGAGCAGCCGCCACGGGCCGGGGCGCTGGAAGTAGGTCGCTTCCTCGTAGGGCACTTCCGCCGGCGGGGAGTTCTGCACAAGCCACTCCTCGAAGTGTCTTGCGAACGTGTGGACGTACTCCTCGCGTCCGGTGAGCAGGTACGCCTTGCCGAGATCCTCCATATGCCAGTGGCGGTTCAGAATCCAGGTGAATTCGAGGTCCTGCGTCGGGTTGTACAGCCAGTCGATCGGCGTCCCCATGTCGACCCAGCGGTCCATCGCCATCGTGAACGGAAGCCGGAACTCGTTGCGCCCGGCGTGCTCGGCGACCTCGACGGCTTTCTTCGCCCGGTCGGGGTAGGAGGCGGCGAACACCTTGGCGGCTTCGCGCAGCTCGTCGTGCGTCAGGAAGAACGGGTTCGTACTTGTGCTCGTGTGCGGATTCATGCTCGGGCTCATTCCGCCACCTCGGCTTCCAGGAAGTCTTGGCGGAGCGGCGTGAATACGTCCAGAATGATCGAATCCTCAAGCGCCACGACGCCGTGGGGGACGCGCAGTCCCGCATAGAAGCTGTCCCCGGCGCTCAGGATCGACTTGACGCCGCCGACGGACACCTCGAACTTGCCCTTGACGATGTAGCTGGTCTGTTCGTGCTCCTCATGGAAGTGAACCTCGCCGACGCCGCCTTTCTTGAAGCTGACTTCCACCATCATCAGGCTGCCTCCGGTGCCGAGGATTTTGCGGGAGGCGTATTCGTCCACCTTGCGGCTGGGGATATCGTTGTTGTGAACAATCATGACGGGAGTTCCTCCTGTTCGATGTCGGATCTTATATAGCAACAGCGCAACGATGCAAAAAAGGGCGCCGAAAAATCTCGGCGCGCGATAAGATTGCGGTGCGATCAATCGATTCGATGGAATGCCCGATTACTGGGCGAGACTGCCTTGGAGCTTGGCGGCGTCGAAGTCCGGGTCCGCCTCGATCTTCGTCGTGCCGTCCGCGCGGGCTTTGGCGAGCGCCGTGTTGTAGCGGGTGTTGAGGTCCTCGATCAGCTTGTCGAGGTCCCCGCCCACGACGACGTACTTGGTCATGACGTCGGCGTACTTCGTGCCTTCAAGCGCGGCTTCCGTCGCGGTAATCGGAGTGGCCGGGTAGATCGCATCGTACTTCGTCGGCAGGAAGCCTTCAATGCCGGGGATCGATGGCGTCGCCGCCGCTTCGATAACGTCCGGGATCAGCGATACGCCGTAGCCGCTCTCGTAATATTCCTTCTGCAGATCCAGGCTGTACACGTATTCGAGGAACTTCCACGCCTTGTCCTTATTCGGCGAGTCGTTGCTGATTCCGATGTAGGAGCCGCCGACGACATTGATCGCGCCGTGGATCGTTCCGTCCGAAGTCGGAGGGAGCGCCGCGCCCCAGTCGATCGTGGTCGGGAACTGGTCCTTGTAGACGCCGGGCTCGCCGGAGTGATTGATATACATGCCGATCTTCCCTTGCGCGAACTGGGCGCGGAGCGGGTCCATGTCGAGGCTCTCGACGCCGGGCAGCATGCTGCCGTCTTCCATCATCTGATGGAGGGCCTGGGCGACGTCCTTCAGCGAGCCGAAGTCGAACTGGCCGGTCTGGAAGTTGTAGCCCTCGGCTCCGGTCGTGTTGCTCGCCGGCGCGATCGTGATCGAAGGGCGCCAGAAGCCGGAGGAGCTCTTCAGATTGCTCGCGAAGCCGTAGGCGCCTTCCGACTTGCCCGCTTCGGTGATCTTCTTCGCGTAGTCGACGAGCTCGGCAAGCGTCTTCGGAGGCTCGGTGAGGCCGGCCTTGGCGAAGAGGTCCTTGTTGTAGATGAGGCGCCACGTCTGACCTATATTCGGAAGGGAATAGATCTGGCCGTCGATCATGTTCTTGTTCTCGATCAGGACGGTGGCGAATCTGGCCTTCGTCGCGTCGTCCATGTAAGGGTCCAGCGGCGTAATGTAGCCTTTCTTCACGTAGGTGTCGAGGTTGTTGATCTGCAGCACGTCCGGCGCCTGCTTGCTGGCGAACGCGATGTCGACGGCGTCCGGGTAGTTGTCGGCCATGACCGTCATCTCGACCTCGATGTTGTCCGTGTTCGTCTTGTTGAACTCGTCGATCTTCGCCTGCATGAACACCGCGTCGTGGCGGTCCGGCGTCCAGTAGGAGATCTTCGTCTTCTCCCCGGAGCTTTGCCCTGAAGCGCTTGCAGAAGCGGCCCCGCTATTCGAGGCGTCCGAAGAACCGCCTTCGTTGCCGGAAGAACAAGCCGCAAGCCCAACGATCAATGTCGCGCCGAGCGCCGCATAACCCCATTGCTTTAACACGTTGTAAAACCTCCCTTTGTCTTGTGCGCTAGCCGGAGAGCCCGGGTAACTGACTCGATTATAGGACGGAACCCGCGAGGGGGGAGAAGGACATTCCGACTGTGGAGGGAGGAGGATATCACTTTTTGTTCCGGTATTCCGTCGGCGTCAGCCCTGTATGCTTCTTGAACAGCTCGCTGAAGTAGGGACGGTCCTCGTACCCGAGCGAGGCGGCGATCTCCTGCACCTGAAGCCCGTCGGCGAGCATCGCCTTGGCCTTCTCCATACGCTGCTGGGTGACATACTGCATCAGCGTCAGCCCCGTCTCCTTCTTGAACAGGTTGGCGAAGTAGCTCGGGCTGAGGTGGACCGATCTGGCGCAATCGTTCACCGTCAAGCTCTGATCGATGTTCTCCTCGATATACGTCATGGTCCGCACGATCAGCTTCGCCGCGTCGCGGTTCTGCCGGTTCTCGAGCATGCCGCAGCCGAGCGCGCAGTAGTCGTGAAGCTTCCGCTGCCAGCCGCTCAGCGACAGGGAGGAGAACTCCTTGATCTCGGCCAGCTTCGTCTCGAGCTGCTGCCGCTCTTCGTCCTGCACCTGCTCCGAGAGGGCGCGGAACATGGAGAACGCGAGTCCGTACAGCAGGTTCGTCATGATGGCGGGCTCGGGCGGAACCGGGTACTGCGAGCATTCCATGAAAATATCGTCGAGCCACTTCGCCGCCCTGTCCAGGTTGCCCGACCGCAGCGCGAACAGCAGCTCCTTCTCCTTGTCGGCCGAGAAGCGAGGCGAGATGAAGCCGCTCTTCTCGGTATAGGGCAGGACGCAGTTGCCGCCGCTGTAGAACGAATAGGACAGCGCGGCCTTCGCCTGCTCATAAGACAAATAAACGCTCTGGATGCCGTCCGCCTGGGAGCCGACTCCGATCGAGACGGACTGCGATGTCCACCTGTCGATATTCTCCCGGCAGCGCTCCAGCAGCTCCGCCGCATCGAGCTGTCCCGGCGGGTTGAACACGGCGACGAACTGGTGCACGTTCTCGCGCAGCAGAATAAACTTCGTGTGCGAGGCGAGCGTCTCCTCCAGCACGTTCTGCACGGCGAACCGGCCCAGCTCGACCTCCTTGATCGGCAGCTCCCGCGCCTTCTCCTCGAAGTTGTCGATCTCGGCGATCATGACGAGCAGAGGCGAATACGCCATCTCCATCTGCAGGAAGCCCCATTGCCGGTTCAGCGACTCCAGGCTCGAGTCGTAGCGGAGCAGCCTGCGGCAGAACTCCTGCCGCAGGTGGGGCATGCTCTCGGCAAGCTGCCGCTCCATCTCGCGCAGGACGTCGCGGCGGGAACGCTCGCTCAGCACGGCTTCCTTCGCCTTCGTCACCGCGTCGACAACCTGGCTCGGGGTGAAGGGCTTCAGCAGGTAATCGAATGCGCCGAGCTTGACCGCTTCCTGCGCGTACGTGAAGTCGGTGTAGCCGCTGATGAAGATGATCTTGGACGGAATGTCTCCGTCCGCGACCAGCTTCACCATGTCGATGCCGCTGATGCCCGGCATGCGGATGTCGGTGACGACGATGTCGGGCTGCTTCTCCCGAATCAGCGCGAGCCCCTCCGAGCCGTCCAGCGCCGTGCCGACGACCTCGATTCCGTGTTGGTCCCACGGGATGCGGGTTGCGATCCCGTTCACGACCGTCTTGATGTCGTCGATGACGCACATCGTTACGATCCGTTCCATTCGTATTCCTCCTTCGGCATGGGAATAAGCAGAGTAACGGCCGTCTCCCGGCCGGGATCGCTCGTGAGCGTCATGGAAGCCTGCGCGCCGTAATATAGCGTCAGCCGCGCCCGAACGTTCGCGAGCGCGTAGCCCTTCAGCGACGAATCCGGCTCGTTCATTCGCCGGAGCACCTGGTCGACGTCCATGCCGCTGCCGTTATCCGCCACGCGCAGCCGCAGATGGGAGCCTTCCCGGCGCACGTCGATTCGGATCATCCCGTGCTCCTTGACATGCTCGAAGCCGTGCAGGATCGAATTCTCGACGAGCGGCTGCAGCAGGATCTTCAGAATCGGCATGGAGAGCAGCGCCCGGTCCTGCAGCGAGATGGAGAAGTCGAACCGGTCCTCGTAGCACTTCTGCTGGATGAACAGGTATTGACGGACGTGGTCGAGCTCCTTCTCGAGCGTCGTGATCTCGTTGCCGTTGTTCAGGCCGAGCCGGAACAGCAGGGACAGAGAGACAATCATCTCCTGCACGTCGGCGTACTCCTCGCTCTCGCTTTTCCAATAAATCGTGTTAAGGGTGTTGTATAGAAAATGAGGCTCGATCTGCGACTGAAGCGCCTTGATCTCCGACTTGCGCTTCTCCTGCTCCGACGCCTTGACCTCTGCAATCAGCGTCTGGAGCTGCTCCAGCATCCGATTGAACTTGTGGCCGACATGGCCGACCTCGTCCTCGTAAGGGCTCTCGAAGCGAACGTCCAGGTCGTTCTTCTCGACCTTGGCCATCAGGCGGCGCAGCTTGTACAGAGGCTTGAGCAGCACGTCCGACAGCAGCTTGGAGAAGAGCAGCGCAACAATGACGCAGGCGGCCATAATAATCAGGATGAGCCAGCGAATGTTCTTCATCGGCCGCAGCAGTTCCGCCTCGGACTGGACGCCGACAAGCGTCCAGCCGTCGTTCATCGTCGAGCCGGCATAGTTGACGAGCTGGCGATTGCCGTCGCGGTCGGTGAAGCGGAAGAAGCCCTTGCCGGTGCTGCGGGACATGTTGCTCAGGAAGGCCGGCTCCGCGCCGAAGTCGATGGACGAGCTGGACGGACGCACCACCTCGGAGCCGTCCGCATCGAGCAGGTACAAGCCGACCTGGTCGTCGATCAGATTCTCCTCGACAATCTCGCGGACAAGCGCCTCATTGAGGTTGACGGTCAGGAAGACGTCGGAGGAGTATTGGCTGCTGAGAGGACGAAGGAGCAGGGACAGCACCCGCTTGCCGCCCACGAACAGGGAGTCCTCGTGCGAACCGATCCATTGGACGCTCCAGGAGGGCCGATCGAGCCAGGAGCCGAACTCCCGGTAGTAGTCGGTCGACGCCAGCTTCGTATCCTTGGTCGCATAGAAGTCGCCGATCGGCGTGTTCAGCAGGACGGATTCCACGAGCGGCTCGTTCAGCTTCAACTGCACGAAAGGAACCTGCAGCGCGGACAGGTTCCGGTAGTAACTCGTATTGTTCTTCGCCTGGACGTCCTTCATCGTCTGAACGAACGCATCGCTCAGCATCAAGGTGTAGGAGGAGACGATGACGTGACGGAGGTGCTCGTCCAGCACCTGTGCCGACTTGTTCAGCGTATTCTGGCTCAGGCCGAGCGCATTGCGCTCCATGACCCGGGACGCGAAGTAATCGGAGAGCATCCCGGTCACAAGAATGCAGAACACCGTCAAGAGAATGTAGAAGAGCTGAATTCGTTGCTTAAGGGATAACCGATAGTAGGCATGCTTCATGAGATATCACTCCCCGCCTCCCATTATAGCGCAACAGGTCATCCCTTCACGGCTCCGGCGGATACTTGCATAAACGACTTGTTGGCGAAAATATAAACGACGAGCATCGGCAGGATCGACAGGCACGCTCCGGCCAGCATAAGCTGCGTCTCCGAGGCGGAGCCGATGCTGTAGCGCAGGCCGGCGAGTCCGACGGTGAGCGTCTGCAGCTCGGGCCTTGTCATCGTGAACACGAGCGGAAGAATGTATTCGTTCCACGCCCCGCGGAAGACGAACAGGCCGCAGACGGCAAGAGCCGGGCGAAGCAGCGGCAGCACGATGCGCCAGAATACGGAGTAGAAGTTGCAGCCGTCGATCAGCGCGGCTTCGTCGAGATCGCGCGGAATGCCGCGGAAGAAGCCGATCAGCATGAAGAAGATCGAAGCATGGGCGCTGATCAGGATGATGATGACGCCCCACAGCGACTTCTGCAGGCCGAGGCCGATCATCATGTCGAATTGGGGGCGAAGCACAACCGCCCCGATCGAGATGAACAGCATGCTCGCTTGGAGCACAACGTAGAAGCGCTTGCCGAAGAAGTTGGCGCGGTCGACGGCGTAGGCCGCCATCGTCGTCACCAGAAGCGTGCCGACCGTCGTGGCGGCGCTCACGAACGTGCTGTTCCACGTAAACCGGGAGAAGTTCGCCGCCTTCCAGGCGGTCGAGTAGTTGCCGAACTGCCATACCTTGGGCAGAATCGTCGCCCCGACCGTGACCTCCAGGTTCGTCTTGAAGGAGCCGAGCACGGTAAGCGCCACGGGGAAGAGCATCAGGAAGGCCGTCAGGAGCAGGAACAGCCACAGAATCGTTCTCGGCACCAGAGTCAGTATTTTCGCCGAAGTCATGGACAGCTTCCTCGCTTTCTTTAATAAATTTTGTCCATCTTCCTAGAGAAGTAGAAGTAGAGCGCCGTCACGACACCGACGATGATCGCCGAGGCGAAGCCGACCGCGCTGCCGTAGCCGAAGCGCTGCATGCTGGCCGTGTCAGCGGAGATGGGGAAGAACTGCTTGAACACGTACAGGTACATGACGTCGGTCTTGCCGTAAGGGCCGCCGCCGGTGAACACCATAATGCTCTCGTAGCCCTTGAGCGCAACCGTGATGGCGTACATGACGATCATCTGCAGCACGGGGCCGAGCATCGGGATCGTGATCTTGAACAGCTTCTGCGCCGCATTCGCTCCGTCCAGGGAAGCAGCCTCGTACAGATCGTTCGGAATGCCCTGCAGACCGGCGAGGAACAACAGCATGTAGTTGCCGACGCCGCCCCAGACGGCGATCAGAATCGTGGTCAGCATCGCGTAATCCGCGCCGAGCCAGTTGATCGGGGACGAGATCAGATGGTACTTCATCAGGAACTGATTGGCCATGCCGTTGTACGCGTTGAAAATAATAAAGAAGACGATGGACATGACGGAGGCGCTGATGATCGTGGGGAGGAAGTAGATCGCACGAAGCAATTGCCGGCCGCGGAACGCCTTGTTCAGGATGACGGCCAGAATAAGCGAGAGCGGGAGCGTCAGCACCAGCTTGCCTCCGGCGTAGATGAACGTGTTCTTGACCGAGTTCCAATATTCGGCGTCCCGCATCAGCCGGGCGAAGTTGTCCAGTCCGACGTAGGTGGCGGAGCCGTAGCCCGGATAGTCGTAGAACATATACCTGAGAGCCCACAGGATCGGGTAGACTCCAAGCGCCAGGGTCAACAGCAGACTCGGCATGATGAATGCGTATGGTTGGGTTTTTCTCATGGTCCTGCAGCCCTCCTCGAGTAGATAGTAAAGATTATAGAAGAGGGGGGAGCGGCGGCGAGATGGACGATTCCACTGTCTAGAGGGGAGAATGTGACTGTGATGGTTGTGAGGAGGGGGCGGGGAGGCGGCAGCAGCGGCGGCAGCGTCGGAAGCGGCAGAAGCGCGGCAGGGGAGCAGGGCGGACTTCGATGCGGGGTTTATGTTAGGAATAGTGACATTTTGAAAACGCCTTCCAATCATCGTGTTCCTTGCCGAAAAATGTAAGCGAACACATCGGAGGCCAATCGCCCTCGTCCTCGCTTCAACAAACAAAAAATAGCTAACAAAAACAAAATGCGGCCATTTGAATGTGATTTTAATTGACATAGTATAAACTTAGGCAATCGGCCATAAGCGCAGCAAGCAAAATGGGGAGGCTAACAAATGAAAAAGAAGAATGTGGCAGCAGGGTTGGCGATCACGCTCGGAATCGGGCTGCTGGCCGGGTGCGGCAGCTCGAACGACGATTCGAATGCATCGCCGTCGGCGAGCGCTTCGGCAGATACGGGGGCAAGCGCGCCGGCAAGCGAGTCGGCCAGCGCAGGCGCAAGCGGCGCCGATAACGGCGGCGAGGAGATCAAGGGCACGATCACGTGGGCGACGCACCGGACCGAGCTGGCCGATACCGACCTGAAGAAGTACGTCGAAGCGTTCGAAGCCAAATACCCGGGAACGACGGTCAAGATCGAAGGGCTGAAGGATTACGAGCAGACGATCCGCGTGCGGATGGCTGCGAACGAGTTGCCCGACGTGCTCTCCCTCGTCGAGACGACGCAATCGGACTTGCCGAAGTTCTATGAACCGCTCGACGACCTCGGGCTGAACGACAACATTTACTTCAAGGACTACAATTCCTACGACGGCAAGCTGTACGGCATCACGCAACAGGTGGCGATCAACGGCCTGCTGTACAACAAGCAGGCATTCGCCAAGGCCGGCATCGCCGAGCCGCCGAAGACGCTGGACGAGCTGTTCGCCGATGCGGAGAAGCTGAAGGCTGCGGGCATCGTGCCGATGGCGACCGCCTTCAAGGACGCCTGGACGCTGCAATACTGGACCGATCCGGCCGAGTTCATCTACGGCAGCACGGACCTGCGCAACGACAAGATCAATACGGACACGCCGTTCACGGTCGACGGCGCTTACGGCCAGGGGCTCGGCATCCTGAAGCAGTTCTATGACAAGGGCTATCTCGAGAAGGACGTCTACTCGGCGACATGGGATCAGACGCAGAAGGATCTCGCCTCCGGCAAAGCCGCGATGATGTACATCGGCAACTGGGCGATCTCGAACCTGCTCAGCAACGGCCTGTCGCTCGACGACATCGGCTTTGTGCCGTTGCCGTACGACAACAGCGGCACGTACAAGGGCATGATGCGCAACGACTGGGCATACGCAGTCAGCGCGACGAGCAAGAACAAGCCGCTCGCCAAGGCGTTCATCAAGTTCCTGCTCGAAGAGTCGGGCGACTACGCCGACCATATGATCATCTCGCCGCTGAAGGATCAACAGCAAAGCCTGAAGCAGATTACCGACTTTATGGCCTACAACCCGGAGATGCTCGAAGCCCAGTCGATCAGCGAAGACGTCAAGGCCGTCGAGAACAAGATGCAGTTCGATCCGTTCAAGTTCATTCAAGAAGTGACGGTCGGCAAGATGCAGGACGTGTTCGACAGCTACAACAAGAAGTGGAAGTCGACGAAGGCGGCGCTCGGCAAGTAACGGGACGGGCGGATCGATTCTCGGCATGACCGACAGAAGCGGATGGCCGGTCCTACGGACATCCGCTTCGTCGTCTCTGCCGCCGCGTCCGTCGATAAGAAAGGAGTGTTAGCGGATGGTCGACAGCCTATCGTACAGCCTGCAGAAGCGGATTCTGATCGTCCTGTTCCTGCTTGTCCCGATTGTGCTGCTGGTGTTGTTCTCCCTGTATCCTGCCGGCTATCTGGTCTATCTCAGCTTCATGAGCTGGGACGGCTTCAGCCCGGAGAAGACATGGGCGGGCATCGCCAACTACAAGGAAGTGTTCCAGACGAAGGAGATCTGGCAGGCGTTCGGCCACAACTTCGTCTATCTGATCTGGGGGCTGTTCCAGAACGCGCTCGGCCTGTTCTTCGCGCTGCTGCTCAATTCGCGGCTGAAGGGGCGCAACGCGTACCGGGTCATGCTGTTCATGCCTTATATTATGAACGGCGTCGCCGTCGCTTATATGTTCAACTACGTGTTCAATTCCGAATACGGCTCCTTCAACACGCTGCTGCGCGGCATGGGGCTCGACTCCCTCGCGATCAGCTGGTTCGGTTCGCCGAAGGCGGTCAATCACGTATTGGGCTTCATTACACTGTGGAAGTTCATGGGCCTCAACATGGTCATCTATCTCGCCGCGCTGCAGTCCGTTCCTTCGGAGATTGTCGAGGCCGCCAAGATCGACGGCGCTTCGCGCTTCCAGACGAGCATGCGCGTTGTCCTGCCCAACATTACCCAGGTCATCGAGCTTAACCTGTTCCTGACGATCATCGGCACGCTCGAGATGTTCGACCTGCCGTTTATTCTGACGGGCGGCGGCCCGCTCGGCGCGAGCGACACGTTCCTGACGAAGACGATCGCGACGGCGTTCAAGTTCAACAACTTCGGCCTGGCGTCCGCGATGAGCATCACCTTGATTGCCCTCGTCGTTGTCGTGTTGGGCGTGCAGCGGCTCGCAACGCGGAGGTGGTCGGATTGAGAGAGAAGGCATTCGCGCCGTTGACTCTATTTAAGCACTTCATTCTGTGGATAGCCGTTGTCCTGATCGTGTTCCCGCCGTATGTGCTCGTGATGAACGCGTTCAAGAGCAAGACGGAATTCGCCCAGACGAGCGTCTTCAAGCTGCCGCACAGCTTCCTCAACTTCGATAACTTCGTCTCGGTGATGACGCGTGCGCATCTGGACCGCGCTTACTGGAACACGCTGCTCATCATTGTCGCCGCCGTCATCGGCAACGTGGCGCTCGGGACGATGGTGGCGTACGTGCTCGGCCGGTTCGAGTTCAGGCTGAAGAAGCTCATCATGGGCACGTATATTGCGCTGTCGTTCGTGCCGATGATTACGACGCAGGTCGCGACGTTCACCGTTGTGAAGAATCTGCATCTGTACAACACGCTGTGGGCGGCGATTGTCCTTAACCTCGGTACGAGCGTGCTGCAGCTCTTTATTTATTTGCAATTCCTGCGGAATATTCCGAGGGAGCTCGACGAGGCCGCGATGATGGAAGGCGCATCGCTGTTCCGCATATACCGGACGATCATCTTCCCGCTGCTGACGCCGGCGACGGCGACGATCATCATCATCAAGACGATCAACATCTACAACGACATGTTCACCCCGTACTTGTACATGCCGGCGCAGAAGCTGACGGTCGTATCGACCAGCCTGATGAACTTCTCGTCGGAGCGGAGCACCGAATGGGAGATGATGTCCGCGGCCATTCTGATGATTATGGTGCCGATCATTGTGCTGTATTTGTTCTTCCAGAAGTACGTGTTTGCCGGGATCGTGAACGGTGCAGTAAAATAACGGTACTCGCACGTTCAGACAACGGGAGGAAGCGGCATGACGAAGATGGGATGGCGAATCGCGGGAAGGGCGTTCGAGAAGTTATGGGTGGCGTTCGCGAATCTCACCATGCAACAGAAGCTGCTGATCGTCTTCCTGACGCTTGTCTGCCTTCCGCTCTTCATGATCAGCTACGCTTCTTCCTATTATTATGCCCGCTCGATCAAGGCGAACACGACGTCGTACGCGACCGAGATCACCTCGAAGACGCTGCTCAAGATCGACGATTACGTGACGGACTTGTACAATATGTCGGCGATGCCGCTGTACAACAAGGACTTTCTCGGCTGGCTGGCCGATCCGAACACAGGGCTGGCCAAGGAGCAGGGAATGGATCTCTACATTAATAATTTGAACAAAATCAAGCCCGATACCGTGTCGGTCTATGTGTTCGATAACTACGGGCGCTTCAAATACAACATCAAAACCGGCGGCATCCGGAACAACCTCGACGAGGTCCGGGACGAATGGGCGAAGATCGCGATGGAAGCCGACGGCAATCCCGTGCTCGTCAGCACGCAGGAGGTGTCGACCGGGAAGGACAATTACTACGCCTTCTCCGTCATTCGGGAGCTGAAGCAGGTGAAGTTCGATCTTGCGCCGATCGGGTTCATCGTCTTCGATACGAATATTACGGCATTCGAGCGGCAGTTCCGCGACCTCGACGACGTGACGAAGGGGCAGACGGTGCTCGTCGACGAGAACGACAAGGTCATCTACGCAAGCGATCGCTCGCTGCTCACCCGCGATCTGTCAAGCGAGGAGTCGGTCCGGCAGGCGACGGCGACCTCGGGATCGTTCCCGATCCGGATCGACGGCGAATCGTACATCACGACGTATGCGAGATCCTCGTTGACCAATTGGAAGCTGATCGTCTACATTCCGACGGCGGAAGTGACCCGGCAAGCGGCGGTCACCCGCAACGTGACGCTGCTCATGTCGGGCCTCTTCGTGCTGCTGGCGCTCGGCATCGCGATTGCGATCTCGTACGCGCTCACCCGGCCGCTCAGCAAGATCAAGACGCTGATGCAGGAGGTGCAGACGGGCAATCTCGACGTCAGCTTCAACCAGCGCTACCGGGATGAGGTGGGCATGTTGGGCCGGCACTTCAACATCATGGTGACGCGCGTTCGCGATCTGCTCGAAGAGGTGAAGACGACGCAGACGCGCAAGAAGGAAGCGGAATATGCGGCGCTGCAGAGCCAGATCAATCCGCACTTCATCTACAACACGCTCGAGACGATCCGGATGAAGGCGGAGCTGAACGACGACGAGGAAGTGGCCGATATGACGTTCACGCTCGGGAAGCTGCTCCGCTACGGCGTCAATCACGAGGAGCAGCTTGCGACGATCGGGCAGGAGCTTGAGCATCTGGGCAACTACATCGCGCTGCAGAACATGCGGTTCTCGAACAAGTTCACGGTGCTTGTCGACATTCCGGAGCGCGATCATGACATCGGCTGCGTCAAGCTTATGCTCCAGCCGATCGTCGAGAACGCGATCCATCACGCGTTCAAGAACCGGCTCGGCACCGGCACGATCCGGATCGATGTCCGCCATGAAGGGACGGACGTCGTCTTCATCGTCGCCGACGACGGCTGCGGCATGAGCGAGCAGGAACTGAAGACGCTGCGCGAACGCGTCGCCGGCCGGCTTCCGCCCGCCGCGCGGGGGCGGGGCATCGGCCTGCGCAACGTGCGGGAGCGGATCAAGATGCAGTACGGCGAGGCGTACGGTCTGCGGATCGACAGCCGGGAGGGCGAAGGCACGGTCGTCGAGATTCGGCTGCCGCTGCCGCCGGAGCGGGAGGAGGCGGAGAGATGCTGAAGATTATGGTCGTCGACGACGAGGAGCAGATTCGCCTTGGCATCGCCAAGATTCTGTCCAGGTATCCGGGCGGCGTCGAGATCGCCGGCCAGCACGGCAACGGGCTGGAGGCGATGCTGCAGTTGTCCGGCATGGGACCGGACGATCTCGATGTCATCGTCACCGACATCGAGATGCCGATGATGGACGGCCTGCGCTTCATCGAGCAGGCGAAGGAGAAGCTGCCGAACGTCGTCATCATCATGCTGAGCGGGTACAACGACTTCGAGTACGCCAGACGGGCGCTGCGCGCGGGCGCGACCGATTACCTGCTCAAGCCGATGGACAAGGTCGAGGTGTTCAAGCTGCTGGACCGGTGCGCGGAGGCGAAGCAGGCGGCGGAGCGGGATGCCGGAGCGGCGGCTCCTGCGGCCGCCCCCGCTGCCGATCCGCAGCCGACCGGCGCGGCGGCGGCACCGGCGCCGCACAGCCTGGGCGCGGCGACCGCCGATCGGATCTGCAAGCTGATCGACCGGGAGTACAATCGCGACATCGATCTGCCTTACATCGCCGACAAGGTCGGCTTTAACGCAAGCTATATCAGCAAGCTGTTCAGCCGCGAGAAGGGCGAGACGATTACCGACTACCTCAACCGGGTGCGGATGGACAAGGCGAAGATGCTGCTGCGCGACCATCCGGGCCTGAAGGTGTACGAGATCGCCCATCTCGTCGGCTACGGCGACAAAATTTATTTCCAGAAGCTGTTCAAACGAACGGTCGGCGTGACGCCCCTCGAATACCGTGCGGGCACGCCCGACTAGCGGGGGAGAACGAGATGGCTACATTCGAGATCGCAGGCGACGGCTTCGTCCTGGACGGCAAGCCGATTCGCCTCATCAGCGGCGCGATGCACTACTTCCGCATCGTGCCGGATTATTGGGAGGATCGCCTCCGCAAGCTGCGGGCCTGCGGCTTCAACGCCGTCGAGACGTACATCGCCTGGAACCTGCACGAGCCGCAGGAAGGGCGCTTCGTCTTCGAGGGCATCGCGGACGTCGAGCGGTTCGTGCGGTTGGCGGGCGAGCTGGGCCTGCACGTCATTGTGCGCCCAAGCCCTTATATATGCGCGGAATGGGAATTCGGCGGCTTGCCCGCCTGGCTGCTGGCCGACTCCGAGCTGCGGCTGCGATGCGGCGATCCGCGGTTCCTCGCGAAGGTTAAGGCATATTACGACGAGCTGCTGCCGCGGCTGAAGCCGCTTCTCTGCACATCGGGCGGCCCGATCGTCGCGATGCAGATCGAGAACGAATACGGCAGCTACGGGAACGATCGGAATTACTTGAATTTTCTGAAGGATACGATGGTCGGGGCCGGGATGGATGTGCTGCTGTTCACCTCGGACGGCTCGGAGGACTACATGCTGCAGGGCGGCACGCTGCCGGGAACGCTCGCGACGCTGAACTTCGGCTCGAAGCCGGAGCAGGCGTTCGCGCGGCTGCTCGCCTATCGGCCGGAATCGCCGCTCGTCTGCATGGAATATTGGAACGGCTGGTTCGACCACTGGGGCGACGAGCACCATGTGCGGGGCTACGAGGACGTCGTCGACGTGCTGGACCGCATTCTCGCGGCCGGCGCTTCGGTCAACTTCTACATGTTCCACGGCGGCACGAACTTCGGCTTCTACAACGGGGCGAACCATATCGAGTTCTACGAGCCGACGGTGACGAGCTACGATTACCATGCGCTGCTGTCCGAATCGGGCGATCCGACGGACAAGTATTGGGCGATCCGGGACGTGATCGGCCGGTATGCGGAGCTGCCCGATGTGCCGCTGCCCGCCGTCTCGCCGAAGCGGGGCTACGGGAACGTGCGGCTGACGGAGCGCGCTTCGCTGTTCGCATCGTTCGATCGGCTGGGGCCGGCGATTCCGTCCGTCTATCCCGAGACGATGGAGCGGCTTGGCCAGGATTACGGCTTCCTCTGGTATGAGACGGAGGTGTCCGGTCCGCAGGAGCAGTGTGCGATCATCGTGCAGGAGGTTCGGGATCGGGCCTCGATCTATCTCGACGGGCGGTTCGTCGGCGTTGTCGAGCGGTGGGGAGCCGATTCCGTTGTCGCCGACATTCCCGCCGGAGGGGCGAAGCTTGGCATTCTGGTGGAAAATATGGGGCGCATCAATTACGGCTCGCGGCTGCGGGACGTGAAGGGCATCACGGAGGGCGTCAAGACCGGCGCGAAGCTGTACAATCACTTCCTGTTCAACTGGACGATTCGCACGCTGCCGCTAAGCGATCTGTCGGGCCTGGTGTATGAGCCTTGCGGGACGAGCGGTTCGCTTGGCGACTTGGGCGACGAGCCTGCCTTCTATCGGGGGACGTTCACGGTCGACGAGCCGGCGGACACGTTCCTGAAGCTCGAAGGCTGGACGAAGGGCGTCGCTTATGTCAACGGATTTAATCTCGGCCGTTATTGGGAGCGCGGTCCGCAGAAGACGCTGTATGTGCCGGCGCCGCTGCTGAGGGCGGGCGTCAACGAGCTGGTCGTCTTCGAGTTGCACGGCACGGCTCGCCCGGTCGCGGTGCTGCAGGATGTCGCGGAGCTGGGATAACGGACGGAAGAAGGAGGAAGGATCGCGATGAGAGTCGGCATTATCGGATACGGCACCCGCATGCATTATTTTGTGGATCGGCTGCTGGAGTTGGAGCAAGGGGTG
This sequence comes from Cohnella fermenti, assembly GCF_004801405.1. Taxonomy (GTDB): domain Bacteria; phylum Bacillota; class Bacilli; order Paenibacillales; family Paenibacillaceae; genus Cohnella; species Cohnella fermenti. Next base: position 43,830 of record NZ_SSOB01000032.1, read on the forward strand.
CAGGTGGCGGCCGTGGCCGACATCGATATCGGCAAGGCGCAGGCGAAGCTCGGACAGAAGGGGAGCGCCGCCGAAGGGGTTCGCTGCTATGAGCGTGCGGACGATATGCTGGCGGCGGAGGAGCTCGACGGCGTTATGATCGGCACCCGCTGCTCGCTGCACACCGAGATGGCGCTCAAGGTGATGGCGCGCAACCTCCCGCTGTTCCTCGAGAAGCCCGTCGGCATTACGCCGGCGGATCTGGCGAAGCTGCGCGAGGCGTCGGCGCGCTCGACGTCGGAGGTCGTCGTCTCGTTCCCGCTGCGCAACACGCCGGCGGCGGTGCTCGTCAAGGAAATTATCGATTCGGGCCGCCTCGGCACGATCGAGCATGTGCAAGCGGTCAACAATGTGCCGTACGGCGGCGTCTATTACCATGACTGGTACCGCAACGAAGCGGAGACCGGAGGGCTGTTCCTGCAGAAGGCGACGCACGATCTCGACTGCCTGAATTTCCTGCTCGGCATGGAGCCGACGGCGGTGGCGGCGATGGAGTCGAAGCGGGTGTTCGCGGGCGGCAAGCCTGCGGGGCTCCGCTGCGGCGACTGCGACGAATATTATACGTGTCCGGAGAGCCCGTACGTGCTTAAGCGCGTCGCGCGGGAGGAATCGACGGGCGACGGCTGCGCCTTCGCGGTCGATACGGGCAATCACGATTCCGCGAGCATTCTGATCCGCTACGAGACGGGGATGCATGCCGTCTATTCGCAGAACTTCTATGCGAGGAAGGAAGCCGGCCGGCGCGGCGCGCGGCTCATCGGCTACAAGGGCACGGTCGAGTTCGACTGGTACCGCGACGAGGTGAAGGTATTCATGCACCATACGCCGCGGACGGAGACGTACAAGCTCGAAGCGGCGAAGCTGCCGCACTTCGGCGGCGATTCGGCGCTTGCGCTCAACTTCCTCGGCGTCATGCGCGGCGAGGAGCGCTCGGCGACGCCGCTCGCGATGGGCATCTCGAGCGCGCTGATGTGCTTGAAGGCGGAGCAGGCGGCCAAGTCCGACGTCTACCAGACGATCGGCCCCGACGGCGGCCAAGGAGTGGTCTCGTGAGCGGCCGACTTCGCGACTCCCATACGATCGTCGCGCACGATGCTTACGACGGCAAGCATTACGGCGCCGTGCATACGCCGATCTACGACACGAGCCTGTTCGCGTTCCCGACCGTCGCCGACATGGACCGGGCGGACGGAGATGCGGGCAGCTTCGTCTATTCGCGCGGCAACAATCCGACCGTCCGCGCGCTGGAGGCGAGGCTCGCGGAGCTGGAAGGCGGCGAGGACGCCCGCTGCTTCGCGACCGGCATGGGCGCGATCTCGGCGGCCGTCCTCGCTTCCGTGCGGGCGGGCGACCATATCGTCTGCGTCGATCAAGCCTACGGCCCGGCCCGGCGCTTCATCGGCGACTACCTGCGCCGCTTCGGCATCGAAGCGGACTTCGCGGACGGTGCCGACCTCGCCTCGATCGAAGCGGCTTATCGGCCGAACACGAAGCTGCTGTACCTCGAGAGCCCGACAAGCCTGTTCTTCGAGCTGCAGGATCTGCGCGCCTGCGCGGCATCCGCCCGCGCGAGGGGCATTCGCACCATCGTCGACAATACGTGGGCGTCGCCGATTTTCCAGCGGCCGCTTGAGCTGGGCGTCGATCTCGTCGTCCATTCGCTCACGAAGTATGTCGGCGGCCACAGCGATGCGCTCGGCGGCGTCGTTGTCGGCAGCGCCGCGGCGATTGCCGAGTTGAGCCGCCAGGAGCTTGTGCTGCTCGGCGCGGTGATGCTGCCGCAGACGGCCGCGCTGCTGCACCGCGGGCTGCGGACGCTGCCGCTGCGCATGGAGCGCCACCAGGCCGGGGGCCTCGCGGTCGCCGCTTACCTGGAATCGCTGCCGTTCGTTGACCGCGTCCACTTCCCGGGCCTTGCTGCGCATCCGCAGCACGGGCTGGCCCGCGCGCAGATGCGCGGCTTCGGCGGCCTGCTCTCGTTCGAGGCGGGCGCCGACCGGGAGCGGCTCGCCCGCTTCGTCGATGTGCTGCGCTGCTTCCGCATCGGCTTCAGTTGGGGCGGCTACGAGAGCCTGGTCAGCCTGCAGGAGGGCGGACGCGGGACGCCGCGCAGGCGAGTGCCGGTTGTCCGCCTGCATGTCGGCCTTGAGTCGCCGGACGATCTGATCGGCGATCTGGCGCAGGCGTTCCGCGCGGCGGGCTTCGGCCGAGCAAGCGACAGCCGAGCGGACGACGGCCGAGTGGACGACGACCGAGCGAACGGCGGGGATCGGCAAGAGGGAGAGGAGGAAGGCGAATGAGCACACAGGCGACAACAACGATTCGCTGGGAGATGAGGTGCGTCAGCTCGCTCGCGAAGGTGTTCCCCGATGAGGAGCTGACGCACGGGGAGCATGGCGCGGGCTCGGCGCTGCGCGGCGAAGCGTATTCGTTCCAGGTTGCGTACCGGCTGCCCGAAGCGGCCCGGAGCCTCTGGACGCGCGTGACCGTCGCTTCGCCGGGCTGGCGGGGCACGCTGACCGCGCAAGCGGTTGGCCTCGCGCCGTCGGCGCTGCCCGGCTACGGCGACGCCGACGCGCACGTGCTGCGCGGCAAGCCGGGGCTGTTCCCGGACCCGCTGCTGCCGCTCGGGCCGGGCGGGAAGCTCCGGGCGCTGCCGAACCAGTGGCGCGCCCTCTGGATCGAGGCGGTTGCGGCGGCCGACGAAGCGCCGGGGGTGCACCCCATCGAGGTGCGCTTCATGAACGATGACGGCGCTGCGGCCGCAGCCGAGACATTTCTGTTGGACGTCATCGATGTCGTACTGCCGGAACAGGAGCTGCTGCATACGGAATGGCTTCACGCCGACTGTCTTGCGACGCAATACGGCGCGGACGTCTTCGGCGAGCGGCATTGGGAGCTGCTCGAAGCCTATGCGGCGACGGCGGCGGCTCATGGCGTCAACCTGCTGCTGACGCCGCTGTTTACGCCGCCGCTCGATACGGCGGTCGGCGGCGAGCGGCCGACGGTGCAGCTTGTCGATGTGAAGCTGACGGCGGACGGCTACGCGTTCGGCTTCGACCGGCTGACGCGCTGGATCGGCATGTGCGAACGCGTCGGCATACGCAACTTCGAGTTCTCGCATCTGTTCACCCAATGGGGAGCGAAGCACGCGCCGAAGATTGAGGCGGAGGAGAACGGCGCGCTCGCGAAGCGCTTCGGCTGGCATACCGACGCCGCGGGCGAGGAGTACGGCCGATTCCTGGACAGCTTCCTGCCCGCGCTGCTGGCTTACATTCGCGAGCACGGCCTGGAGGGCCGCGTGTTCTTCCATGTCTCCGACGAGCCGCGCGAGGAGGACCTTGCCTCGTACACGGCCGCGAGCGAGCGGCTTCGCCGTCATGTCGGCGAGCTGCCGGTGCTGGACGCGCTGTCGGACTTCGCGTTCTACGAGCGCGGACTCGTCGGCCAGCCGATTCCGGGGAGCGATCGCATCGAGCCGTTCCTCGAAGCCGGCGTGCCGGACTTGTGGACGTACTACTGCTGCGCCCAATACAAGGAAGTCGCGAACCGCTTCTTCGACATGCCGTCGGCGCGCAGCCGGATTCTCGGCGCTCAGTTGTACAAGTTCCGCATGAAGGGCTTCCTGCACTGGGGCTACAACTTCTGGTACTCGCAATATTCGCTGCGGGCCGTCAACCCGTTCGAGACGACGGACGCGGACGGTGCGTTCCCGTCGGGCGACGCGTTCCTCGTCTACCCGGGCGAGAACGGACCGGTCGAGTCGATCCGGCTCAAGGTCGTGCGCGAAGCGCTTCAGGACTTGCGGGCTCTGAGGCTGCTGGAGTCGCTCGCCGGACGGGAGGCAACACTGCGGCTGCTGGAGCAGGGGCTCGAGACGCCGCTTACGTTCCGCGCCTATCCGCGCGAGGCGGACTGGCTGCTCGCGCGGCGCGGGCTTGTTAATGAAGCGATCCGCGAGCGAACGAGCCGCCAATCGCCTTTATAGGCCGCACCGACCTAGCGACACGCTGCTCCGCCCCCACTCGAGCCCTTGCAAGCGAGACGGAAGGAGGACGGAAGCCGTCGATGCCGCTTGGCAGCCGGATTTTTATACGAAAATTCACATTGGCACAGCTCGCAAACAGGGAGTTTGGGCAATTATATGTGAAAAATAGCATACATGGAGAAAAGTCCGGGCCGAGTTGCCGCATGTATGCGAAAAGCCGCATAAAAAGCCGCGATTCCTTCGAATCCGGGCCAACGAATGTGAAAAATCGCATAAACGACCGTCAGGGCGCCCTCCCTGGCGGTTCTTTGCCATGTCGGCCAGAAGCGACAAATACGCGCCAAGTGTTCGTTATCGCGGCATTCCCGTCAGATAATCGATACGGGAGCGGGGGCTGTCGCTTAATGAACAAAAGCGCTTTCATTTGCCGATTGAGCTATTCGCCTCCGATTCCTATACTTGGAGTGTAAAGCCGAATCGCATTCGGGCCAAAAAGAAAGGATGTTGTGCACAATGGGCAGACTGACAGGCAAAGTAGCCATCATCACGGGAGCGGCAAGCGGAATGGGACTTGCGGGCGCTCAATTGTTCGCCAGAGAAGGCGCGAAGGTCGTCGCAACGGACATTGTCGTCGATGTGCTCCAGGAGAAAGTGAACGAGATCGTCGCCGCGGGCGGCGAAGCGATCGCGCTGAAGCTTGACGTATCCAACCCCGATTCGTGGAAGTCGGTTGTCGAAGAGACTGCTGCCAAGTACGGCCGCATCGACATTCTCGTCAACAACGCCGGCATTCATATTGCCAAGGGCATTCTCGAAGCCGAGCTGCCGGACTGGAATAAAGTGATGGACATCAACACGTCGGGCGTCTGGCTGGGCATGAAGGCCGTCATCCCGTACATGCAGAAGAACGGCAAAGGCTCGATCGTCAACACGTCCTCGATCGCCGGCATTATCGGCGGCATCTCCGACGCTCAAGGCGCCGCCTACAGCGCGTCCAAGGGCGCCGTCCGCTCGCTCACGAAGCACGCGGCCCAGTGGTTCGCCAAGGACAATATCCGCGTCAACTCCGTGCATCCGGGCGCCATCTTCACGGGCCTCGCTGTCAACGCGGGCATCAAGTCGCAGGAGGAGATGGGCTCATTCTACGTGAACCATGCTCCGCTTCCGCCCCATGCCGGCGAATCGATGGATATCGCACATGCTTACTTGTTCCTCGCCTCGGACGACGCGAAGTTCATTACCGGCGTCGAGCTGCCCGTCGACGGCGGCTGGACAAGCAACTAACGGCAGATTCCCCACTTGGAAAAAAGAGCTTCGGCCCGCTGCCGAAGCTCTTGCGCTAGATGTCATTCTTGTTCGCGATACGATCAATCGAGGTTCGAGAGGTACGATTCCTGCGAGCGATTCAGCCGCGTCAATTCGACAAGCTGTTCGGCCAGGTAGGCCGGATTGTGCTTGAAGTTGTTCTGCACCCATTCCGTCATAATGCCAAGGACCGCGTTCGCCTGGTAGCACGCCATCACTTCCTTGTCGATCGCGGGATTCGGGGAGAGCTCCGTCATGTCTGCGAGATAGAGGTGCTTCAACGTCTCGTAAATGCGGTTCTTGAACTCGGGCAGGCTGTTCGTCTTCACCATCAGCGTATAGACGGCGGCATAGTTCTGCACGTGATCGAAGATCTTGATGTTGGAAGGGCGCAGCATCTGGACATCGAAGTTCTTCATGTTGGCGTACGGATAGCGATACGCGCGGATCAGATCGGACAGCACGTCGCTTAGAATATCGTCAAGCAATTGTTCCTTGCACGAATAATGCTTATAGAAGGTGCCGCGATTCAGCTCGGCCGATTCGACGATATCCGTAATGGTAATCTCGCCGAACTCCTTGCGCGACATCCAGCCGAGAAGCGCCTGCTTCAGCGCGGCCTTCGACTTGGCAACCCTGCGATCCGTCGTCAGCGAATTCGTCATAACTTCCACCTTTTTTCCATGAGATGCGTCCAAGAGGAGCAGGAACCGTTCGCAGTTCTCATTATAATAGGAAAAGAAGGAGAAGAAAATCGCAAAGAAGAAAATCATAGCTTGACTAGAGCCGATGCTCTGTGATAAATTATATTTCGCTGACGTCGCGCTAAGCGGCGGCAACGGCAAACATGCGGACGTGGCGGAATTGGCAGACGCGCTGGATTCAGGTTTTGGCGAGGAAGCAATTTATCGCGGCTACCGGCTCTCAGCCCGCACAGTGATTGGATGCTTGCAAAATGGCCAGCGCGCCAAACAAGCACAGGTCTCACCAATCCTTGAATTTCCCTCTAAGGTTTGACGTACCACGCTAATGTGATTATTAGCGCGGCCGACATAGGCGCGGCTGGTGTGTCGACAGTAACTCTGTAGGGGAAGAGAGTCAAGTCAAGGAACAATTGAATATGCGGTCGTGGCGGAATTGGCAGACGCGCTGGCTTCAGGTGCCAGTAATGGAAACATTGTGGAGGTTCGAGTCCTCTCGACCGCACCATATCTTCAAACAAACTCTTCCTTCGGAAGGGTTTTTATTTTGTGTTACAACATGTTATCGTAAAGATAGATAAGACCAACAACGCTGAAGGGGATTATGAAATGGCTCGAAAGCAGGAACGCACGGAGAAGGCTATACAAATGGAATTGAACTTGGTTCCGGCCGACTACGAGCGCCTGCAGGCCGAAGTTCATCGATTGCGTTTGGAAAACGCAAGCCTTCAGTCTGAAGTGAGACAGTTGAAAAACAGACTTCAATCTCAGGACAGTTCACGTGAAAATGAAGCAAAGTCGATCTTACCGCCAGAGCCATTGAAGGAAGCAGAAGCAGACTTCGAGCGGCAAGGCTCCGACTTTAACGTCACGAAACAGTCGGATCTTCAGGATAAAATCGCCCTGTTCCGATCCTTCTTCCGGGGACGGGAAGATGTCTATGCCTTGCGGGGAGTCGACAAGACCGGAAAGGCCGGGTATTTCCGGGCGCGCGAATACTTGGGCAAAGAAAATGGCCGAGCGGTATGGGGCGAAGACCTGCCCATAACGGATGAGGTCATTGCCCAGCATCTGCAGCGGGAACAGCGTCCGGTTACCCTTGGCCTTTATCCGCTCCTGACCAATGAAACCTGCTGGTTTCTGGCCGTCGACTTTGACAAATCGGGTTGGCAGGAGGACAGTTCCGCCTTCTTGTCCGTATGCCGTCATAAGAAGGTTCCGGCGGCTTTGGAGCGTTCCCGCTCGGGGAACGGAGGGCACGTATGGATCTTCTTCGAGGAGCCGCTGCCGGCCAAAACCGCCCGCATGATGGGAAGCAGTCTGCTTACGCTCGCCTTGGAGCATCGGCATCAGATCGGATTGGATTCCTACGACCGGATGTTTCCCAATCAGGACACGCTCCCCAAAGACAAGAAGCTCGGCAATCTGATCGCTCTGCCGCTGCAACGAGGGCCGGGCAAGGCAGGAAACAGCCTGTTTGTCGACGACCATCTGGAGCCCTACCGAGATCAATGGCAGTTTTTGTCCTCCCTGCGCAAAATGAAGCGAGTGGAAGCGGAAGCGCTTGTTGATGAAGCGCTGCGGAAGGGAAGTGTGCTTCGAATCGCCCGCGCTTCCGACGAGGATGACGATGATGATGCGATGCCTTGGCATGCAGAAACGGCAACGGCAGATGCATGGAAAGAGAATTTCCCCGAGCGAATGAAGCTGGTCATCAGCGACAAGCTCTATATTGAAAAAGAAGGGTTGACGTCCTCTCAAATCAACGCATTCATTCGGCTGGCTGCCTTTCAGAACCCCGACTTCTACAAAGCGCAGAAGATGAGGCTCTCCACCTTCGGAAAGCCTCGCATTATCAATTGCTCCGCCGAATTTTCGCGTCATATTGCCCTGCCGAGGGGCTGTTTGGAGAGCGTTCTGGAACGGCTGGAAAGCCGGGGCACGACCGTGGAGTTGGCGGACGAAAGAGTAACGGGACACCCCCTTCAGATCGATTTTCGCGCCGAGTTGAAGGCGGAGCAGTCCAAAGCCGCGGCGGAATTGCTGCGACACGACACAGGGATTTTAGCGGCAACGACGGCGTTCGGCAAAACCGTGATCGGTGCCTGGATGATTGCAGCCAGAGGCGTCAGCACGTTGGTGCTGGTGCATCGCAGACAGTTGTTAGAGCAATGGAAGGCGCAGTTGGCTTTATTTCTGACCATCCCGGCCGACGAAATCGGACAATGGGGAGGCGGTAAAAACAGCCGTACCGGACGACTGGATGTCGCCATGCTGCAATCCGTTCACGGTCGTGAGGATTTGCCGTCCGTTCTTGGCGAATACGGTCAGATTATTGTGGATGAATGTCATCATATTTCCGCCTTTAGCTTCGAGCAAGTGCTGAGCCGAGCCCGCTCCAAATACGTGTTGGGATTGACCGCCACCTATGTGCGCAAGGACGGACATCATCCGATCGTCAGCATGCAATGCGGCCCGGTACGTTACCGCGTGGATGCAAAGACGCAGGCGAAAAATCGGCCGTTCCGGCATGTCTTGCTGCCGCGCTCGACCTCCTTCAGCATTCCCGAAGCGGAAGCAGCCGACTTGTCGATCCAGGAGCTCTACGATCGGTTGATTGCCAACGAGCGCCGCAACGATCAAATCTTTGACGACCTGCTGAAGGCGTTGGACCAGGGCAGATCGCCGTTATTGCTGACGGAGCGGACGGCTCATTTGGACTATTTTGCGGAACGGCTCAAGCCCTTCGCGAAAAATGTGATCGTGCTGCGCGGCGGCATGGGGAAGAAGCGTTGGAGGGACATTCAGGAGCAAATTCGTTCTGTGCCTGAAGATCAGGAAAGAGTGTTTTTGGCCACCGGCCGGTTTGCCGGCGAAGGCTTCGACGATGCCCGATTGGATACGCTATTTCTGGTGATGCCCATTTCATGGAAGGGAACGCTTCAGCAATACGCTGGCCGGCTTCATCGCATGTATGAATCGAAGCGGGAAGTGCAAATTTACGACTACGTCGATCAGGAGGTTCCCAAGCTGATGCGGATGTATGCGAAACGAAGGAAGGGATACCTTGCGATGGGTTACAGCGAAGAAGCGCGAACCTGACGGAAGCAGCAGCATTTCACCTTGTCGGGCTTGAAAATCGAAATCGGGTTCAGTGGCGAGAGCGGAAAGGTTTTAAAATATGGTATAATGATCCCAAATCGAAAATGCGAGGTGTCTTTCCATGCTTCCACAAAAAATGGATGCCGATACCGTAAAGGAATTGCGGAACATCCTGCGTAAAGTCAATATCACGTATCCGCGAGTGATTATTGATTTTAATCAGGAGACCGTGGAAATGGAAGAGACGGGCGACTGCAGCGTGGATGATCTGCTCCAGTCTGCAGGCGTCTTGTCCCCGGAGAGGATCAAGGAATTAAAGGATGAAGTCGGTCGCATGCGCGAGGACTGGGACCGATGACGAAGTAAGGCTATCTCATGGATACAAATGTTGCGATTGTATGTTTGTTGTAGTCCTTTGGCACCTATTTCGAAAAGGGCCTTCGCCTGCTTCGGGAATGGTTTGCTTCAGCCCCAATGTGTTATAATTGCCTCATACTCCATATGGGAGGGAATTCATATGAAGCTGCTCAAACTCAATAACGATGAACTGTCAACCGCCATCACAAGTGGCGACACCTATATTCAGGTCGGAAGCCGCAAGTTTATGTTGTTTGAAGTTGATGAAATAAGCCAGTCAGGGAACTATGAAGTCACGGATCCGGAAGAAGAAACATTGTTGCTGGATGCCATGAAAGCAGATAATCCGTCTCTTTCCAAGCAGGAAGTGCTCGAACAGTTAGCGCGGCGCAATCGGCAATGAGGATGATTTGGAAGCAGTCAGCATTACAATCCCTTATCAGGCTGGATGTTTGGCGTGAGGAACATGGATGGCCTGCGATCGCCGAGCATTTGGTGGAGATCATTGAATCGTATTTTGAACAACAAGACTTTTCTGTTTTTCTTCCCGGCAGAGGCGTTTCGATTCAAGGAATGCCCGTCAATATGAGAATGACACTGATTAGACCGGGCAAGTCGGATCCTTACAAGGTGTTTTATCGGTATAACCAAGATGCAATCGAAATTTTCCTGATTCGTCATCCTTATCAAAAGTCATTGTTGTAATCCCGATAGACAAGTTCCTTCCCTTTTCATTTTCTCCGAATTTGCTAAAACCCTGCCGAACAATGGGACGGCGGGCTACCCATTGTTTTTCGTCCCCTTTGGTTGGCGTTAGACCTCTCCGACTACTGACGTTCCTGACGTACGAGCGCTCACGACATTGACGGTGACGACGAAACGGACAAAGTACGTGAGCGCTTATCGTAAAGCAGGCGGATCAAGTATCCGCTCCATTCCTCATTTTCGACGTGACCGCATATGCTCAACCGGACTGTATTTCCGATGCTGCTCCCGCACTTCATTGTTAAAAAGCCGGACGTACATCTGAACCATGTCCAAGCAGGAATGGCCGAGAATGAGTTGCAAAGAAAAAGGATCGCCGCCATTACGGATGTACATTTTGGCCATCGTGTGACGGAAAGTATGCGGGGAGACTCGCACGCCCGTGATTTTCGCCATCAGGCCATAGTCATGAATTCGGTCCTGCAAAGATCGAATTTGCAGCGGCTGATTATCAATCGATACAAATAAAGCCGGAGTGAGCAAATCCCCGCGCTCGGCCAAATAAGTCCGAAGCGCTTTGGCGCAGGTTTTCTGGAACGGAACCCGTCGCTCTTTTGCTCCCTTTCCCATGACCCGCAGTTCCATTTCTTGTAGATGGAGATCTTCTATGCGCAAACCGAGCAGTTCACCGATGCGAATGCCGGTATCCAGGAACAACAGCAGGATCGCGTAATCACGAAGTCCAGTGAAAGTCGATTGATTCGGTTGTCGCAGTAGCCGTACGAGTTCGTCGTTGGAAAACGTAGCGATCGCATCTTTGGGAGCTTTGACAGACGTCAAGGCTGTTGCCGGATTCGTCGGGATGTGCCCGTTTCGATGCAGAAATCGAAAAAAGATTCGGCAGCAGATTAAACGACCGTTGATCGTCTGCGGGGCGAGTTGCTTCTCCAACATGTAGCCGAGGAAATGACGCTGCAAGTTATCGGCCGAGATTTGATCAAAGTCCGCGCATTGCTGTTGTTCTTCTAATACCTGCAGCAGGTAATGCAACGTGCTGTCATAATAAGCAATGGAGCGTTGGCTGAGGTTCCGGAATCGGCAGTCCTGGAGGAAAAGATCAATCCATTCCTCGTTCGACGGTTTGGCCGAGAAAGACCGATCCGTTTGGGTGGACACGCGATTGGTACGACGTTTAATGGGATTATTCACGAGACATCTTCCTTTCATCTTTGCATTTCTGAGCATAACGAAGAAGCGATTCGACGGGACTGCATGTTTCGTGCCGATGGCGTACATCGGCGGGCTGGAGTGACACATAGTGACGGGTCATGGTGATGTCGCTGTGACCTAAAAGGGCTTGTAATGCGTAGGCATTACCGCCATTCATCAGGAAAGATTTGGCCATCGTTCGTCGGAAGGCATGGGCGGAACCGCTTATACCGGCGTCATGGCAATGCTTGATAATCAACTGCTTGATCGTGTCTGGCTGAATGGGCTACCCTTTGCTTGAGATCCATAAAGCATCATGCTGCTGTCCGCCGCGCAGTCGCAAATATGAACGGAGGGCCGCGGCGCAAGTTTTCTGCATGGGAACGAAACGGCTTTTGTTGCCTTTTCCCTGGCAATGTGAATAAAGCCGTCCTGAAAGTCCAGATCGGAAATAAGCAGGGTGCTTAATTCGGCAAGTCGAATGCCGGTATCCAGCAATAACAGCATCATGGTGTAGTCCCACAGTCCCGTGAATTGCCGGAGATTGGGTTGCTGAAGAATCCGCTTCACTTCCGCTTCCGTGAAACAGATGGGTTTGTAAGGGTTGACCTGTGAATTCGAAGGCATGGCTATGGAAAAGTTTTCTCCAGCTGTATCCGGAAATGCGAATCGAAAAAATTGCCGACACGTATAAAATCGGCCACGAATAGAATGCTGGGCATAGCCTTGCTCGTTCAATTGTTGAAGCCAATCCTGAAGGAACATCACGCAGTTGGAAGCGAGGAACGGCATCTGGCGAGAGATAAAAAATCGTTCCAAGCCCAGTAGGTGGAAGGAATAGTACGTGATCGTTCGGGGAGATAAACCGCGATGAGAGGCGGCGAGGAGAAACTGCCGAACCTGATCTTGAAATTCAGGCTGTTGGAAGCCCAGCAGGTTGTGGGGAGTAGAGGTTGGACTCGTAATCGTCATACAGAAGGCCCTCCGATCAGGAAATGGAGGGAGAAGCAGAATGGAGATTTAGAGGGGGATCGTCCGGTCGACTCGCTTTTCTCCCGCGCCGGATTCGGCGAATGAAATCCACTGGGCGAATAATCTGGCGCGTCTCCCGTTTATGAGGAACCCTGGCTCCATCTGCTTTTCCCGGCCCCGAATTTAGCGCGTCTCGGGCTAGACACGCCGACTTCAGGTTTTAGCGCGCCCACAATTTAACGCTTCAACCGGTACTCAGCCCGCACGGTGATTGGGTTCTTGCAAAATGAGCAGCGCGCCAAACAGTCGCAAGGCGCACCAATCATGAAATTTCCCTCAAAAGTTTAGCGCACCCCGCTAAAGAAATCTTTAGTGCGGCCGACATAGGCGCGGCTGGTGTGTCGACAGTAACTCTCCGGGGGAAGAGAGTCAAGCAACAATTTTATATGCGGTCATGGCGGAATTGGCAGACGCGCCGGCTTCAGGTGCCGGTGGTAGCAATACCGTGGAGGTTCGAGTCCTCTTGACCGCACCATACCTTCAAACAAACTCTTCTTTCGGGAAGGGTTTTTATTTTGTGTATTACAGTACTGTAATCTCAAATTATAAAGGAATTAAAATTCATCATCTGTTATAATGGGTTTGAGGTGACGGATATATGGCCGGAATAAAAAAAATAACGCTGGACAATCAACTTCAGGAGAAGCTTTGGAGCCTGATTCATAACGAGGATGAAGTTATTGCCGACGTACTGGGTACGGAAGTCAAGTTGACGGTTATCTCCTCTGTTCCGCACGATCAGCGCGAGATTATAAAAGAAATTGAGTCTGACCCGGAACTTCAAACCATGTTGAAGGATTCCGAAGAGGATGAAAAGGCCGGTCGTAACTATTCGGTTGAAGAGGCCATTAAATATATTCAGGAGTTCCATGCGGAATAATGCGACGGGTGACTTTTTCCGAGCAAGTTTTGAAGCGGATTGCTACCATACAAAGTCTGCATTTTTCTCGACAGGAAACAGAAGAATTTCAAATCAAGCTCATTCATTCGATACATGCTCGTCTTTCTGTAATCGCTCCACATGAAGGTTATCGTGAATATGATCGGGGGTCATGGGCGAATACACGTCGTATTGTAGTGATGGGCTACAAAGTATATTATGTTTACAACAGGATGGAAGATATCATTCGAGTGAGAGCCATAAAAGCACCTGGAATGAAGTAGGTTTATTCTTGTTTATGGGGATGACATTTTGGAATGCTCAGTGCCTATTATTAAGAGTGCTTCCGCTAAATTAGATTCGTTGCTCCAGGCTTCAGGAAAAGTTAATCTGTAGATGATGTTGTTTCGTAAAGCCTTACAATAAAAAGAGATGCCGGATGGGCAATGACCTGTCCTGGCCTCTTTTTTTGTTTATCGCTTTCTGTGAAGCCGATGCTGCTCCAGTATAAAGTAACGACTTGCGTCTCGTCTGGATAATATCTAGGGGGAATAACCCAAGTAAACTGCAGAGATGACAAAAATGTAAAGGAAATATGACATTATAAATAGATGGTGTGTTGCTGAATTTGTCAGAGATTGCTATGGCCGATGCAGGAACTAGAAAAGGATTTAGAAGCATTACGAATTGTTTAATTGTTTGGCAACTTTGCTTCTTCAGCATGCAGTCAAAGGGAACGTTGCCTCGCCGCAGAACTTCCGCAGTGAAGCTTTGGTAATGCCGATTACTTGCATTTTAGATATAGGTGGCAAAGAGTGCAGGTACTGTCGTAACTATAGCACTTCGTTGGATGTTGGAGCGTAATATCCCCGATCTTAGTAGGGAGCAGAATGATGGCTACTCTAACATAGAGAAACATGTAGAAAAAGCATATGATTAATTTGAGTTTTTTTGATAAAATATGACTATACCAAATGATTCCAATGAAGGATAGTCAGAAGGTGAATGGACAATGTATAGATCAAATGAATTATTGTGCGAAAAAATCAAACTGGAACTCTCCAATATACAAGTGAAAACAATTAAACTCCGTCAGCTTGAAAATCTTTTCGAAGGAGAGGTGGAATACGATATATTCTTTGCAGCCATAAGGCAGTTAGAAATGGAAGAGCTTCTTAAACCGATTAAATCACATGGCATCAATCATCATGGCCTTGCTCATGCCTTTCGCATACAAAAACAAGATTTAAATAAACCGCTGCAGGAGCAAATCCGTATAAAACAATTACAAATACACCCTCTGATTAATTTATCATGCTATTTTACTTTGTCTCTTGAGACCTGGGAGAACGATCAGGAATTAATCAATCGGTTAAATAGATATATAAACGAAAAGGGACTTCCGGACAAGGAGGCATTCTCCTCTGAACGTTCCTATGAACTTGCAGGCGATGAAAAATGGATCGATGAAGGGGGAGGCCGTGCTTTTTTGGAACGAGTAGGGATCTACTCGTCACTGCGAATTGTCTCTATACCAGAACCACTAATGTTTGCTATAAATCCTTCGCAAATGGCATCGGCTGAGCATATTCATTTGATTGTAGAAAATAAGGCAGTGTACGCCGCGCTTTCTACTTGTCTTGTAGAGTCACCGTATACAACCTTAATTTATGGATCAGGAAAAAGCTTTTTATCTAGTATTATGAAATTGGAAGAACAATTGAATATGCCGGATCGAACGCATCGGCTTTTATATTTTGGAGATCTGGATCGTGAGGGTATTACGATTTGGAATAGCCTTCATCATAGACGATTTGCTCCACCTTGTTTGATTTTTTATCGTGCGCTCCTTGAAAAAGATTTTACTTACGGCAAACAGAATCAACGGCATAATCATGAGGCAGAAAACAATTTTGTCAGATTTTTTCTGGCACATGAACAGGACAAGGTCCGTCAGATGCTAGCAAAGGGCGGCTATTACCCGCAAGAGGCTTTAAAAGCTGATGAACTTCGTGAAATATGGAGGCACTCATGGAAAGAGTAATGGATGATGCTATCAAAGGATACGGTGAACGAGTAAAACGGCTAGCTATAATGGACCCTTTATTTCGATTAAAGTATCGAAAGAGAAATGAAGAAGATGAAAACGTGGATTGGTTTTCTATGGGCTTGTTATCGCTTCTTTTCTTTTTTGAATGTATGCTTCAACGCCAATTTAAAAAAGGTGTTCCTGAATTATCAGATTTTTTGTATAGTATCTGCGGAAAACGCTTGCAACTTAGTCGCTCACGTTTTCATCAAATTGCAGAAACCATTGTTCAAACGTACCGTGATCCAACAGGGAAAAGACAAGAGGAACAGTATTGGGATTGGGAGACAAGGATAACCGAAACATATTCCTTTTCTATTCTAAAGACAGCTGGATTTGATAAATCTGAAAATCGGCAATATTATACGTTGGATGAAGCGGGAATCGAGCTTATTTTTGCTACTAAAGAGTATTACAGCGAGTTTCGAATTTCCATTAATCAACTTCTTATTCGTAAGCAACTTGAAAAAGGCGAATTTGTCAACGCTCTAACTGAAATACACGAAATGAGAATTGCCGTAGAAGTGATCCGGGAACAGATGCGTCGGCTTGGAATGGATGTCGTTAGAAATATCGTATCAGATGAGACTTATCAGAAATTTTTGCAAATCGTTAAAGACACTCACTCACGTTTGGTGAGAGAAGACGAAGAGTTCAAAGAATTGTACAATTTTGTCATGGATACGACTCAAAAGCAAAGTGCTGATTTGCAAACATCCAAAGATTTGAAAGCTTATGAGCAACTATTGCAAATCTCCAAAGAATTAGGCGAGGTCCATCATTTGCACCAATTGTTACTCAAAGAGGCTATTCAATTAAAGAACAAAGCATTTGATTCGGCTAAACAGGCGCTTTATTCCATTGGATTACAAACTTTTCATTTCGATCATGAAATTGTATCACGACTTGTCTCTTCTCCATTGCCTCCTCTCGCGGCTAAGGGGTTAGCTACAACTTTCACATCGTTACATCGGCACAGAAGTTGGTCACTTTTGACGGTCTTTGATAAACAAAGAAGTTCTTCCTTCAATCAGGAGCCAACGAACTATGGTTACCCAGAAGTGGACGATGAGCAGGTTGAACAAAATCGACAGATACAACAAAAAAATTTCTCACTTATTATGAAACAAGTTCTGGAGATTATGAAGGAAAGTCGTGAAATCGAACTCAAGGAACTCAGTGAGTTGCTTCCATCACATATTGTGAACCATCGATCTTACTATGATTTCTGGCTAGTCCTGCATCAGCGTTCCCCAGCAAGGTGGGAGCCAGATCGAGACGGAGATGTTATGAATGGGGCGCTTGTGCAACTAGAAGGTGATGTTCTTGTTGTAACCGAATGCATAGGAGTCATTCAGCCCGCGCCTCGATTTGCCATTCAGAATATGCGTGTGGAACGGAGACTGAAAGAACGTGAGATATAATGAGCAGGCAGTGATGCAGGCATTTGAGATATTTGCAGCATTAATGGGTAATGGGGAACAGTCTGGGAAGGAGATTGAACCTTATTTATTGAATGACGATGTTCGTAGTTTGACCGAACAATTCGCTTGGCGAGTCGACAGTGTAATTGTGCAAGCTGGAGATATATTGTACCTCATTCCGAAGACAGGTTTCTCTCCATTTCATTTAAAAATGGAAGAAGTACGTCGCGAACTTGGCGTGAATGCTACAAATGCTGATGTGTATATGATGTATTTATGCATTTTGATTTTTATAGGCGAATTTTATTGCAGTTATCAATCTTCCAATATCCAGCGTGATTTTTTAACTGTTGATGAATGGCTGGACAAAGTTGGAGAACGGATAGAGACGTTGCGTGAGCATGGAGAAGAAGCGCTTTTGCGTTACGAGAAGGATTTTGACTGCAATTGGATCGCGATTATCCAGAAATGGGACGCATTAAATGATATTCGAGAATCCTCCTTCAGACAAGCTGGGCGAACAGTTACACGAATCAGTTTCTTGTACAAAACATGTGAGTTTATGAAAAAACAACAGATATTGATGGAAATTGGCGATGATGAGTATACGCTGACCGAGAAAGCTCAGATCATTGTTCAGCGCTACTTTATGGAGACACAATACAATCGGGGCATTTTACAGTTCATGTATCAATATGATGGTCGAAAGGAGAACGAGAATGCCGGCAATATCTAAAATTAGATTTGCTAATGTTGTATATGAGGGCGGCGGAAAACGATATAATGATGAAACTTTTCGTTTCGATGGTCATAATGCCGCAATATTATTGGAAAATGGAGGAGGAAAGACGGTATTTATTCAAACGGCTCTCCAGGCAGTGATTCCCCATACTAACCTGGCAGACCGTAAGTTGCTCCAAACGCTAACATTAAGCGGCGCTCATGCGCATATTGCTATTGAATGGATTTTACAGGACAAGCCAAGACAATATGCGGTTACTGCGGTCACCTTGTTTCTTCGAAATGAAAGACTTGACTCTCATAAATACGTTTATACCTATACAACAAATGACGAAGGAGCTATCGAGAAAATACCATTCTCAGTTCCGGATTCGAGAGAAAATCTGCGCCCCGCTTCTGCCGGGGAAATAAATGATTACTATATAGGAATGAGCCGAAAGCATCTTACGGCAAAAACATTTTCAACCATTGAAAGCTATCGCGCTTATTTGGAAAAGCATTTTAAAATCGTTGAAACTGAATGGGATTCGCTTGCTACGATTAATAGCGGTGAAGGCGACGTAGAGGCATTCTTTGAGAATTGCAAAACCACCTCTGACCTGGTGAATCGATTGCTTATTCCTTCCGTACAAAAAGCAATCGGTGGACATGGTGTTGGGGGATTTACTGATTTGTTCGAAGGGAATCGGGATAATTTTCGAAAGAATAAGCAGCTTAAGGAACAGATTGAAGAAAATATACGGATTGAATCAGAATTGGCAGGTATGATGATTGGTTTCGAACGGCTGGATCAATTAAAGCAAGAAGAAAATAAATATTACGAGCAAATGAAGGCAATATATTCTTACACCTCTGCTCAAAAAGTGGAAGCGGATGAAAGATATAGCACGCTACAAAAGCAACTAGAGAGTCTAATAGAGGAAGAAAAGATACTCGAGCAAGAGCATGCGTCGCTTGCTATTGCTGACTTGACTATTAAGGAAGAACAAGCGAATCGGTACTTTCTTGAGTCAAGAACTGCTTATGAAACGATTAAAACCGAGCAACTCAAAGTACAGCATGAATTGGAAAAATTAAAGTATTTACGAGACAAACAGGATTATGATCGCAAAACAGCTCAGTTACAGGCAGAGGAACTGCGTCTGAAATCATTAGATGAAGAGCATGACGAATCGGAGTTAAAGGAACAGCTGCAGGTCACGCTAGCTCAATTAAAAGATGTGTATGAAGACAAGGAGCACTACTTAGGGAGAGAGTATGAGGCGGTTAAACGTCAGATCGAGAATACCAAACAAGAAAAAACGAAATTAGATCAGGATATTGAGAGTAAGCATGCTCAATTGATTGAACTCGATAAACAAACGGTAAAGTTCTCTGTATTAACCGATGAGCTGGTAAAGCAGAAGGAACGCATTGAACTTGAAATTTTGGAAAACAGCCAGCAACTCGTAGAAAGCGAGTTAGTCATCTGGATAAACAAACTGGAGCAAGTTCAAAAAGAACTTGTTGAGCAGAAAGCGCTAGAGCAGAAGGCTCAAAAGGAGAAAGAAGAAAATCTTGAATTGATCGGTTTTCTTCGTGAAGATATAAGGGTCACAGAACTTTCACATCAGGATGCGGAAAATGTTGTGAAGAGGGTCATTCAAGAGCAAGAACAACTCCTTACGGATTTACGTGGTTTGTATGCACTGAGAAATGTTTCGGATGTTTATTTGGAGCAGGACAAAATTGTGATGTCGCTTGAAATTGAGGAGACAAAGAAGAAAAAAACGCTAGAAAGCGCGCGGCTAAAGGAACGGGTTGCTAGCCGTTTGCAGGATTCATACGGTGATTTGGATGTCTTTACGGCTGACCCTTG
The DNA here is from genome assembly GCF_004801405.1 of Cohnella fermenti. Taxonomy (GTDB): domain Bacteria; phylum Bacillota; class Bacilli; order Paenibacillales; family Paenibacillaceae; genus Cohnella; species Cohnella fermenti. Next base: position 63,260 of record NZ_SSOB01000032.1, read on the forward strand.
GATTCGCCAGTGGATCAGACAAATCGATTATCCTGTCGAAAGCGGAACGGATTTTGCTGAAAGATTATTACGTGAAACGCAACTAAACAAGCAGGAATTATTTGTTCGTTTTCCGTTTTGGCAGATGAGTATTGTGGTCCAACCTGAGAATAAGCACATAATTGAAAAGAAACTTGAAGATTCTGCTAGCGAGCTTACTTTTCCAGTAATAGTACTTTCTGTTTATGAAGCCAGGACACTTGCCGAACAACCATTTATTTATCAAACAGTGACACCGTCTTATTGGCCGGATGTGTTAGAAACGTCAGGCTTTGAACTATGGAAGCAAAAAATTGCGGATCATGCAAAGGCAGCAGCCGACAATGTAAAGCATTGTGAGTTTGAGTTGAACGGCATTATAAGGATGATGGATGATCTTAAACGTTTCCTTCAACGTAATTCATATAAAGTATATAAAGAACGGGTTGAACAGAAAAAGCAATGCGAAGAGAAGCTGCGTCAACTCCGTGGGGAGATTGTTCAATTAGATACCAGCTTAGCCGAAAACGAAAAAGTGATAGTAACGATAGCGGAAAAAAGACAGTGGTTATCCGATTTTATTCGTAAGTTAGAGTATAAAATGCGTAAAGCTGCAGAGTGGCAAAATAAAGTGAAAGAACTACAGACGATTAATATTCAACTTAAAGCATGCAGCGAGGAAATGAAAATTGCTCAATTAATGATAGATCGAATGAAAAAAGAACAGAAATCTTTGGTTGAACTACTGGAAGAACTGGAAAGTAACCGTGAGGCTGTATACGATCTGATTAGTGAATTAAAAGGTGAAGAGCTTTTCCTAGAGTTGAAAAAGATAGAAAAGTCGATGCCGGCAGAAAACTCGGAAGCAGCGCTTAAACAAACTCGTATTTTACTAAAGGAGATGCTGCTGGAGGTTGAGAAAGAAAAAAGCGCAATTGAAAGACGGATTTTCCAATATCAGGAGGAGATCAAACAGCAAATAATAAAACTAGCGGAGTATAAAATTGAACTTCCCGACCAGGAGTTTCCGGCTGACGGACAAATTCGTATTCAACAGGCAGCGTCCAAATTAAGTGGGCTGACAAATCTTATGGAAGATAAACATATATCCTTTAAGGAAGCGGAATTAAAAAAAAGAGAAGTAGAAGCAAGATTAAGTGAAAAAATTGATGCTTATCATAAAGGACATAAAGGACCAATCCATTCCTTTAGTGATCCGTTGGATATGGTTGAAACCCACCTGATTGAAAAAGGAAAGCGGCTCTTATCTCAACGTTCTTTTTTGGAAAAGGAGGAACAAATAACTAGAACAGCAATGGAAGAATTGAAAAAAATGCTGAATCATATGGACAAACAGAATATTAGATATGAATTTCTATCTGAACGTGTCCGGCAAATTGTTTTTCCCACGGAAAGACGGAACGAGTTTAATTTAAATAAGGAGCAATTCGTGCTTGAATTCCTAAAACAGATAGAGGACATTTATAAACGGGTGACGCTTGAAAAGCAAGGGGTCGAAAGGGAGCGTCAAAAATTTGAACGATTTGTGGAGTTTAAGATTAAAAACGAGAAATTGCGTCAGGCAGCGCTTAATGGAATTCGGCAGCGAAGTACGTATCAAGAATTGAGAGAATGGGAACGCGGAATGAAGGAACGTGTAGCGCGTGCTACCTTGATTGCGGAGCAAGGGATGCAAGAATTTAATCAGGATTTAAAACATTTTATTCAGCAGTTACATACGTACATGACTACAGTGCGTGATGAACTTGGCAATATTGAAAAGATGACGAGAGTCAAAGTGGAAGACGCTTATAAATCCATCATTGTAATTACAACTCCAACGTGGGAGGAAGACTTTGCCCGAGAACGATTGTTTCGCCATGTTGAGTGGATAAGTGAGCGATTGACCGGAGACGAATATAAAACAGACGAAGGGATCGAAGATACCACAAAAGTTCGTCGAGACATTGAAAAATGGTTGCACCCGAGACACCTTTTAATGAAAATTAGCGAGCATCCCATTAAAGTCCAGGTTCGCAAAGTTTCCAATGACAATCGAGTAAGTCACGCACTCGAAGAGTGGACTACCTCCAATTTATGGTCAGGTGGCGAAAAATGGAGTAAAAACATGGCTCTTTTTTTAGGAATTCAAAGTTATCTATCGGAAAAACGGCAATATGTTACCAAGACAAAAATGAATAACAGGTCAGCTATTCTGGATAATCCCTTCGGCAAGGCTTCCAGTGACCATGTTTTAGAACCTGTTTTTTTTATTGCGAATCAACTCGGATACCAAATCATTGCACTAACCGCTCATACTGAAGGTAAGTTTCTAAGGGATTACTTCCCTATTATTTATAGTTGTCGCCTCCGTAATGCGAAAGATGGGGGAACGTCGATAATAAAATACGATCAGGAAATCCGTCACGCTTATTTTGAGGATAAGGAACCTATAGTTTTGGAGAGGCTTGGCAAAGTAGAGAAGATACAACAACTCCAAATGTTTTAAATTAAAGAAAATGATTCGGCAACTTGTTTTTTTGTTCTCTTAGATCCCATGGAATCCCTCAAGCTGAATAAAGCTAATATTTCAATGCAAAGAGAAAAGTTGCATTCGTATTGAATGGGACTAGGGCGTGTATTCAAACTATCGAAAAGGGCTAGAATCCGGTAAACTTTTCATATGAGAAGACGATACGAGATCCGTGATGATCAATGGGAAAGCCTCAAAGACCTCTTGCCGCCGGAACGGAAACCCCAAGGCGGACGCCCGGCCATCGACAACCGCCATATGCTCAATGGGATGCTCTGGGTGATCCGTTCAGGAGCAGCCTGGCGGGATTTGCCAGACTATTATGGCCCCTGGAGCAGCATTTACACCCGATTCCGCCGCTGGGAGAAGGCCGGGATATTTGACCGGATGCTGGAGACGCTCGCTGCCGAGCCCGATTCGGAAAGTACGATGATGGATGCCTCCATCGTCCGTGTTCACCAGCACGGCGCGGGGGCAAAAGGGGGCAGCAATTTCAAGCCATCGGACGATCCCGAGGAGGCTTGACCACCAAGATTCATGCGGTGGTGGATGCCCTCGGCAATCCGCTTCAATTCGAAGTGACGGCAGGCAACATCAACGATTGTGTCGTGGGCTATGAGATTTTGCTAACCTTGGATCTTAAAGGTCAAAATGTGTTGGCCGACCGCGGCTATGACACCGACAAGATTATCGAACTATTGGATGAAAAGCAGTCGAATGCGGTCATTCCTAGCCGTAAACATCGCACCGTTCAACGAACGACCGATTGGTACTTGTTTAAAGAACGGCATCTGGTCGAATGCCTCTTTAATAAGCTGAAGCACAATCGGCGATTGGCAACCCGATACGACAAATTAGCGCGGACCTTCATGGCCTTTTTAAAGCTGGCGGCTTCCATGGTTTGGTTGGCCTGAGGTTTGAATACACGCCCTAGGAAAATCTCTTGAATGCTCATTTTCTAAAAAAAAGTATTGGAGTGTCAGGCTATGTTGCATGTGGATAAAATGAGGAATATAATGTAAGAGGGGCTTGTGCTCCACACTAAACTACGGGTAAGTTCCGTAGGCTAGTGCAGTATAAGGAGCGACTCATAATAACGTGAGTCAGCTAAATTGTTCATTCAAGGTTTGACGAATACCAGGCTAAGCTTGGTACATGCACTCGTAACGAGTGAAGGAGAAGACCAGGAGAATTTTTGGTCAATAGGTATTTTTGAAGAGCAGGTAATGCATTCTCTACAAGGTATAATTGAAAATTACGTTCTGCTCTAGTCTTAGTACGTACCCCATGAACCCATGGAGGATGCGTATGCGAAGAACAAGAAAGAACAAAAGTAAGAAACGCGGTCATTTCAAGCAGTATTTGATTGAGGTGGCAACTGGCCTGACTGTGGGCTTGTTGCTTATCCTGATTGAACGACTGTGGAAATAGGCGCGTAACGCGGAAGAGGGGCAGGCCACCCCTCTTTTTTGTATTTCGTTGCCGAAGCCCCAAACGAGGTGAACCGTATCCTAAGTGACGGCGAAAAATTTGGGGTATGGGTAAGTGTATCTGACATAAAGGAATTTATAGCCCCTATTACCTGAGCCGGGAGGAAACAACGGCGTATATTGTCACTTAGGAATACCGACTTCGATGAGCATTTCTGTGTCAGCGCCGAGTGCGTTTTATGCTGGTAGCACTCGGCGAGCCACACATGAACAGTTATCGCCTTCTTCGAATCTGAGCATGTTCAACAGGGCTGTATTTCCGATGCTGCTCCCGCACCTCATTGTTAAAAAGTCGAACATATATCTGAACCATGTCCAGGCAAGAATGGCCGAGAATGAGTTGCAAAGAAAAAGGATCGCCGCCATTTCGAATGTACATTTTGGCCATCGTGTGGCGGAAGGTATGTGGGGAAACCCGCACGCCCGTAACTTTCGCCATCAGGCCATAGTCATGAATTCGCTCTTGCAAGGAGCGGATTTGCAGCGGTTGATTATCAATCGAAACAAACAATGCCGGAGTGGGCAGATTCCCACGTTCGGCCAGATAAGATCGAAGCGATTTGGCGCAGGTTTTCTGGAACGGAACCCGTCGTTCTTTTGCTCCCTTTCCCATAACGCGCAGCTCCCTTTCTTGCATATGGAGATCGTTTACGCGCAAACCGAGGAGTTCGCCAATACGAATGCCTGTATCCAGCAATAGCAGCAGGATGGTGTAATCGCGAAGCCCGGTGAAAGTGGATTGATCCGGCTGTCGCAGTAACCGCACAAGTTCGTTTTGGGAAAACGTAGCGATCGCATCTTTGGGAGCTTTGACAGACGTCAAGGCTGATGCCGGATTCGTCGGGATGTGCTGATGCTGGTGCAGAAACCGAAAAAAGATCCGGCAGCAACTTAGACGCCCATTTATCGTTTGCGGGGCCAGTTGCTTCCCCAGCATGTAGCCGAGGAAATGACGCTGCAAGTTATCAGCTGTGATTTGATCAAAGTCCGCGCATTGCTGTTGTTCTTCCAATACCTGCAGCAGGTAACGCAATGTGCTGTCATAATAAGCAATGGAACGCTGGCTGAGGTTCCGGGATCGGCAATCCTGGAGGAAAAGATCAATCCATTCCTCGTTCGATGCTTTGGCCGAGAAAGACCGATCCGTTTGGGTGGACACACGATTGGTACGACGTTTAACGGGACTATTCACGAGACATCTTCCTTTCTTCTTTGCATTCCTGAGCATAACGGAGAAGCGATTCGACGGGGCTGCATGTTTCGTGCCGATGGCGTACATCGGCGGGCTGGAGCGGCACATATTGACGGGTCATGGTGATGTCGCTATGTCCTAAAAGGGCTTGCAAAGCGTAGGCATTACCGCCATGCATTAAAAAAGATTTGGCCATCGTTCGTCGGAAGGCATGGGCGGAACCGGGTACACCGGCGTCATGGCAGTGCTTGATAATCAACTGCTTGATCGTGTCGGGCTGAAGGGGTTGCCCTTTGCTTGAGATCCATAAGCCATCATGCTGCTGCCCGCCGCGCAGTCGCAGATACGAGCGGAGTGCCGCGGCGCAAGTGTTCTGCATGGGGACGAAGCGGCTTTTGTTTCCTTTTCCTTGGGCAATGCGAATAAAGCCGTCCTGAAAGTCCAGGTCGGAAATAAGCAAGGTGCTTAATTCGGCAAGTCGAATACCGGTATCCAGCAATAACAACATCATGGTGTAGTCCCGCAGTCCAGTGAATCGCCGGAGATCGGGTTGATGAAAAATCCGTTCGACTTCCGCTTCCGTGAAGCAGATGGGCTCGTAAGGGTTGACCTGTGAATTCGAAGGCATGGCTATGGCGAAGTTTTCTCCAGCTGTATCCGGAAATGCGAATCGAAAAAATTGCCGACACGTATAAAATCGGCCACGAATGGAATGCCGGGCATAGCCTTGCTCGTTCAATTGTTGAAGCCAATCCTGAAGGACCATCACGCAGTTGGAAGCGAGGAACGGCATCTGGCGAGAGATAAAAAATCGTTCCAAGCCCAACAAGTGGAAGGAATAGTACGTGATCGTTTGGGGGGATAAACCGCGATGCGAGGCGGCGAGGAGAAACTGCCGAACCTGGTCTTGAAATTCAGGCTGGTGGAAGCTCGGCAGGTTGTGGGGAGTAGAGGTTGGACTCGTAATCGTCATACAGAAGGCCCTCCAATCAGGAAATGGAGGGAGAAGCAGAATGGAGATTTAGAGGGGGATCGTCCGGTTGACGCGCTTTTCTCCCGCGCCAGATTCGGCGAATGAAATCCACTGGGCGAATAATCTGGCGCGTCTCCCCAACATGAAGAACTCTTGCTCCACCTGCATTTCCCAGCCCCGAATTTAGCGCGTCTCGGGCCAGACACGCCGATTTCAGGTGCCGGTGGTAGCAATACCGTGGAGGTTCGAGTCCTCTTGACCGCACCATACCTTCAAACGAAGCCCTACAGATTATCTCTGTAGGGCTCTTCATATTTTATGCGTTATACGTAACTATTGATTTAGGTGCAAGAAGAGGATTAATAGCTATTCCTTCTTAGGTAGACATAACAAGTTGAACGGGTCACTTATGAGATACAGAGTTTCATCAGGCGGAGGTCGATTATAGATTGAATCCTTGTGTCCAAATGTAGCCGATATCAAATGAGAAAAACGGTCTTGGACTTCCGCTCCTTTATTGAGGTATCTTTCGCTTTTAGCACAAAACAATGATTATCGATTCATGTCCATTAGTGGCATGTCAATTGAGTTCAATTGGGCGTGCCGACAGTTGAAGAATCAGCGTGCAGGTGTTGATTATTTCGGCGCGGCAGAGCCACGCGGTTGATGAGTGAGAGCCACAATGTTAATGAAATAGGGCCACTGTGTTAGTCGGGAGAGCCACCGCTAAATTCGACAATTCTGTATTCCGTATATAGTAAGCCAGTCAAGGCCGCGAAGTGTTCATTTCAGCCTTAATGGCGATCTCTCGTCCTCACCTCTTCTATGGTCCAGCAAAGCCTTGCTGGACCTGCTAAACGGCGAGTGACGGGGTGCAAGGGGCGTGCTCCCTGCGTTTCCCTCGAGAGGGGGACGGAAGGGGGAGTTTGCATTCCTTGACATAAAAACAATGTGGCTCTCGCCATTTACATCGAGGAACGGCATCTGATGAAAGATAATAAATCGTTAGAAAGAATAATATGTGAGCGTTCAGGGAGATAAAACCGCGATGAGAGGAGGTAAGGAGAAACTGTCGAATCTGGTCTTGGCTGATGGAAGCCCTGCAGATTGTGGGGAGTAGTGGTTGGACCCGTAATACTCGTATGGAAGCGACCCTCCAATAAGGAAATGAGGGGAGCAGCAGAATAGGAGTTAGTGGGGGCTATCCGATCGACGCACTTTCTCCCGCATCGGACTCGTCAAATTATCAGTGCGATCTCACAGACAAGAATAAGCCGGAATAAAGGATTCTGATCAAATATGTCGAATTATGAAAAATAACGTACCATGTTAAATTTTACTAAATGGGCGAGTGGAAAATATGAACGAGTACTACGTAATTTGCAGGAGTTGTGTTGACGATCTAATTGAAGTCATTAACAGGCTAAATATAAAAGTAAGTATTAATAGAAGACCACGGACCATAAGAGAAAGGAAAGAAAAAACAAAGTATAACTGTTTACTGTGTAATTTAAAACTTGATGCTTACGTTGAGTATTATCCTGAAGAGTATTTTGAAGAGAAGATAATACCCATCTTCATGTTAATTGGAGGCGAACTTTCAAAAAAAATTCATGGGTGTTTTAAATGTGTCGGAGCGCAACTTGATTATGATGTTTATCGTTGGAATAAAGATGAAGAAGACCCAAGTAATTTTATTGAAAACAACGCAGGACAAACTGTTGAAAGTTTTTTGTGGGAAGAAGGAATAGACGAGAAGTTCCATAAGCTACTACTTGAACATCTACGATGTCAAACTTGCCACTACGGTGAAGAACCAATTGATTACTCCCATAATCCGGATGGAGGTACTTTTGAATCCTATGATCAAGTTTATGATGAACATGAAACAATTTCGGTATTTGGATTAGATGACTTTGACTTTATTGAGTTTTCTCAGTTTGCCCAAAAATATAATATTGATCTTAGTTGGCTGGAACTCCATGAGTTTAAACAGCATCTTTTGAAATATCCTCTTCTGGCATATAAGCATGAAACGGGGAAAAAAGTATATGATCTTCTGCAAAAACATTATGAAAAGAGAGACTATATAGAATTAAGAAGTGGGACTCAACTTTTTAGAGGAAGGGCACGAAAAAAAGATAGGAAACATGTGTTTGGAGAAGAGGAAATCTGGAATCCACCTGAGGGATTGCCTCAGCACGGACGTTATAATGCTGTTGGCGTATCCGTTTTATATCTGAGTAATCGAATGAAAGCCATCCCGTATGAAATTCATCCGTTAAACGATGAAAATATTGACATTGCTCTTTTTAAAACGAGAAAAAAATTGAAGTTGTTTAACATCGGGTTGTTTGATCACAGTTTCCAGGGTTTTTTTAATGAGATAAACGAAGAGAGTAAGCCCTTGAAAAAGGTTTATCTACTAACCAATTATATTGGTAATTGTTGTGCTGAAATTGGATTTCATGGTGTGGCTTATCAAGGTGTAAGCGATAGAAAATATACAAACTATGCATTGTTTAATTTTGATAAAAACAATGAAATACGAATTGTTGAGGTTGTCAGTTTTGAAGTGGAAATTATATATAATCTGAAGACAGAAGCTAAAAGTACAAAACATAAAGGGAATGAAGATTCCTTTCAGTTCTAGCACGTATATCAAATTTCAAAGGCTAAGAAAGAGGTGGGGTAATGTATATATCTGAGCTAAAAGTGGCTGGGTATAAAAATGCGAAGGAAACCTCACAAATAAAATTTAACAAAGGACTTAATGTTTTAGTCGGTGAGAATGGATCAGGGAAAACCACTATAATAAATGCATTGAGGTTAATTCTCAAAGAAAATGAGTTTTCATATATGAACATATCGGAGGATGACTTCTTTATATCGCTTGATAAACAAGTTTCTTCTGAAAATATTAAAATTGATATCACCTTTGATTCATTAACTCCAGATGAAGAAGTAACCTTCTTATCATGGTGTGATGCTGAGTTCAAAGCACAACTCCATTTAGAAGTAAATGCCAATCCCAACCGGAAAGGCTACTATAAAAAAGAAGTTTGGGGAGGACAATCAAAAGCAAGTATTTTCGAAGAAGAAACCTTCGAGTGTATTGATTGCATTTATTTGCCACCATTAAGAGATGCTGAAGAGAAATTAGTGAACGGGAAAAAATCTCGTCTTGCTCAGCTTCTAAAAAAGCAATATGGTGATAATAAAGAGAAACTTGTCGATAGCGTCAAAGGTTTTAACGACATAATCACCAGTAATGCTGATGGGAACTATAATGAAATAGAAGCAGCTAAAAAGAACATAAACACAAAATTAGTGGAAACCTTGGGAAGTCATCTTGGACAAAGTGTCAATTTACAGTTTGCAGAGACAACCTTTAATAAAGTGGTTGAAAGTATTAAAATGGTGTTTTTTCCTCTTAGCGGAGAGACGGATCCCAATAAGTTCAGAGATATTGCAACAAATAGTCTAGGCTACAACAACCTTTTATATATCGCTACAGTATTCGCCGAACTTGAGTTGCTAAAAGACAATAACCTGGTGACGGTATTACTGATTGAGGAGCCTGAAGCTCATTTACATCCTCAATTGCAAGTAAAATTCATTAAGTACCTAAAACAGTTAACAGATATGTTGCATAATACTCAAGTGGTCATTACGACACATTCCCCTGTTTTAGCCTCATCAATAAGTATAGACAACTTAATTCATATCGTGCAAAAGGATGAGAGGTTTGTTGCAACTGCTTTGAAAGATATCAATATGAGCAACAGTAAAGGGTATTTAAATCGATGGTTAGATGTTACAAAATCAACGTTACTTTTTTCAAAAGGAATCATTTTAGTAGAAGGTATCAGTGAAGCTATGTTAATTCCTGTGCTAGCGCAAATAACGCTGGCAAAATATAATATTTCAGTAAGTGAAACTTCAAAAAAACCATTGCCGAGTTCCTTGGAAGAGGCGGGGGTCTCAGTTATAAATATAAATGGCATTAATTTTAAACATTTTTTGAAGTTGTTCTCCGATTGTGATAATAGTTCGGGAGATGAAAAATTACCAATCCGTTGTTCTGGTATTACTGATAATGATCCGGGGAAAACGGAAATTCCTTTATTCGATCAAGATGGAATGCCAATTTTGAGTGATGATGGAGAGCCCCAAAAAAAGTTTATCGAGACATACCCACTTCCCAGTAATCCTTCAAAAGGAAACAATAGCGCCCTTGCATTAATTGAAGATGTTAACAAAAGCAAGTGGGCACGATTATTTCATTCACCATTAAAAACTTTTGAATATGATCTTGCTATGGAAAAAAACACAAAATTAATGGCGCAAACGCTTAAAATTTTGTGGCCTATTGAAAATGGAAAGGTAAGTAAAGATTGCGAAAAAATTATTGAGTACGATAATAAGTACGTTGATGAGAATCTTCTGAGTGAAGATGCAAAGTTTATTATTGAGCATATTGACGATGAGAATGTAGGTAAAGGAACTTATGCTCAACAATTTGCAGAAATAATCGAAACTCAAATCAATAATGAACTTTTTAAAATTGCTTCAGATAAATCTAATTCGACGGCAATATTGCAAAATATCAACAAGCTGATAAATGTCCCAAAATATATTGAGGATGCAGTAATTTGGTCTTGTGGTGGTGACTTACATGACTAAAGAAGAAATGCAAGAGGTACTGTCAAAGGTTTTATGCAGGAAAGACCACCCTCTTCATTGCGACAGTTGTTCTCATAATCCAAACAAGATATCATCGTCACAGGAAGATCGGTTTATTTGCCGCATTTCAGAAAAGACGGAACAGCAGTTGCAATATATATTTTCCTCAATTAAGCAGAACATTTTTTTAGAGGCATGCGCTGGAAGTGGGAAAACCGAAGTTGTTGGGATGAAGATGTCATATGAAATTAGTAAATGGACAGATAGAAACAACGGAATAGCTGTACTAACGTTCACTAATGAAGCTACAGAAACAATAAAAAATCGCGTTGAGCAATTTTCTAAACTATCCTCATTACACCCTCACAATATTGGGACACTAACAGGATTTCTTCATGGATTTATTGCTCAAAAATTCGGCTACAAATTTTTTGGTAATAATGGGAGGAATGGAGACTTTTCTTATCGGTTGATTGATAAAATGATGGATACTTTTAAAAATCATTGGCTCGAGAATTATAAGTCAAAAATTCCATATGTCTATGGAGCTGGAAAACAAGAAAGTATTTACGCAAATCAAATTTATTATGATTATCAGAAAAAAGATTACTATATACAATTCTCCGAGAATTACAAATTAACTATTACTGAGTACTATAACTCAAAAAACTTCCAGAAATTTGTTCAAGATACTCGAAATAAATATAATAATAACGAGCTATATAAAATTGAATACGTAAAGAAACAACTCATTAGTGACAAAGTTAAATTTTTAAAAGATGGATTTGCAAATTTTGAAGATATGAATAACATTGCTTTCAAGGCTTTGCAAGAAAATATAAAAGTAGCTTCAATCATATCCAAGAGGTTTCCCATCATTATAGTTGATGAGTGTCAGGACTTATCATGGATCGAAATTCAAATCCTTAAGAAATTAAAAGATGCTGGAAGCACACTTCATTTTATTGGTGATTTAAATCAAGCCATCTACGATTTTAAGAATGCCAACCCAACATATACAAAGGAGTTCCTGTCTAACTTTATTTGTTATAAATTAACTGATAATTTTAGAAGCTGTCAACCGATTGTTGATGTATCAAATCGTATATCTTCTATTACAACAACAATAGCAGGAAGAACCAATAATAAATTAAGTGACAATAGTGTTTGTTACTACGAATATGATGACTTACAAGTACTTCAAGAAAAATATTCGTCATTCTTAAACCTATTCAATATCCAACCTGAAAGCTCCTCTATTCTGGTGCGTCAACTTTCTTTAAAATCAAATTTACAAGTTCGTTCAGCTCAAAAAAGCATTCACTTGATATTAGATGCAATTCAACTTTGGAAAGCGAAGCAACAATCAACTAGAATAATGGCGTTAGAGCTTGCAGGAAAGCAATTGCAAAAATGGTTAGGTGGATCTAAAAATAAAGATAATTATTTTTGTCCAATTGATATTAAATCTGCATTCAGATGGCGGATTTTTATCAAGGATTTCCTTGAAGCCTGTTGCTCAAACTCTTTTATAAATAATTTTGAAAATAAAAAATATGGTGAGTGGTATAAAACAGCAAGGGAACAACTCCCTTCTATCTTGCTGAATACATATAAAAGTTTAAAAGAATATGATGAAAATCCGCGTGATTTTAATAGTTTTCCTATTTTACGTACACCTTCAGGTACAACAGAAAGTGCCATCGACGCGATATCAATGTTTGAGCCTCCTACGTCAATAAGAATTAATACGATCCACTCTGCTAAAGGTTGTGGTTTTGAAAGTGTAATGGTCGTTTCGAGTAAAGATCAGAAGAGTATCGGTGGGCATTGGAAACAGTGGATAGAAGTGGAGGGCGAATCAAAACGAATAGGATATGTTGCAAGCACTAGAGCTAAATATTCATTAATATGGGCTGTACCGAAACTAAATGCAAAAGACAGAAAGCAATTAGAGACTTATGGATTTAAAAGAATTGAATAGTTCTATGTATTAGCAGAGATGAGTTTTCGTTATATAAGATGCTGGAGAGTTAAAGACATTACGGGGTGAGGAAGCCAAACTTTGCAATGGAACGATTCAATGGAAGGCGCGTTTATTGAATCGCGGTGGAAAAAATTCCAGTGTCAATGCTTACGTCATTGATGATTATTAATGCACCGATAAAGTACGTGAACGGCGACATTCCGGCGATAAGCTGCTACGATCATTAGATTAGACCAATGAGCCTAAAGCGATATTATGAGATACGGACAATGAAATTTGAGGAACCGAGATGAGAGTAAAAATATGTTTTGTTCTTTCGCGTATATTCTACACCCATTGTAGTTCCGGCGACCAGACGAGTAATTGGTCTTCGAAAAGTATGAATTAGAATGAAAAAGGTCAGTTTCATTGAAGGTAACGGTAATTCGGGTCGTGCAGCATAATGAGAAATAATGTGAAGAAAAGGTGAGTTCAGACGTGGACGTGGCCAAATATCAGTTCAAAGAAGTGAATGGGTTTATTTTGCGATTGCTTTTGCATCAGGGGTTTGATTACACCAATGACCGAATTGTAGATGCGTATTTGAAAGAACGTCAAATCTCATGTGTGTTGCGAAGTGTGCAAGATCACTTTTTATATCTTGCGGGTAAAGGCAAGGAATATATAGAAGTAAAGCATATTCAAATAGACGAAAATCAAATGGCGGCAAAACTCACACCGCGCGGTGTTGATCTGCTGTACGGTGTTATTGACGACGATCCTGGAATTTCAATCGATCACTGATTTTTTCTCTGATCTCTTTCCAAACAATTAGTCTGATCATTTGCAAATAGTGGACAACAGAGACTGATACCTTCCTCCTGGGTATCGGCTTTTTTGTGTTGAAGGTCCCGTTACGAGTTTAGGAGAACTAATCCGTTGTTCATCCGGTCGCCGCGGCACATGTTCGGCAAGAAATCGGTCGTTTGAGAAAATCGATTGACGCCAACTGAAAAGCAGGTGCTGGATCTTCTACTTCAGAGCTGTACAAGAAGAGAGATTGCGGAGAAGTTAAATATATGGCTCCAAATACGGTGGAATTCCATCTGTGAGGGCTGATCAAAAAAATAGGAGAGTCTGTAAAATAGATTGTGTAAACTCCCCAAACCATTACAATGGAATGAGATGAAAGGTTGGGGAGCACACATGGGATTATGGACGGAAGAGCAACTGCGTGCGTTTATTAAGGAGAATCAATTGGTGCTGTTGCCACTCGAATTGTCCATGTTACAGGCAGTTCGCAGTAGAGAAAGGCGATAGCAAGCTTGTCTTGATCCTTGAACTGTAATGCCTTCTTATCACTTAGGAATCCAACTTCGATGAGCCTTCTATGGCAGCGCCTAGCGCGATTCATGCTGGTAGCACTCGGCGAGCCGGACTTGAACAGTTCGCTCCGGCACTCTAGCGTCTATTCATTTATCATTTTCTTCGAGTTTGAGCATGTTCAACTGGACTGTACTTCTGATGCTGCTCTCGCACCTCATTATTAAAAAGTCGGACATACATCTGGACCATGTCCAAACAGGAATGGCCGAGAATGAGTTGCAAAGAAAACGGATCGCCGCCATTACGAATGTACAATGTGACGCAGTCCCTTCCGCAGAAGGGGGTAGCGCCTGCCCCTTACGGGGTGCGATAGGTAATCGTTTGAAGTCATCGCCGGATTTTCCCCCGCCTCACACCCGGCGTGCGACTTTCGCCGCACCGGGCGTTCCATCTTGCTTCATCGGTATTCGTCTATAAGTTCCGAGTTACTCATGGACAGGGAATTGAATGGGTTCAAGCTTGCAATGGCTGCGGTATTTGTTGACCGTATCCACCATTTTGGCCGTGAGACCCAGCTTGGTCATGAGCTGTTCAATCGTCTGGTTTTGGGTGGCATGGATGAGCTTGTGTACGTCTTTGTGCAGGATGCGCAGGTTACTGTACTTGTCGCTTCCGCCAAGATGTGATGGAAGTACATGATGGCAATGGACATCCATTGCGACAAGGAACATCCCAATAATTTCGCATTTGCCCGAACGCATGCTGTACCTGCTGATGCGGTTATCCAAGTATTCCACACTTCGCCCGATGATGTTGGCATTCATCAGCGCGATGATCTCCGTTACAATGTGCCCCTTCAACTTTTGATGGATGAGTCGTCTGCCCGCGGCTGTGAATGGATTAAGCTGCTGATTAAAGCTCTTGTTGACGGTCATTTTCACATTGGCGAGCGGATACAAATACACCCCGGCGACTTGAAATGTACGATAGCTTGTACGATAGAACTTGGTGTACGTCGGCGGAGGGTTGGCAGGATGCGCATAGGTGGCGACCGATTTCAGACGATTGTACGTATAGGCACGCAGATCGTAGGCTAAACGTGAGAACGCGGTACTGACATGGGTTGCCCTGCGAAAATAGTTATGAAGTCCAAGCACAAAGCTGTTGAACAGGATGGCGTTACGGGAGGTTGGAGACAGGCGCAATTGCTGAATGCGTGCCCGGGTCTCTTTCTTGATCTGTTGCTTTTTCTTATCTGTCACACCCGTGTGCGCCACTCTGTTATTGCCCTTTTTCGCCGCGCGTATCGTGAAACCCAGAAACTCGGAAGGACGCTTCCGTAGATTCACGATTTGCGATTTTTCCGGAGATATGTCCAGCTTCAGACGGTCTTTCAGATAGAGACGAACGGCATGGAACCACTTCTGTGCACTTTTGGCATCCGGGCAGAAAATCTTGAAATCATCCGCGTAGCGGACGATGTACCCTTCCTTTAACCCGGATAACCGCAGAGCCGCATACTTATGACTGTTCCACTTGTAGGCATGATGGGCTTCGAAGATCTCCCATTGACGGGCTACCCACATGTCCAGGTCGTGCAGGACAATGCCCGAAAGAAGGGGGGACAAAATGCCACCCTGAGGAGTCCCTCGGGATGGAATGCCTTCGCCTTCAATTTCTGCCTTCAGCATTTTGCTGATGATGCGCAGCACTTTCTTGTCCCGAATGCCCATGTTCCAGCATTGTTTGATCAGCAGGGTATGGTTGACATTATCGAAAAAGCCCTTAATATCAATATCGACCACGTAATGCATACGGACGATGTTGACCAGATATTGCGCCCTTGCCATAGCGTGATGGGTAGAACGCAACGGTCTGAATCCATAGCTGTGCATGTAGAAGTGAGCTTCTGCGATCGGTTCCAATACCTGCTTGCAGCATTGCTGGATGAGGCGATCGACCATACAAGGAATGCCGAGCGGCCTCCATTTGCCATTGTCTTTTTCGATGAAAGTCCGTCGAACCTTTTTGGGCCTGTACAGCTTTAGCGTGTGCTGGACGAGGGCGACCAGTTCGTCGTCCGTCAGCTTTTTCATGTCCGTGATCGTTTTGCCGTCCGTACCTGGCGTTTGAGAACCTTCATTGGATTTAATCGTGCGAAAGGCAAGCAGAATGTTCTGACGGGAAGTGATGATGTCATATAAATGCGTGAAAGTTTCCCGGGTTGCCGCTCTTTCGTGCAAATCTGTAAAGGTACTCGTCATGCCGTAATAATCCCAATGTCGCAGAGCTTGCACGGTGGCATCCCTCCTTTGAAGAGGCGATGTTCCCACGTTCCTAACGGATCGGTGCCATTCACTTCGGGAAATAGACTGCAGATGAAGCAAGACTAAAGGCTATTCCTCCGCTTCCATTACAGAAGCTTCATCGGTCTTGCCTTCGCTCTCACAAGGATAAATGCATTTCGGCGATTCGCCTTATAGCAACCGTCTGGGATGGCAGTCCGTGAGACGACGTTCCTTGCTTTCCTTGTTCCCTCTACCCTAGCTATCCGTGCTGCCCTTAGGTGCCTCCTTTGAGCCTGTGAGCGGGATACCGCCATTGTTCGGTATAGCGTATTTCCTACAAAAAATTTGTACTTTACGCCACTCACCTCAACTTGGGTTGAGCGATACGTTTCCGTATCGTAATGGTCTAGACCCGTACTTTCAGAGATTTGTCAGACCGTTTAGGGTCATGCTCACCATAGGCAGCTTTTCAGCCGTCCGGCCTATCCGTCGGCATACCTGCTCTTGCGAGTGGCTCCAGCCTTCGTTCAGCCGACTTCGCCTAGCTTCATACCCCTGATCTCTGCCGAGACGAGACGCATGTAGGAGTCTCAACGGGATGGTTTCGAGCAACATGGAGCCGTCATTCCCATCCTCGAATAGAGAGTTGGGTTCAGTGAACCCCCGCTTTTCCCGCGGTCAGGCGGTTATAGCAGAACAAGTCGCACTTTTTGCCATCGTATGTCGGAAGGTATGTGGAGAAACCCGCAAGCCTGTGATTTTCGCGATCAGGCCGTAGTCATGGATTCGATCCTGCAAAGATCGAATTTGCAGCGGCTGATTATCAATCGATACAAATAAGGCGGGAGTGGGCAGATCTCCACGCTCGACCAGATAAGCCCGAAGCGCTTTGGCGCAGGTTTTCTGAAATGGAACCCGTCGTTCCTTTGCTCCCTTTCCCATGACCCTCAGCTCCATCTCGTGCATATGGAGATCGTCTATGCGCAAACCGAGGAGCTCGCCAATGCGAATGCCTGTATCCAGAAACAACAGTAGGATCGTGTAATCACGAAGTCCGGTGAAAGTTGATTGATCCGGTTGTCTCAGTAGCCGCACGAGTTCGTCGTTGGAAAACGTAGCGATCGCATCTTTGGGAGCTTTGACAGACGTCAAGGCTGATGCCGGATTCGTCGGGATGTGTCCGTTTCGATGCAGAAACCGAAAAAAGATCCGGCAGCAGCTCAGACGTCCGTTGATCGTTTGCGGGGCTAACTGTTTCTCAAGCATGTAGCCGAGGAAGTGACGCTGTAAGTTATCGGCGGTGATTTGATCAAAGTCCGCGCATTGCTGTTGTTCTTCCAATACCTGCAGCAGGTAATGCAACGTGCTGTCATAATAAGCAATGGAGCGTTGGCTGAGGTTCCGGGATCGGCAGTCCTGGAGGAAAAGATTGATCCATTCCTCGTTCGAAGGTTGGGTCGAAAAAGACCGATCTGTTTGAGTGAACACGCGATTGGTACGACGTTTAACGGGACTATTCATGAGACATCTTCCTTTCTTCTTTGCATTTCTGGACATAACGAAGAAGCGATTCGACGGGGCTGCTTGTTTCGTGCCGATGGCGTACATCGGCGGGCTGGAGCGGCACATAGTGACGGGTCATGGTGATGTCGCTATGTCCTAAAAGGGCTTGCAAAGCGTAGGCATTACCGCCATGCATTAAAAAAGATTTGGCCATCGTTCGTCGGAAGGCATGGGCGGAACCGCTTATACCGGCGTCATGGCAATGCTTGATAATCAACTGCTTGATCGTGTCTGGCTGAAGGGGTTGCCCTTTGCTTGAGATCCATAAGCCATCATGCTGCTGTCCGCCGCGCAGTCGCAGATACGAGCGGAGTGCCGCGGCGCAAGTGTTCTGCATGGGGACGAAGCGGCTTTTGTTTCCTTTTCCTTGGGCAATGCGAATAAAGCCGTCCTGAAAGTCCAGGTCGGAAATAAGCAAGGTGCTTAATTCGGCAAGTCGAATACCGGTATCCAGCAATAACAACATCATGGTGTAGTCCCGCAGTCCCGTGAATCGCCTGAGATTGGGTTGATGAAGAATGCATTCCACTTCCGCTTCCGTGAAGCAGATGGGCTCGTAAGGGCTGACCTGTGAATTCGAAGGCATGGCTATGGCGAAGTTTTCTCCAGCTGTATCCGGAAATGCGAATCGAAAAAATTGCCGACACGTATAAAATCGGCCACGAATGGAATGCCGGGCATAGCCTTGCTCGTTCAATTGTTGAAGCCAATCGCGAAGGACCATCACGCTGTTGGAAGCGAGGAACGGCATCTGGCGAGAGATAAAAAATCGTTCCAAGCCCAACAAGTGGAAGAAATAGTACGTGATCGTTCGGGGAGATAAACCGCGATGAGAGGCGGCAAGGAGAAATTGCCGAACCTGATCTTGAAATTCAGGTTGGTGGAAGCCGTGCAGGTTGTAGGGAATAGTGCTTGGACTCGTAATCGTCATACAGAAGGCCCCCCAATCAGGAAATAGAGGGAGAAGCAGAATGGAGAATTAGAGGGGGATCATCCGGTCGACGCGCTTTTCTCCCGCGCCAGATTCGGCGAATGAAATCCACTGGGCGAATAATCTGGCGCGTCTCCCGTTCATGAGGAACCCTGACTCCATCTGCTTCTCCCGGTCCCGAATTTAGCGCGTCTCGGGCCAGACACGCCGACTTCAGGTGCCAGTAATGGAAACATTGTGGTCGTTCGAGTCCTCTCGACCGCATCATACCTACAATCAAACCCTTCTTCGGAAGGGTTTTTATTTTGTGTTTTTAAGAAATGGACCATCGCAAAATTCCAATAGGAAAAGAGTATACTTAACGGGGCCGTTTTTTAAGTTTATGAAGGAACCGCAAAAAATGATGCATTTATATCGTCCCTTTAAGGTTCAATCGCTGATAGTGACGATGCGGCATTTTTATCGCGGAACCGCAGATGAACGAAGTGGGGGTCATCTTCTTGTGAAAGATGCCCTTCATTGTATATTGTAACGGGATGGATACATCAAATTGATAACGGAAACATCTTGATAATTTGTCGTAAAATGCGATAAAATGGAACTATATAATAGCTTGAGAAAAACAGCCTCGAGGCGGTGGTGCCGCATCGCGGCTATTTGTATAAGCGTATTTTCAATTCGATAAGTAGGTGTTGTTTTGTTAGAGATTACAGGAACGGACATACAATCATTGAATGATTCTGATCTTCGGTCGCTTGTCGGATATCTTTGTGAAGCAGAACTACGTTCACAAGGATTGTCGATCGCAGGGGTAACTTGGGGTGGTCATCAAAATGCAACAGATGGTGGAATAGATGTTCGAGTAGATTTAACTACGATGTTGCATAATGATAGTTTTGTTCCTCGTTCTAAAACAGGTTTCCAAGTCAAAAATTCCGATATGCCTCGTGCAAAAATAATAGCTGAAATGAAACCGGATGGGATGTTGAGAGAGGTCATTCGTGATTTAGCTGTCAATAACGGTGCATATGTTATTGTGAGTAGTCAAGGATCAACATCCGATTCGGTGCTCAGAAGCAGAAGACTAGCAATGCAGGATGCATTGTCAGATGAGGAGCCTTCAGTAGCAATAAAATTGGATTTCTACGATCGGGAAAGAATAGCATCGTGGGTTAGATCTCATCCTTCACTCATCCTTTGGATCAGAGAAAAGATTGGTCGTCCAGTACAAGGTTGGGAACCTTACGGGAATTGGTCAAATATTACAAGAGAAAAAGAAGAAGAATATCTGCTTGATGGCCATCTTCGATTATATAATAGTTCGACTCGTCATTCTGGTGGTTTGACTGCAGTGAATGGCATTAACGAAATTCGAAATAAATTACAGAATGCCAGATCGTCCGTTCGCCTAGTTGGATTATCTGGTGTAGGAAAGACCCGATTATTGCAAGCATTGTTTGATGATAAAATTGGTGAAAATCCTTTGAATCCTTTGCAGGCTTTTTATTGTGATGTTGCAAACCATCCTATCCCTGATCCCCAAAATTTTGCTACCCAATTAGTTGCATTTCAAAGAAATGCTATTCTTGTTGTGGATAATTGCCCCCCGGATTTACATAGAAACTTAACTACAATTTGTTCAAGGTTAAACAGTTCAGTGAGCTTGATTACGGTCGAATATGATGTTCGAGAAGATCAGCCGGAGATAACTGAAATATTTCATTTGGAACCAGCGTCTACTGAGTTAATAGAAAGAGTCATTCGGATGCGATTTCCGAACATAGGCGGCGTTGGAGCCCGTGTCATTGCTAAATTCTCAGGTGGAAATGCGCGAATTGCTATTGCTTTAGGAAGAACAATTGATCATGTCGAAGATGTTTCACAACTTAATGATGAAGCGCTTTTTTCAAGATTATTTGTACAACGGAATGATCAGGATAACAATTTGCTAAAAGCAGCAGAAGTATGTTCGCTTGTCTACTCTTTCGACTGCCAGACAGGCGAGGATGATGATGAATTAAAGCTACTTGGTTCGCTAGTGGGAATGAATGTTCTTGAACTTTATCAAAAAATAAGTGAGTTAAGGCGACGTGAACTTGTACAGCGAAGAAGTGTATGGGGAGCTGTGTTACCTCATGCACTTGCAAATAGACTAGCGAAGAGGGCCTTAGAAAATATACCGCTCAGCTTCATGCTAGATACTTTTGAAAATAGAGCGTCTGAACGACTTTTAAAGTCATTTTCAAGACGATTGAGTTATCTTCACCTTAGTAAGCAGGCCAAAGAAATAGCTAAGATATGGTTAAGTGAAGGAGGATTATTGGGGAACCTATCAAAAATAAATTCATTCGGGACTAGCCTGTTAAAAAATATAGCGCCGATAGTGCCCATGGAAACCCTTTCAGAAATTGAAAGGGTAGGAACTGAAGAACTGATTATAAATGGAGAAATTGATCAATTAAATGAAATATCGAAAGTATTATATTCTATTGCTTATGAACCGGATTTATTTAATCGTGCCGTGAATCTGCTATGCCAATTCGCTTTAAATGAAGATTCGAAAGCACGAGAGTTATTGCAATCTTTGTTTCATATAAAACTTTCGGGTACCCACGCTACAGGAGAGCAGAGACTGGGCGTTGTTGTAAGATTGTTTGAATCAAATCAAAATAAATTAATCCACTTAGGTTTGTTTTTGTTGAGTGCCGCTTTACAAGTTTGGAGTATAAGCTCGAATAATAGTTTTGAATTTGGTGCAAGGCCAAGAGATTATGGATATTGGCCAAAAACATTCGATGAATCAAAACAGTGGTTTACATTGTTTTTGGAATATGCAGTTCAAATTGCGATTTCTGGATCCCCATCAGCAATGGATGCAAAGAAGTTGTTGGCAGACAAATTCAGAGAATTGTGGGTAGGTGCTGAAATGC
This sequence comes from Cohnella fermenti, assembly GCF_004801405.1. Classification (GTDB taxonomy): domain Bacteria; phylum Bacillota; class Bacilli; order Paenibacillales; family Paenibacillaceae; genus Cohnella; species Cohnella fermenti. Next base: position 85,156 of record NZ_SSOB01000032.1, read on the forward strand.
ATGAAGAGTTATCCGCGGCGGCTATCCGCATTTCTGAGAAAACCACCTGGAACGAGGGATGGATCGCGGTTAAAGCCACGGTCAGATACGATGGGAAGGATATGACGGAAGATGTGTTAGGTCGATTAGAGCACCTTGACTCATTATTAGTACCTACTTCTTTAATTGAGCGTGCGAGACTACTTGCGCTTTCACGCGGTCATCCTTATGATCTTTTAGATACTTTTGATGATGAAGTTGAGCCTCTACATACAGCTGAGAATCTTACCCGGTTACTTGGTAAGGATGTAGGTTCTAACGAAGAGACTCTTCTTCAATTACTGCCAGAAGTACTAGGCGGGGAAGGATCAAGGTTGTATTATTTTGGTCAGGGTTTGGCTGAGGGCTCTATTGCACCGGCAAAATTGTGGTGTTATTTTAAAAATAAATTACTGTCAATTGAAGAATCAGAAAGGAACTATCAAGTAGTTCGTGGATTTATAAATGTACTGTCCGAGACAAACGAAGTATTGTGCAATAAGCTGCTGGATGAAGCATTGCTGGACGAATTTTGGAGTACTGTGTTTCCAATTCTACAAATCAGCACATCTATTGGCACCCGAGGTGCTAGAAGGCTTATGGAGTCACTCACAATCGGAAAAGCTTCAATATCACAGTTCAGATACTTAGCTTACGGCAGAGCGCATGAGAATATAAACGACGAAGATTTATCAGAACTGTTATTGGAATTGGCACTATACAATTACGGAGTTTGGGAATCCATAGAGATATTACGTATGAGACTTCATGGTCTTGCAGCGAAGGAAGTAAGCGAAATCATAAAATCTACGGGACGCAAGCTAATTTCGGATTTCGGATTTTTGAGTGATGGTAATCATGGACATGAAATTAAATATGAAATCGCAGAGATTATAAACGTTTGTTATGCGGATGAGGCAATAGATGAAACAAAATCATTATGCATCCGACTTGCCAATGCGTTGATCAGTAGAGAAATTTATACTTTTGATTTCGACAGTGTATTTTCTGCGCTTGCTAAAACACAACCGTTTGTTTTCATGGATGTTTTCATCCGCAAAGAAGTAATAGGAGAGTCGGATTGGTTCTTTTCCAGACTCTCTGTTAGGGAAGATCCGGTAGATGTGATTGAGGATGAAATTATACTACAATGGTGCGAAATCGATCCGGAGAGCAGGTATGCACTTGCTTCTTTAGCAATAAAGCCATTTTTGACTGACGAAAATAGCGCTTCAATTATGTGGTCTAATCTAGCTGATAAGTTTGTTGCTCATGCACCGGATCCAGTCGAAGTTTTAAAAAATTTCGGAGACAAGTTCCATCCCTCACGCTGGAGTGGATCTTTATCCACAATCTTAGAGAGTCGGCTTAAACTAATTGATGAATACAAGGAACATACCAATCCTAAAATTTCACAATGGGCTTATCAAAAAGAACTTGATTTAAAAAGAGAAATTCAATTCCATCAAGAACGAGAACAGCGGCGGCAAAGTGAGGAAAATGAGCGATTTGAATAAACGATATTTATAGAGGAGTGATAAATGTGTTAGCCGGAAGATTAGAATATTCGGGGGGAGCAAGGACTCTCTGTGAATTTTACACACGTCACATTAACTCGGATTACCAAGGGGGCATCCCAAGACTTATTATTAGTTTGTCGCCAGAGAAAACATTCCCAATCGAAGTAGACGGAATAGATTATAAAACTTTTGCTGCCATCAATTGCGATGGAACTGCAAAATTATCAAATGTAAATGTGGGATATATTAAAGGGCCATCATTCTTCCGAATGCTTCCAGGTGGAATAACCTTCATTATTGAATTATCAAGAGAACAAATAAATATGATTGAAAGTAGTAGACAATTTAGGGATGTCGAAGTTGATTTGGATTTACAATTACTGGTTTCTTTTAATAAAGAGTACTTGTTTAATTTTAATTATGTAGTTGAACTGCCTTTAAGGTTACATGTTCAAATAAATAAATCCGTATGGGTTGAGGAGTTTCTTAAGAATTGGAGTTACTACGAGGGTAACGAGAAAATGCTCCGTTTCAATTACTTGTTTAAGCTTCCAAACACATCAAAACTTATTATTTCAGCGCGGAAATCGTTCTCCGAAAATAAATTCAATGATACGCTTGCTACATGTTTTAAAGTGTTAGAGGCCATCCCTAAAGAAATGGGATTTAAAAATCCTAATTTATTTTTTGAAGAATTACGTGTAAAGGCTAGTAATCACAATAACAATTTATATGGGAAAGTTGATTTTGTCAATGAGTTATATGGAAAGATTAAAGGATTTATGCATATTGCCCGACATGTCGAAACCGATGAAGACAAAAACATAATCGATAGAACTATAAGTTCAAGTGATGCTTTTCTAGCTCTACATTGTACAGAATTAATTGTAAATTATCTTATAGAAAGTATTGCAAATGAAGAAACTTAAATCGGATATACGATAAAGCCTCAACGTATCTATTTGATAAATGATGATATGAGTGATTAGTGTTGAACGGAGGCGAGCAAGTGACTAGAGATATAGATGCGGAATTCGTGGAAAAGGCCACTGCAATATTGTTATCCATGCTTAAAATTGATTTAAACACAGGGGAAGATGAGTCAATTAAATTAAAGTATATAAATAGAGAAGATATTTTTCAGCTAGCAGAGAATCTGCGATTATTGGAAGAATATAATTTAAAGAATTTGAATGAGAAATTAATAACAAGTGGTAGAAAGGTTAGTGACTTTCTTACGGAACATACATTTGCTGCAGAACTGATAAGAAATCATGGCTGGAAAGTTGAAATTAAATACGAACCTCAGGAAGGAAGAAAAACTGATTTTGTTATTATTTTAGATGAATTCAAAGAAAAAATCTTTAATATTCAAATGAAGAATTCATCGCCCACTGAGAGAGAAAATCGAAGGGAGAAGATTTATCAGGAGATCAAAAAAGAATTAAAGAAAGTTAAGCGGGCAAGGTTCTATAGTATTTCTATGCATGAAGATTTTACAAATATATATACTTCGAGTTTTATAGAATTTATCAAACAAAATATTAATCAGGCCGATAATGTTAAAATACCGTTTTATGTTGGTAATAAATCGCTCGCAGAAGTATGCTTTAACGAGATAAACAATCCACAATGTGATTGTATGCTACCAGGAGTGAGCGGCGACATGAACTTTATTAATATAACTGGAGAAGAGAGAGGGCATTTTTATAATGCTTTAAAAAAAGCAGCTATTTCATTCTCCTTGCCTAGTGAAAATAATAATATAAATCTGATTATATCAGAAGCGAATAATAAAGATAATATTGACATAGCTGAAGCCATTTATGGAGCTGAGTTTTTTGTATTCGATAGTAATACTGATTCGATGAAAATGAGCAGATACGAAAATGGATTCTATCATAGTGAGGATTCGAGAAATGTTACAGCTGTTGTAACCATGAGAAAAAGAGAAGAGTCGAGAAAAATATCGAGCTTTTCAAAAAAAATATTTTTCAAACACATTCACGAAGATGCAGGGGAAGCTATCCTGGCTCTTCTTAAATTTGATAGAATTATCGGATCTAACAATACTATAACCCATCGATACTGAAAAGTCATTTGATAGCTTGTAACCAAAGTGCAAAAGAAAGCATAATAGTCGAAAAATTCTTCGATTTGGGTCTTGGTCTGTCAGAAGCTAGAAGTGGGTTCGACAAGGTATTTCAGCAATATGGAAATAAAATATTCCGGACATACACCAGTACCTAACCGCATCGCGGCCCTTCGGGTTTTTTGATGGAGTGGGTCTCGTCATATCAATACAAGAACGTTATAAAAAATTCCTGAAGGGGCGAAAAGATATGTATGCTTTATCAATAATGGAAATCAGACAAATAAAAACACTATTGTCTCAAGCCAAAGCGTTAGAAAAAACAGTTGATGATATTCTCAATAGGGATGTAGCTGAGCATAGTAGATATACATCTTTTAAGGATATGGCTTTAACATATAATGATTTAGCAAATCGTGCAAAAGCAGTGATGAGATTTGGTAGTTTTTATACTATGAATACAGACAACATGAGAACTTCAGGGAATACATTGTGGCCTGATGCAAAGAATATACTGGAATCGGTTTTAGTAAGCACACGGTTTTTAATCTCATCGTTAGAAAGTCAGATTGACTTTGTTTCAGAAGAGATCGATAACGTAGGAAATTTTATTAAGACTAAATTACGCAATGTAATCTTTGAAATACCTTCAAAAGAGAAAGATATTCAAAATGCAATTGAAAACTTATTTATTGGTAAAGGATATGATAAAGGAATTGATTATGACAGAGAAACGGGGAAATTTAATTTTTCTGGTCGCGAATATATTCCGGATTTTATTATACCTAAACTCAGAATTTGTATTGAAGTTAAGTTATTAAATGACCGAAATAAAAAATCTAAAATTATAGAAGAAATAAATGCTGATATAACAGCTTATCAAAAAATCTATGAAAGTGTTTTATTTGTAATATACGACATCGGGATAATAAGAGATGAAATTGAGTTTAGTAGAGATATTGAGAACCATAGTGGTGTAAAACTGATAATTGTTAAGCATTAATTTAATCTCTCCAGGTCAAATTGCCCGCAGCTTGCTGTGGGGAATTCGTTAGAGGGAGTCAGGAGGAAAATTAAAGAATTATGAAGATCGTTAAAACTGATTTAATAAACCGAAACAAAGTATCACTTAATATTCCAATCACACAGCGTCGCTGTTTCAGTGATTTGCAAAAAAGCATGACAGCTAGTGACTGGGAGTGTTACCGGCTATGGATAGGAGTGATTCAGCCATGGGCTTCGTAAGCAAAGAATTACTTGCAAAACACAATGTAATAGAGGATGTTTTCGATTATAAAGATTTAGATATTGATGAGAAAATATTAAAAATATATTCGTATTTTGAAAATTCGTTTTTAGAGTTGTACGGAAGTTATGCAGATCTCTTTAAAATTAAAGACTACTGTTTCTACATAAAAGATAATAATAAATGCAATGCATTTGCTTTAACGCGTAAAGGATATAATATTATTGGAATAACAAATGGTTATCCAATTCTTCTTAGTCAAAAGCTAGATGAAAAATACTTTAGAAGCATAGTGCTCGCTGGAATTGGTAACGATGAACCACTTCAAAAAGCATACATTGATTTATACGAGGATAGAGAGTTTGTTTTTGACAAGTTTATTTTGGATTGTTCAATAAAATTTACTTTCAATCATGAATTCCAACATATTATGCAATTTAGTAGTTCAAAACTCAAAAGAAATGATTTTCTTTTGCAGGAAAATTGGGCCGAGGATAATTTTGATATAAAACTACATGCGTGGGAGTTCGACGCTGATAGAATGGCCAGCTATGAAGTTCTAAAATATGTATTTAGAACACATGCCAATTTTAAAGTGAAGTCTGATGAAAAGCTAAAGTGTCTTTTGTACGTTGGATGTGCAAGTATGATAATTACAAATTGCCTGTTCTATTTTGGAGTAATGAATCAATTAGGGCCACAACTGTCAGTACGTAAATTGGAATTCTACGAAAAGAAATTCTCTCATCCTCACCCACTGGTTAGGTGCATAAATATAATGGAGTATTATTTTGATAGTATTACTACGGATCTTCCGAGATTAAAAATGGACTCTCAAGAACTTTTAAATAATACGCTTGTTATTACAAAGTTATATTTCAATATGCTTATTCCCACGCAAAATGTTATAACCTAAATCCCCGGCCAAATTATAACGAGGTCGGGGGGGCTATTTCTAGCGCTTCATAGATTTCCAGCTGGCGCTTGGTGATCTCCCCAAATCGCAAGTCGTGGCCTGACCGTTCGTAACATTCGATC
>NZ_SSOB01000033.1 GCF_004801405.1 Cohnella fermenti
AAGAGAAGACGAAAATCATCGAGTTTGGCCGGTATGCGGAGGAGCGAAGCAGAAGAGAAGGGAAAGGGAAGCCGAGAACCTTTGATTTTCTGGGATTCACGCATTACTGCTCGAAAAGCCAAAAAGGAGCTTACCGAGTGAAACGGGAAACGAGCGGGAAGAAATTCAGACAGAAGGTCAAGAAGATGAAGCAATGGATCCGGACGAATCGGCATCTAAGGCAAGAGGAGTTTCTGAAGGCGATCCGGTCAAAACTGTTGGGACATTACCGGTACTACGGAATAACGGACAACTACGACAGGATGAAGGCCTATCAAACGGAGACGACGAAGCTGATGGAGAAATGGCTGAATCGAAGAAGTCAGCGCAAGAGTTTTACGCGGGAGCGGTTCAGCGAAGTGATAAAGAAATGGCAGCTCCCGAAGCCAAGAATCTACGTCGATATCTACAAATAACCATTCTGTGAAAGATGCGTCGAAGAGCCGTATGCGGGAATTCCGCACGTACGGATCTGTGAGGGGGACGGGCACAATCCTCGAAAGGAGAGGCCCTACCTACTCGACCATTGGCGGTGCTCGATAACGGGTGTTCTGCCCGATTTTATGCGAAAAATGGCATTCATGAAGAAAATTCCGGCCCGAGTTGCCGCATATATGCGAAAAACCGTATAAAACGCCGAAATTGCCACCCGTCCAAGCCGACGAATGTGAAAAATCACATAAAATCGCCAAAGCCATCGGATCAGACGGGACGAATCGTGCGGGAGTTTGGATAAGCGCACATTTATTCCGTTCATCCAATCTCCTCATGGACACCTCTCATACGCTGATATCAGCCTTGCGAGCGCAAGCGGAGGGAGGTTGAGAATCGAATGGATATGTACAACTTCTGCGTGAGCAATGTGAATCGCAGGGTCCGCGTCCATACGCACCAAGGGGTGTACGAAGGAACGATTGTGAACGTGGACCGCGAGAACCTGTACCTGAAGCCTGCCAAGGGCGAGCTGACGCTGTCCGCCTGGGGACCGGGCTATGGCGGCTATGGCTATGGCTGGGGAGGCGGCATTCTCGCGCTGTCGTTATTCACATTGCTTGCGATTGCGCTGATCTGATCGTAGCAGGCAGGGCTGCGGGCGGGGGTTATTTGAAAAGTCCGACTTTTCCCCTCGCCCTTTACTTTTGCTCCGGAACCACCTATACTACATAAGTGTCCTTCGGAGGAACGGCGGCTGCGGCAGTCAGTTACTCGGATCGACAATATGCGGTCGTGGCGGAATGGCAGACGCACCAGCTTGAGGGGCTGGCGGGAGCAATCTCGTGGAGGTTCGAGTCCTCTCGACCGCACCATAACTTATGAAGCCGAAATCCCTTGGTATGTCAGGGGATTTTATTTTTTTCTACAGCGCTGAAGAAAGCGGCAATCCACACAGGAACGCCTAAACGGAGTGTGTGCGAGAGCTAGTGACATTTATGAAGAACCGCCAGGACACCTTCCCTGACGGTTCTTCTTTATTCGGTGGCTAGCTCTTAAGAAGCCGATTCAACATAACATGATGCCTTCGGACTTGCTCGATCTCGTCTTCTTCATAAGGACAATTCTGACCGTGATAAGCGCGTTGACCTTCAAACTCCGATGAGATATAGCCGTCCCAACCGGCTTCTTTAAGAATGCGGATCGGGTCTTTGTAGTTAATGGTCAATTCCTCGCTGCAATCTTCCTTCATATAAGTAAATTTTCCATGAAAATGCATAATGACATCAAGCAAATCCTTTAGCAGATCGGGGTTGTTGTACCGGTTCATAAAGGCGGATCTCTCCACGGCAATAACCGTAGCTTCCTTCGCCCCCATCTGCCTGAGCTGTGCCGCTATCTCCTTGTGGGAGAAGTCGGCCTTGAAGGAGACTTCAATAAAGTCAACGATGTCTGGATTCTCCCCCATGATCTTCATAAGGTTCAGCTGTGAGCCGGGCAACCCCTTAGAGAATATCCCGAAGTCCGGGATCAAGCCGACATACTTCGAATTTCTCCTCCGTGAGATCTCCGCCACATTAAGCATCCATTCGTCATTGAGTGCGAATCGGGGGTGAACCTCCTGCCCCATGCGGACGCCATAGTATTCGGCAGCGGGAAGGGCACCTTCGAGCACCTCGGGCGGCACAAGAGCGAGCACGCGAATGCAAGGGAAGCCGAGCTGGGAAGCCAGCTTGAGGTCTTGCTCCATCATCTGAATCTGTTCTTGCACGGTGGAGATCCGGCCTCTGTACAGCTTGGAATCGATAAAGGAGTCCATGCAGGTAGGTGTTGTCCCATATTTGTCCATCAACTCCTTCCAACGGGAGATGCCCTTGTCGGTGATATTCGGGTAGACGGCATCCGGATAGCGTTCCAGCGGCATCTGCTCGTAGATGAGCTCGATTCCCGTAGCTCCGGTCGTTTCGACAACCGTTCGAATGCAGCCTTCCAAGTCAAGCTGGCCGGTCAGGTAAGTCTGTTGATAGCTGTACAGCGAGACGCCAAGGCGAATGGTCATGAATCGATGCTCCTCTCTTATTGATATCGAATGGCCTTCAGTTTGCACGGATCGACGGCCACCTTCACGACAACGGGGGCAGGGAAGCGGCCGCCGTAGCTCCTTCGAATCGAACAGCCCACCTCGATGTGTTGAATGGGGGACACGTCGAGTCCACCCTGTTGAGGGACGAAGACGGTTGCTTTGGTTCCATATTCCCAACGGAAGGTGGTCACGGTCTCGATCTGCGGCCAGGTGTAGCTGAACCCGTCCACGGTGAACGTCAGTTGTTCCTTGGGATACAAGATGGCTCCGACTTTGACATAGAGCTCGTCAATCATGCTGAGGGCTGCACCTCTGTAGTAAGGAATGATCAGCTGAAGCTCAAAGCCGATTCGGTTGCCGTCCCGAGACACCACGTTGCGGATGTCCTTGGGATCGATCATGTATTTTTGATTAATGTCCATCGGGTTGCTCCTTTCGCTCGAATTATTTTCATCATAAGGAACGGCCGGGGGATGAGCTTTTGAAATACAGACTTTTCCCTATTGGATAGTCGACTACTTGGCAGAAACGGGGGATTCTCGTTCATTTATCTTCTATAGTAAAGGCAAAAGTTGGAGCAAAATGAGGGGGAAATGGGATGAGGCACGTTAAAGCGGCGATTCTGGGTGCGGGCTTTATTGGAAGAGCACATGTTGAGGCTTTGCGAAGGCTCGGCTATGTGGACGTTGTCGCCATCGGGCAAAGCAATCAAGCGAAGGCGGAACGGTACGCCAACGAATTGGGAGTGCCGAAGGCGTACGGCAACTACATGGAACTGTTGCAGGATAACGAGATCGAGGTGATCCATAACTGTACACCCAATCATCTGCATTACGAAATCAACAGACAAGCCTTGCTCCACGGCAAGCACCTGCTTTCGGAGAAGCCGTTAACCTTGACCAGCGCAGAGGCTAAGGAGCTTTATGAGCTGGCAGCATCCGCCAGCCTGATTACGGGCTTGAATTATAATTACAGGCAGTTCCCGATGGTGCAGCATCTTAAAGGCATGGTCAAGGACGAGGACCTGGGACGGGTGAATCTGATCCGAGGCAGTTACCTTCAAGATTGGCTGCTGCATGAGACCGATTACAACTGGAGAATGGAACCGAGATACGGCGGAACGACCCGGGCGATCAGCGACATCGGGTCTCACTTGTTCGATCTTGTGCAATACATAACCGGGCTCCGGTTCTCCGAGGTGCTGGCGGATTCCTCGATTGTGTGGCCGACAAGATACCGATCATCCGTCGCGAAGGAGTCCTTCCAGAGGAGAGCGGAGGGCGAACTGGAGCCGGTCGACATCGTAACCGAAGATTATTGTTCGGTTCTCGTTAAATTCGCAGGCGGAGCGAGGGGCGTATTTACGGTGTCGCAAGTGTCCCCCGGCAACAAGAACGCGCTCGAAGTTCATATTGACGGAGGCAAGGCATCCGGCTCGTGGAAGCAGGAGGAACCGTTCCTCCTGCATCTGGGGTATCGCGACCGCGCTTCGGAACGGCTTGTTCGAGATCCCGGCCTGTTGAAGAAGGACGCCCTTCCGTTCCTGCATTACCCTGGAGGCCATGAAGAGGGCTGGACGGACAGCTTGAAGAACATGATGCATAACTTCTATCGCGCCATCGGAAGCGGGGCTCCCTTGTCCGACTCCGTGGCCACGTTCAAAGACGGTTATCAGACCATGCTCATAAACGACGCTATCGTCAGAAGCATTCAATCGGGCAGTTGGGAGAAGATCGACAACGTCTAAACGTCGACGATAAGTCGACAAATCAATAGCAAACTAGTCTGATATCGCAAAGAAGGACGCCACATTCGCTTGTAAGATTAGTAGCAGATAAGAAGGCAAGGGGGAATCGACATAAGAGCTGCCTGTGAGGTTGTCGAGATTAGGATGAGAAATCGATCGATCTAAAGGAGAGTTGCTGAATGGAGAACGCGCCGCATGTGGATGGGGCAAGACGAATCGGCATGGAGAGTGTTCTGACAAAAAGGTTGAAGAAGCTGCAACGTTATTTGCCGCTGTACATCTTGATGGTTCCCGGAATGCTTTACTTGCTCATCAACAATTACATTCCGATGGCGGGGCTGATCATCGCTTTTAAGAAGGTTAACTTTACGAAGGGAATCCTCGGAAGCGACTGGGTCGGATTCAAGAACTTCGAGTTTCTCTTCCAGACCAAAGACGCTTTTATCATCACCCGGAACACGATTCTTTATAACGGCGGTTTTATTCTGCTGGACACGCTGGTGGCGGTCGCGATTGCGATTCTGCTAAGCGAGATCAGGGGCAAGCTGAAGTTCCGGTTCTACCAGGGAACGATTCTGCTGCCGAACCTGATCTCCATGGTTGTCGTGAGCTACTTGGGGCTGGCGTTCCTGAAGATGGACACGGGGATGCTGAACAAGACCATTCTGCCACTGTTCGGCATGGATGAGGTCATGTGGTACAACGAGGCGAAGTATTGGCCGCTGATTCTCACGATCACGCACGTCTGGAAGTCTGCGGGCTTCTACAGCGTCATCTTCTTCGCGGCGGTATTGGGAATTAATCCGGCCTATTACGAAGCCGCCACCATCGATGGGGCGAACAAGTGGCGACAGGTCGTCTCCATTACGATTCCGTTGATTCGGCCGGTCATTATTCTGATGACGATGCTTGGCATCGGCCGGATTTTCTATTCGGACTTCGGCTTGTTCTATAACGTGCCTCTGAACTCCGGTCTGATCTACAGGACGACCGACGTTATCGATACGTATGTGTTCCGAGGGTTAATGCAGCTTGGCGATATCGGAATGGCATCGGCCGCCGGGTTGTATCAATCGCTGGTCGGCTTCACTCTGGTTATCGTCTCGAACTATCTGGTTCGCAAATTCAGCAGAGACGATGCCTTATTCTAGGAGGGGAACATGATGGACAATAAGCTTTGGCGTTGGGGAGCGAATGTGTTTCTTTCCTTGTTTGCGGCATCGGTGATCTTCCCGTTCCTCGTGTTGTTCATGTCATCGATCTCAAGCGATTCCAGCATTTATCAGCATGGCTACTCCATCATCCCGCGTGACTTGAGCATCGAAGCCTACAAGTATTTGACACACAACTCTGCGAAAATCATGCATGCATTTGGGGTAACGGTACTGGTGACGGTGGCGGGAACGTTAATGAGCCTGATGATCACCTCGATGCTGGCCTATCCGTTGTCGCGTGCCGATCTGCCGTATCGGAACACCTTCGGGTTCGCCGTCTTCTTCACCATGCTGTTCAACGGAGGTCTGGTTCCGACTTACTTGATGTACACGCAATACTTCAGCATCAAGAACTCGATCTGGGCGCTGATCATTCCGATGCTGCTGATGAACGGCTACAGCATTCTTATTATGAGAACGTTCTTCGCCCAGACGATTCCTCCCGAGGTGTACGAGTCCGCACGGATCGACGGCGGCGGAGAGTTCCGGATCTTCCGTTCGATCGTGCTTCCGCTGTCGATGCCAATCTTGGCGACAATCGGGCTGTTCCAGACGATCGCTTACTGGAACGACTGGATGAACGGGCTTATTTATTTGACGGATGAGAAGCTGTACAACATGCAGAACCTGCTGAATCAGATTCTTCTCAACATCGACGCGATCGCCAGCCTCGATTCGACGATCTCGGCAACCGCAGCCGACATTCCCGGGCTGACGATCCGGATGGCCATCGCGTTCGTAAGCGTTGTTCCGATTATGCTGTCGTACCCTTTTTTCCAACGTTACTTCGTAAGAGGCATTACCATTGGATCGGTTAAAGGGTGAACGTGCGGTTCCCGAACCGGATCAGGTCGGCTTTGCAATAATTTTAAGTCGATTATCACAAAGTCGCCGCCCGGCGCGAGTCCTATAATTTAAGTAGCAAGGCAAGCATGACAAGCAGCAAGGCACATTATGACTGGGAGGGACTGCAATGTACGATAATCACATTCTGACCGATGTAGGATGCAGGAATGTCTGGGAGAACGGGAAGAAGGTCGGCTACGGCGTCAATCTGAAAATCAATTATTATAGAGGGCTCCCTCTGTGCTGTGTGGATGAGATTGCACTCGAAGTCGATGGCGAGAAGGTAGATCCGGCCGACATGGTCGTTCAGCACCGCGGCCGCGAATACCCGTATCTGGAGATTCTCAAGGATGACTTCCCGACCGACTTCTACTGGGTATTCGGCGAGATGCTGCGGGTTGTGATCAAGAAGGAGAACGGCATCGCGCAAGGCCGTCACCAGGTGAAGCTGAAGCTGGCCACGCGCCGTTCCTACACACCGACGATGAGCGCGACTTGCGAGAAGACATTAACTTTTGCCTAAGAGAGGTGGAGCATACGATGAAGACCAATCGCGATATTAAACTCGGAGTTTCTCTGTACAGCTACCAGGATAATTATTACTTCCACAAGCACGATCTGGAAGGCTGCATCGCGGCGGCCGCCGGCTCCGGCGCCGAAGGCATCGAGGTGTTCGCCGATTCGATGATCGCGGAATGGCCGTATATTACGGATGCATTCGTCGACAAGTGGAACGGCCTGATGGCCAGGTACGGCGTGGAGCAAGTGTGTCTGGATCACTTCGCCGATCGGGCGATGTGGAAGAACAAGCAATTGTCGGACGATCAACTGTTCGAGAGGAGCTCCATGTACATCAAGGCGGCCAGGAAGCTTGGCTGCTCGACGGTACGAATTCTTCATAATGAGCATATCGGCACGGGCTTCAGCCCGGTTCGCCTGACCGATGTGAAGGAAGTCGAGCGGCTGCTGCCGCTGTGCGCTGAACTGGGCGTGATGATGGCGCTCGAGTGCCACGCGCCGACGACGATCGATGATTCGATCCACGAGCCCTATCTGGAAGTGGCGGAGAAGCTCGGCATGCCGTTCGTGGGGCTGCAAGCGGACTTCAGCAGCTACGAGTACTGCTTCAGCAAGGCCGGCATCGGGATGATGGTTCGCCAGGGCGCAACGGAGGAGATTCTGCACTTCGTCCGCAACAGCCAGCGCGAAGCGTACTTTAACGGCGTGCCGTTCGTGTACGACGAGATCAAGCATCTGGTCGAGAAGATGAACCCGAATGAAGTGGACCGGAAGATTCTCCCCCGGATCGCGAAGAAGTCGCCGGCGTCCTACGAAACGCTGAAGAAGTATGCTTCCAAGCTCGTCTACGTACATGGGAAGTTCTTCGACTTCGACGAGAACGGCCAGGTCGACAACATCGACTATCCGAAGGTGCTTCAAGCGCTGCAAGAAGGCGGATACAAGGGCTACATCAGCAGTGAGTTCGAAGGCAACCGCAGCATGAACGACATCGGCTGGGTGGACGAGATCGAATACGTTCGCAAACATCAGGCTCTGATGAGAGATTGCCTGGGGTACAACGGCTAAACGAATCGGAATATTCCGAATTCTATTATTCCAATTATATGAGGTGGAGAGCAATGGCGAAATTAAGAGCGGGCATTATCGGTTGCGGAGGAATCGCGCAGCAGAAGCACATGGGAGCATTGGCGACGGTAGCCGACAAGGTGGAGATCGTGGCGTTCTGCGATATTATCGAGGAACGGGCGGCAGCGCTGGCGTCCAAGCACGGAGCGGAAGGCGCGAAGGTATACGTCGACTATCGGAACCTGCTGGAAGACCAGTCGATCGACGTCGTCTACGTTCTGACGCCGAACGTCTCGCACGCGCAGATTACGATCGATGCGCTAGAAGCCGGCAAGCATGTCATGTGCGAGAAGCCGATGGCGATTAATTCGGCGGAAGCCCGGCAGATGGTCGAAGCGGCCGAGCGCACGGGCAAGAAGCTGACGATCGGGTATCAGAACCGATTCCGGAAGGATTCCCAGACGCTGTTCGCCGCTTGCCATAACGGCGACCTGGGCGATATCTACTTCGCCAAGGCGCATGCGGTTCGTCGTCGCGCCGTGCCGACATGGGGCGTGTTCCAGGACAAGGAGAAGCAAGGCGGCGGGCCGCTGATCGACATCGGCACGCACGCGCTGGATCTGGCGCTCTGGACCATGAACAACTACAAGCCGAAGCAAGTGAGCGGAACCGTATTCCATAAGCTGAAGGACAAGTTCGAAGGCAATCAGTTCGGGCCGTGGGACCCGGCTACGTTCAACGTAGAAGATTCCGCCTTCGGGTTCATCAAGATGGAGAACGGGGCGACGATTTACCTGGAAGCGGCCTGGGCCCTGAACATGATCAACACCAAGGAAGCCCAACTGACGCTGTGCGGCACGGAGGCGGGGGCGGAGATGCTCGGCAACGCCTACACCGGAAGCGGTTATGTCGCGTTCAACTCCGTGCAGCTCGGCCAGCAGGTGCAGACCGAGCCGTCCAAGGCCGGCGAGATCGCCTACTTTCAACGCGCCGGAACGGACCCGGGCGCTCTGGAAGCGAAGCAATGGATCGAGGCGATTCTGGAGGACAAGGAGCCGCTGGTCAAGCCGGAGCAGGCGCTTGTCGTTACGCAGATTCTCGAAGCGATATACCTCTCTGCGGAGACGGGGAAGACAATCGAACTGTAAGATGAAGGGAACGGCCCACAAGCCGTTTCCTTTTGGTATATTGATAGTAACGGCGAATATTGTCGAATGATTTGGGAGACGGAGAGAGGGTTCATACGACATGTTGCGAACAGAGAGATTCGGTACTCTCCGAGTAAAATTATTTCTCGTATTGCTGTTATTGGTGCTCCCCTTGATTGTTCTGTTGATCTATATAAGCAATTACTCGATTACGGTCGTACGCGACCAAGTGGCCAATTCGAACCATAATCTGCTGCAGATGTATATGAAGCAAGTCGATCAATCGCTGCGATCGATCGACAACTATATTCTCGAGAGCAGCTCTTCCGATAACGATTACTTCCTGCTCCAATCCGACAACGACAATACGTATATTCCTGCAGAGGTTCGCATCTCGAACAAGCTGACGGATGATTTCCGCTTGTATAACCAAACGATTGACGCCCTCTTCGTTTATACGGAGCACAGGGACAGCCTGATTGAAGCGTTCGCGTTGAAGGAAGACTACCGCGTGAGAACACAGATCCGCCAATACCTTCGCTCGATTCTGACGGCTGCCGATCACACCAACGGCTTCACAAGCGAGGGCTGGTATGCCGCCGAGATCGGCGGGAGGTATTACTTCTTCCACATCTTCAAGAGCGGGGATGTGTACTTCGGGGCCTGGGCCAGCGTCGACAGCTTAACGACCCCGTTCGAAGCCATCGACCTGGGCGAGAAGGGAAGGCTGCTGTTTACCGACGAGAAGGGAATACCGCTTACCTCGGAGCAAGGCTCGGCTGCGACGGTTCAAGCCTCGGACAACTACTCGATTAAACAGATCGGCCACAGCGATTATTTGATCGTAGGCAGCGAGTCCTCGGTCGGCAACTTCAAGCTGGCCGCGCTGATTCCCGAATCCAATATTCTGGACCAGTTGCCTTCCTTCCGGATTCTGGTCGCGATCATTGCTCTAAGCATTCTGCCGCTCATTCCGCTCTCGATCTATCTGCTGAGGAGGACGGTTCTGAAGCCGCTGGACCGCATCTTGTTCGCGTTGAAGCGCACGGGCGACGGGAACCTGGGCTACCGGATTCCGCCGTTTAAATCCTCCATCGAATTCCAGATTCTCAATACGGCGTACAACAAGATGATGACGCAAATTCAGGAGCTTAAAATAAACGTCTACGAGGAGAAGCTGAGCCTGCAGAAAGCGCATTTTACGCATCTGCAATTGCAGCTAAACCCGCATTTTCTCATGAATTCGTTAAACGTTATTCACGGCTTGGCCTTCACGAAGAAGAATGAGATCATCCAGGAGATGTCGATCTGCCTGGTTGAATACTTCCGCTACATTCTCCGGAGCGACAGCATGATCGTCCCGTTAAAGGAAGAGATCAAGCATGTGCGCAATTACCTGAGAATCCAGCAGCTCAGATATCGCAACCGCTTCACCTATGAGATCGACGTTCCCGATGAATTGTGGGAGACATCCGTTCTCCCGTTAATGTTGCAAACGTTTACTGAGAACACGCTAAAGCACGGCATCTCGTTCGAGGAGCAATTGTCCGTTCTGATCCGAGTGGAACGGCTTGAAGAGGACCCGGCGAAGCTGAAGATCGCGATCGTCGACTCGGGAAGCGGCTTCGATGCCGAAGTGCTGCCCAAGCTGAACCTCGGCGAGCGCATTACGACCTCCCTCGAAGGCGGAATCGGGATCTGGAACCTGCATCAGAGGCTTCGGTTTGTGTACCGGGATCAATTCCGGCTGCTCTTCTCCAACCGCGAAGCAGGAGGAGCCGTCGTGGAGATCGTCGTTCCGCTGCAGCATGAGATCAATCTGGGTGAGGATGGTGGGAAGGATGGCGTACCGGATATTAATCGTGGATGACGAAGAGCATGCCGTGGAAGCGATCCAATGCGCACTCGATTGGGAGGCGCTGGGCATCGGAGAGGTGTATACGGCATTCAACGGCAAGCTGGCGAAGGATATCTTCTTGACGCATTCGATCGATATGATGCTGTGCGATATTGAGATGCCCGGCGGCAACGGAATCGAGCTGATGGAATGGGTAAGCGTTCATTCCCCGCACACGGTGTCCATCTGCCTGACTTGTCATGCCGAATTCTTCTATGCGCAGAAGATTCTCCAGCTTGGCGGAGCCGCTTATATCTTGAAGCCGATCCCGTACGACGAACTGACCCTCGCGATCAGGAAGGGCATGGATAAGCTGAAGAGAGAGTCCGAGAGCCGGGAGAATTCGCATTACCGCAGCCTGTGGGATCAACACCATGACGCCATTATCGAGAAATTCTGGGTGGATCTTCTCGATCAGGCCATCCCCTCCAACCCGGACGCGATTGCGGAAGAGGCGAAGAGCCGGGGAATGCCCTTCTCTCCCGGCCTGGAGTTTATGCCGATTCTGGTCGAGGTCCAACGCTGGAAGAAGAAGCTCAGCTCCCGGGAACTGAAGATCATGGAGTATGCGCTGAGGAATGCCATCGAGGAGATGATCTTGTCGAAGGCGGGAAGATCAAGCCATCTGGTCAAGCGGCCGGAGGGCTTGATCGCCATGCTGGTTCTGGACGACGAGACGGACATTGCGCAGATCAAAGCCGACTGCGAGTCGTACATCGCGTCGGTCAGCCATTATTTCTTCTGCGATCTCTCCTGTTATATCGGAATTAAGGGGAAGGCGCACGAGCTTGTCCATGTAATTTGCACCTTGCAGGAGACAAGCCGGAATAATGTATCAAGCGTCAACAAGGTGTTCTCTCCTGCGTTTAACTCCGCTGCCGCTCAACGGGGCCATATCTCCTTCCCGGACATGAAGTCGATGTCCATTCTGCTGCAGAACGGGGACAAGCCAAGGCTTCTCCATGAGCTGGTCAAGTTCCTCGACGGTCTCGTCAAATCCATTCTGGTCGGAACGAACGAGCTGAGGCAGTTCCAGTATGACTTCTTGCAGATGATTCATGCCTACCTGCAGACGCAGGGCATTCAAGCCCATCGTCTGTTTATGGACGAGATGTCGACCGAGCTGATCGGGCGTTCGACCAAGTCGATCGCGGACATGAAGGAGTGGGTCGAGCACGTCATCGACAAGTCGGTGAACCACAGCGACCTGATCAAAGAGAAGACGGATATCGTGAAGAGAGTGAAGGAGTATGTTGCGAGGAACATCGACGGAGATCTGTCGCGCAAGTCGATCTCCAATCAAATCTTTCTCAATTCGGATTATATGAATCGGATATTCAAAGTTGAATCCGGCATGACCATTACGGAGTATATCACGCAAGAGAGAATCAAGCTGGCCAAGGAGTTGCTGCTCAAGTCGGCGATGCCGATCAGCCTGATCGCATCGTCGGTCGGGTATAACAACTTCTCCAATTTTACGCAAATGTTCAAAAAAAACGTCGGAATCAGTCCGCTGGATTACCGGAAAGAAGCAGGGCGATAAGGTCGATTATTCAATAGAAAATAGTCCAGTATTCAAAAGCTCCCCGGCGGTATTTCTTTTAAGATGAAGTTGTCATCAAAGATGATGCATGCGTTGCAATCTAATACGGGGGGGACAAAAATGAAAAGCTGGAAAAGTTTCGCTTGCTTAAGTTTGACGTTGCTTTTGATTGTTTTGTCGGCATGCAGCAACGGAAACAAGGAAGAGGAATCGCATGGTTCGCAGGAAACGCAATCAGGAAGCAGCAGTCAAGAGCCGGCTACCGAGTTGAACATGGCTTATTACATTTTTACAGGCACACCCAAAGATCTCGATCTGGTTCAAGATGCCGTGAACGAGCATCTGAAGGAGAAGCTGAACGTGAAGCTTAAGCTTATCCCGATCGCGTTCGGCGAATACGAGCAGAAGATGAATCTGATGCTCACCAGCAACGAGAAGCTCGATCTCGTCGTCAGTTCCTCGCACTTCGGCTTCGATTCCAAGGTGGCCAAGGGGCAGTTCCAGCCGCTGGACGAGTTGATCGAGAAGTATGGCCAGCACATTACGGAAGTGGTCGATCCGGACGTGTTGGACGCCTCCAAGGTGAACGGCGAACGATACGGCGTTCCGACGATGCGGGACCAGGCCTCGTGGCTGACGGGTCTGCTGAGAACCGACCTGATCGAGAAGTACAGCCTGGACACAAGCAACATCAAGCAACTTGCCGATCTGGAGCCGCTGCTCAAGACGGTCAAGGACAACGAAGGCTATGCACCGTTCATCGGCTCCGCCCGCGGCGCCCTGATGTTCGATGCGCTCGGCGACGTGAACTTCATCGGCGTTCTTCCGAACTACGACAACGACCTTAAGGTCGTCAACGCCTATGATCTGCCGGAATACGAAGCTGTCCTCAAGATGATGAGAAAGTGGTACCAGGACGGCCTGATTCCGAAGGATGCCGCAACGTCCAAGGATACGGCGCAGGACCTGGCCAAGGCGAACCGGGCCTTCGCGTGGACGTGGCCCGGCAAGCCGGGGATTGCCCAGCAGGAATCGCTTAAGGCAAGCAGAGAGGTCGTCTCGTTCCCGCTTAATGAGTATCCGGCGATCACGACCGCATCCGCCCAATCCGTCATGTGGTCGATTCCACAGCAATCCGAGCATCCCGACAAGGCGATGCAGGTTCTCGATCTGCTGTACACGGACAAGGAACTGATCGACCTGCTCAACTGGGGCATTGAGGGGAAGCACTACGTCAAGGCAACGGATCTGGGGGATAACATGATCCGGTTCCCGGACGGCGTCGACGCGACGAACAGCGGCTACAATATCAACGTCGGCTACTTCTGGGGCAATCAATTTATCTCGTATGTGTTCGAAGGCGACGATCCGAAGCTATGGGAAGAGATGGACAACTTCAACAAGAGCGCGCTGAAGTCGAAGGCGCTCGGGTTCGTCTTCGATGTGACGCCGGTCACGACCGAATATGCAGCCGTATCGAGCGTTGTCGGCCAGTATCGCAATGCGTTGGAGGTAGGCGCCGTCGATCCGGAGGTTGTGCTCCCGGAGTTCCGTTCTCGGCTTAAGGAAGCGGGTGTTGACAAGATCATCGCAGAGAAGCAGAAGCAGCTCGATGCCTGGGCTCAAGCGAATAAATAAACGGGTGGAATCGCAACGAGGGACGTAACAAGGAACGCAACGAGGAACGTAACAAGGAGCCATTCCCGGAAGGAAGCTGCGGCTGTCGTATCCTTCCGGGAATGACAAGCGAGGGTGAGAGACAATGGAGAGAGCCATATATGTCGGCATCGATCTCGGCGGCACCGCGATTAAAGCCGGGATATGCGATGCGGATGGAAGATTGATTCATACTGCCGAATGCCCCACGCCTGTTAAAGAAGGTGCGGAAGCGGTCGTTCAGCGTATTGCGGAGCTCGCCCGGCAGCTTGTCGAGGCAAGCCCGTACCATTGGGACCAAGTTGCGGGTGTCGGAGCCGGCATTCCCGGGTTCTTGGATATGGAAGAGGGGCATGTGAAGCATTCCGTCAATCTCGGGTGGGAAGATGTTCCCGTGAAGCAGTGGCTGGAGGCCAATCTTGGCAAGAGCGTCAAGATCGATAACGATGCCAATGCAGCCGCACTCGGGGAAGCTTGGGGCGGAGCCGGAGCGGGAATTCCCAATGTGGTCTGTTATACGTTGGGAACGGGAGTCGGCGGAGGCATTATTGTGAAGCGGAGGCTGATTCAGGGCTTCAGCGGAATGGCGGGCGAGATTGGCCATATTCCCGTTGTGCCCGACGATCATGCGATCCGCTGCGGTTGCGGCAAGTACGGTTGCCTGGAGACGGTATCCTCCGCGACGGGCATGGTGCACATGGCGGAAGCCGCGCTTAAGGTCGGGTTGTCGTCGTCTCTATCGGTATTAGCGAATATAACGGCTAAGGATGTCGTCGAGCACGCGGTTGCCGGCGATCCGATTGCCTTGAATATCGTCTCCATCGCGGCCGGTTATATCGGGAAATCCATGGCGATTCTGTCCGTTGTTGTCAACCCGCAGCGATTCATCATCGGGGGTGGGGTCGCCCAGGCAGGTGAGTTCCTGCTCAACCTGATCGATCGGCATTACCGGGAGAACGCATTGCACACGGCTCAGGACGGAGTGGAGATTGTGCCGGCGAGCTTGGGCAACAATGCCGGCGTTGTCGGGGCGGCAGGTCTGCATTTATTCGGATAAACGGAAGCTACAATGCCAACGGAGAGGAACCTGCAGCGATGAGACTGGGTATGATCGCGAAGGCGGAGGAGACCAGCTTCCGCATGGCGCAGAAGTACGGACTTGATTTTGTGGAATTCTGCGTTAATGAAGGCGACGATGTGGAGGAATTCTGCCGACAGGCGTCCCGGTACGGCGAATGGAGTCGGGAGTACGGCATCTCCATCGGGTCTATCGGACGGTGGAAGAGTCTGCGGCTCCATGAAGACGGGAGCATCATTCAGGAAGAATTGGAGCGTTGTCGTCACTTGATCGATGCGGCTTCCATGCTCGGTTGTCCGAACATGGTCGTCGGCTGCAATTATGTCGAGAAGCTGTCGCTGTACGCGAACTGCACATCGGCGATCGCCTTCTTCGAGAAGCTGCTGGATTATGCCGCCAATCGTAACGTGAGCCTGTCCTCGTACAATTGTCGGAAGGTTAATTATGTGAATAATCCGACAATGTGGAGCATCATTCATGAGCACCTCCCGGAATTGGGCATCAAATACGATCCATCCCATGCCCGCTTCTTCGAAGGGGATTACTTGCAAGAGACGCTTAATTGGGGCCATCGGTTTAAGCATGTTCATCTCAAAGGCTCCTTGGTCGTCGGCGGACGCAAGATCGACGAGCCTCCGGCCGGGCTTGACCAGACGGATTGGCGGAGCTTCCTCGGGCTTCTGCGCGCTTGCGGATACGAAGGGGGCTTAAGCATCGAGCCGCGCAAGTCCGCGCTGCCGGATGAGCTGGCGGCCAGAGGAATCGAATATTCGGCAGCTTATTTCAGAAGGCTGCTGCTTCAACAGGAGGATCATCGAAGTTGACCAAGAGGTTAAGGTACGGAATTATCGGAGCGGGGAGCAACGCGGAGAAGAAGCATGTTCAGGGGTACAAGAATTTGCCGGAAGTCGAATTCGCGGCAGTCTGCGACTCCAATGCCGAGCGGGCGGCCGAGATGGCGAAGCGGCACTGCATTCCGGGTATATATACCAACTACAAAGAAATGATCGAGCGGGAGAAGCTGGACCTCGTGAGCGTTGTCACCCCGAACTTCCTGCATGCCGAGATCGTCGAATACGCACTCCTGCATGGCGTCCACGTGCACTGCGAGAAGCCGCTGTGTACGACTGTCGAAGAAGCCGAGAGGATTCTCTCCGCGAAGGAGAGATCGGGCAAGAGAGTGATGATCGGATTAAACAATCGCTTTACGAATGAAGCCGTTTACCTTAAACAATGGATCGATGCGGGCCATCTCGGGACGATTTACAGCGCCAAGGCAGGCTGGGTTCGGCGAAGCGGCATTCCCGGGCGGGGGACGTGGTTCACCAATCGGAAGCTCTCGGGCGGCGGTGTGATGATCGACCTGGGCACTCATTATCTGGATTTATGTCTGTACATGATGGGGATGCCGGAGCCGAGTTACATGGCCGGAGCCGCTTACCGCAATTTTGTCGATTCGACCTCCCGCAACCGCAATGGCTACAAGGGAGACGAGCAAGGCGTCTTCGACGTGGAGGATACGGCGGAAGGCTATCTTCGTCTGGCGAATGGAGCCTCGGTAATGTTCGAATTCAGTTGGGCCTCGAATATCGAGCAGGATCAGCATTATATCGAATTGCGCGGAACCAAGGGAGGCGCAAGCCTCAAGAACGGGGAACTGCGAATCTTCGGGGAACACGAGGGCGTCTGCGTGGATCTGCAGCCGAAGCTTTATGCAGACGTTAAACGGCAAGACGAGTTCCGGCACTTTATCGATTGTCTTCTTGACGAGGGACGCGAGCTCATGGCTCCGCCCGAAGACGGCCTGATCTTGGCGAAGCTGGCCGAAGCGTTCTATGCGAGCGCGGAGACCAAGCAGCCCGTCGTGCTCCGGACATAGAAGGATATAGAAGGCCATAGAAGAAGGGAGGGACTTCCATGAAGCTGGGCGTATTTACGGTTCTTCTGGCGGATAAGCCGTTGGAAGAGGCATTGGACTATATTGCGGCTCAAGGTCTTGAAGCCGTCGAGATCGGGACGGGAGGTTATCCCGGGAAGTCGCACTGTCGCCCTGAGGAACTGCTTGCCGACAAGGGCAAGCTGAATGCCTTCAAGAAGGCTGTCGAGGCCAGAGGATTGACCATTAGCGCGTTAAGCTGCCATGGCAATCCCCTGCATCCTCGGCAAGAGGTCGCGAAGTCGTACCATGAGGATTTTATGCATACGCTCGATCTGGCCGAGCGGCTGGAAGTGCCGGTTGTGAACGGCTTCTCCGGATGCCCGGGCGACTCCGACGATGCCAAGTACCCGAATTGGCCGGTGGTGCCTTGGCCGAACGAATATCGGGAATTGCTCGATTGGCAATGGAGCGAGAAGGTTATTCCCTATTGGCAAGAGATAGGCCGAATCGCCTCGCAGAAGGGCATTTTGATCGGATTGGAGCTGCACGGGGGCTTCTCCGTTCATTCCCCGGGCACGCTGCTGCGATTGCGCGAAGCCGCAGGGGAAGCGATCGGGGCGAATGTGGACCCGAGCCACCTATGGTGGCAAGGCATCGATCCCGTTCAGGCAATCCGTCTGCTGGGACAATCGAGCGCCATCCATCATTTTCACGCCAAGGATATCGCCATTGACCCTGTGAATGTGAATAAACACGGCGTCACGGATATGCAGCCGTATACGGAGATATTGGGCCGGGCCTGGCAGTTCCGTTCTGTCGGCTGCGGCCATGACGGCAAGGTGTGGGGCGATATCGTCAGCGCCTTGCGGATGGCGGGCTACGACCATGCGATAAGCATCGAACACGAGGATGCGATCATGTCCGTGAACGAAGGCTTCACCAAGGCCGTTCACCAGCTTAAGCAAGTCATCATGAGAGAGCCGATGGGGACCATGTGGTGGGTCTGAAAGGGTCTGAATCCGAAGGAGGGATTGGCATGAACGGAGAAACGATCAGAAGGCACGAGGCGTTGGACTGGACCGCAACGGTCTTGTCGGTTAAACGGCTCATGCCGAATTTGAACGGGGAGCACGCGTACGACATTATCGCCAAGATTCAAGGCACGGCATCGTTCTCGACGGACGATGTCAAGCCGCTCATGCTGGAGTGGGGACAGTACCTGCTGGCCCGGACGGCGGAGCACTTGAACACCGGCATTAAAGAGAGCTACCACGACTTTATGGCCGCAGCGAACTTCAACCTCGGGCTGCGTCTGGTCGCGGTGTTCGAGGACGGGGCGAAGGTGGTGCTCGAGAGCCATAATTGCAGGTCCACACACGTCAACCCGTATTATCTCGGGGGCATCCAGGCGCTAGGCTACAACTGGGAGATCAGAGGCGTTCTGTTCAGCGCGAAGCCATACCAATACGAATAAGAGCATAACTCGAGAAGGTGATTCCAACTATATGACAACTGCAGTAGACAATGCTAATCCCGATATCAAGAAGACGCCGATTCTGGTTGTACTGCTGATCGGCTCGTTCGTTGCCATTCTGAATCAAACGCTGCTTGCTACCGCACTCCCTCCCATCATGAACGACTTCAAGATCGGCTTGAGCACGGCGCAATGGCTGACCACCGCATTCATGCTCGTTAACGGCATTATGGTTCCGATAACGGCGTTCCTGATCGGGAGATTCTCGACCCGGCAGCTCTTTATCTCCGCGATGACGCTCTTCGCCATAGGGACGTTGACTGCGACGTTATCGCCCAACTTCACCGTATTGCTGATCGGCCGAATTGTGCAGGCGCTGGGCGCCGGCGTCATGATGCCGCTTAATCAGGTCGTGACGCTCTCTCTGTTCCCGGTGAGAAAAAGAGGTGCGGCGATGGGGCTCGTCGGTCTCGTTATCGGATTGGGACCGGCGATTGGACCGACGCTTGCGGGCGTTATGATCGAACACTTCCACTGGCGCTCGTTATTCCTGATCGTCCTTCCGATCGTCATTGCCGATATTGCTCTGGCTTTCTTTATCATGAAGAACGTGACGCGCAGGACGTCGCCGAAGATGGACACAACGTCGATCCTGCTCTCTACGATCGGATTCGGCTGTTTGTTGTACGGCTTCAGCTCGGCGGGGACCAGCGGCTGGTCCAGTGCGGAAGTGCTTGCCACGTTGGGGATCGGGCTTGTCGGGCTGCTATTCTTTATCGTCCGGCAATTCAAGCTGGAGCAGCCGATTCTGGAGTTTCGCGTCTTTAAGGACCCGATCTTCACGATTACGACCGTGCTGGGGATTGTCACCTTCACGTCGATGATCGGCGCGGAGATTCTTATTCCTACTTTCATGCAGAACATGTTAGGCTATACGGCGCTCGAATCCGGGCTGGCGCTGCTGCCCGGTGCGATCCTGATGGGGGTCATGATGCCGATCACGGGCAAGCTGTTCGACAAGTTCGGCGTTCGGTGGTTGGCCATCGTCGGCTTCGCGCTAATTACCGCAACCGGACTGTTGTTTACACGCTTTGAGACAACGACGACGCTCAGCTACGTCCTCGCCGTCTATATGGCGAGAATGGTCGGCGTATCTCTTGTCATGATGCCGCTGATGACCGCGGGCATCAACCGGCTTCAGCATCACTTGATCCCGCATGGCACGGCCATGGTCAACACGATGCGGCAGGTGGGCGGATCGATCGGAACGGCGGCGCTCGTTACGGTCATGTCCATCACGATCGCGAATGCTAACGCTCCCGGCTTGGCCACGATGATCGACGGCATCAATGCCGCCTTCCTGGCCGCTACGTTGATCTCGCTGGTCGGCGTTGTGTTGTCGTTCTTTGTCAAGGGTACGCGGGCGAGAATGGGCGAGGCTGCCGCGATTCGCGGGCAAGGGACAAGCGTTGGCGAATAGAGCTTGCTCAGGTGCAAGCTCAGGTTCAGGAAGAATCTCATCCAATATAACAAAGGTGGAATGGAGCATGGCGGAACGAACCTCGACGACGGCGACCGAATATCCGGTCGCGAACGCGATCCGCGAGCGTCGAACCATTAAGAAATTCAAAGCGGAGCCGATTGCGGCCGCGCTTCTGACAGAACTGCTGGACATTGCGGTCTGGGCGCCGAACCATCGCTTGCGGGAGCCGTGGCGCTTCATCGCCTTCCTGGAAGCGGGCAAGGTTCGCTTGGCGGAGGCGATAACGAATATGCCGACCCGCGGCCGCAAGCCGAGGGTGGAACCGGAAGCGATGCGCGACTACTTGACGTCGATTCCGTGCCACCTGCTCGTCGTGATGCCGGAGGACCCGCGAGCGAGGGAACGGGAGGAGGATTATGCTGCCGTTAGCGCACTCATCCAGAATCTGCAGCTTGCTGCCTGGGAGAGAGGAATCGGCGTGATCTGGAAGACGGACGATTACATCGCGGCGCCGGAATTCCGCACGGCGGTCGGCGTGGCCGCCGGAGAGAAGGTCGTCGGACTGCTGCATCTCGGCTACCCGGACTTCGTGCCCGAAGCGGCTCCGCGAACGTCTGCGGCGAACAAGCTGACGCTGGTGGATCGTTCGGATGTCGCTATGTAATTGTCTTGAGTGGATGGCGGTTGCCATTGATTTAATTTTGCTGCCGCCAGGGAGATATTCCCTGACGGTATTTTTTTGTTGTTCCAGCCCTGGCCAAAAAAACAGCTTAGGTCAGTTAATACCCGTATAGTCGATTGTGGTTGCGGCAGCAAGAGACTACAATGGTCATGAGATGCGGAGCGGCAAGGATCGGGGAGAATCGGCAAGGACCGGCCGACATTGTTCATGGAACCGCTTTCTTGAGCAGAGGGGGAAGAGATGATGGCAAGCCGGATGCTTCAGCCCAGCCTGATGAGGCAAATCGTGTTCCTGATCTCGCTGATGCTCGTGACGCTGCTGGCCGCGTTCGTCGTCACGGACCGGGTCGCCAAACAGATCATCGAGCGCAAGGTGACGGATACCGTCGACAAAATTTTTCTCCAGGTGCAGGAGAAGATGAGCAGCTTCCATTCGGATATGCAGGGAATTTCGACGTTTCTCTTCTATAGCCCGACCGTGCAGAACTACATCAATTCGGAGGACAGCCTCTCCAGAGTGCTGATGAACGGGGAATTGCTCTCCATGTTCGCCAATACAAGCTCGATGAAAGCGAACATTCGCGGGATCGAATTGTTCGACCAGTCGGGCAAGCTGCTCGCCCGCGTGGGAGAAGGGGAGGACGAGTGGACGGATTCGGTTCCGAAGCTTGCGTATTCGGGACGGATCGATCTCAAGAATCGGCCGACCGAACGCTTCTACAAGATCGCGACCCCCGTCTATGGATTGGACAGCAACCACATCGCGACCGAATTCAAAGGCACGGGCGTTTATGTGATGGACGCGAACAATTTTATCCCGATTTTGCGCAGTGCCAAGATAACCTCGGGCTCGCGGGTTATGCTGCTGGACGGCGAGGACCGGACGATTGCCAGCGAGGGCGTGGTCTCCGACGAGGATGTCATCCGGGTCGAGACGTGGAAGAACGATCCGAGGTACATCGTGCAATCCGTTACGCTTCCCGATTCCGGCTGGAAGCTGATCAGCGTTATCCCCAAGGGGGAATTGCTGGCGGAGCTGGATTCCATGCAGCGCATCAATGTCGCCACCTACGTCACGATGTTCGTGCTTCTGTGTCTGTTCCTGCTCATCTTCTTCACCCGAATTCTGCGCCCCATACGGTCGCTGATGGAATTTATCCGGTCCTATCCGAAGAACGGCGAAGACAGCCGCTACGAGGTTATCCATCGCAACGAGATTGGCGTTCTGGGCGCCAAGCTGAACAAGATGCTGGATGACATCGGGGCGCTCAGCTCCGAGGTGCAGTCGACGCAGACGAGAATGTACGAGATGGAGCTGGCCAAGAAGCAGATGGAGATCTCCGCGTTCCGCAACCAGATCAACCCGCACTTCCTCTACAACACGCTCGAGAGCATCCGGGCGATGGCCCTTTATTACAACGTGCAAGACATCGCGGATTTATCCGAATCGCTGTCCCGGATGTTCCGCTACGCGGTCAAGGGGAGCAACTTCGTCGCGGTAGCGGACGAGCTCTCGCATGTGAGGGAGTACGCCAGAATCATCGACTTCCGCTTCCGGGGACGATTCCGAATTCTGATCGATTGCGAGCCGGAGCTGCTGGAAGCGACAATGTTGAAAATGCTGCTGCAGCCGCTCGTCGAGAATGCAGTCTTCCATGGTCTTGAGCGGAAGCTTGGCAACGGTCGGGTCGCTATCGACATTCGCCGCGCTCCAAGCGGAGATATCCAGCTAAGCATAGAAGACGACGGCCGCGGCATGAGCGGGGAGCGGCTGGAGGAGTTGCTTCGCCAATTGGACAACTTCGAAGAGAAGGAAGATCAGTCGGGCGCCTCCCGGGGCATCGGCGTGCTGAATATTTACCGGCGCATTCGGCTGTTCTACGGCACGGAGGCGCAGATGGGAATCGAGAGCCTCCCCGATCAAGGCACCCTGGTGAGGATAACCTGGCCGGCTCGGCCTATGGCCCAGAAGGAGGAGATGGACGATGTACAAAGTGCTGATCGCCGATGACGAGCCTTGGGTTGCCTACGGCATCTCCCGGCTGATCGATTGGACAAGCGAAGGCTTCGAGGTCATCGGGGAAGTTTACGACGGAGCCTCTGCGCTTGCGCAGGTCCGCGAAGCGCGGCCGGACGTTGTCATCTCGGATATTCGCATGCCCGGGCTGGACGGCATTGAATTGCTCGAGGAGATTCGGAAGCTCGGCTCAGGCACGCAGGTCGTTCTTGTCAGCGGATACTCCGAATTCGAGTACGCGCAGCGCGCCCTGCGTCTCGGCGCCTTCGATTACTTGCTCAAGCAGATCGATAAGGAACAGTTGAGGGAGACCATGGCGCGTCTGCGCGAACGGTTGGACGACAAGCGTCAAGCAAGCAGTTGGGTCGACCAGCAGCTCGGCGAGCTGTTCGAGCTGCTCAATTCCGACTCCGATACGGAGATCGGCCGGTTCTACGCCTGCCGGGAGACGAGCGAGTATCCGAACTATCGCGTCGTAAGCGTCCATTATGAACAACCGGCCGACATCGGGGACATGAAGGAGATTCGGGGCATGGGGAGCTTAAGCGGGTTCGCCATGCGCACCGGACAGCAGCGATGGACCCTATTGCTCAATTATGACGAGACGGAACCGGCCGACCTGCTGGAGCTTATCGAGAAGCGGCTCGGGAGCGCGTCCCATATCGGCATCAGCACGCTTGGTCGGGCGTCCGATTCGCTCTCGCGGTTGTACCGCGAAGCCGACACGGCCTTGTTCACCTCGCTGCTCTATCCGGGGCTTCGGGTCGCGAGATACCGGGCGAACGAACCGCTCGCCGGAGCGTCCGCCCATCTGCTTCGTCTCGAGCTGGCGATCAGGGAGCAGGCGACGGACCGAATCAAAGAGATCGTGCGCGAGATCGAGCAGGAGTGCTTGCGGCAGCAGCCGAACGCGGAGCAGGTAACAAGCGTCTATAACCAGATCGTTGCGCTTCTTCATAAATACTACGGTCAAGACGAGGCGTTCCCCGATCCGGAATTTATGTCCTACTCGCAATTGGGCAGGCTCGGAGACCCTGCGGATTCGATATTCGAGCGGGTGCGAACGGCATTCGACCGGCAAGCGGAGCCGGACTTCCCGATTGTGCGCGAGCAGGTCAAGAGCGTCATGTCGTTTATCGACATCCACTTTACGGACGACCTGTCTCTCGGCGTCATAGCGAAGCGGCTTAACCTGAGTCTGGGATACTTAAGCTTCCTCATCAAGAAGGAGACGGGAAGAACCTACTCCGAATATGTCTCGTTTAAGCGAATTGCGCTCGCCAAGGAGCTGCTGGCGAACGAAGCCTTGTCCATCCACGAGATCGTCGAGAGAGTCGGGTACAAGGATTATTTCCACTTCAACAAGCTGTTCAAAAAACATGTCGGCGTGACCCCGAGCAAGTACCGCAAGCTGTAAGCGCCCGCTTGTTCGACGCCCGCCATTGTGCGGGCGGCTTGCGAAAATAAACACCAAAATAAAAAAACGGAGCCATATGGCGAAGCAGCGATACTCGTTACGATAAGGATGCAAGTATCAATCTAAACAGGAGTGATCGTTGCGTATGACATGGACGCTAAGAGCGGGGGCAGTTGCGCTGATCGCCGGCGCGATGGCGTTGTCGGGGTGCAGCTCGAATTCGTCGAACGGCAATGCAAGCGGTAACGCGGGGGCGTCTGCCGGAGCCTCCGGGAGCGGAGACCAAGGGACGACAGAGACAGCCAAGCTGACCTGGTTCTCGGATGTAAGCGGCTGGAATCCTCCTTCTCCGTGGAATTCGGACCCGGCTTCCGTTGAAGGGACGATTACAAGCAAGACGGGACTCTCCTTCGAATTCAACATACCGGCCCAGGATGCGGGCACCAAGCTGAGCCTTATGCTCGTCTCCTCGGACAAGCTGCCCGATGTGATCTCGATCTCGGACGGCACTCTGATCAAGAAGCTGATCCAGGCCGACAAGGTGTGGAAGCTGGACGAATTCCTGCAGAAGTACGACCCGGATTCCCCTCTGTTGAGCAAGTTCCCGGAAGACATCAAGCAAGCGCTGATCGAGCGGGACGGAGGCTGGTACGCGTACCCGAGCCATATGGACTCGACCGACGCTCGCGAGCTGTACCCGCCGTCGAGCGACTTCTACAACGATTTCGCGAAGTTCCGGTCGAACGGAGCAATTATGTTCAATGAGCAGATCATGGAGCAGGCGGGCATCGCCGCCGACGAGCTGACGACGGAGGCCGGCGTCCTCGCCGCGCTCGAGAAGGTGAAGGGGATGACGTTCAACGGCTCCCCGGTCATCCCGCTGCAGATCGACGGCAAGGAATATGCAGGCATGTCGGTCGGAGGTCTCGGGCACGGAGGAACGCTGGGCGTGCTGGAATCGATGTTCGGAGCGATGCCCGTCGACAAGGACGGGAATTACCGCGACATCATTCTGGCTCCGGAGACCAAGAATGCGATTGATTTCTTGTACGAAGCGGCGAAGCTGGGCGCCTTCGACCCGAGCCAGATGACAACCGACGATACCGCGACCAAGGCGGCGGTCAAGAGCGGACGCGTCTTCGCCTTCATCGGCAATACGGCGGACACGGGCTTTACCGACGAAGATGCCGCCACCACTTGGACGACGCCGGGACCCGTCCAATCCAGCCAGAATGCGAAGCCGGTATTCGGCAAGTCGCTGAAGGCCGGAACGGGCTGGCTCAGCACCTTCATCTCCAAGTCGGCTCCGCATCCCGAGCTCATTGCCAAGTGGCTGGACTTCATGACAAGCGACGAGGGGCTGCTGCTTAACTACTATGGATTCGAAGGCACGGATTATGCGCTGGAGGACGGACTTGCCGTCCAAACCGATCAAGGGCTGAAGGATGCCGCCAACTATTCGACGACGGGCGTGTTCGCGTTCTGGCCGTTCCATAACATCGCCTGGCACGACCATGCGACCAAGGAACCGACGATCGCCAAGGGAGCGGACGGCTTGATGGCCCGGACCGTCCAGACGACAATCGGCAAGGCGTCCGAGGTGTACGATACGACGCCGCTGCAGATGCCGAGCGACTTTATCGAAGCCGGCAGCAAGATGGCGAACAATCAGATGCAGATCAAGACCTACCTGGAAGCTCAGGTGTCGAAGATGGTTCTGGCCAAGGACGAGGCATCCCGAGACCAAACCTACGAAGAGACGATAGCGAAGATAAAGCAGATGGGGCTGGACGAGATCAACGCCAAAATAAACGAGCAGTTCCATAAGCAGGAACAGTCGCTTGGCGTGACGGTCATAGGCATCAATTCGTAACATGAGCCGGAGAAACCGGAGTGCCGGGGCGACCTTCGCCGGCACTTCCGGCTTCCATGTGGAGGGACCGCAGAATGAAGCTTGCGAAGGAGAAGCCTGCCGGCACGCTGGCCGGGCGACGCAAAGGATACGCGCTGCAGCGCGATTGGCGAACGCAGGCGGAACTGTTGATCATGCTGTGGCCGGCAGTGGCGCTCATCGTCGTATTCAACTTTTTCCCCCTGTTCGGGCTGCTGATGGCATTCAAGGACTACGATCCGATCAGCGGAATCGAAGGGATCTTCACGAGTCCTTGGAATCGATTTGAGAACTTCACGATGATCTTCCACGACTTCCAGTTCTGGCCGATGGTGCGCAACACGCTCGGCATCAACCTGCTCGGTTCTCTGGTCGGCATTCCCGTCACCCTCGGATTCGCCCTTCTTCTGAACGAGATCGTGAGCGCGAAGTTTAAATCGCTTATTCAGACCGTAACATATTTGCCGCACTTTCTCTCCTGGGTTATATACGGGGGCTTGTTTATTACGCTGCTGAACCCGCAAGGCGGCATCGTCAACTATGTTCTGACCGAGCTTCATCTTGTCGATAAACCGATTCAGTTCCTGGCCGATCCGCATTACTTCTGGGGACTGGCGATCACGACCAACCTGCTCAAGGACATCGGCTGGGGAGCCATCCTGTACTTGGCCGCCATGTCGGGCATCGAACAGTCGCTCTACGAAGCGGCCGCCATCGATGGGGCCGGGCGCTTTAAACGGATGCGTCATATTACGATTCCGGGCATTTTGCCGACGCTGATGATTTTGATTATTTTTGCCGTGAGCGGCATGCTGAACAACAATTTTACGCAGATCTACGTTCTGCAGAATTCGCTTAATATGCAGGCCAGCCAAGTCATCGACACCTATGTGTATCAGATAGGCTTGCTGCAATTCCAATTCGACGCGGCCACGGCTATCGGTCTTATGAAGTCGGTGCTTGCGCTCGTGCTGCTCGTCGGAGCGAACTACGCTTCGAACAAGCTGACCAAATCAGGGCTGTTCTAAGGAGGCATCTGGGAGTATGGTGGGAGGAAAGTCTCCGGGCGAACGATTATTTTACCTCTTGAATGCCGCGATCATGGTTGTCATCATGGTCGTGACCGTATATCCGTTCTGGTACGCGCTGATCAGCTCGCTGAACCACGGGGCGGACCTGCAGCATGGTCCCGTCTTCGCCTGGCCCCGCAGCTTCACATGGGCCAGCTGGCGAACCGTGCTGGCCGATCCCGGCTTGCTGCAAGCGGCCTGGATCACGATCTCGCGGACCGTCATCGTCACCGTCGTCTCCATCCTGTACACGGCGATGTTCGCCTACGCGTTCTCGCGCCCTTATCTGAAGGGACGCCGATGGTACATGGCGATCGGGTTCACGAGCATGTACTTCAGCGGCGGGCTGATTCCGTCGTTTATGCTGATGAACTGGCTGCATCTTTACGATTCGTATTGGGTCTACATCCTGCCCTCCTTGTTCAGCGGCTTCTGGAACGTTATTATCTTCAACGCCAATTACAAAGCGATTCCGGACGCCCTGTTCGAGTCGGCCAAGCTGGACGGCGCGAGCGAATTCGCGATCTTCTTCCGCATTGTCCTGCCGCTCTCCAAGCCGGTGCTGGCGGCCCTGTCCATCTTCACGGCGGTCGGCATCTGGAACGATTACGGGACGACGCTCTACTTCACGCAATCCGAGCATCTGCAGACGCTGCAATACATGATTCTGAAGCTGCTGCAGACGAGCTCGGCCGTCGAGCAGTTGTCCAGCTCGGCGGCGCTGTCGAATCCGTCCATCTCCCAGCTGCTGGCGCTGGCGCAAGGCAACGGCGAGATTACATCGCAGACGATCGAACTGGCCTCTATGGTTATCGCTTCGATCCCGATGATTATTATGTATCCTTTCGCGCAGAGGTTCTTTATCAAGGGGGTTCTCCTTGGCTCCGTTAAGGGATAATATTCGACGTGGAAAAGAAAGGGGAGGTGCTGTTTATGCAAACGCCTTTGTATCGCGACCCTATTCATGACGGCGCGACCGATCCGACGCTTATTTACAACAGGCAAGAGCGGCAGTGGTGGATGGTGTATACGAGCAGGAGGGCGTCGGCGGAAGGGCCGGGCGTCGCCTGGGTTCACGGCTCGGATCTCGGCGTCGCTTCCTCTCCGGACGGAGGGCGCACCTGGACGTATCGGGGCACGCTGTCCGGGCTCGAGTTCGAATGGGGGCGCAATACGTTCTGGGCGCCGGAGATCGTCTATCGGGAAGGCGTCTATCATATGTATGTCAGCTATATTCAGGGCGTCCCCACCGCTTGGGTCGGCTCCCGAACGATCCTCCATTATTCCAGCCCGGACCTTCTGGCCTGGAAGCTGGAAGGGCCGCTGAAGCTGAGCTCCGACCGGGTTATCGATGCGTGCATCTTCGAGAAGCCGGCCGGCGGATTCCGGATGTGGTACAAGGATGAAGCGAACAATTCGTTCACTTACGCGGCGGACAGCGACGATTTATACGAGTGGAAGCCGATCGGCCCGGCGCTGACGCATCGCGCGCACGAGGGGCCCAATGTGTTCCGCTTCCACGACAGCTATTGGATGATCGTCGACGAATGGAGCGGCCAGGGCGTCTTCCGGTCCGACGATCTGGAGCATTGGACGCCGGCCGGGCACATCCTGGCAGCCTCGGGCAAGCGGGAGGATGACGCGGGCTTCGGCCACCATGCGGATGTCGTCGTGGTCGGAGACGAAGCGTACATCTTCTACTTCACGCATCCGGGGCGAGCCGCACGCGGCGGCGCAGGGCAAGACGGCCGCGAGCAGCGGCGCTCTTCGGTTCAAGCCGCGCGTCTGCGCGTCAGGGACGGCGAGCTGATCTGCGACCGCGACGAGGAGTTTGAAGTGCGGTTGCCGTGAGGAAGAACGCGTGCAAGCAAGCGTTAATGAGCAGGAACAACCAATAGCGGAAGAGGGATGAACTCCCTCTTCCGCTATTGGTCAATATGATTATCCGGTTGAACTGCGCGAATAATCAGCTTGTTTGCGCATCGCATTTTTTTCGACTACTCTCCAATATTTTTCGATGTTTTGTCGCGTCCTCCTCCTTTACAATCGATAGTATGGAAACGCATTCAGCAGGAGGTTGAGGGCTTCATGATCCGATCGATTCGTATCAAGGATGTCGGAAGCATCGAGAAGGTTAATGCGATCGTCTCGAGGTATCCGTTCGACATCTGGATTCACAGCAAGAGCGGGTTGGCCGACGCCAAATCTATTCTTGGCTTGTATGCGCTGAAGCTTAATGAGCCGATGTTCCTTGTCGTTCCGGACGGAACGGACAGCAAGCGGCTGTTTGAAGAGCTCGAGCCATACGTAGAACTGGGCTGACGCAGAACATTGGAAATTCCGAGAGCCCAAGCCGGGCAAGATCCCGCTGCCATAGGCGGCGGGGTCCAAGGAGGCATGAAGGATGAATCAATGGAAGCGGGTCAGAGAATCGATCGGTCGAACGGCCGATCATCGGCTTCTAAGATTCGGAACCGTCCAGACGAGATTGACCGTATTCTTCGCGGTCTTGCTGGCGATCACGATCGGAATAACGGGGATTGTCAGCTACCGACATTCGAGTGCAGCGATCAGCGGGAAAATTAAGCTTTATTCCGGACAGATTATCGAGCAGATCGGCGCCAAGATCGATCTGGATATCGGTCATATTCAATATGCGATCGAGGATATCGCATCCAGTGACAACATTCAGAGCGGACTAGCGGACATCAACGACACGAACACGAGCAACACGCGTCGAGACAGCCTGATCAATAAGGAGATCGCCCACAAGCTGTCCCTGCTCAATTACGTGTCGAGCATTGTGCTGGACGTGAACGGACTGGAGACGCTTGGGACGTACAACACCTTGAATAAACAGAAGCTTAAACGAATCGTTCAATCTACGGAAGAGACAAGCGGCTATCGTTATTCCCTCATCGAGGACAGCACGAGCGGGAAGTTCTCCATCGCCATTAGCAAGAGAATCAAATCAGCCATAAACGGGCACAAGCTTGGCACGATTATTATAACGATTGAGGAGAAGCACTTGATGGAGATCTATGATAGAATCGAGCTGGGTCCCGGAGCCGAGTTGTTTATCATGGACGAACAAGAGCAGGTCGTGTCCAGCCGCAACAAAGACAGGCTGCCGCTCGCCGGCGGTCCGGAGGATGCGGGCCTGACGGAAGCGGTTATGCACAAGGTCCTGAACGGGTCGGTGTCCGCCTTCGGACAATCGTTCGGCGAACGCTCGCTGATCTCCACGGCTCCTGTCGCCTCTACCGGATGGACAGTCGTGTCCATCATTCCGGACTCGTTCCTGCGCATGGAGCTTGTGAGGCTTGAGCAGAGGATGCTGCTGATCGGAGCCGTGTGCCTGATCGTCGCGGCACTGGTCGCTTACTTCGTCTCGCTCGGCGTATCCGTGCCGAGCAGGAGGCTGATGGCGGCTATTCAGAGGGTAAGCGAAGGAGATCTGTCGGAGGTGCTGCGCGACCCGAATCGTGACGAGATGGGGACAATCTCCGCACGATTTAACGATATGGTCGCAGCGATCGGCAATTTGGTTCGGAGAACGCGCGAATCCTCGGACCGGATGCTCGTCCAATCCCGCGGCACTGCGGCGATGGCCGAGCAATTCCGCGGAGATCTCGGCGAGTTCGCCGCCTCGATGGGGCAGATCAGCGAAGGCTCCGTCAGGCAGGCGGCAGCGGCATCCGAAGGCTCGAACACAATGGTTGAACTGGCGGACAGAATTGACCGAATCGGCGACAGCATAGAAGGGATTCAGACGGCCGCAGCGGGAATCGGAATTGCATGCGGACAATCGCACGACACGCTGTCGGTATTGAGCGACAAGACGGCCGCGGCGAACGCCGTGTTCGGCGAAGTCCATTCGCATATCGGAAGATGGAGCCGCGACTTGGCCGACGTCGGCCAAGTCGCGAGGACGATTCGGGGCATCGCCCGCCAGACGAATATTCTCGCCGTCAACGCGAGGATTGAAGCCAGTCGAGCCGGTGCGGCTGGCAGAGCCTTCGCAGTAGTAGCGGCAGAAGTAAGGCGATTGGCCGACGAGACGAAGGCCGCCGCCGAGAGCATTGCAAGCACGGTGGACGAGGTCGGTCACCGTGCCCGCGACGTTGTCGAGAGCGCTTCGCTGGCCGCACGTCTCTTCGGCGAGCAGGAGAAGGCGGTGAGAAGAACCGGCGAGACATTCGGACAAATCTCGAACGAAGCGGATATCGTTATCGAATTCGTGAATCGGATCGGCTGCGCTGCCGACGAGATGCTTCTGTCCAAGTCGCATACGCTTCAGGCGATGGAACAGATTGCGTCGGTCGCGGGCGAGACGGCCCATGTTACGGCGACTGTCTATGCCACGACGGAAGCGCATCTGCGCGAGACCGACAAGCTGACCGCAATGGCCCAAGCGATCAAGGAGGAATCAGTCGGAATGTCGGAAGCGATCTCCGGTTGGGGGGACAGCGGGGCGGACGATAGGCTGGGCAGGAGGCGCGGAGATGTATAAATTGATAATAGTGGATGACGAGATTCTGGTTCGGGATGCGATCAAGAGCCAGATGAACTGGACGGAGTACGGCTTCGAATGCATCGGCGATTGCGAAGACGGCATTGAGGCGCTCGAGTTCATGGAACGAGAACAAGCGGATGTTGTGTTAACCGATATCGGGATGCCGTTCATGGACGGGCTGGAGCTTACCCGTGAATTGGCAGAACGACATCCGGATGCGAAGGTCGTCATTCTGACCGGTTATGACGACTTTGATTATGCTCAGAGGGCTGTGAAGCTTCAAGCGGTCGATTATTTGTTGAAGCCGATAACGTCAGTCGAGCTCGGCACCGTGCTGGCTCGATTGCGCCAGGATCTGGATTCGCAACGGAACAAAGAGCAGGATTATGAGCAATTGAGGCGCCAGCTCGCGGAGAACATGCCGCTCCTTCGAGAGCGCTTCCTCGAGCAGATGATGACCTCGCCTATGACGGACAGACAGAAGCGGGAAGGATTGAGCTACTTCCAGATCGGCGCGAACGGAAGCCAGTGGATCGAACTGGCGATGGACGTGGATGAGTTCACCTGGGAGTATTCGTCCTCGATAGCCGATCAGCAATTGATTCGATTCGCCGTCTATAATGTAGTGACGGAATTGATCGGCAGCCGCCAAGATTCCTCGGTGTATCGCGATTGCGAGAACCGAGTCTTCGCGCTCGTAGCCGGGGACGACCCTCGGAAGCTCATGGAGACGGCGCTTCAACTGGCGGAGGAGAGCCACGAAGCAATCGTCTCGATTCTTCCCGTTAAGCTGTCCATTGGAGTCGGCCTTCCTGCGAGGCTCAGGGAGGACGTCACCTGCGCGCATCGAACAGCGTTGGCGGCGCTCGAATATCGGTTCGTCATCGGCCTCGGAACGATCATCCCTCTCTCGGACGTCGAAGCGCGCGAGCGGCCGGAGGTTTTATCCGTCGTTGCATGGGAGAGCGAGCTTGTCACGAAGCTGAAGACCGGAACTCCGGATGAATTGGACGAATGGGTCGATAAGTTGTTCAAGGCGATCCGGGAACACCTCTTCCCGTTGCCGTTATGCCAATTGTACTTGCAGCGGATTGTCTTGACGCTGATGCATACGCTGTATGAGCTTGATCACCAGGCGGCGAGGCCGCCTGGACCGAGAAGCGATCCGATGGAGGAGCTTGCTCTTCTCGGTACGCTGGACGAAGCTCAGGCATGGCTTGGGGAGCTGTGCAAGCAAGCCGTCGCGAAGATACGCGGCTTAAGGGACAGCCAGAGCGATCTTCAAGTGAACAAGGCGCTTGAGTTCGTTAAGCACCATTATAAAGACCCGGATCTCTCGCTTATCTCCGTATGCAAGCACATCTCCATGAGTCCGAGCTACTTTAGCGTGATGTTCAAGCAGCATATCGGCAAGACTTTCGTGGAGCACGTGACGGATATACGAATGGAGAAGGCCAGGGAGCTATTGGCATTGACGTCCATGAAGAGTTATGAAATCGCTTACGAAGTAGGATACAGCGATCCTCACTACTTCAGCGGAGCGTTCAAGAAGCACCAAGGAGATACGCCTACCGAATACCGCCAGAAATCGACGATGAAGAAGGCGTGATGACCGTTGAAGCCGCCGTTTAAGCTTCGAAGCTTCCAGACGAATATCGTATTTGCCTTCGCGCTGGTCATCTTGATGACCATTCTTATTATGGGGGTAACATCGTATTACGTATCCCGTGAGTCGGTTCAATCGAATACCCAGACCTATACGACCGAACTTGTGAAGCAGGTGAACAAGAACATCAGGTCGTACATCAATGGCATGATGTATATGTCGGATCTGGCGGCAGGCAACCGGACGATTCAGGAATACTTCTCGGCCACGTCGTTCAAGAGCCTGGAAGAAGAGAAGAAGCTGAAGGAGAGCATCGTCGACTTCCTGGGATCGATGCTTGTCTCCCGCACCGATATTGCTTCCGTGAATATCTTCGCTACAAGCGGGGGGAGATTTGTGACGGGAAGGGCCGAACTGGAACGCAATCCGTATATCGACATCGAAGAGATGAGCTGGTACAAAGACGCTCTTGCCGCTCATGGAGAGAATGTCATCTCTTCCAGCCATGTTCAGCCGATCTTCAAGGGCAGCTATCCTTGGGTCGTATCGCTCAGCCGCGAGTTGATCGGTCGCGACGGGCGGAGTCTTGGCGTATTCCTTGTTGACCTCAACTTCAGCGTCATGAACGATATCCTGAAGGATATCAAGCTGGGGAAGCGGGGGTATCTGTTCATCGTGGATCAGAACGGCAAGCTCGTCTATCATCCGCAGCAGCAGCTCATCTACAGCAAGCTCAAGACAGAGATGATCGACCGGGTGCTTGTTACGCAGAGCGGTACCTTCACGAGCGACGAAGGCAAGGACAGCCGCATGTACACCGTAGAGGATGCGGGCTTCGGGTGGAGAATCGTCGGTGTCTCCTATGTGAACGAACTGGCTGCCAATCAGAACAATTTGCGTCTGTCGTTCATTTTCCTCGGACTTGTCTGCATCGTAATTGCGATCCTGATCTCCTTCTATCTGTCCCAGCGTGTAAGCCGTCCGATACGTCAACTGGAATCGCACATGAAGGAAGTCGAGCGCGGCAACTTCGACCTGCATGTTCCGGTGCCGAAGACGATCGAGATCGGTCGTCTTGCGCGGGCATTCAATATTATGGTCGGACGAATCAAGGAGCTTATGAACCAGACGATCTCTGACCAGGAGCAGAAACGCAAGAGTGAGCTGAGTGCTCTGCAGGCACAGATCAACCCGCACTTTCTGTACAATACGTTGGATTCGATCATCTGGATGGCAGAGAGCAACCGTTCGCAGGAGGTGATCCTCATGACGTCCGCACTGGCGAAGCTGTTCCGCGCATCGATCGGCAAGGGGGAAGAGCTTGTGCCGATCCGCAACGAGATTGAGCACATCACGAATTATCTGAAGATACAGAAGATGCGTTACAGCAACAAGCTCGACTACCGGATTGATATCGATGGCTCGATCGAGCACATCTTGACGATCAAGGTCATCTTGCAGCCGATCGTGGAGAATGCAATCTATCACGGAATCAAGAAGAAGCGCGGGGCAGGGAGCGTAGTCGTCAAGTCGCAGATGACGGATACCGATATTTTGCTGATCGTTGAAGACAACGGCTGCGGCATGGATGAGGAGACGGTGCGCACTCTTCTGTTGCCGATAGCGAAGCGGCCGGAAGGGCGGGGTGTCGGCGTTCGGAACGTTCACGAGCGACTTCAGTTGTACTTCGGGCCTCAGTATGGGCTAAGCTATGCCAGCTCGCCGGGAGAAGGTACGACGGCAACGATTCGTTTCCCGAAAAAAACGGCGGTTCCGCCCGTTGGAGAGTGAAGTATGTTCGCGTACCGGTTACGACGCCCGGCTTGGATCGTCGGGCTGATTGTCATGATGCTGTCGCTCGCCTGGTTTGCCTTCGCAAGCTGGCCTGATCGGGCGCCGATTCGCATCGAGATTATTATTAAATCGACGGACGATTCCATCGAGTTCTGGAAAGTGCTGAAGGACGGCGCCAACGTCGCCGCTGAAGAATTCGGTGCGGAGGTCAAGGTGACGGGCGCGCGTTCGGATGCCGATGTCGATGGACAAATCTCGCGTGTCGAGGAAGCGATCTCCCGCAAGCCGGATGCGATCATTTTGTCGGCCAACGACTTCAATCGGCTTGTCCCCGTGGCGAAGAAGGTTGCGGCCGGCAAGATTCGCTTTTTTATTGTCGATTCGGGAATCAATGCCGACATCGCGAGGAGCGCTGTTGCAACAGATAATGTCAAGGCGGGCAAGGAAGCGGGCCAAGCGCTTCTGGACACTCTCGAAGGACCTGCGGATGTGGCGATTATCAATTACGGATCGGCCGGCGCTTCCCTGATTGACAGGGAGAAGGGCGTGCGTTCGGTGCTGGACGAACAGTCGGGAATTCGGCTGCTTGCTACATACGATGCACAAGGTCAGGAGGATAATGCCTACTTGTATACCAAACGCGCGATCGCCGAGCACCCCGAGCTGCGCGGCATCGTCGGCTTGAACGAACCGACGAGCGTAGGGGCGGGAAGAGCCATCCGCGAGCTCGGGATGAGCGATCGCATCCGGCTGATCGGCTTCGATAGTTCGATTAACGAGGTCAAGCTGCTCGAAGAAGGAATCATGCAGGCTACGATAATCCAGAATCCGTTCCAGATGGGCTATCTGAGCGTCAAGACGGCAGTCGATTCGGTTCGCGGGAAGGAAGTGCCGAAGCGGATCGACACGGGCTCGCTAACCATTACCAGAGACAATATGTACGAGGAAGAGAATCAGAAGCTTCTCTTCCCATTCTACGAATAAGAACGGGCCGCTGGCCCGTTTTTCTGTTTATGTCCGATTATGTCCGAATATTTTTCGACTCTTCCCGGAAGAAATCACATTCAGGCCAAAGATTGAAAGCGTTATATTTAAAAGCAACAACGGAATGGAAGCAAGGAGGGGCAGGCAATGAACGAGGCGCTCGTAACCATGACCGGAATCGAAAAGCATTTTGCCGGCGTCCATGCGCTGAAGGGCTGCCGGTTCGAGCTGCGATCCGGCGAGGTCCATGCGCTGGTCGGAGAGAACGGCGCGGGCAAATCGACGATGATGAAGATTCTGACGGGGGTTTATCAGAAGGACGAAGGAGAGATTGCATACAAGGGCGGCCCTGTCCAGATTGCGGATACCAAAGCGGCACAGAAGCTCGGAATCACGATGATTCATCAGGAGCTGAATCTGGCTCCGGACCTCACCGTCGCTCAGAACATCTTCATCGGGCGCGAACCGCGAAGCTTCGGGGGGCTGTTCCTTAACGACAAAGAGATGAACAGGCAAACCTCCAAGCTGCTGGCCCAGATGAATCTGGATATCGAGCCGACTGCGCTCGTGTCCGATCTCACCGTTGCCAAGCAGCAGATGGTCGAGATCGTTAAGGCAATCTCGTACGAGTCCCAGGCGCTCATCATGGACGAGCCGACTGCGGCGCTCAGCGACAACGAGATCGAGGAGCTGTTCGCGACGATCGAGAAGCTTAGAGCCGAAGGTGTCGGCATTGTCTACATCTCCCACCGGATGGCCGAGCTGCAGCGCATCAGCGACCGGATTACGGTCATGCGGGACGGAGCTTACATCGATACGGTGCTAACGAGAGAGACAACGGTCGAGCGAATTATCTCGATGATGGTCGGCCGGGAGCTGTACCATGTCGAAGGGCCTCAGCTCGCAGATTCCTACGGAGAAGTCGTACTCGAAGCGCGGGGGCTGAACCGGGGACGGACGATCAAGGATGTCAGCTTCAAATTGCGCAAGGGCGAGATTCTGGGCATGGCCGGGCTGATCGGCGCGGGACGCACGGAGGTGGCAAGAGCGATCTTCGGTGCGGATTCGCTTGATTCCGGCGAGATTCTCATTCGAGGGAAGAGAGTAAGAATAGGCGCTCCGCACGATGCCGTCCGCGAAGGAATCGGATATTTGTCGGAGGACCGCAAGAGGTACGGCTGCCTGGTCGATATGGACGTTAAGACGAATGTCGCGATTGCTTCGCTTGGTCGGTTCGCCCGATTCTCATGGATGTCCGGCTCGCGAATCGAGCGGGTATCGGAGGATGTCGTCGAGCGGCTTAAGGTGAAGACGCCGAGCGTTCATCAGCGCCTGAAGAACTTGTCGGGCGGCAATCAGCAGAAGGTGATTATCGGGAAGTGGCTGACCAGGGACTGCGATATCCTGATTTTCGACGAACCGACACGGGGGATCGATATTGGAGCCAAGAGCGAGATTTACAAGCTGCTGGACAGTCTGGCTGCACAGGGCAAGTCGATCATCATGATCAGTTCGGAGCTGCCGGAGGTGCTGCGGCTCAGCCATCGGGTTCTCGTTATGTGCGAGGGCAGGGTTACGGCCGATCTGATGAACGACGGATTGACTCAGGAGACGATCATGCATTACGCCACGCAGAGAGAAGAAGCGCTTCACGCATAATTCGGAGGGGATTGGGATGAAGAAAACATCGCTAGCGTTGGGGGCGGCTCCGACGAGGCAATTGTCTATTTTCAAGCCGGGGTGGCTGCAGCAGTTTCTTGCGTTCGGCAGTTTGATCGCTTTGGTCGTTATCTTTTCGTTCGCCTCGGAAAATTTCTTTAAATTCTCCAACATCGTCGGCATTCTGCTCTCCACGGCGGTGACCGGAGTTCTGGCGCTTGGCGCTACCTTCGTCATCATCACCGGGGGAATCGATCTGTCGGTTGGTACGGTGATGACCTTGAGTGCGGTCATGACGGGAGTAAGCATCTCCTTCTGGGGAACTCCGATTTGGGTCGGCCTGCTGGTCGGCGTCATGACCGGCGCGCTCTGCGGACTGGTGTCGGGTTACGCCGTGTCAAAGCTGAATATACCGCCTTTTATCGCAACACTGGCGATGATGATGATTGCGAAGGGGCTTGCTCTCGTCATCTCGGGAACGAAGCCGGTCTACTTTACGGATGCCAAAGGATTCACCGATATAGCGTTGGGTTCGCTGCTTGGCGACATCATTCCCGGCTTCACGATTCCGAATGCGGTGCTGATCTTCTTCGCCGCCGCCATTATCGGAAGTATCGTGCTGACTCGAACGCTGGTCGGCCGATATAACTTCGCGATCGGCAGCAACGAGGAGGCGGCCCGTCTCTCGGGCGTCAACGTGAACTTCTGGAAGATTGTCATCTACACGATCGCCGGCGTCTTCACCGGCATCGCCGGCATCCTTATCGCTTCGCGGCTTAATTCCGCTCAGCCGGCGCTTGGACAAGGATATGAGCTTGAAGCGATCGCCGCGGTCGTCATCGGCGGCACCTCGCTGAGCGGCGGCAAGGGCACGATCATCGGTACGGTGATCGGCGCGCTTATCATGAGTGTTCTGACGAACGGCTTGCGCATTCTGTCCGTTCCCCAGGAGTGGCAGACGGTCGTCGTCGGCTTCGTTATCTTCCTGGCTGTCTATGCCGACATTCTTCGCCGCAAGAAGGGCGCTTAATTGTGTGTATGGTCTTCGCCCGCCAGCCAATTGCACAAGGAGAGTCTGCGGGCGAAGGTTATATAAATCATTACATTATTCATAGTCGAAGGGGAGAGTACGAATG
The DNA here is from genome assembly GCF_004801405.1 of Cohnella fermenti. Classification (GTDB taxonomy): domain Bacteria; phylum Bacillota; class Bacilli; order Paenibacillales; family Paenibacillaceae; genus Cohnella; species Cohnella fermenti. The sequence goes on from NZ_SSOB01000033.1 coordinate 38,878, forward strand.
AAGAGGAATGTGAAGAAGTGGACGGCTGCTTCGATGCTGCTGGCCGGAATTCTGCTGGTGTCCGCTTGCGGATCGAACAATGGAGGCAACTCGTCGCCGGCGGCTGCGCCAAGCTCATCCGTTGCCGCATCCGGCACGACGGATGCGGGAGCCAAGCTGTACATCCCCATCATCTCGAAGGGGTTCCAGCATCAATTCTGGCAAGCGGTCAAGATCGGCGCAGAGAAGGCCGCAGCCGAGTACAACGTGGAGATCACCTTCGAAGGACCGGAGACCGAAGAACAAGTCGACAAGCAGCTTGAGATGCTGCAGGTCGCCCTCGACAAGAAGCCAAGCGCGATCGGCTTCGCTGCTCTGGACAGCCAAGCTTCGTTGCCATTGCTTCAGAAGGCGGAGGATGCGAACATTCCGATTATTGCGTTCGACTCGGGTGTCGACAGCGACATTCCGATCGCGACGGCGGCGACCGACAACAAGGCCGCTGCCGCGCTTGCAGCCGACAAGATGGCCGAATTGATTGGCGGCAAGGGAGAGATTGCGGTCATCGCGCACGACCAGACGAGCCGAACGGGAGTCGATCGTCGCGACGGCTTCGTCAATCAGATCAAGGATAAATATCCGGATATCAAGATTGTCGACATTCAGTATAGCGGCGATCATCTCAAGGCGACCGACCTGACGAAGGCGATCCTTCAGGCTCATCCGGACATCAAGGGCGTATTCGGCACGAACGAAGGCGCGGCGATCGGAGTATTGAACGGCGTTACCGAATCGAACATGGCCGGCAAGGTTATCATTATCGGCTTCGACTCGGGCAAGGCGCAGATAGATGCCATCAAGAGCGGCAAGATGGCCGGAGCCATTACGCAGAATCCGATCGGCATCGGGTACGAAACAGTTAAGGCCGCCGTGGCGGCAATCAACGGCGAGACCGTCGAGAAGAACATCGATACCGGCTTCTACTGGTATGACAAGGATAATATCGACAGTGAAGAGATCAAGGCAGTTCTGTACGAATAAAGAATCGATGTCTTGCAGGCGGGAAGAGGAGTATCGCGCTCTTGCCGCCTTCGGGCGGTGCGCTCGTTCCGGGCTGGAAGTATTCATGAAGGATATTCATGAGGAGGGTAATCCATGTTTAGAAAGTCAGTAAGCTCGACGCTGGCGCTTACACTTGCGATCACGAATATTGGAATCGTGTCTGCGCTGGCGGATACCGGCGTTGGCAGCACCGGCGATCAGAAAGTTCCGCTTAAGACGTGGTATACGGAGGAGGCAACCAGTTGGGAATCGGAAGCGCTTCCGCTCGGCAACGGCTTCATGGGCGCGATGGTATTCGGAGGTGTCGACAAGGATCGGATTCTTGTCAATGAGAAGACATTGTGGTCGGGCGGTCCCGGCGCGAATGCCGAGTACGATGGCGGTCATAAGGATACGGCGGAGGAGAAGCACGACATTCTGCAGCAAGTGCGAACCCAGATCCAGGACGCAATGACGGCCTTCTCGCAAGGCACACAGGCCTACGTGGACAGCAATGGCAAGGTTGTCGCGCCGAGCTACAATGTGCCAAGCAGCTTGAACACGCTTATCAACGGCAATGGCTCGACGGGCGGTCTGATCGGAACGAAGACGAACTTCGGTTCGTATCAGGAGCTTGGCTCGATCTGGATGGAAGATTTGAATGCGGTTACGCCTTCCGTCGTTCGAGTGTATACGGACAAAGACAACACGAAGACTGCCGGCGAAACAGTCGCCAAGCTGTTCGACGGCGACATCAATACGAAGTTCTTCGCGGATGGCAATGCGAACAGCGCACCATATGTCATCGATTGGGACTACAACAAGCCAATCGCGACCAACTCATACTCGATCACGACGGGCAACGATTCGACGGGGCGCGATCCGAAGGACTGGACGCTGTCCGGCTCCACGGACGGTACGAACTTTACCGTGATCGACACAGTCACGAGCTTCTCGCTCGATGATCGCAAGGCAACCCAGATCTTCAGTCTCGATACGCCGGGAACGTATCAATATTTCAAACTGACTGTAAGCGCTTTAAGGAGTTCCGGTTCCGCTCTTCAGATGTCCGAAGTGAAAATCATTCAGGACGAGAGCGCATCTCCTGCGAAGCCGACGATCAGCGACTATACGCGCTCGCTTGATCTGGACAACGGCAAAGCAGAGGTGGAATATAAGCAGAACGATCTTGAGCTGAAGCGGGAATACTTCGTCAACTATCCCGACAACGTGCTGGCGATTCGTCTCACTGCCGCTGACACCGGCAAACTGAGCCGCTTCATCAGCGTTACAAGCGAACAGCAGCGCAAGACGGTAACGGCGAACGGAGATACGATCACGATGACAGGCTGGCCGAACGATCATAACAAGACGAATGCGGCAACCGACTTCGAAGGAACGCTGCACTTCGCCCAGCAGATCAAGGTTATCCCGACCGGAGGTACGATGAGCACGCAATCCGGCGGCATCAAGGTCGAGAACGCCGACTCTATCGTCATTCTGATGACGGCGGGGACGAATTATCAGCAATCGATGGATGATTCGTTCGATTACTTCACCGGCGTCGATCCGCTTATCGCCGTTCAAGAGCGGCTGGCCTCGGCTGCGGCGAAGGGCTTCGACACGCTGTACGACAGGCATATTGCGGATTATAAGAATCTGTTCGATCGCGTAAGTCTCAACCTGATGGGGGCAACGCTCCCGAGCAAGCCGACCGATGAATTATTGGCGGGCTACGCTCGCACGAATACGGTTCTCGAGGATCGGTACCTGGAGCAATTGTATTACCAGTTCGGGAGATACCTGCTTATCGCTTCATCGCGGGAAGGATCGCTTCCGGCCAATCTCCAAGGCATATGGGCGAACGGGACCTCTCCGCCATGGCAGTCGGATTATCATGCCAACATCAATCTGCAGATGAACTACTGGCTTGCCGAGCAGACGAATCTGTCCGAGACGCATATGCCGAATATCGAATACATCCAGAGTCTCGTCCCGCGGGGCACACTCAGTGCGCAGCACGGTTATGTAACTCCCGATGGCGATCCGGTTCGCGGATGGACGACCCATCATGAGAACAACATCTGGGGCAATACGGCACCTGCAACGAGCAGTGCGTTCTTCTCTCCGGAAGACGGCGCATGGTTGGCCCAGGACATCTGGGAGCACTACCAGTTCACAATGGACAAGGACTTCCTTGAGGAGAATTACGACCTGCTGCTGCAAGCGGCGCTGTTCTGGGTCGATACGCTCTGGACGGACACTCGGGACGGAACGCTGGTTGCGAATCCATCCTACTCGCCGGAGCATGGTCCTTATTCGCTTGGCGCCACAGAAGTGCAAAGCGTCGTGTGGGGCATCTTCGACGAGGTGATTCAAGCAAGCGACATCCTCGGCATGGACTCCTCCGAATTGGATGAGATCGTGACGGCGAAGTCGAAGCTGGCCGGACCGAAGATCGGGCTCGGCGGCCAGTTCATGGAATGGAAGGACGAGGTCGCCATGGACTTGACCGGCGACAACGGCCATCGGCATACGAACCATCTGTTCGCTCTTCATCCCGGCAATCAGGTCGTAGCGGGAAGAAGCGAGCAGGACGACAAGTACGTCGAAGCGATGAAGGTAACGCTGAATACGCGCGGCGATGGCGGCACGGGCTGGAGCAAGGCGTGGAAGATCAACTTCTGGGCGCGCTTGCGAGACGGGGATCGGGCGCAGAAGCTCGTCAAGGAGCTGCTCTACGAGTCGACGCTAAGCAATCTGTTCGACACGCATCCGCCGTTCCAGATCGACGGCAACTTCGGCGCAACCGCCGGGATGACGGAGATGCTGCTGCAGAGCCAGGGCGGCGCGGTTGAGCTTCTGCCTGCACTTCCTTCCAAGTGGAACACCGGCAGCGTATCCGGACTGAAGGCCAGAGGCAACGTCGAGGTCGACATGGCTTGGGAGCAATCCAGCCTCAAGTCGGCGAAGCTGAAGACGAACGTCGACGGCGAAGTGACGGTCAAGGGCACGAATATCGGTACGGCGACGATTACGGGGGCTCATGCTTCCGATGTAACAGTCGTTGACGCCAATACGATTATCATCGACGGGACTGCAGGAGCGACATATTCGTTCAGCAATATCCAAGAAGCCGTCGTCACCCATGACGCTTATGCGAAGATCGCGGGCGTCGACGCCGACGAACTTTACGGCAACATCACGAAGAGCGCTACGGCGCTGCAGGAAGCTTCGGCAACGGATTATGCGCGGTTCCGCAACGTACAATTCGGCGAAGACGGAGCGAATAAAGTCAGGCTTGAAGTCGCTTCCGCCCAGACCACGATTGAGGAGCTTGGCCGTATTGAGCTTCGGCTCGACAGCCCGAGCGGGCCGACGGTCGCCAGCGTGCTTGCGGACAACACGGGGGATACGAGCCAATATCGAACGCTTACGGCCGACCTGGCGTCAACCGTAACCGGAACGCACGATGTATACATCTCCTTCACGAAGCCGAGCAATCTTCGCTCCTTGCAATTCGTGCAAGGAACGAGTGAGGACAGCGTTGCTTCCGTCCTACTGACGGGGCCGACAATCGTCTCGTTGCCGCAGGATGCCGGCACGCAAGTGAAGTATGCGGCGTCTGTCGTCTTCACGGACGGCGCGGTTCAGACGGACAGCAACGACGTAAGATGGAGCCTTGAGGGCGTCTATTCCGGCGTCAAGCTGGGGATGGACGGTACGCTGGACGTCAGCGCGAACGTCGCCACGCAGACGCTTGAAGTTGTCGCGACCTCAATGAGCAACCCGGCTGCAAACGGCAAGCTGTCCGTTCAACTCGTCGCCGGCGCCATCAGCGATGTGAAGCTAATGGGAATCAACAACAGCGCCAAGTCGGGAGGCACGAACAACGGAGCGCTTGTCATCGGCTCCACTTGGGTTGAATATACGGGGGACAACGGCTGGTTGAAGTTCAGCAACGTTGACCTGAAGAACGGCCTGTCGTATGCATGGCTCGGCTATGCAACACCGAATACGAAGACGAGGCAATTCCAGGTGCGCGTCGCCGAGCCGGGCGTCGGCACGGTGGACACCGCGACGCCGATCGCCGTGTTCGACGACAGCAATTCGACGGGAAGCTGGACGACTCTGAAGGAGATTGCAGCTTCGAGCATCGAAGACGTAAGCGGAGTCAAGGACGTTTATCTGTACTGGCCTCAGGGCGATATCAATATCGCGCATGTAAGGCTGGGCGTGCTGGCCGCGAATACAGGCACTGCCGCTTATCATAACGTCTCGTTCGAGGCGGCAGAAGGCATTTCGATCGTAGTGACCGACGCGGACGGCTATGCTTATGCGCCGGAAGCGGATGGCCGGACCTTCCGATTGCCGGAAGGACGCGACTATGCGTACTCTGCGACTCGCGACGGGTACATTCCGAAGAGCGGTGCATTCTCGGCCGTGGAGGGCGGAACGATTGTCGTCGAGCTGGAGATGGATACGGTTGCGCCAACCTGGCCGGAGGAGAGTGTTCTGGAAGCAACCGATATCGGTCAGGATCATGCGACCTTGAGCTGGTCGCAAGCCGAGGATAACGTCGGTGTGACCGGCTATCGGATCTTGAAGGACGGACAGGTTATCGACTCCGTAGCCTCAGGCGTCTATACCTACGAAGCGACCGGGCTTGCGGCGGCTACGACCTATACATTCAAAGTCGAAGCCGGGGACGCGCTCGGCAACTGGAGCACGGACGGTCCTTCCCGCGAGGCAACGACGCTTCCGGACGATACGGTTCCTGTCGATCTCGAAGCTCCGACCTGGCCGGCGAGCAGTTCATTGATCGCATCGAACATTGGCTATACCGGGCTCACATTGACCTGGACGGCGGCGGCGGACAATGTTGCGGTTACCGATTATCGCATCTACCGGGGCGCCGATCTGATCGGCTCGGTGGAAGGCGGCGTGCTCAGCTTCAACATCACGGGGCTGGCAGCAGGTGCGGGCTATACGTTCAAGATCGAAGCCGGAGATGCGGCGGGCAACTGGAGTACGAATGGTCCGACGCAATCGGCGACGACCAACGTTTATAGCTCGAACCCGGACAGCAGCAGCAATTCCGGTACCGGAAGCGGCACCGCAACCACGCCGATCGCAATCGGACCGGGAACGATCTCCTTGCCTGCAGCGAAGCCGGACGCATCCGGCGTATCCGGGGTTATCGTTGATGCAGATACGTTAGCTAAAGCGGTGAAGGATGCCGATCGCGTATCCATTCGGATGACAGAGGCGGAAGGAGCAACATCGTACTCCGTCACTTGGCCGGCGGTTGCCGGAACTGCTGTCAAGACCGTGGCGATCGTTACGCCTCTTGGCACGGTAAGTTTGCCGGCTGATGCGATTCGAGCGGCAACTGGCAATGCGGAGGATCAAATAACGCTTATAATCGAAGAGGCGGTTCGTGACGGGGCTCCCTCAACCGTCGGACAGCGACCGGTCGTCGAGATCATCCTGAAGGTGAACGGCGTGGCCCTTCCATGGAGCAATCCCGAAACGCCGCTTACCATCTCCATCCCGTATACACCGACGGCGCAGGAAGCGGCGGAAGCCGACCATCTCGTCGCCTTGTATATCGACGGAGCAGGGCAAGCGACCTCGATTCCGACCAGCCGTTACGACGAAGAAGCAGGCGCAGTCGTCTTCAAGACAACGCACCTGAGCAAGTATGCCGTCGCTTTCGTCAAGAAGACGTTCGGCGATATCGCGAAGTATGAATGGGCGAAGAAAGCAATCGAGACGCTCGCCTCGAAGGGGGTTGTGAACGGAACGTCGGCAACGACCTTCACACCTGGCGCGGCCGTCCAGAGAGCGGACTTCATCGTCCTCCTTGTCGGCGCTCTCGGTCTGGATGCCACCGTCGACGACAACTTCTCGGATGTCGATTCCGGCGCTTACTACGCTCACGCGCTTGCCGTCGCCAAGAAGCTTGGCATCGCGAACGGAACGGGCGACGGCAAGTTCAATCCGAACTCGCCGATTACCCGGCAGGAGCTGATGGTGCTGATCGATCGTGCGCTTGCCGCGGCGAATCGCGAGCTTCCTGCAGGCGATCCGTCCGACCTGGCAGGCTTCACGGACCAAGCGAAGGTGGCCGAATTCGCAAGAGCGAGCATCGCCGCTCTCGTGAAGAGCGGGCTCGTCGCCGGCAACGGATCGGAGATCCGTCCGCAAGGTCAGGCGACAAGGGCCGAGACGGCCGTGCTTATTTACCGGATTTACACGCTCTCTTAAATAGAAATAAAGAAGGTGCCGTTCCCGGAGAGGGGACGGTACCTTCTTTATGATGTAAGCTCCGCAAGTTATCCGTATTCCGACGGATAGCTTCCCGTAATCTTCTTGAAGATCTTGTAGAAGTAATCCGGATTGGAATAGCCGACTTTGATCGCCACCTCTTTGGCCTTTAACGGGCTTGACTGCAGCAGCTCTATTGCTTTGGCGATACGGTACTCGTTCAGGTAGGTGCTGAATAGCTTGCCGGTCTCCTTCTTGAATTGTTGGCCCAAGTAGGCCGCGTTAATGTGAAAAACCGACGATAAGTGCTGCAGCGACAGTTCGGCGGCATAGTGGGCATTGACGTAGGCAAGCACCTCGTCGATGCGCGAGTCGCGCGCCGCCGACTGGGCGAGCAGATCGTCGGCCGCTTCGGCAATTGCGTCTGCGATGTCGCCGAGCGTGCGGCGGCCCAGCACGCCGGCGAGGAAGCCGTTGCGTCCGAGCGGGCTGGCCGCCGCGCTGCGGGGCGACAGGTTCGTCGCGTGAACGATGCGATACAGCAGCTCGACCGTCACATTGTGTACGAGGCCGGGGGTGGTGCCCTCCTGCCCGTCGAGCTTGGCGAACACCGCGCGGATATGCCGCGCGACGACATCGCGATCCCCGGCGAGCAGCGCCTGCTGCAGCTCGTCGAAGTCGATCTGCAGCGGGTTGCCGGGACCGACCTGCTGCGCCTTCGCTTCGCGCGACGTGAGCACGCCCCGATCTGCCAGAACAAGCGAGTAGTCGGCCAGATCCTTCGCCTCGCGGTAGCTTGCGGCCAATGCGAACTTGTTCTCCACCGGCGGTCCGAGCGAGACGAACACCTCCTGCTTCAAGTATTGGACGCAGTGGGAAGCAAGCTCGTGCAGCAGCCGGACAACCGACTTCTCGTCCGCGAGCGCTCCGGCGAGCAGCAGGACGATGTCCTCGTCGTTGTCGTCGACGGCGTAGCCGCCGATGCCTTCGCCGGTCGCGGCGGCGGCCAGCACGTCGTTGCAGATATTGCGGATGGCGAAGGCGATAAGCTGCGGATCGCTGCGGTCGCCGCCGGTCAGATTGTCCTTCACCCGCCGAATGATCGCAACCGCGCAGGCGGGGCCGTCCAGCCCGATCCGCAGAAAGGCGCTTTTCTCAGCGAACTCGTGAATGCCGATCGTGCCCGTCGCCATCCGCAGCAGCACATTGTCACGGAGCACGTCGATCGCCTCGCGCACGTATACCTGCTGAACCGCCTGGCGCCGCGCCTGCTCGAGCTTCCCGGCGGCGTTGACGAGCGTCGAGGACAGCTCCTCCTTGTTGACCGGCTTGATGAGGTAGTTCTCGATGCCGAGCGTGGCTGCCTTGCGCACGAGCTCGAAGTCGTTGTAGCCGCTCAGAATGACGAACTTCATGCCGGGGCGCCGCTCCCGGACCCGCTCGATCAGCTCCAGTCCGGACAGGCCCGGCATACGAATGTCGGTGACGAGCAGATCAACGGCTCCCCGCTCGATCAGATCGAGCGCTTCGGCGGCGCTCTCCGCCATGCCGGCGAGCTCGAAGCCGTGCTCCTCCCAATCGACAATATAACGCAGTCCCTCCAGAATAAGCGGTTCGTCGTCCACCAACAGTGCGTTAAACATGGTCCATCTCCTCCAGTCGCCGCGCGGGCCATCGAATTCGAACCGTCGTGCCGGCTTCGCCGCTGTCTACCTCCAGCCCATATCGCTCCCCGAATTGCAGCTTCAAGCGCTCGTGCACGTTCAGCAGCCCGATGCCGGAATGCCCTGCACGATCGGACGAAGCCGGCTCTGCCGCGCCTTCATCGTCCGCCGGCTCCGGAGTTCCCGCCAATCGGGCCCGAAGGCGTGCCAGCTCTTCCGGCTTGATGCCGCTGCCGTTGTCCGTTATCTCGATGACGGCGTCGTCGCCGCGCCGCCTCCCCGTAATGCGAATCGTATTTTTCCCCTGCTTGAAGTTAACGCCGTGCTGCACGCTGTTCTCGACGATCGGCTGCAGCGTCAGCTTGCCGATCGCCATCGGCTCCAGCTCGGGATCGACGTCGATCTCGATCCGCAGCTTGTCCGGGTAACGCAACGTGAACAGCTGCAGGTACAGCTCGCAATAGGAGATCTCTTCGCGAACGCTTACCCACGGCTGCTGCTTCAGGCTGGTGCGGAGCAGGAAGGACAGGATATAGATCATCTCGCCTACATCCTCGTTGCCTTCGCGCACCGCCTTCATTCGGATCGCTTCGAGCGTGTTCGACAGGAAGTGCGGGTTGATCTGCGCCTGCAACGCCGCGAGCGCCGCATTCTTGTAGCGGATGTCGGCGATGTACACCTCGTTGACGTAATCCGTCAGCTTGTCCTGCAGCACGTTGAAGCGGAAGGCGAGCTGGCCGATCTCGTCGTCCGACACCTCGAGCCGCGTTCGCTGGGTCAGGAAGCCTTCGGGCGGGTGGGCGATCGCCCGGATGATCCGCCTGACCTTCTGGGTGAACACGCTCATGGCTGCGCCGTTCAGCGCGATTGTCAATCCGGCGCAGGCAAGCCCGAGCAGGAACAAATACCGCTTCAGCTCGTTCACCTCGCGGAACATCTCCGCCTTCTCGATGAGGCCGACGACATAGACGCCGTCGCCTGTCGGAAGCACATTGACGATGCGCGAGCCGACCGTCGTCGACACGGTGCCGGCGGAGCCGTCTCCCGATCCGGCGTCCGTGATCCGCTGTCGAAGCGGCTCGTCAACCGGAGCGTAGACGCCCTTGGAATCGTAGATCGGCTGGCCGTCGGCGCTTACGATCAGAATGTTGCCTTTGACCCGGTTTTTGTACGGCAAATACGCGTTCTCGATCGAAGCCGCATCGAAGTTGACGAGCAGCACGCCGGTATTGGCGGTAATGTCCTGCGACTTCAGATTGGAGCCGATCGTATAGATCCACCGCTGCTCGCCCGGCGTCAGATTGTCGACGTAGGCCGGCGTCAGCCGCAGGCCGTACAGCTCGTTGTTGAAGTCCTTGAACCAGTCGAGCGTCTTGAAGTATTTCTCGTCCCGGATGCGCCACAGATTGGTCGAGATCAGGAATGCTTCGTCATTGAGCTTGGAATAGATGGCGATATTGGTAATGTCCTTGTCGCGGGTAAAGTTCGAATTCAGGTACGTCTCCAGCTTGACCCGGTTGGTCCGATATTCGTAGCTCTCCGTATCCGGCTGCTCCATCAGTGCGAAGATATACCCGTACGACGCGGGATCGTAATAGATCTGCTCGATCATCTGGCGGACGACGTCAAGCTTCTGCTCGTAATACTTGCTTACGCTTTCGAGAATTTGCGTGTTGAAGCTAAGCTCCTTCTCCGAATTCTGGTCGGCGACGCTGCGTGTGATGAGGGTGACCAGTATCGCCATCATAAGCAGAACAATCGCCGTATTGAGCAGCAGCAGGCGGGCGAAGAAGCGGGATTTGATGTATTTGACATAGCCTTTTCTCAGCATGCGGACGCGCACCTCCCCCGTTGCTTCTCAGTATAGTCAACGCGCGCGAGGTCGAACAGACCCGAATCGGCCGACAGGCCAAAGTCCTATAATTTGAACCGTAAAAGTAAAATTCGTTCCGTTGTCGACTGCAACCGTTTCCTTATACGATTAAGACGCAACGATTTACGGAATGGAGAGAAGCGACATGACGACAACACGCACCAGAACGGACGGATGGCTTCTATGGCTCATGACGCTGCCGTTTTTCCTGCTTGTCATTCTGTTTAATTACGTCCCGCTCGCCGGGTGGTCGATGGCCTTCGTGAGGTACATTCCGGGCCTGTCGATCTTCAAGAGCGAATATGTCGGCTTCGACTACTTCCAGCAGCTGTTCGGCACGGGCGGCGAGCTGCCGAAGGCGATTACGAACACGCTTGCGCTCGGCTTCCTCGGCATTCTGGCTTCGCCGCTGTCGATGATTCTGGCGATCCTGATTACCGAAGTCGGACAACGGCGGCTGCGCAAATTCATTCAGGTGGCGCTCTCGCTGCCGAACTTCATCTCGTTCATCATCGTGTACGCGATCTTCTTCACCTTCTTCTCGGTCGACGGGGGGCTCGTCAACGCGCTGCTGTTGAAGCTGCATCTTATATCGGAGCCGACGAACCTGCTGGGGAACGAGAGCGCCACGTGGCTGTTCCAGACCTTCGTTGTTGTGTGGAAAACAATCGGCTGGTCGGCGATCATCTACATCGGGGCAATCACCTCGATCGATCTCGAACTGTACGATGCAGCGAGCGTAGACGGGGCCGGACGGTTCAAGAAGGCTCTTCATGTCACGATTCCCGGTCTCATGCCCACCTTTACCGTGCTGCTGCTGTTGTCGGTCGGCAATCTGCTCGGCTCGAACTTCGAGCAGATCTTTGTTTTCCACAATGCGCTTAATCATGATCGTATCGTTACGCTGGACTATTATTCGTACCAGGCCGGCCTCGTCAACTTCGACTTCTCGCTCGGCACCGCGATCGGCGTGTTCAAGAGCGTCACGAGCCTCGTTATTCTGTTCGCGGCGAACGGTGTCATCAAGCGCATCTCGGGCAACTCGATCATCTAAACCTCATACCGGGAAGGAGGCGCAGCCCGCATGGTCAGCCGCCAAGCACTATCCAGCCGCCTGTTCGGCACCTTCAACATCCTGCTTCTGCTGCTGCTCGTCGTGCTCTGCATTTATCCGTTCTACTATATCTTTATCTATTCGGTCAGCGTGCCCGACCAGGTGTCCCATCGCCAGATCTACCTGTGGCCGAGCGGGTTTACGCTCATCAATTACAGGCAGATCTTCGGGCTCGATGAGCTTGCCCGGGCGGCCTTCATCAGCGCAGCCCGCACCATCGCGGGCACGGCCGTCACCGTCTTCTGCACGTCGATGTATGCCTACGCGCTGACGAAGCCGCAGCTTCGGTTCCGCAAGACGATGTACCGGATTACGCTCGCGACGATGTACGTCAGCGCCGGCATCATTCCGTGGTACATCACGATGAAGGCGTACGGGCTGAAGGACAACTTCCTGCTGTATGTGCTGCCGACTGCAATCATCGCCTTCTATCTGGTGCTCATCAAGACGTACTTCGAGCAGCTTCCGGCTGCGATGGAGGAGTCGGCGATGATCGACGGGGCGAACGTCATGACGATTTTCCTGCGCATCGTGCTGCCGCTCAGTCTGCCGGTGCTTGCGGTCGCGGCGATCTTCTCCGCGGTCAACCAGTGGAACACATGGACGGACAACTTCTTCCTTGCGCCGAACCTGCCGACGATGCAACTCGTGCTGCTTAACTTCCTGACCGACCAGACGTCGAACCTGATGGCGCTGAAGACGAATATGGCGACGGTCAGCTCGTCCGACATTCAGCAGGTGACGCCGACATCCATCCGCATGACGATCACGATGATCGCGACGCTTCCTATTGTTTTTGTCTATCCGTTCTTCCAGCGCTACTTTATCTCCGGAATCATGATCGGCGCCGTCAAGGGCTGATCGTTCCGGACCCGGCAATCGGTGTCCCATCCGGCGACGGATCGCACATATAGCATTCGCATCATCCGCAATTCATCCATTCGATGCAGAGGGGATAACGACATGGACAACATCAGACAGCTTGACAGCATTAGCCAGCCTGGAAACATCATCCAGCCCGGCAACAAGAGACAGCGCAAAATCAAAGCATCGGTCAGCCTGCTGACGGCGGCTGCGATGCTGACGCTCGCCGGCTGCGGCGGCAACGGCAACGGCGCGGCTTCGCCGTCGGCATCGGGAGGCGCTTCTTCGCCTGCGGCTTCCGGGGCCGAAGCCTCCGCTTCGGCTTCGCCGAGCGAGACGCCGAGCGGCCCGCCGGTCGAGATCACGATGTCGGCTCCGGCGTTCGAGAAGAGCTTCCCGGCCGGCTTCCAGGACGACCCGGTCATGAAGGAGATCGAGAAGCGGCTCAATATCAAGGTGAACATCACTCCGGGCAACGCCGTTGGCGATATCAGCGCCAAGTTCGCAGCCCAGCTCGCAAGCGGCGACCTGCCGGACATCGCGTTCGTGCCGACGCCGGATCTGCTGCCGAAGGTCGTCTCCGCCGGCGCGGCGCTGACGCTCGACGACCTGCTGGACGAATTCGCGCCGGACATCGTAAGCAATACGCCGCAGCGGATCGACTATTCCCGCAAGTTCCTGAGCAAGGATGTGAACGGCAGCACCGACAACAAGGTTCGCTTCATCAATCTGGTCGGCGACTATGCGGACGATCCGCTGCAGGCGCAGGTGGCTCCGTATCTCCGCTACGACCTGTGGAAGCAGCTCGGCTACCCGAAGCTCGAATCGCTCGACGATTACTTGAACGTGCTGGCCCAGATGCAGCAGTTGGAGCCGAAGAACGCGAACGGCGAGAAGAACTACGGCGTCTCCGCTTGGTTCGGCGATTCGCCCGGCTGGGCGCAATGGTCGCTTGACGTGCCGTTCTCGATGTTCAAGGGCGTCTCCAACAACATGATCTACGATCTCGATATGGTCACTTACGAGGTCATGCCGCGTCTGACCGACCCGAATTCGACGTTCTTCGAAGGGGTTGAATTCTACCGCAAGGCGAACAAGATGGGGCTGCTCGATCCCGACGCCTTCACGATGAAGTTCGCGGACTTCCTGAACAAGGTGTCGGCGAACCGTATCTTCCTCGGCTGGTCGCCTTGGTCGGTCGATAACGGCAACGTCGAGTTCACGAAGGAAGGCCAGACAGACAAGGGCTACTTCCAGATGCCCGCGCCGAACGATCTCGATCAATACATGCTGTCGTTCGACCAGCCGCAGGGCGGCTCCACGTTCTTCATTCCGAAGAACTCGAAGCATCCGAAGGAGGCGCTGGAGCTGCTGAACTTCCTCATCTCCTACGAGGGCGCCGAGCTTATCTTCAACGGCGTCAAGGGCGAGACATGGGACGAGGTCGACGGCCAGCCGCAGCTCAAGGCGGAGACGATCGAAGGGCTGAAGAGCGATCCGGACTACAGGCTGAAGACGGGCGTGTACAAGTATCACAATATCTCCGGCCGCGGCTTGTCGGCGGTCGATCCGAAGTATGACACTCCGGTCTACTTCAGCTACTTGCCGGATGTCGTCAAGGAGCGTCTGACTCCGCTGCAGAAGGAAGGGGCCGAGCACTTCGGCGTCGAGCTGCCGGGCGATCTGTATACGAAGCAGAAGAAGTACACGTCGTACGACACGTCGATCGTCGCCAGCCTCCCGGCGATGCCGAACGACCTGACCGCAACGCTGACGAAGATTACGACTTACGTCCAGACGAATCAGATCAAGCTTATCATCAACAAGGACGACGCCGAGTATGAAGCCGCGAAGGCGAAGTTCATCAAGGATGTGCAGGATCTCGGCGCCGACAAGCTGCTCGACTGGTACAAGACGGAGATCGGCGCAATCGTAGCCGAACGCGGATAATGCGGAACAGGCTGATCTTGAATTACCCGGCCTCTATCTGGTCGGCACGCTGGAAGGACGCGCTGCCGGCCGGCAACGGCTCGATCGGCGCGGCCGTCTACGGCGGCTGCTGCGAGGAGACCGTCATGCTGACGCACGAGAATCTGTGGTGGCAGGGAACGGACGACCCGGTGCCCGACGTCAGCGGCAGGCTGCCCGAGGTGCGGCGTCTGCTGGCGGAGCGGCGGGCGCCGGAAGCAGACAAGGTGCTGGCGGACGCTCTTAAGGAGCGGGGCTACAACCCGCGCGTCGCCTGTCCGCTGCCGCTCGGCGACCTGAAGTGGATCGTGCGGGCGGAGCGCGCATTCGCCGACTACAGCCGCACGCTCGATATGGAGACGGGGCTGGTGACGGTTGCCTGGGCGGATGGCGATACGCGGCTGAAGCGGGAGCTGTTCGTCTCGCGGGCGGACGACGCCGTCGTCTGTCGGCTGACGGCGGACGGTCCGCTGCGGCTTGGCGGAGTTGTCTGGCTCGACCTGCACGATATCGCCGACGCACGGATGCCGTTCGGCGGCGTGTCGGCGCTGCCGACGGACGCGGAGAGCTTCGGCGAAGGCGCGTTCGTCTACTACGCCGCGCGCAAGGACGACGGCACCGACTTCGGCGCGGTCGCTCTGGTTAGGGCGGAGGGCGGCGAGCTGTCGCCGCGCGAGAAGGGGCTCGCCTACGAGGGCGCTGCCTCGATCCAAGTCGTTGCGAAGGTGTTCTACGACGGCGATCGGAGTGAAGCGTGGCCGCGGCTTGCGGCCGAGCTTGCCGACGAAGCGTCGGCGCAGCTTGGGTTCTCGGCGCTGCTGGAGAGGCACGCCGCGCTGCATGCGCCGATCTTCAACCGCATGACGCTCGACCTTCATGCGGACGAAGCGGAGCGCAGCCTGTCCAACGAAGAGCTGCTGCTGCGCGCCTACAAGGGGCAGGCGCCTGTCGCCATGCTCGAGAAGATGTGGGCGTACGGCCGCTATCTGCTGGTCTCCAGCTCGCGCGAGGGCGGCAATCCGTCGCCGCTGATGGGGCTGTGGAGCGGCGAGTACACCGGGTTCTGGGCGTTCAACATGATCAACGAGAACCTGCAGATGAATTACTGGCAGGCGCTGTCCGGCAACATGCCGGAGACGCTGCTCGCCGTGTTCGACTACTTCGAGCGGCTGCTGGACGACTTCCGCGAGAACGCCGCCAGGCTGTACGGATGCCGCGGCATCTACATTCCGGCTCCGACATCGCCGCAGAGCGGCCGGATCGGCATTATTTACCCCCATATCATCCACTGGACGGGCGGGGCGGGCTGGATCGCGCAGCATTATTACGATTATTACTTGCATACGGGCGATATCAGCTTCCTGCGCGAACGGGCGCTGCCCTTCCTCATGGAGACGGCGACGTTCTATCGGGACTTCTTCACGATCGGAGAGGACGGCTTCTATGTCAGCTCGCCTTCGAATTCGCCGGAGAACACGCCGGGCAATTACTGGTCGAAGCTCGCCACCGGCTGCGAGGAGACAACGATGGAGACGACGATCAATGCGACGATGGACTTCGCCATCGCGAAGGAGGTCCTCACGCATCTGGCGGAGGGCATGCGCATCGCGGGAGGATACGACGAAGCCGAGATCGCCGGCTGGGAGGCGATGCTCGCCCGCATTCCGCCGTACCAGATCAATGCGGACGGGGCCGTGCGCGAGTGGATGCACCCCGACTTCGACGACAACTACGAGCACCGGCATCAGTCGCATGTCTACCCGCTGTTCCCCGGCACGGAGGTGACGAAGGAGCGCGAGCCGGCGCTGTTCGAGGCGTTCGTGACGGCGATCCGCAAGCGGCTCGTCATCGGGCTCAAGCAGCAGTCCGGCTGGTCGCTCGCCCACATGGCGAACAGCTACGCCCGAACGGGCGAAGGCGATCTGGCGCTCGAGAGCCTCGATATTCTTGCCCGCTCGTGCGTGCTGAGCAACTTCTTCACCGTGCACAACGACTGGCGCGGCATGGGCATCGGCGTCGATCTGGAATGGGCGCCGTTCCAGATCGATGCGAACATGGGCTGGACGGCGGCGCTGCAGGAGATGCTGCTGTTCGGCGTGCCGGGCCGGCTGTCGCTGCTGCCCGCACTGCCGACGCGGCTGTCGCGCGGAGCGGCCGGACCGCTGCTGGCGCGCGGCGCCATCGAGGCGAGCCTCGAATGGGACGCGGAGGCGGGGCGGCTTCGTGCGAAGTTGACGGCGAAGGCGGCGGACGCGGACGTTGCGGTAACGGTGCCGGCCCGCTTCGTTCCGGCGGGAGCGCCGACGGAGTACCGGATAACGCTGCAGCGCGGACAGCCGATAACGCTTGCTTTTACAGCTTCGGAAGGAGTGTTGGCGGAATGAACGGGTTCAACGGATTGGGGATGCACCCCGGCAATCTGTGGCGGCTGTCGGACGCCCGGACGCGCAGCATCAGCGCGGAGAATCCGACGGGAGAGAAGGGCGGCGGGGCGAGGAGCGAAGCGCACCCGAACAGCCCGGCGAGAGAGCTTGGGAAGGGGTGGAAGTGCAGTCCGTGCGTCATGGCGGAGCCCGGGACGACGCTGACGATCGCGGACATCGAGGGGCCGGGCGCGATCCAGAGCATGTGGTTCGCCGGCTATGTCGGGCGCGACTTCATTCTTCGCATCTATTGGGACGACCAAGAGACGCCGTCGGTGGAGACGCCGCTGCCGGACTTCTTCGGCCTGCCGTGGGTGACGGGCGACATGTTCGCGACGAAGGGGCCGTACGTGCATCTGAATTCGCTTATGGTCGCGGTCAATCCGAACAAGGCGCTCAACTGCTTCTGGGAGATGCCGTTCCGCGGACGCTGCCGGATCACGATCGAGAACCGGATGCCCGTCGGGAGCGCGTCGCAGATGTGTTTTTACCAGATCAACTACACCTTGACCGACGTGCCGGACGACGCGGCGTACTTCCACGCGCAATACCGCCGTACGAATCCGGTTCCCTGCAAGGTGCCGTATACGATACTCGACGGCGTGCGCGGCCGGGGCCAGTACGTCGGCACGTCGATGGGCTGGGGAATCAATAACAGCGGCTGGTGGGGCGAAGGCGAGATCAAATTCTACCTCGACGGCGACGGCGAATACCCGACCATCTGCGGGACCGGCACCGAGGACTACTTCGGCGGCGCCTTCAACTGGGAGGTGGACGGCAGCTACCGCGAGTATTCGACCGCGTATGCGGGCATGCACCAGGTGCTGCGGCCGGACGGGCTGTACCAGTCGCAGCACCGCCATGCGATGTACCGCTGGCACGTCGTCGATCCGATCCGCTTCGAGTCGGATCTGACGGTGACGATTCAGGCGCTCGGCTGGCGGGGCGAGGGGCGGTACTACCCCGGGCAGCACGACATCTGCTCGGTGGCGTACTGGTATCAGACGCTGCCCGCCGCGCCGTTCCCGCCGCTGCCCGGGCGAGACGAGCTTGAAGTCGTGTAGCGCGGGCACGGAGACGGCGGGCGGACGGGCGCGGAAGGAATTCAAGGAATTCGTTCGAGAACGGAGGAATTCCTTCCGCCGGCCGTTCCGCGAGGCTGGCCGGGGACGGGGTCCGGCGAATGGAGCTCTTGCATAGCTCGCCAACGGCTGCAGCAAGTCGGGGCAAGGATCGGGCGCATGGATCGGCTAAAGAAAAGCGACGATTTTACCCTAATGAGAAAGCGCTTACAAAGTTAGGGGGACATCCATTAAAAAGAGTTATTTAAAGTTGAACCGGGGAACGCAACGAGCTCACTCGTTTCGATGCTCCACGCAATGTGGACGCGTTTTGGAAGTGGGCTGCGAAATAAAGTCGAAAATTCATGCTTATTCGCTCGTTTTGGACGCGGGTCGCGGAATGAAGTCGAAAATTCATGCTTATTCGCTCGTTTTGGGACGCGGGCCGCGAAATGAAGTCGAAAATTCATGCTTATTCGCTCGTTTTGGACGCAGGCTGCGAAATAAAGTCGAAAATTCATGCTTATTCGCTCGTTTTGGACGCGAGCTGCGAAATAAAGTCGAAAATTCATGCTTATTCGCTCGTTTTGGACGCGGGGGCTGCGAAATGAAGTCGAAAATTCATGCTTATTCGCTCGTTTTGGGACGCGGGCCGCGAAATGAAGTCGAAAATTCATGCTTATTCGCTCGATCTGGCCGGCGGGTCTGGAGCTTCCGGTCTGCCATAGAGCTTTCGGTCCGCAGTTGTATACGGTTTTAACTTGCAGGGTTAAATTCATTCGTTCAGCCTTGTTTAACACAAAAAAATCCATGGTTTATACAGGAACGAATACGGAGGGATTACTCATGAAGTTGCGAAGACGCGCGGGCATCGGCTCGCTGCTGTTTGTGCTGCTGGCTGTCCAATGGCTGGCCGTGCTGCCTGCCGCTTCCGCTGCGCCGCTGCCGGCACCGGTCAATGTGCTGCTCGGCGGCTCGGCCAGCGCCAACGCTCCGGGCAGCGTGCCCGGCTCGATCGTCGACGGCGATACGTCGACTTATCTGAACACGTACGACGGCACGCATCAAGACGAGGCGTGGTATGCGGTGACGCTCGAGCAGCCCGCGCATATCGACAAGGTCGTCTACGCCCACGGACATGCCTACGTGGATGGGGGCTGGTTCGACACGTCGGCCGGAGGCAAGCCGATCGTTCAGATTCAGACGGAGCCGGGCGGCGCCTGGATCGACGCGGGGGCGCTGGGCGATTACCCGGATACGAGCGCGGCGAGCGACGGCGGGCTGACCGACGGCCAGAAGTTCGCGCTGGCGATCGAGCCCGTCGATGTATACGGTGTTCGGGTGATCGGCAAGCCGGTATTCTTCGGCTCGGCGGCGGAGCTGGAGGCGTTCGATACGGCGAGCGTCGTCGATCCGAACTTGCTGGCGAAGGGCTCGCCGTCGAATTCGCTCGGGCTCGGCGGAGGGAACGTCTACCTGGACAGCGATCCGGCGACGACGCTGACGCTGAACGACGGCACGATGCGGGAAGAGGACTGGTACGCCGTCACGCTGAACGAGCCGCAGACGATTAACAATGTTGTGCTGACGCAAGGTGCGATCACGGCGGACGGCGGCTGGTTCGATACGTCGGGCAGCTTGCCGCGTATCCAGATTCGGACCGCGGCGGACGGCGTCTGGACGGACGCGGCGCTGCTGGCGCGTTATCCGGCGACGACGTCTGCGAGCGCGGGAACGCTTGAGGCGGGCGCAAGGTTCGAGGCCGTCTTCGATCCGGTCGCCGTCTACGGCGTTCGCGTCATCGGCCGGCCTGCCGCGCCCGGCGGCGGATCGTCCGCATCGAGTCTGGCGGACTTGCAGGCGTACAACGACCCGCTGGCGGCCGAAGCCAACGTGCTGCGCCGCGGAACGGCGAGTTATTCGCGGGCGGGCAATGCGCCGGGCTCCTTCAATGACGGCGATGTGTCCACCGTGCGCAACAGTTGGAACGGCCAGGTCGAGACGACCGACTGGTATGCGGTCGATCTCGACGTGCCGCAGCTAATCAATCAGATCGTATTCGTCCATGGGGTCACCTCGCCGGACGGCGGCTGGTTCAATACGGCGGACGGAGGCAAGCCGGTCGTTCAGGCGAGACTCGCCGCAGGCGGGGATTGGACCGATCTTGCGACAGTGGACGATTACCCGGACACGACGGATGGAGACAACGGCGGTCTTGCCGCCGGACGCAGCTTCACGCTGTCGGTGCCGGCGACGGAAGTGTATGGCGTGCGGATCGTCGGCCGACCGGCCCACTATCCGGGCACTTCGTTCTCCTTCTCGAGCATCGCCGAGCTGCAGGCGTTCTACGCGCTGCCGGAGCGGGAGTACGAGCCGCTGAACGGGCCGCTCGCGGATGCGAGCGGCTGGACGCCGGCAGGAGGAGCGATGGCGCCGGCGAACGGCGGTCTGGCGCTGGCGGCGGGTCAATCGGCGAGCTATGCCGGCAAGGATTATTGGAGTGCGGCGTTCCACCTGAAGCTGAAGGCGGAGCAGCCCGGAGGCGGGGGAGACGCGCCTTCGCTGACGATGCGCGGCACGGATGCCGGTGACGGTTACCGGCTGTCGCTGGGAGCTGACGAGTGGACGCTGCTCAAGACGAGGGACGGCGCAGCGACGACGCTGGGGGCGGTTGCGACGGCCGATCTGCCCGGTTATGCGCCTGTCGGGTGGACCGATGTGCTGCTGGCCGGCTACGAGGAGCGCGACGGCGTGCGGCTGCAGGTAACGGTCGGCGGCGAGACGCTGCTGAGCGTGCTCGACGCGATCGATCCGCTGCGCGACTCCGGCCGCTTCGGCGCCGCTGCGGGAGACGGAGCGCTGACGCTTGCGGGAATCGATGCCGGAACGCCTGTCAACGCGGCTCTGACCGATTCGGCGAACTGGATCGGCCTCGGCGCGATGGCGGACGGCGGGGACGGAAGCACGATTTTCTCCGGCGGCTACAAGATGTACAAGGGTCAGCAGTTCGGCAGCGAATACCTCGACTTCACGATGCGCTATACGTTCACCGGACCGGACTGGCCCGGCATCGTGCTGCGCGGCAGCGACCCGGCGAAGACGATCTTCGACGGCGGTTCGGCGTACTTCATCGACGTGAACGCGAACGTGTGGGAAGTGCAGAAGTGGACGGACGGCAATCGGCATATGCTTATCGGCGCGTATCCGGGGCAGACGCCGCCGTTCGGCACGCTGGCGAACAAGCTGTTCCGCTCCGGCACCGAGCACACGATCCGCGTCGGCGCATTCGACGTGGAGGGCGGCGTGCGGCTCGTCCTGTGGGTGGATGGGCAGAAGGCGTTCGACATCGTCGACACCGATGCGCCGCTCGCGGGCTCCGGCTACTTCGGCGTCTATGCCTACAGCGGTCCGGTGGAGATCGGCGGCATCGGCTGGGAGCCGGACGACGCGCCGAACGCGTACAACGATATCACGCAGTTCGATGTTGCGCAGAAGATCGCGCCCGTCGCGATCGACCGGACGACCCGTACGGTGTCGGCCGTCGTTGCGGACGGCACCGATCTGGCGCAGCTCGATGTGTCCATGACGTTGTCGCGCGGTGCATCGATCAGCCCCGACCCTTCATCGGTGCGAGATTACCGCGAGCCCGTCGTCTTCACCGTGACGGCGGAGAATGGTGCGGCCCAGAGCTGGACGGTGGACATCAAGTCGGAGTTCGACGGTCAATCCGACTTTGTCGACATCGCGGGCCATCCGGCGAAGCGGGACATTGTGCAAGTGACATCGGCGGGCATTATGGACGGGACGGACGCCGCCCGCTTCTCTCCCGACGAGCCGATCTCGCGCATCGACCTGATCGCGGCAACGGCGAGGGCGGCATCGCTTGAACCGGCGGAGTACAACGGCGAATATGCCGACGTCGGCGCGGACGATCCGCGGGCCGATCTCGTACAGGCCGCGAAGGACGCCGGGCTTCTGTTCCCGACAAGCGGAGGCAAGCTGCAGCCGGAGCAGCCGGCGACGCGCGAGGAGATGGCGGTGCTGTTCGCGAAGGCGGCGCGTCTGGTTGGCGGCCGACCGTATATGCTGGGCGACAGCAGCCGGTATGAGGATGCGGCGCAGATCGCTTCCTGGGCACGCAGCAGCGTGGAGGCGGCGCTGGGCACGGGGCTGCTGCCGGAATCGCTGACGGGGGGCAGCCGCTTCGAGCCGCAGGCGACGGTGAAGCGGGCCGATGCGGCGGTGTACCTGCGCAGATTGCTTTATGAGAACAAGCCGTTCGAACCGCTCTACAATGCCTATTCCTCGCAACTGACGGATGCCTTCAAGCTGCCGGGCAGCGAAGCGGCGAATTCCGGGGAGTGGAGCGTGTCGCAGACGAACGGCACCGTGCCGATGAGCGGCACGAAGTGGAACGAGGCGGCTGACGAGTCGCTTGTGTTCCAATCGTCCATCAAGCATATGCAGGACGGAGACAAGTCGTGGGAGCTCCGCATCGGCAAGGGCGGCCAGATCTATTCGCTGGACACGGCGATCGGCGAGCTGATGCCGCCGCAGACGGCGAACAACGTGTTTATGGACGAGGTTATCCAGCCGGTGTCGATCAGCTACGACAAGCACAACCCGGATCAGGAGCCGACGATGTACTTCATCCACGGCTCGGGGGTCTACTACAAGAACGACCCGATCTTGACCAAGCCGTTCTACGACCCGATGCTGGCCGCGCAATGGAATCCGCAGGATTCGTCGTACGCGACGATCGCTTGGGGGCAGAATGCGCAAATACCGAGCATCTGGCGCTCCGGACTGCTGTACTACACGAAGGTGCGCGACGCGGGCGACGGCGTCATCGAGGTAAGCTATGTGCTGAACAACTTCGGGACCGACACGATCGACGACATCTCGATTCCGTGGGGCGGCGTGCGCAAGTCCGCGCTTCCCGATCACATAATCGGCAATGTCTCGGGCGGCTACGACCGGGCAGGCGGCGTGTATACGCAGCTCAAGCCGGCGAGCGAGACGGGAGGCTGGGCGGCGATGACGCAGAATGCGGACGACCCGGACAGCTTCGCGCTGGCGACCGTATTCGGACGGGATTCGAAGTACGGCACGATCGACGGCCAGTGGGAGCCGACTTACTACACGTGGGGAGACGCGAACCGGGACGACTTCTACGTGCAAGCGGTGCAGGGGCGGTTCCATCTGCAGCCGGGCGAGCAGCTTGCATGGAAGTTCTACTACGTCGTCGGCAAGCTCGGCGAGGTGGCGGAGAAGGCGAAGCAGCTTGCGAACGACACCGATTACGGCTTCGTTCAGTATGGGCAATCCGATGCGGACCAGTTGGCTTATTATGTGCAGTCCGACGAAGCGGGCACCAAGACATTGTCTCTGAGAAAATCCGGTTCGGACGCAAAGGCGTTCGCGACGTACGCTCAGCCGGTTCCGGGCACGACGCCGCTCTTCCTGCTGCGCGAGACGGCGACGAAGCAGCTCGTGCTGACAACGGACCCGTTCCTGCTCAGCACGAAGGTGCCGTACGCCAACCCATACCCGGTTGGCGATCCGAAGCACGATCTATACGAAGGGCAGTACCAATACAAAGCTTACGACGGCAAGACGGACTACCTCGGCATGCTGGGCTACGTCTACCCGGCGGATACGGCGGAGGACGGCACGATTGCGCTCGGCGACGCGCTTCCGGCCAACGCGGCTTACGGCCTGCTGACCGAGGCCGACCGGGGCGTGCGCGTGCTCTCGTTGACCGGCGATGATTCGACTCCGGCGACGAATCCGCCGAGCGATCCGTCAGCCGGGTCGGGGACGGACGCGACCGACGAGCCGTCATCGGGCACGGAGCCAAAGCCGGAGACGGTTGTCGCGCTGGATGCGGCGAAGCTTGCAGATGCGCTTGCCGCACTTCCGAGCGGCGGTACGGTCGCTGCCGACGTGACCGAGCCGGGCGACCGGTTCGCCGTCGAGGTGCCCGCCACCTTCATCGCCGCTGCGGCGGAGCTGGGACATCCCGTTACGCTGGCCATTCGGACGCCGGTCGCGACGTATGAGCTGCCGCTCGCCGCAATCGATCTTCCGGCGATTGCGTCATCGCTTGGCGTCGACCCGTCCGAGGTAAGCCTCGTCATTCATGTCGGGCTGGCCGACTCTGCCGTGCAGGCGGCGTTCGCGAAGGCGGCTGCCGGTGCCGAGCAGGTGACGGCGCCGCGCGAATTCGCCGTCGAGGCGTCGGCGGGCGGTCGCAGCGTTGCGGTCGACCGGTTCGCCGGTTACGTCGCCCGCAGCTGGACGCTTGACGGCGCGCTTGATCCGGCGGAGCTGACCGCGCTGTGGCTGACGCCGGAGGGCGAGGCGCGCTTCGCGCCGGCCGCGTTCGAACGCGAAGGCGATGCGGTGCGCGTTACGATTCGGCGGCCGGGCAACAGCGCCTACACGGTCGTGAAGAAGACCGCCGCTGCGGGCCCGAGGTTCGCCGATCTGAACGGGAACTGGGCCGCGCAGGATGTCGAGCGACTCGCCGCGAGCGGCATCGTCAAGGGCGTGGCGGCCGATCGCTTCGCGCCGACCGCCGCCGTGACGCGCGCCGAATGGGCGACGCTGCTGGCGCGCGCGCTCGGGCTCGGCGACGATGCGGAGGCTGCGGCGTCCGCCTTCAAGGACACGTCGGCCGGCTCCTGGTACGCCGGTGCCGTCGGGGCGGCAGCGCAGGCGGGGCTGGTCGCCGGCTACGAGGACGGCTCGTTCCGCCCGGGGCAGGCGATCACCCGCCAGGAGATGGCGGCGATGCTTGTCCAAGCGTTCCGCTTCGCCTCCGTGCCTGGCTCGGAGACCTTCGCCGCAGATGACGCGAACCGGGAGGAGACGCCAGCCGCCTCCGGATCGTTCGCAGATGCTGCGAGCATCGCGGCCTGGGCGAAGGAGGCGGTTGGCCGCGTCGCCGCGGACGGACTGATGGCGGGCCGTCCGGACGGAAGCTTCGCGCCGGAGGCGGGAGCGACGCGTGCGGAAGCGGCGGCGGTGCTGCACCGCCTGCTGCTGAAGGCGGGTTTCCTCCATGCCGAATAACCGCGATGGAGAGGGGAGAGAGGACATGAGCGTCATTCGGAGCGCTATTCAGTGGGAGCAGGCGGCCGAAGGAATCTGGCGAGGCGTCGTCGGCGTGCCGGAGGCGGTCACGCCGCTGACGGTGTCGCCGCCGTCGCCGCGGCGCGAGGCGTTGGCCGCGCTCGGCGACGCTCCCTTCCCGCTGCCGCAGGAACAAGTCGTCGCGACGGTCGGGGCGGGGCGCATCGTGCTCCGCCTGCCGCTCGGCGAGAGCGATCGGCTGTACGGCTTCGGGCTTCAGTTCCTGCGGATGAACCATCGCGGGCGAACCCGCTGCCTGCGCGTCAACAGCGACCCTGTCGTCGACACCGGGGAGACGCACGCGCCGCTGCCGTTCTGGGTGTCGAGCGCGGGCTATGCCGTGCTGATCGACACGGCGCGCGTCCTGACGGTGTACGCCGGCTCGGCCGTCCGGTTGGACAGCGAACGTCCGCCGAAGCTGAAGAACCGCGGCTACGATGAGGACTGGGCCGCCACGCCGCTGTCGGATTCGCTGGAGGCGGTCGTTCCCGGCGAGACGGGCGTCGCGGTGTATGTGTTCGCCGGCGCGGGAGATCGCGGCGATCCGCAAGCTGCGCAAGCGAACGCCATGCTAAGCGCCGTTCGCCGCTACAATCTGTTCTGCGGCGGCGGTCCGCTGCCGCCGCGCTGGGGACTCGGCTTCTGGCACCGCGTCTCGATGTTCGCCTCCGACGCCGAGGTCGCGGCCGAAGCGGACGAGTTCCGGCAGCGGGATATTCCGTGCGACGTCATCGGCCTGGAGCCGGGCTGGCACTCGCACTGCTACCCGACGTCGTTCGAATGGGACGCCGCGCGCTTCCCCGATCCGGCCGGCTTCGTCCGCGGCTTGACGGAGAAGGGCTTCCGCATCAACGTGTGGGAGCATCCGTACGTGTCGCCGGCTTCGCCGCTGTACGAGCCGCTGCTGCCGTATGCGGGCAGCCATACGGTGTGGGGCGGTCTCGCTCCGGATTATGCCGACCCGCGCGCCGCTTCGATTCTCGCCGAGCATCACCGCGAGCGGCACGTCGGCCTCGGCGTTGCGGGCTACAAGCTCGACGAGGTCGACGGGAGCGAACTGACCGGAAGCTCGTGGATGTTCCCCGCCCACGCTTCGTTCCCTTCGGGGCTGGACGGGGAGCGGATGCGGCAACTGTACGGTGTGCTGCTGCAGCGTCTCACCGCCGGTCTGTTCCGGGAGCGCGATCGCCGCACGTACGGGCTCGTCCGCGCATCGAACGCCGGCGCGGTGTCTTCGCCCTATGCTTTGTATACCGACCTGTACGACAGCCGGCAATTCGTCCGGGCACTCTGCAACAGCGGCTTCGGCGGGCTGCTCTGGTCGCCGGAGGTGCGGGAGGCTCAGACGGATGAAGCGTACGTGCGCCGGCTGCAGATCGCCTGCCTGTCGCCGCTCGCGATGATGAACGCGTGGGCGAGCGGGCAGCGGCCCTGGTCGTACCCCGGCGCCGAGGCGGCGGTCCGTGCGGCGATCCGGCTGCGCATGCGGCTGATGCCGTACCTGTATTCGGCCTTCGCGCGTTATCGCGAAGACGGCACGCCGCCGTTCCGCGCGATGGCGCTCGAGACGGGGTATCCGTTCGAGCGACTCGGGCCGGAGGCGGCCGGCTTCGATTCGACGGCTGCTCCCTACGGGCTGTACGGCGAGGACCGCAGCATCGACGACCAGTACATGATGGGTGACAGCGTGCTGGTCGCGCCGCTGTTCCCCGGCGAGCGGTCGCGCGCGATCACGCTGCCCGCAGGCGATTGGTACGAATTCGAGACGGGCGCAAGCTTCCCCGGCGGAAGGACGATCGAATACGCCGCGCCGCTGGAGCGGGTGCCGATGTTCGTGCGGGACGGCGGCATCGTCCCGCTGATGCCGTCGCTGCCGCATGCGCCGAAGGCGGGCGACCGGGTGCCGCTCGAGATTCGCGTCTACGGCAAGGCGCCGGGCGTCTTCCGGCTATACGACGACGACGGCGAGACGTTCGCCTTCGAGCGCGGGCACTGTCGCTGGACGACGCTGCGCTCGGACGGCACGAGCGAGCCGCTGTCCGGCGGTGGGGAGGCATATGCGTACGGAGAACTGATCTGGAGGCATATGGGCGATCCGTCATCTGCATCTGCATTTTAATAGGAAGATTGGAGGATGAGCGATGAAGAGGACAATGGCTGCCATGCTGACATTGCCGATGCTGCTGATTGGTTCCGGAGCGTATGCGGAGGAGGAGATGAATGGAGATCTGCTGCAGGTATTCCCCTCCAGCCCGGTCGCCGCGCAGAACGCGTCGGCTTGGGAGGCGACAAGCACGGATGGACCGCTGCAGACGGCGGTGGGCATCAACGTGCTCTACTACGGCAAGATGAGCTGGTCGCGCGCGGGCAATATCGACGCGTCGTTTAACGACAACGACGTCTCGACGCACCGGGTGTCGATGGACGGCACCGTACAGGCAGAGGACTGGTACGCGGTGACGACGCCGGTCCCTTATCTGATCAACAAGGTCGTCTATGCTCACGGCAATAATTATGCGGATGGCGGCTGGTTCGATACGACCGGCGGCAAGCCGCGCATCCAGGTGCAGACCGAGCCGGGCGGCGTCTGGACGGATGCGGCGGTCATCGCGGACTATCCGAATGCGAATGCGGGCAGCGGCGGCGGGCTGACACAGGGGGAGACGTTCGAGGTGCCGATTGAGGCGACGGAGGCTTATGGCGTTCGTGTCATCGGCAAGCCCGTGCAGGTAACGGGGAAGAGCTACGCATTCTCGAGCATCGGCGAGCTTCAAGCCTTCTACGCACCGCGCAATGCGGCCGCGACCGGAACGGCTTCCTACTCGCGCGCGGGCAACATCGACGCGTCGTACCTGGACGGCGACTTCGCGACGCATCGCGTCACGTGGGACGGCACCGTGCAGAGCGAGGACTGGTACGCCGTCACCTTCGCCAAGCCGCAGCTCGTCAACAAGGCGGTGTACGCGCACGGCCGCAGCTATGCGGACGGCGGCTGGTTCGATACGTCGGGCGGCAAACCCCGAATACAGGTGCAGACGACGGTCGGCGGCTCCTGGATCGACGTCGCGACGCTCTCGCAATACCCGGCCGCCTCGAGTACGAGCGACGGCGGGCTGACGCAGGGGCAGCGGTTCGAAGCCGTCTTCGATCCGGTGCAGGCCGTCGCGCTTCGAGTCATCGGCAAGCCGGTGCAGTACAGCGGAACGACGTTCTCGTTCTCGAGCATCGCGGAGCTGCAGGCGAGCTTCGAGCCGGAGGCGAACGTGCTGGCGCAGGCGACACCGAGCTATTCGCGCGCAGGCAACATCAGCGCGTCGTATCTCGACGGCGACCTTGCGACGCATCGCGTCACGTGGGACGGCACGCTGCAGAGCACGGATTGGTATGCGGCGACGCTCGAGCATCCGGTAACGATCAGCAGGGTGATCTATGCGCACGGCAACAATTATGCGGACGGCGGCTGGTTCAATGCGTCGGCGGGCAAGCCTCGCATTCAGGTGCAAACGTCCGCGGGCGGAAGCTGGAGCGATGTCGCCAAGCTGACCGATTATCCGGCGACGACGGATGGCGACGGAGGGGGCTTGACGCAGGGACAGGCGTTCGAGGTCCGCTTCGATCCGACAGCCGTCTACGGCGTCCGCGTTATCGGAACGCCGGCGCATGTTCCGGGCACATCGTACTCGTTCTCGAGCATCGGCGAGCTGCAGGCATTCGCCGACGAGGTGGACATCGACAACGACAAGTGGGCAGCCGGGTTGAACGAGCGCCACGTCTATCACGCTTCGATCGTCCACCGTCAGACGGCGGACACGTCGTGGGAGCTGCGCATCGGCAAGGGCGGGCAGCTCTACTCGCTGACGGGGCCGTTCGGCGAGGCGATTCCGCCCCAGTCGTCCGCCGATACGCCGATGTCGGGAGGTTGGGTCGACGAAGTCATTCAGCCCGTCTCGATCAACCGCGGCCTCAACAATCCCGATACGCAATTCCCGCAATCGGTCTACGACAGCATGGCGTACTATATCCATCAGGCGGGCGTATACGAGGGGAAGGATACGGAGGCGCTCGGACGCAACCGCTTCTTCTATTCGCCGGCGCTCGCTTACGGGTGGGACGCGACGGACCATTCCTACTCCATGCTGAACTGGGGGCAGCAGGCTCACATTCCGAACATCCATAAGTCCGGCATTCTTTATTATGAGAAGGTACGCGACGCCGGCGACGGCATCATTGAGGTGACGTATGTCCTCTCCAACTTCGGCAGCGACAGGATAGACGACATCACGCTTCCGTGGGGCGGCGTGCGCAAGTCGAACTTGCCGGACCACGTCGTCAGCGAGACGGACGGCTCGTACACGGCGATCGGCGGCGACTTCAGCGATCCGGCCAACCGCCTCTCGCTTGCCGATACGGGCGGCTGGGCCGCGTTCGCCCAGGATGCGGACGACGAGGACGGCTATGCGCTTGGGTGGGTATTCGGCACGGACAAGCATTACGGCGAGGATACGAGCTTCCAATATGCGCGGAACACATGGGCGTGGGGCGATGCGAATCGGGACGATTACCTCGTCGGCGGTGTCGGAGGCAACTTCTATCTGGAGCCCGGACAGACGATGTACTACCGCCATTATTGGGTCGTCGGCAAGCTGGCCGACGTACAGACCAAAGCGAACGCGCTGGCGGATTCGGTCGATTACGGATTGCTGAGCTTCGTCGAGGGGGACGCGGATCTTATTCCGCTCTATACGAAGACGGAAGGCAGCCAGACGGTGCTGACCCGCGAGCCGCAGAGCGGACATTCGCCGGCGCTGCATACGTACGCAGAGCCGGTGGCGGGCAGCCAGCCGCTGTTCCTCGTGAAGGATACGACAACAGGCGAGTACAAGCTGTCGTTCGACCCGTACGAGTTCGCCGACACGGCGCCATTCGCGAATCCGTACCCAACAACCGATCCGAAGTATGCGGACTATCAGAACCGGACGCTGTACAAGCAATATGACGGCAAGCTGGCATACGTCGATCTGCTCGGGTTCGCGATGCCCGCGGATAAGGCGGATACGGCGAATTACGATTATATCAATCTGTACGACGCCGCGACAGACCGTTCGTTCTACCCGGCGCCGACGACGGCGCATCAAACGCTGAAGGTTCGGGATTGAGAAGAGTATTGCATAACAACGACGCTGTCCAACAACGAGGATGGAGTGACGGTCGTGCATGAGAAGCTGCTTGGGTGATGAGCGGAAAACCCGTCTAACGATATCCTGAAGAGTCGATTGGAGGGGGAGATGAGCGTGAAACCCGCCTATCGATTGTTCGTTCTGCTTGCCATCCCATCCAGCGTCTCTCCCCTCTCCCGTCCCGCCTGCGCCCTATTCCCTCTGGCGGCATCAGGTCTCTTCTCCCTTTCGTTCAGGATAAGGAGGCGCAAGTGGAATGGGCTGACCCAAGAGCAAAGGACATGATCGTCAAGCGGAGGTTCCTGATCCAAGGGGAGAAGAGGCATAAGGGTTTAGAAGGGGGGGATCGCGTCTTGCCAACCCCATAATGTGGAAGTTCTCTTGCCGACATGCCGACCGCGCGGGTCCGGTGCTAGACGGTGGCGGGACTTTTTTTGGTCCAAGAGCTGATCGATGGTCTATTGAATGTACAAAAGAAACCTCTCCTTCTGGCATATGGTTGGGCGGTGCCTCCATTTGCCAAGGAAAGGTTTCTTTTTGTTTGATAATTTTGAAGTTACGCTTCCATCTTCTGAGCCGTGTACAGCTTGTAATACCTTCCGCGCTGAGCGATCAGTTCGTCGTGAGAGCCGCTCTCGGCGATGCCCTTGTCCGCGACGTACAGGATGCGGTCGCAGTTCTTGACCGTCGACAGGCGGTGGGCGATGATGAACGAGGTGCGTCCCTTGAGCAGCTCGTTCAGCCCCTTCTGCAGCAGGCGTTCGGTCCGGGCGTCGATGGACGAGGTGGCTTCGTCCAGGATGAGGATGCGCGGATCGGCGAGCAGCGTGCGGGCGAAGGAGATGAGCTGGCGCTGGCCCTGGGACAGCTTCGAGCCGCGCTCGTTGACCTCGGTCAGGTAGCCCCTCTCGAATTCGCGAATGAAGTCGTCGGCGCAGACGGCCTTGGCCGCGGCGATAACTTCTTCTTCCGTGGCATCGAGCTTGCCGTAGCGGATGTTGTCGAGAATCGTGCCGGAGAAGATGAAGCTGTCCTGCAGCATAATGCCCATCTGGCTGCGGAGCGACTTCAGCGTCACCTGCGAGATATCGTGGCCGTCGACGAGAATCGCACCGCCGGTCACGTTGTAGAAGCGCGAGATCAGGTTGACGACGGTCGTCTTGCCGGCGCCGGTCGGGCCGACGAGTGCGATGCTCTCGCCCGGCTTGATGTCGAAGTTCAAGTTCTCCAGCACGTTGACGCCCGGATCGTACGCGAACGTGACGTTGTCGAACGTCACGCGGCCGCGGATGGCGGGAAGCTGGACGGCGTCCTTGACGTCGCTGACGGTGACGGGCTCGTCGAGCGTCTCGAAGATGCGCTCGAGGTACGCGACGGAGTTGATGAAGCTGTTGTAGATGTTCGACAGGTTCAGAATCGGCTGCCAGAAGCGCGATGCATAGGCGCTCATGGCGAGAATGACGCCGAACGTCGCTTCGGCCGGGCCGAACGCAACCAGGCCGACGAAGAAGATCGCCGTCATGACAAGCGTCGCCAGGTTATCGACCGTGAACGGAACGAGATGGTTGAAGTACATCGCCCGCATCCACGCCTTGCGGTAGTTCGCGGCCAGCTTCGTGAAGATGCCCTCGTTGCGGTCCTCGCGCGTGAAGATCTGCGTGACGCGAATGCCGCTGATGCTCTCCTGCAGGTAGGCGTTCATGTTGGAGCTCTTGTTGGACACCGCCTGCCAGGCGCGGCGCTGCTTCGTCTTGAGCAGGAGCATGATCGCCAGGAAGATCGGCAGGCCGCCGAGAATGACGAGAGACAGCTTAACGTCTACGGCGAACATGAAGATCGCGATGAAGACCAGGTTCAGAATCTCGAGAATGAAGTTGATAATGCCGTTGGACAGCACGTCCGACACCGCATTGACGTAGTTGACGACCCGGATCAGGATTTTGCCCTGCGGCCGGTCGTCGTAATACTGGAACGGCAGCTCCTGCAGATGCTTGAACAGGTCCGTCCGGATGTCGAAGATGATGTCCTGTCCGACGCGGGTCATGATGCGCGAGCGGATCGTTGCCAGAATAACGCTGACGACAATTGTCGCAAGCGTCATCGCCGACCAGAACACGAGCGCGCCCTTGTCCTTGGCCGGAATCGTCACGTCGATGACGTGCTGGATGATCAGCGGAGCGGACAGGGCGATGCCGGCCGACAGGGTGCTGAGCGCGAAGGCGACAAGCATCGGCGTCTTCTGCTTGCGGATGTAGACGAGCGCGCGCCGGAAGTGGCGTATGTCGAACGGCGATTCGAGCTCCTCGTCGATGTCGAATTTATTCCTAGCCATTGGCGGTCGCCTGCCTTCCTAAGCCCTCGTTCTGGAGTTTGAATACTTCGTAATAATAACCTCGCTTGGCCAGCAGATCGGCATGGGTGCCGTCCTCGATGATGCGGCCGTCCTCGATAATCAGAATCCGGTCCGCGCCGGCCGTCGTCGAGACGCGCTGCGCGATGATGATCTTCGTGCAAGAATAATCGAGCTCCTGCAGACTCTTCTGGATGTGCTCCTCGGTCTCAAGGTCGACGGCCGAGGTCGTGTCGTCGAGAATCAGAATCGGCGGCTTCACGGCGAGCGCGCGGGCAAGCGCGATGCGCTGCTTCTGGCCGCCCGACAAGCCGACGCCCCGTTCGCCGACGATCGTGTCGTAGCCTTCGGGCATCTTCCGGATGAAGTCGTGGGCGGCGGCGAGCTTCGCGAACGCATGAACGTCCTCTTCCGGCATCTCCGGCTCGCCGTAGGCGATATTGCCGTCAATCGTGTCGGAGAACAGCAGGACATCCTGCGTGGCCACTCCGATATTCGCCCGCAGCTCGCCCAGCTCCAATGTACGCACGTCCATTCCATCCACAAGAACGCGCCCCGCCGATACGTCGTAGAATCTCGGAATCAAGCTGATGAGCGATGTTTTCCCCGAACCGGTCGCCCCCATGATTGCCACCGTCTCGCCGGGCTTGATTGTGAAGTTGATGTCCTCGAGCACGTTCGCGCTGTCGTACTTGAAGCTGACGTTCTCGAACGCGATCCGGCCCTCGTAACGCTTCTTCTCGACCTTGCTGCGCGAGTTGGCGATGCTGGGCTTCGAGTAATAGATGTCGATGATCTTGTTCAGGCTCGCGAAGAACCGTTGAATGTCGTTGATAATGATGCCGATGTTGCGCATCGGGTTCGCCAGCCCCCAGATGAGTGCGGAGAACGCGGAGAATTCCCCGAACGTCAGTCGGCCGTCCATGACGAGCAGGCCGCCGACGAGCATCAGAATGACGCTGAACCCTTGGGCGAACGTCTCGAGATAAGGGAAGTAGTCGAGCCACACCATCGCTGCCGCCTTGTTGGCCTTCGCGTAATGGACGTTCTTCTCGGTAAACTTCTCGACCTCGTATTCCTCGCGCGCGAACGCCTTGACGACGCGGTTCCCGGCGATGTTCTCCTGGGTTGTCGTATTGAGCTGGGACAGCCGTTCCCGCAGGTCGATATACATCGGGCGCACACGCCTGGCGAAAAGATAAGCCACGATAAAAATCGGCGGAGAGAGGATCAGCAGCCACAGCGTAAGCTCGGCGTCGATGTAGAAGAAGTAGACGATCGCCGCGATGAAGATCGTGAGCGACTCGATGATCGTCTTGAATATCCACGCCATCGTATGCCGCACCATGTCAAGGTCGCCGGTCATCTTCGTCATGAGGTCGCCGGTCCGGTTGCGGTCGTAGTAGCTCATGTCCTGTCCTTGAATCTTGTTGTACAGATAAACCCGGACCCGGTAGAGCATGCGCTGCGAAGAGACTTCATAGAGAATCGTAGTGCCGTAGGCCAGCCCCGTGCGAAGCAGCGAGAAGCCGATCATGCCGAGGCAGAGGCCGATCAGCAGCCCGCGCTCGCTCATCAGATTGGCGGCCGCGTCGTCGCTTGCGATGAACGTATCGACGATGCGCTGCCCGATATACGGGTTGACGATCGTGAGCGACGATCCGACGACCGAGAGGATAAGCGCGAATACGTACCGTACCCGTTCGCCTTGAAGATTTTGCCATAACCACTTCAGTTGGAACATTTTGATCACCGGCTTTTGTGTAGGTTTGGAAGAGAGCGCGCTTTGAAAAACAAAGGGATTATAACACAAATAGATGAGAAGAGGGGCGTTATTATGGAACTGAACAAATTATATTTGGCGGTTGAAAATCGGTCGGTGCAGAGGGGTGAAAACAGGCCGGAATTCCGTGTGTGCAAGAGGAATTGCGCCTATCTTTGTCGAATGGTGTAACCAGGATATAAGGGAGCGATCGAATGAATCCTGAACAGATTTTTATGCCTATTGCGGCTTATTTGCCGTTTATTTTTTATTTCCTGTACAACACGGTCGACGTGTTCGTCCGCAACCCGAAGAAGACCGAGCACCGGCTCGTCAGCCTGATCTCGCTCAGCTACGCTCTCACCTTCCTGGAAGAGTTCGTGCGGGCGCTGCTGCCGATCTCCTACAGCCCGACTTTGAACGTCGATTGGTTCATGACGGTAGGCACCGTGTTGCCCAGCCTTCTTCTTCATTTTATATTGAGGATAACGGGCACGGACCGCTTCTGGAGAATCCGCCTGTACCCGGCCGTTCTGTACGTGCCGGCTCTCTTGGCCCCGATCTACGTCATCTTCGAGCCGACGATTGCGGAGGCGGCCGTTTATCGTCAATCCGGGCCTTGGAAGTGGCCGATCTACGGAACCGTCGACTATGCGGGAATCGCGGTTGGCGTGCTCGTGGTCAGCGTCTATGTCGTGATGCTGTGGAGAGGACGCTCGCGGGCTCTGTCGCCGGAGCGCAAGGCGATCTTCAATCTGCTTATCCTCGGCGCCAGCCTGGTCGTTGTGTGGAATCTGGCGTTCGGCTTCGTCAACCTGGGCGATCCGTTCCCGCCCTATCCGTACATCTACGCGGGCGTGCTGTGGAGTGCGTTCCTCAGGAGGGCGATGATCCGTCACGACTTCATGGACTTCACGAACATGCGCTATGAGAAGCTGTTCAACATGACTCCCGATGCGATTCTGCTTGTGGCGCGGAACGGTCGAATCA
The DNA here is from genome assembly GCF_004801405.1 of Cohnella fermenti. GTDB lineage: Bacteria > Bacillota > Bacilli > Paenibacillales > Paenibacillaceae > Cohnella > Cohnella fermenti. The sequence continues at coordinate 74,551 of NZ_SSOB01000033.1, forward strand.
AGGAGGCCAACCCGGCCGCGAGAAGGCTGTTTAACCAAATTCCGCTGTCGCGGGTCGGTCTGGCCGGCGCGGCCGGCGACGAACTGGTCGGCCGCATCGATGCGCGGCTCTCGCTCGAGCCGTTCGAGACAACGCTGAGGAACGGAACGGAGACGATCTATGCGCTTGTGAACGGGGATTATGTGACGATCGACGAGGAGCTCTTCGCTTACTTGATCATGCGCGACATTACGAAGGAGAAGGCCGACGCGGAGAGGTATCGCTATCAAGCGGAGCACGATTCGCTCACCGGGCTTCCGAACCGGCCCGCTCTCGAACGGCGCCTGGCCGCCATGCTCGCCTCCGCACGGGAGGAGAACCGCCGCTTCGCCGTCGTCTATCTGAAGCTGAGCGGCCTGTCGAAGGCGTATGCCCGCGGAGGACTCGCAGCCGGAGATCGGCTGCGAGTCCGCGCCGCCGGGATCGTCGAGGAAGCGCTCGCGGCCGGGGACTTCGCGGGACAGTTCGGCAGCGAGGACTTCTGCGTCCTGCTCTGGCAGAAGGAGGAGCACGACGCCCGCGAGCTGCTGGAGTCGATCGGGCGGCGGCTGGCGCGGCTGCAACCGGACGGCGGCACGGAAGAGGGGCGAGGGACGCTTGGCCTCGCCTGCGGAATCGCCATCTATCCGAGCCATGGGCAGGATGCGGAAGCGCTGTTATCCTTAGCGATCGGGAGGGCGGGGTTATGATGAGACTCAGCGATTATATCGTCACTTCGCGCGCTCAAGAGACCGCGAGCGACATCGTTCTTCGCATGAGACGGACGGCCGACGAGGGGCGGTTCCTGTTCCTGACGATCCGGGATGCCTATCCCGCAAGGACGGACATTCTGGCTTATCGCCGGGCTGCGGAGACGATGCGGGAGCTTGACGGCAGAGGGGCTCTGGCGTGGTCGTCGTTCGAGCAGATCGAAGGGCGGCCCTATATTATCGCGAAGGATAACGGAGAAGTTCCCCTTCCGCACTGGCTCGAGCTGACGAAGCTCCGCGAAGAGCGAAGCGGTCGCGCGGAAGAGAGCTTCGAGGTTAAGCTGAAGTGGGCCGCTCAAGCGGCGGCGAGCTTGGCGGAGGTGCATCGGGCCGGCTTCATTCACAACTCGCTGAGCCCGGATAACCTGTGGGTGCGCCCGGAATCGCTGAAGGTGAGCTTCTCCGGCTTCTATGATTCGCTCCGGGCGGGAAGAAGGGAAGAAGCCCCCGGCAACGAGCGAAGGACCGCCGGCTTCTTGCCGTATATGGCTCCCGAGCAGACAGGTCGAACGACGCTGACGCCAACCGAATCGAGCGACATCTACAGCCTGGGGGCGATTATGTACGAGGCGTTCGCGGGCGTTCCTCCGTTCCGGCGGGAGGAGCCGGCCGATCTGCTCTATGCCCATCTCGCGGAGATGCCAGCGCCGCTCGATTCGTTGGATCTTGGCATCGACCCTCGGCTGTCCGGCATCGTGCTCCGCTGCTTGGGCAAGACGCCGGAGGAGAGATGGGCCAGCGCCGGGCAGTTGGCGGAAGCGTTGACGGAGTACAAGCTGGACGCCGAGACGGTCTGGGAAGGCTGGCTGTCGGGCCGAAGCGGGAAGTCGGCGGAATCGAAGGAAGCGATGGAGGAATTGAAGGAGTCGGAGGAACGGGCGGAGTCGAAGGAAGCGAAGGAATTGAGGGAGTCGGAAGAACGGGCGGAGTCGAAGGAAACGAAGGAATTGAGGGAGTCGGAGGATGGAGCGGAGTCGGCCGAGAGGAGCTTGCGGGAGGGGAAGCTCCGAACGGCGCTCGACGGCTTGGCGGAAGGGGCTCGTTATTACGAGCAGGCCGACCGGCTGCTGGCCGGGCTGCGCGGCGAAGCCGATGCCGACCTGAGAGAGGCGGTCGATGAAGCTTGCCTGCGGGCGGAGTTCGGAGCGGGGGACGAAGCGGCCGCCTATGCCCGCTTCGAGCGCGCGCTTGCCGAAGCGGGAAGCCGCAAGGAACGAGTCGGCTGGCATCTTCGGCTTATTCGACTGGAGACGGAACTCGCCCGTCCGCACAAGGCGGTCATGGCCCTCGCACGCTGCTTGGAGGAGTTGGACGTCGAGTGGTCGCCGACTCCCAATCTCGCTTCCTTGCTGTTGCGATTCGCGAAGTTGGGTTGGTCCTTCAGGGGCAAGCGGTATCTGAAGATGCTCCAATTGCGGCTCTGCGAGGACGAACGAATCGAGCTGGCGATGAAGGCGATCGCCTACACGATGGAACCGGCCTTGCTCTCCAATTGGAAAATGTGGCTTCAAGGCCTGACTCTCATCGCCGAGCTGTCGAGACGGTACGGCAGGACGGAGGCGACCCGGGCATTTTTCTCCCATATGGCGCTTCTTCACAATTACCTCACGCGCCGTTTGTCGCGCGCGGTCGAGTGGGACAAGCTTGCCGGCGACAATTCGAAGAGCGACGATTGGGTGTTCCGGGAGATCCGCAACATGAACCGCGCCGTTTGCTACGACAGTTGGCGCCACTTCAATCCGAAAGTGCTCGACGAACTTATTCTGCAAGCGGAAGAAGGCTTGAAGACGGCCGACCGGCCGTGGCAAGGCGCCAAGCAGGCGTTCTGGATCAGCGTGCTGCTCATGAATTGCGGCCGGCCGATCGACGAGATCGATTCGTTGCTCCAACGAAGCGCGAAGATTATCGCGGCGGAATCGATCGACATTCTGCTCGTCCGGTATGCCTCGGGCTTCGGCAAGCTGCTCGCGAGGCTTCAGGGACGAAGGATGGAGGTCGACCCGCTCGCCGGAGCGATTGCCCGGCTCGATCACGCCAGCCGTTCGCTGCGGCCCGAACAGGAGCGATTCATCGAGAAGTCGGAGCTTCAATTCGATATTATCGCTTGCTATTGGAACAGCGAATACGAGCAGGCTTATCGCTGTCTCGAACGGGCGGAGGCGATGATGGAGAACGGCAAAGAGAGCGTTCAAGATTTTCGCGCCCTTGGGCTCTATCGCGTGCTGATACTCGCAGAGCTGTATCCGATCGTCATGCAATCGGAGCGACGCCGATTCCTTAAGGACATTCGCGGACTCATCGGCAGGCTCAAACGGTTGTCGAACCAGAGTCCGACCGAATATCGGCATAAGTACTTGATGGCTATGGCGGAGTATGCGCGCATCACCGGCAATGCGGAGGAGGCGGAGCGCTGCTACGAAGCGGCTTGCGTGAGCACCGTGCGAGACGGCCATGTGCACAATACGATTCTGGCGGCGGAGAACGCGGGACGATTCGCGCTGGAGCAGGGCAAGCCGCTCTTGGCTCGGTCCTATCTCCTGCAAGCCTACGAATCTTCTCTGCTGTGGGGAGCACGCGGCAAAACCGGGCAGTTGGAGAGGCTGTACGGGCATATGCTGTTTACGGGAGGGGCGTCGTTCTCCGAGGAGATGGATTACGACGCCATCCTCAAGTCGGTTCAGGCGATCTCGGGGGAGATCCAAACCGAGCATCTCCTGCCTCGGCTGATGGCCACCATGCTCCGCACGGCGGGAGCGGAGCGGGGATCTCTGGCGGTCATGGATTCGCAGGAACTGCGCATTGCCGCAGTGGGAACGGAGCGGAACGTCCTTCTGATCAGCGAGGAGTTGGACGAGAGCGATGCCGCATGTGCCGAGATCGTCCGCCTCGCAGCGAGAACCAAGGAGCCTATCATTCTGAAGGACGCTTCGCAGGAAGGGATCTTCACCGGCCTTCCTTATATTCGGAAGCACGGCATCCGTTCGCTGCTCTGCGTTCCGCTCATGAAGAACGGCAGTCTTGTCGGCGTCGTTCATATGGAGAACAACCTGTCGGCAGGCGTATTCAAGCTGGAACGGCTGAACGTGCTGAAGCTGCTCGCGGCGCAGTGCGCGATCTCGATCGAGAACGCACAGCTCTACAGCAACGTCGAACGGATGAACGAGACGCTCGAGGAGCGGGTGGAGGAGCGAACGAGATCGCTCGAGCTGTCGATGAAGGAGTCGGCCGCAGCCTGGGCGGAAGCGTCGATTCAATCCGACCGCACCCGAATCGCGTCCGACGTGCACGATATCGTCGGGCACACGATTACGTCGACATTGCTTCAGCTCGAGGCGATCAAACGGTTGGCGGGGCGGGACCCGGAAGGGGGATTGCAGCGCATCGACGATCTTCAGCGGATGCTCCGGTCCGGCCTCAACGATATCCGTCTCTCGATCCATATGCTCAAGGATTCCGAGTCGGAGCCGCTCGGGGATTCCCTGAGCCGCTTGATCGAAGAGACCTCACGCAGCACCGGCGTGCGCATTGAAGCCGATATCGGCGAGCTGCCGGAATTGCCCGGGCAATATCGGCACGTGCTCTATCACGCTCTTCAAGAGGGGCTGACGAACGGAATCCGGCACGGGGCCGCCGACCGCTTCGGCTTCCGACTGAGCTTCGGAGACGGGATTCTCCGCTTCGAATTGTCCAATGAAGGAGCAGCGAGGAAGGAGATTCGCTTCGGCTTCGGCTTGACCGCCATGCAGCAGCGAGTCGAGAATCTGCAAGGCTCGCTGACCGTCGGGACGGACGATGCCGAGCGCACGAGGCTCGCGATCGAGCTGCCGTATTCGCCGAAGGGCGACAACCGCAGAGGACCGGCACTCTATTCGGAATAACGTATGCGGCCAACCGTAGGAATGGAAAGTCTGCACTGCCGTTGTCGCAAGCTGCCGCCGGAGCTTCCGGGTTCGGCATCCGCGCGAGTTACGCGGATGCCATCGCCTTGCCGATCGCCTCGAGCACCCGGTCCGACTGGAACGGCTTGACGATGAAGTCTCGCGCTCCCGCCTGGATGGACTGGACGACCATCGATTGCTGTCCCATCGCCGAGCACATGATGATTCTGGCGGACGGATCGTTCCGCTTGATCTGCTTGACCGCGTCGATTCCTTCCATGACCGGCATCGTGATGTCCATCGTGACGAGATCCGGCTTGCAGATCGCATACTGCTCAATCGCCTCGAGGCCGTTCGCCGCTTCGCCGACGACCTCGTGTCCCGCATTCCGCAGAATCTCCCCCAGCATCATCCTCATAAAAGCGGCGTCGTCAACGACCATTATTTTCGCCATAGATGCAGTTGCCTCCTGTTGTTCGAACTAGACTTCGAGCGCGACGCAGATCTCCAGGCCGTCCAGTCCGTCCATGCAGATCGGGATCGATGTCGTCTTCAGCCGGGCGGCGACGACTCCGAGAGCATTGCCCGTAATGATCGTGGGCGGCGAGATGTCCAGCGTTACGCCTTCCTGGGACAGATGAATGGCCGCATTCCCGCAGATCATGTTGGCCAGCTCGGAGATGGCGCTCAGGGCCATCTCGTTCAGCTCCGGCACCTCGGCCCCGCCCATCATTCCGGATACGATCTTCAGCGCGTCCTTCTGCGACATTCCGGTGTACACTTGACCGCGCATGTGCCCGGTTACTCCGATGACTGTAATGACTTCCTTGCCGGCCAGCGGCTTCGCCGGTTCGGCGGGTTCTCCGATGCGCGGAGCGAATTGGAACATGCCCAGAATATTCGCGGCGGATTCCAGGAACGGATGGATCACCTGAGGGGTCAGGGTCGTTGTCATGGTCGACGAATCTCCTTCATTAGAGAGGTAGGCATCGGACCATGCTGCTCGGAGAAGGTCCGTTGTTGCTTCCATTCTAACGAATAATTGTTTGGAAAAATCTTTGTTGGGAGGGGGTCCGAAACAATTTATTGTTAAAGAAGTGTTAGCGAGAGGAGGCGACGGCGAGATAAACGCTGAACGCGACGGACTCGCCGGGAACGCTGCGGGCGGCGATCCGGCCCCGGTGCCGCTCGACGATCGACTTCGCGATGGCGAGGCCGAGGCCGTAGCCGCCTTGCTTGCGGGCGCGGGACGAATCCGTCCGGTAGAACCGGTCGAAGATGCGCGTCAGATGCTCCGGATCGATGCCGTCGCTCGTGTTCTCGACGGTGAGGGCGAGCTCGCTTCCTTGCTTCTTCAGCGAGAGGGTGACGGCGCCGTCCGGCTTCGTGTACTTGACCGCGTTGTCGAGCAGAATCATCGCGACCTGCTTGATCTGTTCGGCGCTCCCGTACGCCTTCAGATGGGGTTCGATCTCGTAGTCGAGGCGGATGCTCTTCTCGAAGAAGACCGCTTCCATGGTCAGCAGTATGCTCTCGATCGCCTTGCTCAAGTCGAAGGGAGCCATCAGCGTCTGCTCCCGCGAATCGTCCATCTGGGCGAGGAACAGCAGGTCGTTCGTCAGCTTCGCCATGCGCTCCGTCTCCGACTTGATGTAATGAAGCCACTTCGCCTGGCTCTCGATCGTCTCCTCCCCGTTCGCGAGAAGAACGTCCGCGTTCGTGCCGATGATCGTCAGCGGCGTCTTGAGCTCGTGGGACGCATCGGCGATGAACTGCTTCTGCTTCTCGAACGCCTCCTTGATCGGCGCGATCGATCGGCTTGCGAAGTAGCGGCTGGTGAAGTAGATGACGATAAGCGTGGCCAGCGCGACCGCGAGGAACGTGTAGATCAGGTTGGTCAGGATTTTCTGCTGGGCGCTGACGTCGAGGAAGACGAACATGTAGCCGCCGCCGGCCGCCAGCTCCTTCGAATACGCCCAGCGGCTTCCGTCCAGCGTGAACTGGCCGCTGATCTTGCCGGAGCTCCAGGCTTTGTCGAGCGCCTGCCCGAGCAGCTCGTCGTCGACCTCGAATTGCGACTTGCTCTCCGTCATGGCGCCGCTTGTATCCGTCATGACCATAAACGACAGCGAGCGCTCAAGCGGCTCCATGCCGCCGTCTTTGCCGGACGGCCCTCGATCCCCTTCATTGCCGGACGGCCCCGTATCGCCTTGCCCGCCCCGCGGTCCGCCGTCGCCCCCCTTCATATGATAGGAATCCGTCGCCCGCGACAGGTCCATCTGGATGTCGTTCTGGGTGTTGCGGTACGTGATCGTGTAGATGGCGGCGAAGGCGACGAACATAATAATCGAGATGATGACCAGATTCACCACAAGCAGACGATTGCGCAGCTTCTTGAACATCAGGCGCTCCCCTCCAGCACGTAGCCGACGCCCCGAATCGTGCCGATTCGCACGTTCGATTCGAGGAACGACAGCTTTTTGCGAAGGAAGGAGACATAGACCTCCACGTTATTATGCTCCGCCTCCGAATCGAATCCCCACAGCTTCTCGATGATTTGTTCCTTCGAGGTGACGGCTTGCTTCCTTAAGATAAGCAGCTCGAGCAGTTCGCTCTCCTTCAGGTTCAGCTTCACGTCCTTGCCTCCGGCAGCGAGCTTCAAGCTGGCCGTGTTCAGCTCGATATCCCCGAACTTCAGCGTGCTGTCGGGCACGACTTCTCCTTTGCGGCGCACGGCCGCCCGGATGCGCGCCAGCAGCTCGCCGGTCGAGAACGGCTTGGCGACGTAATCGTCCGCGCCGTGGTCGAGCCCCGCGATCTTGTCGTCGATCTCGCCCTTGGCCGTCAGCAGGATAACCGGCGTGGAATCGCCGCTCTTGCGCAGCTCCTTCAGCACGCTGATCCCGTCCATCTCCGGCATCATGATATCGAGCAGGATCAAATCGTAGATGCCGCTAAGCGCGTAATCCAGTCCCGATCTTCCGTCATGGACCGCGTCGACCGAATAATGATTTTTTCTCAGAATCTGGGTCAGCGCCTCGGCGAGATGCAGCTCGTCTTCCGCAATCAAGATTCTCATTGTTCCTCATCCCCGTTATGTGTCTTCTTATAGCAGCTTCGTTTATCTTGTCTTCATTATAGCAACCGCTCCTTTAATAAACCTTAACCGATCTGCCCGGGCAACCCAATCGAAATGTTATCGCAGTGTAAAATCATTTAAGATTCGCTAAAGGTTCGGGGGCTAAGATACAGACATGGCAAGCGAGTTGCACAATAACGAGATAACGAACGAACAACATAACGAGAGGATGGTCGGACCTATGGCTATCGAGGTGTTCAACCGACACGAGAACAAGTATCTGATGAGCCACGCGCAGTACGAAGCCTTCTATCAAGCGTTGCTTCAATATATGGAGAAGGACGAGTACAACAAGAACGAGTTTTATTCCATCAGCAATCTGTACTTCGATACCGAACACGACACGATGATCCGAACGAGCTTGATGAAGCCCAAGTACAAGGAGAAGCTGCGGCTGAGGGCGTACGGCGTGCCGAACGAGGATTCGAAGGTATACCTGGAGATCAAGAAGAAGGTCAACGGTCTCGTGAACAAGCGGAGAACGGCGCTGAAGCTGAACGAAGCCTATGACTTCGTCCGGACGAAGGCGACCCCCGAGCTGAAGAACTACATGAACAAACAGGTGCTCGGCGAGATCGACTATATCCTGAGGATGTATGAGGACCTGCGGCCGAAGCTGTATCTGAGCTATGATCGCAAGGCTCTGTTCGACAAGGCGAGCCGCGACCTGCGGATCACGTTCGACACGAACATCCGCTGCAGGCGCTACGACTTGAAGCTTGAGCAAGGGGACTACGGCGAGCAACTGCTTGAGCCGGGCCAATGGCTGATGGAAGTGAAGGCCGAGAAGACGGTTCCGCTCTGGCTGTCGAAGCTGCTGTCCGAGCATGGCCTGTACCGCACAAGCTTCTCGAAGTACGGCAATGAGTACAAGAAGATGATTCGCACGCAGAATCAGATTCGGTCCCAGAACACGAGCCGCACGCAGGAATGGAATCGAATGCAAGACATGAATGCAACCGACAAGACGCTGAAGGAGACGATCGCATATGCTTGAATCCCTGTTCACTAGCACCGCCGCAACGGTTGACCTGACTCTTGGTACCGCACTGCTTACGATATTCGTATCCATTGTTCTTGGAGGGCTCGTCAGCCTCACTTATATGAAGACGAACGCAAGCGAATATTCGCAAGGCTTCGCGCTCACGATGGTTATGCTCCCGACCGTCGTCGCCATCATCATTCTGCTGATCGGCAGCAACATCGCCAGCGCCTTCAGCTTGGCGGGAGCCTTCTCGATCATTCGCTTCCGAAGCGCGCCCGGCAATCCGAAGGATATCACGTACGTCCTCTTCACGATGGCGGCGGGTCTGGCCTGCGGCACCGAGCATTACGCTTACGCGGTTCTGTTCACCCTTATTCTGTGCATTCTGATGTTCGTTCTAAACAAGACCAACTTCGGCGCGAGGAGAACGCAGATTAAGACGCTTAAAGTCACCATTCCGGAAAATCTCGGCTACGAGGAAGCGTTCGCCGAAGTGTTTAACGTATTCGATGTTCCTTATGAGCTGAAGAAGATCCGCACGACCGAGCTGGGCAGCCTGTACGAGCTCGTCTACAGCGTAACGCTTAGCGAGTCGGTCAACCAGAAGGAGTTCCTCGACGCGATCCGCTCGAGAAACGGCAACCTGGATTTGTCCTTGACGATGAGCCCGACGGCAAACGAGTTCTAATCCGGAGTCGAATGGGTCGACCATACTGCGTCACACCACCACACCGAGAGGATGATTGGCATGAGGGATACGACAATGAGGAAAAAGCTCGCGATCGCCCTGATGAGCATTGCGATTCTGGCGGGATGCTCCAACGGTACGGCGACGGAGGAGAGCGCGGGCAACGAGACGACGACGGTTCAAGGGTCTACGGCTTCTTATACGGAAAGCGCCGCAAACGCGGCGACGGACCTGACGATGGCCGATCTGGCGGAGTTCGACGACGAGGACACGAACGCGGATTGGAGCGCGGACGGCGCGACAACGATCTCGTTGAACGGCTCCGGCGCAACGATCAGCGGCTCCGGAGCGACGGAAGCGGACGGCTCCGTGACGATTACGGCGGCGGGCACCTATATTCTGAGCGGAACGCTGGAGGACGGCCAGATCGTCGTCGAAGCGGGCAAGGAGGACCTGGTTCGCCTCGTCTTGAACGGGGTCGACCTGACGGATGCGGATAACGCTCCAATCTACGTGAAGTCGGCGGACAAGACGGTCATCACGCTTGCGGCGGGCACGACGAACACCGTGACGGACGGCTCCGAGTACGTTCTGGAGGCCGATGCGGACGAGCCGAGCGCGGCAATCTTCAGCAAGGACGATCTGTCGATCAACGGCTCGGGCAGCCTGACGGTCAACGCGAATTACAACGATGGCATCACGAGCAAGGACGATCTGCTGATCGCATCCGGCACAATCACGGTTACGGCTGCCGATGACGGCATCGTTGGACGCGATCTGCTCGCGGTTCAGGAAGCATCGATTACGATTGAAGCGGTCGGCGACGGCATGAAGTCCACGAACGACGAGGACGCGGACAAGGGCGTCGTGGCGATCGCCAGCGGCACGTTCACGATTAACGCGGGAGCCGACGGCATCCAGGCGGAGACGACGCTGCTTATCGACGGCGGCACGTTCGATGTGACGACCGGAGGCGGCAGCGCGAATGCCGAGGTCAAGACCGAGCAGGGCCCCGGCGGCATGGGCATGGGGCAGGGCTTCGGCGGCGGACAGGGAGGCCAAGGCTTTACCGGGGAACGTCCGGAAGGAACGACGGGCGAGCCGCCGGAAGGAATGGGCGAGCGTCCGGACGGCCAGACGATGCCGCAGGGCACGGACGGTCAAGCGATGTCCGAGGCCGCAACCGATACGGCCGACTCGCAGGATGCGGGAACGGACGAATCGACAAGCGCGAAGAGCCTGAAGGCCGGCGTCAATCTGATCGTCAACGACGGTACGATAACGATCGACTCCAAGGACGACGCGATTCACAGCAACGGCTCCGCAACGGTGAACGGCGGCGAGATCACGATCAAGGCCGGGGACGATGCGGCCCATGCCGATGGCACCTTGACGATTGCCGGCGGCAAGCTGGACATTCAGAGCAGCTATGAGGGGCTGGAAGGCACAGCCATCGTCGTCTCCGGCGGCGAGATCGATGTGACGGCATCCGACGACGGCGTGAATGCATCGGGTACGGACCCGCTGCTGACGATCAGCGGAGGCTACCTGACCGTGAACGCCAGCGGAGACGGCCTGGATTCGAACGGCTCGATCGCGATGACCGGCGGCACCGTCATCGTCAACGGCCCGACGAACGACGGCAACGGCCCGCTCGATTACGACGGCACCTTCGAGCTCAGCGGCGGCGTTCTGATCGCGGCAGGCAGCTCGGGCATGGCCCAATCGACTTCGGACGATTCCAGCCAGGCTTCGATCATCATGACCTTCTCGGCGGCTCAGGAAGCCGGAACGCTTGTCCACCTGGAGGACAGCCAAGGCAATACGATCGCGACGTTCGCACCGGCCAAGAGCTACTCGTCGATCGTCATCAGCTCCCCGGACCTGAAGCAAGGGGAGAGCTACACGCTCTACTCGGGAGGAACGTCTGGCGGCACGGCGACGGACGGCCTGTACGCAGACGGCACGTACTCCGGCGGCACGAAGGTCGTGGAATTTACGCTCGAGAGCGTTGCGACTTGGATCAACGAATCCGGCGTAACGACAGCCAACTCCGGATTCGGAATGGGCGGCGGCATGGGTGGAGGCATGGGCGGCGGCGGACGCGGCGACAGACAGCAAGCGGATCAATCGCAGCAGACCGAGCAACAGACCGCGCAATAACCGGATAAATCGTGTGAACCGCATGAAGCAAATCCCCCTTCGGAGAACCGTACAAGGCTCTCCGAAGGGGGATTGCTGTCGTCTAGGCGGAGAGCAGCTTCCGGATGGAGCGGAGCACCAGATCAAGCTGTGCGGCCGCTTCGGGCAGGGGGCTTCGGAACGTCTCGTCTCTCCCTTCGCGAATTGCATCCTCAAGGCGGCGCAGGGCGGCGGTCAGCTCCGAAGCCCCGATGTTGGCCGACACGCCGATCAAGGAATGGGCGAGACGCAGCGCCGCTTCCCGGTCGCCGCTCTCAAGCGCCTCACGAATCTCCTCGACTCCTCCGCTGTGCTGGTCCTCGAAGGTTTGCAGAATTGTCAGATAGAGCTTGCGGTTGCGGTTCAGCCTCGCGATCGTATCCCGTACCGTCAAGCCCGGCAGCTCCTCGTTCTCCGTCTTGGCAGCGTCGGCAGCGGCAGGGGACGGAGGTACAGGGGCCCGCGCTTGGGATTTCTGCATCAGCCTCTGCAGCGCTCCGAACAGTTGGATCGGGTCGAACGGCTTGACGACATGCGCGTTCATTCCCGCCTGATACACCGCTTCCTCGACTCCCTTCAGCGCGTCCGCCGTCATCGCGATGATCGGCGCGGTCTTCGACAAGCCGCCGTTCCGAATGGCGGCGGCCGCCTCGTAGCCGCTCATGAACGGCATCTGCAGATCCATCAGAATGGCGTCGTAGCGCTTGCGCTCCGCCAGCTCGACGGCCTCCAGCCCGTTCCGCGCGACATCGACGCAGGCCCCCGTCTCCTTCAACAGCTCGACGGCAACCTGCTGGTTGATCTCGTTGTCCTCGACGAGCAGGAGGGCGGAGTGCTTCAGCTCGGCGAAGCGCTCCGACCGATCGGGCTCCTTCAGCTCTTGCTTCCGGACGAAGTGGGATTGGAACAGCGTCACCATCTCGTTGTAGAGCTGGGATTGGCTTAGCGGGTAATGGAGCACCCTCTCGATAGCCGACGAGCGGATCAAGGTATCCCATTCCCGCTCGTGGTAGGCGCTGATCAGAACGATAACCTGCACGGAATCGGCCGCTTCCAGCCTCATTCGCTCCGTGAGACGAACCGCGTTCCCGCTTCGCAGCTTCCAGTCGACGATGGCCAGATCGAAGCGCTCTCCGCCATGCAAGAGGGCTAAAGCGGCTTCGTCGGAATCGACCGTGCGAACCTCGAACTCGAACGCTTCGAGCTGGCTGGCCAGCACTAGCCGCATGTCGGCATCGTCGCAGACGACCAGGACGCGGAGCGGGCGAAGCGGCAAGTCCTCGGCCGAGGTTGGGAGAGCGGATGCCGCGGCGGCATGTCCGAAGCGAGCGGTGAAGGAGAAGCGGCTTCCCTTGCCGACCTCGCTCTCGGCCTTGATCGTGCCGCCCATCAGCTCGACGAGGTTCTTGCTGATGACAAGCCCAAGGCCGGTTCCGCCGTACAGGCGGGTGGTGGACATGTCCGTCTGCGAGAACACCTGGAACAGCTTATGACGATGCTCCTCGGGGATGCCGATACCGGTGTCGGTAACGGAGAATTCGAGCAGAACGCCATCCTCTTCGTCGTCGAGAACATGGACATGGAAGGAGATCTCTCCGCGCTCGGTGAACTTCACCGCATTGTTGGACAGATTAAGCAGCACTTGGTTAAGGCGGAAAGGGTCGCCCGTCAGCCGCTGGGGAACTTCATGATGAACCGAGAAGCTGAGCTTCAGCCCTTTGTCGTGCGCTTTGATGCCGACGAGGTTGGATATTTGATTCAGCACCTCGTAGAGATCGAATGCGATTCTCTCGAGCGCAACCTTGTTCGCCTCGATCTTGGAGAAGTCGAGAATATCGTTGATGAGCGAGAGCAAGTTTTTGGCCGACAGAATGGTTTTGTCCGTGTAGCTCTTCTGCTGCTCGTTCAGCGAGGTGCGCTGCATCAGATAGCTGAGCCCGATGACCGCGTTCAGCGGAGTTCGAATCTCATGGCTCATGTTGGCGAGGAATTCACCCTTCGTCTGGTTCGCCGCCTCCGCGGCCTGCTTGGCTTCCTCGAGCAGAACATTCTTCGCCTCCAGCTCCGCCGTACGGGCTTCGACCAGTTCCTCGAGATGCTCCTTGTAGTGAAGCAGCGAGCTCTCGCTGATCCGAAGCTTCTTCTCGATCTCGATTCGCTTAATCGCGAAGGAGATGATGTGATAGAAGGAAGGAATAGCCAATATATGGAACAAGACGTAGGGCACGTAGTAGAGGCTGTAGTAGGAGTCGGCGATCTTGAAGGAGCTGAGGTAGACCCACAGAATGGACTGGGTGCCCAGAAGCAGGCCGAACAAGAACGCGTACCGCTCCAGCACCCTGGGCTGCCGCCGACGGAGCCAATGGGCCCCCAGGCTGATCAGAGCCCCGCTCGCGATCAGAGCAATGCCGGGCATAACATAGCCGCCGAGGGTTAGCCGGAAGCTTCCGACCAGAAGGAACGTAAGGAAGACGGACAGCGGACCGCCGAACACTCCGGAGAAGAACAGGAACTCCAGCCGGGAATCGAGCCGCAAGCCCATATCATACGGGAAAATCATCGCGACGCAGCCCATGATTCCGAACAGGGCGCCGACGATGAGCTCCTGCCGTCTCTTGGATTGCTTCTCGTAATAGGGGAAGATCCAGATCAGCAAGAAAACGAGACAAACCATGAGTGCGCTGCATTGAGCGAAATAGTAGAAAAATCCCATGCCCCACCTGCTTCGACAGTACTCATTCGATTGTCCTTATTATACAATGGAACGCTTAGTCGCACAGGAGGGGATTTTCGACATCGGTCAGGATTCCGTGGCTTGTCGAATTGTATTCTCACGATCATACCTCACCTTCGGAATAGTGGCATTTCGCGACCATTTTCGCGCCCGTTTCGGGCGTTTTTTTGTTTATGTGAGCTCGTTTGCCATTTCGCGTCGAGTTACGGCCATTTCTCGACAAAGGTATTCAATTTGCGCAACTCCCAGGTTATACTAAATTTTACTTGAGCAGGGGCTTCCAACAATTGCTTGATTACCCCGAACGGGATGATATAAGAAACCAAAAGGAGACGATGATCGATGTTCAAAAAAACAATTGCGATTGTAGCAACGGCTTCTGTAATCCTTGGTGCAACTCCGGCGTTCGCCGTTCCCGGCACGGATCTGAAGGCGATCCCTGTGATCGTCAACGGACAAAAGGTAAAGTTCCCGGATACGGAGCCATACATCAGCGCAGCCGGCAACACGATGGTTCCTGTGCGCTTCGTTAGCGAGAGGCTCGGCGCCGATGTGAAGTGGGACAACACGACGCAGACGGTTCTTGTCTCTTATAACGGCAAGAACATCAAGATGTCGGTCGGCTCTAAGGAAGTATCCGTAGACGGCGTCGTCTCGACGCTCGACACTTCGGCTGAGATCTACGATACGCGCACGATGGTTCCGCTTCGCTTCGTAAGCGAGGTGCTCGGCTCCGAGGTGATTTGGGATCAAGGGGCGCACTCGGTGAGAGTTACGGATGCTGTCTACAAGGCGAAGGTTGATTCCGGGGAAGTCGAACTCGATCCATGGGGGCGTGAACTGAGCCGAACTCAAGACACGAGCTGGTATCGTCTTACGGATTTGGAGTCGACGAACTTCTATTCGTTCTATTCGCAGTATAAGACTAGCAAAAGCTTTATCTCACCCAGATATGAACGTAGCGATATTTATAAAGAGCACGCCGATGTTCTTGCAAATAAGATTCGATCTTATTACGAAGCACAACTGAACGTGGATTATCGTACTATTGATGAGACAAAGTTCGTTAATGCATTTATGTCGAGCGCTTCTGGTCAGATCACCATGAACACATTCTTGAAGTCTGAATGGACTAAGGTTCTGACATCTTATGTGGCATGGGTAAAAGAGAATAAGGTAATTGCAAAAGGGTATGCTGATCCGGAACCTATGTCTGTTATTGGGGGCAGCGGCAACTTAGTATGGTATCCTGTACATTTTAAGTTCATGATCATTTCTGCGATAGATACAGCACAGACTTTTGTAGATAATCGCAATGTATCTCGTTGGTCTGATTCTTACAAATCCAAGCTTGGGGTGTGGTATGACGGTTATTCGATTGTAGGAATGAGTAGCGTAGTGGCTAACGACGGTTGGAGCGATGAATTCGGGTTGAGAAATACAGAAAATATGTTTACAAGCGGATTATATTTTTATGATATCTCTTAAGCAGCATTTCAAGGAGGTAGATAAATGAGAAAATTTACTGGGCTGATCATGTCCATATTCATCTTATTTGCAGTATTGGTACCGGTGTCGAAAAGCACTGTATCTGCAGACACTGTAACTTCGAACGATACAACACCTTATCCGACAGGTGCATGGTTCGAGGATGGCAAACTGATCTTCGTTCAAGCCAACAAGAAGGCTACGGCCAGCATAAAATATGGCACTAAAGCATTCGTTTTCCGCACCACCAGGACTTGTAGTTCGGAGTCCGCCAGTGCATCTCAATGCGGTCCGTTGAAGGGGACTACTGATGACTATTTACGGACCTGAACACGTGGGGGCTGCTACACCATCTGGCGCAGAGCCCGATCGCGTTCCCGCTCTCGGCGGAGAAAAACAACATCGCCGCCCTGCGCAAACAGCCTCTACGACTGGGCTACGAGGTGCTGACCGACATTCAGACCGTCGGCAACTATTACAGCAAGCTGCAGATCATTCCCTACTACTATCACTTGAATCTGAAGACAGGGAAGATTCTGCCGGTCGATATCTACATGAACGTCAATGGCCAGTACAAGCGGATCAACAAGTTCGGAGCCC
>NZ_SSOB01000034.1 GCF_004801405.1 Cohnella fermenti
TAAACGACTCTGTTGCCAGCTTCGCTCCAAGACTCGCTATTGGTGGCGTGGCTTCGCCTTTTCCAAGCAGGGTTTCCACCTGCTAAGTTACTCAACCTATGCTCGGTCGCTCTGATTTTTCACATTCATTCGCCGTCTCGCCCCCCTCCCAGGCGCTTTTTATGTGGTTTTTCGCATTCATTCGCCCATTCCACCCTCACACCGGCGCTTTTTATGCGGTTTTTCACATTCATTCGGCAACTTCGCCGCATTTCGGAATTTTTTATGTGGTTTTTCGCATTCATTCGGCGCCCCCGTCGAATTCGGCGAATCCGGGCTGGCAGCGAATAAACGCCCCCTGTCGGTCCCTATGCCGGTTCTATGGGCGGCGGAATAACGAGACAACGAGAGGCCGAGCGGACTTGCGTCCGTCGGCCTCTCGCGTGTTCCCGTATTCACCTTGGCAGCCGGCCGCTTGCGAAGAACCGTTACGCCGGCTGCCCGCAGCTTGGGCAGAACTTCGTGCCCGGGGCCAGCTCCTCGCCGCAGCCCGCGCAGAATACCGTTGCCGCCTCGACCGCCGGCTGCTCCTCTTCCTCCGCCGGCTCGGCGGCGTCCACGATCTCGGACTCGTCCGGGATCGAATCGACCGGCACCGCGACGGCCGCCGCGGGAGCCGGGATGTCGAACTTGTGCCCGCACTTCGGACAGAACTTCGTCTCATAGTCCACCGTGTTGCCGCACACGCATTCCTTCTCGTTGCGCAGCGCGCGGATGCGATCCTCCAGCGCTTCGATGTCCTTGCGGATGCCGCCGATCGCCTCGCATTCCGGGATGATCTGGCTCTCCGCCTGGGACAGGTCCTTGGCCAGATACGCCTGATAGACCGCCTCGCCGATGACTGCGAAGCGCTTGTCGATCTCCTTGCGCTTGCCGGAGATCTGCGTGTGCAGCTTCGTGATCTCCACGGTCTGCTGCGCCTTCTCGGTTGCCGTCGATACTCCCTTGCTGACCGTCTCGGTAAACTTTTTCAGAAAACTCATCTTATCCGCCTCCCATTCGATCCAATCCTATTATCCCATACGCAACCGGCTTCGTCACGGTTTCGCACTCCGCCTGACCGGCTCTCTCATCCCGCCGAACGAACCATATCTCAAGCTTATGATCGACAGGTATACGATAAGAATAAGCAGAGCGAACAAGATTGTAAAGACAAGACCGTGCCGATCGAGCCCCGACAGCACCCCGTCGATCAACCGGAACGGGCTGAACAGCACGTCCCAGCTATTGAGCCGGATCACCCGCCCAAGATAAACGCCGAACCCGCCGAGGAATGACACGACCAGCACGAAGAGCCATCCCGCAGCACGGCCGAGAAACCCTTCGACCAGCTTGTGGAACTGGAACATCGACAGGTAGCCGAGCATGAGGCCGCACCAGGAGAACAGGAAGTACATAATCAGATCGAACCACAGAATAAGCGAGCTGGAGTCCCAGGTCCAATAATGCTCTTGCATGACGTGGATCAGGTCGGTCACCAGATAAGGAGCATTCGGATAGAACAGCAGCCAAGCGACTCCCAGAACAATGACGGACACCTTCCTGACGCCGTCGCCGATCACCCGATTCGAGGCGATCATCGCGGCGGTCATGGAAGCGATAAGCGGTAGCCAGGCAAGGAACAGATTCCACAGGAGGAACCCGTGCCGGAACAGCTCCGTCTGATAAGCCCGGACGATGAGGAACAGAACGCACAGCGCGGACGTCCCGCATAGAACGAAGAACGCTGGCGAGAAGAGGGACGGCGCGGAATCGTCGCCGGGTCTCGGCAAGCTCATGAGCGAACCTCCTGTTGGATTTGATTTTTGTCGGGGGTTGATGCCCGATGGGTGTTTGATTTCCGTTGCGAAATGATACGATTCTCTTGTCTCTTATTAATTTCTTCGCGCGAAGGCTCTCCCCCTCCCCGCTCCGGCTGATAGAATGGAAAAATACCGCAACAACTCCCAAGGAGGTTTCCCTTCCATGTCCAGATTCAAACTATCCGTCTTCACGGTGTCTACACCCGACTTAACCCCGAGCGAGACTTGCGAAGCAGCCAAAGCCGCCGGCATCGAAGGCATCGAATGGCGCTGCAAGGACACTCCGGCAGAGGTTCTGAACGAAGCGCCGTCCTATTGGGGCCACAACCGCTCCACCTTGGCAACGGCTCCTTCGCCCGCCGAGATCGCTTCCCTGAACGACGCCGTCGCCGCCAGCGGGCGGAGCTCGATCGCCCTCGTTCCCTATCTGACCTGCGGCGATCTTGAGGGCACGGAGGCGCTGTTCCGTCTCGCGAAGACGATCGGAGCGTCCATGATCCGCGTCGGGGTGCCGGGGTATCAAGCCGAGATCGGGTACCATCCCCTGTTCGAAAAGGCAACCGCTTACTTAAACGAAGTG
Source organism: Cohnella fermenti (assembly GCF_004801405.1). Classification (GTDB taxonomy): domain Bacteria; phylum Bacillota; class Bacilli; order Paenibacillales; family Paenibacillaceae; genus Cohnella; species Cohnella fermenti. The sequence continues at coordinate 2,422 of NZ_SSOB01000034.1, forward strand.
GAGGCGATGGCGCGAGACTACGGGGTTCAAGCCCTGATCGAGATCCACCACGGCACGATCATTCCAAGCGCGTCCGCCGCCTTCCGTCTCGCCTCCCGTTACGATCCCGAGCGCATCGGCGTGCTGCTCGATCCGGGCAACATGATCTACGAGGGCATGGAGAACTTCCGCATGGGCATGGAGATTCTCGGCCCCTACCTCGCCCACGTTCACGTGAAGAACGCGGGCTGGCAGCCGCAGCGGCTGGCGGACGGCAGCGAGCACCCCAACGCCGCCAAGGCGGCGGGCGCTCCCGGAGCGGACGCCTCCCCGCTCGACCCGATCGACTGGGCGTGCGGCTGGCGGTCGATCGCAAGCGGAGCCGTTCCGTGGAGAACCATTCTGCGCGAGCTCGACGCGGTGGGCTACCGGGGCTGGCTCGGTGTAGAGGACTTCAGCGGCTCGTACGGCACCGCCGAGATGCTCCGCACGTTCGCCACCCAGATTCGGACCTGGGAAGCCGAGCTCGGCCTCTGAGCCGCCCCAGGAGCGCACGAGCGCATCCGTTCCAACGCGACAAGAAGACCCGGCACCGCGCTCGCAGCGCGGACCGGGTCTTCTGTTGTCTCGCAACTAGTCTCGCAACTATCCGGCAACGGGTGTTACGCGAGGGCGTCGCCGAACTCCCAATCCAAGGATGTGGCGAGGGCGGCAAGCTGCTCCCGCTTGCGCGCATACTTGCACACCGTGCTGACGTACGTCGCGTGGGACCACGTGAGCGGCGCCACGGACAGCGGCGTTCCGTCGAGCGGATGCAACTGCTCCGGCAAGTTCCCGCCCTCGATCGTGCCGCGGGACACCTTCTCGAGCGTGATCCGCGGCGCCTCCAGATCCTCCAGCCGCTTCGCCGTCTCGATCTGGAAGTTCGCCACCCAGAGCGTACAGATGATCCACGGATTGCCGGGAACCCGGTCCACGTCGTCGCTCTGCTGGAAGTAGTAGTCGTCCGTGTACCGCGCGATGCCGCCGACGTCCGTCTGAATCGCGAGCCCGGTCGCGATCGCGTTCATCGTCTTCGCGACCCGTTCGTCATCGGCCGGCAGCACGCCGAACTCGAACAGGCCGAACAGGCTGCTCTCGAGCGTCATGTCCTTCACCCAGACGCCGTCGCGCTGGACGAGTCCGCGCGCGAAGCGCCCCTGCTCCTCGTCCCACAGATGGCTCAGCATCCCCATCTTCATCCGCTCCGCCACATTGCGGTAGCGGTCGCTGCGCTCGTAGTCGCCGAACAGATCCGCGAAGTAGGCGGCCGCCATCAGCCCGCCGTATACCGAAGCGGTCGTGTACGTCCAGATGCCATAGCGTTCCTCCCACAGATCGTAGCTCGGCAGCGGAAGTCCGAGCGACGGCTCGACGAAGTCGCACAGGAACGAAGCCGCCTTGCGGACAAGTGTCGGATACAGCGCCTGCGACAGCTCGATCTCGCCTTGGCGCTCGTAGTCCTTCCACAGCGCGAACAGCACAAGCGCCGTCTCGTCCTCCTGGATCGGCAGGCGCGGGCTCCCTTGAACGACATACGGATGCCAGCTCGAGCCGACCGTGCCGTCCGGGTTGTACTTGTGGTACAGATAGCCTTCCGGCGAGAGCGCGCGGTTGCAGAAGTCGAAGAACGGCGCGATCGTGCCGTGATAGCCCGCGAGGCTCATCGCGTCGGCGACGAGCGCTCCGTCGCGGGGCCACATATAGCTGTAGTGGTCGCGATTGTACTGCAGGATGTCGGTGTCGTTCGCCGCCAGAATGGCCCCTCGCTCGTCGATCTGCGTTCGCACGATCAGCAGGCTGTGCTTGAACAGGCGAACGACTGCGGGCGGCAGATCGCCGAAGTCGCTCCCGGCCTTCGCCAGCCAATTGTTCCAGTAGATGACGATGCGGCTCAGCAGCTTCTCCGGATGGCTCTCGTGCACGTATTGGTCGAGCCGCTTCACTTCCTCGAGATCGGTGCCGACGGCCATCCAGTAATAGAACGTGCTCTCGCTGCCTCCCGGCACGTCCGCGCGGAAGCTGATCGTGCTGTCGACCGAGCCCTGCGCGATCGCATTGCCCATGAGCTCGCCGTCCTCGGCGTCCCGCCACGTTCCTTCCGCCGAATGGAACCGTTTGATGCCCGTGGAGAACTGATAGATGCCGCCGCCCTGGGAGCGGCCGTTAAACATGAAGTAGGAAGAACGCTTATAGTGGAAGACGGTCCGATTGCCCGGATAATAGGCGGCCGTATCGCCCACCTCGTTGCCGTCGATCATCAGGTCATGATGGAAGAACACTCGAACTTCCTTCGCTTCCCCCGACAGGTTGCGGACGACCACCCGCTTGATGTAGATGCTGTCCCGTTGATGGATGCCGTCGTTGATGTGCAGCTCCAGGCCGAGCCCTTCGTGCCGGGCGATGACGTTGGTTACAAGCGAGTTGTCGATGTAGCCCAGCTCGATCTTCCAGCTCGGATCGTCCAGCCAGACGAACTTCCCGTTGCACCATACCCCGAACCGGCACATCTGGCCTCCGATATGATTGAGCTGCCCGACATAGGGGAAGTACAGATCCCGCATGTAACAGTTGCGGTCCAGATTGATGAGCATTTTCCCATTCCCGATAACCAGATGGCGAGCCATAGCGTAATACCCCTTCCTTAGTTGACAAGTTCGCGATAGAGCTGCATGTATTCCCGAGCGGAGGATTCCCAGCCGTAATCCTGCTTCGCCCCGTTCGCAACGATCCTCTCCCACTCCTCGGGCCGGCGGTAGAACGAGAGCGCCCGCTTCACCGTGTAGATCAAGTCATGCGCCGAAGCCGGGCCGAAGCTGAAGCCGTTGCCCGTGCCGGCGAATTCATTATATGCCTCGATCGTATCCCGAAGCCCTCCGGTCTCCCGGACAATCGGGACGGTGCGGTAACGCAGGGAGATTAATTGGCTGAGGCCGCAAGGCTCGAACCGCGAAGGCATCAGGAACATGTCCGAGCCCGCGTAGATGCGCCTTGCGAAGCCTTCGTTAAAGCCGAACCAGACGAACAGGCGGCCGGGATACCAGTCGATCGCGCGGCGGAACAGCTGCTCGAACTTCGGCTCCCCCGACCCGAGGATGACGAGCTGCAGCTCCTCCTCCATGAGGGCGGGCAGCGCCTCCGCGATCAGGTCGAAGCCCTTCTGGTCGACCATGCGGGAGACGACGCCGACGACCGGAATGCGGGCATCCTCCTTGAAGCCGATCTCCCGCTGCAGAGCCAGCTTGTTCTGCCGCTTCTTCGCGAGCGAGCTGCGGTAATGGACCTTCACGTTCGGATCGGTCATCGGGTCGTAGCTCTGCGTGTCGATGCCGTTCACGATGCCGCGCAGATCCCACGCCCGCATCCGGAGGACGCCGTCCAGCTTCTCTCCGTACTCCCACGTCTGAATCTCGCCCGCGTACGTCGGGCTGACCGTCGTCAGCTTGTCCGCGTAGCGGAGGCCCGCCTTCATGCAGTTGCCGCCGCCGTAGAACTCGATGCCGTCCTCGGTGAACAAGTCGTCCCCCGCCGACAGCACGTCCTTCAGCTTCTCGCGGGAGAAGACGCCTTGATACTGAAGATTATGGATCGTGAACACCGTGCGGATATGGCGAAGCGCCGGATAGTGGGAATAGCGGGTTCGCAGCAGCATCGGAATGAGCCCGGTCTGCCAATCGTGGCAGTGTACGATATCCGGAAGCTTGTCCCGCTCCGAGCGCGCCAGCAGCTCCAGAACGGCGAAGTTGAAGAAGGCGTAACGCTCGATCTCTTCTTCGCCGTATCCGTACAGATACCCCCGGTGATAGAAATACTCGTTGTCGATCAGAAGGAACCTCACGCCGTCCACAACAAGCTCGAACAGGCCGCAATATTGAAGCCTCCAGCCGAGCGAGACATTGAAGTGCTCCAGGAACGTCGCCTTCTCCGCAAGCTCTGCCGGAATGGCCCCGTACTTGGGCAGAAGCACGGTCACTTCCGCCCCCAGCTTGGAGAGCGCCTTCGGCAGCGCTCCGACGACGTCCGCGAGGCCTCCCGACTTCACGAGCGGCACGGCCTCGGACGCCGCGAACCAGACTTTCATGGACATCCCCCTTGTATCAGATTACGTTGCGCTTAAGCGCCATGAACGGCATCTCCGACGTCCCCCGCAGTTGCTGCTGCGGGCGAATCTCCACTTCCTTGTCGAGAATGCAATTCTCCAATCGGCCGTTCTCGCCGATGATTCCGTTCTGCATGACGATGCTGTTGCGCACGACCGCGCCCTTGCGCACCTTGACTCCGCGGAACAGAATGCTGTTCTCGACCGTCCCTTCGATCTCGCAGCCGTTCGCGACAAGCGAATGGATCGCCTGCGAGCCGGAGCGGTAACGGGTCGGCGGTTCGTCCTTCACCTTCGTGAAGATCGGACCCGGACGGAAGAACAGTTCGTTCCAGACGTCCGGATTCAGCAGCTCCATGTTGTGCCGGTAATACGACGGAATCGTATTGACGACGCCCAGATAACCGTCGTGCATGTAAGCGTCGACGTTCAGCTCGGACAGCCGCGGCACAATCGCATGGCGGACGAGATGATCCTTCCCTTGCGCAAGGGACGTCTCGACCAGATCCATGAGCAGATCCTTGCGCATGATGTACATCTCCATCGAGACGAGATCGCTCGCCAGGCGGCCGAAGTGATCCTGCATCTCCACGACGCGGCCGCCCGCATCCAGCTTGACCTTCCTCGTCAGTCCCGTTTGCGCATGGGGCCACTTCTTGCAGACGACGGTAATGTCCGAGCCCTTCTCCCGATGCTGGTCCAGAATCGCCGCGAAGTCCACGTTGCAAGCCATATGGCTGCGCGCGACGACGACGTATTCCAGCCCGCTCCGGGCGAAGTAATCGCGGTTCCGATAGAACTGGTACAGATCGCCCTTGCCGAAGTCGGTCATGTCCTCCATCGACGGCGGAAGCACGAACAGGCCGTTCTGCTTGCGATGAAGATCCCAGTTGCCGCCCGAGCCGAGGTGGTCCATCAAGGAGCGGAACTTCGTGTGCGCGAAGACGGCGACCCGCGGCACGCCGGAATTGACCATCGACGACAGGACGAAGTCGATCAGGCGGTAGCGCCCGGCGAACGGAACCGTTGCGAGGCAGCGGCTCGCGGTCAGGCTCCCCATCTCTTCGGTCTCGTGAATCAGATTGATGACGCCCATCAGCGGGAGCTTCATATCGGGTTCGCCTCCTCAAGCGGTTTCTCGAGCTTCACGACATCTCCGCTGCCGACCACGGCGATCTCCTCCGAAGCGGCGCTGCCGACCTGGCAGCCCTCGCCGACGACGGCTCCTTCGCCGACAATCGCGCGAACGACCTTCGCGCCGCGTCCGATAATCGCGCCCGGCATAATCACCGAATCCTCAATGACGCTCCCTTCGCCGACCTTGACGCCGTGGAACAGAACGGAGCGATTCACATGGCCCTCGACGACGCTTCCTTCGTTGATCATCGAGCTCAGCACGGTCGCTTCCGGGGACAGATATTGCGCCGGGCGATTCGGATTGACCGAATAGATGCGCCAATCGCGGTCGTACAGATCGAGCGACGGCTCTTCCTCGAGCAGGTCCATGTTCGCTTCCCACAGACTCTCGATCGTGCCGACGTCCTTCCAATAGCCATCGAACCGATAGGAATAGAGCCGGGATTGATCCGCGAGCAGCTTCGGAATGATGTCCTTGCCGAAGTCGTGGGAAGACGGCGAGGTCGCCTCGTCTGCGATCAGCGCTTCCTTCAGCACCCGCCAGGAGAAAATATAAACGCCCATCGAGGCGAGATTGCTCTTCGGCTGCTTCGGCTTCTCCGCGAACTCGACGACCCTGCCTTCCTCGTCGACGCTCAGGATGCCGAATCGGCTGGCGTCCGCCCACGGCACCGTAATAACGGCGATCGTCGCGTCCGCATGGTTCCTCTTATGCTGTTCGAGCATAAGGCTGTAGTCCATCTTATAGATATGGTCGCCGGAGATGATCAGAACGTACTCCGGTTCGTATCTCTCTATGAATCCGATATTTTGATAGATGGCATTCGCCGTGCCCTTATACCAGACGCCGCCCTTCTGGCGCACGTAAGGCGGCAGAACGTGCATGCCCCCTTCGCGACGGTCGAGCCCCCATGGACTTCCGATTCCGAGATATTGATTCAGGACAAGCGGTTGGTACTGCGTCAGCACCCCGACGGTCTCGATCCCCGAATTGACGCAATTGCTGAGAGTAAAGTCAATGATGCGGTACTTGCCTCCGAAATGTACGGCCGGTTTGGCCAAATCCTTCGTGAGTACGCCCAATCGACGTCCTTCTCCTCCGGCTAGAAGCATGGCAATGCATTCATTGCGGCTCATAGGCACTACTCCTCTCTGTTCGATGGCTCCTTGCCTGCTCACGGGCCGTTATTCGACCGCGATGCGATCCGGCTCTAATAATAGGAATGACAATGAAGGCAGTGGAAGCTCTATGCTGAACGGTTGCCCGTGAGAAACCTTGCGTGTCGCCTTGATTCGGCGGGGCATTCGGGTTCCCGATCCCCCGTAAGTCGCGACGTCGCTATTCATGATGATGCGATACGCGCCGCCCATCGGCACTCCGATCCGGAAGGCGGAATGGGATTGCCGCGAGAAGTTGCAGACGACGATCAGATGGCGCTTCGCGTCGCCCGCCCTGCGTATGAAGGCCAGCACGCTCTGCCCGGCGTTGTCCGCGTCGATCCATTCGAAGCCCTCGTGGCTATGGTCTCTCTCCCACAAGGCTCGCTCTCCCGAGTAGAGAGCGTTAAGATCGCGGGAATAACGCTGCATCCCGTCGTGAAGCGGGTAGCCAAGAAGCAGCCAATCGAGCCCTTCGGCATCCTTCCATTCGTCGAACTGCCCGAACTCGCCGCCCATGAACAGCAGCTTCTTGCCCGGGTGGGTCATCCAATATCCGTAGTAAAGCCTTAGGTTGGCGAATTTCTCTTCGTAGGTTCCCGGCATCTTGTTCAGCAACGAACGCTTGCCATGAACCACTTCGTCGTGCGATAGAGGAAGTACGTAATTCTCTGAGTAGGCATATAGCAATGAGAAGGTCATGAGGTGGTGCTTGGCGGGCCTGTCGTCAGGGTCGGTCTCCATATAGCGGAGGGTGTCGTTCATCCAGCCCATGTTCCATTTGTAATTAAAGCCCAGGCCGCCCAAGTAAGTCGGTTGGGTCACGCCCGGCCAAGCGGACGAGTCTTCGGCGATCATCAGCGTCTCCGGATGATAGCGGAACACCGTCTCATTCAGCTTGCGGAGAAAATCAAGGGCTTCCAGGTGCTCACCGCCCCCGTGCCGGTTCAGCGTGTGCATCTCCGGCGGTTTGTCGAAGTTGAGATCGATCATGCTCGCCACGGCGTCTACCCGAAGGCCGTCGATGTGGAAGACGTCCAGCCAGAAGATCGCGTTCGAGATCAGGAAGCTCAGCACCTCCGCCTTGGAGAAGTCGAAGGCGAGCGTTCCCCAGAGCGGCTTCTCGGCGATTCGCGAGTCGGAATGCTCATAGAGCGCTCCGCCGTCGAATTGCCTCAGCCCGTGGTCGTCCTTGCAGAAGTGCCCGGGCACCCAATCGAGAATGACCCCGATTCCCCGCTTGTGGCACCGGTCCACAAGCTCTTGGAGCCCTTCCGGCGGACCGTATCGGCTCGTCGCCGAATAATAGCCGGTCGCTTGGTAGCCCCAGGAGGCGTCGAGCGGGTGCTCGCCCAAGGGAAGCAGTTCGATATGGGTGTAACCCATCGCAACGACGTAATCGAGCAATTCATCCGCCAGTTGCCGATACGTGCGGAACACTTCGCGCTCCTCCATCTTCCATGCGCCGAGATGAACCTCGTACGTAAGGACAGGCCGCCCGTAAGGAGGATTCTTCCTCTTATGCTCCATCCAGGCCGAGTCGTTCCATTCGTGCAAGTTTAAATCCGCGACGATGGAAGCCGTGTTGGGGCGAAGCTCCGACTGGAAGGCGAACGGGTCGGATTTGAGCCGTTTGGTGCCGAAGGAATCGATGATCTCGTACTTATAAGCGGTTCCTTCGCCGATTCCGGACACGAATCCGACCCATACGCCGGTCGAACCGACAAGCTGCAGCCGATGGTCTTGCCCGTTCCAGCCGTTGAACTCCCCCGCGATGCGCACTTCCCTGGCCTTCGGCGCCCAGACGACGAAGCGGACTCCGGCCGCCCCGTCATATTCATGTTTATGTGCTCCGAAGGTTCGATAGGCGTGGAACAAGTGACCATTGTTAAACAAATACAATAATTCTGACGCGAGAAGCGGGGCACTTACAGCCATTCCAAGAGGCGCCTCCTTTGTACCGATATGTTTGGGTAGGCAAGGGAATGTCCTGACGGCGGTCGGCAAGCGGCTTGTAATTTGTCATTTTTCCTTACAAATTACACGGATATTACATTTATTATAGTGGAACAGACCCCATTTTTCATCTGAATTTTCATAAATATTTTCGAGTTTTCTCGGTTTTGACAAAAAAAGAGCTCCTTCGCGGAGCTCCTGACATGAGTAGGTACCATTCGTGTTAATTCTCGGTTAACTGATTGTGAAGCGAGGCGGACTATTATTTGAAAAACGCGATCTTCCGCAGCAATTCCTTCGATTCCGACAACAGCGCCTCCGACGAGGCGGCAATCTCCTGCATGACGGCGGTCTGTTCCTGCGTCGCGGAGTTCACCTCGAGCGCTCCGGACCGGATCGAATCGGCCACGCGGGACACTTCTCCCGCTTCCTTCAGCGTTCCTCCCGCCTGCTCCGCCTGCTCGGACATCTGCAGCGCGATGCGGTCGATCGTCTCGCTGACCAGTTGCGCATCCCTCGCGATCTGGCCGAGCGATTCGGCGGATCGCTCCCCGTTCCTTGCCTCTTCCAGAGCGACAATGTATTGCTGATTCATATGCTCGACAACTCCGGCTACCTCGGCCTGAATCTGGGAGATGAGCTTGCGGATGTCGCGCGCTGCACTTCCGCTCTGCCCCGCAAGCGTCTTCACCGCGTCCGCCACGACGCCGAAGCCCTTGCCTTCCTCGCCCGCCCTTGCCGCTTCGATCGCCGCATTCAAGGCGAGCAGATGCGTCTGGTCCGCGAAGTCGCTGACGACGGTGGAGATCGTTCCGATCTCGCCGGCGTACTCGTCCAGCCTTCTTGCGATCGCGAGCGCCTCCTGGTTCATGTCCGACAGACGCTTCATCCGGACGACCATGGACTGGAACACCGCCTCGCTGTCGTGAATCGAGCCCATCATCCGCTCCGTGCGCTCGCGGGCGCTGAGCGCCTGCTCGTCCAGTTCATGCGACGCCTGCGACAAGCTGCTGACGGAATGCATCATGCCTTCCGCCGAAGAGAACTGGCGGACGCTGCCTTCCGAGATCGTCTCGGCGCGGTGCGAGATCTGCTCGATCTGCACGGCCGCCTCGCCGATCGCCCCTTGAAGCTCCGCCACGTGAACGCCCGTCAGCTCCGAGTGCGCGCGGATGCCGCTGATAATCTCGCGAAGCCGCGTCTGCATCTCGTCGAAGGAACGGCCGAGCCGCGTCAGCTCGTCGTCCGACTTGCCGATGACGACCCGCTCCGCCAGCCTCCCCTCCGCCGCCTGCTGCGTCGCGGACGTGAGAGACAACAGCGGCCGCAGCAGCCACTTCGCGAAGAGATAAGCGAACAAGGACGTCCACAGAATGCCGAGCGCGAGCGTCATTACGACGAACCATTGCTCCTTGATCCCGTCGAAGTATTTTTCCAACACCAATAGAAAAAAAGCGCTTGTCCCATAGGTGATCATAGAGACGAATGTAATTCCGAGCACAAGCTTCTTGACGATTCCGAATCGGATAGCCATGCCGCAGCCCCCAAGCCTCGATAGTTATGATGGTATGGCGATTGTTCCTCCGTCGGGGCACCTCCCCAACTATTCCCATCATAACCTGCCTTGTCAACCCTCGGTGTGATTTATGTCACAAGTTCACTAAATCTTACGAAAGGGCGGGACCGGCGGATGGAAGCTCTCGTGCGTCAAGTCCGAGTTGACCGCGATGGCCGCCCGGCTCCCTTCCGCCGCGGCGACGATGAGTTGGGCGGGAGCAATAATCGCCGCATCCCCCGCCGCGAACACGCCCTCGACGCTTGATCTGCGCGCTGCATCCGTCTCGATCCCCCCGTCCTCCGCCAGCTTGCAGCCCAAGCCGACATGAAGGTCGGACGCCTGCTCCCATTCCGCGATCGCGATGCCTCCAAAGCGGGCCGCTTCGGTTCCGTCGGCGAAGCGAATCGTCTGCAGACGGCCGGCTTCGCTCGTCAGCGAATGAATCGCGGACTCCCGATAAGCAATGCCGTTAAGCCGCAGGAACGACTCCAGCTCGGACGGAAGCGCCCGCCCGTTCGTGCAGACGAGCAGGTCGCGGCTCCATTGCGACAGCGTCTGGGCCATATGCGCAGCCTTATGCGGATCGTCCGCGAGAATGGCAAGCGGCTTGCCCGCCATCTCGAATCCGTCGCAGTAAGGGCAACTGAACACGCTCGTTCCGTAGCAGGCGGCAAGCCCGGGGATGGCCGGCAGCGTCTCCCTCAGCCCCGTTGCGAGAATGACCTTGCTTGCGAACGCCTCTCCGCCCGATCGGAAGGAGAGGACGAAGCGCGGATGCGGAGCGTCCGGGCCGACTTGCCGCAGCGCGATCACCCTGTCCGCCCGGCATTCCACGGCCGAGTACTTCCCAAGCTCCTCGTGCGCCTTCGCCCGGAAGTCGGCCGGCGAGATGCCGTCCCGCGTCAGGAACCCGTGCGAGTGCTTCGTTACCCGATTGCGCGGCGTTCCTTCGTCGAGCAGAAGCGTCCGCCTCCTTGCCCGCCCCAGCACAAGCGCCGCACTTAAGCCGGCCGGGCCTCCGCCGACGATCGCGCACTCATACTCGTTGTGCCTGTTCATGCCGCGCCTTCCCCCTCACCAATCGAGCTCCTTATCGTTCTTCCCCAGTATGAACGGAATTCGAACCGGGCAAACGGGAGGTCAACGGAACCGATGCCGCATACAAAAACGCAAGGCCGCTCCGACGATGCGGGGCGATCCTTGCGTTTGATTGACTCGGGCTTAGCATTGACTCTGGCTTAGTAGTGGCTTGGCTTAGCGCTGGTGAGCCCAGGCGACTTGGCCGAAGCGCAACTCGCTCTTGAGCTGGCGGGTGTTCGTGTCCTTGTCGATGACGACCGCCTCGATGTTGAACAGCTCGGCGAGGTCAAGCATCTGCTCGGTCGTCACGACTTGCGAGTAGACCGTGTGGTGCGCGCCGCCGGCGAGAATCCAGGCTTCGGCTCCGACATGCAGCGACGGCTCCGGCTTCCATAGCACGCGGGCAACCGGCAGCTTCGGCATCTCCTTCTCGACCGCGACGCCTTGAACCTCGTTCACGATCAGGCGGAAGCGATTGCCGAAGTCGACGACGGAAGCGTTGATCGCAGCCCCTGCCTTCCCCTCGAAAACAATCCGAGCCGGATCGGCCTTGCCGCCAATGCCGAGCGGGTGAACCTCGATGCGAGGCTTCGTCTCCGCCAGCGTCGGGCACACCTCGAGCATGTGCGCGCCGAGAACCAGCTCGTTGCCCGGCTCGAAGTGGTACGTGTAGTCTTCCATGAAGGACGTCTGCACGCCGCCGGCAACGATCTTCAGCAGGCGGGTGAGTGCCGCCGTCTTCCAGTCGCCTTCTCCCGCGAAGCCGTAGCCTTGCTCCATCAGGCGTTGAACCGCGAGGCCCGGCAATTGCTCAAGGCCGTGCAGGTCTTCGAACGTCGTCGTGAACGCCGTGAAGCCTCCTTCGTCGAGGAAGCGCTTGATCGCAATCTCGAGACGAGCCTGATAGGCGATCGCGTCGCGGACCGGACCTGCCGTGCGCCCCGCTTCCACGATGTCATACTTCTCGGCATATTCGCCAAGAAGCTTCTCCACGTCCGCAGCGGACACGGCGTTCACATATTGAACAAGGTCGCCGACTCCGTACGTATTGACGGACCAGCCGAACTTGATCTCCGCTTCGACCTTGTCGCCCTCGGTAACGGCCACCTGCCGCATGTTGTCGCCGAAGCGGCATACCTTCAGGGTGCGGCTCTCGCTGTAAGCGACCGCAGTGCGTTCCCATTCCCCGATGCGGGCGCGAACGGCGGAATCGCTCCAATGGCCGACGACGACCTTGCGGGAGATGCCGAGGCGGGCGCCGATGAAGCCGTATTCGCGGTCGCCGTGGGCAGCTTGGTTCGTATTCATGAAGTCCATATCGATCGTATCCCACGGAATGTCGCGGTTGTACTGCGTGTGAAGGTGAAGCAGCGGCTTGCGCAGCTCGGTCAGGCCCGCGATCCACATCTTCGCCGGGGAGAACGTATGCATCCAGGTGATGACGCCGGCACAGCTCTCGTCGGCATTCGCTGCATTGAGGATGGCGCGGATCTCGGCCGGAGTCGTAACGACCGGCTTGAAGACGATCGGGAACGGAATGGCGGAATCGCCGGACAGCGCGCCTGCGATCTCGCTTGAATGCGCATTCACTTCCTCGAGAGTCTCGGGTCCGTACAGATGCTGGCTGCCGGTAATGAACCAGAATTCATATGGTTTCAGTTGAATCATCGGGATGCCTCCTGAGAATATGATAACTTGTACGTACATAATTACAATCTCAGTTTACTCTTAAAAAGGCGAATGATCAAGGTTTAGCGTGACTTTTTCGTGTAAATCCGATAGGTTCCCGACGTTCGAACTCCAACTTGTACTTACAACATTGCATCGCCATCTGACGAAGAGGCTCCAGCCATGGACCAACTCCCCCCAAATACGATTATGCCGCCTCTCCCCTTCACTCAGGCACTCACCTCAATGTCCTAGGCGCTTGAAGCTGATTCATCAGAGGATACGAGCCGGTTTGTTGGGTGGTCGAGCTGATTCGTCGGGTGATCCATGTTGTCGCGTAGAGCGAATGGTTTGTGCGGCGTTTCCCTGGAGGGAGTCGCGGGGAGAGGAGGCATAACCTCAGCGGCGGAAGTAATGGCGCAGCCATCTCCACCGCCGCGCGATTCGCCCTCTTCCGGTCCCCGATGACAGTTGCGATTTTATGTGATTTTTCACATTCGTTGGCTTGGATCGGGAGGGAATCGAGGGGTTTATGCGGTTTTTAGCATACATCCGGCAATTCGAGCTAGAATTGTCTTCATTTATGCTATTTTTCACATATAATCGCCCGAACCGCCCGTTATCGAGCTGCGCCAATGTGGTTTTTCGCATAAAAACCCGGCGGCCATCGGCATCGACGGCTTCCGTCCCGCTTCTCGCCGCTCGACTGGGGCGACGGGGACAACTGGGGCGACTGGGACAACGCGGCTCAACCCAAAATCGCCCTCGTCGCGCCGAGTCGGCGATACGAGGGCGATTCCGTTCCTGCTGCTAGAAGGTCGGCAGATTATCCAGGTTGTTCTCTTTGATGCCGTCGGCATTCGAGCGCAGATGCTCGTCGCCGTCCCGACCGCGGAAGACGTTCACGCCCGCGATCTTCCCTTGCTTCGCCATAGCCTGCGCTTCCTTGTAGCCGACAACGGTGCCGGAAGTCAGTTGCAGCTCCGTAATGTCTCCGTCGCCGTTCTTCCGAACCGCGACGACATGCTCCAGGTTCGAGTCCACCCTACCACCTCCTGACACGGTTAGGTTGCCGCGTCCGAGGAAGATTTATGCAAGGCGTTACGGAAGCAGCGGCTTCAGCGCGAACGCGAGCCCGTAGCCGCGGTCGGCCGGCAGCGTGAACTCCGCGTGCACCGGAGCTCCCCAACTGTCGTCGCCGCCGACTCCCATCTGCTTGCCGTTCACCCGAACGGCCGTATGCTCCGTCTGCGGAAGCAGATGATGGTGCGTGGCACTCTCCAGCTCGAACGGCGTGTACGGCAGCGCGTTCCATTCGAACGGCGACTCGCTCTCGAACCGGAAGCCGAGGCCCGCGGCGTTCGTCGCTTCGGCGAAGCGAACGTCGGTCTTGTTGCCGTGCTCCTGCGGCCGCAGGTACGGCACGACCTGCCCGGCCGTCGTCCCTGCGTACAGGCCGAGCTTCGCGCTCGCCTTGCGGTCCCAATAATTCTCGTGCGGACCGCGGCCGTACCAGCGCAGCCGGTCGAACGACTGCGGAAGCGCAAGCCGGACGCCGTATTCCGGAATCTCCGGCAGGCCTGCTCCCGGCTCCAGGCTCAGCTCGATCCGAACCGTTCCGTCCGCTTCGATCCGGTACGTCACCCGGCAGAACGAGGCGAACGGAGCCGTCGGAAGCTCGAACTGCGCCGTCACCATGGCGGCTCCGGCCTCCTCCTTCCAATCGAGGGAGACGAGCTTGCGGCTTAAGCTGGCATCCCGCCAGGTCGCGCACAGCTCTTGATGCTTGTAGCCCTTGTCATTATCCGTGAATGCCCGCCAGAAGTTCGGCTCGACCGGGCTCTCCAGCAGCTCCGTTCCATCGAGCTTATAGGAAGCCAGTGCTCCCGTCGCCCGGTCGAAGCCGGCGGCGAAGCGGCCGCCGCTTACGATTAACTCGCCATCCGTCGCTTCAACGGTCAGGGCCGCTTCTTGCTCGGCCTTTGTCGTTACGGAAGAGACGGGAGCTGCTCCCGCAGCGTTCCCGACCGGAAGAACGAACTGCCCGTAGGCGATCTCATGTCCGGCTTCCGCCCAGACCGTTCCTTCCTTCAATGCGGCGGACAGAGTAAGCACGTATTCGACTCCCGCTTCCGCCCCCGCCTTATAAGCCGCGCTCAGGTCGAACGCCGCCGACTCGCCCGGAGCCGCGCCGATCTCGAGCTTTCCGGAACCGACCGCAGCCCCGTTCGCCGTCAGCGTCCATGCGAAGTCATATTCGTCCAGGTTCGTGAACAGGAACTTGTTCTTCGCTTCGAACGTTCCCTTCGCCGGATCGATGGTCGAGAATTCGATATTCTGGTAGCAGGCCTTCGCTTCCAGCAGCTTCGGAGAGACGGAACGATCCGCGAAGATAAGTCCGTTCCCGCAGAAGTTGCCGTCGTGAGGCGATTCGCCGAAGTCGCCGCCGTACGCCATGTGGCTGCCGCCGTCTTCATCCTTGATGCGGATTGCCTGGTCGACCCAATCCCAGATGAAGCCGCCCTGCAGGATCGGATACTTGTCGAACAGCTCCGTATACAAGTGCAAGCCGCCGCAGGAATTGCCCATCGCATGGCTGTATTCGCATAGCAGGAACGGCTTGCCTCCTTCGCGGTCGCCCCCATACCAGGTCGGGTCGGCCGTCCCGAGCGCATAAGCCTCGATATCCGCCGGCTTCGTGTACATCTGGCTCTCGATCTCGGAAGCCGCCTCCGACTTGCGACAATGGAACACACCTTCGTAATGGATGACACGAGACGGATCGCGCCGCTTCAGGAAGTCGTGCATATGCAGGAAGTTGTCTCCGCCCCACGATTCGTTGCCGAGCGACCAGATGATGATGGCCGGATGGTTCTTGTCCCGCTCGAGCATCGAGCGGGCGCGGTCGACCACGTTGTCCCGCCATTCCGGCTTGCTGCCCGGAACCGTGTTGCCTTCCTCGTGCTGGTCCTGGCCGTACTGCCAGCTCCCGTGCGTCTCCAGGTTCGTCTCGTCGATGACGTACAGGCCGTATTCGTCGCACAGCTCGTACCACTTCGGATGGTTCGGGTAATGCGACGTGCGGACCGCGTTGATGTTGTGCTGCTTCATCAGCACGACGTCGCGCACCATGTCCTCGTAGCTGAGCGCCCGACCGGTGTCGCAGGAGAACTCGTGGCGGTTCGTCCCCTTGAACACGATGCGCTGGCCGTTGATCTTCATCAGTCCGTCTTCGATCGCGAAGCGGCGGAAGCCGACCCGGCAACTGACCCACTGCGTTATCTCGCCGCCGGACTCGCGAAGTGCGAGGACCAGCGTATACAGATTCGGATGCTCGGCGCTCCACTTCAGGGGCTCGATCACCTCTGCCGCTCCTTGCAGCTCGCAGGTCTTCTTTTCCCCCAATCGGCCTTGAAGCTCCAGCGGTTCCGCCAGCACGCCTTCTCCGTCCCGGTAGAGCTGAACGAGCACAGACACGTCCTTGCGCGATTCCGCCTCGTCCTCGATCAACGCCTCGATGCCCAGACGGCCGTTCCGAAGCTCCTCGTCCAGTTCCGGATGCGCGAAGAAGTCAACGATGCGGGTCGGCTTCGACGAATACAGGAACACCTCGCGGAAAATCCCGCTCATCCGCCAGAAGTCCTGGTCTTCCAGCCAGCTCGCGTCGCACCAGCGGTATACCTCGACGGCCAGTGTGTTCGTTCCTTCGTGCAGGTACGAAGTGAGGTCGAATTCCGCCGGGGTGAACGTATCCTCGCTGTAGCCGACGAGCTCCCCGTTCAGCCAGATGTAGAAGGCCGATTCGACGCCCTGGAAGCTGATGCGGACGGGCTGCCCCGCCCATGCCTTCGGCACCTCGAACGTGCGGACATAGGAACCGACCGGATTGTACTTCGTCGGCGCGAACGGCGGAACAAGGTCCTCCTGGTGAATCCACGGGTAGTTCACGTTCGTGTACTGCGGGTAATCGTAGCCCTGAAGCTGCCAATGCGACGGAACCGGGATGTCGTCCCAGCCGGACGTGTCGAAGCCCGTCTCGTAGAAGTTCCGAACCCGCTCCTCCGGATTGCGCGCCCACGAGAACTTCCAGGTGCCGTTCAGCGACAGATAGTAGGGAGACTTCTCCCGTTCGCCGCGAAGCGCTTCCTCCAAGGTGTCGTAGCTGATCATCGTGGCATGGGCAGGAAGACGGTTCAGTTGGAAAATCTCCGGATTGTTGTTCCATTCAGGATACCCGTTCGCAGGTGGCGTGTAGTTGAATTTGGGTCGTGTCATTGTCGTCGGTGCCTCCGCTTCTTAAAAGTGATTAGCCGTATCGGCTCTAGTCATCCATTCGTAAATCCCGTTCGCGTATCTCGTATACCGAGCCCGCTTCGGTCTGCCGGCTCCAGCGGCCGCCGCTCCCTGTACGGACCTCCAACGCTCCGCCAAGCAGCGAAAGGATACGGGCAAGCGCAAGCTTGCCGTCCGCCCACTCCAGGTCGACCTCGAAGCCGCCGCGAGCGCGCAGGCCCGAGATCGAACCGCTGCGCCAAGCGGCAGGCAGCGCGGGCAGCAGCTCGAGATAGCCAAGATGCGACTGCAGCAGCATCTCCGCAATGCCCGCCGTCGCCGCGAAGTTGCCGTCGATCTGGAACGGCGGATGCGCGTCGAACAGGTTCGGGTACACGCCGCCGCCCTCAGGCTTCTCGCTGTTCGAACGAACAAGCGTCAGCAGCTTCGAGATAAGCTGCAAGGAGCGGTCTCCTTGGCGGAACCGGGCCCAGAGGCTGATTTTCCAGCCGAGGCTCCAGCCGGTGCCGTCGTCGCCTCGCCGCTCGAGCGAGCGCCTGGCCGCCTCGAACAGCTCCGGCGTCCCTTCCGCCGTCAACTCTCTGCCGGGGTATACGCCGAACAGATGGGACACATGGCGATGGTGAACATCCTCGTCCTCGAAGTCCTGCGACCACTCCTGCAGTTGGCCGTACTTGCCGATCTGCAGCGGGAGCAGCTTCGCTTGCGCCTCCTCCAGCTCGCCGCGGAAGCTCTCGTCGATGCCGAGATCGGCGGCCGCCCGGATGCAGTTCGCGAACAGATCCCGGATCAGGCTCAGGTCCATCGTAGACGCGATGCTGAGGCTCGTTCGCGGACCTTCCGGATCGTTCGGGTTCACGAACCGATGCTCGGGTGACGTCGCCGGCGATGTGACGAGATAACCGTTCTCGTCTTCAATCAGCCAATCGAGGCAGAACAGCGCCGCTCCCTTCATGAGCGGGTAGCCCTTCTCCCGAAGCCAGATCTTATCCGGATGGAAGGCATAGTGCTCCCACGGATGCTGCGCCAGCCACGCCCCGGCCATCGGCCAGAACGCCCAGGACGGGTCCCCGTGTCCGAAGGCGCCGACCGGCTCGGATTGTGCCCAGATATCCGAATTATGATGCGCCGTCCAGCCTCTCGCGCCGTAATTGACGGCCGCCGTTCGCTCGCCGGTCTTCGCCAGATCGCCGATGAAGCCCAGCAGCGGCTCGTGGCATTCCGCCAGGTTGCACGTCTCCGCCGGCCAGTAGTTCATCTCCGCGTTAATGTTGAGCGTCCAGTTGCTGCTCCACGGCGGACGGGTCATCTCGTTCCAGATGCCCTGCAAGTTAGCAGGCCGGGTGCCAGGCCGCGAGCTGGCAATCATCAGGTAACGGCCATAGTTGAACAGCAGCTCCACGAGATGAGGGTCGCTTGCGCCGAAGCGCTCGATCCGCTCGTCGGTCGGCAGGTCGGGATCTGTCGACCGTTCGCCGCCGCCAAGGCTGAGCTTCACCCGGTCGAACAGCGCCCGGTAATCCGCGACGTGACCGGCGCGCAAGTGCTCATCCGGTGCCCCGAGCGCCTGGATCAGCGGTGCTGCCGCAAGCGCGACCTCGTCGATGCCGGTCTGTCCCGGCACGCGGTCGGCGCCGCCGAAGCTCGTCGCGGCGGTCAGAATAAGTGTCGCGGAGGATGCCTCGCTCACGTACAGCCCTCCGGCGTCGATGTCCGCCTTGGCGCGGTCTCCTTCCAGCCGAACGCCGAGCAGCGCTGCGAAGCGCATGCCTTCCTGTTCGCCTGGAGCGTCATAGACGAACGGGGCGCCGCTCGAATAGTAGTTCGGGTCCGCGTGCTTCGGCGCGACGCCGCGCAGGGCGAACGCGCAGGCATTCGCGCCCGCGGCGGAACCCTCGCCGCCCAGCTCCAGCAGCGACGTGCGCGAGCGCAGCGGGCTGCCCATCTTCGCGGCGAAGCTCAGCGCGCCCGGCTTGCTGCAGCGCAGCCGGATCACGATCGCCTGCGCCGGATGCGATGCCCAAATCTCGCGCGTATACGTCGCATCGCCGACGTCGTACTCGACCTTGACGATCGCATTGGCAAGATCAAGCTCGCGCGTATATCGGGTACGCGCGAAGTTGCCGTGCTCGAAGCCGATCGTCAAGTCCCCGAGCGGCAGGTACGACTGCACATACGGACCGAGCATCTCGCGCCGGCACAGCTCCTCCGCCTCCGCGTACTTCTCCTCGGCGAGCAGGCGGCGAACCGCCGGCAGCGCCTCCTTGGCCCGCGGGTTCGTGCCGATCTTCGGGCCGCCGGACCAGAGACTGTCTTCGTTCAGTTGCAGCCGTTCCGTCTCGATGCCTCCGAAGACCATCGCCCCCAAGCGGCCGTTGCCGACCGGCAGCGCCTCGGTCCAAACCTGTGCCGACTTGCGATAATGGAGTCTCATCGGCTTAGCGCACGGCTCCTTCTCTCTCAATAATAAGCACGCCTCTCGCCGGAACGGTGACGGAACCGGAAGCCGCCTCCCCGCTCAGCAGCTCGACACCGCCCGCGCCTTCGGCCAGTTCCACCGCGGCACCCTCGGCATTGTGGTTCAAGAGGAACAGGAACGACTTGTCTCCCTTGATCCGCTCCGCCGCCTCAACGCCGGCGGGAACGTTCGCAAGCGGCTTGATCCCCTTGCTCTCGCACAGGTTCTTCAGGAAGTGCTCCATGAAGCGCTTGTCCGGACTTGTCGCCACGTACCAAGCTTCGCCTTGGCCGAACTTGTTCACCGTCAGCGCCGGCATTCCCTTGTAGAAGTCGGAGCCGTAGGTCGCGAGCACTTCCGCGCCTTCGGAATGGATCAGGTCGCACAGCAGGCCGCACTCGTACGTGCCGCTAAGCGAGCCGCGTTCGCCGCTCATGACGACCTGGTTCGTCACGCCCGGGAACAGCGCGTCGATCTCCTCCGCCCAGATGCCGAGCACCTTGCGCAGCTCGCCCGGATAACCGCCGAGCGTCACGAGATCGTTCTCGTTCACGATGCCGCTGAAGAACGTCGTCACGAACGTGCCGCCCGCTTCGACGAACTTCTCGACCTTCTGCGCATACCCCGTCTTCACCATGTACAGAACCGGCGCAATGACGATATCGTAGCCGGAGAGATCGGTCTCGACGCCGATCATATCCGCTTGGATGCCAAGCTTGAACAGCGCGTCGTAATACTTGTGCACTTCGTCCTGATACTTGAGCGCGACCGTCGGGCCGCTCGTCAGGTCCGTCGCCCAGCGGTTCTCCCAGTCGTAGACGAGCGCGACGCGGGCATTCGGGCGGGAATCGAGCAGCCGGTCGCCGAGCTGCTGCAGCTCGCGGCCGAGCTCGGCGCTTTCGCGGAACACGCGCGTATGCTCATGCCCGACATGCTCGATGACCGCGCCGTGGTACTTCTCGCAGGCACCGACCGAGCGGCGAAGCTGGAAGAACATGACCGTATCCGCTCCGCGGGCGACGGCCTGGTAGCTCCACAGCCGCATGACGCCCGGGCGCTTCAAGGAATTGTAAGCCTGCCAGTTCTGTTGGCTCGGCGTCTGCTCCATCAGCATAAACGGTTGGCCTTGCTTCAAGCCGCGCATCAGATCGTGCGTCATCGCCGTCAGACTGATCGGCGTATCAAGCGACGGATAGTTGTCCCAAGAGACGACGTCCATATGCTTCGCCCATTCGAAGTAGTCGAGCTCCGGATAGAAGCCCATCAGATTCGTCGTGACCGGCACGTCCGGCGTATGCTTCTTGAGCGCATCGTATTCGAGACGGTAGCAGTCCAGCAGGCTCGCCGATTGGAAGCGACGGTAGTCGAGAGAGATGCCCTGGAAGTTCGTGCGGCTGCCGTCCCATTCCTCGGACAGCGCGTTCGGAGGAACGATCTCGTCCCAATCGTAGAACGTATGGCCCCAGAAGCGCGTGTTCCACGCCTTGTTCACGGC
Source organism: Cohnella fermenti (assembly GCF_004801405.1). Lineage (GTDB taxonomy): Bacteria > Bacillota > Bacilli > Paenibacillales > Paenibacillaceae > Cohnella > Cohnella fermenti. The sequence goes on from NZ_SSOB01000034.1 coordinate 23,342, forward strand.
GTCGATCGAACCGTAGCGCTTCTGCAGCCAGACGCGGAACGCCTCGGCGCAGTTGTCGCAATAGCAATAGCCGCCGTATTCGTTCGAGACGTGCCAGATAAGCAACGCCGGATGATCCTTATAGCGTTCCGCCAGCTTCTCGGCGATGCGAACGGAGTACTTGCGGAACACCGGACTGTTCGGACACGAATTATGGCGACCGCCGAACTTGCGCTTGCGGCCGTTGTAATCGACGCGAGTCACTTCCGGATACTTCTTCGCCATCCAGGCCGGATGCGCGCCGGTGCTCGTCGCCAGGCAGACGCCGACGCCATTCTTATGAAGCCGCTCGATTGTCTCGTCGAGCCATTCGAAGTTGTACTCGTCCTCGCTCGGCTGGCTCAGCGCCCAAGAGAACACATTGATCGTCGCGACATCGATGCCCGCGAGCTTGAACAGACGGTCGTCCTCCGCCCATGTATCCGCTTCCCATTGCTCCGGATTGTAGTCCCCGCCGTACCAGATTTTCGGCAACTTCTCATTTATCATATGGCAAGCTCCTTCGCTGGATTAAAGTTTAATATAAGGATATCCCTATATTAATCCAAGTAGGAGTACGGTAAAATATAAACATCTAGCAAGCGTATATAAGAATATGACAGAGGAGTCTGAGGCAAAATGAGGAGATTCGTGCTGACGAACGGCCAGGAGCATGCGCTTCCCCTGTTCGTCGAGACGGTCGGGGCAGCGAAGGAAGCGGACAAAATGGTGCGAAGCGAAGGCTACCCTTATTATCATTGGCTGCAGACGATCCGTGGGGAAGGCGTCTTCCGCATCGGCGATCGCGCCTACGCCCTTCCCGCCAACAGCGGCATCCTTGTGCAGCCCGGCGTGCCGCATACCTACGAGACTCGCGGCGACCATTGGGACACCGCTTATCTGACGTTCGGCGGGCCGAACGCTCCGGAACTGCTGCAATCGCTGAATCTGCTCGAGCCCGTGCCGATGCACTGGGAGAACGACTCGCCGATGAGCCACCTGCTTGAAGGGATGCTCGACCGGCTGGAGGAGGACGCCGACCTGTTCGGCCTCACCGCCTCGGCGGAAGCTTATCGCTTCCTTATTACGCTTCGCCACTACGGCTCGCCGGACAGCCCCTCCGCAAGAGTTCGCAGCTCGGAGAAGCTGCGCCCCCTGCTGGAGTGGATGGAGCGCAGCTATGCGAACGCCGACGTCGGTCTCGCCGAGATGTCGGACGTGCTGAACATGCCCGTCAGCTCGCTGAACGTACTTTTCCGCGGCACATTCGGCGTCTCGCCTTACGTCTACCTCATCCAGCTCCGCCTGCGCAAGGCGAAGGAACTGCTCATCAACCAGCCCGCCACCCCGGTCAAGCAGATCGCCGAATACGTCGGCTTCCGCGATGCCAGCCACTTCGTGGCCACCTTCCGACGCAAGACGGGCATCCCTCCGGAGCAATTCCGGCGCTTGTATGGATGAGGGTGAGGCGAGATCATGCGGCCCTTCTCGCCCAACAATCGGACAGCTTGTATTCCCCCGCCACCGACCGCCCATTCCGCCCCAATTCCCCCGTTTCAGCCAATTTATCCGGTTCGCCCAATTCGTTCAATTCGTTTTCGTCCAATTCGTCCAATCCACCTAATTCGCCCCATTCGACAAATTACCCAATTTCTCCCAAAACCACTCCGCCGCACCCCCTAATTTTCAATTAGCACGCCTCTCCCTTTCGTTCAGTACGCGTCGGTCGAATCCTTTTTTTCCTCGCTCAGCCTTGCATTTTCCCATAAAAATGTTATTATAAAAGAGAACAAACGTTCTCTTTTCGAGGAGGAATGGAAATGGTTGAGTCGTATGAATCGTTCTTGCTGGCTCAAGGCGGAGAAGAGGCTTGCCTGGACTTTTTCCTGCGCTGCAGATGGCCCGACGGGTTCCGATGCCCGGATTGCGGTTGCCGCGAGGCATACACCATCTCAACCCGTCGCCTGCCTCTCTTCGAGTGTGCCCGTTGCCACCTTCAGACTTCCGTCACCTCCGGCACCGTTCTCGAAGGAACGCGCACCCTTCTTTCCAAGTGGCTCTATGCCATGAGGAGGGTAGGCGATCCTTCGGTCGGCATCAACGCCGTCCAATTGTCCAAGCTCGTCCGCGTCACCTACAAGACGGCGTATGCCATGTTGAACAAGATTCGTCAATGTTTAAGCGCTTGGCAGACGGATAAGCTCGCCGGACGCATCGAAGCCGGGTTGGCCTTATGGGGCCGGGAACTATGCGGTTCATTCGATTTAGCCCCGACCCAACAGCCTTTGGCAGTCGGGCTTGCTTGCGATGACTCCGACCACTCTGAGAAGCTTGTCATCATGGAAATTCCCCGGGAACGAATGAATGAACGTTGGATGGACCCCCTAGACGTCGATCTATTTAAGGAGCTTCACTTCGCCTCCGACCCGATCAGTCAAGGGAATCCCGTTCATTGTTCCCGCTTTTTAACCAAGCGCAAGTGCCCGACTCTGGCCTCCGTGATCAAGGCGGGCTTTAAGCGAATAAATGATTCCTATCATGGCGTGCATCCACGGCACCTGTTCAAATATTTAGCCGAATTCACCTTTCGCTACAACTCGACTCGAGACGGCTGCAACGCCCTTCTGCATATAGTTCACGCTTGCTCCTCCCGGTCTGCAGCATAACAAATGCGGCTCGTGGTCTATTCGTATTCCGAATAATTCCGCAATTCGAATACTGGGTCAGCTCGGAGGCTGAGTTAATTCGAATACTGAGCGAATGGGAGAAGAGGCATAATCGATTCGAACGGGTAATCCCACTTGGGAGCCGCCATGCAAAAGAAAGAGCGCGAGGTTCTCCCTCGCGCCCAGCTTCTTCATGGCCCAACTTCTTCCGTGATGAATTTATCTTGTTGTCTCCTTGCCGCCGGACAGGAGCCGATCGACTTCGGCCAGCTTCGGCAGCCCTTCCCAGTCGCCCTTGTATTGGGTCGCGAGCGCCCCCATCAGGTTCGCACGGCCAAGGGCGTGCTGGAGCCGCTCGCCGTCTTCGCCCTTCGGGTCGTGCTTCAGCCAGGAGGACAGGAAGCCGGCGGCGAACGCATCGCCCGCGCCTACCGTGTCCACCACGTGCTTGACCGGGTTCGGCTTGGCCCGATAAGCAGCACGCGGCGTGAAGCCGATCGAGCCGGCTTCGCCGAGCTTCAACACGACGGCCTTCGCGCCGAGCGACAGGAAGTGGGCGCCGTAGCCTTCTTCCGTCATCTCGCCGACGAGGAATTCCGCTTCCTCCAGCCCCGGCATGAAGATGTCGCACAGCGGGATGAGAGAGAGCAGCGTCTCGCGCGCCTTCTCTTCGCTCCACAGCTTGCGGCGCAGGTTCGGGTCGAACGAGACGGTCAGGCCCTGCCTGCGGGCTTCGGTCATCGCGGCCCTCACCGCATCTGCCGTGCCTTCGCCGAGCGCGGGGGTAATGCCGGTTACGTGCAGGTGACCGGCGCCTTCGAACCAATCGCTCTTCACGTGGGACGCCGAGAGTGTGCTGGCCGCCGAGCCCTTGCGATAATAATAGACGTTCGGATCGCCGTAGCCTTTGAATTCCTTGAAGTAAACCGCAGTCGGATAAGCGGCGTCCCTCTCGGCCTGGCCGATGTCCACGCCTTCGCCCGCCAGCGTCGACAGAATAAGATCGCCGAACGGGTCATTGCCGACCCGGCTGATCCAGCGCACCTTCAGGCCGAGCCGCGAGAGGCCGATCGCCACGTTGGACTCCGCGCCCGCAATCGATCGCGTGAAGAGCGGGGCGTAAGCGAGCGGGCCTTCGCTCATCGGCTGCAGCAGGATCATGCTCTCCCCGATCGTCACGACATCGATGCGCGCTCCGTTGGAGGTCGTCATTTGGCTCCCTTAACCTCCGCCACGAACGCTTGGGCAAGCTTGGTCAACTCGTCGAACTTGCCGTCCTTCACGAGTTGCTTGTCCACCAGGTTGCCGCCGAGGCCGACCGCGATTGCGCCCGCGTCGAGCACATTGTTGATGTTGGACAGGTTGACTCCGCCCGTCGCCACCATCGGGATATGGTTCAGAGGACCGCGAACTTCCTTCAGGTAGTTGACGCCGAGTGCGCCCATTGGGAACACCTTGACCGCCGAAGCGCCCGCCTTGTACGCACGAACGATCTCGCTCGGCGTCATCGTGCCCGGCCATACTTCGATGCCTTGCTCGACGCCGTAGTAGATAACTTCTTCGTCCAGGTTAGGAGAGATGATATATTCCGCTCCCGCAGCAACCGCTTCCTTGGCTTGACCGATATCAAGCACGGTTCCGGCGCCGATTCTCATGCGCCCTTCGTACTTCTCCTTGAAGCGGGAGATCATGCCGAGCGCGCCGTCCGTGTTCAGAGTAACTTCAAGGAACACGATGCCGCCTTCGTACAGCGCTTCCGCCGTCGCATCGCCGGATTCGGCGGAGATGCCGCGAATGATCGCGACGATCTTCTCATCGGATAGAGCTTGCAATAAATCGTTGGACATGAATTCCCGCTACCCCTTTCGACCAAGCCTCTGAAGCTTGACCCTCTGTTTGTCGCCTATGATCGCCTTATCGAGCCTTCGTTCACCAGTTTACCACTCTCATTGTATTCCGTAAATCCGACAGAATAAATAGCTCCGTTTGACGCAACAGTACACCGAACGAAAACCCCGCTCCTCGGTCAGAGGAGGGGGCTCGCTTAAGCTTATGATTGGGTCGACTGGGCGCTGGCCGCCGGAGCCTGGCCATCCGTTTGGCCTTGGGTGCCTTGGCCGCCGCCTTGACCTCTCATACCGCCGCCCATGCCGCCCATGCCGCCGAGCGTGATCTTCGTCGCTTCCTGCGTGCCATCGGTCAGCCAGATCGTCAACACGTCGTCCGCCTTGAGGTCAGAGAGGGCGACGTCGGTCGACGTCATCTCGTTGTTCTCGAACGATGTCTTCTGAACGACGGTTGCGTCGGTGACGGTAATATCGACCGTCTCCTCCGTGAACATGTTCTCCATCCCGCCGCCTTGCGGGCGGCCTTCGCCATTGCCGTCGCCGGACGGCGCTCCGCTGGGCGGCTGCTGCCCGTCTGCGGGGGCTTGTCCATCCGCCGGAGCTTGTCCGTCTGCCGGAGCTTGCCCGCCGTTGCCTCCGTTGGCATCCTGGCCGCCGTTGCCGCCTTGGCCGCGACCGCCGCCGCCTTGACCGCCGTTGCCCTGGCCTCTCATGCCGCCGCCCATCTGACTCGGGTCGATGCTTGACTTATAAACCGTAATCGTGTTGCCGTTCACGCTCTTGATCTTGCCGATCAGGCTGGCGGCATTGCCGTTCTCGTCCACCATGCCGCCCCCGAAGCCGCCGCCCGCACCGCCTTGGCCTTGCTCGCCCTGTGCGGCACCGCCGCTGGCTTCCGTCTGCGCTCCCGAAGCCGCCTGCGTACCGGAATTGTTCGAGCCGCAGCCGGAGAGCAGGGCGATTGCAAGTGCTCCGCTGAGGGCTAGGTTCCATTTTCTGATCGTCATAGGTTAATCTTCCTCCCATAGTTCCAACTATAAGGGAAGGTACCACGAGAATATGAACGGACGATGAATAATGGCTTAGCCCCAGCTAAAAAACGGGCGGTCAGCGCTCCTAAGAAGTCGCGCTCACGGCAGCGCCGCTGGAGAATTGGCTGTTGTACAGCTCCGCGTAGAACCCGCCTTGCGCCAGCAGTTCCTCGTGGGTGCCTTGCTCGATGACGGTCCCCTTGTTCATGACGAGAATCCGGTCGGCGTCGCGAATCGTCGAGAGGCGGTGGGCGATGACGAAGCTCGTTCGTCCTTCCATCAGCCGATTCATCGCCTGCTGGATGTGGATCTCGGTTCGCGTATCGACGCTGCTCGTCGCTTCGTCGAGAATCAAGATCGCCGGATCGGCGAGAATCGCACGAGCGATTGTGAGCAACTGCTTCTGGCCCTGCGAGAGGTTGGACGCCTCCTCGTTCAGCACCGTGTCGTAACCGTCCGGCAGCGTCCGAATGAAGTGATCGGCATACGCCGCCCGAGCCGCTTGCACGACCTCCTCTTCCGTCGCCCCTTCCCGTCCGTAAGCGATATTGTCCCGGATCGTTCCGTTGAACAGCCATGTGTCCTGCAGCACCATGCCGAACAGGCTGCGCAGGTCGCCCCTCTTCAGCTTCGAGATATCGTTCCCGTCGATCGCAATCGAGCCGTCCGATACTTCGTAGAATCGCATCAGAAGGTTGACGAGCGTCGTCTTGCCCGCTCCCGTCGGCCCGACGATCGCAACCGTCTGCCCGCTCCGCACGTCGATGCTCAGGTTGTCGATCAGCGGCTCCTCGGCCTTATAGCTGAACCGCACCCGATCGAAGCGAACGTCGCCGTGAACGTCGGACGACTTCAAGCGGCCTTGCTCCTCGGGGCGTTCTTCTTCTTCGTCGAGCAGTTCAAACACCCGCTCCGCCGACGCGATCGTCGATTGGATGATGTTCGCGATGTTCGCGGTTTGGGTGATCGGCATTGTGAATTGCCGAGCGTATTGGATAAACGCCTGGATGTCGCCCACCGTAATCGAGCGTTTCGTTACGAGAATGCCGCCTACGACGCTGATCGCGACATAGCCGATATTGCCGATGAAGCTCATCAGCGGCATGATGACGCCCGAGACGAATTGCGCCCGCCAGCCGGCATGATACAGCCGTTCGTTGATCTCTCCGAACGCCGCCTTCGACTTCTCTTCACGGCCGAACGCCTTGACGATCGAGTGGCCGGTGTACATCTCCTCGACGTGCCCGTTCAATCGGCCGAGCTCTTCCTGCTGCTTCTTGAAGTACACTTGCGATCTCCCCGCGACCGCCTTGATCACGAGGAAGCTGAGCGGCAGCGTCAGGACAAGAATGATCGTCAGGACAGGGCTGATCGTGAGCATCATGACGATAATTCCGATCAGGGTGACGAGCGACGTGATCATCTGGGTCAAGCTCTGCTGCAGCGTGTTCGCAATGTTATCGACGTCGTTCACGACACGGCTCAGAATCTCTCCGTGCGTCTTCGTGTCGAAGTACTTGAGCGGCAGCCGGTTCAGCTTCGCGCTCACCTCGTTGCGAAGGCTGTACACGGTCCGCTGCGCGACGCCGGCCATCAGGAACTGCTGCACGTAGCTGAACAGCGAACTGACGACGTACAATCCCGCCAGCAGCACGACGATCTGCCAGATGCCCGCGAAGTCGATGCTCGCTCCGGCCTCGCCGTTCAGCTTGGCCATGATTCCATTGAACAGCTTATCGGTAGCGTGACCGAGAATCTTCGGGCTCAAGATGGAGAAGACGGTGCTGAGAATTGCCGTCAGGAGGACGGCAAGCAGCTTGAAGCGATAAGGACGCAAATAGCCGAGAAGGCGGCGGAACGAACCCTTGAAGTTCTTCGCCTTCTGAGCCGGCATCATCATTCCCGGCGGGCCGAAGCCCGGACCGCCTGGGCCGCCCGGGCCTCTGCCTGGGCCGCCTCCGGGAGGACGTTTGTCTTGGGCGCTCATGCGATCTCCTCCTCCGTCAGTTGCGAAGCGACGATCTCCCGATAGACCTCGCTGCTCTGCATCAATTCCTTATGCGTGCCGTTCCCGACGATGCGTCCCTCTTCGAGCACAAGAATTCGGTCCGCATCCATAATCGTGCTGACCCGCTGGGCGACGATCAGCACCGCGGCGTTCGTCGTCTCGGAACGGAGCGCCGCCCGCAGCTTGGCGTCCGTCTTGTAGTCGAGCGCCGAGAAGCTGTCGTCGAACAGGTAGATGTCCGGCTTGCGGACAAGCGCCCGGGCGATCGAGAGCCGCTGCTTCTGGCCGCCGGAGACGTTAAGCCCTCCTTGGGCGATGCGCGAGTCGAACCCCTCCTGCATCTCGCCGATGAAGTCGGCCGCCTGCGCAATCTCCGCCGCGCGCCGGATCTCCTCGTCCGTCGCGTCGTCCTTGCCGAAGCGAATGTTCTCCGTGATCGTTCCCGAGAAGAGCACCGCCTTCTGCGGAACGAGGCCGATCTTGGCGCGAAGCTGCTCCTGCGTATACTCGCGCACGTCGCGGCCGTCGATCCGAATGCTGCCGGAGTCCACGTCGTAGAAGCGCGGAATCAGGTTGACGATGGACGACTTCCCCGATCCCGTGCCGCCGATGATCGCCGTCACTTCGCCGGGGAGCGCCCGGAACGTAATTCCGCTGACCGCCGGCTGCTCGGCTCCGGGGTAGCTGAACGTCACGTTGTCGAATTCGACGCCGCCGAAGCCGCTCCGGCCGCCGTTCTTGGCAGCCCCGGTCCGCGAAGCAGCCGTATCGCGGATGACCGCCTCCTGCGACATAACCTCGTTGATGCGCACGGCGGAAGCCGATGCGCGCGGCACCATGACGAACATCATCGACAGCATCAGCAGCGAGAACATGATCTGCATGGCGTATTGAAGGAACGCCATCAGGTCCCCGATCTGCATGTGACCGTGGCTGATCCGAATGCCGCCGAACCAGATGATCGCCAGCGACGCGAAGTTCATGATCAGCATCATCAGCGGCATCAAGAACGCCATGATCTGGTTGACCTTGATCGAAGTCGCGGTCAGGTCCTCGTTCGCGGCGACAAACCGGTTCTGCTCATGCTCCAGCCGATTAAACGAACGAATGACGCGAATGCCGGTCAAGCCTTCGCGGAGCACAAGGTTCAGCTTGTCGAGCCGCTTCTGGATAACGCGGAACAGAGGCAGCCCCTTGCGCGAGATAAGCAGAATCGTAACCGCAAGAATCGGAATGGCGACCGCCAGCACAAGCGTCAGCTTGGCATCCTTGGACAGCGCCATGATCAATCCGCCGATACACATCATCGGCGCCATGATCATCAACCGCATCATCATGATAAGCACTTGCTGCACCTGGTTGATGTCGTTGGTCGTGCGGGTGATGAGCGATGCGGTGCCGAGCTTGTCGAATTCCTGCAACGAGAAATTCGTCGTGTGTTCGAACACCTTCCCGCGCACGATCCGGCCGAAGCCCGCCGAGATGCGGGACGAATAATAACTCGCCAGAACCGAGAACGCCGTTCCTCCGAGCGTGACGAGCAGCATGTATCCGCCCATTCGCCAGATATAGGCTTGATCCTCTCCGATGACGCCCTTGTTGACGATGTCGGCCATCAAGGTCGGCAGATACAGCTCCGACAACGACTGGAGGAGCACAAGCGCCATCACAAGCGCCACGCCCCAGCGATAAGGCTTCAAGAACTTGAATAACTTAACCATCCGTTCACGCTCTCCTTTTGTATGTATATAGAGCCCTAGTCAACTAGGATAAGCCGCAATTATGAACTCAATATGAACGGATTCCTCCTTCATCATGCGGACGATCGAGGCAAACGTCAAAAAAACAGGGCCAAGCTCGTTGCCAAGCCGGGCCCCTCCTTCGAATCTACTCCAGAATCTTGTCGATGATCCCGTACGCCAGCGCTTCTTCCGCCGTCATGAAGTTGTCCCGGTCGGAATCCTTCTCGATCTTCTCGATCGGCTGTCCCGTCCGCTCCGACATGATCCGATTCAGCCGATCGCGCGTCTTCAGGATGTGGCGGGCGCGAATCTCGATATCGCTCGCCTGCCCCTGGGCCCCGCCGAGCGGCTGGTGGATCATTACCTCGCTGTTCGGCAGCGCGAACCGCTTGCCCTTCGCACCCGACAGCAGCAGGAAGGATGCCGCCGAAGCCGCGATGCCGACGCAGATCGTCGAGACGTCGGGCTTGATGAAGTGCATCGTGTCGTAGATGGCGAAGGCGGCCGACACCGAACCTCCCGGCGATTGGATATACAGGCTGATGTCCTTCTCCGGATCGTCCGCGGCCAGGAAGAGCAGTTGCGCAATGATCGCATTCGCGACGTTATCGTCGATCGGCGATCCGAGAATGATAATTCGATCCTTCAGCAAGCGCGAGTAAATGTCGTACGACCGCTCTCCGCGATTCGATTGTTCGACGACGTAGGGCACGAAGCTCATTTTCCAACCCCTCCTTGTATGCTTAGTAGTTACGCGGCGCAGCGCGCGCTTGCGCTCGGTCCGCTGCCCGGCTTGCTTCTCCATGCGGCAGACTGCCCGAACCCGGAGGTGAACACGCGCAGCTTCGGCGCCTCAAGCTGCCCCCGCTCCCCAAGCGGAATAACGGAGAACGTCGCTTCCGAATCCCAGATCAGGATCGGACGAACGTCCGCTTGCACCGTCTCGACTTCCCGCTCGCCAGCCTCTTGCTTCTCCGGCTTCTTCTCCCGTTCAACCGCATTCTCGCTCATGGCTTGCTTCCTCCTTGGTCCAATTGGGGGTAGACGGCCAGAATAGCCTTGAAGCCGCCCTCCGCTCCGTCCTTCGCTTCATACTTCTTCACCACGGCGCGCACCGCAGCCGCGTAATCGGCAAGGAACCGCTCGCGCGTCAACGCGTCCGGAAGGCTCAGGTGCGCCTCTAGCACGGCGCTCGGCACCTCGGCGTTGTCGTCGGAAGCCTCCATCAGCCTCAGCGCGTCGATGCGAATCTGCTCGGCCGCGTTCACCAACTGCCGCAGCGTCCCTTGATCCTTCATTCGCTTCGTCAAGTCCTCGGACCATCCGAACGAATCCGGAATGACATAGGACCTCGCGATCGCCTGATAGAGCACCTCGATCAGATTCTTCACCTGGCGGGTGCCGCTCCGCCGAATAAGAGCGACCTTCTCGAGAATCTTCAGGTGGTAATTCAGCTTCTGCGGCGCCTCGCCCATCTGCCTGCCGAGCTCCGAGGCGGACGACGGTTCCGCGAGCAGTTGCAGCATCAACGCCCGCATCGGATTCAGCAGCGCCAGCGCCTGCTCCGGGGTCTCCAGCCGGTACACGTCCACGATAGGTTCCGGGCCATTCTTCATCATGCCAACCATCACCATAAAAATTATTTTTTACGTAAATTCATTCTATTGCGATCTTAAACGAAAGTCAAGAGGTGTGGAGGAAGTGTGCCAAGTGAAACAGCGGAGAGAAGCGACGGAATTTGTTCTCCCCGCCGACCTGAAGTAAAATAAACCTGAAGTGAATAAAAGGAGGAAGCTGCGCGGTGTTATTCGTCGATAACGGCAATGGGCACGACCCCTCTCTTAATCTGGCGCTGGAAGAATATATTTTGCGGAAGCTGCCTGCGGAGAATGATTACCTTCTGTTCTACATTAACGAACCGTCCATCATTATCGGCAAAAACCAGAATACGGCGGAGGAGGTCAACTCCGAGTATCTGCGGGAGCATGGCATTCATGTCGTCCGAAGGCTGAGCGGCGGCGGCGCCGTCTACCACGACCTGGGCAACCTGAACTTCAGCTTCATTACCCGGGATGACGGCGAGTCGTTCCATAACTTTATGAAGTTCACCCAGCCGGTTGTCGGCGCGCTGCGCAAGCTGGGGGTCGACGCCGAGCTGAGCGGGCGCAACGACCTGCAGGTCGGAGAGCGCAAGATCTCCGGCAACGCCCAATTCTCCACCCGCGGCCGCATGTTCAGTCACGGCACTCTGCTGTTCGATTCCCGCATGGAGAATGTCGCCGCGGCGCTTAAGGTCAACCCGCTCAAGTTCGAATCGAAGGCGACGAAGTCGGTGCGCAGCCGGGTCGCCAACATCGCGGAGTTCCTGAAGGAGCCGATGACGATCGAGCAGTTTAAGCAATTCGTGCTCGAATCGATCTTCGAGGGCAAGCCGATCGAGCGGTACGAGCTGACGGAAGCGGACTGGGACGGGGTGCGCAAGCTCGCCGACGAGCGGTACCGCAACTGGGACTGGAACTATGGAGAGTCCCCGGCCTTCAACGTGCAGAATGTGAGCAAACTCGCGGCGGGACTGTTCGACGTGAGGCTTGATGTGGCCAAAGGGGAGATTCGCGGCGCTTCCATCTATGGCGACTTCTTCGGCCGCGGCGAAGTGACGGACGTGACGGACAAGCTGGTCGGCGTCCGGTATGATCGCGAGGCGATCGAGCAAGCGATCTCCGGCATCGATCTGACGTTCTACTTCGGCCCCGTCGACCGGGAGGAATGGCTCTCGTTGCTGCTGTAGTACCGGAGGTTGTGCGGGCCTGCATACATCTACCAAGGAGGAGATACGAATGAGCTTGACGATTGGAAGCACGACAACGCTGAATAACGGAGTTCACATGCCTTGGCTGGGTCTCGGCGTATGGAAGGTAACGGCGGAGGGCGACGCGCAGCGCGCCATCCATGCGGCTCTCGAAGCCGGCTACCGGAGCATCGACACGGCGAGGATCTACAATAATGAAGCGCAGGTCGGCGAAGCGATTCGCAGCTCCGGCGTCTCGCGCGACGAGATCTTCGTCACGACGAAGATCTGGAACGAGGACCAAGGCTACGAGCGCGCCCTGGCCGCCTTCGAGGAGAGCCGCAAACGCCTGAACGTCGGCGTCATCGACCTGCTGCTTATCCATTGGCCGGGCACCGACAAGTTCCAGGAGACGTGGAGGGCGTTCGAGAAGCTGTACAAGGAAGGCTATGTCCGCGCAATCGGCGTCAGCAACTTCAAGGTTCATCACCTGAAGAAGCTGGCCGAAGGCAGCGACATCGTCCCCGCCGTCAACCAGGTGGAATGCCATCCGCTGCTGACGCAGAAGGAGCTGCTCGCGTACGCGAAGGAGCACGGCATCCAGCTCGAAGCATGGAGCCCGCTTATGCAAGGCCATCTCGACCAGCCCGTCCTGCAGGAGCTTGCGGCCAAGTACGGCAAGTCCGCCGCGCAGATCGTTCTGCGCTGGGACGTTCAGAGCGGCATCGTGACGATTCCGAAGTCGATCACGCCGTCCCGCATCGCCGAGAACGGCGCCATCTTCGACTTCTCGCTGTCGGACGAAGACATGGCGAAGATCGACGGCTTGAACCGGGATCACCGCTTCGGCTCCGACCCGGACAAATTCCTGTTCTGACGCTTGGAGCGAATTACCCCCTCGGCCGCTGCCGAGGGGGTAATTGCGGTTGTTGGTTGGTGGCCTCCTCCGCTCCGGTCAGCCCTGCGCCGACTTCATAAAGCCGCGGAACCGAAGCAGCGCGACCAGCACCCCGGCGAGCGCGAATGCCGCCAGCACCGCCAGCGAAGGCAGGATGCCGGAGAGGTGGTCTCCTCTCGTCATGATGTCCTGGAATGCAAGCTGCCCCCAATATTGCGGAAGAAAATGACTGATCGTCTGCATCGACTTCGGCATGTACTCGAGCGGGAACCACAGCCCGCCAAGCGCCGCTCCGCCCATCGTGATCAGTTGCACGAACGCCATTCCCTGGTTCTCGCTGCGAACGACCATCGACAGCGCCAGCCCGAGTCCCGTTCCGCACAGCGCCAGCATGAGGACGAGAACCGCGATCGCAGCCAAGTCGCCGAGCGCCACGTCATAGGCGAAGTGGCCGAAGCCAAGCAGCACCGCGCATTGCACGAGCGCAACGCCAAGGTAGGCGAGCCACATGCCGAGCAGATAGTGCAGCGGCTTCATCCGGGTCGTCCGGAGCCGCGCCGTCATGCCGTTCGTCTTGTCGCCGATGAAGCGGCGAATCATCGAGATCATGACGAAGAAGACGAACATGACCGTGTAGCCGGGCACAACCTGTGTCACCGCATTGCCTTCCGTCGCATTCTGAGGCTTCTCCTCGATCTGAAGCGGCGATTGCAGCGCCTGCTCCCTGGCCTCGTCACCGACGCCGGCCTGCTTCAGAGCGGCATCCAGCCGCTGCTCGCGATAGTCGGTCGCAACGTTCTGCAGTGCGGAGCGGATTCCCGCCGCCGAATCCGAAGCCCCGTCGCTGTACAGCTCCACCGCCGCGAGACTGTCCCCTCCCGCCGTCATTTTCTCCGCGAACCCTTGAGGAACGACGAGCAGGAAGCCGAGCTTGCCTTCGCGAATCCGATCCACCTGATCGTCCAGCTCCCCGGCTTGCTTCGCTTCAAGCTTGAAGCCGCCTTGCTCCCCGAGGGCGGTCATTAGCGATTCCGAAGCGGCCGTCCGATCGTTGTCGATATACGTCAGCGTCTGCGTCCCGCCTCCCAGATTGCCGAGCACGGTTCCGAACAGGACGATAAACAAGGCGGGCATCACCAGCAGCCAGATGAACACGCCCTTCTCCTTGATCAGCAGCTTCCATTCCTTAAGCGCAATACTTAGAATCATGTCGATCTCCCCTCCCCATCCTTCTAGCCTTCCGTCCTTCTAGCCATCGTCCCGCAGCGTCGTGCCGGTCAGCTTGAGGAAGACGTCCTCCAGCGACGGACGAACGATCTCGAGCCGCTTCGCCTCAAGCCGGCTTCGCTTGCACGCTTCCGCCCAGGCCGCCAGCGATTCGAGCGGAGTGTCGGTCCTCAGCAGCCAGCCGCGCTCCTTCGGCTCGACTTCGCCGTACCCGGGCAGCTTAGGAGCCTCTCGGCCTCCCTCAAGCTCAAGGTATACCGCCTTCGTCCCGAAGCGATCCAGCACCTCGCCGAGCGAGCCGTCCGCGATCACTTCTCCGCGATCGACGATCGCCAGCCGGTCGCACAGGTTCTCGACTTCCTCCATGTAGTGCGTGCTGTACAGCACGGTCACGCCTTCCTGGCGCAAGGAGCGAATCATCTCGAAGATATGATTGCGGGATTGCGGGTCGATGCCGACCGTCGGTTCGTCCATAATGAGCAGCTTCGGCCGATGCAGCAGCGCCGCCGCAATATTGATCCGCCGCTTCATCCCTCCCGAGAAGCGGTCCACCGCTTCCTTGGCCCGATCGGCAAGACCGACTCTCTCCAGCACATCGGCGATTCTGCGCTTCAGCTCGGCGCCGCTCACCCCGTACATCTCTCCGAAAAAAACAAGGTTGTCGTATGCGCTCAGCTTCTCGTACAGCGTGATGGACTGCGGCACGTACCCGACAATCCGCTTGATGTCGTCCGCCGCCGTCCGCTGCTCCTTGCCGAAGAGGCGCACGGTCCCCCGATCGGACTCGAGCAGACCGGACAGAATCTTCATCGTCGTCGACTTGCCCGCGCCGTTCGGGCCGAGCAGACCGAAGCAGCTCCCCGCTCCCACTTCGAACCCGATGCCGGACAGTGCCGTCTTGTTGCCGTAACTCTTGGCCAATCCCTTCACTTCGATCGCAAGACTCATTCGAGTGCTCCCTTCCGTTCCTGCAGAACCGTATATTTTTACAGAATCAAATGTTTCTTGCAGATGTTCACAGCTCCCGAGAACAGCGCCGCCCCAACCAGCCAGAAGGCCGGAATCGCCAGCCACGCCCATGCGGGCGCGGTGCCGTCGAAGAGCCCCCATGATCGCCCCTCCGCAATCTCCGCTGACGCCCCCAAGAAATTGAAGACGTTGCCGGACAGCCCGAACAGAATCCAGAACAGCGGCATAAGCGGCTTCAGGCTCGACTTGTGAAGCAGGCCAAGAAGCAGTCCCAATGCGAGCAGCATCGGCGAATAAACGATCAGAAGCAGCAGGTATTCTCCTTCTTGCTCGAGCAGCCGCCCGAATGCCGCGAAGCCGACTCCGTTGACCGCCGCATAATAAAGCTCCAGGACCGCTACCGCGGCGAAGAACAGCACGGAGATCGCCATCGACTGCGCGAACGAAGCGACCAGCTTCGCGGACAGCAGCCGCAGTCGCGAGTACGGCAGCGACAGCCACCAGCCGACGGTTCCGTCTGACCATTCCCGCTTGATCATCCGGTAGGCGAGCATGCAGAAGAAGTAGGGGAATGCGAAGCAAGCGAACAGCAAGTAGTCCGGCTTGAGGGCGTCTTCCCCGCCCCATATGGCAAGAGCGGCAAGGATGACGACCGCAATCACGGCCGCATAGATCCAGAACCAGCCCCCGCGCGCCAACCGCCGAGTCTCGAGCTTAAGCTCATGGCGCACCAGATAAGCGAATTGATCTCTCTCCATCATTCAAGCTCCCCCTTAACCGTACAAGCTGCGGTAGATGTCCTGCATCGACCCGCTGCGCGAGCGCAGCTCCTCGACGCCGCCGCTCAGCGCCGCTCTGCCGTCCTTGACGAACACCGCATGATCGAACAGGCTCTCCGTCTCCGCGATCTCATGCGTGCAGATCAGAACCGTCTGCCTTCTCGTCGCGAACGCATCGATCAGCGCCAGCACAATCTTCTCCCGCGAGATCATGTCGATGCCGGAGAACGGTTCGTCCAGCACGAGCAGCGGCACCTCGCGAGCGAGACAGAGCGTCAGCATCAGCCTCGCCTCCTGCCCCTTGGACATCCCTTCCGTCTCCAGATCCGCCTCCAGCCCGAGCGAACCGGCCAGCTCCCATGCCGTATCTCGCCGGAACTCAGGGAGCAGCTTCGTCCCCCACTCGATCGCGGACTCCACCGTCTGGCCCTGATACCACCTCGCCCGGTCGGGCAAGTAGGAGACGAGCCGATTCTGCCGCCAGGACGGCCGCTCTCCGAGCACCGTCAGGCTGCCGGAATCCGGAGCGACCAGACCCGTCAGCATTCGCATGAACGTCGACTTCCCGGCGCCGTTCGGGCCGAGAATCGCCGTGATCGCGTACTCCGGCACTTCGATGTCGAAGTTGTCCAGCGCCTTCCGCTTGCCGTAGCGCTTCGTCAAGCCTTCTCCCTTGATCGCCGCCTTCACTTAGCCCCATCTCCCTTCGCCTTCAGGATGCTCGCGATGTCCGCAGCCGTGAAGCCAAGGCTGTTCATCCGCCCGAGGAATTCAGTGACCGCCTCCTCCGCCAGCCGATGCCGAATATGGCTTACCTTCCCGGCGTCGGTCGTAATGAAGGTACCTTGTCCTCTTCTCGTCTCGGTCAACTGGTCTCGCTCCAATTCCTGATACGCCCTCATCACCGTATTCGGATTGATCTTCAGCGCTTGCGCCATCTCCCGTACGGACGGTATCTTCTCACCCAAGGCAATCTCACCCTTCGCAATGGAACTTCTCACTTGCTCCAGAACTTGCTCGTACAGCGGCTGGCTCAGATCGAGAGCGAACCGCATCCCGCCGACTCGTATCTCATTCAAGCGGGCACCTCCTCCGCGCTCGTATATCGCTTGACTTAAGTGTATTATATCACTTAATACACTTAGTGCAATAGGCAATTTAGTGCAGCGGACAAAAGCCACAAAAACAAAAAAACGTTCGTTCGGCTGCCGCACCGCCGTTGTTCGCCCCTTGCTCACATTCATTTTTCCGCAGCTATTGTTTGGAGTCCTCGCTCGCACCCCATTGGATAACCTTCGTTCGCAACCATTACGCCTCTTCTCCCGCTCGCTCAGGGCTCGCCTTATCGGGTGTTGGAGTCCGCCTTCCCTCCAGTGTGCCGCTCTCTGTTCCAAATTCGGGGGAAGCGCAGCGATTTGCCCGGTCATCCTGAGCGAGCGGGAGAAGCGTGCTAATCGATAATCAGGAGGTGCGGCACATAAGGAGAACCCATGCAGGAAGCTCGCCCTGACGGAATGCGGTGGCGAACATTCGGAATCCGGTCGTCCAACCTCCCCCCGTCTGCAACCTCCTCCTCCTTCCCCTCCTCCTTCTCCACCACCACCGCTCCACCACCACCACCGCCGCTCCACCACCGCCGCCCCCACCACCACCACCACCACCACCACCACCGCCGCCCCCTGTCTGCCATTCGCCCCCCCTGCTCCGATGACTTTTGCGATTTTATGTGAATTTTCACATTCGTCGGCTTGAATTGGAGTAAATCGAGGCGTTTTATGTGATTTTTCGCATGCATACAGCAACTTGAGCCGGAAATGTCTCCATGTATGCTATTTTTCACATATAATCGCTCAACCCACCCGTTATCGTGGTTCGCGAATGTGATTTTTCACATAGATTCCGGGCATCCCGCGCAGCAGCGATCGCCAGTAGCTGCAGATGGCCATGATGATTATGGCGGCTAAGAGTAATGGAGGCGATGGGGATGCAGGAGTTGATGGGGTTGATGGTGCTGATGGGGTTGATGGGGTTGTTGAGGGTTGTTGAGGGTTGTTGAGGGTTGTTGAGGGTTCCTAGGGTTGTTGAGGTTGCTGCGGTTTACTGGCGGCTTCGGTCCAACCGAGACGACAAAAAAAACCAGCCGGCAATCCGTCTCGGCTGGTCTCCCACGTTGTCTTGCCTATTCGCTGCGATTCCGCTGCCGCCTTACTCCTGCCCGAGCTGCTGCACCGACAGCCCCGCCCGCTCCATCGTCTTGCGCATGAGCTCCGGCACCGGCGCGCGGAATTCGCGGCCGTCCGGCAGCTTCACCCTCCACGCGTGGAGCAGTTGGTGGTTCACTCCCGCGAACGGCTTGCCGCCGTACTTCACGTCGCCGAGCAGCGAATGGCCGATGCTCTGCAGATGGGTGCGGATCTGGTGCGTGCGCCCGCTCACAAGCTCAATCTCAAGCAGCGTGAAGCCCTTGCCGTGCTGCAGCGCGCGGTAATGGGTCGTTGCCGACTTCTCCTTCTCCGGGTTGACCCCGAGCGCCCGGCCGTGCTTCGAGCCCGCAACGACCGTCCGGTTGCTCTTCTCGTCGCGAACAAGGCTGCCGGTCAGCGTTCCGTCTCCCTCCAACTTGCCCTCGGCGATGGTGATGTAATACTTCTCCAGCTCGTGCTTCTGAATCCACTGGTTCAATTGGTGAAGCATGCCCGCCGTCTTGCCGACCAGCACGAGGCCGCTCGTGTTGCGGTCGAGCCGGTTCGCCGTCGCCGGCATGAACAAGGCGCTGTCCAGCTCGCCCTTGCGGTAGAGATACGCGTGAACGCGATTGATGAGCGTATCCTTCTGATCCGAGCTGTCCGGATGCGTAAGCATCCCGGCCGGCTTCAACACGACAAGAAGCTGCTCATCCTCATGAATCACGTCGATGTTCGCGTTCACTCCGATGTACTTTGTTTTTTTCTGCCCCTTGGACGCCTCTTCGAACTGCGATTCCTCCACATATAAGACCAGCTCGTCCCCGGCGGCGAGCTCGTAATTCTGGTTCTTGCGCTTGCCGTTCACCTTGATCTTGCCTTGGTCGATCATCTTGTAAATCTGGCCCAGAGGAATGTTCGGCATCAAGCTGCGCATATAACGATGCAGACGCTTGCCGCTCTCCGAAGCGGTGATTTTGCGGGTAATCATGACTGCAGCCACTCTCCATCCTATCGCTGACACTGTCATCAGATTATCAACAACGGCGGGAATGTTCAAGTTATTGTCCATTTGCTGTCGATAATTTACTTGCTATAGCAATATTGACGAGAACATTTATCTCCCGTATAATTTAGTTGCTATAACAACTACTTTTCGCGCAGCCCGTTTTCATTCCTCGCAGACCATTTTCCCACAAAGGAGGTTCGCCATATGCTGCTCGACGATTCCATCGGCTTCCTCATCAATCGCACCGGCCGCCGGGTGTCGCAATTGTTCGCGCTGCGCCTATCCCCCACCGGCGTCACGACCGAACAGTGGTCGGTTCTGGCCAGACTGTGCGAGGAGGACGGAATCAGCCAGAAGGATCTCGCCCATCGCGTCGGCAAGGACCAGACGAACGTCACCCGCATCCTCGACCAACTCGAGCGCAAGGAGCTGATCGTAAGGCGCGTGAATCCCGAAGACCGGCGCTCGTACCTGCCCTCGGTCACGGACAGCGGCCGCCGAGCTTACGAAGAGATTGCCCCCATCGAAGAGAACGTCATCCGCCTCATCTCCGAAGGGATTCCCCCGGAACAGCTTGCCGCTCTCAAGGAGCTGCTCAGCCGTATTGCCGACAACGCCAGCAGCCATCTTAACGATGACAGACCCGAATAACATCCGATTTGACTAACATCCGATCTAACTAACACCAAAGAAGGCGAATCCTCTTGGACAATCGACAAAGCTTGTGGACACGCGATTTCTTCAGCATCTGCTTCAGCAGCTTCTTTATCTTCATTACGTTCTATTCCTTGACGGCGACGCTCCCGACCTTCGTCACGGATGAGCTCGGCGGCAGCCAGCAGCAGGCGGGATGGGTGCTGACGGCGTTCGTCATCGCCGCGGTCATCATGCGGCCGTTCGCCGGCAAGTGGATGGACGGACCGTACCGCTACCTTCTGGTGCTCGTTGCGACGGCCGTCTTTATGGTGTGCGGATTTATTTACCCGATGATCTCCGTATTCGGCATCCTGCTTGTCCTTCGCTTCGTTCAAGGCGCAAGCTTCGGCGCCGCCACGACGGCGAACGGGACGATCGTGACCGAGCTTATTCCCGACAACCGCAAGGGCGAAGGCATGGGCTACTTCACCTTGGCGATGAACCTTGCGATGGTGCTCGGCCCGTTCCTCGGGCTGACGATCATTCAGAACGCCGGGTTCCGGACGTTATTTATCGTATTTATGGCGTTCGGCGTGCTCGGCATGCTGCTCTCTATCGTAGTTGTCCGCGGCCGCAAGAGCTCGGCGAAGACGATGACGGCAGCCAAGGCCGCGCCCCGGGCAACCGCCCCCTCCCCCGCTCCCAAGCGGCGCCTCGACTGGAGGAACTATATCGAACCGAAGGCCGTTCCGGTCTCGCTGGTCTCCATGTTCCTCGCGGTCGCTTACGCCGGCATCTTGAGCTTCGTCCCAAGCTATGCGAAGGAGATCGGGCTGGAATCCATCTCGAGCTATTACTTTATCGTGTATGCGGCGATGATTGTGCTGGCAAGACCCTTCACTGGGAAAATGTTCGACCGGCTGCATCGAAACTATCTTGTCTATCCGACTCTGCTGCTGTATGCGGTTGGGTTGTTCGTTCTGGCGATGGCCGACTCCGCATTCCTGTTCCTCCTGTCGGGAGCGATCATCGGTCTCGGCTTCGGCAGCCTGTTCCCTTGCCTGCAGACGATCGCCATCCAGTCGGTGCCGAAGGAGAAGGTCGGCCTCGCAACGGGGACGCTGTTCATCTTCTTCGACGGCGGCATCGGCATCGGCTCCGCGCTGCTCGGAAGCGTCGCATCGGCGGCGAACAATCGGACGATGTATCTCGTTGGCCTCGCCTCCGTGCTTATCGGCGCACTCCTCTACTTCCTTCTGATGCACCGAGACCGCAAGCCTTCGCGGCAAGCTCAGCCGGTCGAGAGCGCGTGATCGCCCGTGTCCCCGCAGCGCTATCGCTTCGACGGATCGTAGGCTTCGCCTGCGGCGGCCGGCCCCTTCACGCCTCTGCCCGCCGCCCCCGCAAGCACAAGCAGCGTCAACAGGTACGGCAGCATATAGAGGAATTCCATCGGAATATCCTTCGACCAGTCGTACAGCTTGACGAAGTTCCGCAGCGCCTGCGCCATGCCGAAGAAGAACGTGGCGCCCAGAACTCCCCACGGATTCCAGCGGCCGAAGATCATCGCGGCGAGCGCGATGAAGCCTTGACCGGAGACGGTCGTATGCGAGAAGTTGCTTGTCGTCGTCAAGGTGATCGCCGCTCCCCCGATGCCGGCAAGCACGCCGCTGAGGAGAACGCCGATGTAGCGATACTTGACGACGTCGATGCCGACCGTATCCGCCGCCCCCGGATGCTCGCCGACCGCACGAAGACGAAGGCCGAACGGCGTCTTGAACAGCACATAGGCGCTGAGCGGAATGAGCAGGTATGCGATGTAGGTTGTCGGATACGTATTGAACAACGCCTGGCCCAGGAACGGAATGTCCGCGAGAAGCGGCACCGGCCATTTGCCCAACACTTCGTTTAACGTCTCCGTGTCGCCCGCACCGTTGAAAATAATTTTAACCAAATATAAGGTGATCGCCACCGCCAGAATGTTGATGACGACGCCGACGATCGCTTGATTCGCCTTCAAGGTGACGGTCGTATACGCCAGCAGCAGGGAGAACAGCATTCCGCAGCCGATGCCGGCCAGCAATCCGATCCACGGCGAAGCCGCCCCCAAGCCCGCTTCTTGCGCGTAATAAGTCGCAATGGCCGCTCCGAACGCGCCGCCCGTCATCATTCCTTCAAGACCGATGTTGAACACGCCGGACCGTTCGCTGAACAAGCCGCCCATCGCGCCGAAGATCAGCGCCGTTGTGAAGACGAACGTCGAATTGGTCAGGTTCGCGATATCGTTAAGCCAATCCATGCTACGCCGCCTCCTTCCGCTTCGCTTCGCGCCTCGCCATGAATGGCTTGTACAGCATCTGAATCAGCCCTTGGGACGCGACGAAGAAGATGATGCAGCCGATGACGATGCGCACGATCTCCGTCGGCACGCTTGCCGAGAAGTTCATTCCCGCCGAGCCGTAGGTAAGCACTCCGAACAGAATGGAGCTGAGCAGAATGCCGACCGGGTGATTCCCTCCTAGCAGCGCGACGGCTATGCCGTCGAAGCCGTAGCCGGCGGAAGCCGCGCTGATCACCTGGTAGTGGAATACGCCGAGAACCTCGAATACGCCCCCGATTCCCGCGAACATCCCGGCGATCATCATCGACTTGAGCATATTCTTGGGAACGTTGATGCCGGAGAATCGGGCCGCTTCCGGATTGAAGCCGACCGCGCGCAGCTCGTAGCCTTGCTTCGTTCTCCACAGCACAATGTAGAACAGGCTCGTGCAGATCAGGCCGACGACGATTCCCCAGTCCATGCGCGCATTCTCCATAAACGAGGACAGCCAGCGAATGGACATCGACGCAGAATCCCGAATCAGCTCGGACCGCTGCGTCCCCGGCTTCAGAACCAACGTGCGAATCAGATAGTTGGATAGATAAAGGGCGATCCAGTTCAACATAATGCAGGAGATGACCTCATTCACCCCGCGGCTCGACTTCAGATAGCCGGCCAGCGCTCCCCAGAGGCCGCCGATGAGCATCCCGCCGACAAGCGTAAGCGGAGCGTGAACGATCCACGGCAAGAAGTCGATCTTGATTCCGATTAGCGTCGCGCCCGTCATCCCCATAATGAATTGGCCGTCGGCCCCGATATTGAACAACCCCGCGCGGAAGGCAAAGCCGACCGACAGCCCGGTGAAGAGCAGCGGCGTTATCGTGCGGACCGTCTCGCCGATATCGTATTTGGAGCCGAACACTTTATCGAACAAGGCCCCATAAGCTTCAAACGCGTTATAGCCCCCGATCCACATGACAAGAGCTCCGCACACGAGCCCCAGAACGATTGCGATAATCGGCACCCACAAGCTGGAGGCGACGAAGATTCGGCTCCATTCCCTAAAACTCCGGTTGTCGCTCATGCCGCACCTCCGCCTTGTTCGTCCCGTTTATTCGGTGGCCGGCCATCATGAGGCCGAGCTTCTCGTCGCTCACGTCCTCCCGCTCC
The DNA here is from genome assembly GCF_004801405.1 of Cohnella fermenti. GTDB lineage: Bacteria > Bacillota > Bacilli > Paenibacillales > Paenibacillaceae > Cohnella > Cohnella fermenti. The sequence goes on from NZ_SSOB01000034.1 coordinate 46,633, forward strand.
AGTTCGCCCATAATCCGGCCTTCGTTGATAACCGCGATGCGGTCCGACAGCTTGTACAGCTCGTCCAGCTCATAGGAGACGAGCAGAATCGCCTTGCCTTCGTTCTTCGCCTGCATGAGGCGTTCGTGAACGAATTCGATGGCTCCGATGTCGAGTCCGCGCGTCGGCTGGACGGCAATGAGCAGCCTCGGCTCTCTTGTCAGCTCTCTGGCGATAATCGCCTTCTGCTGGTTGCCTCCCGACAAGGAGCGCATCGGCACTTGAATCCCGGCGCTTCTGACGTCGAACTCATGCGCCAGCCTGACCGCGTGCCGCCGAATCTCCTTGTCGTTCAGGAAGCCGCGCTTCCCGAACCGGTCGTCCGCGTAAGCGGTCAACACCATGTTCTCGCTTACCGCGAAGTCGAGCACAAGCCCGTGCTTCTGACGATCCTCGGGAATCTGCGCCATGCCCGCGGCCATCCGTTCGCGAACGCCGGCCTGCGTCAGATCGGAATCGCCAAGTCTGACGCTGCCCGAATGAATCGGCCGCAGCCCGGCTATCGCTTCGACAAGCTCCTTCTGCCCGTTCCCGTCGACCCCGGCCAGGCCGTATATCTCTCCCGCGCGTATATGCATCGAGATCTCCTCAAGGATGTTCTTGCCCTTGCCGGCCCCTTGGCACGTCAGCTTGTCGATTCTGACGAGGACGCCGCCGGGTTCGCACCGCTGCGTCTCCATCTCGAACGATACGCGGCGCCCGACCATCTTCTCGGCAAGCTCGCTCTCGTTCGTCTCGGCCGTCGCGAGGGTGTCGACAACTTTGCCGCGGCGGATAACCGTCACCCGGTCGGACACCTCCATGATCTCCTTCAGCTTGTGGGTGATCAGAATGATGGACTTGCCCTCGGCGGCGAGGCTGCGAAGAATCCGGATCAGCTCTTGAATCTCCTGTACGGTCAGAACGGCGGTCGGCTCGTCGAAGATCAGAATCTCCGCTCCGCGGTACAGCGTCTTCAGAATCTCGACCCGCTGCTGCATGCCGACCGTAATCTCCTCGATCTTCACCTCGGGATCGACCTTCAAGCCGTATTGCTCCGACAGTTGCCGAACGCGGTCGTTCGCCCGGCGATAGTCGATCGCCATTCCCCGGCGCGGCTCGATGCCCAGCACGATGTTCTCCGCAACCGTGAAGTTCTGAACAAGCTTGAAGTGTTGATGGACCATTCCGATGCCGAGCTTGATCGCCTTGCCCGGCCCGTCGATCGTCTCCTTGTTCCCGTTGATCCGGATCTCGCCCTCATCCGGCTGATAGAGGCCGAACAGAATGCTCATGAGCGTGGACTTGCCCGCTCCGTTCTCCCCGAGCAGGGCATGAATCTCCCCTTGACGCAGATCAAGGCTGATGCTGTCATTGGCGACGATGCCCGGGAAGCGCTTCGTGATCCCCTTCAGCTCGACAACCGGTACCGCTTGACCCATGGCTTGTCAACTCCTCTCGACTTAAAGGCGAATCGCCCGCAAACGGAACAAGGACAAGGCGAAGTGCTGCCTTGTCCTTGCGGCTTGGCCGGCTGCGATTATTCCGTCGGTACGGCGATCTCGCCGCTGATGATCTTCTGCTTGTACTCTTCGACCTTGTCCAGCACTTCTTGAGGGACGTTCGGATTGTCAGCCGGCAGGCCGACGCCGCCTTCCGCCAGGCCAAGCACCGTTGTCGTGCCGCCCTGGAAGTTGCCGGACAGCGCTTCGGACGTTACCTTGTACACCGCTTCGTCAACCTTCTTCATCATGGAGGTCAGAGTGACTTCGCTGCCGAATTCAAGCGACTGATCCTTGTCGACGCCGATAACCCATACCTTCTTGCCGGCGCTCAGGCGGTCCTTCGCTTCGGTGAATACGCCGTTGCCGCTGCCGCCCGCAGCATGGAAAACAATGTCGGCCCCGCCGTCATACAGAGTCGCCGCAGCCAGCTTGCCCAGGTCGGGCTTGCTGAAGTCGCCGACGTAGTTGGTGTTCACGACCGCATCCGGGTTAACCGCCGCGACGCCCGCCTTGAAGCCGGCCTCGAACTTCTTGATGACCGGCAGCTCCATGCCGCCGACGAAGCCGATATTGTTCGTCTCCGTCATCATGCCGGCAACGACGCCGACCAGGAAGGAGCCTTCATTCTCCTTGAACAGAACGGATTGCACGTTCGGCATGTCTACCGTGGAGTCGATCAGCGCGAGCTGCGCATCCGGATTCTGCTCCGCGACGGTCTTCATGGCGTCGTCGAACAGGAAGCCGATGCCCCAGGTAAGCGCGTAGCCGTCCTTGACGAATTGGTTCAGGTTCGGCTGGTAGTCGGCATCCTTCTTGGATTCCAGATACTTCGCTTCCGCTCCGGTATCCTTGGCTACCTTCTCGAGCGCTTCCCAGGCTTGCTGGTTGAAGGACTTGTCGTTGACGCCGCCCGTGTCGGTCGCCATGCCGATCTTCTTGCCCGCTCCGATTGATTCCGCGCTTGCGCTTGGGCTGGCCGATTCGCTCGGGCTTGCCGATTCGCTCGCGGGAGCGCTTGCCGACGGGCTGGCCGCCCCATTGTTGCCCGCATTGTTGCTGCCGCAGCCGGACAGCACCAAGCCAAGCGACGTTGCGGTTGCAAGCAGCAGACTGGCGGACTTCATCGCGTTCTTTTTCATTTTGTACAATCCTCTCCCCACATTGTATCTAGTCTTGTATTGGATGCGCCGCGCGCCGAAGCCCGAAGCCCCGAGGGAACGGCTCGGCGCCGCGCAGAATACCCGGATGGATCAGGCCTGCTTCATCAGCTCCGTTATATAATGGAAGAACGCGTCGCGGTCGACGTCGTAGACGAGCCGGACCGGCCTTCCGTCCTCAGACTGCTGTGTGCGGCCTTGACGGACGCCGTCGGTGCAGACCACGCTGTTCACCGTCTTCACCTTGACGAGATCCGGCTTGCCGATATACGCGGCGGTCAGCACATCCCATAAATAATAGGTCGAATTCGTCTCGAAGAAGATGAGCGGCGGAACCAAGGCGTAGCATTGACCCACGAAGTCGATGGCTTCGTACCTCCTCAGCTTCGCCCAGGCGCTGCGCACCTCGAGAGTCAACGGCACCCGGTTGGTGCTCTCCAGAGCGACCATATCGATCCGCAGCGAGCTCATCCATACCCGAGCCGCCGCCTCCGGGTCCCAGAAGGCGTTCCATTCCGCGGTTCCGTCGTGTTCCGGCTCCATGACATTGCCCTTCGGAAGGAACGTTCCGCCCATCCACACAAGCCGATCGATTCGCTCTTCGATGTCCGGAGCCTCGTCCAAGGCGCGGGCCAGATCCGTCAGCGGTCCCGTCAAGATCAGCGTTGTGTTCCCTTCCGCGCCGCGCACCTTCTCGATCAGGTGGCGATGCGCCGGCAGCTCCGATACCGGGGCTTCCATCACGCCCGACTCGTTCAGAATCGGGAAGGCGTCCACATAGAAGCTGTGAAGCCTCCATTCCTTCGGGAACGGGTTCTTGCCTCGCGAATTGGACTTGGCGACCTCGACCGGCGCCTTGCCGAAGCGATCGATAATTTTCCGGCTGGCATCGAAGGATGGCTCGATGTAGCCATCGGCGCCGATCACGGATACGCCCGTCAGCTTAACGTCTTGCATCTGAAGCAGGAGCAGCAGAGCGATAAAATCATCGCCGCCGCCATCGTGGTTGAAGTAAACGTTCACGCCGACCCTCCATTGCAATCGTGGATTGTGAATTTTCTCTCTCAAAATGTAACTTTATATAACCTAATCAGTTAACATTATGATATATTTACATATTTCCAATGTAAATGTCACATATGTTAACTCATTTTTGTCTATTATCCAGTCTGAAGAACAAAAAAGCAATTATTATTTTGAATTTAGAGTCATATTTTATTACATAACCATAACTTCGAAGTTCCTTCCGCTTTATTCCGATTCGCACACATGCTACAATCCTAGAAAAGAACAACAAAAGAGGAGGATGGCGAGATGGAGTGGAGCGCATCGATCGCGGAGCAGCGCATTCGCGAAGCCGCCCGAAGCGGGAGCTTCGACGATCTGCCGGGCAAGGGCAAGCCGCTGCCCAGAGATGATCTCGAAGGCGTTCCCGACGAGCTAAGAATCGGCTATCGCATCCTGAAGAACGCCGGCGCCCTCCCGCCCGAGCTTGAGCTGCGCAAGGAGATGGTATCTCTCGAGCAGCTTATCCTCGCCTGCGACGACGAAGCCGGGAAGCGGACGTACCGCGAACGCCTCGCCCCGATCAAGCTGAAGTACCAGAGCCTCATGAAGATCAGGGGATGGTCGGGCGCGGAAGCGTTCGAGAGCTATCGGGAACAATTGGAGAATAAGCTGACGAAGTAAGCGCCGCTGCGGAGATCGGGCGGACACACGGAACGAAGGAGGACGGCCGAATGAGTCTGCTGAAGCAATTGCCCAAGGTGGACCTGCATCTCCATCTGGACGGAAGTATTCGGCCCGGCACGATTCTGGAGCTGGCAGCGGAGGCGGGAACGGCGCTGCCGGCAACCGATGCAACGGGGCTTCTCCCGCACATGCAGGCGGATGACGAATGCGCCAGCCTGGTCGAATATCTGGAGAAGTTCAACTTCGTGCTGCCTTATCTGCAGAGCCGGGCATCGCTGCGCAGGGCTGCATATGAGATTGTGGAAAATGCTGCGGAAGACGGCTGCCTCTATATCGAGGTTCGCTTCGCACCGATGCTTCACGTTCATCGGGGCCTATCGGCGGCAGATGCGATCGAAGGGGTAATCGAGGGGCTGAGGGAAGGCGAGGCGCGACATGGCATCAAGGCGCGAGCGATTGCCATCTGCATGAGGCATCAATCCGCCGCCGACAACCTGGAAGTTGTCCGAACGGCCGCATCATACTTGGGCCAAGGGCTCGTGGCCGTCGACCTTGCGGGAGACGAAGCGAATCATCCGCCCGCCCGCTTCCGCGAGGTGTTCGCGCTGGCGCGGCAGCTTGGAATCCCATTCACCATTCATGCGGGAGAAGCTGCCGGGGCGGAGAGCATCGCAGAAGCGATCGAAGGCCTCGGCGCGATCCGAATCGGCCACGGCGTCCGGCTGCGCGAGAATCCGGCTCTGCTCGAGCTTGTGCGAGCCCGCGGCATTCCTCTGGAGCTGTGCCCCACCAGCAATCTTCAGACCAAAGCGGTCGCGGGCTGGGACGATTATCCGATCCGCGATTACTTCGACCGCGGCCTGAGGCTTACGATCAACACCGACAATCCGACGGTGTCCGGCACGTCGATGACCCGGGAGTGCGAAGCTCTCGCGCAGCGGTTCCGCTTCACGCCGGGCGAGCTCGCCTCGCTTATGCGCAACGGCATCGAGGTCGCCTTCCTGCCCGAAGGCGAGAAGGCGGAACTGCGGGCGGAGTTCGACCGCAGGCTGGCGGCTCTCGGGATCGGCGTGTAGCGGTATGCGGCACGGCGGATGAATCGAGGCGTTTTATGCGGTTTTTCGCATTCCGCATAGAGGCGGCAATCGGACCACTCGACCTCTCAACCGCTAGGAAGCTTCGTCGGGAGGCGTCAAGACGATTCTCCCGTCTTCGAGCTCCACCTTGACTTTGTTGCTGTTCTTGATGCCGATCGATTCGAGATATCCCGACGGAACCTGGAGCCTTCCGGCCTTGTCGAGGATGGCGTACTCGACGTGCGAATCTTCCTCCGGCTGCGCCCCTTCCTCCAGCTCCGCCAATTCTTCCGCATACGACTTGCGACGCAGCATCTCGGACGAGATTTTGCCGTCGCGGATTGCGACAACGCGGTCCACCTTCTTCGCGAGCAGCGGATCGTGCGTGACGATGACGATCGTGATGCCGAACGTTCGGTTCAGCTCGCGGAACAGATCGAGAATCTGGTCCGCCATCTTCGAGTCGACGGAGCCCGTCGGCTCGTCGGCGAGCAGCAGCTTCGGCTGGTTCGCCAGCGCGATCGCAATCGCGACCCGCTGCTGCTCGCCGCCGGACAACTGATGCAGCTTGTTGCTTGCCCGGTGCAGCAGGCCGACCGCCTCCAGCAGTTCGAGCGCCCGCATCCGCTTGCGGCGGCCGGACAGCAGAATCGGCAGCTCGACGTTCTCGAGCGCCGTCAAGTACGGGATCAGATTGCGCGCATTGTTCTGCCAGACGAAGCCGACACTGCGTCGCTTGTAGCGGACGAGCTCCTTCTCCGACAGCTTCAGCATATCCTTGCCGTCCACGCTCAGCACGCCTGCGGTCGGGCGGTCGAGGCCGCCCAGCATGTTCAAGAGCGTCGACTTGCCGCTGCCGCTGTTGCCGATGATCGCCATCAGCTCGCCGCTCTCCACATGAAGATCCAGGCCTTGCAGCGCGAACACCTCGAGATCGTTTGCTTTGTATATTTTCACCAGGCCGTCGCAATGAATCATAAGGTCAATCCTCCCCCAGCTTAAGCGCTTGATGGATGCGCGTGCGCGACACCATCGCTCCGAGAATGACGAGACCGACCAGCAGCATGACCGCCACAACCGAATACAGCCGCGCGAAGTCCAGCGCCTCGAAGATGACCTCGAACGGAGGCACCATCGTGCTCGGGTTGAAGGCGATCTGGAAGTTCGGCACGTACAGCAGGCTGGACAGATTGCCGACGAGCACGCCGATCGCGACCGCGATGCCCGAGGTCAGAAGCTGCTCGACGATCAGCATGCCGACCATCTGCCGGACGGACAGGCCGATCGCCCGCATGATCCCGTTCTGCAGCGTCCGCCCCCGCAGCGACAGCACCCAATACAGCAGGAACCCCGAGAAGCTGACGACAATCGCGATCAGGAACCCGAGCGTCAGAATGCCGTTGATCGCCATCAGGAACGGATCGTTCTTCGCCTTGTTCCAATCGAGCGTCGTGTTCACGACCTTCGTGATCGGCAGCTTGCGCTCTTCGATCGCCGCATAGAGCTCCTCCACCCCATAGCCGGGCTCCATCTTCAGCCAGACGTCATAAGGCTCGAGCGACAGTTGGAACTGAATGCGCGGAAGCTGCCCGACGATGAGCATCGGCGCATTCGCCTTGGCCTTCGCGTCGCCGACGTCCACGGAGCCGACCGGCGGCAGCGGATTGAACGTCGGGAAGTAATCGAGGATGCCGTAGACGATGAAGGAAGCCGAGCCGACGTCCGACCATCCGACCCAGATCGTGTCGCCGACCTTGACGCCCTTCTGCTCCGCCAGCGTGCGGGAGATGAGCACCGCCTTCGAGTCTGTGGCGATCAGATTCAAGTAGTCGTTCAGCGGATAACCGAGCAGGCTGCTCCGGAACCATGTCGTCATGCCGAAGTCGTCGGTGTCGATTCCGATCAGCGTTACGCTGGCCGACTGGTCCCCCATCGAGAAGAATGCGTCCTTCTTCTTGAATACCTTGGCCGCATGCTCCACCCCCGGCAGCGTCGAATAAGGCTCGAATGCGGGTTCCAGGTAGTTGATCTTCCGCGATCCTCCGAGAGAGGAGGTCGTCGTATCCCCGGAAGACGGTCCGGACATCGATGTGGCCGGCGGCGGAGCGTCGTTCGGCCAGCTCGAGCTGAGCACGATATCGGCTCCGTTGCCGTAACGAATCCGATCTTCGGTGTTGCCGTCGATCGTCCGCGCCGCGCTTGCGCTGAAGATGCCCGTCGCAATCGTCAGAATCAGGAACACCATCAGGAATTGATATTGGCTGCTCGACCGGCTCACCTGGATAAGCGTTGCGTACATCGACGGCCTCCACCAGCGGCGGCCCAGCCAGTAGATCAGGCTCAGCAGATAAGGGTACAGCCGAAGCAGCAGCAGGCCGGAGCCGACGATGAACAGCGCCGGCACGACGAATTGGAGCGGATCGAGATTCAGGTCCGTCGAATTGAGGCCCAGGCTCTGCAGATTGTCCAGCCTCTCACGGAAGTTGAACAGGCCGTAGATCGCGACCGCGACGAAGATGACGTCGAGGAACAGCTTATGCCAGAGCGGCGTCTTCGTCTGGCGGGCCAACTGCTGCTTGTGGCCGACAATGCTGACGCGGGTGGCGAGCAGCACCGGGATAAGCAGCAGGATGAAGGCCGCCGCCGCCGCGATCGCTCCGTAGACGTATGCTTCGCGGGTCAGCTTGGCCGGCAGCGCGGCGCGGGACACGAACGAGAGGAAGCCGTTCGAGGCGCCGAGCAGCTTCGTGAAGAACAAGCCGATCGCAGGCCCTGCCGCGAGCGCGGCCGCGCTGAGGAGAATTCCCTCGATCGCGAAGGAGGCGACGATCTGCCAGCGGGCGGCGCCCCGGCTTCGCAGCACCGCGATCTCGTTCTTCTGCCGGCTGGCGATCAGGTTCGCGACCATAAACATGTAGAAGCCGAGCATGATAAGAACCGGAATGTACAGCGACCACATCAGCGTCCGGAGCTTCGCGGCCCGCTCCTCGTAGCTGGCGATCGTCGCAAGCGCGGGCGCCTTGAACTCGGTCTGGAACGCCCCGACGCGTTGCTTGACCTGGTTCTCCATGTTCTTGCTGGCCGCAACGAAGCGATCGACCTGGCTCAGCTCCATCTTCGAGTAATCGAGAACCGTGTACCAGACGCTGTTCGTCACCAGCACCTTGGCACCCTGGACGAAGTCCCGCTCGAACAGTTCCTCGTCGATCAGCAGCGTATTGCCGAGGCCGGTCAGCGACGGGTCGTAGAAGTACGGATCGTCGTCGCGAAGCTTCTCGAACACGCCGACCGGCTTGAAGCGAAGCTCGCCCGACACCTTGTCCCCTTCGCTGTAGAAGACGGAATCCAGAACCGCCCTCAGGTTGTTCAGGCCCGCTTCGGTGACGAGCACCTCGTACACGCCGTCCACCGGCTCCGCCGCAGGCATTCTTCCGTCCGTCAGCTTGATGTGATCCTCCAGATCGGACATCGAGGAGATGCGGAACGAGCGCGTCTTCTTCTTGTCGGATTCGGTCCCGGCCTCCGGCACCGAATCGAACGAGCGCGTGTTCCGGTGCACGACCGACTCGACCACCGGCAGCGTGGACGACTGCGCCCCTTCTCCGAGCATGTACGCGTCAAGGCTCTCGACGATCTGACGGCGCTTCTCCGGCGCTTCGTTGGAGAACGTAGCCTTGGCATATAGCGTTGCCGGGTAGACATTCTTCTCCTTCTGCATCGTCTCGAGGTCCTTGACCAGCATGCGCGAGAGGATCGCTTCGGAGTAGATCGGCATCGTGCTGACGAGAGCCACGCTGATGACCATTCCCAGGAACAGGCTGAATACAAGCCACTTGTTTTGAATCATTTTCCGAACGATCATGACGAACAAGGCCACAAGCTTAGCCTCCTGTATGTAGGATGAAGGCCTTCCGAATGAAGCGCGTTATCGTTCGCGATGGCGCGCCGTCCTTCGCACTATCCTCCTTCGCACTGTTCTTTATTGAAGCACGACGACGTCGCCTTCCTTCAAGCCGTTGACGATCTCGATCTCGGTCGCGGAAGACAAGCCGGCTTCGACGTCCACCTCGCGCAGCTTCGTTCCTTCGACGAGAGTTCGCACGAACGTCCGCCCGAGCGAATTGCGCAGGCCGCTTCGCGGAATCTTAACGACATCTTGCTTCTCCTTCGTCGTGATGGTCACATCCGCCATCGTTCCGATCTCGATGCCTTCCGGAAGCGCGTCGGGATCGATGTAGAGCGTTCTCGCGTACTTCTCGGCAAGCGTCTTGTTGAGCGTCTGCGGAGCGGAGGAAGGCGTCTGAACGACCTTGCCGCCGAGCTCCTTCGTCTCCCCGTCCCGTCTCACCTTGATCTGCACGGGAAAACCGACGTTCACGTCCGAGATGTTATCGGAGCTGTCCACGCCGAGCGTCAGCCGCAACTGCGTCGGGTCCGCAACGATCACAAGCGTCTGGTACGTGTCGACATAGTCGCCCGGCTCGAGATCCTCGACGAACGTCACGACGCCGTCGATCGGAGAGACGAGCTGCTTGCTGTCGTATTGCGACTCGAGCCGATCGTACTTGAGCTGCTCGATCTGCACCTGCAGCGCGGCCATCCGAATAACCTCCTCTTCGCTGGAGGAATCGGTGCGAACCTGCTTCAGGCTGATCTTCGCGCGCTCGAGCGCAAGCTCCTGTTCCTTCAATTTAAGGTCCAGGTCCTCCATCACGAGCTGAACGAGCACATCCCCTTGCTTCACCTCTTGCCCGGAATTGACGAGCATCTCCTGGACGCGGCCTCCCGTCCCGGTGAATTGCGCGACTTCCGTGTGAACCGATTCGAAGTAAGCCGTCCCGTTGATCGCGACGACGATGTCCCCCTTCTCGGCGTTCACCGTCTGGTAGTTCTCCTTCGCGGGCTTGATCAAGGGCGGTGCAAGCGCTTCCTCTTCTTGCGGAAGCAGGGAGCAGCCGGACAGCGAGAGGGCAAGCGAGAGGGCAAGCGCGAGCGCGGGGAAGCCGAGTTTCCTACCTTGCAGCGACAATTAGACCATCCTCCAATTCGTAAACTTGATCGACGATCTCCATGATCGCAGGATCGTGCGTCGTCAGCACGACCGAGATGCCGTGCGTCGTGACGAGATCCCGGAACAGCTTGATGATGTGCAGACCGGTCTTGCTGTCGAGCTCCGCCGTCGGCTCGTCCGCCAGCAGCAGCTTGGGTCTGTGCGCGATGGCGCGGGCGATCGCCGTCCGCTGCTGCTCCCCCCCGGAGAGCTCGAACGGCCGGTGGTGCATCCGGGCCTTGAGTCCGACCTGATCGAGCGCGTCGATCGCCGCCTGCTTCCGCTCCTTCGCCGGATAATCGCTGATTCTCAGGACGAACTCGACGTTCTCGTAAGCCGACATTAAGGGAAACAAGGCGAACGATTGGAAAATCAGGCCCATCTTCGAACGCCGAACCCGGTCGCGCTCGCGATCCGTCATTCCGGTCAGATCGGCTCCGTCGAATTCCAGCTTCCCTTCCGTCGGACGGTCGAGCGCTCCGAGCAGGTTGATCAGCGTTGTCTTGCCCGAGCCGGAGCGTCCCTTGAGGGCGATCAAGCGTCCGGCCGAGATGTCCAGGTCGACGCCCTTCAGCACCGTCACCGCGCCGGTTCCCCGCCCGAACGCGCGGACGAGCCCGCGGGTGCGAATAATGCTGCCGCCCGGCTCCTCCCCCCTCATCTTCCGTATGTCCCGCCCATCCGGGCTCCTCCCGTCATTTTCCATAAAGCAATGCCCTCCATCCGCACTGTAAGCGCATTCAATCCGGCGAAATCCATCGAATTTCCGCTTGTTTCCCGCCTTCCATCGACATATAAAACTAACATACCCGTTCCGCCGCAAGCTTGTCAATTTCATCCTGCACTCCCTATAAAATGATGCAATCGCCAAAGTCGGCTTATATTAAATTTTCGTTAAATTTTTCTTACGAAAGGGGCTTACCAACGGGCAATTATGTGGTATACTGTAAGCGCTACCAAGCAACCTTTCTAAAGGGGGATTTGGGAAGATGAACGTAGCCTCGAGCCTGTACGACACTTTCGAGCCGCATAAGGATTCGCTGTTCTTCAAGGTGGGCACGCATGGCCTCATCAGCTTCCACGGGCGCAACTACAATATTAAAAAGAGAATGTCCCCGGAGCAAAGAACCGGGCTCATGCGCGACGACTCGTTCTTCCGGGTATCCTCGGACTGCTACGTGAACGTCGACAAGATCTCCGACATCGCGGAGGACTGCCTCATCTTCGGAGACCGCTCCGCCAGCTCCAAGAAGCTGCCTGTCTCGAAGCGCAAGCAGCAAGTGATCAAGCATCTGCTTACCGAACGCACAACCCAGCCGCATTGATTGGTATCCCGTCATCTGTACGGAATAGGTGAAGCCCCTGCGAACCCGCCTCGGCGGTGTTGCGGGGGCTTGTTTCTTGTCGTCATTCGAGCGTCCGTCCTCCGGGAAAAGAGCATGTGGTATAGTAAAGGTACATTCGATTGGAGAAAGAAGGAATCGCGAGTGAACTACCGGAAGCTGGGGGCGAGCGGCCTCAAGGTGTCCGAGCTTGGGCTCGGCACGAACTCGTTCGGCAAGAGGGCCGACAAGGAGGAATCGATCCGAATCGTTCGCGAGGCGATCGAGCTCGGCGTCAACTTCATCGACACGGCGAATATCTACGCGGGCACCGCGTCCGAGACGATCATCGGCGAAGCGCTGGAAGGAAGGCGGCACGAGGTTGTGCTCGCCACGAAGGCAGGGCTTGTGTTCGGACCCGGTCCGAACGCGCGGGGATCTTCGCGTTATCATCTGCAGCAGCAGCTCGACGCCAGCCTGAAGCGGCTTCGCACCGACTGCATCGACCTCTACCAGATCCATACGTTCGACCCGGACACGCCGCTGGAGGAGACGCTGCGCGCGCTCGACGACATGGTTCGCGCGGGCAAGGTGCGCTACATCGGCGCTTCGAACTACGCCGCCTGGGAGCTGATGAAGGCAGTCGGCCTCAGCGAGAAGCTCGGCCTGAACCGATTCGTCTCCACCCAGGTCAGCTACTCGCTGGCGGATCGGACGCCGGAACGCGAGCTTGTTCCGATGGCGCTCGACCAAGGCGTCGGCCTTATTCCCTACTTCCCGCTCGCCGGCGGCATCCTGACGGGCAAGTACGGCAATGAACGGACTCCCGCCGGCTCGCGCGCCGTCACCGATCCGGGCTTCGTCCGCTTCTTCGACGACGGCCGGATCGAGCTTGGACGCGAGGTGCAGCGGCTTGCCGAGCAGGCCAGCGTCGCCCCCGGCCTGCTCGCCATTCGCTGGCTCATGCAGCAGCCGGCCGTCTCGACCGTCATCGTCGGCGCGACCTCGGCGGCGCAGCTTCGCGAGAACGCCCGCAGCGCCGAGCTCCGCCTGGAGGACGAGCTGCTGGCGCGCCTTGGCGAAGCGAGCCGGGCGTACCGGAGCGGCGAGCCGTTCGCCAATTACCGACTGAGCTGAAGCAGGAACGCGCCTCCGCTTACAGAATCGGCGACAGCAGTCGGGTCACCGATTCGCGCAGCTTGTGCATGCGGGGGCGCTTCAGGTACTCCTCGTACGTCCAGAGGCGGGAGTGCTCGATGTCCTTCAAGTAGTTCCGCTCCAGCTCGCCGACGAGCTCGCGGTCATACAGGAAGGCGTTGATCTCGAAGTTCAGCTTGAAGCTGCGAATGTCGAAGTTGGCCGTGCCGACGGAAGCGACCGCGCCGTCGATAATAAGCGTCTTGGCATGGAGGAAGCCGTTCTCGTACAGATAGCATTCCACGCCCAGAGGCAGCAGGTCGCCCACATACGAGTGAGTCGCCCAGTACACCATCTGGTGGTCGGGAATCGCTGGTATGATCATTTTCACATTGACTCCGGACAGGGCCGCCGTCTGAATCGCATTCACGAGACTCTCGTCGGGAACGAAGTAAGGCGTCTGAATCCACACGCTCTTGCGGGCCCGGTGAATCATCTTGATGTAGGCGTTGCGAATGTGCTCGTAGCTCTGGTCGGGGCCGCTGGCGACGATCTGCACCCCTACCTTCCCCTTCTCTTCGTCCGAAACGGACGGAAGGAAGAACTCCGTCTCGACCAACTGCCGCTTGGACGCCATGTTCCAATCCCGTATAAAATGCCCCTGCATCATCCTCACGGCGCTCCCCGTCATTCTCAGGTGCGTGTCGCGCCAGTAGCCGAAGCGGTCCGCGAGCCCCAGATACTCGTCCCCGACGTTGATTCCCCCGATGTACCCGATCGTCCCGTCGATGATCGCGAGCTTGCGATGGTTGCGGTAATTCACCCGGAAGTTGAGATACGGCACCTTGGACGGGAAGAACGCCGCCACCTGTCCGCCCGCCTGGAGCAGCGGCTGGAACACGCGGGCGGAGAGCCGGTGGCTGCCGATCGGATCGTACAGGAACCGGACCTCGACGCCCTGCTCCGCCTTCTCCTTCAGCAGCTCCAACAGTCTGCGCCCGGTATTGTCATCGTTGATGATGTAATACATCAGGTGGATATGCGTCGTCGCCGTCCGAATCTCCTCGAACAGGGAGTAGAACTTCTCGTTGCCGTCCTTGAACACCTGAACCGCGTTGTCCTGGGTGTAGAGCGCCTTCGCGCTGGACAGGTTCATGTAGATCAAGTCCTCGAACCCGGCCATCGACGGATCGTTGTATTCGACGCGGCGCTGGCGGAACTCCTTCTTCTGGTGGTCGGTAAGCTGCTGGTACAGCTTGTTCCTCCACTTCTTGTCCTTGTAAATCTTCAGACGGCTGAGGTTCTGCCCGAAGATCAGATAGATGATGAAGCCCCCAACGGGGAAAAACAGAAATATCATCAGCCAAGCCCAGGTGACTCCGACGTTGCGACGCTCAAGGAAGATAACGCTTATGGCCAGAACCAGGTTGATCAGCGTTATGACCGTGTAAATGTTCTGCGTGATGGACGACAATGACATGCCGATGAACCCTCGTCTCGTGAATGATGGCGGATAACGGTGATAAACGATAACGAACTACAACCCCAATCCTAGCACATGGACACGAATTTAGCGATCCTCTATGAAGATTGCGGGCGACGGTTGCGGGCGGAGTTGAGGCGAGGCTGCGAGCGGAGTTGGGGCGAGGCTTGCGAGCGGAGTTGAGGCGAGGCTGCGAGCGGGATTAGGGGGCGAAGCTGGCAGCGGGATCTGGGGCGGGATTGGAGCGAGGCTGGAGGCGGAGTTGAAGCTTGAGCCCGCGAATGAATGCTATTTTTCACATTCATTTTGTGTTTTGAAGGCGTTTTTGCCGGTTTTATGTGGTTTTTCGCATATATCGGCCGCACCGTCGAAGGTTTGGCCCTCATAAATGCTAAATTTCACATAAAATCTTCATTACCGCCGTCCCCCACCATTTTTTATGTGAAAAACCGCATTCGCGCGGGCCCGATCATGGATTCGGAGGCCCGGCGATTGCGGCGATGGCGACGGTTGCGGAAATGGCGACGATTGCGGAAACTGCGACCACTGCGGAAACTGCGACCACTGCGGAGACTGCGACGGCTTCGTCGTCCACTCGGCGACTCCGGCAGGTTCGACACTCGGGCGGGCGTTACGGCAGTTCGAACAGCTTATCCTGAATCGACGTCCGCGGCTTCGCCGGCGGGACTTCTTCCGGATAGCCGACGCCGAAAATTCCGATGACGACGTCCTCGTCCGGAATGCCCAGTATCTCTCTCATCTTGGGAGCGGCGGCGAGCGACGACCAGAACGTGCCGGCGCCTTCGCTGTGCGCGGCCAGCATGAAGCTCTGCGCGAAGCAGGCGACGGCGTATGCGTTCTCTTCCTTCTCGACCGGCAGCGCCGAGCCCTTGGAGGTCATCAGAACGACAAGCGGCGCGCCGCCGAAGTCGGTCTTGTGGTTCAATTCGGCCCGCGTCTCCGGTCCGACGAACGCAAGCTGCCACGGCTCGGTCATGCGGTGGTTCGGGGAATAAGAGGCAGCTTCCAGCCAAGCGATGACCTTTTCTTTATCGATGGCGTCCGCCTTGAATTGTTTGATGTTGCGGCGTGACGTGATGGCTTCGATCGTGTTCATGGGCAGGGAGTCTCCTTCGCTTGACGGATATTATACGATATATCGTATTTGGTCGATTGGTTGCATTGTATACGGGCCTGCCTAGCTTTGTCAAGACGGATGCGCAATAACGGCCACAGCCCCGAAGGCGCCGTCATCGGCGTCCTCGGGGCTGTCCGAGCGATTGCTATTCGCGATTAACGTCTCGCCCCGGACGAGATGACGACGCCGTAGCGGCGAAGCAGCTTATGTCCGAGCCAGCCGACCGCGCGATCCGTGATGAAGCCCATCAGGCCGAGGCTGATCAAGCCGACGAAGATCCAATCCGTCCGGAAGAACAAGCGGGAGTTCCAGATCAGGAAGCCGACGCCTTCGTTCGCGGCCATCATCTCCGCACCGATGATCGCCATGTAGGAGGTGCCCATCGCGATGCGGATGCCGGTGAACATGTAGGGCGTCGTGGCCGGAATGACGACATGCAGCAGAATCTGCCACTCGGACGCCCCCATGCTGCGCGCGGAACGAACCTTGTCTTCCTCCAGCGCCAGAACGCCGGTCAGCGTGTTCATCATGACGATGAACAGCGTCGCGTACAGAATGAGCGCAATCTTCGATTGCTCGCCGATGCCGAACCAGACGAGGAACAGCGTGATGAAGGCGATGGGCGGAATGAAGCGGATGAAGTTCAGGAACGGCTCCGCGATGGCGCGGATCGGCGACACTCTGCCGATGATCAGGCCGACGGGAATGGCGATCAGGCTGCCGAGCGACCATCCGACCAGCACGCGGTAGAAGCTGACGCCGATGTCCTTCGCAAGCGATCCGTCCTCCATCAGTTCCTTCGCCCCGCGCCAAGTCTCCGCGACTCCGGGAACGACTTCCGGGCCGTAAATCCACGCTCCGACCTGCCAGACGGCAAGCACCAGCAGCCAGAGCAGCACGATAGGGAACCACTTGGCGGCGCGCGGCTTGTACGCAGATGACTTTGTGGACAGCTTCATGGATATGCGCCTCCTTCGAGAGCGGCTTCGAAGTGCGACTGGATGCGCCGCTGCAGCGCCTGGAATTCGGGAGCCGTCGCATCGCGCGGATAATCCATCGGCACATCGTAGATGTCCGTGATGCGCGAATTCGGACCGGCGGACATGACCGCGATGCGCTCTCCGAGCAGGATCGCTTCCTGAATGTCGTGCGTCACGAAGATAACGGTCTTGTTCGTCTCCCGCCAGATCTGGCTAAGCTCCTTCTGCATCGTTCGCCGCGTCATCGCGTCGAGCGCGCCGAACGGTTCGTCCATGAGCAGGATCGCCGGATCGTTGGCCAGCACCCGCGCGAGCTGCACGCGCTGCTTCATGCCGCCGGACAGCTCGCGCGGGAACTTGTTCTCGTGTCCGGACAAGCCAACCATGCGGATGAACCGATCGGAGATTCGCCGCCGCTCCTCCTTGGGCGTCTTCTTCATCTTAAGTCCGAACTCCACGTTCTGGAGGACGGTCAACCAAGGGAACAGCGAGGAGTCGGCCTGCTGGAAGACGACCGCGCGGTCGCGCCCCGGCTTATCGACTTCGACATTGCCTACCCGCAGTTGCCCCGCCGTCTTGGACACGAAGCCGGCGATCATGTTCAGCAGCGTCGACTTGCCGCAGCCGCTCGGGCCGAGGAGCACGAAGAACTCCCCGCCCTTAACGACCAAGTCGACGTCTTTGATAATGTAATGCAACGAGCCCTGCTTCGGACCGCCGTAGCTCTTGTCCAAGCCCTCGATCGTAATGACGCTGGATGCCGAATGAGCGGATGACATGACCGTTCCCTCCTATTGACCGTAGTCGACCCGGTCCGGAACCGCCTGCTTCAGGCTATCGAGGTTCAGCTTCGCGGTCAGATCGAAGTCGTCCTTGATAATTCCGGCGGACAGCATGTACGCCTTCTGCTTGCTCAGGCTGTCGAACGAAGCCTGGGAGAAGCCGATATTCCAGTTGTTCGTCGCCAGATCCCGGATCGTCGCGTCCTTGGGCTGCTTCGTCTCCTTGAACAGAATATCGGCTGTCTCGTCCGGGTTCGCGCTGACGAACTTCGAAGCTTCGTCGAGCGCGCGCAGGAAGTTCGCCACGCCTTCCGGCTCCTTCTGAATGAAGTCGTTCGTTGCGATCACGTCGCCTCCGATTCTGACCGTCGTCTTGGACATGTCGGTCAGCTCATGAGCCCCTTCGATGCCGTCGAACTTCTCGATCAGCGCCGCGCCGACGACCCAGGTGGCGTCGATCTCGCCTTTCTTCAGCGCAATGTAGGCTTCATCGAAGCCGCCTTGTCCGATCTGTTCGGTATCGGCGGCAGACACGCCGCTCGCCTTCAGGTATTCGTCCCACAGATAAGGAAGAAACGTGCCGCGCAGCGTGCTGAGCTTCTTGCCCTTCAGATCGGATGCCTGTTGAATGTCGTCTTGGGCATAAAGCTTCCATTGCGCCGCCGACTGGTCGGTATCCGTCCCGGTAGCCGCGATGATGGAATAGTCGCCCTTGCTCACCGCGTTAAGAATCGGGAAGTCCGCTCCCCACGCGATGTCGACCTGCTTGATGAACAACGAGTTGATGCCTTCGGCGGGCGTGGCGAACGTGACGATCTCGGCATCGATGCCGTACTTCTCGAAGATGCCTTTGGTCTTCGCGACCCGGAAGACCGGGTTGGTCGAGATGTCGGCGATCTTCAGTTGGATTGGATCGGCCGGCTTGGTCGAAGCCGCGGCCGAATCGTCGTTCTTGCTGCCGCAGCCCGTCGCGACGGCGGAGATTAGCGCAAGCGACACGAGCAGGCCGGACAAGGAACGCGAGGACTTGAATTTGGACATGGATACTCCTCCTGATTGGCGAATGAATGGACGAACGGGCGAACGGGCGAAAATCATTCCTGACCGGCAGGCTTCTCGTCTACGCTGGGGACGCAGAACGCTCCTTCGTCGAGCGAATCCGTCGTTCCCGCCACCTTGACGGACGAGGCAGCGCCTCTCGCTGCGGCGCCCGGCACCCGGTAGTCGGCGACATCGATCGCAACGATCGCTTCCTCGCTCGGCTTCTTGAGCTGCGGAACCCATTCGTAAGGGACGCGATAGGCGCGATAGACCATGTTCGCGTTGATCTTGTTCTTGTAAGGCGAGATGTATTCCCATACGAGTTCATGCTCCCGCGTTACTTCGAAGATCCGTCCGTCCGCGCCTTCCGTGATCAGCGTGTTGCCGTTCGGCAGGCGCTGCGCGGAGCTGATATACGGGCTGTAGAAGCGATAGGAATCGAGCGGCTGCAGATAGCCGGCTTCGGTCGGCGTGTACTGCCAGACGATCTCCAGCGTGACGGGGTCGATCTCGAGCACCCGCGAGTGATCGCGAACCGCATTCTTCTGGCCGTAAGGAGACGCCGGGTTCGGCAAGCCGTAGCCGCCCCATCCGCCGTTGTCGAACACGAGCAGATTGCCTTCTCCCGGCAGTCCGCGCGGAATGATGTGCGCATGATGCTGGCCGATAATCCAACCGAGATGCTTCACTTCCGGCTTCGAGAAGTCCGGGCCGAGCTGCCAGACGATCTTGCCGGTACGGCGGTCGGTGATGGCGATAATGTTGGATTCCCGGGCGTCCCAGATAATGTTGCCCGGATGGAAGCGTTCGTCTCCGGCATCGTAGAACCGGTTCGGCCCCACCCATGACGCGGAGTTGATATGCATCCAGTCGCCGCCGGTATTGCCCCCGAAGTGGCGGCCGTTGGGGTCTCGGAACAGCACGTTCTTCGCGGCCTCGTCGAAGCCCAGCTCCGCGAAGTGATCGCTGACCGCCCACTCCCAGAGGATATTGCCTTGCCAGTCGACCTCGATGATCGCATCGTCGAGCAGCAGCTTATCCGAGATATCCGGATTGGTCACATTGCGGTGAACGAGCAGCAGCGTGCGGCCTCCATCGGTGCTCGGCTCCTGGCCGGGCGCGTAATACCCGACCGGGCTGCCTTCGCGCTGATGATCGTGATGGACGCGCGCCATCCATTGCGGCTCATTGTCCGGGTCCTCGATGAATTCGTAGCGGTTGAATCGCCAGACGATATTGCCCTCCCAATCCACCTGCACCAGGTCGGCCTCGTCCTGGAAGCCGTACTTGGGATCGCGGGCTTTGGTGTGCCCCGTCACGTAACCGCCCGGCAGGATCTTATTCGGGAAGCCGCGAAGTCCCTCCCACAGATGAACTTCCTTGCCGCTCATGTCGATCAGCAGCGCGCCGACGTCGGCCGCCTGGAAGATCGTGTAGCCGCTCCAAGCTCGCTCAGGCAAATAAAAGGTCGTTCCGGTCGGATAAATCGTAGGGTGTCCCATGTCGCTCTCTCCTCGTATAGGTTAGTAGTTTAAAAACTTGTTCGGCTGAGGCGGCGATTCCGTCTGTCGGTCATCATCCCGCTCTATCCGTCTCTCATTCTTGCGGGCGCGCTCCAGAACGATGTCCGAGAAGCGCTCCAGTCGATCGGCGATCCGTAGAAAAGCCGTCCTCTGCGTCTCGAGCTCCTGTACCGTGAGTCCGCCGAACAGCAGCTCGATACAGAGAGGCCCGATGTCCCGATTCCTCGCGAGCAGCGCCCGCCCGTCGTCGGTTATGGAGAGCAGCACCGTTCGGCGGTCCTCCGACATCCGTCTCCGAACGGCGAAGCCCTTCTCTTCGAGCTTGTCGCATAAGGCGGTGATCGCCCCGGACGTCAAATCCAGCTCCTCCGCCAAGTCGCGCAGCTTCTGCTCCCCGTCGCGAAGCACCTTCTGCAGGATCAGCATGCCGGGCAATGCGATGCCTTCGATCGAGATTTTGTCGCGTTCCTTCACGAATCTGCGCACCACTCTGCGGAACAGCCAATCAATCTCTTCGAGCCTAGACCACTCGCTGTTTGTCATGAGATCTCTTTGTCTTCCTCCTCCCGCCGCACCGGCCAAAAAAAAGACCCCAACAGCCCCCCGATGCGGGAGACGTTGCGGCCTTTGGCATGTCCAATCGGCGTATGAAATTGCTTTAATGCTAAATTAATGAGCATTGAAAGACGTTGAATCGATATTAAACCATTAATTCTTACCTGTCAAGTATGAATTAAAAATCGCCAGCCATCGGCTTCGACCGGCACGAATGACAAGCTTTGGTTTTCTGCTTATACTTGTTAAAATAAATTTGAACACACTAAGGAGATGAACCTATGGCAGGAACCAACTTGCTGCGGATGGACAATGTCGGCATCGTTGTAGAATCCCTCGATAACGCAATCTCGTTCTTCGAGGAGATCGGCTTGAAGCTCGAAGGGCGAACGACGGTCGAAGGCGAATGGGCCGGTCGCGTAACCGGGCTGGGTTCACAGTGCGTAGAGATTGCGATGATGGTTACCCCGGATGGCCACAGCCGACTTGAGCTTTCGCGATTCCTCACCCCTCCGACGATATCGGATCACCGAACGGCTCCTGTCAATGCCCTCGGTTATCTGCGCGTTATGTTCGCCGTGGAAGACATTGACGAATTGGTATCCAGACTCCTGAAGCGCGGCGCTCAGCTCGTTGGCGAAGTGGTTCAGTACAAGAACTCGTATCGGCTCTGCTACATTCGTGGAATTGAAGGACTTCTAATCGGCCTGGCGGAACAGCTCGACAATAAATAAGCGACGCAGATAAGCAGACCGCCTCTTCAACGAGGCGGTCTGCTTATCGTATGAATCAACATCGGGAATTAACATTCCGATAACGCGATTCAGCGTTCCCCTTAACGTTCCGGCGGTAAGCTTGATGTAAGACAACATCTTGCGATACCGAGAGGAGAATGACGATGAACGCTGCCGTCCCGAGTGCTCCCGAACGCTTCCTTGCCTGCATGGAGACCTCTCCTAGACTGTCGGACAAGTTGACTTGCCGCGAAGCTCTTCGCACGATCAACGGGTATCCCGAAGCCGATTACTTCCTCGTCTGCGATCGTTCCGGGAAGCCGCTCGGCTATCTGGAGAAGCACCAATTCATGCTGTCGCTCAGCGGGCGCCTCGGCCTCGATCTCTATTACTCGAAGCCCGTCCGCCAACTGATGAAGAGCCTGCCCCTTCCCTTAAACGCCGCCATCTAACCCCCTGCAGCGGCGCCCATCCTTCCGTAAACGTCCCATTAGCAGAGAACCGCCAGGGAAGCTCGCCCCTGACGGTTCTTTGAATTGCGGGGAATATTCTCACAGCCCCATGATGTGGTAGCCCGCATCGACGTGAATGACTTCCCCGGTGATGCCGCGGGACAGGTCGCTCACGAGGAACATCGTCGCATCCCCGACCTCGTTCTGGTCGACGTTGCGCCGCAGCGGCGCGCGTTCGACGACGACCGAGGAGATCTCGTTGAAGCCGGACACTCCCTTCGCCGACAGCGTGCGGATCGGGCCTGCGGAGATCGCGTTCACGCGGATGCCGTCCTTGCCGAGATCTTCGGCCAGATACCGGACGCACGCTTCCAGAGCCGCCTTCGCCACGCCCATGACGTTGTAATTGCGCACGACGCGCTCGGCCCCGATGTAGGACTGGGTAACGATCGCGCCTCCTTCGGTCATCCACTTGCGCGCCTCGCGCGCCACCGCGACGAGCGAATACGCGCTGGAATCCTGCGCGAGCAGGTAGCCTTCGCGGGTCGTATCGACGAATTCGCCTTGCAGCTCGTCCTTGCCGGCGTACGCAAGCGAATGGACAACCCCGTGGATGATGCCGGCTTCCTCGCCGATCTTGGCGTATGCGGCGGCGATGCTCTCGTCGTCGGACACGTCGCAAGCGGCGACCATGAGCGGCCGGATTCCGTTCTCGGCCAGCAGCTTGGTCAGGCGGTCAAGCGACCGCTCTTTGCGATAGGTGAAGATCAGCTCCGCGCCGTGCTCGTGGAGCGACTTCGCGATTCCCCAGCCGATACTCCTCTCGTTCGCGACTCCCATGACGACGATTTTTTTGCCAGCGAGCAGATTAGACATGGTTGTTTGTTCCTCCGAATCTCGTATTGCGCGTTCATGCGCCGAACGCAAGGAAGCACCCCCGGATGGAGGTGCCGACTTCTCTCCTTGCCAACTTCTTGTTATTATACTACGTTCCCCTTCGGCGAACCACTTCGTCCGCTTCCGATCAGTCGGCCGCTTCCGGATACGCCGGCGGAATGAGCAGGTCGAGCGGCAGGATCTCCACGGCAGACACGTAACGGAACGACGAGAAGCGCTCCCGAAGCTGTTCCGTCGAGCAAGGCGAAGCGATAAAGATCGTCAGCCCCTGCTTATGGATGATCCGCTCGCTCGCTTCCGCATCCGACAGGTCGGGGAAGTAGCGAAGCGACTCGCCTTCCGAATGTACGCCCAGCAGCAGGTCCATCGACACCGCGACGTTGAGCGCCTCCGCTTGCGCGAAGCGAACGACGACCCGGTACAGGCTGCGGATGGCAAAAGGAAGAACGGTCCCGTTCGGAGTGGAACCTTCTTCCATTATTGACAACGCTTTATTCTTCGAACGGATCGGCGTTCTCACGGCGCTGCGGCCCACAAGTGCGCTGCGGCGGACTCCCTGCCTGCTCGGAAGGGCGCCTCCGCGTGGGCTTGACATGAGAACGGCAGATTTGCTCTTCTCTCTTCGCATGGTTCGGCTCCTTCCACATTGTAGCTATTGCCCGGCATAAAGAAGATGTGCTATCGCGATCAAATATCGTATGGTCGGCGGAATAGATCGCTCCAGGCTCCGCTCCGGCAGCTCCAATCCATTGGACGAATCGGTCGTTCATAGTTTTCTAAATTATACTTGGGTTCTCGTCACGATTCAACAAAATAATCGGTATTTCGCACCATTCTCCTCTAGCGCGGCAGACGTTACGAGCATTGACGTCAAGGGCAGCAAGGCGGATAATTAGCCTCAAATCAAGGACCGGCACCGACCGGCAAGGAGGTCGTCGCATGGATTGCCGAATGGGCTGTGCAGCCTGCTGCATCGTCGTCTCCATCTCCTCTCCGATTCCGGGAATGCCGGAAGGCAAGCCTGCCGGCATCCGGTGCATCCAGCTCACGGAAGACAATCGGTGCCGCCTGTTCGGCAAGCCGGAGCGCCCCGCCGTATGCGGCAGCCTGTCCGCTTCGCGCGAGATGTGCGGCTTCTCGAACGACGACGCTTTCCGGATTCTCGGCGAGCTGGAGAGAGCGACCGCCCCTTCCCGGCCCGAGCACGATCAACGGGCACGGCCAATATGATTAATACGATAAATAACTATATAGGTTGAACGAATGAATTTAACCTGGCAAGCTGCAACCGCATACAACTGCGAATCAGAAACTCTTGGCCCGAGGCCGGAACAGGCGATTAAGCACGAAATTTCGATTATATTTCGCGGCCTGCGTTCAGAACGATCGATTAAGCATAAAATTTCGACTATATTTCGCGATCTGCGTCCGGAACAAGCGAATATGCATGAAATTTCGATTACATTTCCCGATCTGGGTCCGGAACAAGCGAATAAGCATGAAATTTCGATTACATTTCCCGGCCTGTGCGTCCGGAACGACTAATTTCATCGCAACAGCACCTCCATACATTGTGTGGAGTATCGAAACGAGTGTGCTCGTTAAATTCTATAGTCCAGCTTATATAATACGGCAAATTGACCAATTCCGCCTTCAGAGCGGCAGCTTCGAACTCAGCCACGCCCATACGGTGCCGAAGGTCAGCCCCAGGTTCGATTGTCCTTCCGCATTCACGTACGCCTCGCTCTCCCGGAAGTAGTCAGCATGGCCCCCGATGATCGGCACCTCGGCGGTTCGGCCGGGCCCGTGCCGTCCCCGCTCCCAGCTCGGCAAGCGCGGCCGTCGCGCATCGGATGGGGCGGCCTCGGCAGTCCTGCGACCGGAAGCCCATCCCCCGAACGTGCCGAGCCGGGTAACGGGGTCCGCTCGCCTTCCCGCAACCACATAGAAGGTATCTCCCGTCAACGAGGAAGGGATGCGCGACTTGGGCGAGCCGATCAGAACGACGTAGACCGGGCCGGGCCGCGTTGCCCGCAGAGCCGCTGCGGCATGGACGGCCGCCGTGCCCCCGCCGCTGTGGCCGATCAGAAGAAGCGGCAGGCTTGCGACGGTCGGGCCAGCCATGCTATCGGGCTGGAGACCGGAACCGGAACCGAAGCTTGTGCCGGGGCCGCAACCGGAGTCGGGATCGCAACCAGAGTCGGGATCGCAACCAGAGTCGGGATCGCAACCGGAGTCGGGATCGCCGGTTCGCCGCTCGTCCGCAAGCTCGGCTTCGATGTCCTTCCGCGCCCGTTCGCCTCCGATCGACTTGAACGTCCGCGCAGGGCCGAGACGCATATCGTGCGCGATCTCCCTCACCTGGACGATGCCGCTTCGGCTCCAATCGCCGTAAGGATACAGCAGCCGGGAAGATACCGGCAGGCCCGCTTCCGTCAGCTTGCGGTGCAGAATTGCGCGGAACCGCTCCATGAACAAGGGAGCGGTCTTCACTCCGGCGAGCAGATACAGCCTCAAGAGCCCCCGCTTCCTTCGCCCGCGGCGAACCGCTCCGCCTTAACAATCCGGTCCATGTCCGTCGGATGGTCGTCCCGGAACAAGCGGACGAGCAGCGGCGGGTTCACGTCGCTTAAGGAGATCGTCGCCATCTGCTGATACATCTTGACCGCGCCGGCCGAGCTTCCGATCAGCTCGAACGCGTAATCGTCCGCGGCCGCTTCCGCGCTGCGCGATACGGCGTTGCTGATCGGCAGCGAGACGAAGCTGATGACCGACATCAGCAACAGAATAAGCGGAAGGGCGTTCATGTCCGCCGGCCCGGTTATGCGAAGGCGCTCGCCCCGCTTGCGGACGATCCGGACGTAGAGAGCTCCGCCGATCCAGAGGACGAAGAACGAAGTCGCCACCGTCCCGACAACGCTCCATTCCAGATGATGCATCTCGTAGTGGCCCATCTCGTGCGCCATGATGAGCAGCACCGCTTGCTCGTCCAGTCTCTTCAGCGTCGTGTCCCACAGCACGATTCGCAGCGACGAGCCGATTCCGTTCACATAGGCGTTCAATGAATTCGTCTTGCCCGACATCTTCACCTCGTACACCCGATCGGCCGGAATGCCCGCCTTGTCGGCGAGCGCGAGAATCTTCTCTTCGAGCGCCGGATCGGACAGCCTCGTGAACTTGTTGTAGAGCGGGTCGATGACGACCGGCTGGATGAACAGCATAAACACGCTGAACGGCACCGACAGCAGCCACAGCTTCAGCCACCAGCGCCCGCCGCGGGAGACAATCCAGAAGGCGACGGCGCTGACCGCGAGCGTCGTGACGTAGCCGACCGAGAATTGAACGCCCTTGTCTCTGAGCCAGCCGAGCACGGGCTGCGTCGTGATGCCGTAATGGCTGGACACCGCGAAGCTGAACGCCCGCAGCGGAAGGTAGAGCCCATACGAGAAGGCGCTGAGCGCGAGCACGTACAGAGGGAACCGGACGTAGATCGGCCAGCCTCGGCGTGCCATGCGGTCGCGGATTCCGCTGCCAAGCCCCGTCAGCATAAAAATACCGTAGATCAACCATTCCCAAGGCCCGCTCATGAAGAAGATCCAGTTGCGAACGGCGTTGATCGATTCGCTGTCCGCGAGCTCGGCGGGCGTGAAGAAGGTCGCGGGGTCCGCCGCCGTGCCCCGGTACGCGGCCGGGACGTCGTTCGCGGACGTATACTGGACATAGATCGCCATCAGCAGCGCGTAAGCGACGAACGCCAAGGCGAAGACGATAAGCTTGTTGCTCCTTGCTGCTCGCATGTTCGGATTCCCTCGCTCTGTTATCGGGCTTTTCCCAGTGTCTCCCTTATTTGCGTCCGTAATCCGCCTTGATCTCGCCCCACGCTTCGGTCTCCCACTTGAGCACCTTGTTCGGATAGGAGTTCGTCCGCAGCCAAGCGAGCGCGCGATCGACGAGGGACCAGATCTCCGCGGTGGAGTCGTTCCGGGCGAGCGTCGTCGCCACTTCCTTCTGCTTCACCCACTTGAGGGCGGTGCGGGAATCGCTGTATATCGTCTTCGTGCTGCCTTCTCTCTTCAAGTGGGCCAATGCGTGCACAATCGCCAGGAATTCGCCCAGATTGTTCGTCCCGTTCGGAATCGGACCGCAGGAGAAGACGACATCGCCCGTCCGGGTGTCCACGCCCTTGTATTCCACCGGCCCCGGGTTGCCCCTCGTTCCCACGTCCACGGACAGGCTGTCGTAGTCGATCTCTCCCGCCGGCGCAGCCTTCGCTCCTCCCGCCTTCCTGGAGGTCCCCGCCGATGCGGAGGAGGTCGAAGACGAACCGCGGGATGCAGCGGACGATGCCTGGCCTCGGCCCCAATGCTTCTTCCATCCCTCCCGATAAGCCCGTTCCGCCTCCGCCTGGGTCGGATAAGACTTGTACTTGGCTTCCGCATAACCGTTCACTTGCGCTTGGCAAGCGGGCCAACTTCCGTAGATCCCCGGCTGGTGCCCTTCCCAGACCACGTAATATTTGCTTGCCATTCCGAATTCTCTCCTTCTGAGTGCGGTATACTTCCCTATTCTACCATGTCCGTCCTCCGGTTGCGCCACATCTATAGGCACAGACTATTAAATGATACAATCTTAATCTTAGACCCTTCGGCCGCAACGGGGTATAGTTAGGGCAACCGAATGATTATGCAACTTTACAGAAGAGTAGAAAAGAAGGGTTGTTCCATGCTGCATTCCATCGTGTCGACATTGCTCCAGGTCATCGTCCCGCTCTCCATTCCGGTTATCGTAGGCGCGCTGCTGCGCCGCTTCAAGAACCTGGACACGAAGCCGCTGTCCGTTCTGTACTTGTACTTCCTGAGCCCGGCGATTCTGCTCGAGACGCTGACGACCGCCACGATCACAACCGAAGACGCGGCTTCAACGGTTGCGTTCTGCTTGATCAACCTGGCGCTGCTGTGGCTTGTCGCGACTGTCGTCGGCAAGCTGCTCAAGCTGCCGGCCCCCGAGAAAGCCGGACTGACGCTCATCTCGACGTTGACGAACAGCGTCAATTACGGACTTCCGCTCGTCCTGCTCGCCTTCGGCCAGCTCGGGCTCGACAAGGCCTCCCTCTACGTCGTCGTCCAGATTGTCCTGACGAACACGATCGGGGTTTTCTTCGCCGCCCGCTCGCAATTCTCGTTCGCGGACGCGGTGCGCTCCATCTTCAAGCTGCCGGCCATCTATGCCGCGATCTTCGCGTTCCTGCTGCGGGCGTTCGAGCTCAGCTTGCCGGACGGCTTGCAGAGCGGCATCGCCCTCTCCAGCGGCGCGTATTCCCCCGTTGTCCTCACGATTCTCGGCGCCCAGATGATCAGCGTCGGCTCGCAAGCCGCCGGGAGGACGAAGATCGAGACCCGCACCTTCTGGACGGGCATGGCAATCCGGACGTTCGCCGCTCCGCTGATCGCCGCTCTGATCATCTGGGCGCTTGGCGTCGAAGGGACGGCGGCGCACGTCTTCTTTATCCTCGCTTCCATGCCGGTTGCGGTCAACGCGGTCGTCCTGGCCGAGCGCTTCGACGCCGCGCCGAAGCTGCTCTCGAGGTGCATCCTCTGGTCGACGCTCTCCTCGTTCGTCTGGCTGCCGGTGTTGATCGGGTTCGTGAGTTGAGCAGCAAGCTTGCGACCGGCACGACAAGGGAGAGCTGCGTTCGCCGACTGCCCACCGTTCCTGCACCGCCACCCCGCGCGGGAGGACAGCTTGAGCTCGCTTGCCGTAATGCTGCGGTTAAGCGGGCTTTTTCCCCATAATCCGTCCGGTTCCCTCCCGCTTCGCCGAGTAGTACACTCAATACTGGAAGCGCATACATAAAGTGGCTGTTTCCGACCTCTTCCCGCTTCTCGCCGTTCCATGATCGGAATGCTTCGCTTCGGCAAGCCCGCAATCCGAGTTGCCGTTTACTACCGTACTACCATGAATTCACATACAACTACATTCTCAGAAGGAGTTGGGTATTAATGAAGAAGAGCAAGTTAAGTTGGCTTCTGAAGCTGCTCGTGCTGATGGCCGTCGTGCTGTCGCCGTCGCTGCTGAAGAGCAACCAAGCGGAGGCATGGAACGGAATGCCGATGTCCAAGCTGCACGTCAGCGGCAATCAGCTCGTGAACAGCAGCGGGCAGCCCGTCGTGCTCAGCGGGTGGCATCAGCCTTCCGGGTCTTACTGGACGTACCAGAGCAGCAGCTACTACCTGGATCAGAACGGCGGCAATCGGCATGCGGCAACATTGGCCTACTTGAAGGACATTACCGATACGTTCACAACGACTTCCGCCAAGTATGGAAGCACGCACGGCTGGTATATGAACCAGGTTCGGCTGTTCATTGATCGGGAAGACATGGGCGATGTCGCGGCCGGAACGTACAACTATGCGGGCCTTCAAGCCGTCACGCAGAACGTCATCATTCCGTATATCAACTACGCGAAGACCAAGGGCGTATATGTCACGCTCGGCCTCGACTTCACCATTCTCGACAACCAGGCGACAACGCAGGCCAACCTCGACAAGTTCAATCAGATCTGGGGGTATCTGTCCTCGCAATCGGCGATCAAGAGCGCGGACAACGTCATGTTCGAGCTGATCAACGAGCCGGTCTTGTCCTACGCTAATGGAGGCTGGGGCGGCAATCCGGCCGAATCCGACTTCGTCGACCACTGGAATGCGCTCAAGAGCTTCCAGAATTCCATAATCTCCACCATTCGGAACAACGGTGCGGACAACGTCATCTGGGCCGCCGGCCTCGGCTGGGACCAATATTACCAACTGTGCGCCTCTTATCCGCTGACGGACCCGTTGAACAACGTCGGCTACGCGGTCCATTGGTATCCGGGCTATGGAGCGCACGACGACTACACGACGCTTCAGCAGATCTGGGACAATACGATCAAGCCATGCGCGGACAGCTACCCGATCAACATCACGGAGACCACATGGTTCAAGACGTTGTCCGGCGATTCCTCGTATTGGGAGCTGTTCAACGGCTCGAACGAAGGCTTCGGCAAGAACACGAAGGCAATCTTCACCGCCGCAGGCAATGTCAGCATCGCCGTGCACATGAACGGCTTCCTGCTCGACTCCGGCACGAGAAGCTCGTTCGCCGATCCGACCGCAGGCCTCAAGTATGACGGCGACACGGCGCGGGACGGCATGGCCCGCTTCCTCTTCGAATGGTATTACGAGCGAGCGCAGCTCCACCCGTGGAACGGCATCTGGAACGGCATTCAATCCGGTTCGACATACAAGCTCATCAACCGCGCCTCGGGCAAGGTGCTTGAAGTGCCGGGTGGGGTGAATACGAGCGCGACCCAGCTTCAACAGTATACGGACAACGGCGCGACGGCACAGCAATGGGTTGTCACCGATGTGGGAAGCTACAACAATATTTACAAGCTGCGAAGCGTCAGCTCGTCCGACGGCAAGGTCATGGACGTGCGCAACGGGACGAAGAACAACGGCGAAGCGATTCAGTTGATGACCGACTACAGCAACACCGCTCAGCAATTCCGCATCTTTAAGCTGAGCAACGGGTATTGGAGCATTATCAACGTGAACAGCAACAAGGCGCTTGAGGTCGCGAATTCCTCGACTTCGAATTACGCCCTCATTCAACAGAACCTGTACAAGGGCAACTTGAATCAACAGTGGCAGTTGGTGAAGATTAGCTAGACGAACAACCCTCGGGCCTGCCGGCCCGAGGGTTGTTCGTCAGTTCGCCAGATACCGACTAATTAGCGTGTCGCTCGGTCGACTTACTTGAACAGCAACGGAGCGAATCGGTACAGGTCGTTCTTCCATACCGGCCAATCGTGGCCGCCGGGCTCCTCGTACCATAAATGTTCGACTCTATGCTCTTCGAGATAAGCATGCGTACGATCGCTGACCGATTTAAGATCGTCCAGAACTCCGCACGAGAGCCAGAGCAGCCGCAATTGCGCATTCGCTTCTTCCGGATTGGGAAGGAGCCGTTCGGGAGCCTTCGTGTTCGGGGCGGGCGAGAAGGCACCGATCCATGCGAACATATCGAGGCGGGCGAGTCCGATATTGAGCGCTTGCCCGCCTCCCATCGACAACCCGGCCAACGCCCGGCGCTCCCGTTCGGCAGCAACCGGATAATTCGCT
The DNA here is from genome assembly GCF_004801405.1 of Cohnella fermenti. GTDB lineage: Bacteria > Bacillota > Bacilli > Paenibacillales > Paenibacillaceae > Cohnella > Cohnella fermenti. The sequence goes on from NZ_SSOB01000034.1 coordinate 77,334, forward strand.
TCCATGTGCGGAATCAGATCGTGCAACAGATCGCTCTCGAACGTCTCGAACGCTTGGAGCTTGTCCGCATCGAACGGATTCCCTCCCGACCGATCATCAGGCATCGCCCGTCCGTTCGGCATGACGACGATCATCGAAGCCAACTTGCCCTCTGCATACAGGTTATCGAGAATAATATGCGGCCGGCCATGGACATGCCATTCCTTCTCGTCACCTCCGATTCCGTGAAGAAGATACAGCGCGTTATAGCGATGCAGCGCATCCTCGGAGAAGCCGGGGGGCGCGTAAACCATCGCCCTGCGCCTGACACCGACCGTCCGGGATTCGTATTCGATCGTCGACATCGTTCCCCGCCTGATGCATTCTCGCTCACTGTCGTATCCGTCTGTTGCCTCTTGCCTTATCCGGTCCGAGCTCATCGTTCGTTCTTCTCCTTCCGTTTATCCGATTAATTCTTCTTATCCTGCAGCGGACAGCGGCTAGCCGCGACAGAACTGCCGTCAGGTCGTCCGCAGCTCTGTCTTCATTCTCGCCCGGTACTGCTGGGGAGTCACTCCGACGACACGCTTGAACAGGTTGGAGAAGCTCCCCAGACTGGAGTAGCCCACTTCCCCGGCAATATCCGTAATCTTAAGCTCCGTCTTCTCGAGCAGCCGCTTGGCTTCCTGGATTCGTTCCTGAATAATGGCGTCCGACAGCGACAGCCCCGTCTCCTTCTTAAACATTCTCGACAGGTACGCCGGATTCAGATAGACGTGAGCCGCCAATTCCTCCCTGGTAATATCCCGGTCCAGGCGTGAACGAATATAGCGGCTTATCTTCGAAACAACGGTTGAGGAGACATTGTTGCTCGCCTTAAGCAAGTCGGCCGCCGCCTCGAAGCATTCCCTCGTCCAGTCCTGCAGCGCAATTCTGAGCTTCGGGTAATTGCCTCCGTCCGTCAGCTTCCGCAGCTCCTTCGAATCGTGCGCCGACAGCCCTTTTCTCCCAAGAACCGTATGAATAATGAAGAGGATGCCGTGAACGAATTGCCAGTGCGATTCCTTCGACCACGCATCCCCCTCACGATCCGAGAACCATTGGCGAATTCGACGATTAAGCTCGTCCGTCTCGCCAAGTTCCAGAATCGTCAACCAGTCCGCGAACAAAGGCAACGGAGCCGCAGCCGACAATGCCTCCGACTTCGCAAGGGCAAAATCGTCGGAAGGCACGAAGATCTGACGCGGCCGATTCGTGTTGCGCTGCTCCTTATCGGTTAAGGAGGTGTAGGCCTGAACGATATTCGGGAGAGGGGTCGGCGGACTGAGATAGATCGACAGCGTGCAGCGAAGCAGTCGTTCCGCCTCTTCCTGGAAGCGACGGCAACGCATAACAAGCACATCCACGGAGCGTCTCCCCCCGCTCCCCGCGCGCTCGCCTCTCTCGTATAGGATAGCGATATTAAGACCGGCGTGATCCTGGAAGACAACCCCTTCTGTCCCGCCCAGAAGGAGCTCTCCCGCCAGATTGCGAAGCGCGTATTCCATAATGGCTTCATCCCGCGCGCTCAGGTTCTCCTTCCACTTCTCGAGTCCGAGCAGAACAAGGGTGAATCGATCCTCCGGAAGGAAGCGAAGACCGTACGTGTCCATGGACCTCTGCAGCGATTGGGGAAGCGGCGATGCCCGTTCGCCGAGAATATCCTGCCAGAAGCGTTCCACCAGCAGCGGGAGCTGATGCTCCCACCGCGTTCGATACTCCTGCATGAGCAGCTCGAACCGCTTATGCTCCCTCCTCCGGTCGCCTTCCGCAAGCGCGGCGACCGCCACTCGCTGCAATTGCTCATAATCGACCGGCTTCAACAGATAATGATACGCTCCGTGATGTATGGCACGCTGTGCGTATTCGAAGTCGGCATGACAGGTAAGCATGATGGTCAACGTGTCCGGGCAATGCCGACCGGTCCATTCCAGTAGTTCCAGTCCGCTTCGTCCAGGCATCTCGATATCGCAGATCAGAAGATTGACCTCTCGGCTCCTCAGACACTCCGTCGCTTGCTCGGCCGTCTCTGCCAGACAGACTTCTCCGATCCCCAACTCCTCCCACGCGATTCCTTGCTCAAGCCCCAGCAGGGCAAAATATTGATCATCAACAATGAGCGCGCGATACAAGCGGATTCTCCTCCTCTTCGGCGGCAGGGAGCCGGATCTCGACGCTTCCGCCTCCGCAGGCATCGTTCCGGAAGATCAGTTCGGCCCTCCCGGCATAATACATGGCAAGTCGTCTTCGAACATTCCATATGCCAAGCTGGCGATCCGTCGGCTCCTTCTCGTAAATGCCTTCGTTCAGTCGATTCAGCCGGTCCGGCGCGAAGCCCGGCCCGGAGTCGTCAACCCGGATAACGACGCTGCCATTCCCGTCTTGTCCGTCCTCCCGACTTATGACAATCGCCACCTTGAACGGCCTTGTAACCTCGACGAAGCCGTGCTTGAATGCATTCTCCACGAAGGGTTGGACGAGCAGCGGAGGAAGCGGCGTCCTCTCCAGTTCCTCCGGAAGCTGCAAGTCGAAGCTCAGCTTGTCCGGATACATCATCATCTGAATGTCCATATAGTTGCGAATATGCGCCACCTCGTCGGCAAGCGCAATCCACCTGTCATTCGTATTCATCATGAATCGGAAGTACGCAACAAGATGACGGATCATTTGCTTGATGAGCGGATATTGCTTCAGCTCGACCAGATGGTACACGATGTTCAGCGAATTCATGAAGAAGTGCGGATTGATCTGAGCCTGAAGATGCTTCAGCTCGGCTTGCTGTCCCTTCATCTTCTCCTCGTAGACGTCGATCTTGAGAGCGCCGATCTGCTCCGCCATCCGGTTGAATTGCTGCGTAATGATTCGGAACTCCTTCGACTTCCCTTCCTTCAAGCGGTAGTCCAACTGACCCTTGCCCAGAATGCGCATGCCGCTCGTCAGCGCTTGAAGCGGGCGGAAGACGATTCGCCCCAGCAAGGTCAGCACAATGCCCAGAATCGCGACAACCGCAACAGGAATGCTCTTGATCACCCGCTGGAACAACGGGAGCTCGTCGAGCAGCGACTTCTCGTCGAGCAGGATGAACACGCTCAAGTCGGAGAACAGGGACGGCTTGCCGACATAGAGATACGATTCGCCGTCCTTCAGCCGAACCGTCGAACTGTCCGGGCCTGAAGCGTCGCGTCGGATGTCGCGAATCCGGCTTAGATCCTCGTCCGAGAATTTGCCCCAGAGCAGGCTCCCCTCCTTCGACACGATTCCGATCTTCTCGTCGCTGGTCACCGAATCCAGCTGCGTCAGCGGCTGCGCCAGAGCATCGATACTCACAAGAACCCCGATCATGATTCGCCCTGTCTTGTCCGGCAGCGCTTTGAACAGGACGGATTCTCCGCCGACCGTTACAATGTCCCACTTCGGAGAAGAGGGCGGATCGAACGTCTTCATGCGAGGCGACAGCCCTTCGCGAACGGCTTCCATCTCGCCGTAATACTCCTTCCGGCTGCTGAGGAACAAGTCGTCCCTTCCCGGATGATAGACGAATACGGTGCGGATAATCGAATAATAGCTGACATCGTTGTACCATTGATCCATCAGCTTCCGAATTGACACGTAGTAGCTCACGCTGTCGGGATTGCTCTCCGCGTAGAGATCCAGCAGCGTGCTCTCGTTCGCCGTGCGAACGAGGTAGATGCTCGTCTGCTCAAGCAACTCGTCAAGCGTCCCGAGGTGGAGGGTCAGCGTATCGGAAGCGGACTCGGCGACTTTCTCCCGCACGATATTCGTCGAATAAATATTCGTGTAATAGAGGAACAGCGACAGAGGCGCCACCAGCATTAGAACGAGAGCGCTCACTTTAAATCGCAATGACAGCCTCACCGTGCCGCTCTCCCTTCTTCTTGCTTCTTCTTGTTTCCTTCTTCCCCTGCCTTCTTCCGTCTTCCTTCGCACGCCTTGCCATAGCGGCGCAAGAGGGGGACGACCCGCTGGCGCGATGGTCTTCCCCCTCATGCTTATTCAGCTTTGCTTGGCCTTCCATTCCTCGTATTGCCGCTGAGCCTCGGCGCGAATCTTCTCGATTCCGTTCGCCTTAAGCTTGTCGTTGTATTCCGCGAGCACCTTGTCGGCGTCAAGGCTTCCCGTCTCCAGCAGCGGACGATATTCCTTCACGATGTTGCTGATCACCGACACCTCCGTCTTGACGGCGTCCGTGTTGAAGTTGAAGCCGAACGACTTCACCTTGTGAGCGCGTTCGTTATACAGCTTGAACTGCTCCCACTTGTCCGCGCTCTCTCCTTCCCACAGATAAGTCAGCGTCTGATTGCCGAACATCCACTCGATGCCGGGAGCCCAGCCCGTATCCGTGCGGGTCGCAATGCCGTCGGGCAGCTTGATGAAGTTCGGCTGGCCCTCGACCTTCACGTATTGGCGTCCCTCCACGCCGAAGTCGATGAGATTGACCAGATACGGGTCGGTGTGAAGAAGATTCAGAAGCATCATTGTCCGCTCCGGATCGATAGAGGTTCGGCCGATTGCCATCATCGAGTTGCTGACGCTGGCCGTGCTGATCTCGGGATCGTTGCCCGTCAGCTTGACGAGCTCGATGCCGGTCGCGCTCGAGTCCTCCTTGTCCGAACCCGGCTTGTCCGAGCCGAACTTCATCCACGTCTTGCCGGCCTTGAGCGCGTCCTCGGCGCTCGTCTTCGTTGTCGCGGCATCCTTGTTGATGTAGCCCTTCTTGAACCATTCGTTGTACAGCTTGATGCGATAGATCGCCGCGTCGGATTCCATCGTGTTCACGATCATCTTGTCCGTCTTCGTATCGAGCACGATCGGAGCCGGGGCTCCTGCGACCAGCTCGTAGCGGAAGTTCTCCTCGACGCTCACCTTCGTCTTATCGAAGTAAGACAGCGTGTCCGAGCCGCTTCCAGACAGCCAGATCGGCGCCAGGCCGGGCTCCTTCTCCTTGATCGTCTCGAGCCAGGGTTCGAGGTCCTCCAGCGTGTTGATCGAGTTGACGTCGAAGCCGTACTTGTCGATCAGGTCCTTCCGGAACATGATCGTATGGCTCTCGCCGATCTCCTTGTTGGTCGGAATCGCATAGATCTTGCCGTCGACCGTCCCGCCTTCGAGGAAACGCGGATCAAGGCTGTCCGTAATGCCTTGTCCATACTTGGCCAGCAGATCGTCGAGCGGCAGGAACGCCCCCTTCGCGACATTGTTGGCGAAGTCGGCCCAGTTCGGAGCGAAGGTCAGATCGACCTGTTCGCCGGATTGATAGGCGAGCGTCATCTTCTCCGCCCATGAGGACCATGGAAGCCCCTGGAAGTCGATCTCGGCGTTGATCTTCTCCTTCAGATACTTGTTGATCTCGCCGATAACCGCATCGGTGTCCGTCTGCGGGAAGCCTCCCACCGTGAACACTTTAAGCTTGCGATACGTGGAGATGTCCGCTCCGCCGTTGTCGGCTTCCCCGGAGGACGTCCCGGTCGTCGCAGGCTGTTCCTTGGGAGATGCGGATGTATTCGAATTGTCCTTGTCCGAGCACCCCGCCAAGATCGCCGTTCCCGCCAGCATTGCAGCCAATGCAAGGCTCCATCCTCTTGCCTTCGTCATTCTGTCGTGCCTCCCCATCTAATTGTGGTCATCTATTCTAACCGGCCGTATAGCCAGAGTTAGACAGTTCCTGCACCTGCACCTGCTGCTGTTCCTGCTGCACCTGCTCCTGCTGCTTCTTCCTTCGTTTGCATCACCCTTTGATTGCGCCTATCGTAAGCCCCTTGGTGAAGTACTTCTGGAAGAACGGGTAGACGAACAGGATCGGACCGATCGAGACGACAACCATGGCCATGCGAAGACTCTCCGTCGGCACCGCCTCTCTCACCATCAGCGCCACACCGGTGCCCGCAAGCTGGTTCTTGAAGAACTCCGCTTGACGAATCATCTGGATCATGACGTACTGCAGCGAGAACTTGTCCGTGTCGTTAATGAACAGAAGCGAGTTGAACCAGTCATTCCAGTAGAGCAGCGTCGTGAACAAGCCGATTGTCGCCAGTACGGGAAGAGAGATCGGTAGCACGAGCTGGAAGAAGATTCTCCACTCCGAAGCGCCGTCCAGCTTGCCCGACTCGACCATCTCCTCCGGCACCGTCTGCGAGAAGAACGTCCGGGTGATGAAGATGTAGAAGGCGTTCGACAAGCCCGGCAGAATAAGCGCGATCAGCGAGTCTCTCAGATTCAGGTAGTTGATATAGAGCAGGTAGAACGGAACAAGACCGCCGGAGAACAGCATCGTTATCAGAAGATAGAGATTGAACAGCTTCTTGAATGGAAAATCCTTGCGGTAGAGCGGGTATGCGTACAACGCGATCAGAAGCACAGCCAACACGGTTCCGATGCAGGTGACGGTCAGCGAGACGCCGTATGCCTTGACGAGCGTCGTCGAATTGGTGAACAAATACGTGTACGCGGACAGATCAAGCTCGTCGGGCCAGAACTTGTATCCCTTCAAGGTCAGGAGCTTCTCGTTCGAGAGCGAGATGGCGACGATCAGGACGATCGGCAAGATGCATGCCAGGCTAATCAAGGCAAACCCGACATGAAGAAGCAGATTGGCGGCGAGCGGCATTCTCTGGTACGGCTTGGCGGCTGTCGATGGCTTCATGTTTATCCTCCTCACTAGAATAGCGCGGTATCGCGGTCGATTCGGCGAGCCAGCGCATTCGCTCCAATGACCAGGAAGAAGCCGACAACCGATTGATAGAAGTTCGCCGCCGAGGACATGCCCAGGTCGTTCAGTTGAATCAAGCCCCGATAAACGTACGTGTCGATGACGTCGGTCGTCGATCGCAGCGCGCCCGAGTCAAGCGTGACATGGTAGAACAAGCCGAAGTCCGAACGGAAGATGCCGCCGAGGTTCAGAATCGTCAGGATGACCATGACGGGAGCGAGCAGCGGAATCGTTATCCGGACTATCTGCTGCAGCTTGCCGGCGCCATCCACGACCGCCGCCTCGTACAGCTCCTCGCTTATTCCCGTAATCGCCGCCAGGTAGATGACGCTGCCGATGCCGACGGAATGCCACATCTTCGTCAGCCATAGAATGTACGGCCAGGCCTCTGCATGCATGTAGGCGTTGACGGAAGAATGCCCGAAGAGCGGCAGCACGTACTTGACCAGGAAGCCGTATTCCGGATGAAGGAACGCGTACACGATGTAGCTCACGACGACCATGGAGAGGAAGTTCGGCATAATCATGACGGTCTGATAGAATCGCGAGGCCAGCTTGGCCCGCACTTCGTTGACCGCGATCGCGACGGCGACGGAGAGAACGAGGCCCGAGCAGATAAAAGCTGCGTTGTAAGCAATCGTATTGACGGTGACCCTCCAGGCGTCCGAGGTGGCGAACAGGAAGCGGAAGTTGTCCAGTCCGGTCCACGGGCTTCCGAGAATGCCGTCGATGTAGTTGATGTTCTTGAAGGCGATAAAGACGCCGAACATCGGAATGTAGCAATTGATGAAGAAGACGACCGTTGTCGGCAGGAGCATGAGCAGAAGCGCCCGATAGCGAACGACGTTGCGCAGAAGGCGGACGAAGCTCCGCTTGGGAGGGCTGGAAGCCGTCCCAAGTGTCGGCTCGGCGATGGTGGACAAGTTCATGGCGGTAACCTCTTCCCGTTAGTCGGTATGGCTTTCATTATAGGGTCCGCCGTCGCCTTTCTCTCCCTCGCAGATGACCTCGTTTATCCGCTTGTGACATGTTGCCGGCACGGTTGCCGGAATCGATCGAGCCGTGTACATAAAAAACAGCGGCGAGGCCCCCGCCTGCCGCTGTCTTCCGCTCTGGCTGCTCTTATTGTTGACGGACGTACCTGAAGTAATCGAAGTCCGCCCATCCGCCGACGGACCGGCTCGCATAATGGAACAGCCCGATCCGGCAGCCCATGAAGTGGTCCAACGCATACCTCATCTGCAGCGGCTCTCCGGCCGAGATCCACGTCTCTCCGTCGGATGAATAAGAGAAGAAGGCGCGATCCACACTGACGTTCGAACCGGAGTTCAAGCCGGAGCCGGTTCGGAAGTCGAATTCGATCCGCAGATGGACCGTCTCGCCTTCATATGGCGCGCTCCAGACGACCATCTCGCCGCCGTTCTTCCCGGCATCGCCCATGCCCGAGCTCTCGACGTCGGCACGGCCCGCTTCCGGCGATCCCGTCGAGCACATGACGATGCGCTTCGCCCCGTCCTCTTCCACGCGCAGGCCGACAGCTCCGAAGCGTCCCTGCAGCGCAACCATGCCCGCGCGGTCGCCGGGAAGCATGCTCGTCGCATCCAGCAGCGCGGTCGCAACGCAGGACGGCCCTTCCGTCCGCTGCGTCAGCGTATTGCGGGCGAATTCGACGCTGTCGGCCAAGCTGCCTGTCTTCAGGCGAAGCCAGCCCGGACGGTCCGTCACGGACCATAGCTCGTTGTCCGGATTGTGATTCCACTGCCAGTTCAGCGACAGCTTGTTCCGTTCGTATTCGAACTCGTCGCTCGTCACGAGCGGCGCAAGCGAAGCCGGTGCGCTTCCCGCAGCGAGCGTCTTCGGAACCCTCCCGTTCACGCCGAATACCGGCCAGTCGTCCTCCCAGGAGACCGGCACGACACACGGAATCCGTCCGACCGCGCCGTGATCCTGGAACAGCACCGCATACCAGTCGCCATCCGGCGTATCGACGATACCGCCCTGCGCGACGCCGTTGTTGCCATAATCAAGGTTGTCGTCAAGGACGATTCGGCTCTCGTAAGGGCCAAGCAGCTCGGACGAACGATACGCCAGTTGTCTGCGTCTTCCATTGCCGGTTCGCGGCCACTCAATGAAGAACAAATAATAATAGCCGTTCCGCTTGTACGCATGACAGCCCTCGCAGCGCAGGCCGATCCCTTCCCGCGCCGTCTCGAACAGCAATTGATCGATCCCGTCCGGCTTGACGGCGGTCGCATCGGCCGTCAGCTCGCGAATGCGGATGTCGCCGTTGCCGTGGAACACGAACACGCGGCCGTCATCGAACAGCAGGCTCGGATCGTGGTGCAGCCCGGGAATGACGAAGCGCTCCCAGCTTCCCTTCTCGATGTCGGCCGTCCGATATACATAGAATTGATTCGTGTCGAGACTCGAGAAGCCGACATAGAACAACCCGCCATGCTGCCGCAAGGTGGCGGCCCATGAACCCTTCCCGTAAATATGGCTGCCGTTCCTCAGGTTATGGGCGTCGTTGTCCTCAAAGGTATCGTACACATAGTTCACAAGCTCCCAATGGAGCAGGTCGCTGGACTTCAGAATCGGGCAGCCCGGCATCGAGTGCATGCTCGTACTGACCATATAATACGATGCGCCAACTCTTATGACGCTTGGGTCCGGATAGTCGGCCCACAGCACCGGGTTCGCAACGTTCGCCGTGCTCATCCGTTCGCCTCCTCTCCCGCTTGCGCATCTTCGATAACGTTCTGGAACGAAGTCTTCGGCTGCTGATGGATGTCGAAGAGGAACGGCCAGTTCTTCCGCCCCCTCACGGGGAAGTCATCCAGCCACGTATAATCGTCCGCGGCGCCCCAGAACGTTACCGACGGGATGTGCTCGGCATATTCGCTTAAGAGACGGAAGAGCTGGCGATACCGCTCCGCCTGCTTCTCCAGCATCTCCTCCGTCGGCTCCGTCAAGTCGGTCCGGCGATCCTCGAAGGCGAACATCGACACGTCGAGTTCGGTAATATGGAGCTTCACGTCCAGGCTCGCATACCGCTCGATCGCCGCGCGAATATCGTCCAGAGAGGGATTGTCCAGATTCCAGTGCGCCTGCAGGCCGACCCCGTGAATCGGAATTCCCTTCTCCTTCAGGGAACGGACGAGCGAATAAATCTTCTCCCGCTTCGCCGGATCGGATTCGTTGTAATCGTTGTAGAACAGCAGAGCGTTCGAGTCCGCAGCGTGAGCATATTCGAACGCCTTCTCGATAAAATCCTCGCCGATAATATCCAGCCACCTCGACGGGCGCAGGAATTCCTCCGGCTTGTCCGATACCGCTTCATTCACGACATCCCATGCGTAGATGATGCGCTTGTATCTCGAGACGACCGTCTCGATATGCGTCTTCATCCGGCTCAGCAGCGTCTCGCGGCTTGCCGCGCTGCCGTCCGCGTTCACGAATACCCAATCCGGCGTCTGGTTGTGCCAGACAAGCGTGTGGCCGCGAACGCCCATTCCGTTCGCCGCGGCGAAGTCGATCATCGCATCCGCCCGTTCGAACGTGAATGCGCCTTCCGATGGCTGAAGCCTCTCGAACTTCATCTCGTTCTCCGCCGTTACGCTGTTATAATGCCGCTTGAGCAGCCCGGCTTGCGTCTTCAGCGTCAACGGATTGACCGCCGCGCCGATACGGAAGCGATTCCCGAACGCCTCGTGCAGCTTCGGAAGCTCGCCTGAATTCGTCAGTTCTGTCATTGAGATCCGCCTCCTCGCGTATGCTCCCCACAGTGTAGCGCCCGCCTGTTGCCCCGGCAACCCGACGATGTTAGACGCTTGACCTGCCAGAGTATAGATTCCGATTCCGACCCGATTCGAGCGCTGTCGTCCCGACGGCGCTTGTCCCCGCATGAAGTCGTCAGAACGTATACCGTTGTCCGGCCTCCGCCGCCAATTCGATCGTCTCGGCGCCGATGCCGCGGATGCGGAGCGTGCCGCTGCGCGATGCCGCAATCGTCGCTGACGACAGCTCTCCATTCGCCCACTCCATATCGACCGTATACCCGCCCCGGGCACGCAGGCCGCTGACGCGTCCGTTGCCCCATTGCGCCGGCCATGCCGGGAGCAGGTGAAGCTCGCCCCCGTGGCTCTGCAGAAGCATCTCCGCGATGCCCGCCGTGCCGCCGAAGTTGCCGTCGATCTGGAACGGAGGATGATTGTCCAGCAGATTCGGCAGCGTCGACCTGGCGAGCAGCGCCTTCACGTTCTCATACGACTTGTCCGCATCGCGCAGACGCGCCCAGAAGTTGATGATCCACGCCCGGCTCCAGCCGGTGTGGCCGCCGCCGTTCGCCAGTCTGCGCTCAAGGGTGACGCGCGCGGCTGCGGCCAGCTCCGGCGTCTTCTCCGGCGTGAACAGTTCGCCCGGATAGAGGCCGAACAGATGCGAGATGTGCCGGTGCCCCGGCTCCGCCTCTTCATAGTCCTCCATCCATTCCTGGATCTGCCCGTGCTTGCCGATCGTCGGCTGCGGCAAGCGAGCGAGCGCTGCTTCCGCCTCGCCGACGAACGGCTCGGCGATGCCGAGAATACGCGCGCTCTCGATGCAAGCGTTAAGCAAAGAGGAGATGATCTGGAAGTCCATCGAGGCTCCGGCGCACAGCACTCCCGCTTCCCCGCTTGGCAGCAGGTACGTATTCTCCGGCGACACCGAAGGGCAGGTAATCAGCTCGCCGTTCTCCCCTTCGATAAGGTAATCGAGCAGGAAACGAGCCGCCTCCTTCATCGTCGGGTAAGCGCGGGCAAGGAACCCCTCGTCCCGGCCGAAGTCGTAGTGATCCCACAGGTGCAGACAGAGCCACGCCGCTCCGAGCGGCCAATAGGTCGCCGGAATGTACGTGTCCTGCGGAGCCGTATCGGCCCACAGATCCGTGTTGTGGTGCGCGGTGAAGCCGCGACAGCCGTACATGATCTCCGCCGTCTCCCGGCCCGGCTCGCGCATCCGCTCGATCAGATCGAACAACGGCTCGTGGCATTCGGCCAAATTCGTATTCTCCGCCAGCCAATAGTTCATCTCGGTGTTGATGTTGATCGTGTACTTGCTGTCCCACGGCGGCAGGAAGTGCGGATTCCAGATGCCCTGCAGGTTCGCCGGCAGCGAGCCCGGCCGGCTGGACGCCAGCAGCAGATAACGGCCGAATTGGAAGTAGAGCGACACGAGTCCCGGATCGTCCTGTCCTTCCCCGAACAAGGCGAGACGCTCGTCTGTCGGAAGCTTCTCCTTCCCGCCGTCAGGATCGTCGATCGTCAATTGCGTACGCGCGTACATTTTGCGGTAATCCAAAACATGCCTGTCCAGAAGCTGCCCGTAAGCCTTGGCGGAAGCCGTCTCGACAAGGGACTTGCAAGCGCGCTCCGGCTCCTCCGAACGGAACGTCGTAACCGCCGACAGAAGCAGAACGACCTCATCCGCGCCTTCGACAAGCAGATATTCCCCAAGCGTACGACAGCTTCCTCCGCGGGCAATCGCTCGAACGGCTGCCCGGTAGCCGACGCCGCCTTCTCCGCCTTCCTCGCCCGACATCAGGAGGCCGTCCTTCCCCCACGCCTCAATTCCGTCCACATACCGATAGCTCTGGCGCTCCCAGCGCACGCGGAGGCTGATCCGCCCCGGTTGATCCGCCGTCAGCTTCATGACGATGACCTGGTCCGGATAGCTGGCGATCGTCTCGCGCGAATAGCGGACGCCGTCCTGCGTAAATTCGACTCTCGCCATGCCGCTCGCGAGGTCCAGCTCCCGCCGGTAATCGGTCGTCTCCGCGTCCGAATTCGCGAATCGCAGGTGAAGCTCCCCGAGCGGCGTATAGTGGCGCTGCGTCTCCGGAACGCCGGACAGCGCCATGGACGCCAGATCCTGCGCTTCCCTCGGCTTGCCGGCCAGAATCAGCTCCCGAATCTTCTGCAGATTCGGCAGCGCGTCGCGGTTGTTGCGATCTCGCGGTCCTCCGTGCCACAGAGAATCCTCATTCAATTGCAGACGCTCCTGAACGGGCGCCCCGAACACCATCGCGCCCAGACGGCCATTGCCGATTGGAAGCGCTTCATTCCATTCCTTGGCCGGCTGCGCATACCACAGTCGATCTTTGCCAATCTCACCCTTGTATTCCTTATCCCGCAGGACGTCCATGCCGACTCTCCTCCTTGTCCAACCCGATTTGAACCAACTTATTCCTTCCTGGACAGTGAAAAGTTCTACCCCTTAAGAAGCCAGCGAATCGGCGTCATTCCTGGGCTCGTCCTGCTTTGATCGAATTATTTCGGTTATCGATAATGACGGGTATTGGGCAAACAGGCGAAAA
>NZ_SSOB01000035.1 GCF_004801405.1 Cohnella fermenti
TTCCCCATAGCGTAGCAACGTGCGTAGCCCACCGCGGTTTCGTCCAAACGAATTATCTAAAGTCGTAGCTCCTGCTTGCAAGGAGCTATTTTTTCTGCTCGACTTCAGATAATTCGCTACTCATTATATGAATTTTCACATTCGCCGGCTTGGATCGGGAGACAATCGAGACGTTTTATGTGATTTTTAACATATATACGGCAACTCGGGCTGGAATCTTCTCCATGGATGCTATTTTTCACATACAATTGCCCAAACGGTCCGATATCAGGCCTCTCCAATTTGAAATTTCGCATAAAAATCCCGGTCCCTGTCGGGCATCATCGGAACGCCCGGCAACAAACAAGCCGGACCGACTCCGGCAGGCAGCTTGCCTGCGGCGGATCGGTCCGGCTTCCTAGCGGGACTACTCGCCCCGGAACGCTTTTTTCATTCGTTCGAAGATGGATTCATGATGCTCGCTGCTCGTTTCTTCTCCGTTCTTGGAGGCGAATTGACGAAGCAGTTCCTTCTGATCGTCGGTCAATTGCGTCGGGGTGACGACCGTCACCTTGACGTGCTGATCGCCCTGGCCGTAGCCGCGCAGCTTCGGCACGCCCTTGCCCTTCAGACGGAAGAACGTTCCCGTCTGCGTGCCGCTCGGGATCTTCAGCTTCACCTTCTCGGTCAGCGTCGGAATCTCGATCTCATCGCCGAGAGCCGCTTGCGCGAACGTGAGCGGAACCTCGCAATAGATGTCGTCCCCTTCGCGTTCGAAGAAGTCGTGCGACTTGACCCTGAGCACGAGGTACAGGTCGCCGTTCGGCCCGCCGCGTGCCCCGGACTCGCCTTCGCCGCTGACGCGAAGCTGCGAGCCGTCGTCTACTCCGGCCGGGATTTTCACATGAATCTTCCGCTGACGCTTCACCTGGCCATTGCCGCCGCAGGTCGTGCAGCGCTCGCGGATGATCTTGCCGCGGCCGCCGCAATTCGAGCAGGCACGGCGGTTGACAATCCGTCCGAACGGCGTGTTCTGCGCCACTTCCTGCTGGCCGGAGCCGTGACAGACGGAGCAAGTATCGATCTTGCTGCCCGGCTTCGCGCCGTTGCCGTGGCACGTGTCGCACGTCTCGGTTCGCGGGATCGTGATGTCCGTCTCCTTGCCGAACACCGCTTCCTTGAACTCGATCGTCATCGTGTATTGCAGGTCGTTGCCGCGCTGCGGCGCATTCGGGTCCCGACGATTGCCGCCCCCGCCGAAGAACATGTCGAAGATGTCTCCGAAGCCGCCGCCGAAGTCCGCGCCTCCCGCGCCGCCGCCGAAGCCGGCCATCGGGTCTTCATGCCCGTACTGGTCGTAGCGGGCTCGCTTCTGGTCGTCGCTCAGGGTATCGTACGCTTCCTTGACTTCCTTGAACTTCTCCTCCGCGTCCGCTTCCTTGTTGACATCGGGATGATACTTCCGGGCGAGTCCCCGGTACGACTTCTTGATCTCGTCCGCGGAGGCGTTGCGGCTTACGCCCAGCACCTCGTAGTAATCCTTCTTGCCGGCCACTTCCCCACCTCCATGAGGAAAGTCAAAGCCGGCTTCCCGGCCTTGCCTCAAGGCGAAGGGAAGCAGCTTTGACTTTCGCTATCTATACGCAAAAGTTATTGCTTTTATTTCTTATCCTCGTCCACGACTTCGTAGTCGGCGTCGACAACGTTGTCCTTCTTCGGCGCCGCTCCGGCGTCTTCCGATGCATCCGCGCCCTGAGCTCCTTGAGCCGCCTGCGCTTGCTGCTCGTAGAGCTTGACGGACAACTGCTGCACGACTTCGGTGAGCGCGTCGGTCGCCGACTTGATCTCGTCGAGGTTCTCGCCTTCAAGCGCCTTCTTCAGCGTCTCCTTCGCCGCTTCGGCCTTGGAGATCTCGCCCGCGTCGACCTTGTCGCCGAGATCCTTGATCGTCTTGTCGACGGTGTAGACGAGCTGGTCGCCGGAGTTCTTCGCTTCGATCAGATCGCGGCGCTTCGCGTCCTCGTCGGCATGAAGCTCGGCTTCCTTCTGCATGCGTTCGATCTCTTCCTTGCTCAGGCCGCTGGACGACGTGATTGTGATCTTCTGGCTCTTGCCCGTGCCCTTATCGAGAGCCGAGACGTTCACGATGCCGTTGGCGTCGAGGTCGAAGGACACTTCGATCTGCGGAACGCCGCGCGGAGCCGGAGGAATGTCGCTCAGAATGAAGCGGCCGAGCGTCTTGTTGTCCTTCGCCATGGCGCGCTCGCCTTGCAGAACGTGAATCTCGACCTGCGTCTGGTTGTCCGCGAAGGTGGAGAACACTTGGGACTTGCTTGTCGGGATCGTCGTGTTGCGGTCGATCATCTTCGTCAGAACGCCGCCGGCCGTCTCGATGCCGAGGGAGAGCGGAGTGACGTCGAGCAGGACGACGTCCTTGACTTCGCCGGTCAGAACGCCCGCTTGAACGGCCGCGCCCAGTGCAACGACTTCGTCCGGGTTAACGCCCTTGTGAGGCTCCTTGCCGGTCAGCTTCTTGATCGCATCCTGAACGGCCGGAATCCGCGTGGAGCCGCCGACGAGAACGATCTTGTCGATCTGGGACGCGGACAGACCGGCGTCGGACATCGCTTGGCGCGTCGGGCCCATCGTGCGCTCGACGAGGGGAGCGGTCAGTTCGTCGAACTTCGCGCGGGACAGGTTCAGCTCCAAGTGCTGCGGAACGCCGTCGACCATCGTAATGAACGGCAGGGAGATCGTCGTGCTGAGCACGCCGGACAGCTCCTTCTTCGCCTTCTCGGCAGCGTCCTTCAGACGTTGCACGGCCGCTTTGTCCTTCAGCAGATCGATGCCGTGATCCTTCTTGAACTCGCTAGACAGCCATTCCATGATCACTTGGTCGAAGTCGTCGCCGCCAAGGTGGTTGTCGCCGCTCGTCGCCTTAACTTCGAAGAAGCCGTCGCCCAGCTCCAGAATGGAGACGTCGAACGTGCCGCCGCCGAGGTCGAAGACAAGAATCGTCTGGTCCTCTTGCTTCTCAAGACCGTAAGCGAGCGCCGCTGCCGTCGGTTCGTTGACGATGCGCAGCACCTCGAGGCCGGCGATGCTGCCGGCGTCCTTGGTCGCTTGGCGCTGGCTGTCGTTGAAGTAAGCCGGAACGGTGATGACCGCCTGGGTGACCGGCTGGCCGAGATACGCTTCGGCATCCGACTTCAGCTTCTGCAGAATCATCGCGGAGATCTCTTGCGGCGTGTAGTCCTTGCCGTCGATCGCTTCCTTATGGTTCGTGCCCATGTGACGCTTGATCGAGATGATCGTGCGATCCGGGTTCGTGATGGCCTGGCGCTTCGCCGTCTCGCCGATCGTGCGCTCTCCGTCCTTCTTGAAGCCGACGACCGAAGGGGTCGTGCGGTTGCCTTCCGGGTTGGGAATAACGACGGCTTCTCCGCCTTCCATTACCGCTACGCATGAGTTCGTCGTTCCCAAGTCGATTCCGATTACTTTGCTCATCTTATCCAGCTCCTTATCGCTTAGTTACCTAATCTGTTAAGAATTCTTCTATCATTACCCGCTGACTTTAACCATGGCGGGGCGAATAACTTTATCCTTAAGAATGTAGCCGGACTGCACGACTTCGACGACCGTGCCTTCCGCATATTCCTCCGATTCCACTTGCATAATCGCTTGATGGAACTCGGGATCGAACGGCTGGCCGACGGCGTCCATCTCCTTCAGCCCTTCTCCCTCCAGCACTTGCCATAGCTGGCGGTAGATCATGTCGACGCCCTTCGAGAACGATTGGACGTCCACGGAATCGCCGCTTGTCGCAAGCGCGCGTCCGAAGTTGTCAATGACGGGAAGCAGGCTGCCGATCAGCTTGGATGAGGCATACTGGGCCAGCTCTTCCTTCTCCTTGAGCGTGCGGCGCCGATAGTTGTCGAAGTCCGCCTGAGCGCGCATGAAGCGCACATTCGCTTCCTCCGCTTGCTTGCGAAGCTCTTCCAAGCGCGGATCGTCTTGTCCGCCTTGCTCCGAGTTGTCCGCTTCCGTCCCCGCGACCGGCTCCGTTTGTTCCTCGGCCGCCTCTTGCGCGACTTCTTCGGCCGCGTTCCCAAGTTCCTTATCCATCTCGTCATGCTCCTTCATCTCTGGACTGCTCACGCAGGGATCACCTCCTTACCGTACCACTCGACTTGTCGGGATATACGGGATTATTTGTGCTGTTTGGCGTACCATAGCGCCATGTCCTTGGATAAAAAGTCGAGCAGGCTGAGCACCTTCACGTAATCCATCCGGGTCGGCCCCAGAATGCCGATCGAACCGAGAGACTGCCCTTCGAAGGAGAAGGTGGCCGTGATCAGGCTGCATTGATTGATCGCTTCCAATGCATTCTCCGTTCCTATTCGCACCTGAATGCCGTTCGGGACGGACTGGAAGAGCCGCAGGAGCATCGGCGTCTCGTCGAGCATATCGAGAATGCTCTTGACCTTGCCGATATCCTTGAACTCGGGCTGCGTCAGAATGTTCGTGGCCCCGCTCGTGTACACCTTCGGCTCCGCATTGTCGGCGAGCGTCTTCTCGAGCACATTGACAATCTGCTCGCAGCTCTCGACGATCCGGCTCAGCTCCTTGCCGATCTCGCTGTGCAGCACCGACTTCACCTTAATGAACGGAATGCCGCTCAGCTTGTCGTTGAGCAGATTCACGATCTTCTGGATATCGTCCATGCCGATCCCTTCCGGAATGCTGACGATCCGATGCTCCACATGCCCGGTGCTCGTCACGATAATCGCGACGGCGGACGTGTCGTTGATCGGAACGAGCTGGAAGTGCTTTAGCGTCGCCTGGAACGTCTCCGGTCCAAGCACGATGGAGGTGTAATTGGTGAGCTGCGACAGGATCGTCGCGGCATGGCCGATTACTTCCTCCCACAGGATCATTTTCTCGGCGAAGAAGCTGCGGATCTTCAGCATATCCCGCTCGCCGAGCCCTTCGACCTTGATCAGATGGTCGACGTAATAGCGGTAGCCTTTAATGGAGGGAACGCGGCCCGCGGACGTATGCGGCTGCTCAAGCAGCCCCAACTCCTCCAGATCGGCCATCTCGTTGCGGATCGTCGCCGGACTAAACGCAACGTCCGCTCGCTTCGATATGCTGCGAGAACCGACAGGCTCGGCAGAACGGATGTAATCATCGACTATCGCGTTAAGAATCATTCTCTGGCGTTCGCTCAGCACTCCGCGTTCCCTCCTCGTTTATCGTTAGCACTCAATCTTGTCGAGTGCTAATCACTACTACAAAAATACCAAACCGTTCCGGTCGTTGTCAAGAACGATCCGCACGGTTTGGCGCTTGTCATCTTCTTATAGGTAAGATCGCGAACCGGAATCAGCCGAGCATCCGCACGACGGCGATCTCGTCGCAGGCATGCTGCTTGCTGCAGTTGACGCAGTCGGTCCACACCTTCTCGGGGAAAATCTCCTTGTTCACAACGGTAAAGCCGTTCTTCAGGAAGAAATCGACCGCGTAGGTGAGAGCCATGATCTTCGGAATGCGCATCGCCCGCGCTTCATCGATCAGGGCGTCAACGATCATCGAGCCGAGCCCTTTGCCCTTGTAGCCCTCGGCCATGCCGAGCGAACGAATCTCCACCAGGTCGGAGCCAAGACGGAACAGCGAACCGCAGCCGATCAGCTTGCCGTCCTCTTCGGCAACGAAGAAAGAATTGATATGACGCTTAAGCGCGTCCTTGGATCGCGGAAGCATGATCCCCTTCTCAGCGTAACCTTGAATGAGCTCATGCAAGGCATCCACATCGTTAGGCTGCGCCTTGCGGCAAGTAATGGTCATGTTCACGCGTATCCCTTCTTTCTCGCTTGCCGGAATTAAGAACCGATGCGAATAAATATACAACAGCACGAATGAAAATTCAATAGTGTTTTTTAGCTATTATGAGCGATATTCTGCCGCCAGGCTTGACTGCTTTCACTGAGCACGCCGTCCCCCGCTTTGTCTCTCTCCGAGCCGTTTTTATGCGATTTTATGCGTTTTTTCACATTCACGCCGCTCCAAAGTGCCTTCGTCCGTCGATTGTATGCGGTTTTTCGCATATATTGCGCTCCGGCGAGCCTCTCCGGACCGTGCTAAGCCGAAGGGGGCTACTCCAAGAACGCCCCGAAAACCTCGTTGCCGAGCGGAATTCCGGTCGCGGTAAGCCGGTACCCGAGGGCCTCGCCGTCTTCGCCCGGGATGGCTTCGAGCAAATTTTGCTTCCGAAGCTTGGCGAGCACCGGGCCGAAGACGCTCTCCAAGGCGGTCCCGCCGAATTGCTCCTTGAAGCCGGCGGTCCTTACGCCTTCGAGCAGGCGCAAGCCGACCATCATGAAGTCCTCCATCGCCTCGCGGACAGGGACGGCGTTCGTCTCCTTCCGCGGCACCCCCGCATTCGCAGCGTCGATGTACGCTTGAACGCCCTTGATGTTCAGATGCCGGAAGCCTCTCGCATAGCCGTGCGCTCCCGCGCCGAGCCCGTAATACGGCTCGTTGTGCCAATAGGTCGAGTTGTGCCGGCTCTCGCGGCCCGGCTTCGCGAAGTTGCTGATCTCGTACTGCACGTAGCCGGCGGCTCCAAGCCGATCCCGCAGATGCTGATACATATCGACCTCAAGCTCTTCTTCGGGCAACGGAAGCTCCCCACGCTCATACAGACGGTGGAAAAGCGTATTCTCCTCGACTTTGAGGCCATACAACGAGTAATGCGGCAGATCGAGCTGCAGCGCCGTCGTGACGCTGTCCGCCAGATGCTTCAGCGTCTGCCTCGGCAAGCCGAACATGAGGTCGATCGACAGGTTAGAGAAGCCCGCCCGGCGCGCATTGCCGATGCTGCGGATGACGTCGTCCGCTTCGTGAATGCGGCCGATCGCCTTCAGCAGCTCGTTGTCGAACGATTGCGCTCCGAAGCTGATCCGGTTGACTCCGCCCGCCAGCATCGCTTCAAGCTTCGCCGGGTCGGTCGTGCCGGGGTTCGCTTCCATCGTAAACTCCGCATCCTTCGCCACCGGGAAGTGCCGCGCGACGGAATCCAGGAACCGCTTCATCTGGACCGGGTTCAGCACGGTCGGCGTCCCGCCGCCGACGAACACCTTGCGGATCGTCTCGGGAGGAAGCTCCCGAACGGTTCTCTCCATCTCCCGCTCCAGCGCATCCAGATAGGCGTCCACCGGCTGCCCCTCGACGACGTAAGAATTGAAGTCGCAGTAGAAGCACTTGTTGGTGCAGAACGGGATGTGAATGTACAACGCGCGGGGCGTCCATTCGTGCAGCGGAGCCGCGGCCGCCCCGGCCGCGGCTGAATTCATCAAGGGGCCGACAGACATCGGTCGCCCTCCTCTCTCCTTAACCGGAGAATGAACCGGTTGCCCGGTCCATCCTCGGCTTCAATGCTATTCGTCAATCTTCAGTACGGCCATGAACGCTTCCTGCGGAACCTCGACGTTGCCGACCTGCTTCATCCGCTTCTTGCCTTCCTTCTGCTTCTCGAGCAGCTTGCGCTTCCGCGAGATGTCCCCGCCGTAGCACTTCGCGAGCACGTTCTTGCGCATCGCTTTGATCGTCTCGCGGGAGATGATCTTCTGACCGACGGCCGCCTGGATGGGCACCTCGAACATCTGCCGGGGAATGAGGTCCTTCAGCTTCTCGCAGATGATGCGGCCGCGCTGGTAGGCGCGATCCCGGTGGACGATGAAGCTGAGGGCGTCGACCTGCTCCGCGTTCAGCAGGATGTCCATCTTCACCAGGTTGGACTGGCGGTAGCCGGACAGCTCGTAATCGAACGAAGCGTATCCCTTCGTGCTGGACTTCAATTGGTCGAAGAAGTCGTACACGATCTCGGCGAGCGGAATGTCGTACTTCAGCGTCACCCGGTTCGTGTCCAGGTACTGCATGTCGATGAATTCGCCGCGTTTGCCCTGGCAGAGCTCCATGATCGCGCCCACGTAATCCTTCGGGACGATGATCGACGCCTTCACGTAAGGCTCTTCGACGAAGTCGAGCTTCGACGAGTCCGGGTATTCCGAAGGGTTGGAGATGTCGAGCTGTTCGCCGTTCGTCAGCGTTACCTTATAAATAACGCTCGGGGCCGTCGTGATCAGCGGAATGTTGAATTCGCGCTCGATCCGCTCCTGGATGACGTCCATGTGGAGCATGCCGAGGAAGCCGCAGCGGAAGCCGAAGCCGAGCGCCTGGCTCGTCTCGGGCTCGAAGCGCAGGGAAGCGTCGTTCAGCTCCAGCTTCTCGAGCGCGTCGCGCAGGTCGTTGTAGTCCGACGAATCGATCGGATACAGGCCGCAGAACACCATCGGGTTGATCCGCTTGTAGCCGGGGAGCGGCGCCAGCGTCGGCACCTTCGCGTTCGTGATCGTGTCGCCGACACGCGTGTCCTTCACGTTCTTGATCGAAGCGGTCACGAAGCCGACATCGCCCGGCCCGAGTATGTCGACGGTTGTCGCGCGGGGCTTGAACGTGCCGACCTCGACGACTTCGAACGTCGCTCCGGTCGCCATGAACTTGATCGGGGTGCCCGCGCGGATGCTGCCGTCGATAACGCGGATATAACAGACGACTCCCTTGTAGGCGTCGTAGTGAGAGTCGAAGATCAGCGCCTTGAGCGGCGCGTCGATGTCGCCCTGCGGAGCCGGGATCTTATGGACGACCTGCTCGAGAATCTCCTTGATGCCGATGCCGTTCTTCGCGGAGGCGAGCACCGCTTCGCTGGCGTCGAGGCCGATGACGTCCTCGACCTCCTGCTTCACCCGCTCGGGCTCCGCGCTCGGAAGGTCGATCTTGTTGATGACCGGAAGAATCTCCAGGTTGTTGTCGAGCGCGAGATAGACGTTCGCGAGCGTCTGCGCCTCGATGCCCTGGGCGGCGTCGACGATCAGCAGCGCGCCCTCGCAGGCTGCGAGGCTGCGCGACACCTCGTACGTGAAGTCGACGTGCCCGGGGGTGTCGATCAGATGAAGCGTGTACGTCTCTCCGTTGTCGGCCGTGTATTGAAGGCGGACGGCCTGCAGCTTGATCGTGATGCCGCGCTCCCGCTCCAGGTCCATGGAGTCGAGAATCTGATCCTGCATCTCGCGGGATGTCAGCGTGCCGGTATATTCCAGAATGCGGTCGGCCAGGGTCGACTTGCCATGGTCGATGTGCGCGATAATGCAAAAGTTGCGAATATGGCTCTGTTTGCGTTGAATGTCTGCCATGTGTACCTCCACCGAATCCTCGAATCCTCGAAACATGAGGCTATCCAATCTATTATAGCAACGGATTCGAAGCGCATCAATCGTCGCGTTCGTTCTATCTTCGCCGCACCGCCGATCCGCGCCTTCCGTCAGTCGTCGGAGGGCGTCTCGATGCTCGCCCCTTCGACGTGCCGCTTGCTCATCCGCTTGCGCAGCTTGCGGCTCGCCACCGACTCGAAGACGATGTCCAGATCGTACTGCTCCGGGTACAGCCGCGCTCCGTCGATATAAGGCTTGATGCGCTTCCGGTTGATCCGCAGCTTCTGCCCCTTGACTTGTACGGTCAGATTGCCGCGCTCGTCGGGCAGCCGATAGACGGTGCCCGGCGCCTTCAAGCTCGGAATCCAGACGACGTCGCCGATCTTGAACTCGGGGGTTGCTCCGGCGTCCCTGCCGCGCTCGCTTTTTCTTTTCCCGCTGCCGCCTTCCCGCTTGCCTTCCGCCGCCTCCGCCGGAGCGATCCCGAGACCGTCGAACAGCTCCCCGTCCTCCGGCTTCCCGCGCCCCGCCTGCAGCCGCTCCGCGATCTGCTTCGCGCGACGAAGCACATTCTCCTCGACTCCGAGCCGGCGGGCGATCACGAACGCATAGCTGTCCCCCGCTTCCCCCATGTCAAGGCGGTAGAGCGGACGCAGCGATTCCTCGTCGAACGCCATCCGCGCATTGCGGAAGCCCGGAGTTACCCTGGCGAATTGTTTGATCTCGTTAAAATGGGTTGTAGCGAGCACGACGCTGCCGCTTCGGTGGAGCTCCTCCAGCACCGCGATCGACAGGCCGACGCCCTCTCCGGGGTCGGTGCCCGTCGCCAGCTCGTCGAGCAGGACAAGAGTCGACCGTCCGGCCTCGGCCAGAATGCCGATCAAGTTCGTCAGGTGAGCGGAGAACGTGCTCAAGGAGCGGTCGAGGCTCTGATCGTCGCCGATGTCCGCTTCCACCCGGCGGAAGACCGCCAGCCGGCTGCCCTCCGCCGCCGGCACGAGAAGCCCCGTCTGGGCCAGCAAGGTGAGCAGGCCGACCGTCTTCAGCGCAAGCGTCTTCCCTCCCGTGTTCGGCCCCGTAATGAGCAGTGAGCGGTAATCGCCCCCGACCGTCACGTCCAAGGGAACGGCATCCGCTCCGAGGAACGGATGGCGCGCCCCCTTCAGCTCGATAACTCCCTCCTCGTTCAGCTCAACCGGACGGCCGCCGATGGCAAGCGCCCACTTCGCCTTCGCGAAGAGCAGGTCGTAATGGCCGATCGTCTCGATATTGATCGACAGCTCTTGCTTGCAGCCCTCCGCTGCCTCCGTCAGGCCCGCCAGAATGCGCAGTTCCTCCCGGCTCTCTTCCGAACGGAGCAGCCCGAGCTCCTGCTGCAGCAGGCTCGCCTCCTCCGGCTCGACGAACACGGTCTGCCCGCTCGACGATTCGTCGAGCACGGCGCCGCGGATCAGCTTCCGATACTCCTTCTTCACCGGAAGAACGAAGCGGCCGCTCCTCTGGCTGACAAGCCTCTCTTGCAGGTGCGCAGCATGCTTGGCCATGATCGCGTCCAGCTTCCGGTGCAGCTTCTCTTCCGCGACACGGATTCGCTTGCGCACCTTCCCGAGCTCCGCGCTTGCGCCGTCGACGATGCGGCCGCGGTCGATGCTCCCTTCGATGGCGCGGAGCAGCTCCCTGATCTCGTACATCGAGGCCGAATAAGATGCGACGACGGCAGCCTCCTGGCTCTTCGCTTCCATGAACTTCTTCAACTGACCGCAGCTCCGGATAAATTGGGCGAGCGCGCCGAGCTGCGGCTCGGACAGAATATATCCGGTGCCGAGAAGCATCATGATCTCCTCCACCCCTTCGAGCGACGGCAGCGGCGGCTGCGCCCCCTTGGAGAGCAGCCGTCTCGCCTCCTCGGTCTCGGCCATGCGGGAGCGGATCAGCCGCAGGTCGGTAGAAGGCTCCAACCGCTCGGCAAGCCGCTTGCCCGGATACGTGACGAGATAGTGTCGGACCGCCTCGATCGCTCTCCCATACTCAAGCTTCATTAACGCATGTTCTCTCACGGGACCAACCTCCATTTTCTACCATTGTTCAGATTGGAACGCCAAAAAAGCCGCGCCATCGCCAAATCGGCGAAGCACGCGGCCAACTTCGGCAACGGACGGGAGATACGCTTGAACAAGACCCGCAGCGGGCCCGGAAAGCGCAAAAAGACCGTGCCCGAATGAGCACGGTCGTCGTCCCGAACGTTGCCTTAACGGCTGGGGCGAGCTTGACCGGTTCTTCCCTGGCAATCAGACACCGCCCCCGCAGGCGTCAGCGAACAGACTGCCGACGGCAGCCGCTGACTCTTCGGTAGAACGGTCTATCCAATTGATCAGTTAAGAACCAAGACCAACATGCAAATTGCCCCTTTAAACCTGAATATGGTCCGATTATAGACGCCAAGCCGCCCGATGTCAATCCTTCGCCGTCCCGCTCGCGGCCGCAGGTTCCTCGACGACTTCCTCGATCCGGAACATCGTGTAGGCCAGAAGATCGAAGCGGGAGTCGAACGGCGCCAGCCGGACGATCGGGCGGCAGGAATTCCCTCGGTTCTGCTCGCACACCGTTCCCCGCAATCCTCCCGTCAGCCTCACCCGCGTACCGTTCGGATAAGGACGATACGTCTTGACGAAGGCGTTCACAACCGCATAAGAGAAGTAGGTGTCCACCTTGGACATGACGAAGTCGACGCCTTCGCACGGACGGGCGCTTCGCCCGCCGTTTCTCAGGAAGAGGTCGAACTCGCTCGCGAGGCCGACAATTTGCGAAGCCTCGTCGATGCCCTCTCCCTTAAGGCCATAGGGGAAGCCCCTGCCGTCCACTTGCTCGTGATGCTGCTCGATTATGCGAAGCGATGCTTCCGGAATGCCGCCGAACTGCCGGGCCGTATCGAGGCCGATCACCGGATGGTGCATAACAAGGGCGGTATCCATCGGGCGCACAAGTCCGACGTCGTGCAGCAGGCTTCCGATCGCGACTTCGACCAGCGCGCTTCTCTTGCAGCCGAGCTTGCGGGCGACGATAAGGGAGAGAAGGGTCACGTTCAGCGAATGGGAGAGAAGCTCGTCTTCTCCGAACTCCAGGTTCGACAGACAGAACTCGCTATCGCTTCCCTGTCCGCTCTCCGCCGAATCGGCGATATGATCCGCCCATTGCCGAAGCGGAATCGAAGACAAGGGCGTCCGCTCGCGCAAGGCCCGGAAGATCCGAAGCAGCATATCCCGGGTCAGATTCCGGATGTTGGTCTTGCTTGCGAATTCCTTCTCGTCCTGCGCCCCGTCCGACCGGACGAATACGTAGCGATGCCCATATCGTTTGATGCCGTCGATCAGCTTGTGCGTGAGCCGGACGCCATGCGAGAGAATAAGGCGGCCGTCCTTGTCATGCAGACCTCTGACGAGCAAATCTCCCTCTGTTGCTTCTTCTACAGGTATGATTCTCATAGTTCCGCTCCGTCGATACTCTCTCTCTTTTCGCATGGTTTTACTAGAGCTTTGTTCCTACAAGAATACTACCATAAACCTAGTACCTGATCTGTAACCTTAGTTACAAAATCAGGATTTTCTCTCGCCTATTGCGTCGTCCGGCCGAACAGATCCGCGATGAAGCGGATGCCGCCCCGCGATGCGCTCTGCAGCGCCTCCGCCGTCTTGCCCGCGAGTCGGTCGACCACCGGCTTGTGATCGAGCCTGGGAATCTCCGCCTCTCCCTCGCCCGTGGTCGCCTCGCTCCCTCCCGCCGTCGTCCGCGCCGCTCCCTCCGGATCGTAAGAGATGCCTTCCGGCTCATTGCCATAGCGGGCATTCTCGGGCTCTTCCTCTCCCGAACCTGCCGTCCTCGCACCTTGTCCGCTCCGATCGCCGGAGACGCTGCCGCGGGCTTCGATTCCCGATTGCGATTCCGACAGCTCTCCATAAGGGGAGGCAGCGTTCTGCTCGATCGGCCCGTAGACGGAATGAATACCGCTGCCGGCCAGCTCCATCCCGAACAGAATGGCGAACAGAATTGCCCCGACGACGACCAGCAGCTTGACCAGATCCTTGCTCACGGCTCATCACTCCTTTTTCCGTTTCCTTTCCGTTTCCCGTTCATATCCCGCTTATTTCCCGTTCGCAGCTTGGCCGCCGACCTCCAGCGCGTCCTGCTGCTTCCAATACAGCTCGGAGATGACTTCGGCCAGCGCATCCGCCGTCCGGTAACATTCCTCCAGCGTGTTGTCCACGCCGCCGATCTCGATAAGCACGCTGTCCGGCGCCACCGACTGGTTGTATTCCCCGTTGCCGGTGGAGCTGTCCTTGCCCCAGATGCCCCTCGACAGCCCCGGGTACTCCTTCTCCAGCACCTGATGGATGTCGTTCGCGAACTTCTCGTTCTCTTCCCAGTCCGGGTTGCGATGGCCGATAATGAAGTAGACTTGCGCGTAATCGACCCCGCCGATCGTTGCCGTCGTCTTGCTGCGATGCTGCGAATCGCGGTGAATGTCGAAGAAGAACTTCAGGTCCTTGTCGGACGCCATCGCCTCCTTCACCGTAGCAAGCGAGTACTTATAAGAATTATTCCAGTTGTAGTCCTTGGTCGTCTTCGCGTAATCCTTGTCGGAGTGAAGCGCCCCGACCCCCAGCTTCTCGAGCCCAGCCGCCAGCCTTTGGCCGACCAGCGTCACGTTCACCGTGTCCGAATCCGGTTGCTTCGTTCCCTCCTTCAGCTCGGGGAAGAAGGATTCCCGGTTGTGGGAGTGATAGATGAAGACGACCTTGCGCCCGCTTGTCTCGGTCTCCGCCTCGGGAGTTCCCGGCGCTTCCGTCCCGGCCGATCCGGACTGCGGCGGCTGGGTGCCCGATGCGGCTGCGGAGGACCCGCTTCCGTCCCCGTCGCCTCCGGCGCCTTCGCTGCCGGCTTCCGGCTCGGTGACCGGGGCGTCCTCCATCGTAACGCTCTCCGGCGCGTGGTCGACCGGCGCCTCGTCCGCGCTGCCGCCCGAACCCGGCCGAAGCAGCACCGCGTTGTCCTGGCCGATGCCGGGCATGCCAAGCTCGAGCAGGCTCTTCGGATCGTTCGGGTTGAGGTCGGTCAGGAAGCGCACGAGGAACGCGGCGGCCTTCCGGGCGGACAGAGGGGAGCTATTCTCTTGTTTAGCCATATGAGGCAATTCCATACCCAACAGGGAGGAGAAAAGCGTAGCGGGGAGCGAGGCGGCGAACCCCTTCATCGACTTCACCGGATTCGTCGCCATTGCGTTCTGCAGCATGCCTCCAAGTCCGAGCAGGAGGAATACGACCATCGAGCCGGCGCTTAATAGAAGAAACGCCTTGCCGGTAGCGAGAATGCGGCGGGGATTGCGAACAGGTCGTTTGCGTCCAGCGGCGGCGATTCGTCTCATGGCAGCCTCCCGGATATTCCCTGTACAGGGAGTCTCTCTATTACTATTAATTGGCTTGCTAGTGAATTGTATGAGAGAGGCGCATCTGCTAGAACGGAAATAACAAAGAAGCTCCATCGCGCTCCGAACCCTTCGCTCCCCCTCGCCCGCCGGATTTTATGTGATTTCTCACACTTATCGTGCTCCGCTCTCCCGCCATCGCCGGTTTTATGTGATTTTTCACATTCATCATGCGCCCGAACCCCCTCCGCCGCCGATTCTATGTGATTTTTCGCATATATCCGGCACCCCGAACCAGCAAACCAACCATTTTATGCTATTTTCCGCATAGAATCGGGCAAATCGCCGGTAGTGCGCCTCGCGAATGTGATTTTTCATATATAAAATTCGCCGCCCATCGGATTCGGTGTGGTTACGCGCTTGTTCGGTGTGGGGTTGGTGCGGGCTTGAGCGCAACCAAAAAAAAACTCCCCCCGAGCCAACCGTTATTCCGGTTGATTCGGGGGGAGTTTCGCTGCGGCGGATGCCTTGCGGCTTCCGTTATTCAGCTTGGAGTGCCGTGAGGTTTTAGTAGCCAAGCGCCTTCTTGGCGGCTGCCCACTTCTTGTTCAGCTCGTCGAACGACTTCTGCAGGTCCTTCGCCGTGATCAGCTCTTGGTCGACGGAGCCGGTTCCGATTGCGATCTCGGCCTTGTTCATGATCTCGTTGTACTTCGGATCGGTTGCTTCGCTCTCGATGAACGTCGGGTTAAAGGACTTGAACTCGGCGAGCTGCGGGCTCTCCGGAGTCTCGCTCTTGACGATCGGCATGAAGCCGGAGTCCGCTTGGTAGCCCGATTCCTTGACGAAGAACTCCACCCACGCATTAGCCAGTTCCTTGTTCTTGCTGTCCTTGCTCACGCCGACGAAGTAGTCGCCGCCCAGAGGAGCGTTGTACTTGCCGCTGTTGTCATACGGCAGCGGGAAGAAGCCGATATCTTCGCTGGCTGCGCCGGCGCCGATGACTTGCGGGATAACCCAGTTGCCGAGGAAGTACATGGCCGCCTTGCCGGATGCCACTTCGCCCTTCGACAGTTCCCAGTTGTTCGTGGACAGGTCCTTCTCGACCCAGCCCTTCTCGACGAACGTGCGAGCGATGTTGATCAGCGTGCCCCAAGGGCCGTCAACCGTGAACGGAGCGTCGCTCGTCAGCAGCGTGTCGGTCCACTTGGCGTTGCCCGCTACATAAGCGTAGGAGTTCTCGCCCCAGTTCGTGACCGGCCATTGAGCGCCGTAGTTCATGTACAGCGGAGTGAGGCCGGCGTCCTTCAGCTTCTGTGCCGCCGCATACAGCTCGTCGAGCGTCGTCGGAACCTTGTCGATGCCGGCTTGCGCGAACGCCTTCTTGTTGTAGACGATGCCGTTCGTGTTGACGCCGGTCGTGATGCCGTAGCGCTTGCCTTCATAAGCCATGATGTCCGGGAAGTAGACATCGTCGAACAGCGAATCCGGAAGCGGCTCGTAATACTTCGACAGTTCGCTGACGGCCAGCCCGGAATCGAGCATGTTGACGTCGCCGGCTTCGCCCGTCGTGAGGCGCAGCTTGATGTCCGTCGCGTAGTTGGTCAGGCCTTCGAATTCGATCTTGGCGTTCGGATACTTCTCCTTGAACTTCGCGGCATACTTATCCATCGTGCCGTCGTTGACAAGGTCGGTGCGGTGCGTCAGCACCTTGATCGTTCCGCTCAGGTCGGAAGTCGCTCCGCCTTCGGAAGACGCGGAAGCGGAAGCCGACGGGGATACGGAAGGGGAAGCTTCGCCATTGTTATTGTTGTTGTTGCCGCAAGCTGCCAGTGCGGAAGACAGCAGAATCAGGGACATGACCGTTAATGCGCTTTTCTTCATCTAAACTCTACCCCCAGGTTAGAAGTGTGCGATGGTGCCTTCGTCATTCCTCGGCGAGGACGACGTTGACATCGCTTACATGACTACATTATACGCTTTCCGGCAAGGGTTAACAGGCAACGCATTTGTTTTTATTGTCATCAATTATGATAACAAACAATAATTTTTAGTTTACAACCCCCTGCAGAGGAGCAAATACGCTCACCTGCAGAGGGCCGTTAGGGGAGCCATCCCGCTTATTCGCGAAACAGCTCGTCATTTGTTAGCTTCCGCTCGGCATCGATGCCGCCAGTCATGACGCCTTCAACCGCGCCGCCGCCGGCCCGACACCGTCAGCCTTGACGCTTCAGGAACGAGTACTCCGGCGACTGCATCCGCTCCAGGTTGG
This sequence comes from Cohnella fermenti, assembly GCF_004801405.1. Taxonomy (GTDB): domain Bacteria; phylum Bacillota; class Bacilli; order Paenibacillales; family Paenibacillaceae; genus Cohnella; species Cohnella fermenti. The sequence goes on from NZ_SSOB01000035.1 coordinate 16,943, forward strand.
CGGCGATCAGCTTCGAACGGGTCTCGACGCTGGCGCGGGAGCGCAAGCCGTCCTCCGGCGTATTCGTCACGTAGTCGACGAGCTTGTCGACCGTCGTGGAAGCGACGTGCAGGCGGGTGTCGGAGGACGCGTAGTAGATGTACACGTCGCCGTTGTCCCGGGCGATGAGGCCGTTCGTGAACACGACGTTGGAGACGTCGCCGATGCGTTCGATTCCTTCCGGCGCGATCAGATGGCCGGCCGGCGCATGCGTCACCTTGCTCGGATCGTTCAGGTCTGTCATGAACGCGTAGATGACGTACCGCAGACCGGCGGCGGTGTTGCGCACGCCGTGCGCGATGTGCAGCCAGCCCTGCGGCGTCTTGATCGGCGCCGCACCCTGGCCGTTCTTCACTTCCTTGATCGTGTGGTAAACCTTCTCGTCCACGATCGACTCATGCGGCACAATCGCCGGATTCATGCTGTCGGCAAGCCCCCAACCGATGCCGCCGCCGGCGCCCGTGTCGATGAAGCCGTCCTGCGGACGGGTGTAGAACGCATACTTGCCGTTAACGAATTCCGGATGCAGGACGACGTTGCGCTGCTGCGGCGACGGCGTCTTCAGATCGGGCAGGCGCTCCCACGTCTGCAGATCCTTCGTGCGGACAATGCCCCCTTGAGCGACCGCGCTGGAGGTGTCGCCCTTCGGCGCGTCCGGGTCCTTGCGCTCGGAGCAGAACAGGCCGTAGATGTACCCGTCCTCATGCTTCACGAGGCGCATGTCGTACACGTTGATGTCCGGGTCCTCCGTCTCGGGCAGCAGCACCGGATAATCCCGGAAGCGGAAGCCTTCCGTCGGGGAATCGCTCTCGGCGACCGCGAAGAATGACTTGCGGTCGACGCCTTCCACCCGAACCATCAGATAGAACTTGCCGTCCAGTTCGATCGCGCCCGCATTGAACGCGGCGTTCACGCCGATGCGCTCCATCAGGTAAGGGTTCGTCTCCGGGTTCAGATCATAGCGCCAGTACAGCGGCGCATGATCGGCCGTGACGACCGGGTGCTCGTGACGATAATAAATTCCGTTGCCGGGAACGACAGCCGGATTCGGCCGCACGATCAATTCCTCTTGCTTCTCCGCCAAGCTCTTCAGTTGCTCCATCCATGCACTCATTCCAGTATCCCTCTTCCCTTAGAAATTAATGCGTTTAGAACTTTATGCGTTCGAGCGCTTCGAAGCATGCCCGGCTGTTATGATAAGGACACTTCCACGCGCCTACCTTCGGCTGGTTGTCCGAGCGAACCGGAACGCCCTCCTTCGTCACCTGCCAATGCCATTCGCCGCCTTCGCGGTCGCTGATGCAGTCGCGAATGAACGTCCAGCTTCGCTTCGCGGCCTCCAGATAGTCCGCCTTCCCGGACAACTGGTACGCATTCAGGAAGCCGACCATCGCTTCGGCCTGCGGCCACCAATCCTTCGTGTCGTCCAGATGATCGGCCCCGTCGAATTCGTTGTAGACGCCGCCGTCCTTGTCGACGCCTTGCTCAAGCGTCGCGCGCGCCATTGCAAGCGCCGCTTCCTTGACGCGAGGCAGAAGCGACTCGTCGCCGAGCACCTCGGCCGCTTCCCAGAGCAGCCAGCTTCCCTCGATGTCATGCCCGTAGGACACATGAGGCGTCTTGGATTGCCACTCGTCGTCGAAGAACAGCAGGAAGTGGCTTGTGCCCGCGTCGATAATTTTGTCCAGATGGACCTCGATCAGCTCCTTCAGCTTCGCCCGCAGCCCTTCCGGCTTCCATACGCGGTACAGGTTCGTGTACGCTTCGAGCACGTGCAGGTGCGTGTTCATCGACTTGCGCTCGTTCAGATCCTTGCCGCTCAGGCTCAGCTCGTCCGTCTCCGACCAGTCCCGGGCAAGAGCCTCCACGTAGCCGAGATGAACGGGATCGTAAGCGTGCTTCTCAAGCAGCCGATAAATCTCCCCCGCCCAGGCGATTGCCTGCTTCGCTTCCTCGCCGCCCACGGCGCGAGCGAATTCGGCAAGCCCGTAAATAACGAACGCCTGCCCGTACACCTGCTTCTTGTCCGAAGTCGGACGGCCGTCAGCAGCGATCATCCAGTACAGCCCGCCGAACTCGTCGTCCCAGAACTTCTCGCGAAGGGCGGCGTATGCGCGCCTTGCCATCTCCGCATATTCATCATCCCGATAAGTGCGATAAGCGGCCGAAAAAGTCCACAAAATGCGAGCATGAAGCACCAATCCTTTGTCCGCATCCTCCACGACCCGCCCGTCTTGCTTGATCTCGCCGACGAACCCGAAGCGCTTCCGATCCACCGTGTTCTTGATCCAATAGCCCAGAATATTGTCCCTGAGCTCGCCCGTCAGTTCCTCGCGCCATCTTCCCAACGTCAGCTCATCCGAAGTCCGTTCCCTCATCGCTGCCTCGTTCCCCTCTCGTTAGCGTTCGTTCTGCTGCCAACCGGTGTAATGCTCCCGCACGACCGCAGCCGCCTGCTTGCCGTACATGCAATAATCGTCGTTCGCGGACGCTTCGGAGGCGTCGTACAGCTTCGCGGGCCAATCCCACAGCATGAAGCCGCGCATCCATTCGCGCTTCGAGGTCGCCGCGAACATGTCCTCGTAGTACAGCTTCTGCGCTTCCTCCGAAGGACCGCCCGGCAAGGACCAGTCGTTCGGCCGGTGCGGAGAGCCCTCGCGGCTCGGACAGCCGGCTTCCATGAAGAAGAACGGCTTGTTCCACTTCGTCGCGACGGCTTCGATGCGATCAAGCTGCCGCTCCCACTCGCCGATCGGGTAGTAGCCGCTCGACGAGATGATGTCGACCGCGTCCCACCAGTTCACGTAGCCCTCCTGGTACTTGTCGCAGTTGTACGTGAGCAGCCCGTCGTAGAGTGGCCGAACCTCGGCGATGAGCTGCCGCCACTCGCTCTCGCGCTTGTCGGTCTGCACCATCTCGCAGCCGATGCAAAACATCTCGCAGCCCTCTTCCTTCGCGATGGCCGCATAATGCTTGATGAATTCGCCGTAGGAAGCGAACCACTCCCGCCAGGACGGCTCTCCCGGAATCTCGTTGTCGAAGAAGCCGATATGCGCCCGCCATGTTCCGTTCGCGCAGTTGACAACCGGCTTCAGGCACACCTTAAGGCCGAGCGACTTCGCCTTGCGAATGGCCCAGCGCACCTCGTCGTCCGTCACGGTCGGCGCCTCGCGGAACGGAATCGTCGTGGCCTGCGGATGCTCCTGCAACGCCGACAGCGCGATCGCCGTCCAGTTGACGCCAAGCTTCGCCATCTCCTCCATCGAACGTTCGGCGGCTTCTCCCGTCCACGTGCCCCGGACGCCGGTCCAGCCCCACGTCATGCCGCATACTTTCTCCGTCCAACTCATTTTCGTTTCACTCCTTGCCGCATTTTAAGTAAACCTAAAACGCAACTATTGTTAGTTATTTGTTTCTAATTTCTAATAACATATCATCATCTGCATTGTATCACCGTAAGAGGAGAAGTCAATAACGAGAAGCGTCACGAACAAAAAATAACCGTTAGGCTCACCATCATTGTTTGTTAGGGAGGCGGAACTCATACGGGAACAGATCGCTCGCAGATCAGCCGCCGGGTCGGGTTGGCCTAAATTTATAAAAAGTTGGCTTTTTTCCCGATTTTCCCGAGTTGCTGTCTGCGCTACGATTGTAATCAAATTCAGCTCGAACAGGAGGCGCAACGTGGCAAAGATACATCTTATCGGCAACGCTCATCTCGATCCGGTATGGCTATGGCAGTGGCAGGAAGGCTTCGCAGAGATAAAAGCGACGTTCCGCTCGGCGCTGGACCGGATGCGGGACTTCCCCGAATTCGTGTTTACCTGCGCATGCGCGGCTTACTACAAGTGGGTCGAGGAGAACGAACCCGCGATGTTCGCCGAAATTCAAGCACGGGTGGCGGAGGGCAGATGGGTGATTGTCGGCGGCTGGTGGATTCAACCGGACTGCAACCTCCCTTCCGGCGAGTCATTCGCGCGCCACAGTCTGTACGGCCAGCGTTATTTCGTTGCCAAATTCGGACGAATAGCGAAAGTCGGCTACAACGTCGACTCCTTCGGCCATCACGGCATGATGCCGCAACTGCTGAAGAAGAGCGGAATGGACTATTACGTCTTCATGCGGCCGCAGGAGCACGAGAAGCAGCTTCCGGCCAATCTCTTCTGGTGGGAGTCGGCGGACGGCAGCCGCGTCATGACGTTCCGGATTCCGGATGCCTACACCGTGCGCGATACGGAGCAACTGACGCACCATATTCAGAAGCATGGGGAGATGGCAGAGGCGGAAGGTGCTCCGTATATGTCCTTCTATGGAGTCGGCAATCACGGCGGCGGCCCGACCGTCGCCAATCTGCTTGCGATCCGGGAACTGACGGAGAAGGGCTGCGGCGATATCGCCCTGAGCTCCCCCGATGCTTATTTCGCGGAGGTCGCCGCGCTCGATCCTCCCCTGCCCGTCTTGCGAGATGAGCTGCAGATGCATGCAATCGGCTGCTACTCCACTCATTCCGAATCGAAAAAATACAATCGCAAAGCCGAACACCGCCTTCTCAGCGCCGAGAAGTGGTCAAGCCTGGCTCACCTGCTGCTCAACCTTCCTTATCCGAAGCAACAGTTGCTTGCAGCCTGGGAAAATGTCATGTTCAACCAGTTTCACGATATCATGGGCGGCTGCAGCATCAAGGAAGCGTTCGAGGACGCGCGGGAAAGCTACGGCGAGGCGCTGCATCTCGGGGCAAAGGCACTGAATGCGGCGATGCAAAAAATATCGTGGAACATCGGAACGATGAAACCGCAAGTGGCCGCTTTGAGCAAAGAAAAAGATTCGAAGCTATGGGAACAGGACGATCTGGGGGTCCCGTTCGTCGTGTTTAATCCATTGTCCTGGGAAGTCGAAGCTCTTGTCCAGGCAAACAAAATGCTTGCCGGCGCAGAAGATGACACAGGCGCCCCATTGCCTGTGCAGAAGGTCCGTGCCTCGCGCATCGACTATGACGACAAATGGGATACGCTGTTTCCGGCGCGGGTGCCGGCGTTCGGCTACCGGGTGTTCTGGATGTACAGGGATAAAGCCGCCGCTGCGAAGCCATCGACTGGCATGCTGCGCGCGGAGCCCTATGCGTTGGAAAATACGTATATACGTCTGGAATTCGATGAAAGCCGCGGCAGCCTCACGCGCTTGTACGATAAACGGCCGAAGAAGGAAATGATAGCTGCGGAGGCGGCCGTTCCGATCGTGATTGACGAAACCGACAGCGACACCTGGGGACACGGGCTCGTCCGTTACCGCAATGAGATCGGCCGTTTCGCGGATGCATCGATTCAAGTCATCGAGGAAGGGCCGCTTCGGGCTACGCTGCGAATCACCAGCCGTTACGGCGCATCGGTGTTGCGTCAGGACTTCTCGCTTCGTCACGATTCGCCGGACATCCAGGTTAAAGCGACGCTCGACTGGCGCGAGCGGCATCGCATGCTGAAGCTGTCTTTTCCCGTCCAGGCAAGCGAGCCCCAGGCTGTGTGGGAGATTCCGTACGGCTATATAGAACGCAAGACCGACGGGCAGGAGGTGCCCGGCCAGCAATGGGTGTCCGTAAGCGACCGCTTGGCCGAAGGGGGCGGCATCGGCATTGTCAACGACGCCAAATATGGCTATGATGTACTTGACAACGATATCCGCCTCACGATTGTGCGCAGCCCCATCTATGCCGACCATTACGGCGAGCGCGACGATCTGGTCGAGTATATGGATCAAGGCATTCAGGAATTCTCTTACGGGATCATTCCCTATGCCGGGGACTGGCGGGACAGCGGCATTCCGCGCAAGGCCAACGAATGGAACGTCCCTCCCCTTGCGCTCTGGGAAACTTATCATGAAGGCCCGCTTCCGCAATCGGCCGAAGGCATCCGCGTCTCGGCGAATAACGTCATCGCTGACGTCTTAAAGCAAGCGGAGGACGGCAACGGCTGGATCGTCCGCTGCCATGAAGCGGCTGGCCGGGCAACGAAGGCAACCATCGGGCTTCCGCTGCACGATCGCGAATGGAATGCGGACTTCGGCATATGCGAAGTGAAATCTTTCTTTATCCCCGAAGATCGCAGCGTGCCTGTCTCGGAAGTCGATTTACTCGAATACGGAGCGAGGTAATCGAATATTAACGCGCTTAACTGGCAGCAAACCATGCATGCATTAAAGCGGCTGACGATGAAGCCGATCCGGTACAACGATTTGCTCGTGACGGTTGTCGACGCGTTGTCTGCCAGACACGGGACGGATTGGACGTTGACCGCTCACCGTCATCCTTGGTTTGAATTCAATTACGTAGCCGAAGGCGCTGTCTATACGTCGATCGAGGGGCAAGAATTCCGAATTGAGGCTGAACAGTGCTATTTGATTCCTCCCGGCGTTGCCCACTCGCACCGCAATGCCGAAGGAATCGGCGACGACGGCTTCTGCTTGCGCTTCCAGCTTGCCGAGCTGCCGTTCGCCTGCGAAGACGCTCCGGGGATTGCACCGGAGCTGATTGGCGTCTTCCGCAAGCCGCGTCCATATGCGTTTGGACCGCAGTTGGGGCTTCCGCTTCTGCGCATCGGCAACGAAACAAGCGCATTCGGGGTGCAGACGGCATTCCTGCAGTGGCTGTGCCGCTTGTTCGAAGAATGGAACGGCGATAACGCCTCGCCGGCTCCTCTGGCATACGGTCACGATCCGTTCGTGCAGCAGGTCGCTCTTTATATGGAAGAGTATTATGCGTCCGGCTTTAAAGTACAGGAGCTTGCCGACGCGCTGCACATGAGCTATCGCAATTTGTCCCGGCGGTTCAAACAGCAAACCGGCCTATCGTTGATCGAGAAGCTGAACGATATTCGCATTGCCCGCGCCAAGAAGCTGCTGCTCGAGTCCGACTTGACACTGCGCGACATTGCGGCCGCTACCGGCTTCGACAACGAATTCTACTTCTCCAACCTTTTCCACCGCGTCGCCTTAACGAGTCCCGGACAGTTCCGCAAGAGCGCTAAGGAATGATTAAGAAAAATGCCTAACGGCGTCCTTTGAGTGCGAGCGGGAGAGGAGACCTAATGCCGCCAGAGGGGGAGAAGGTGCGGGGGGAGGCGTTGCCGCGTACCGGATGCCTGGCAAGCTGATCGCTAGGCGTTGGGTGCGGCGCTCCTCTCCCGTTCCGTGAGCCCATTTGGCAGGGAGGACACCGCCGGCCTTTGCCCTCTGATCCGCCGGCTCTTGCCCTCTGATCCGCCGGCTCTTTTGCGATTTTATGTGGTTTTTCACATTCATCGGTTGGAATGAGCCGCGATCTCGGCGTTTTATGTGATTTTTAGCCTACATGAGGCAACGGGAGCCGGAATTTTCTCTATGTATGCTATTTTTCACATAGAATCGTCCAACCTGCCCGTTATTGCGCCGCTCGAATGTGAAATTCCACATAAATCCCTCCTATCCGGCGAGTCCGGCGAGATGCCCGGCCCTCCCCCCTCCCGCACTATACGTCGAGAGAGCGAAGGGCCGGCCCTAAAGTCGTTAGACTTGGGCCGGCCCTCTATCTCGCTATTGGTCTTGTTGCCGCTGCCACTGCAGATGGCTTGACTCCCCGCCATCCACCGTTAACGAAGCTCCCGTAATGAAGGAAGCCTTGTCGCCTGCCAGAAAGGCGACCGCATCTCCGATCTCGACCGCTTCGGCAAGCCGTCCGAGCGGAATGTTGCGCGACATCTCCCGCTCGGAAGCCGCCCGTTCTTCTTCCGTCAATCCGGCAAGCTGCCGTTCGATATTCGCATTGCGGGTGTAGCCCGGCAGCACCGTATTGACGCGAATGCCCTCCGGCGCGAGTTCAAGCGCCATGCTCCGTCCCATTGCCGCAACGGCGCCCTTGACCGCCGCATACGCCGAGCAATGCGGCGCCGTCTGATTCGCATGCACCGACGCGATGTTTACGATCGCCCCGCGCCCCTGTCGTCGCATGATCGGCACCGCTTGCCTTACGGTGAGGAAGTAACCGCGCAGATCGGTCGCCATGACGCGATCCCAATCCTCCGCTTTGATCTGTTCGATCGGATGATAGTAATGAGTACCAACGTTATTCACCAGAATGTCGACCCGGCTCCACCGCTTTGCCGTCTGCTCGAATGCCCCCACAATATCGGCTTCGACGGACATGTTCGTCTGTACGAACAACACCCGTCCGGCATCGTTCACGGACGCGGCCAGCGCCTGGGCCGTCCGTTCGCCTTCCTGTTCGTCCCAGTCCAGCACCGCAACATTGCAGCCTTCCCGCAGCAGCACCTGCGCAATGCCTTTGCCGATGCCTCCCGCCGCCCCCGTCACAATCGCCGTACGTCCCTGCATCTCGCGTTCCTCCCGCTTCATTCGTCTGTCCTCCGCTTACCAGTCGGCCACGGAGCCGTCATCGGCGTGGAACCAGCGCGGCGTATCCCAATCCCCGTCGTACAGCTTATCCTTGATCGCTTCCTCGTCGACCTCGATGCCGAGCCCCGGCGCCGTCGGCAGCTCCATGTAGCCATTCTTGACGACAAACGGCGTCTTCAGGTAGCCTTCGCCAAGCTCCGCGTGCTCCTGGGCCAGGAAGTTCGGCACGTTCGCCGACAACTGCAGGCTGGCCGCCAGATTGATCGGACCGAGCGGATTGTGCGGGGCGAAGCCCGCATAGTACAGCTCCGCCATCGCGGCGATTTTTTTGCCTTCGAGGATGCCGCCGCAATGGGCGAGATCCGGCTGGACGATGGCGACCGCCTGCTTCTCCAGCACCTCGCGGAACGCCCACTTCGTGAACAGCCGTTCGCCCGTGGCGAGCGGAGTCGTTGTCGAACGCGCGATCATCGCCAGCGCATCGACGTTCTCGGGCAGGCAAGGTTCTTCGATGAAGGCGAGCTGGAACCGCTCCAGCTCCTTTGCCAGACGGATGGCGAGAGCCGGACTGATGCGCCCGTGGAAGTCGACGCCCAGCTCGATGTCCGGTCCGATCGCATCGCGAATCGCTTCGATCCGCTCCACCTGCCGGGACACCCATGCCGGCGACTCCATCACGTGCGCCATCGCTTCGATGCCTGTCTTCAGCATCGTGAAGCCCTGCTCCTTCCACTGCCTGGCCAGTCTGGCCGATTCCTCCGGCGTGCTGCCGCCGACTCCCTTATACATGCGGATTCGCTCGCGCACGGCGCCGCCGAGCAGTTGATACACCGGCACGCCGAGCGACTTGCCGAGGATGTCCCACATCGCCTGCTCAAGACCGCTGATCGCGCTTGTCAGAATCGGGCCTCCCCGGTAGAACGTCCCCCGGTACATGGCCTGCCACAGATGTTCGATTCGCCGCGGGTCCTGACCGATCAGATGCGGTTCCAGTTCCTTGATCGCCATCTCGACCGTCCGCGAACGCCCTTCCACGATGGCTTCGCCCCAACCGGTCACCCCCTCGTCCGTCGACATTTTCAGGAAGGAGAATCTTGGAAGCAGGTGGAAAATTTCGATTCGCGTAATTCTCATAGGTCGTGATCCTCCATGGTTAGCTTATACAGCCTGTAGAGCAAAACAGCGGCTTGAGCGCGAGTCGACGTTGCCTGCGGCGCGAACCTGTTGTCCCCGTCCCCTTGAATCAATCCCGCTTGCCTCAACGCTTCGACGGCGTCGGACGCATACTTCGAGATAACCGCCTGATCCCGGAACGCGACCGGAACCGGCGCCGTTCCCAGATCGACTTCAAACGCGGCGGCCGCCCGGTAAATCATGACGGCCATGTCCTCTCGCGTGACCGGATCGTTTATCCCGAAGCCGCCGTCGGCTCTGCCGTTAACGATGCCAAGCTGCTCGGCAGCCGCAACGGCAGCATAGTACCATTCGCCTTGACGTACATCCGCGAAGGTTGCCGCGAATGCCGGATCGCCCTGTTCGAACGCGTTCATCAGCATCGCAAGGAATTCGGCCCTGGTCAGCGTCTTGCCGGGCAGGAACATTCCGTCGCCGACTCCCGATACGATCTCCCGCGCTGCCAGCGCTTCAATGCTTGCCTGCGCCCAAGGATATGTTCCGCTGTCGGCAAAGACGGCGTTCGCGTAACCGACGGCATATCGGCTGAAGTGCTTCGGCTTAAACCAAATTTGTTGCCTGGCCGAATTGTACATGCTGCTCTTGACAGGCGTAAGATTCCCGGCATCGTCCAGATCGTAGATCACGGCATTGTTCGGATTCTCTCCCGACCGCAGCGTGTAGGCGATGCCCGCCTTCATGTCGGCATCCGGCTTGAAGTCGTGGATGGGCTCGCCGTTCAGACTCAGATTGAAGTCGAATGTCTCGTGTTCGCCGAGCCTGGTCTGCACAGCGGGCGGGAGAGCTGACCGTTCCACCCTGGCGACGGAGAGTTGCAGATTGCCCGCGGCGTCTGCGGATGCAGAGTTCAGCAAGAGCGGACTAAACGAGACGGTGGCCATTCCCGTGTCAATCACGATAGCATCGATGCTGCCGCCGGCCTCCTTAATAAGACTAGCAGGAATATCGATTGTCGCCCGGCGAGTCCCTTCTCCGACTTGAACGTTCACATGAACCGTGCGATCGGATGCCTGTTCGATCGCTTGCCGGAATGCCGTCCCGCTTATGGCCACATGCACCGCGCCGTCGTTATCCGGTCGAGCCGTTGCGCGGATCGTATTCCCGTCGACCGACTGCTCCTGTTCGGACAACCCGTTCGACGAGCCGTTGCTCGTACCGTTGTCTGTGCCATTACCCGTGCCGTTGTCTGTTCCGTTATCTGTTCCGTTATCCGTTCCGTCGTCTGTTCCGTTATCCGTACCGTTATCCGGGCCGCTGTCTGTCCCATCATCCGTTCCGTTGTCCGTGCCTGGCAACTGCGCAAGCACAAGGTCCCCGAACAGATTGGGATTCTTGGATTCGCCTATGCCCGACATGTACTCGATCCAGCCGCGTCTTCCATGACCGTCATCGTCATTGATCAGCAGCGAGAAACCGAACAGATCGCCCGCCGCCGGAACAGTGCCGTCGGTCAACAATTCGCTCCAGGGAATCTTCACTTCATAATCGGTCGCTCCGGTCAGATCGTCGCGCACAATTCCCACCGATGCGGCAGGAATAAGTCCCCCCTGCTTCCCGGCCGCCGCCGTCCATCTCCAGACCTGCGGACCGCTGCCGGTCAGCGCCATGCCGATCTCATGATATCCCGAGCTGCCCGCACCGTTGATCCGGCCCAGGTCGAACGCGAATTGAATCGAGTCGCCCTTCCATATATCGGTATTGGCGTTCGTCTGCACATGAACATCGTCCTTTACGTTGACAGCCAAATAAAGATTGTTCGCATCCCACTTCAGATAGCCGACTCCGCTCAGATCGTCAAGGCCGAGCCATGTTTCCGTACCCGTAAACTTCACCTGCGAGGCGTCATTCAATGTGAACGGAATGCTGTCCGCCCATTCTTCCTCCCCGAGATTGCCATCTGCGGTGATGGTCGATTCGCTTGCCGCCGCTGCGAGGAAGCTCGTCGCTCTCGTATATTCCGTTACGAATCCGTTATCCAGTTCCAGCTTCAGCTTCATGTCGTACAGCTTCTGATCCGGCGTGCCGATCGGAACCGCCACGATTCGGCTTTGTCCGGCCTCCAGATCGCTGAATGCTGCGGGCTGAATTGCGGCAGCCCAGCCTTCATCGGGCTTCAGAACCGTAATCGTGCCGCTCAGGCTCTCCTCCGTCATATTGCTCACCTTCACCTGCAGCGTCCATTCTCCCTGATTGACCGCAGAAGGCTCCGGCGTCATACTGACCGTTGCCGGATCGGCTACTTGCACCTGGGCGAACAGCTCGGTTACTACGTTATTCTGCGAGACGATTGCAATCGGAACTTCGTAGAGCTTCTTCTCCGCTCCGGAAGGCACCGAGAACTGAACCTCCAGCGGACCGGTTCCGGCGGTGAAGTCGGTATCCGAGAGCAGCGTCCATCCTTCGGGGAGCTGAACCTGCAGCTCGCCCGCCAGCAATGCCGCATCCTCCGTCCGATTGATCGTGAGCGCGGCAGTGCGTCCGCCCATTACGCTGATCGCAGACTTGGCGAGCGCGAAGAGAGGAGTTCCGACATCGAACTGCGCGGCGGCGCCTTCAATATAGATCGGGCTGTCGGATACGGCTACCGTGAGAATCCCGTTGACCGCCTGATACGTCTTGGCATTGCCATACAGATCGCTCACGACATATTCGCCGTCCGGGGCGCCGCCGACATCGAGGCCGATCGTCTTGGATTCATACCTGTTCCAGACAACCCATACATCCTTGTTCAGATCACTGCGATGGAATCGGTACAGATTCAGGTTGGCGTCCGGCGTTGACTTCGAGACGAACGCGGAACCGATCAGCTTGTTCGTCATCGCATTGTGCGCCACGAAGCTCAGCTTCGCCGCGTACGGGGTCTGACTGTCGTATTGGTAACGAATCAGACCGAACTTGTCTTCCGCGTTCGTCACGTCCGCCCCATCGTCCTGCAGATCGTACCAGAGAATCTTCTCGACGATACCGGAAGCCAGCATGATGGCATACGACCGGACAAGATAATTCGCGCTATCTTGCTCCGTTACGCTGCCGACCGTCGGCCAACCGATCTCCGAGACCCAGAGCGGCTTGGATTCTCCCTCGTTATACTGCTTCATCAGATCGTCCACAGCCTGCAGATTGGCCGCCAACGACCCAGCTTCCGGGCCGTTCGGCCACGTATAGGGGTGAATCGACAGTTTGTCGAAGTAATCGTACGCTCCTGCGATCATCATGCCTCTGATCCAGTTCAAGTCGACACTGGCTACGCTCCCGCCCAGCACGACGGCATCCGAATTGGCCTGCTTGATGGCCGGGTAGACGGCTTGCAATAGCTTGGTGTAGTCCGCCGCCGTTTCCTTCGAGGCGCTTAGATTGGGCTCGTTCCAGATCTCGAAGTAGTTTACTTTGCCTTCATAATGTTCGACAATGGCCGTTGCGTAGGTGACAAAGGCGGCTATGCCTTCATCGGAAGTCGGGATGCCGCCGTTATCGTACAAGGGATTGCCCAGACCCAATACAAGCAACGGCTCGATACCGTTGGCGATCTCCTCGTCCACATAGGTATCCCAGCTTGCCGGGATGCTGATTTGTCCCTTCACGCTCTCCGCACGAGACCAGTGCACATCGTCGCGAACGATCCTCGCGCCAGCCAGCGCCGCTATCGGCACGTTCACTTCGGGAACGCCCTTGCCGAAGGCAAAATGAGTCTCTACACCGAACACGCTATCCGCCCGATTCTCAATAAGAGGCATCACCATGCTGAACGAGGCTGCCTTCGTCTCGTAGATCGACTGATCCGCGACGCTCGCCGCAACGGTGAGCGTGTACCCGCCATACTTAAGATCGCCCATCACCTCTTCCGCGATATTGTCGGAAGATTTGCCGGCTATCGTTCGTTGCAGCGTCTTCTCGTACACCGTCCTGCCTTGGGTGTCCTTCGCCTGAACGGTATAGTCGACAACGCTTTCTTGATCGAGCAGATTCACGGTTTGGATATCGAAGGCAACAGGATCGGATGGGGTAAAAATATTGCCGTCCTTGTCGCTGGAGATCCGAATCGTCAACGGAGCGTTCGCCTTATATCGATAGATATGCAGGAAGCTGTATTCGTCTTCCGACGAAGCGACCGCAGCGGTAATCGTCATGTCTGCCTCGATTGCGATCGGAGCCGTATATGCTTGCCTTGCCGCGGAAGCGCGCGGGTCGCTGCCGTCGGTCGTGTAATAGATGATTCCGTCCGGCACATCGGTCGTCAGTTGAACCGCGCTTCCCTTGGCGACGACGCCGGAGACGGGGTCCGCGGCAATGAGCGGAGCGGACGGCAAGACGATTCGCATGTTGTCCAGCTTGTACGTGACGCTGGAGCGGCCTTCCCACTTGCTCTGCGTAACATCCGCATAGAAGGAGATGCTGCCCATCGCCGTAATATCGGCGGCTTCGCCGTGGAAGGCCGTTGCCGGAATCGTAACCGTGCTCCACTGATTCGCCGGCAAGCTCGGCAGGAAGCTCTCATAGAACACCTTGCCTTGCTGATCCGACAACTTCAGAACGAGGAGCTCCTCCGCCCCCGCCGTCTGCGATTCGGGATAGACATCCAACAGGATGCCTTGAGCCGAGATCAGGTTAATGGTCGGATTGAACTTAGCCGTGTAATTCATCCATTGCCCGCCTGCGGTAACCTTGTTGTAGGTTACTCTGACGGCATGCTGACCCTCCGTCGAGTCGTTGTCTTGCTCGACTGTGATGCCCGTCTCCGCGATCCAGCCGTTCGTATCTTCAAATCCTTCGAGCAACAAAGCCTGCGCTTCCTCCATCGGGGGAGCAACCGCCTTGTACTTGTAAATATGCAGGAAGCTGTAACCGCCGCCCGACAGGGCAACCGCGGCGGTAATTGTCCTATCCGCGTCAATGGCAATTGGAGCCGCATACGCTTGCCTTGCTGCGGATGAGCGCGGATCGCTGCCGTCCATCGTATAATAGATAACTCCATCCGGCACATCGGTGGCCAGCTCTACCGCGCTTCCTTCGATTACGACGCCGGGAGCGGGATCGGCGGTCATGACCGGAGCCGATGGCAGAGCAATCCGCAAGTTATCCAGCTTGTACGTGACGCTGGAGCGGCCTTCCCAACTGGGTTCCTGAGCGTCGGTATCGGTATAGAACGAGATCGTTCTCACAGCCGTTGCATCCGCCCAGCCGTTGAAGGCCGACACTGGAATCGTAATCGTGTTCCACTGATTCGCCTGCAGCTTCGATATAAAGTGTTCGTACAGTCCCTGTCCGGCGCTGTCCGTCAGTTTGATGACGAGCACTTCATCATCGCCGGTCGTCTGGGACTCGGGCCATACATCCAGCAGAATCCCGCTTGACGTCGAGAGATTGATGGCGGGGTCCAGCGTCGTCGTGTAATTAATCCACCGTCCGCCAGCAGTTGCCCTGTCATAGGTCACGCGGGCGGAATGTTCGCCTTCCGTCGATGCGCCGACCTGCTCCGCCGTCACGCCCGCATCCGCGCCCCAGCCGCTCCAACTCTCGAACCCTTCGATCAGGAGTGTATCCGGCGTGTCGCTCGCGACGGAGGAAGTTAGCGTCATATTGTCGAGGATATAGGTGACGGTGTCGCGATCTCCCCATAACTCGCTGTCCCGGTTCAAATAAAATTCGATTCGGGCGAAGCTGCTCGCATCCGCGCCCGCGGACAGGTCGCCCGGATGCAGGGTCACTGTGTTCCACTGGTTAGCGGTTAGCTTGGGCATCCATTCATATAAGCTGCGATTCTGGCTATCGATGAGCTTCATGACGAGCAATTCCTGACTTCCATCCGTCTCGGAAGTCGGATAGATGTCCACGGACAGCGTCTCCATCGCGCTGAGATCGATGGCCACGTTCCTGCTGTATTGAATCCACTGGTTATCAGAATTGGAATCATAGGTCAGCTTGGCAGCCGCCAACCCTTGCGTCTTCGGGTCGGCCACGGCTTCGGCCGCAACTCCGGTGTGCGCCTCCCACCCGTCCGTGCTGTCGAAATCCAATATAACCTGGGATACCGAAGCGGCCGATGCCTTCGGCGGGCTTATTCCTGCAACCGAGACAAGCAGGCTGATGAGCATGAGGGCAATAATCGAGCGGTGCGGCCTCTGCAACAAATGAATCATATGCTAACCTCCATCAGAGTTAAGTTATCGTCCTGCCGAAGCGAGCTATCCTTTTACTCCCGAGTATGCGACGCCCTTCTCGATATACTTCTGGGAAGTGAGGAACACGGCCATCATCGGAAGCATGGAGATGAGCGAGCTGGCCATCACCATGTTCATCCTGACATCGCTGCGGCTCTGCAGATCGTTCAGCGCAACCGTAAACGTCCAGTTGGCCGGCAAATTGTTGACGACAAGCGGCCAGACGAATTCGTTCCAGACGGGGATGGATGTCATGACCGCCACGACGGTGAACACCGGTATCGACAGCGGCACGACGATTTGCGCGAATGTCCGCAGCTCCGAGGCTCCATCCACGCGCGCCGCCTGCATCAATTCGTGCGACAACTGGTCGAAGTAGCCTTTGAACAGGAAAATTACGATCCCCCATGCGCTATGCGGAAGGATGAGGGCGGCCAGCGTGTTGACGAGCCCTAAGTCCTTCATAAGCAAATAAAGCGGCAGCAGCAGCGAGATATCGGGAATCATGATCGTGGCGAGAAAAAACATGATCCAGACGAATTGCCAAGTACGGTTCGTAATGAGCTGGGATAAGGCATACCCCGCCAATCCTCCGAGGACCAGTTGGAGGGCCACGCTGGCCACAGTCACGACAAAGCTGTTCCAGAAGTAAGTAAAGAAGCCGAGTTCCCCCGCTACATCCTTCGCAATCAATTGTAGCGCCCGGTAGCTGTCAAACAGGCGCAGCCAGGAGTCGGATACCCGAATCGATGTCGCTTGGCCCTGCACAAAATCCGTCGAAGCGTAAAAATCGTGAAAACGTGCGCCAAGCGGATCTTCGTCGACGCGCGCCACCGTCGACGCCGCCTTCCCGGAAGTGCCGTGCCATTCGAAGGTGGACAACTTCTGTTCCCGGATGAGCGGCAGCTTGCGCGGGATCATCGTGTCGTTAAACAGCGTGGACGGGACGATCTGCGGTTGACCGACCAGGAACGAGGACGAGATCGTTCGCGCCTCGTACAAGACTTTGCCGTCCTTCACGCCGATAATCTTGACTTCGCCAATGCTCTCGCGAATGTTGGCCATCCAGGGAAACCAGGTCGCCGTCATCGCGTCCTGTTCGTAATACAAGGCGTCTTGCTCGCTCGCTCCGGAATAGTCCAACGTCACGTTGACGGACTGCGGCACGCTCGGCAGCCACTTCGGCGGATAAGCCAGAATGTCGGTTTCGTTCTTTAACGACGACACCGCCATCCAGAGAACCGGGATCAACGCCGAGACGACGAAGAAAAGGGTGACCGCATAAGCCGTTATCCGCAAAGAACGCTGCCCCTTCTCCTTGATCCGTTGAGTTGCCATACGCTTCAATCCTTTGCTACGGTTAATTTGTTTTGCACGATCGTGAGCAGCGCGATCATCACGAACATAAACACCGACATCGCGCCGGAGATGCCGAATCGGGATTGCTGGAACGCCGTGCTGACGACCAGCATCGACACCACCGTCGTGCTGCCGGCCGGCCCGCCCTGGGTCATGACGTAAATATTGTCGTAGGCCAGCAGCACGCCGGACATAAACGCAACGAATTGAATGATGATAATGAATCGGATATTCGGCAGCATCATCGTCCATAGCCGCCTCCAGGGACCTGCGCCGTCCATCTTTGCCGCTTCCAATATTTCCGTTGGAATCGCGCGAATCGCCGAGTAATAGAGCAGCAGCGAGATGCCGGAGCCTGCGAACAAGCTGGGCAGCACAATGGCCAGCTTCGTTATGCGCAGATCGTTAAGCCACAGATATGGCCCGAGTCCAACCTTCGACAGCCAATAGTTCAGCAAGCCGAAGTCGGGATTGTACATCCACTTCCAGACGAGGACTCCCGCAACGACCGGCATGATCGTCGGCAACTGATACATGAAGCGGAAGAACGCGTTGCCCTTGCGAACTTCGCTTAGCAGCAGCGCTTGCACGATGGGCACCCAGAAGGTCAGCGCCAAATACAACGCAAAGAAAATAAACGTATTCGACACCGCTTGCCAGAAGGTCGCGGAGCGAAGAAACTGCGAATAGTTGCTTAACCCGACAAACACGCCGGGCGGATTGACGATGCTGTATTGATAGAAGCTGATGTACACCATGCGCAGCAGCGGATAGTATTTGAACAGCAGGTAGCTGGCGATGGAGGGAAGCAGGAACAGAGCGGGCAACCAGTGGATACGAATCAGTCTTGTCATCGATTCTCAGCCCCATAGAGGAATGATCGGGATTCCCCTGGGCGAGGAATCCCGACGATTGCTATTTTTTAATTTCCGCGTTGTACGGGTCCGCAACTTCAGTCTGAGCCAGGTCTTGCGCCTTCTGCAGTTCTGTCTTCGGATCGGCATTCTCCGAGAGCAATACCTTCTGGACGGCCGGGACGACGTACGCGCTTAAGCGAGACTTCAGGAAGTATTCCAGATGCGTCTCCTTGGTTGCATCCTGGATGCTCTTCAGCAGATCGTCAGGCAGGCCGTCCACATACTGGGACACCTCGACATCTTTGCGAACCGTCAGCGGATTCGGGAAAATCCCGTTGTCCTTGGCATATTGGTAGTTCGCCTCGATCGTCTCCTTGGAGGAGAGGAACATGGCATATGTGAAGGCCGCTTGCTGCTTCTCCTTGTCGGCCTTCGGATTCAGAATCCAATAGGAGCCGCCGACCTGGGACGGCGATGTGCCGGACGGACCCGCAGGAAGCGCCGAGAAGCCGATGTCGTCAAGACTCATGCCCTTGGACGCAAAGTTGCCGATCCAGTCCGCGCCGCCTGGCGTCGATGCCGCGTGCCCGGTGTAGAAGTCCTTCTGGTTGTCATCGATGTTCTGCACGACATTCTTCTGCGTCACCTTGTACTTCCACTTCAGATCTTTGTAATACTGCAGCGCTTGCACGGCCGCATCCGAAGTGAACGTCAGCTTGACCGTTCCGTCGGACTGCTGCTCCGTCAGGTCTCCGCCCGCTTGCCACACATAATACTCGAAGAACCAGTCCGCCCAATCCATGCCCAGAATCGCGTACCCGTATTGATTTTTCGCATCGTTCGTCAATTGCTGCGCCGCCGCCCCGAAGGAGTCCCAATCCTTCAGCGCTTCCGCCGGGTTCAGCCCCGCCTCCGCGAACAGCTTCTTGTTATACAGCAGCCCTGTCACATACATATCTTTGGGAATGCCGTAAATTTTGCCGCCGATGGTGGCCGCGTTCAGCGAGGAAGGCAGGAAGTTATCCTTATCCGAGGAAGCGTTCCACAGATCGGTAATATCGGCGGGAATGCCCTGCGCGACATAGGTCTCCATATCCGGATAAGCGACGGTGACCACATCCGGCTGCTCGCCCCCGGCTACTGCGGTCATAAACTGCTCGCGTTCCTTCCCGCTCGTCTGCTGCACATGCGTCACTTTGATGTTCGGGTATTGCTCGGCGAACGCAGCCTGCCGCTGCTCAACGAACGCTTTGTCGGCAGAATCCGCGGCCGGTTTATCCCATGCGACGATCTCGACAACGGCTGCCGGCGACTCGGATGACGAATCGGCTGCGGACGGCGATGCAGACGGCGATGCGGATGGCGAGACAGACGATTGCGCCTCGTTGTTGCCGCCTCCGCACGCTGTAACGACGAGCGAGAGGATCAGCAGCGAGGAGGCTGCCGACATTTTCGATGTTGGATTCATGTTCAAGTACGTCCCCCTTGATTACGGTGTGGTTGCTTGCTCTTCTATCTTAGGGCGACCGGCGCGGCGGGATAAGCGAATAACTTAATGACGAACTATGAAAATCTTAAGACTCGTGCGGCGGATGCTCCCGGTACATCTTCGGCGTCATGCCGAACGTCTTGCGGAATACGCTGCCGAAGTACGCCGGATCGTCGTAGCCGACCCGCTCGGCGATCTGATGCACCTTCAGCCCCGTATGCCGCAGCAGCGCTGTCGCCTGCTTCATGCGGACAGCGGTCGCGTAGTCGACGAAGCTGACCCCGAACTTCTCCTTGAACCGGTTGGACAGGTAATTCGGGTGCAGGTAGAACTGCTGGGCGATGGATTGCAATGACAGCGCCTCGCCATAATGAACATCGATATAGCCGCGGATCGCCTCCATCATGTCGCGGTCGGCGAGCGTGCCGCTATGCGACAAATAACCGATCACGTTGTCGGTCAACCGCTTCAGCAGCTCCGCCGCGTCGCGCCATTCGCTCATCCGCTCCAGCGATTGCTCCACATCGTTCATCTCGCCAAGCGTCCATCTGACATCCTCCGTCCGCGTGAGCATAAATTCGTGATACAGCAGGAACAGATCTTGAACGAACCAGGCGAGCTGCACATACACCGATGCCGGGTCCTGTGCGACGGCGCCGATGCGCCGGTCGATCCAGCGATGCAGCTTGTCCGCTTCGCGGCGCTCCAGCCAGGCGGACACGAGCGTTCGGTCCTCGTCTCCGAGAATCGACTTGCGATTCGGCAGCCGCGCCTTGTCGTCGTAGAGGTAGTAACGTCCCGCGCCGTGCAGGACGGCGCCGCGCGCCGCCTGCTTCGCCTCGTGGTAAGCTTCGCCGATGCGCGGCAGGGAGCCGACGAGCGAACCGATGCCGGCAGTCGCCTGCAGCTTCAAGTAGCTGCGAATGCCGTACAGGATTCGCTCCAGCGCTTGTCCGACCGCGGCGCGGTCCTGCCCGGCCGACAATCCGGCCGCGTAGACGAATTCGCGGCGATGCAGCGAATGGTGAATAAGCACGCCGCGAATGCCGCCGACCTCGAACTGCTCGGTAACGATGTTCTTGATGGCGAACGACAGCAGCTCCTCTTCCCCAGCCAAGAACGACCCGTGCGGCAGGGAGAACGGCTCGAGCAGCAGCACGGCGGCGGTGAATCGCTCGCTCTGCGCCGCCAGCGCCTGCAGCCTCTCGTCGGCGATCGCGGCATCCTCTCCCTGAAGGAATTGCGTCAGCTCCTGCTGGCGCAACGCCTCGCGGCTCGATGCTTCAAGCGTCCGCAGCTCGCGGTAATACCGCTCCAGCGCTTGTCCGGCATCCTGCTTCCCCGCCAGCTCGGACAGCGTCTCGTACAGCTCCTGGTCTTCGAGCGGCTTCAGCAAGTAACGGCTCACGCCGTACCGGATCGCCTGCTGGGCATAGTCGAAGTTGTCGTAGCCGCTCACGATCACGAATTCCAGCGCCGGGGCGATTGCCCTCGCTTCGCTGATGAATGCAAGACCGCTCATGCCCGGCATCTCGATATCGGTCATCACCGCATCCGGCTGCAGAGCGCGCACCAGCTCAAGACCGGCAATTCCGTCGCCCGCTTCGCCCACAATCTCGATCGGCAGCCCTCCGCTGCGGATTTTGTGAATCAGGCCTTGGCGTATTATCGGCTCGTCTTCAAGCACGATCATTCTCATGCTCCGCTTCCTCCCCGTCGCTAACTGTCCCTAACGTTAATGTGAATGTCGTTCCCGTCGCCGGATTGCTCTCGAACGCAAGCCCCGCGCCCGTCCCGTACACCATCCGCACGCGAGATTGCACATTGCGCAGACCGATCGATTCGCGCGGCAAGCCGGATGCGCCTTCGCCCGACGCGCCCGCTTCCAGCCCCGACTTGTACCCGGCCTGAAGCAGCCCGCTCAGCCACTCCTGCCGCTCGGGATCGATCGGACAGCCGTTGTTCCACACTTGAATCTGAATGCCGCCCGCTTCGTTCATCGTCGCTTCGACCCGCACCGTTCCTCCCGATAGGCTGGGACGAATGCCATGCTGGATGCAGTTCTCGACCAGAGGCTGAATCAGCAGCTTCGGAATCCGGATGCTCTCGATGCCCGGCTCCACGTACACCGTATGATCGAGCCGCGCTTCGAAGCGCACCTGTTGGATATACAGGTACAAGCGGATCTGCTCCATCTCCTCCGCCAGCGTCGCCTGATCGCCGCCGCTGATGTTGTAGCGGAACATGCGGGCAAGCGACTGGCTGATCGCGGAGATGCGCCGATTCCCGTCCATGGTCGCCAGACTGTCGATGATGCCGAGCGTATTGTATAGAAAATGCGGATTGATCTGCGATTGCAGCGATTTGATCTCCATGTCCTTCTTGACCATCTCCGTCTCGTAGACTTTGAGGATCAATCGGTTGATCTCCGCGGCCATGCGGTTGAAGGAGGTGCTCAGATAACCAACCTCGTCCTGACTGCGAATCGGCAGATTGACGCCATAGTTGCCGTACTCGATCGCCTTGAGCCCGCGATTCAGCTCCTTCAGCGGAATCACGATGCGTCTGGCGATCACGCCGGCCAAGGCGATCGCCACCAGGAAGCACAGGCAGCCGAGAATCAACGTGCGCTTCGTAAAATCGTTGACCGGCTGCTGCAGCGATTGAACCGACGACCAGGAGACGAGCATCCAGCTCGTGCCCGGCAGCTTCTTGTAGGCGACAAGCGCCAAGCCTTCGCTCGCTTCGCCGCCTATTCGCGCTCGGGAATAGAAGTAGCCAGCAGTCGCGCTCCCGTGTACGTCCGCGATCTCGGAGTCGTCCAGCATCGGCTGATTGATCATGGCTTGCTGCTCCGAATAAACGACATTGCCGTTCTCCCAATCGATAATATAGAATTGGCTCGTCCCGCCGCCCGCCGCCTCGCCAAGCCATTGCTGCAGGAAGGAATAGGACAGTTCGTACGTCATGACGCCGATGATCGGGCCCGGAGAGTAAGACGAAATATTGCGCACCGCCTGTACAAACGTAAGCGTGTTGACCATCGTCCCGGATTGACGATCGTACGTCTGGCTCGACTGCCACGCCCCCTTGCCGTTCTCCTCGCTCGCCAGCCCCTCCAGGCGTTCCCTCTCCTCCTGAGAGGTGATCGCCGTCGACGATCCCGCCCTCAAGCTGAACCCGTCAAGCTGACTCACGACGATCTCGGTGACGATCGGATTGTCTTGCGCGAACTGATTGAACTTGCCGGTGTAGTCGCTATAAGCGACGGGGTCGCTTCCCAGCCCAAGCACAAACCCCTGAAAATCCTTGTCTCCGAAGTAGCTCCAGGCAAAATTCCGCACATTGTTCAAATACAAGCCCAGCGTATCCGCCGATTGCTGCGTCAGCCGTTCCGTCGTCTCGATCGACTGCCGCCTCAAATCCCCCGCGGTACGAGAATAAAAGTTCGCGACGAGAACCGTAATCGTCAGGAAAATAATAAAAAAGAACGATAGCAGTATTTTACGATAAATGGAACGTTGGACGTAACGACGCAGAGCAGTCCATATTGTTAACGCTTTCATTTCGATTCACCCTGACCTGCCTAGAAGATTTCGGAGCTTGGTCCTATTATATCAACATTGGTTGCCGCCTCCAGTATGAATATCTTCATGGATATGTATGAAAATATGAACATGGCTAGGGACAGAAACTGCGGCTTGGCTCGTCCAATACAGAGAACCGCCAGGGAAAGTCGCCCCTGGCGGTTCTTTGCAGTTGGGATGGCAGGTGAAGCTCCGCCCCATCCGAACGGTTCGTGTGATTCGCTCGACGGCATCCAGCAGCTCGGCGTCGTCCGACGCTGCAGTTATCGCGATTTATACGGAAGCGGACGACGCCGGGGCCGTCGATTCGCGCAGGACGAAGTCGCCGGCGAGCAGGATCTTCTCCTTCGGGCTGTCGGGGTGCTCGATGCGCCAGAGCAGCGTCTCGACCGCGCGCTGGCCGAGCGCCTCCTTGTTGACGTGCACGGTGCTGAGCGTCGGCTTGCAGAGCGCGGCGTCGTCGATATTGTCGAAGCCCGTGACCGTGCACTGCCCGGGAATGTCGACGCCGAGCTTCATCAGCGCCGTCATGACGCACAGGGCGATCGAGTCGTTCGCGCAGACGAACGAGGTCGGCAGCCCGTCCGCCGCAAGCCGGCGCTGCAGGATCGCTTCGACCGTCTCGGTAATCTCCGAGCGGTTCTCGCCTTCGAACGAGAGCAGCTCCGGCCACTGGTGCAGCTCGACCTGCATCTCCTCCATCATCGAACGATAGCCGAGCCAACGGTCGGAGAAGCTCTTCGAGTAGCGGATGTTGCCGACGAACTGCAGCTTCTCATGGCCGTTGCCGAGCAAATAATTCGTCACCCGCCGCATGCATTCGAAGTTGTTCATGAAGAGGGAGTCCGACGGAATAAGCGGGTCCTCGTGATCGACCATCACGAACGGGATGCCGAGGTTGCGGATCTCGAGCAGCAGTTGGTTGGAGATAAGCCCGACGCCGATCAGCCCGAGCACGCCGTCCGGGTTGATCAGCTTGGCGAAGTTGTCGGTAATATGCTCGGTCACGATCATGATGCCGATCTGATGCTGCTCAAGGCCGCTCGTAATGCCGTCGATAATTCTCCCCCAATAGAAGGAGTGGCGATTCTGATAACGGACGTTCGGAATAAGGACGATAATCGTGTCCCGCTGCGCCTTCGCGGAAGCCTGTGCGGCAGGACGGGCGCCGGCGGGACGAGCTTTCTTCTGCACGAAGTAGCCGAGCTGGGTAGCGGCGCCGATAATTCGCTCCCTCGTGTCCGCGCTGACGCCGGATTTGCCGGCGAGCGCCTTGGATACGGCGAACTTCGATACTCCGACATGGTCCGCTATTTGCTGCATGGTTACTTTTCTGGACATAGAATAAGCCGACCTTCCCTCGCAGTGCGAATGGCGATAACAAATTATCTGTTATCATAACACACTCGATTCTGTTAGGGAATAGTCGGATCCGGCTTGCGTTATCGGGTCACTTGACCGCGCCGTTCGTGACGCCCGCGAAGATGAAGCGCTGCAGGAACAGGAAGATGACGACGGTCGGGATGAAGATGATCAGAATGCCCGCCGAGATGACGTTGAGCTGGGCGGCGTTCGGCCCGATGAAGGAATAGATCGCCGTCGAGACAACCTTCAGCTCCTTGCTCGGCATGTACAGGTACGCTGTGTAGAAGTCGTTGTAGATGTTGATCGTCTTCATGATGATCAGCGTCGCCGTCGCCGGAGCGAGCAGCGGGAAGATGATCGAGCGGTAGATCTTGAACAGCGAAGCGCCCTCAATCATCGCGCTCTCGTCGAGATCGCGCGGGATGCTGTTGACGAACTGCAGGTAGATGACGATCTGCAGCACGTCCGCGCCGAGGTACAGCAGAATCGGAGCCGCCATGCTGTCGTAAGCGCCGAGGTACTTGATGACGCTGAACGTGGCGACCTGCGTCGTGATCATCGGAATGATCTGTGCGACCAGGTACATGCCCATGATCGGCTTGCGCAGCTTGAAGTCGAAGCGGCCGAGCGCATAGGCGACCATCGTGCCGAACACGACGTTGCCCGCGACGGAGATGACGAGGATGATCAGAATGTTCTTGAAGCCGAGGCCGAGCTGGCCGACCTCGAACACGCGCTTGAAGTTGTCGAAGTTCAGCCAGTCGTTCGGAAGCGCCATGCCCGATTGGTAGTACTCGATCTGCGTCTTGAAGGCGCCGATGACGACCGAGTAGATCGGGAAGAAGACAACGAACATCGCGATCAGCAGGAAGAAGTATTTGGCGGCCGTCCAGGCTTTGTTCGTACGTTCCATCTTATTTGCCCTCCCGGAACAGCAGTTTGCGTTGCACCACGATCACGATGGCGACGATCAGCAGCAGCACGATGGACATCGCGGACGCGAGGCCGGCCTTCTGGAACTTGAACGCCATGTCGACCGTCGTGGAGACGAACGTGTTCGTGCCGTTGGCGCCGAGCATCATGATGTACGGAATGTCGAACGCCTCGAGCGCGCCGGTGAGCGTCAGAATCATCATCAGCTCGATAACCGAGCGGATGCTCGGAACGGTGATGAAGCGGAACGATTGCCAGCCGGACGCTCCGTCGATCTTGGCCGCCTCGTAGATATCCGAGGGAATCGACTGCAGCGCGCCGATGAAGATGACCATGCTGAGCCCGAAGTACTTCCAGATGGAGATGAACGCCAGCGAGAAGTTGACGATGTTCGGATTGCCGAGCCACGATTGCTGCCAGCTCGTCAGCCCGATCGAGTCGAGCAGGATGTTCAGGGAGCCGTATTCCGCATGGTACACGTTCTTGAACATGATGACGATGGCGACGCTGTGCAGGACGTACGGCAGGAACAGAATCGCGCGGAAGCCGTTGCGCCCCTTCAGCCGGCTCGTCAGAATGACGGCGAAGAACAAGGCGAGCGCGGTCTGGAGCAGGCCGCCGACGAAGTAGTAGGCGTTGTTCTTGAACGCGCCGAAGATGTCGGACCGGGTGAAGATCTCCTTGTAATTGTCGAAGCCGACCCAATTCATGTCCCAGCCGAGCCCCGTCCAATCCGTGAAGCTGTAATACAGAAGGGACAGCGCCGGGTAATACGAGAACGTCAAGGATAACAGCACCGGAATCGTAAGGAAACCGAATAAAATCAGGTACCGTTGAGCTTTGTAGCTTAGGTTGAACATAGACACCCCATCTTCCGTTGTTCGGTTTAATTTGTGCGCGCGAGCTTGCCACCACAGGAAATCGCTTACAGTAATTATAGCCGAATTCGTTATGCATTTTAAGGTTCTATGTTTGTTTTCGTTGTCTTTGATTTGGATAACTACAACCTAACTCGATCTCGATATTCCTTCGGCGTGAAGCCTGTGACCTTCTTGAACACCTTGTTGAAGTAGGCCGGGTCCGAATAGCCGACCCGCTCTCCGACCTCGTACGTCTTCATCTCGGGATGCTTCGAGAGCGTCTCCTTGGCCTTCTCGATCCGCACCGAGATGACGTAATCCGTGATCGTCTCTCCCGTTGCCGTCTTGAACAGTTTGCTCAAATAACTCGGAGTTAAAAAGACAATGTCAGCCAATCGCTGAAGCTCCAGTTCTTCGATGTAATGGCCTTGAATATAGGTCTTGACGGTCTCGACCACCCGGTTCTCCTGACGCATGTTCTTCAGTTCCCCGAGCTGCTCGCGGGCGGCGGTCTGCAGGGCGGCGCGGAACGCCGGCCAGTCCGGGAACAGCGCCGGCGCCAGCTTGATCTGCTGCTCCGTCAGCTCGCCGGTTCCCCCTTGGCGCTCTTGCTTCTCCTCGTCGATAAGCTCGAACAGATGCCCGCAGCCTTCCGCCAGCGCCGGCCATGCCGGACGGCTTCCCTGCAGCTCGCCGAGCCATTCCTCGATAACCGCATCCGCCCGGGCGAAGTCAAGCACCTGAAGCGCCGGCCGCAGCTCCTTGTCGAGCAGCTTCGCCGGATGGTACCCGCACTCGGCGGCGGTTCGTTTGCTCGACGAATGCAGCGCGGTCGCCCGAATTCCCTTGTCGTACCAGCAGAACTGCACGCTCGCTTCCGCCTCCAGATAAGCTTCCCTGAGCCGCAGCGCGCCTTGATGGATGTCGCTCATGCCGATCCGAACGGCCACCCCCGGGGGAAAATGACGCATAAGCGTAAGCCCGAGCTCGCGAACCGTGTCATAGTGGTCGTGCTGTCCGATCGACGCGAGAATGACCGCTTGGCGCGGCTCCCATGCGATCAGCCGGAACTCCCGGCTCCAATGCGCAAGATACCCTTCCACCTGCTCGGCAGGCAGCTCCGGCTCGGTGCGCACCGCAAGCACCGCGAAGTGCTCCCGCAGCAGGCTTGTCTGGCCGAGGTCCCTTGTCGCTCCCTGGATCATATGCTCGGGCAGCTTGCGCAGGTCGTTGCGCAGCAGCAGACGGATGTGCTCGTCGATCGCGACCGCCTTGCGGTACCTCTCAAGCTCGAGATTGTTCTTGATTCGGCTGAGCAATTCCGCCAGCTCCTTCCGGTCGACCGGCTTGAGCAGATAGTCTTCCACCCCTTGGCGAATCGCTTGCCTGGCGAAGCTGAAGTCGTTGAAGCCGCTGACGATCGCGAATTTGATCTTGGGCTTGCGCTGCTGCACCTTCTCGATCAATTGCAGACCGTTCATCTGCGGCATCTTGATATCGGTCACGATCAGGTCGATCGCAAGCCGGCCCAGCTCGGCGAGCAGCTCCTGGCCGCTTGCGAAGCAGCCGACCACCTTGTAGGCTTCCCCGCACTGCTCGATCAGCTTGGCAAGCCCAAGCCGGATTCTCTCCTCGTCGTCCACGACGGCAATATGAATCATGGCTTCTCCTCCTTAGGAATTTGTCTTGTTCGGGAACCTAACGATAACGCTTGTCCCGCTTCCTTGTTCGCTCTGCACGGTCAAGCCGTACTTCTCCCCGTACCGAAGCCGGAGTCGCTCGTGGATGTTGCGCAGGCCGATTCCCCGGCCGTCCCACTGCTCCGGCGGTTCCTTCAGGGAAGCCGAGAGCCGCTGCAATTCCCCCTCGCCCATGCCTACCCCGTCGTCGCGAACGACGAAGAGCACATCTGTCCCTTCGAACCGGCATTCAATCGCGATTCGCATGTGCCCCTTCGCCTCGTCGAACCCGTGGTAGACCGCGTTCTCGACGATCGGCTGGAACAGCAGCTTCATGACCTGAAGCTCCCCGGTCGTCTCCTCGGGCGGCAACTCCAGCTCGAAGCGGTTCGCCCCGTACCGGTAGTTCAGCAGCTCGATATACATCGTCAGATGCTCCCATTCCCGCCGGATCGGAACGATGTCCGTGCCTGCGTGAATGCTGTAGCGAAGCAGCTTCCCGAGCAGCTCCGCCATGTCGCCGACCTCGGAGTCGTCGTTCAGCACGGCCGTCATGCGGATCGATTCCAGCGTATTATAGATGAAGTGCGGGTTGATCTGATGCTGGAGCGACTGCAGCTCGGCCTCCTTCTTCCGCTGCTCGATCGCATAAATGTCCGAGATCAGCGTCTTGATCCGGTCGATCATCCGGTTGAAGGCGCTCCCGACGAGCCCCGCCTCATCCCTGCGCACGACCGGGAAGACGACGTCCATATTCCCGCTCTGAACCTCCTTCATCAGCTTGACGAGGGAGCGCAGCGGCCGTGTGATCGCGAACGCGATAACAAGCGAGATCAGCAGCGCGAAGCTCATGATGACCAGGGCGATCAGAACCGTGAAGTTGCGTGTTCGCACCGCGTCCTTCTGCAGATGGCTCTCCGGAATCGTAATGAGCACCCGCCAGCCCGTCGTCTCCGACTGCTTGTAGATCGTCAGCACGCGCTGACCGTTCTGGGTCGAGTGGAAGCTGCCCTGCTGCCCGTCCGCCATGGCGAGCAGATCGCTTCTCGGCAAGCTCTGCGCCACGTACTTCATCTCGCTGTCGTAGATGACCTTGCCTTCCTGGTCGACGATCAGCGTCGTTCCCTGCGTCGTCGAATCCAAGTCCTTCACGATATTCTCGATCACGCCGATGTTCGCATCGACGGCGATCATGCCAAGCGTCTCGTAATTGGAGGAATCGATAATCTCCCGCACGACGGTGAACACGTACTTCTTCCCGACCACCGGCTGCGACACCTCCTGGGTGCTGACGAGGACCGGAGTCCCGAACGCAGCGCTCGCCCGCTTGTTCCATTCCGCATAGACCGTCTGCAGGTCGGAGCGGATGCTGAGGTTCTTGGCCGCGTAATAGACGTGCCCGTTGTTGTCGAACAGGTAGATCGTGTTGGTGCCGCTCTTGATATTGTTCAGAAAATAAATGCTGCTGCCGATCTTCTTCTGGATGTCGATGGATTGCTGCTGCTCGCTCGGGAGAATGGTCGTGGAATCCGGAATGGCGGTGCCGCCCCCGGCGGCTTCTCCTCCGTAGTAGCGATTCGACATCTTGAGCCCTTCCTTGATCTCGTCCAGATAGGAAGGAATAATCGAGATCTTCTTCATGTCCTGAAGGTAATCGTCCAGCTTGTCCATCATCTTGTCGGTCAACTGCGACGCGTACGTAATCGTATTGTTCTCGATCGAATTCGAATAGCGCTCCGCGGATATGTAGCTGAGAATCCCGATCGGGAGAATGATCAAGAACAGAAATACGATCAGCAGCTTGCCTTCCATGCGATTGGCCGGCCGCAGCCGCTTCGGCCAGTTCCTCTTCCCTCGTCTCATCCGGTCGTCCCTTCCCGCCCCAACGGCAATAGACGGCCCGTCAGCCGCCTCGTAGTTTCCCCCATTCATTATACTCACATATTGTTATGCTAACAAACAGTAGTTTAGTCTCTGTCCAGACCTATCCGTCATCCTCGCCTCCGCGCACCGATCCGGCCCTTCGGACGAAGGGCCGGGAACGGGCGAGAAGCCGGGAAGACCGTCTGCCGGATCGTCAGCAGGCGCGCGGGGCTAGTGCGTGTAAGCCGCGACGTTGTCCGTGTCGACCGCCTCGTGCAAGGCCGCGTTCAGCCCGCTGGCGATGACGTTCGCGGTGTCCTCCATGAACTTGTCGATCTCCTTCGGCGTCACGAGCAGGTTGTGGCCCATCGGCTCGAGCACTTCCTTCACGAGCTGCAGCCGCTCGTTGCCCTCCATCGTGCCGAACACGCCGAACAGCTTGTCGGTGTTGGGCGTATGCTTCTCCATGTGCTGCAGCACGAGGTCCATCGTGTTGTTCACAATCGTCGAAGCGTAGACGACCGTCGGCACGCCGATGGCGATGCAGGGGACGCCGAGAATGTCCTGCGTGAGCCCCTTGCGCTTGTTGCCGATGCCGGAGCCCGGATGAATGCCGGTGTCGGCGATCTGGATCGTCGTATTGACCCTCTCGAGCGACCGGGCCGCGAGCGCGTCAATCGCAATGACGAGCTCGGGCTTAGCCTTCTCTACAATTCCCTGCACGATGTCGCTCGACTCGATGCCCGTCGTCCCGAGCACGCCTGGAGCGACCGCGCTGACCGGCCGGTACCCCTCGCTCACCTGGTCGGGCATCAGCTCGAAGAACTGGCGCGTCACCATAATGTTCTCGACGACCAGCGGGCCGAGAGCGTCGGGCGTGACGTTCCAGTTGCCCAGCCCGACGACGAACACGCTCGCCGTCCGGCTGATGCCGATGCGCTGCAGGAAGCTCTCGAACTCCTTCGCGAACGTCGTCGCCACCTTGTCCTGCAGATCGGTATCCCCGTTGCGAAGCAGCGGCACCTCGAGCGTCACGTAGTGCCCCTTCATTTTCCCAATGGCCTGCGCGCCCTCGTCCGTCTGGATGTGCATCCGGGTCACGGCAATGCCGCCGCTCTTGTCCGTCTCCGACCAGACGCCGGGGATCGGACTGTCCGGCGAACCCGCCAGCTCCCTGGCTTCCACCGCCAGGTCGATCTGGACCTCGTATTCGCTTAAATCAAGCTCATGCTCGTTCATCGTCTCGCTCCTTCATCGAAAACTGTATTGCGGACGGAAGCGGTATCGCGGCTGCTGATTCACTTGCGTTTTGCCCCCCTCCGTGATAGAATGTTACAAGTTGTTTGGAGAAATACTTGTTGCTTTACCAGGAGGTGAAATCAATGCCGAATATCAAATCCGCCATCAAACGGACGAAGACGAACGACAAGCGTCGTCTGCGCAACGCTTCCCAGAAGTCCGCTCTTCGCACGGCTGTCAAGCAAGCTGACCAAGCTGTCGTGGGCACGGACGTAAGCGCTGCTAAGGACGCGCTTCAACTCGCTCAGAAGAAGCTGGACAAAGCGGTAACCAAAGGCCTTATTCATAAGAATGCGGCTGCCCGCAAGAAGTCCCGTCTGGCTAAGAAGTTGAACGCGTTGTCTTCCCAAGCCTAAGGCTTGCTAACCGTTTAACGAACAAAATAAAGGGTTGACTCTGGTCGCGAGTTATCGTTCCCATGGTCAACCTTTTTTTATTGGTATTTCTGCCTTAGCCCCTGCCCTCCGAACCTGTCTTGAGCAGGAACAGCTCGAGGCCGAGCGCCTTCTCCACCCGCCCCGTCTTCATCTCGAAGTCCAGCTCGGCGAGCCGATCGAGCACCGTGCTGAGCCTCTCCGGCGAGAAGCCCTTCGCCTGATCCGCCGTAACCTTCACCGCATATGGATGAAGCCCGAGCTGACCGGCCATCTGCTGCGGGGTGTACCCTTGCTTGCCGAGCTCCTTCACGAAGAGCATGTGCCGGAACTGCCTCACCAGCAGCGCAACCAGCTTGATCGGCTCCTCCTTCTGCTTAAGCAGCTCGTAATACAGCGCCAGGGCCCGGTCCGTCCGCAGGGCGGCGATCTCCTCGGTCAGCTTGAAGACGCTCTGCTCCGTCCCTACCGGCACAAGCGTCTCGACCGCCTCAACGGTCACGGAGCCGTATTCGCCCGCGTGCAGGCACAGCTTGTCCGTCTCTCCCGCGAGCGCGCTCATATCCGGGCCGACGCGGCGCAGCAGCTCCTCGACGGCGGCCGGCAACGCCTTGCGGCCTTGCGATTCCGCCCGCTTCGCGATCCATTGCATCAGTTCCTCGGCCGGCAGCGCGGAGAAGGAGACAACCGCATCCTTCTCCTTCGCCAGCTTCACGAGCTTCTTCCGCTCATCCAGCTTGTCGCCGGACACGATGAAGACAAGCACCGTGCTCTCGAACGGCTGCTTCATGTAGTCGAGCAACCGGTCGGTTCGGTGCTCAATCTTCGCCGACTCCCGTCCCGTGCCGAAGACGGACGCGTCCCGGACCAGAACGAGCTTGCTCGGCACGAGGAACGGCATCGTCTCCGCCTCGGCGATAATATCGTCGAGCGAGCTCTCCGACGTGCCGAAGCGGATGACGCCCAGGTCCCTGTGCTCCGGCTCGACCAGCTTCGCCGTCAGCCTGTCCGTGAAGTCCTGCACGAGGAACGACTCCGTCCCGTACAAAATATAATAAGGCTTAATCTTGCCTTCTTTGATCTCTCTAAGAGCTTTGCGAGCCTCCATGGTGAATGTCCCCCTGTCCAGCCAAGCATGGAACGCCATGTCTTCGCTAATCTTCTCTACCCAAAGTCTATCAAATTAAGCCTTGGCGCTGCAACTGTGGGGGCATTGCCGGGAGGGGGCGCTATGGGCGTATGGAAGGGCGTTATGGGGGGGCGCCAGGGGAGGGGCCGCTATCGGGGACACCACTTCCCTGCTCGGAAAAGGGTGCCTTATCCCCCTTGTTCAGTATCCTAAATTATGGATATTTCACCATCAACTGAACGGAAGGGATAAGGCACCCTTTTGGCAAAAGGAGAACTGCGACCCGCCAGAATCCTAACAAATCTCATAAATACCTATTAATCCCATTCTCCTTCACACACAAAGAGACTGCCTCCTCCAGCCCAAGGCGGGCCTTCCGAGACAGTCTCTTCGCATGTGGACATCTATGTCAACGTCCGCCGGCCGGCCCATGGAACCGTGCGCGAACGACCGCGACCTATCGTCCGTGGACGTTCGCTGGGAACGTCGCTGCTGCTGTGTATGTTCCATCATACGCAGCCGAATCGATAAAGGTTACTTGGCGGAAGCGGAAGACTGAGCCGAATTCGTTCCCGCCGGACTCTCCGCATTCGTCGACACGGTCCAGACCAGATCGGTGAAGCTGCCGTCCTCCGCCTTCCAGGAATAACGAAGCGCGCTGGAATCCTGCTCCCAGTAGATGCTGCTGAGCTCCTCCCCGTCATGAAGCACGCTCTGGAACACCAGAGTGCCGTCTTCCATCCGGTAGACGCTGACCCGATGCTCCTCGGCGACCGCCTTCAGCTTCTGATCCGGAGAGATCCACGTCAGAGGCTCCGCGAACGGAACGCTCATGATGGAGCCCGTCACCGTGTCGCCCAGGCTCTCGCTCTGATCCCCGGCCGTCAGGCCTTGATCGGCCGAGCCTCCCGCAGCCTCTCCGGCGCCAAGCGCCTTGTTCGTCTCCGCGCTCCCGGCAGACGGGGACGGGGATGCGGACGGGATGGCGGAGCCAAACGCAAGTCCTTGCAATTGTTCAGGTTCGTCCGCACTGGAGGATGCCTTCGCATCTCCTTCGCCTGCCGAAGCGGAGCCGGAATCGGCCGACGAAGAGTTCGCCCGCAGCGGCTCCTCCATCGCTTGAGGAGCGACTTCCCCGCTCTCCGAACTCGGAGCCGCCATCTCGTAGCCAGACGCCGGCTCCCCGGCTGCCGACGATTCCGAGGCGGCCCGCTGCTTGGCGGCCGGCGCTTCGGACAAGGCGAACGAGTCGTTGTCGCTCGAGGAATCGTGGAGCAACGTCGGAGCCGCAACGATCACGAGTCCGGCGACGATGCCCGCCGCGATCGCGGCAAGGATGCGCCTTGTCGTTGAACGGTTGCGGCGGCGCCGGGCAAGCTCGTCTCCCGCCGCGGGCGCAGCCAGCGGCGCCTGAGCGCTCTCCGCGGCGGCTGCATCGACGCTGCCGGCGACAGGCGCCTGCTCCGCATAATCGGCTGCATACCCGGCCGCTTGCGCGGCTCCGCCGTTCCCGGCGTCGATCAGCTCCAAGCGGGGCAGGATCGCATCGACCAGGCTGAACGGCGGGGTTACCCGCGGCAGCTCGGCGAGGTTGCTCGACAGAAGCGTCAGCCGGTCAAACAAGGCGGAGCAGTCCGGGCATGTTCGAAGATGTTCGTTCATTAGCGCGGTTTCTTGCGAATCGAGATCGTTGTCGACCGAACGCTGCACAAGTTCCCTTCCTTCATCGCAAGTCATCCCCGGACACCTCCTTTCTGATAATCTCGAAGCAGCGTCTGCAGTTGCTGTCTCGCTCGGAACAAATAAGACTTCACCGTGTTAAGCGGCAAATCAAGCGAATCCGCGATCTCGTTGTACGAGAAATCTTGCAAATAACGAAGAATGATGACCGAGCGATGATGCTCCGGAAGCTTGCCGATCGCTTCCCGGATCTCCTCCGACGCGTAGACCGACAGCACCTCGTCCTCCACATTATCCTTCGATTCGAAAATAAGCTCATGCTCGTCGATGGATACTGATGGACGGATGCGGCGGAACTTGTCGATGCACAGGTTCGTGACGATCCGCTGCACCCACGTCCGGAATTGGGCCTTCTCTTCATAAGTATGAATTTTGGTATAGATTTTAATCAAGGCTTCTTGCGAAGCATCGAGCGCATCCTGCTCGTTATTCAGCAAGTAATAAGCGGTGCGATATACTTGATTCTCTATTCCGCGGAGCAGCTCCACAAGGGCGTCGCGATCGCCGGCTTGCGCAGCTTTGATTAAATCCAGCTCCACCACAGAAGATCCTCCCCTCTGCACTTCCCTTAACGCAATCGCGCGTCGAAAGGTTGCACCAAGCCCCTTGATAAAATAAGGAAATTTGGCGTTGCAGTTACTATCGGTTAATGATGCTCCTCACAGTCTAGCAACGGGACTAGGGCAAGTCAATCGGCAGTCTCGACAACGGGGTTCTTCATCGTTCGCCGGAACATCTCTCCGTTGGGCAAGATGCGGTATTGAATCTCCCCGGCCTTGTCGGTTCGGTAATAAGGAATCCCGAGGGCGAAGAGTCGGTCCAGCACGACGGCATGAGGATGGCCGTACAGGTTGTTCCGCCCCGCCGAGATGACAACCTCTCCCGGAGCCCATGCTCGCAGCCAGGGCTCGGTGGACGAGCTCTTGCTGCCGTGATGGCCCGCTTTGAGTACGTCGACCTCCTCCGTCCCGGATTGCGTCAGCAGATTATTTTCCCCCTTCGCCTCCAGATCGCCGGGAAGCAGGAACGTCCTCCCGTATGCCGTCAGAAGAACGACGACGCTGCGATCGTTCTGCTCCTCCAGGATCGGAATGCCGGAGCCTTCGTCTCCCGACGCCGGATAGAGCACCCGGAGGGAGGTCGAA
The DNA here is from genome assembly GCF_004801405.1 of Cohnella fermenti. Taxonomy (GTDB): domain Bacteria; phylum Bacillota; class Bacilli; order Paenibacillales; family Paenibacillaceae; genus Cohnella; species Cohnella fermenti. The sequence continues at coordinate 52,392 of NZ_SSOB01000035.1, forward strand.
GCGTCCCATGTCCAACTCATCCCCGCATGCAGCGAGTACATCGGAATCCCGAGACTCTCCGCGCGCCGGAACAACTCCTCCGTCGTCTTGTCGCGTTTGATCGTGCCATTGAACAGCAGCCTGCGCACCCGCACGGCATCCAGAACCGCAAGCGCGCCCCCGATATGATCCTGGTCCAGATGGCTTAAGAGGAGCCAGTCGAGGCTGCGAACGCCCCGCTGCTTCAGCAGGGGAACGACCGTCTTCTTCCCGACCTCGTACGGATCTCGCCGCAGCCGCCAAGCCTCCTTCTTGCCGAACGACACCGTGCCTCCCGTATCGATCAACCCGAATTCCCCCGTGCCCGAGCGAACCAGAATGGAATCGCCCTGTCCGACATCGAGGAACATCACCTTCGCATTGCGGTCGAGGAACGACGGCTGGACGCCCCAGAGCAGCCAAGCAGCCCATAAGACGGAGAGAAGCGGCAGGGGAATTCGGCTCGCCCGGGCATCCCGCGCTGCGGGGGAAGCCATCGGGTGGACGGCGGCATTGACGAGCGGAACCGTCTCCTCCCCCTCCGGACCCGCAAGCCTCTCCGGCATGCGCAAAGCGTCCAGCTCGGCGGCCGCACGCCGCCTTAATTCCGCAGCCTCCTGCTTATATGTATATAAACGATGCACAGCGATGAAAGTCGCGAACATGAGCCCGTAAGCGGCAAGAACCCACGGCAGCCCGGCTTGCGGCCAGTACGTCTGCAGCGCGCCTGCGCCTTCGGTCCATTCGATCGCCAGTTCGGTGAGGCGATTGCCCCACGATGCGACGTCCGCCGTCATTCGCCCGAGCGGGAACCAGAGTCCGGCCAGCGCCGCGGACGCCATTCCGAGCGGCATGATCGCGAAGCTGATGAACGGGACAAGAATCAGGTTCGCCGGAATCGAGAGCAGGTGAAACTGGTGAAAATAATAAACGGACACGGGAAACGAAACGGCGGTTGCGGTGAACGTCACAGCGAGTGCTCCTCTCGGGGCCTTCCAGGGAACGAGCGCCGAGAGCATTGTGTCCATTGTCGGAACGAACAGCAGCAAGCCGGCCGTCACGGCGAACGAGAGCTGGAAGCTGACGTTCTCCACAACCCGGGGCTGCAGCGCCATCATGACGAGCGCCGCCGCCGCAAGCAGATGCAGGCCGTCCTTGAGCTGGTTGCGACGGGCCATATACAGCGCGAGCATCGCCATCAGGCAAGCCCTCACGGCGGAGGGAGAGGCTCCCGTCAGCAGCATGTAGAAGGGAAGCGCCGCAATCGCGAGCTCCAGCGATCGTTCGCGCGAGAGTCGGAGCAGCGCGCCGGCCTGCAGCAGGATAAAAACAACGACGCCGACATGCAGACCCGATATGGCCAGCACATGCGTCAAGCCGAGGCGAGAGAAGTCCGCATATTGCTCCGGATCGAGATCGTCCACGATTCCGAGCACCAGCCCCTTCATGTAACCCCGATCCGTTCCATCGTAGAGGCGGTCCATCAGGCTGCCGAGCTTCTCTCTCCAGGCATCCGCCCACCGGAGCGGGAGCAGCCGCCACGGAGGCGCGGACGGGAGGACAGACGCCCCATCCGTCCCTTCGACGGTCAGCGTCCAGTGTATGCCGAGGCTGTCCAGGTAACGCCGATAATCGAAGCCGCCGAAGTTGCCCGCTTCGGCCGGCAGCCGCAGCTCTCCCCGCACGACGGCCTCGTCTCCCCGCTTCCATGAGGCTGCAACCCGCTGCTCCTCTTCCTTCTGGAGGTAGATTCGGATGAGCAGCTTCTCCCGGATCGGCGTCTCGCCCTCCTCTTCCGGCGGCAGCGAGATCGCGGCGGCTTCGAACTCGAACGTCGCGACGTCGCCGTCGACGGCTGCCGGTTCGGCGAGTATGCCGCGCACGATTGCCTGAGCTTCGTCCGCCGCCCCCGGGAGGCGGTCGAGCTCGGAAGCGGCCTGCGCATCGGTGAAGGCGCGCTCGCCCGCCGCGGCCAACAGCGCTGCGGCGCATAACGCCGCAACTCTCCGCGAGCCCGGAGAAGCGATCGCATACGCCGCCAGCAGCAGCACCGCGCCGAGAAGGACGGCTGCGGCCGCCTTCCCTTGCCAGATCGACAGAATCGACGTCCCGAACGCCCAGCACGCGGCGAACGCAACAAGCGGCCTTCTGCTCATGGTCATCCTCCCCCTCGTTAAGAAGAACTGCCCGGGAAGCTCGCCTCGACGGTTCCCCGCAGCTATTCCAGACACACTGTTCGCACCTTCGCCGGTGTCGGTTGCCCTGTGCTCCGGTGTCTTTGGCGATTTTACGAATTTTATATGATTTTTCACATTCATCGGCCTGAATTAGCGGGAATCGCGGCGTTTTATGTGATTTTTAGCATACATGCGGGATTTCCGGCTGGAATTGCCGCTATGTATGTGGTTTTTCACATTCGTTGCACCTCGAGGCCGCTTTCGCCTCCGAATGTATGCTGTTTCTCACATAGAATCGGCCAACCTGCCCGTTGTCGCACCGCACGAATGTGGAATTTCACATAAATTCCCGGTAGCCGGAAGTATGGGCGGCAGCTCCATTCCAGCAAAAAAAGAACCCCGCCGCCCGTAGGCGACGAGGTTCTTCCTCGTCTGGTTTGCACGTATCCGGTTGGTCGCATCTAGTCCGCACGTATCCGGTTTGCCCGTATCCGCTTGCTCCGTCGAGCGCGCGGCGATCATGCCCGCCGCTCAGCCCGCCGAGACGTCCTGCACTTCGGTGTCGGGGGGAGGCGTGTAGCCGTCAAGCTGCCGGAACTGAATGCCGCGCTGGCGCATCAGAGCCGTGACCTTCTCCTGATCCTTCGGATAGGCGCGATGGTACACGATCTCGGTGACGCCGCTGTTCGCGAGCATGTTCGAGCATGTCCAGCACGGCTGGTCCGTGACGTACACCGTTGAGCCCTCGCGGTCGATCCGGTCCGTGAAGAGCAGCAGATTCTGCTCCGCATGGATCGTCCGAATGCAGCGCTGCTTCTTGATCAGCCCGGTCGCTTCGCTTCCCGGGGGCGGATTCTCGAACTCCTCCACGATCATGCAGCCGTCCTCGGAGCAGTCCGGGACGCCCATCGGCGCGCCGTTGTAGGCCGTCCCGAGCAGCTTCTTGCCCTGCACGAGCACCGCCCCGACGTGCCTTCTCGGGCAACGGGAACGAGTCGACGCCATAAACGCCATATCCATGAAGTAAGTATCCCAGTCCTTGCGTACCGTCTGTGCCATTCCGATCCCTGCCTCCTGCTGACTGCCCTACCTCCCTAGAATACCTCGTTCCGTCACGCTTGGCTAGCCGCGATGGCCTGCTCCAGATCGTGAACGATGTCGTCGATGCCTTCGATCCCGACCGACAGGCGGATAAGCCCCGGGGAGACGCCGGCCGCTTCCTGCTCGGCTTCGGACAATTGCTGGTGAGTCGTGCTCGCCGGATGAATGATAAGCGACTTCGAATCCCCGACGTTCGCGAGGTGGGAGAACAGCTTCACGGAGTTGATCAGCTTCTTGCCCGCTTCGACGCCGCCCTTGATTCCGAACGTCAGAATCGCGCCTTGTCCCTTCGCCAGATACTTGCGGGCAAGCTCGTACGAAGGATGGCTCTCCAGCCCCGGGTAACTGACCCACTCTACGGCAGGATGCTGTTCCAGATACTTCGCGACGGCGAGCGTGTTGCTGCTATGGCGTTCCATCCGCAGATGGAGCGTCTCCAGCCCTTGGAGGAACAGGAACGAGTTGAACGGAGACAGCGCCGAGCCCATGTCGCGAAGCAACTGCACGCGCATCTTGATAATGTAAGCGATCGGCCCGACCGCATCGGTATAGACGACTCCGTGGTAGCTCGGGTCCGGCGTCGTGAGGCCCGGGAACTTGCCGCTGGCCTTCCAGTCGAACTTGCCGCTGTCGACGACGACGCCCCCGATCGAGGTGCCGTGTCCGCCGATGAACTTGGTCGCGGAATGCAGCACAATGTCGGCTCCGAAGTCGATCGGACGAGTCAGATACGGAGTGGAAAAAGTGCTGTCGACGATAAGAGGGATACCGTGCTCGTGAGCGATGTCGGCAACCGCCTGAATATCGAGAACGTCGCCCTTCGGATTGCCGATCGTCTCGGCATACAGCGCTTTGGTCTTGTCCGTGATCGCCGCGCGGAAGTTGTCCGGATTCGAGGCGTCGACGAACTTGACGTTGATGCCGAGCTTCGGAAGCGTAATGGCGAACAGGTTGTACGTGCCGCCGTACAGGGTAGCCGAAGAGACGATCTCGTCGCCGGCCTGGGCAATGTTCAGGATCGAATATGTGATCGCGGCTTGGCCGGAGGAGACGGCAAGCGCGCCCGCTCCGCCTTCCAAGGCGGCAATCCGCTGCTCGAAGACGTCGGAGGTCGGGTTCATGATGCGGGTGTAGATGTTGCCGAATTCCTTCAGCGCGAACAGGTTCGCCGCATGCTCGGTATCGCGGAAGCCGTACGAGCTTGTCTGGTAGATCGGAACTGCCCTTGAATTCGTCGTCGGATCAATCTGCTGTCCGGCGTGTACCGCAAGCGTTTCCAGAGATAATTCGCGTTCGTTGGCCATCTTTATATCCTCCCATACCTCTCACATTGTGTTAATTCCGTTCTATTGTCTCACATTTTTATCCAAGTGAGAAGATGGGAATTACAACAACGGGAGAATTCTCAGACCCTCACCTGATCGCGAAGGCCCGCAAGCAGCTTCTCCCCGATCCCGTTCACCTTAAGCAGCTCCTCCACGCTGCGGAAAGCCCCGTGCTCCGCACGGTAGGCGACGATGGCCTGCGCCTTGGACGGCCCGATCCCCTTCAGGCTGTCGAGCTGCTCGGCGGTCGCCGAATTCAGGTCCAGCCGATTGTCGGGCGCAGCCACGGGGACGGCCACAGGCGCGGCGGCCGGAGCGGCAGCGGCAGTCCCGGCCGAAGCAGCGCCGGAATTCGCCTCAGCGCCCGGCGAGCCGGGCAGAGGCGCAGCAGCTTGGCCCGCGGACGGCGCAGCGGCAGCGGAGACGGCATCGACCGCCGAGGTGCCCGAGTCGGACGCCGGTGTCGCCGCAGCCGCGTCGGTGCCCGCCGAAGCTTGCGGCGTCGGCTCCGCGGACGCCGAACCGGCGAGCGCCTCCGCCACTTGCCCGTTCACCGGGCTCCAGCCCGGAACGGCTCCATTCGCCGGCTGCAGGAATGCCCACATCAGAAGCGCAACGCCGGCCAGCGCGGTAGCCCCCGCGGCCAAGCCTCTGCGACCGCTGGCGGAACGGCTCCCGTTATCGTTCATCCTGAATTCCTCCTCGCTCTGGATAATTGTTGGAAAAAGCGAATGACGTCCATGCCCTGCCACATACAATGGGAAGAAGCAACAGGCTTCAAAGGGGAGGGGTCGAAGATGAAGGTCGGCTTCATCGGCGCTGGCAGCATGGGCAGCATGTTGACCGGGTCATTCATCCGTTCCGGGGCGCTTCGCCCCTCGGACATTATCCTGTCCACACGCACGCTGGCCAAGGCGAACGCGCTCGCAGGCCGGTATCCCGGCCTCCAGGTCGCCCCCTCGAATGCCGCCGCGGCTCAAGGCTGCGATCTGATCTTCCTGTGCGTGAAGCCGCTGGACTTCCGCCAAGTGCTTCCCGAGATCGCTCCCGGCTTGCAGCCTCGGCAGATCGTCGTCTCCATCACGAGCCCCGTTCGGCTCTCCGCGCTGGAGGAGCATCTGCCGTGCAAAATCGCCAAGGTCATTCCAAGCATCGCCAACGAGACGCTGGCCGGCTCTTCGCTTGTCATGTTCGGCAGCCGGCTGGACGAACGCGACCGGGCGCTGATCTTCCGCCTGTTCTCGGCGATCAGCCGCCCTCTCGAGATCGCGGAGGACGAGGTCAGGGTCGCCTCGGACATCGCGAGCTGCGGGCCGGCCTTCATGGCCAACCTGCTCGAGCAATTCATCGAAGCCGCCGTCGCGACAGCGGGGATCGCTTCCGAGACCGCCTCGGTGCTCGCCCGGGATATGCTGCTCGGCACCGCCCGGCTGCTGCAGACCGCGGGCTGTTCCCCGGCCGAGCTGCAGAAGCGGGTGTCCGTCCCCGGCGGCATTACGGCCGCCGCCCTGGAGGAACTCAAGGACGCGACAAACGGCGCGTTCCTCCGAGTGCTTCAAGCGACGCACGCCAAGTTCGCGGAGGACCTGGACAAAGTCGAAGCGTCCCTCACCCGCACGTAGCAAGGCCGGAAAAGAATAAGGGGCGGTCCTCTCCTTGTGAGAGAGGCCGCCCCTTCCTAGTTAGTTGGCTACAATGTTGACGAGCTTGCCCTTAACGGCTATGACCTTGCGAATCGTCTTGCCTGCGATGAGCAACTGCACCTTCTCGAGGCCGAGCGCCTTCTCTTCCAAGCCGGCTTCGTCCAACTCGGCCGCAACCAGCACGCGTTCGGCGATCTTGCCGTTCACCTGAACGACGATCTCGACTTCGGCGTCCACGGTCAGCGCCGGATCATATTCCGGCCAAGCCGCGTAGCTGATCGAGCCTTCGTGGCCCAGGCGCTCCCACAGTTCTTCCGCGATATGCGGAGCGGTCGGGGAGAGCAACTGAACGAAGTTCTCCATCGCCCGCTTCGGCAGAACGTCTGTCTTGTACGCTTCATTGATGAAGATCATCATCTGGCTGATCGCCGTGTTGAAGCGCAGGCCCTCGTAGTCCTCGGTAATCTTCTTGATCGTCTTGTGCCACGTGCGGCGGAACGACTCGTCGCCCGGCACGTCTTGGATCTTCTCGTTCAGATTGCCGTTATCGTCCACGAACAATCTCCAGACGCGGCCGAGGAAGCGGTACATCCCTTCGACGCCGTTCGTGTTCCACGGCTTCGTCGCTTCCAGCGGACCCATGAACATCTCGTACAGGCGGAGCGTATCCGCGCCGAACTCGCCGACGATGTCGTCCGGATTGATGACGTTGCCGCGGGACTTGGACATCTTCTCGTTGTTCGTGCCGAGAATCATCCCTTGGTTGACGAGCTTGTGGAACGGCTCCTTCGTGGAGACGACGCCGATGTCGTACAGCACCTTGTGCCAGAAGCGGGCATACAGCAAGTGAAGCACCGCGTGCTCGGCGCCGCCGATGTACAGATCGACCGGCAGCCACATCTTCTGCTTCTCGAAGGAGACAAGCTCCTTGTCGTTCTTCGGGTCGATGAAGCGCAGGTAGTACCAGGAGCTGCCCGCCCACTGCGGCATCGTGTTCGTCTCGCGGCGAGCCTTGCGCCCGTCCTTGCCGACGCAGTTCACCCACTCCGTCGCGTTGGCCAGCGGAGACTCGCCCGTGCCGGACGGCTCGATTCTGTCCATCTCCGGCAGCAGCAGCGGAAGCTCCTCTTCCGGAACGGTCTCCATCGTGCCGTCCTCGAAGTGCAGCACCGGGATCGGCTCGCCCCAATAGCGCTGGCGGCTGAACAGCCAGTCGCGCAGCCGGTACGTGGTCTTGCCCTTGCCCTTGCCGTTCGCTTCGAGCCAGTCGATCATCGCCGCAATCGCGTCCGGCGTGGACTTGCCGTTCAGGAAGTCCGAGTTCACATGCTCGCCGTCGCCGGTGAACGCCGCTTCCTTCACATTGCCGCCGCTGACGACTTCGACGATCGCCAGGCCGAACTTCGTCGCGAACTCCCAGTCGCGCTCGTCATGGCCCGGAACGGCCATGATCGCGCCGGTGCCGTAACCGGCAAGGACGTAGTCGGCGATCCAGATCGGCAGCTTCTCGCCGCTGACCGGATTGACCGCGTAAGCGCCGGTGAAGACGCCCGTCTTCTCCTTCGCCAGCTCCGTCCGCTCCAGATCGCTCTTGCGCGACGCTTGCTCGATATACTCGTCTACCGCAGCCTTCTGCTCGGCCGTCGTAATGACGGACACCAGCTCGTGCTCCGGAGCCAGCACGCAATACGTCGCCCCGAACAGCGTGTCCGGCCGGGTCGTGAATACGGTCAGCGCCTGCCCTGCATGGCCGTCGATCGCGAACGCCGCTTCCGCGCCGGTCGACTTGCCGATCCAGTTGCGCTGCATGTCCTTGATGCTCTCGGACCAGTCCAACTCCTCCAGGTCGGCCAAGAGGCGCTCCGCGTACTCGGTAATCTTCAGCATCCACTGGCGCATCGGCTTGCGCACGACCGGATGGCCGCCGCGCTCGCTCTTGCCGTCGATGACTTCCTCGTTCGCCAGCGTCGTGCCGAGCGCCTCGCACCAGTTGACCGGCACTTCGGCGATGTACGCAAGCCCCTTCTTATACAATTGGATAAAAATCCACTGCGTCCACTTGTAGTAATCCGGATCGGTTGTGCTGACCTCGTGGTCCCAGTCGTACGAGAAGCCGAGCGACTTGATCTGGCGGCGGAAGTTGTCGATGTTCACCTTCGTGAACTCGGCCGGATGGCGGCCCGTCTGAATCGCGTATTGCTCGGCCGGCAAGCCGAACGCGTCCCAGCCCATCGGATGCAGCACGTTGAAGCCGCGCATCCGCTTGAAGCGGCTCACGATGTCCGTCGCCGTGTAGCCTTCCGGATGGCCGACGTGAAGGCCCGCCCCGGACGGATAAGGGAACATGTCGAGTGCGTAGAACTTCGGTTTGCCCGCATCGCTTGTCGTGCGGAAGGTCTTATTCTCGTCCCAGTAGCTCTGCCACTTGGGCTCGATCGTCTGCGGCTTGTAGCCGTGCGGATTGTCTTGCGCCATTATCGTAAACCCCTCTCCATTAACCACAACCAGTATTGAGCCAACAAAAAAACCTCCAGCCCCCAGCGTCGGAAATTCACGCTAGGGACGAGAGGATTATTCCCGTGGTACCACCCTAGTTGACGGTCAGCCCTGCTTGGGCATCGCGTCCACTCTTCCTTCGTAACGAGAAGGCGACGCCGCGCTTGCCGTTAACATAACGGGTTGTGCGCGGCAGCTCCAAGGCGAGTTCGCGAAGTTCCGCCAACCGGCTTGCACCGAAGCGCCGGCTCTCTGCATGACGGGTTGCTCGCTACTGCTCCTTTTCCCAGCCGATAAATATGCCCTGATTATAGCCAACCGGCACGAACGCTGTCAAGCGCCGCGCCCTATTCCGTACCGACTCCGTTCCAGAACAGATCGACGATCAGCTTGGACAGGTCCTCCCCGGCCGTCTCCCCCGACAGATCGTCTTCCCGGTTCCCGAGCATGAGCAGCGCGGCGAACGAATGGGCCAACACCATCGGGCTGAGCGGAGAAGCGATCTCCTTGGCCGCAATCGCCCGCTCGAAGTAATCGGCCAGCACCTGATGGATGCCGTGCTCGGCCCTGCGAATCTGCTCCTGCTGCTCCTTCGACAGAAAATGAAGCGCCTCCCGCATCATGGACTCGAACTCCACGTGTGTCGACGCCATTTTCGCCCGGGCTACCCTCTCCAGACGCGTCCGCAGACTGCCTTCCTGGGTCAGAATTCGGGTCGTGAAGCCGCAGATTCGCCCCATCATCCCGGTTATCGCTTCCGTAAAAAGCTGCGCCTTATTGGAGAAATAATAGTAGACCGAAGCTTTGGTCACGCCGGCCTTCTCCGCGATCTGGTTGATCGAGACAGGCTCGTACCCGAATTCCATGAACATCAGGGATGCCGCATCGAGCACCGTGTCGCGCATCGAAGCCGCCTGTTCGCCGCCTCTCGGTCGCCCGGGCGCCCTTCTGGGCTTCGTCTTGTCCATCCTCCAACCCTCACTCCGTATTCGCATGCGTTCCAATTATCATACCTGAAAAAAAACACACAATCTACATTTGATAATTAACCCTAGGGTTAATATAATAAACGCTAAGGATGTTGTTAAACCATAATGGCGAGAGATGCCGGGGAGAGAAGATGATGCACAATTCGAGTTGGCTGGGCAAGTGGGTAGCGGGCAAACGAAGCCGCTGGGTGACGCTGCTCGTGTGGATCGCCCTTGCGGCGCTGCTGAACGTTCTGCTGCCCGCGGTCGGCGACCAGGAGGACAACGGGGCCGCGAACTTGAGCGCTTCCAAGCCTTCCGTCCAAGCGGAGGCGGTGTCGGAGCGGGAGTTCCCGAGCGGAGCCGACATTCCGGCGCTGTTCGTCTGGCACCGCGAGAGCGGCCTAACGGATGAAGATCTGCAAGCGATCCGGAAGCTGACGGAGGAGCTGTCGGCGGAGCCCGCGCCTTATCAGACGACGGTCGTCCCGCTCTATCAAATGCCGCTTCAGGCGCTTAAGGCGCAACTGTCGGAGGATGGCAGCACGCTCGTGTCGCCGATCCTGTTCGAGAAGTCGGCGGATTCCGATCGGCTCGGCGAAGGCATCGACCGGATCAAGGACGAGATCAAGGCATTGGTCGGCGCGGACCCGTTCGAAGCGGCCGTCGACTCCGGCGAGTTGAGCGCAAGGGTCAGCGGGCCGGTCGGCATCTCGATTGATGCGACGGGGCTTTTCCACAATGCGGACTTCGCGCTGATGGCAGCCACCGTGCTGCTGGTGCTCGTGCTGCTGCTGCTGATTTACCGGTCTCCGATTCTGGCGTTTATTCCGCTTATTGCGGTCGGCTTCGCTTACCTGACGGTCAGTCCGCTTCTCGGCTGGATGGCGAGCGAAGGCTGGATTACGGTCGATTCGCAGGCGATCTCGATCATGACGGTGCTGCTGTTCGGCGCGGGCACCGACTACTGCCTGTTCCTGATCGCCCGGTTCCGGCAGCTGCTGAAGACCGAGCCCGACAAGCGGGCGGCGCTGAAGGCGTCGATCTCCGATGCATCCGGAGCGATTGCGATGAGCGGCATGACGGTCGTTCTCGCCCTGTTCGCGCTGCTGCTTGCGGAATACGGGGCTTACCAGCGCTTCGCGGTCCCGTTCGGCATCGCGATTCTGATCATGGGCATCGCCTCGCTGACGCTGGTGCCGGCATTGCTCGCCATTATCGGCCGCGCCTCGTTCTGGCCGTTCGTGCCGAGAACGCGCGAGCAGGCGGCGGAGCGGGTTGCCCGGCTTGGGAAGGGGAAAAGCAAGTCTGCGGTTGCCGCCGAGAAGCCCGCGCGCAATCGCGTCGGTTCGCTTGTCGTGCGCCGTCCGTGGACAATCGTGCTCGTGTGTCTCATCGGACTCGGCCTGCTTGCGGGAGCCGCGACGCAGATCAAGTTCACCTACGACCTCCTGAGTTCGTTCCCGGAGGACATGGAATCTCGCGAGGGCTTCGCGCTGATCGGCGAGAAGTTCACCCCCGGCGAGCTGGCCCCGGCGCAGGTGATCGTCGACTCGCAAGGCAAGGATGTGTCGGGGCTCGCGGACGCACTGAAGTCGCTGGACTTCGTCAGCGCTGTCGGCGAACCTCAGATCGGTCGGGAAAATGGGAATATCGTGATGATCGAGGTACAGTTCGCGATGAACCCATACTCTCTTGAAGCGATGGGGCACATCCCCGAGCTTCGCGAAGCGGCGGAAGCCGCGCTGGCTTCGGCCGGGGCCGCAAGCGCGGCGGACAGCGTCTGGATCGGCGGACAGACGGCCGAACAATACGACAACAAAGCTGCCGGCGAGCGCGATATGCGAGTGATCATCCCCGTCGTCATCGGGCTGATTACGCTGCTGCTCCTGCTGTACCTGCGTTCGATCGTTGCGACCGTCTACCTTGTCCTGACGGTGATTCTGTCGTACTTCTCGGCGCTCGGGCTCGGCTGGCTTGTGCTGCATCACCTCATGGGAGCCGAGGCGATTCAGGGGGCGATTCCTCTGTACGCGTTTGTTTTCCTCGTTGCGCTTGGGGAGGATTACAACATCTTCATGATCTCGAGCATCTGGCAGAAGCGCAAAACCATGCCGCTGAAGCAAGCGATCAAGGAAGGCGTCTTGGAGACGAGCTCGGTCATCACGTCCGCCGGCCTCATTCTCGCCGGAACGTTCGCCGTGCTCGGCACGCTGCCGATCCAGGTGCTCGTGCAATTCGGCACGGTGACCGCCATCGGCGTGCTGCTCGACACATTCGTCGTCCGCCCGTTCCTCGTCCCCGCGATCACGACGCTGCTCGGCCGCCGCGCCTTCTGGCCGGGCCGGTACGAGCCGGTGGCGGAGAGTATGCGTGCTGAAAGATAAGGTTGGCGGACTAGGGATAAGGTAGGCGACCGAGGGATAAGGTGGGTGAACCGGCGGCTTGGTGCGTGGATAGTTGTGTGCAAAATGCTGTTGCGGGTGCGAAGAACGTGTGCCGCGCTGCGCATAAGAAGAAGGAGCAGGCCCGGCGGCCCTGCTCCTTCTTTTGGTGGTTTGATGCTATTGTCGGGCGGCCCCTCTGCCCGGCTTCGGCTCGGCTTCGGCTCAGTTGAGTAACCACGACTCATCTGGATGCTCCACGCGCCGTCTGCCGGGCTCGGTTGAGTCACCCCGACTCATCTGGATGCTCCATGCGTCGTTGGCTGGACTCGGTTGAGTCACCACGACTCATCTGGTGGCTCGCGCGTCGTTTGTTGGGCTCGGTTGAGTAACCACGACTCATCTGGATGCTCCACGCGTCGTTTGCTGGGCTCGGTTGAGTAACTACGACTCATCTGGATGCTCCACGCGCCGTCTGCTGGGCTCGGTTGAGTCACCACGACTCATCTGCACGCATCACGCGTCGTTTGCCGGGCTCGGTTGAGTAACCACGACTCATCGGGGCGCCCCGCACATTCCACAAATTACGCCGTTCCCCTACGGCTTCCGCGCCACGAAGAACAAGCGCTCCGAGTCGTCGTCCGCTTCGATCCACTTGAAGTCCGCGAAGCGATGCAGCACCTCGAAGCCGGCAGCGACGAGCTCGACGGCCAGCCAGTCGGAATCGTAAGCGCGCTGAACGTGGGATTCCTCGAAGCGGGAATACAAGGCGGAGTTTGCGCCGCCGGATGCCGCCTCGTCGCGCACGAAGAAGGTGAGGTCGTGCTCGATCTCCATCCGCACCGAGTCGTATTCGCACACCCACAGGTACGCGACATCCTTCTCGTCCAGCACGAACGGCTGCTCCTCCGCATACCTCTCCAATTGGCTCGGCGCATGGACGTCGAACAGGAACAATCCGCCCGACGCCAATCCCTCGTAAGTACGGCGAAAAGTCGATACGATGTCCTCCGGCTCCGTCAAGTAATTTAAGCTGTCGCAGAAGCTGATCACCGCGTCGGCCGGCTCCGGCAGCTCCCAATCCCGCATATCCTGCTGCAGCCAGCGAATGGTCCCCTTCTCCGAGAGATTGCGTCCGCCCGCCTCCCATTTGGTGCGACCGATCGCAAGCATGTCGGCGGACAGATCGACGCCGAACACCCGGAAGCCCGCCTTCGCCAGAGGAATCGCAATATTGCCCGTCCCGCAGCCGAGATCGACGATCGTTGCCGGCATCCCGTAGCGGTCCCAGCAACGCCTCGCGAAGCTAAGCCATTCCGCGTAAGGCATCTCCTCCATCAAGCGATCGTACACCGCGGCGAATTGCCGGTAGGATCTCATCAAGTCTCCCCCTCGTCATATGTACGCTCATGTGCGCAGTCTGCTTGGTTACCCTCTCTTACCCCCAACTAATTCGCTCGCTCCCTCAACGGGGGAAGCAAACCGTCAGGAAAACTCGCATTGACGGCCCTCCGCCACACGATTCGCGCCTCTGGGCCGATGTCGTTTGAGATTTTACGAATTTTATATCATTTTTCACATTCGTTGGCTTGAATGGCAGCGAATCTCGGCGTTTTATGCGATTTTTAGCATACATGCGGCAACTTGAGCGGGAAATTCCGCTATGTATGCTATTTTTCACATAGAATCGCCTAAACTGCCCGTTATCGAGCTGCACGAATGTGAAATTTCACATAAATTCCTGGCATCCGGCGGGATCAGCGCAATAGGACAGAAATCTTATACGCCTGGGCGTCCTAAACGCCGGAGAAGCTTTGCGTCGGTGTCAGAATCGGTGTCAGGTAGGATAAACCTCTCTTGCCGACATTCAAAAAAAGCGTCCGAGGACGCTTTAGCCTGTTCATACGACTTCTCATGTCACACGATTCCCCGTGTCGCACGACTTCTCGCGGACCGCGCGGCGACATCGCGGCAGCATCGCCGCTGCCCCGCAACGCCGCCGCCCTCTCCAGCCAGCCGCCGCGGCGGCTGGCTGGAGTCGGCTCACTCCGCCCCGCTGGAACCGGAGTCGGAAGCCGAGGCGGCGGCCTTGGCGGCGCCCGCCTCGGTCAGCTTGGTCCAGTTGCCGTCCTGGGTGACGAGCCCGTCCTTCATCAGCTTGCCGACCGCCCGCTTGAAGGCGGACTTGCTGATGCCGAAGCGGCGCTGGATCGTGTCGGCCGGGGATTCGTCGCTATACGGCATCGAGCCGCCGGGGCGCGCATGGAGGAACGCGAGCAGCTTGTCCGCGTCCTCGACTCGGCCCTTCTCCTTCGAGGAGCGCATCGACAGCGTCACGCGCCCGTCGTCCTTGATCTGCGTTACCCGGGCAAGCACTTTCTCGCCGAGGCGGAGCGGCCGGGTCATCGAGGCCGTCGGGATGTAGCCGAGCGCGCCGAAGCCGAGCACACCTCCGTCGACAAGCACAAAGACGCCGTCCCGGAACGTGTCGGTCACCCAAGCGAGCTTCTCCTCGTGATGCCACGAGCTCGGCGCGCGGAAGACGGCGGACTCGAAGTCCTCGATCTTCGCCATGCGGGCCAGCATCCGGCCTTCCTTGTCGTGCTTCATCACGACGTGAAGCTCGTCGCCTTCCTGCGGCCACAGCTCCTTCTTCTCCGGCAGCTCCTTGATCGGGAGCAGCAACTGGCGGCCGATGCCGATCTCGAGGAAGCAGCCGAAGCGCGGATGGAAGTCCGCCATCTTCAGCCTGCCCATCTCCCCGTACGTCAGCAGCGGCTCCCTTGTCGTGGCGGTGATGCGACCCTTGTCATCGTGGAAAAGAAACACGCCCACCTCATCGCCCGCTTCCGGACGGTCCCCGATAATTTCGCCGTAAGGCAGCAATACCTCCGGCGCGTCCTCCTCGTCCTCGGCGAGGAACCAGCCGTACGGCGGCACCTCGCGTCTGGCGAGGAGCGTCATGATCGTGCCCGCGACCAGCGTCATGCGAACGACACGGCCTTCGCGTCGGACCAGAGCCGCTCCAAGTGATAATATTCGCGTTCGTCGCGATGGAAGACGTGAGCGACGACGTCGCCCATGTCGATGAGCACCCAACGGGCGGTATCCATGCCTTCAAGGCGAACCCTCGCGCCAAGCTCCTCCGCCTTCTTGCGAATCTCCGTCGCGATCGCCAGCACTTGCGTATCCGAGTTGCCGTGGCAAATCATGAAGTAATCGGCGACAAGCGAGATTCCTTGCAGGTTCAGCGCCACCACATCGTGCGCCTTCTTGTCTTCCGCCGCGAGCGCCGCGGCTTGCAGCAATTTGTCCGAAGATACGGCCATCCATTCTCCTCCTATGTTCGCCTTCCGCCTTGCTCGGCCGGGGCGATTCTATCGTTATGGTTATCGTTAATGTTATCGCAATTACAATTATAATCGTGATCTAGCGCTATTTATTCTTCCGCTATTTATTGTTCCCCTTGGCGGAGCTCCGGATCGTCAGCAGAAGATCGTTGCGCGCCAGCACCGTCAGCGGGAAAATCACCTTGCCCTGCTCGACAAGAGCCCGGATCGTACCGTCGAAGCCGGCGAGCAGCGCGTCGTCCAGATTCGTCTTCGCCAGCTCGCGCAGGCGATCCACGCCGGGGAAGCTTCGGCTCGGCTCGATGTAGTCCGCCAGGCAGACGATCTTGTCGAGCAGCGTCATCCGTTCCCGGCCGGACGTGTGATACCGGATCGCGTCCAGCACCTCTTCGTCGTCGATGCCATGCTCGCGGCGGACAACCCAGGCGCCGACATGGGCGTGCCAGAGCTCCTTATCGTGCTCCAGCAGCTCCTTCGGCAGCTCCTCTTCACGGAGGATTCGCTCCATGCGGTCGGTCGCCCACGCCTTCGTGTAATCGTGAAGCAAGGCGGCAAGCCAGGCTTGGTCCCGATTCCCGCCGAAGCGGTCGGCCAATTCGACTGCCGTATCGACGACGCCCTGAACGTGGCGCCAACGCTTCTCCGGCATCTGGCGACGAGTCGCTTCGATCAGTTCCTCACGATTCATACAGTCCATTCCTCCCGATGTAATCGAGTACCGGCTGCGGCACGAGATAGCGAATCGAACGCCCGGCCCTTCTCCGCTCCCGGATGTCCGTCGAGGAGATGCCGATCGGCGGCATCGGGGCAAGCACGATCCGACTCCGCAGCGACTTCGGCAGCGCCGACTCCCCGCTCGCTTCTCCCTGCCTTCCCAGGCAGACGAAGGAGATTCGCTCCGCGAGCTCGTCGATCCTTCGCCAGTTCGGCAGATCGTTCATCATATCGGTGCCGACGATCCAGTGGAACTCCCGCCCCGGCTCGCGCTCCTGAAGAGCGGTCACCGTGTCGATCGTGTAGGAGACGCCGCCCCGCTCCAGCTCAAGCGCTTCGACCCGGAAGCCTGCTCTTCCCCGAACGGCGAGCTCGACCATCTCCCGCCTCTGCGCGGCGCTTGTCCGCGGCTGCGGCTTATGCGGCGGAACGTTCGTCGGGACGAACCACACTTCCTCCAGCTCCGCCGCCTCCATCGCCGCTTCCGCCGCGATCAGATGCCCGATATGAATCGGGTCGAACGTGCCTCCCATCAGCCCCGTGCGACCGGCGCCTCTGCCTGACCGTCTGTCCATATCCGCGCACACCCACCCATTCAGCGAGGAAGCACGATCTGCTTGTTGTCCTTCGACTCCTTGTACAGCACGATCGTCTTCCCGATGACCTGCACAAGCTCCGCGCCCGCTCGCTTCGCGAGCTCCTCGGCAACCTCGTGGCGATCGTCGTCATTGTTATTCAGAATATTCACCTTGATCAGCTCGCGCACCTCGATCGCTTCCTCGATATGACGGATGAGATGGTCGTTCGTTCCGCCCTTGCCTACCTGGAAGATCGGATCGAGATGGTGCGCTTGCGCGCGAAGGAATCTTTTCTGCTTGCCTGTCAACATGGTTCTTACCCGCTTTCCCTTATATGTGAAAAAAACCGTTCCTACTTAAACGACTCCAGCACCGCGCCGCGCATGGCGGCGACAGGCGCGGGACGCCCGGTCCAATATTCGAAGGCATACGCGCCTTGGTAGACGAACATGCCGAGTCCGCCGTGGACGCGGCAGCCTCGCTTCTCCGCTCCTCGGAGGAAGGCGGTCGTAAGCGGATTATAAATAAGATCGCTGGCCACCGCCCCCGGCCGCAGCCACTCGGGATCGATCGGCGTCTGCTCCGTGTTCGGCGACATGCCGACGGAGGTCGTGTTGATGACGACGTCCGCTTCCGCGCACAGCTCCTTCAGCGCTTCCCACGGCGCGGACGTCACGCCCGCTTCCGTCCCGAAGGACGCGGCAAGCTCCGTCGCGCGCTCCGCCGTGCGGTTCGTCAGGACGATCGCCGCCGGCTTCTCGCGCGAGAGCGCCCACACGATGCCCCGGGACGCCCCGCCGCAGCCAAGGACGACGATCCGCTTGCCCGCAAGCTCCGGCTCGACTTCTTCCTTAAGCGAACGGACGTAGCCGATGCCGTCGGTATTATGGCCGATCAGGCGGCCCGCTTCGTTCACGATCGTGTTCACCGCTCCGATCGCCCGGGCCCCTTCGTCGATCTCGTCCAGATACTTCATCACTTCGATTTTGTGCGGGATCGTGACATTGAGCCCGCGGAACCCGAGCGCCCGGATGCCGGCGATCGCCTCGCCCAGGCGATCCGGCGCGACATGGAAGGCGGCATAAGCCCCGTTCACGCCCGCTTCCCGGAACGCCCGATTAAGCATGATCGGCGACCGCGAGTGACGAATCGGATCTCCGATCACCCCGTAAAGCACCGTATGACTGTCCATGAGTCCAAGCTCCTTTGCCCCTATAGCATCGTTTCCCTCAGCATGACCTTCACGCCCTTCGGAGCGTGCACGTCGATGAGAGCGCCGGCCTTGCCGTTCACCTTGATCCAGCCGAGGCCGGAGACGAAGACGTCGACCTCCTCGCCCGGCTTCACGCGCAGCGAGTGCCGCGTCCACGGCGGAACGGTCTCCAGCCCTTCTCTCGAAGGAGGGGCCAGCATCACGCCGCGATGCTCCTCGTACAAGGCGTCCGCCCGCTCCAGCTTCGTGCGGTGAATCGGCAAGCCGTTCGACACATAAGCCGTGAACGATTGGTGCTCGCCCTCGACGAAGTCGAAGCGAGCGATGCCCCCGAAGAACAGCGTCTGCTTGGCGTCAAGCTGGTATGTCGCCGGCTTGAGCGGCTTGTCCGGCATGATGGCGTGCAGATTGTCCCGCGGTATGACCTCGGAGAGGCGGGAGCGGTAGACGATTCCCGGCGTATCGATAATGCTGCGGCCGTCCTCCAGCGGAATATGGACCGCATCGAGCGTCGTCCCCGGGTAGCGGGAAACGGTGAGCTCGCGTTCGAGGTCGCTGTAGTCGGAGATCAGGCGATTGACGAGCGTGCTCTTGCCCACATTCGTGGCGCCGATGACGTAGACGTCGCGCTTCCCGCGCAGGTCCGCGACCGTCTCGACGACCCGCTCGAAGCCGATGTTCTTCCTGGCGCTGCACAATAGAACCCCGACGACCTTCAGGCCGTTCGCCCGGGCTTGCTTCTGCACCCAGTTGCGCAGCCGGTTCCAGTTCGTCACCTTCGGCAGCAGGTCGATCTTGTTCACGACAAGCAGAACGGGATTCGTCCCGACGAACCGCTGCAGGCTGGAGATCAGGCTTCCCTCGAAGTCGAACAGGTCGACGATATGGACGACGAGGCTGTTCGTGGAAGCGATGCCTCCGAGCAAACGCAAGAAATCGTCCTGGTCGATAGCGACGGACGATGCGTCATTGTAATTCTTGATGCGGAAGCAGCGCTGGCAGATGATCGGCTCGCGCTCGCGCGCGGATTCCGGCACGTAGCCCGTGCGGCTCGGTTCCGTTGTCTGAAGGGCGATGCCGCAGCCTGCGCAGCGGCTGTTCTCCTTAAGTAATTCCGTCAAAATTAACGTTCCTCCTTCTCCGGCCACAAGCCTCTCTTGCGGAGCCGGGACAGGGCGATCTTCTCGATCTTGCGGTTGATGCGGGTGCCGACCCCTTCCTCGCCGGTCGCGATCGGGGTCACGAGAATCGTATGAAGCCCCATGCGGCGCCCGCCCAGAATGTCGGTCAGCATCTGGTCGCCGACAACGACGGCCTGGCTTGCGCTCAGCCCGAGCAGCGTCAGCGCTCTGCGGAACGCGGCGCGCAGCGGCTTGCGGGCAGCCGGAATGAACGGGATGCCGAGCGGCTTCGAGAAGACGGACACTCGCGTCTCGTTATTATTGGATAGGACGACGACGCGGAAGCCTTCCCGCTTCACCAGCTCCAGCCAAGCGGCCAGCTCCGGAGTCGCGTTCGCCGTCTTCGCGCTGACGAGCGTATTGTCCAGATCGGTAATGATCCCGCTGACCCCCCGAGCCTTCAAGGCCTGCAGGTCGATGTCGAACACGGTGCTTACGATCTGGTCCGGCAGCAATCGTTGGAACATTCCCGAATAATCCCCTGTCTTAAGCGAATTGATTAATTCTCTATTTACCGTGACCTACCGTGACGGTATCGTGAACAAAATATACCACACCCCGCGAATCCTTGCAAAAAGCGGGAAAGCCGGCATCGTCCTCCGGCTCTCCCGCCTGGCTTCTTCTTAACGCTTCGGTTGCCTGCGGACGGTCCGTGCGCCTCGCACTCTACAGCGCCTTGCGGATCTTCTCGGCCAACTGCGAGAAATGCTCGTATTCCTCTTCCGCGCCGTCGCCGGAGCCGTAGCGCGCTCCTTCGAAGCGGAGCAGCACGCCTTCCAGCTCCGGCTTCAGCGAGCCGAAGCGGCCTCCCCAGCCGCCGAACGTCTCCCGCATCGTCTCGTCCTTGCTGCGCTTGAAGCCCCTTCGCTGCATAAACCGCAGGAAGCTCTCCATCTCCTTGACGATTCGCTGATTCGGCGTCAGGCCGAAGTGGCGCAGCTTCTTCATCGCGAGAAGCAGGCCGCCCCGGCGGCGAACAATAAGCCACGCGCCGCCAAGAAGCAGCGCCAAGACAACAGCCCCAGCAGCGATAAGCGCCGGACGAGTCCAGCTCGCGCCGCTTGCTTCGGCTTCCGTCACCGGAGTCTCGCTCGGGCTTGAGACCGGCAGCGGGACGACCTCGGCCGCTTGCTCCGGCACCGGCGCCGGGAAGCTGAAGCCGGCCGTCGGCTCGAAGGACACCCAGCCGTAGCCTTCGAAGTAGGCTTCCGCCCAGGAGTGGGCGTCGGCGTTGCGGACGGTGTACGTTCCGGCGCCGTCAGGGTCCGGGACGTAGCCCCCGCCATAGCGCGCCTCTTCTTCCGCCGAAGGATTCACGCCAGCGGTGTAGCCCTTCACCCAGCGGGTCGGCACGCCAAGCGTTCGCGCCATAACGACGAATGCCGTGGAGTAATAATCGCAATAGCCTTCCTGAATCTCGAACAGGAACGCGTCGACGACATCCTTGCTCGCTTGCTTGGACACGTCCGGCGTGTTCGTGTACGGATAGGTCGAGCGAAGGTACTGCTCGAGCAGCTTGAGCCGGTCGTAGTCGTTCGTCGCGCCGGCCGTGACCGTCTGCGCCAATTCCTTGACCCTCTCGGGCAATGAATCCGGAAGCTGGTCGTATTCGTCCGGAGCCGCATTCGCGCTCTCTGCGGAGTCGGCCGTGAGCGCCCGCAGCTTCTCCTCGTCGAGCTCTTGAACCTCGGACACGACCGTGTAGCTCTCCACGGAGGCCGGACGCTGGAAGCGAAGCTCCCGCTCGTCCGGATTCCAGAACAGTTGCGCGTTGCGCGAGCTGTCCAGCTCCACGAGGCTGGAAGCGGGGGACGCCGCGAACAGCACCGACAAGCGGTCCTTGCGGAGCACTATAACCGTCTGCTCGACCTTGCGGATGCCTGCCGCATCGGTCATCTCGGGCTCCAGAGGGAGCTCCTGGGCGGACTTCGTTCCCGTGGCGACCGCAACGCTCTCCTGGCCCTTCAGGTCGCTCCAGCCCTTGCCCGTGTAGACGGCCTTCGTCTCGCCGCGCAGATAAGACTTCAGATTCGTTGTCACTTGCATAACCGGCGAATAATCGTACTGGAAGCCTCCGCCGATCTGGGAGTCGTTGCGCCCGTAGCCGGACTTCGTGGACGATTGTCCTCCGGAAGAGGACGACGAGCCGGTGATCAGCGTGCCGCCTTCTCCCGCGAAGCTCGGAATGTCCTTGTCCTGCGACTGCATCCATAACGTGTAGGGGTCCTCCAGCAGCGACGGAGCCCTCGGCATCAGAATGCCGAGCACAATCAGCAGGCCGATGACGATCAGCGCGGGAAGCAGCAGCTCGAACGGCCGCTCCGCCAGAGAGCTCCAACTGTCGAAGTGCATCTCCCTCAGCATTCGCAGGTGAAGCACGACAAGCCAGCCGAGACCGGCGGCGACCGTCCAGATGATGCTGCGCCACAGCTCGAACGGGAAGAACGAGTCGACCGCCGCGAGCGTCGTCACGGCCAGGAGCGTCAGGACGATGGCCTTCCGCTTCGTCGTCCCCCAATGCGCAAGGGCGTGGCAGGCGAACAAGGCGAGCAGCGCAAGCTCCAGATAAGGATGCATCTCGAAGGAATTATGAGTCAGGAATTCGCGCCACAGCGGCCATTCGCGCGCCTGCGGCCATCCGAGCCAATCGGCTCTCGCGAAGAGCAGCGTCGCGCCGGCCGCTCCCGCCGCCTGGATGATGAGCCGCAGCCACAGCAGGCGGGAGAACAGCAGCTCGCTCGCCCCGTACACCGCGAGGGCGGCGTAGACGACCCGATACGTCTCCGACCACCAGAACTCCTGGAACGGTTGAATCAGTTGAAGAACGATAATCAGGGCAAAAACCCGGTGCAGCCGCTCCAGGACCACTCTGCGCCACAGAATGCTCTCCTTCGGCCCGGCTTCGGCAAGGACAACGCTCATGCGGACCCCACCTCCAGTGCCTGCTGCAGCTCTTCAAGACTGGACAAGCTCGTGAAGCTCCAGCCCCTGGCCTGGAACATGCGGCTCCAGCTTGTCAGCCGCGCCGCTTCCTCCGGACCGTCCGGCGCGGAGCCGGCCGCGATCCGGATATGGCCGGCCGCCTGCCTGCGCGAAGCCAGCGCGGTCAGCGCCTTCGCGGTGCCGTCGTCCGTCTCCGGAGAGACGAGAACGATGCAGGCGCCAAGCTCGAACCGTTCGGACGCTTCATAGATTGCCTCGCGGCACGGGGCGATTCCGTCGACCTCCGCATCGATCAGATGATCCATTACTTGCGAGCGAACGGGCGCCCCGCGTCCCGCGCCGAACACGATGCGCTCCGCGCCGGCGGAGACGAAGCCGATCGGCATGTTCCGCCTGAAGGCGAAGTCGAGCAGCGAAGCGGCGACGGACACCGCCAGCTCGAATTGCTCGCTCGTCCGATACGAAGCCGCTCTTCGGTCGAGCACGATCACCAGGCGCGGCAGCGACTCCCGTTCATACTCCTTCGACTTCCAATCCCCGGTTCGCGCCGTGGCGTTCCAATGAATGCGGGACATGCGGTCGCCGCGGATGTACTCGCGGACACCGTCGATCTGGGTCGTCTCGCGCGACCAGAGCGAGGAAGCGCGCTGCTCCGAGGCCCCGGAACGGGCGAGCCTGGAGAATCGCCAGTCGCGGATCGGAACCGTCCGCGGGCTGACCCGAATCTCCTGGGGCGCGTCGAACGAGCCGCGATGCTCGAACAGCCCGAAAATATCGCGGGTCGAGCACTCCGTAGAGCGGAATTGGTAACGGCCCCGCTTCAGGGGAGCCGTCTCGTAGATCATCGTGCCCCTGCGCTTGTAATCCGGCACGAAGCTGAGCTCGTAGTTCTGCAGCTCCCGGCTCGATTGCCGGGTCAGCCGTTCCCTTACGATGATGTATGGATGCGGCCAGAAGCCGGGCACATGAACCGAGAGCTTCAGCCGCAGCCGCGTTCCCGCCGGAATGACCGCGTCGTTCTCCGCCGCCGTCTCGAACGTCCGGGCGCCTTGCACCTTGCCGATCCCGCTCCAGCGGCCGAGCAGCAGATAGAGGCCGAGCGCGTTGAGCATAACGAACAGCATCAGGGACGTCTTGCCCCCTTGGAAAAGCAGGAACAGAAGAGATGCCGCATACAGAGCTGCCGCCAGCCCACCGAAACGGACCTTCGACATCTTCATCCTACCGCTCCATTCCGACGGGAACCGGGATCTGCTTCATCACCTGCTGCAGCACGGATTCCGTCGTCGCGCCCTGCATCCGCGCTTCCGGGCGAAGGTGCAGACGATGCCCGAGCACAAGCGGCGCGACCGTCTTCACGTCGTCCGGAAGGACAAACGCTCGCTTCTGCAGCAGCGCGTACGCCTTGGCGCAAGACGCCAGGGCGACTCCCGCGCGGGGGCTCGCCCCGAGGAAAAGCGAGGCATGGCTTCTCGTGCCGCGAATGAGCGCGAGCAGGTAATCCACGACGCTCGAATCCATATGGACGTCGATCGCGATGCGCTGGATGTCCAGCACGTCCTGGACGGATGCGACGGCATCAAGTCCGTCCGCGGATCGCTGGGCGCTGGGCTCCGTCAGAAGCCGCTTCTCGGAGGCCTCGTCGGGGTAGCCGATGGATATCTTCATCAGGAACCGGTCGAGCTGCGCTTCGGGAAGCGTGTAGGTGCCGTCGAACTCGATCGGGTTCTGCGTCGCGAACAGCGAGAACGGCCTCGGCAGCGGATAGGTAATCCCGTCCACCGACACGTGGCGCTCCTCCATCGCTTCGAGCAGCGCGGATTGGGTCTTCGTCGTCGCCCGGTTGATCTCGTCCGCGAGCACGACGTTCGCCATGATCGGCCCCGGCCGGAACACGAATTGCTCTTGCTTCGGATGATAGATCGATACTCCGGTTATATCGGTAGGCAATAAGTCGGGATTGCATTGAATGCGGTGGAATTCTCCCCCGACGGATCTCGCAAGCGCTTTGACCATCTGGGTCTTGCCGGTGCCCGGCACGTCTTCGATCAGAACATGTCCTCCTGCGGCCAAGGCGGTGAGCAGCCATACAATCTCTTCTTTTTTCCCGAAGATGCAAGATTCCATATTACGTTTGATAAGTTCCAATGCCTGAATCGCCTGTTGGTGCTCCATGTCGGCCTCCTCCTACGCAATCTTGGACTTGAACGGCCATAAGGTCTAGTAAAATGATACTAATTTATTATACCTGATTTTGGAGAACACCGTAAATTTTGAGTTCCTACAAATAAACATAGAGAAAAAGCCAAACCGCGCTCCGGCAGGCTTTTCTCGGCGTCTAGAACTTATTGGCAAGGCGCATTCGGGTGGAAATTTAGGAATTTTTTAGATTCGAATGCCGTTATCCCTTCGGTTTCACGACAAGCGCGGCGAGGAACGAGAAAATAATCGCCGCCGACACGCCCGCGCTCGTCACCTTGAAGATGCCGGTCAGCACCCCGATCCAGCCGTCCTCCTTCAGCTCGGTCAGCGCCCCGTGCACAAGCGCGTTGCCGAAGCTCGTGATCGGGACTGTCGCTCCGGCCCCGGCGAAATTGATCAAGGGCTCGTACAGGCCGACTCCGTCGAGCACCGCTCCCGCGACGACGAGAAGCGCCATCGTATGCGCAGGTGTCAGCTTCGCAACGTCGAACAGGAGCTGGCCGACGATGCAGATGCCTCCGCCCACGAGAAACGCCCACAAATATTGCATGCCGCCTCCTCCTTCCCTCTTATTCGCAGCGTTATTTTCCGCACCGGTCCTTCCGCTTATGCTTCAATCGAGACGGCGTGCGCAATGCACGGAATGGACTCGCCCTGCTGGAACGACAGCGGGCTGAGCAGCGCGCCGGTGGCCGCCACGAGAATCCGCTTCAGCTCGCCCTTCTTCATCCGCTTGAGCAGATGGCCGTATGTGACGACGGCGGAGCAAGCGCATCCGCTTCCCCCGGCCTGCACCTTCTGCCTCCCGACATCGTAGATAAGAAGGCCGCAATCCCGGAACGTTGTCTGCTCGAGCGGCACGCCGTTGCGCTTCAGCAGCTCCTCCGCAATCGGATGGCCGACCCCGGCGAGATCGCCCGTCACGATCAGATCGTAGTCCCCCGGCTCTCTCCCGAGATCCTGCAGGTGCGCCTGAATCGTGTCGACCGCAGCCGGCGCCATCGCCGCCCCCATGTTGAACGGGTCCTTGATGCCAAGGTCGACGACCTTGCCGATCGTCGCCGCCGTCACCTTCGGACCGTCGCCGGAAGCGCCGACGAGCGCCGCTCCCGCGCCGGTCACGGTGTACTGGGCGGTAGGCGGCTTCTGCGAGCCGTATTCCGTCGGGTAACGGAATTGCTTCTCGACCGTGCAGTTATGGCTGCTCGTCCCCGCCAGCACCTTGCCCGCCGCCCCGGACGCCACCATCAGCGAAGCGAGGGCCAGCGTCTCCATCGACGTCGAGCACGCTCCGAACGTGCCGATGTAAGGCGCCCCGATCGTACGGGCAGCGAATGTGCTGCTGATGATCTGATTAAGCAGGTCCCCGCCGACGAACAGCTCGACGTCCTCCTTCTTCAGCTTCGCATTTGAGATCGCGATGTCGACCGCCTGCTCCAGGAGCAGCCTCTCGGCCTTCTCCCAGGTCGGCTGCTGCAGCTCCATGTCGGGATGGACAAGGTCGAAGTCGGCGGCCAGCGGGCCTTCTCCCTCGTCGGGCCCGACGACGGTTCCCGTCGCAAGAATAACCGGCGGAGTCGGGAACGCCCACGTTCGTTCTCCCCGCTTCATGCGCTCATCTCCCCACCCCGCCGAACAGCCAATGGGCGATTCCGACAACGAAGGCGGCGACGACGCCGAAGACGATAACCGAACCGGCCAGCTTGAACATGTTCGCTCCCGCTCCCAGCACAAGCCCTTCGCTGCGATGCTCGATCGCCGCGGAGCTCATCGAATTGGCGAACCCGGTTACCGGAACGGCCGTGCCCGCCCCTGCCCACTGGGCGATTTTGTCATACACTCCGAGAGACGTCAGAATGACGGACAGCAGAATCATCGTCGCGACGGTCGGGTCGCCCGCCTTCAGCTTGGACATGTGGAACGCCGATTGATAGAACGACTGCACCCCTTGGCCGATCAGGCAGATCGCCCCGCCCGCGAGGAACGCCTTGATGCAGTTGGCAAGGATGGAACGCGTCGGCTCCCGGTTCTTCGCGAATTGCTTGTACTCCTTGGCAGACATGGACATCGGCTTGTAGCCCGCTGCCCTGCCGGCTTCCTTGGTCGCCACTGGCACCCCTCCTTACGCAAACAATCGAACATCGAGAGTAGTATTCGCCGGGGAAGGAAGATCTATGTTCGATTGCCGGAGAACGGAGGCTGCGATTGCTTTGACCCAACAGCGCTGGTCCCCCATCCAACTCCTTATCCCGCCGAACTTTCTCATCGCGCTGAGTTTCTTCAGTACGCTGAACTTCCTCATTACGCTAACCTTCTTCATCCCTCCGAACCGTCCTCATTCTGCTGACCTTCCTCATCCCGCCGAACGCTATATCTCATCCCTTCCGCCCCCACCCTCGCAAACAAATTCCATATTATGGTATATATTATGGTGCAGGCGTGAGCGCTATCCCCCTTCTGGATGCTTATGCCTCTTCTCCCCCCGACTCAGGAACCTCCCTTCTCGGATGATGGCCTTCTTGCGCCAACCTTTTTTTCACACAACCATTCCCCTGCACGCATCACAGAAGCCGCCCCAACCATCGCCGTTCCCCGACCGCCGCCGCCGATCCCGGCTCATCCCTGTTCTGAGCGAGCGGGAGAAGAGACCTAATGTCCGCAGATGAGATAGGGCGCCGGGAAGGAGGTGTCGTGCCGGATGCCAACAACATGTTTGGTGGGGCGAGGGCGGGACTCGGGGCCTTCATTCGCAGGTTTCGCGGCAGTGACATCCGGGCTTCGGGAATCAAGCGCTTGCACCTGGGATGCCGCATACAATGGAAGAGGAGCGGGAAGAAGGATGACGCCCAGGGGCCGATGCGGGAGGAATGCGCCCGCCCGTTCCAAGGAATGCGCCTCGAAGAAAGCTCCGCATTGCCCGATCGATCGACTAAAGAAGGGTGAAATTGGACATAATGGAAGCCAAGGAGGGGATTGGCATGCTTGAACCGGAATATCTGCGGGCCGAAGGCGAGAAGCATTTCTCCCGGGACTTGCTTCTGGAGCTGGAGGGACTGAAGGAGCGGCTGCGCCTAAGCGAGGCGGAGCTTGGACATATCCAGATTCTGGCCCAGTGGGCCTACAATAGCGGGTTCCACACGGGGATGAGCTGCGGCCGGCAGTTGTCCTTCAATGACAGGCTGAAGGTGCAGTAATATAGCAGGAATATCGTGCGAAAATAACATGCGAGGATAACGCGCGCGCGAGTGATAGGCGAAGGTAACGTGCGAGAGTGACATCCGAAAATAACGTGCGAGAGTGGCATGCGAAGGTAACGCGTGAAGATCATGCGCTCGGCATTTATTTAGAGCCGGAGAAGCTTGCGGAGATCGAGAGGGTCTCCGGCTTCTTCGGTTTTTGCTTGTTCGGCTTTTTCGGCTTTTTCGGCTTTTTCGGCTTTTTCGGCTTTTTTGGGGCCAATTTCGGGCTCTGTTGCAAGGGTTTCCCGCACAATGGCGGAACAAGTACGCAGGACGGAAGACCCGGCTCCCCACCGCCGCGAGGCGACATGGGGACCGGGTCTAGTTGGATCGAAGGCTCGCTTACCCCTTCACGGCGGAGCCGACCGTCAGGGCGGATTCGACCTTCTCGCTGAAGAAGGCGTACAGCAGAATCGTCGGCAGGCTGGCGATGGTCATGACCGCTCCCATGGCGCCCCAGTCGGTCGTGAACTGGCCCTGGAAGAATAGCAGGCCAAGCGGCAGCGTCTTCAGGTTCTCGCTGGAGATCAGGATAAGCGCGAGCGGGAATTCGTTCCACGCGTTCAGGAAGACGAAGATGACCATCGTCGCGAGCGCCGGGGAGACGATCGGAAGCATGATGCTCCAGAACGTCCGGTACAGGCTCGCCCCGTCCATGCAGGCCGATTCCTCCAGCTCCGTCGGGACGGTTCGGAAGAACCCGTAGAACACCATCGTCGAGAAGCTGAGGTTAAACGCGATGTAGGGCACGATCAGGGACAGCAGCGTATTCTGGAGATGCAGGTCGCGCATGAGCACGGCGAGCGGCAGCAGGACGACTTGCACCGGAATGAACAGGCCGATGATCATGTACGTGCGCACCGTCTCCCGGAACCGCCACCGCAGCCGCGCGACCGCGTAGGCGAACATGACGGCGAGCAGCACGGCTCCGATGACGGAGACGATCGAGACGATGACGCTGTTCAGGAAGTAGACCGGAACGTTGAAGCTCTCCCACGCGGTTCTGTAATTCTCGAACCGGGGGTGAAGCGGCGGGCCGAACGGATTCGTGACGTATATCTCGTTGTTGTTCTTCAGCGAGTACGAGAGCATCCAGAACAGCGGGTAGATCGAGACGATGGCATAGATCCCCATGAGGATTCGGGATGGCAAGCTGCGATGGCGAAGTCGGGATAGAATCGTCATGGCGACCTCCTAATAGATGATTCGTTCGCGAGCGACCAGCCGGTTGATGACCAGCGTGGCGATCAGACATTCCAGCACCAGGACGACGGCGGAGGCGCTGCCGTAGCCGAACTCATTAATGCGGAATGCGGAACGATACATCAGATAAGTAAGCGTGTAGGTCGACGTTCCGGGCCCGCCGCTCGACATGATGAACATCTGGGCGAAAGCGCTCAGCCCGCCGGTGACGGCGAACACGAGGCAGAACCGGTACGTCTCCTTCAGAAGCGGGAGCGTGATGAGCCAGTGGCTTCTCCACTTGCTCGCCCCGTCGATCTTCGCCGCTTCGACGAATTGCTCCGGAATCGACTTGACTCCCGCGAACAGCAGAGCGAAGTGGTAGCCCATGAACTGCCAAGCATTCACGAAGGCGATGGCGAAGATCGCGACGCCCGGATCGCTGAGCCAGTCCTGCCGGTACGAGAGGCCCAGCAGCTCAAACAGCTTGTTGAGCAGGCCGTATTCGGCGTTGTAGATCGACAGCCACAGTTGGCAGACGACCGTGACGGAGAGGACGACAGGCATGAAGAAGCTGATGCGCAGCCACTTCCGCCCCTTCACCTTCGCGTCGGAGATCGCCAGCGCCAGCAACGTGCCGAGCCCGATCTGGAACACTGCGATCAGCGCCGCGAAGATCGCGCCGTTCTTGAGCGACGTCCAGAACAGATCGTCGTCCAGCAACTCCTTGTAGTTGTCGAGCCCGATGAAGGAGGCCGTGTTGACGCCGTCCCAATCGAACAGGCTGCGATACACGGTCTGCACGAGCGGCCAGAAGACGATGAGCGAGTAGAGCAGCAGCGCCGGCAGGACGAAGACGGCGATCGCGGCTTTGTTCCCCAAGTATTTATTCATGATGGTGCTTCCTCCTATCCTCCGGAAGCTCTCCGAAAGCTCTCCGGAAACGACTCGCACCGCGGCGAGCGCGGTGCGAGCAGCCTTTCTCTGGTCTGAGCGGGGTTGCTGCCCTACTGTCCGATCGCCTTGTCGACTTCCTTCACGAATTGCTCGGCCGTCGTGCCGGCCATCAAGCCTTGCGAAGCATCTTCAATCGCAGCCTTGAACTTCGGATTGGACAATCCCCATGCGAATGCCGTTGTCTTCATGTTCGGAATAGCCTGGGCCAGCTTCTCCATCATCGGCGGGTACGCCTTCACGATCTCCTTGTCCACCTTGGTCGCGACGATCGGCGTACCGCGTTCCGTGTACTTGAATTCCGCATACTTGCGGGAGATGAACGCCGCAACCTCGGCAGCCACTTCCACGTTCTTGCTCTTCGGGTTAACGGCATAGCCGCCAGGACCGCCGCCGCCGCTGAACACGAGCTTGGACGATTCATAGTTGGATGCGTCGGTTCCCGGATAGTACATCCAGTCGACCTTGTCGCCGAGCGCGTTCGTCGACGCTTCGATGTCCCATTGTCCGTTCAGGAACATCGCGGCTTTGCCTTCGAAGAACAGCGCGGACGCCTGGTCGTAGTTCATGCTCGTCGCGCCCTTCTGCAGCAGACCGGCCTTGACGAGGGCCGCAAGCTGCTCGGCTGCCGTCTTGTACGCTTCGTCGCTTGCCTTGGCAAGCCCCTTGTCCAGCTTCGTGATGCCGGCTTCGTCATAACGGCTTGCGAAGATATCGTAGAGCGCGACGTCCGGCCACTTCTCCTTGGCGAACAGCGCCAGCGGAATGATGTCGTTCTTCTTGAACGTCTCGACCGCCTGCTGCCACTCCTCGAACGTCGTCGGAACCTTGACGCCATTCTGCTCGAACAGTTCTTTATTGTAGTAGAGCAGGATCATCTCGTTGCCCGCGTAAGGGAAGGCATACACGTGACCGTCGTCGGTCTTGAGCGTGTTCATCGCGCTCGGCAGCACCGCGTCCGTGAAGCCGTACTTGTCCGAATACTCGTCAAGCTGCAGGATGTTGCCGGATTCCTTGAACGTATTGATGATGTCCAGACCCGCTTGGAAAATATCCGGAAGGTTGCCGGTAGCCGCATACGTCTTCAGCTTCTGGCCGTCGTCCTGCGCCTGAATCTCCAGCTCGAGCTCGACGTTCGGCATCTCCTTCTTCAGCTCCGCGACGGCGTAGTCGTAAGGGAGCTTCGTGTCGTCGTCCGCATACTGGGCGTAGATGCGAAGCTTGACCGGCTCGGCGCTTGCCGAAGCGCTGGCGGATGCCGATTCGCTTGCAGGTTCGGACGCGCTAGGCGACGCGCCGGACGCGGAAGGCTGCGATTCCGAATTATTGTTCGAGCCGCAGGCGGCCGTCGACAGGCCGAGCAAGGCAACGGACAAGAGTGCTGCTGTTTGTTTAATCATTCTTGAACCCCTCTCTGATCGGGTGTTTATCCTTGACAACCTTGATTATAGAGAAGGGAACCGCCCCGGATAAGGCAAAAACCGATGCAAAGTTGAACAATCCGCTACAGCTTGGGAATAATTCGCTTCTATCCTTCGCTCCTCTACCCCCGCGTAAGTCCGTTCTCGTATTCGCTCGGCGACAGGCCGAAGAACTTGCGGAAGCTCTTGCTGAAGTAGCCGGGATCATTGAAGCCGACCCGCTCCGCGATGTCCGAATGCTTAAGTCCCCCTCCGATCAGCTCCTTCGCCTTCTCCATGCGAACGTGGATGAGGTATTCGCTCGCCGTCATTCCGTAGGCCTTCTTGAACACCGCCCGCAGGTAGCTCGGGTTGATGAACAGGCTTCCCGCCACCGCCTCCACGGTCAGCTCCGGATCGCCGTACTTCTCTTCGATAAGCTGGCGCGCCCCCTTGGCGATATTCGAGGAGCGGGTTTTCTTGTGCTTGCCTACATAGTCGAACGCCTGGCGGAACAGCGACTTCATCCATTCCTTGACGGCGTCGACCGTCTCCAGTGCGCGAATGTCCGAATAGGGGAAAAAATGCTCTCCGAAGCAATCCTCGATCGGATGCCCGGCTTCCGTGACGTGGGACAGCGCGACCGATACCCAGCCCATGCAGGAGACGTAGGTGAGGTCGAGGGACAGCTTGCGTTCCCGAATCTCCCGGAACAGCCCGTCCAGTCTGAGCTCAAGCTCGCTCCAGTCGCCCATCCGCAGCGCGTGCGCAAGCCGGTCGTTCGATTCCGCCAGGAAGGACGTGCCGGCGGAGCCCGGATCGAGCGATGCGTAGTCGATCACCCGATCCTCGCCGAGCAGGAACTTGCTGCGCAGCGCCTCCCTCGCTTCCTCATAGGAGCGTCGAATGCCCTCCGGGCCGGAGTAGCCTCCGCCGACGCCGATCGTCACCGTCAGCTTGAGGTACTTGCGGATGTATCGGCACACCTTGTCATAGCCGTCCAGCTTCGGCGGCGCCTTCCCTTCCCCCGTCCGCGCCGCGCCGCTTGCCGGCCCTTCCTTCCGAAGAATGACGATCCGCCCTTCCGCGCCGTGGAACAGGAACACGTCCCCTTCCTCCTCGAGCGTCTCCTGCAGGATGTTCGTCACCGCGAACTTCCAGAGCTGGCGCTCCGCGGGCTCGTTCCACTTGCGCTCCATGTGGTCGATCTCGATAACCGCCACGCTGTGCCGCTCGCTCAGATCGAGGCCGAATTGCTCCAGCCTGCCGGCGATTGCGTCCGCCTGCTGCGCCGTCTCGCCGGTCACGAGCCGCTGCAGGGCGCTGCCCAGCATCAGCTCGCGGTCGGCCCGCTCCGTCTGCTTCGCCTTCAGCTCGATCTGCCGCTTGTTCCGGCACTTGAGCAGCGTCAGCACAAGCTCGTCCTTGGAGAACGGCTTGAGGATGTAATCCTCGACACCGAGCCGGATCGCCGTCCTCGCATACTCGAACTCATTATGCCCCGTCACCAGCACGACGTCCGTCGGCAGCCCTTCCGCCCGCAGGCGCTCCGTCAGCTCCAGCCCGTCCATGATCGGCATGTTGATGTCGACAAGCGCCACATCCGGAGGATCTGCGCGCATGAGCGCAAGAGCCTCCTCGCCATTGCGCGCTTCGCCGCTGATGCTCATCCCGTAAGACTCCCACTCGAGCGCCTGTCGCAAATAATCTCGGAAAATCGCCTCGTCGTCTACAATGATGATTTTCAACGTTGATCCCCTTCCTTCTCCTCTTCGCCGTCGTCTCCCTCTGCCTCCGCCCATTCCAGGCTCGCCGGGAGCCTTGCCGTCACCGTCGTCCCCTGCCCCGGAGCGGAACGAACCTCCAAGCCGTATCCCGAGCCGAAGTACAACCGAATTCGTTCGTGCGCATTGCGCATTCCGAAGGATGGCTTCCGGTTCCCGTCCGTGTCCGCCGCCCAGATCGCCGCCAGCTCCGCCTCGGACATGCCGACCCCGTCGTCCGTCACCTTCAGCAGGATGCCGTCGTCCCCAAGCTCCCCCGTGACGGAGAGATGCCCGAAGGCCCCCGTCGGCTTCAGGCCGTGGTAGATGGCGTTCTCGACAAGCGGCTGCAGCGTCAGCTTGAGGATCGGATACGGCTCCAGCTCCGCCGGCACGTCGATGCGATATTCGAAGACGTCGGAGTAGCGGACCTTCTGGATGGCCAGGTAGTCCCTCACGTTCTGAAGCTCCTCCGCAATCGTGATCATCTCCCGCCCCTTGCTCAGCACGTTGCGATAATAGTCGGCGAGCGCCTTCGTCGTCCTCTGGACATCGCGCGTCCTGCCCATCTCCGAGAGCGTATAGATCACGTCAAGCGTATTGTATAGAAAATGCGGCTTGATCTGCGACTGGATGAGGGCCAGCTCGTATTCCCGCTTCTGCCTCTGCTCGCGACGGACGCGGACGAGCAGCTCGCGAATGCGGCCGATCATGCTGTTGAAGCCGCTGCCGAGCTGGCCGATCTCGTCCCTGCCGCGCGTCTCGAACCTCGTGTCGATCGAGCCTTCCTGCACCTTGCGCATCGCCCGCGTCAGGCGAACGATAGGCGCCGCAATCGTCCGCGACAGCAGCCCGGCGTTCGCGAGCACGAGAAGGAAGCAGCCGAGGCCGATCAGCACGATGATCAGGCTGATCTTGCTCGTGTCGCGGGTCAGCTCCTTGATCGGCACCTCGGTGACGAGCGTCCATCCCATCGCGCCCAGGCGGTAGCCCACGGTCAGCGTATCCCCGTGCCGGAACGGCTCGTCCAGAGCCGAGCTCGCCCCGCCGCTCAGCCAGTCGAGCGCCGCCCGATCCTCCAGCGGGGCGAACAGCTTGCCCGGATCGCGCGCGGAGACGACCGTGCCGCTCTCGTCCACGATCGAATAGTCGGCGAGAATGCCCTCCCCTTCCCGCGGGAAAATCCCGGACAGCTTCGTCTCGTCCGCATTGACGACCAGATACCCGAGCGTTCGTCCGGTGGAGATCTCCGTCACCTTCTTGCCCAGCGAGAGGACGGTCTGCTCCGGCGTTCGCACGAGGAAGTCTCTCCGCTGCACGCCCAGCCACCGATTCTCGCCGGACGTAGCCCGGAGCTGCTCCGCGAGCTCGCTGCCGGCGAACTGCTCCGCTCCGTTCGTCATGGCGGAGTGCGTCGCGTACACGCGCCCCTTCGCATCGATGAAGGCGGCGGAATCGACGTCCGGGAACACGAGCAGCGCGAAGCTGAGCTGGTTGACGATCAGCGCCTCGTAACGCACGTCCTCGCCCGGAGTAGGCTCCTCCTCTTCGCTGACGATCCGATTGAGGCTGAGCGTCATGTTGTTGGCACTGCTCTCCATGTTCTGCAGAATGCCTTGAATTCGCGTCGCGATCAATTGCGAATTGTCCGCGATGCTCTCCTCCGTCTTCCCGACAATCGCTTCCGTATAGATCCGGTTGGAGACGATGCCGAGCAGCAGCAGCGGCAGCACGACGAGCGGGATGTACAGAATCGTGATTTTGTTGCGGATGGAACGGTTGTCGAACCAATTGGGCAGCCGGTATCGGCGCATCGCGAAGTCACTTCCTTGTCGGCGGCAATTCAAAAAAGCACACCGCAAGCCCTCCAGCGGTTTCTGGGCCGGGCGTCCAAGTGTGCTCTCCTGTTCCTCGCATCTCGATTAACTTTGTCCCGATTATAGTTGGCCGGTTTTCGCGCTGTCAAGCGAATCGAACCGCCAACTAATCGAACCCCGGCAATAAGAACCGCTTGACATGACGCGTACAGGCACGCATGGGCATCCACCCACATACAATAATAATGTTTCCCATGCGCTCCCGATCAACTAGCCGGAGGTGGCTTGCCCGTGCCCGGATTTTTTACCGCTGTCGCCTTGTTCCTGAAGCAATTGTCCTTATTGGTCTCTTATGTCAAGAACAACGCGTTCCCCCAGCCTCTGACCGATGAAGAGGAGGCCTTGCACCTGTCGCGGATGGCGGAGGGCAACCCTCGCTCCCGCAACCTGCTGATCGAACACAATCTTCGTCTGGTTGCGCATATCGTCAAGAAGTTCGACAACACCGGCGAGGACCTGGAAGACCTCATCAGCATCGGCACGATCGGCCTCATCAAGGCGATCGAGAGCTTCCAGCCGAACAAGGGGACGAAGCTCGCCACGTTCGCCGCGCGCTGTATCGAGAACGAGATTCTGATGCATCTGAGGTCGCTGAAGAAGACCCGCAAGGACGTCTCCCTGCACGACCCGATCGGCACCGACAAGGAAGGCAACGAGATAACGCTGCAGGATATTCTCGGCACCGAGCCCGACGAGGTCGTCGAGAAGGTTCAGCTTAAGATCGAGAAGAGCAAAATTTACCGCAACCTCGACATTCTGGACGAGCGGGAGCAGGAGGTCATCCGCGGCCGCTTCGGGTTGGACGGCGGCGGCGACGAGCGGACGCAGCGCGAGATCGCGCGCGAACTCGGGATCAGCCGCAGCTACGTCTCGCGGATCGAGAAGCGAGCGCTCATGAAGCTTTATCACGAGTTTTACAAGGCGAAGCGGTAGCGATCAATAAGAACGTTTCTTAATTCTTCCTCGATCGGATAGGAGGCTACCCATTAGTTGAGTAGCCGACCTTCCACACCACCGTACGTACCGTTCGGTATACGGCGGTTCAACCGTTTGAGTGCAGTTGACGCAAGCGCTCGTACTGTGCAGGGAAG
>NZ_SSOB01000036.1 GCF_004801405.1 Cohnella fermenti
TTTGCCAAAGTCCTTCACGGAATTCCCAGTAAAAATCTGGTATTAGCCTTGATTTTCGACTGGGTTTAGTTTGGTGTACCTTTTTTCTACTGCTCCTTGCTTGATGCGCTAATGAAATTTCCAATTCACACGTTTCAAGGACTTGACATCATACCGCTGGACTTTGTGCTTAAATGTCGATATCTGCATTATGATTATGCGGCGGTTCCATCGCCTCCGAAGGCGGCGGCTGACCGTCCGCAGACTTCCTTTTTGTTAAAATATGTGTAATTGCTTACATTTTAAGATACACTTCGTATCATGTCAATGAATTTCAACGGGATCGGTTATTTTTCAACTCGCCCGATAGGTCATTATATCCAATCACTCGAATCTATGGCGCATACCATGTAGGAAGAAGGTCTGAGTTGGCATGCGCCATCTGCACGCAGACATGCCTGTGACCTATTGCAACAGTTGATCCCGACCAACCCTATCTTCATTTTATAAAGCAAATCTATTAAGGATAAAGGAGATGATGGCAACATGCCCAACGGCGACATGCAGAAGAGCGTTTACGACAAGAACGATAATGGCGTCGTGGACCAAGCAGCCAAGCTGCAAACCCCCAGGAACATCAATATTACCGGAGGAGTAAGCGGATCGGCTCCCTTCGACGGATCGGCGGACATCACGATTCCGGTGAGCGTGAATTCCGACGTCATGAAGAAGAGCTTCTACGACACCAACTACGACGGCGTTGTCGACGTGGCTGCCAAGCTGCAGACGGCCCGCACGATTACGCTGACCGGAGACGTAACGGGTT
The DNA here is from genome assembly GCF_004801405.1 of Cohnella fermenti. Taxonomy (GTDB): domain Bacteria; phylum Bacillota; class Bacilli; order Paenibacillales; family Paenibacillaceae; genus Cohnella; species Cohnella fermenti. Next base: position 806 of record NZ_SSOB01000036.1, read on the forward strand.
CGGTATCGTTCGACGGCTCGGGCAACGTAACGATGGCGACCTCCCTGACCGGAGCCTCCACCACCACATCCACATCCACATCCACTTCGACTTCAACTTCCGCCTCTGCTTCCACTTCCGCCGTCGTATCTGCTGCCCTCTCGGACACCCGCGTTGTCGGCAAGCGGAATGAAGCCAGCTTCTCGGGCGCCGAGACTTATGCGGGCAAGAGCAGCGTATCCGGCACCAAGAGCGGGGTGACATTCCGGCAGAAGCACATCTTTAACGTCGACAGCACGGAAGTGCAATGGGTCTTCCAGAATCCAAGCTCGGTGAACAGCGCCGCCGTCGAACTGAAGGTATCGCTTGAAGTTCCGGCCGGTACGGGGAGCGTAACGTTCTATCCTCTAACGGTTAACTCCTCAAGGACCTTCACCGTCGGATTGAATCAGACCGTATTGACGGATAAGTTCAGCGGAGCGTTCACCAAAGACCAAACCGTGTACCTCCGTATCTACGCCAAGAGCAAGTGGCCGCTTAACTGGTTAATGTCCATCAGCGCCGGCGACGGCTGGATCGATGGAGATCTGACGAACCAGACAACCGCCGCCTCCAACAGCGCCCAGTATTACAACGGAACGGCCACCGTCAGCGGAGCGGCGACCGAGAGCAACAGTTGGAACAGCCTCTCTCCCCGGGAGGGCAACGGCTACGGCGCCAGCCTGTGCATAGGCAAGCCTAGTGCCAGCGCCGCAGCCTATCCGATAGTCGCCTTATTCGGAGACTCCATCTCCAAAGGCGTAAGCATGGGAAGCAGCACCTACGGGCTCTCTTACGGATTCATGCAGATGGCCGTTCAAGCTGCGGGAGGGTCTTGGATCGATCTTGGGGCGAATGGCGAATCGTTGGAATCCGTCGTCGTGAACAACGGAAGCTCCTTCACGTACGCAAGCGATCGGTTTAGCCTTCTGTCGTATTGCACGCATGCCATGATCGAATACGGAGTCAACGACATTAACTCGCCCAACAATCAGAGCAGCACGGCAATCTCCTATATTACCGGTCTTTATCAAGCGCTGATCACAGGGATCAAGAAGGCCGGCCTGAAGGCATACTCCTGTGTTCCCGGCGTCAGCGCATCCTCGACGGACAGCTTCGCTACGGTAGCCAACCAGACGCCTACGGCGGTCAACTTCCGCTTAAGAGCGAACGGCGGCAATGAAGTATGGAGCGACCTTAATGCGTGGCTGCACGGCTCTTCCCTCAAGACCGTATCCGGAACGGCCATTGCGGCCCCCGTCGGCTTGGACGCCGTGTTCGACACCGGGGTAACGGTTACAACGAGCAAGGCGAATGGAGATCCCGTATGGAAGCCCGGCTATACGAACGACGGCATACACCCGAATACAGCGGGACATACCGTCATGGCGTCGCTTATTCCAGCATCGTCCTTCGCCATGAGCACAACTAACGGCGACGGCGGTTCGGACAGTTCGGGTAATTCGGGCAGCTCGGGTAGCTCCGGAAGTTCGGGCGGTTCGGTGGGAACAGGCGACATGCTCAAGAGCACGTACGACTCCAACGGCGACGGTATCGTCGACCAGGCCGCCAAGCTGCAGAACGCTCGCAACATCACCCTCGCCGGCGATGTGACCGGTTCCGTCTCCTTCGACGGCTCCAGGGACGTCACCATCACCACTTCCTCTCCGAGCTCCGGCGACATGAAGAAGAACGTCTACGACTCCAATGGCGACGGCATCGTCGACCAGGCCGCCAAGCTGCAGAACGCTCGCAACATCACCCTTGCCGGCGATGTGACCGGTTCCGTCTCCTTCGACGGCTCCAAGGACGTCACCATCACCACTTCCTCTCCGAGCTCCGGCGACATGAAGAAGAACGTCTACGACTCCAATGGCGACGGCATCGTCGACCAGGCCGCCAAGCTGCAGAATGCTCGCAACATCACCCTCGCCGGCGACGTGACCGGTTCCGTCTCCTTCGACGGCTCCAAGGATGTCACCATCACCACCTCCGCCCCGAGCTCCGGCGACATGAAGAAGAACGTCTACGACTCCAACGGCGACGGCATCGTCGACCAGGCCGCCAAGCTGCAGAATGCTCGCAACATCACCCTCGCCGGCGACGTGACCGGTTCCGTCTCCTTCGACGGCTCCAAAGACGTCACCATCACCACCTCCGCTCCGAGCTCCGGCGACATGAAGAAGAACGTCTACGACTCCAACGGCGACGGCATCGTCGACCAGGCCGCCAAGCTGCAGAATGCTCGCAACATCACCCTCGCCGGCGACGTGACCGGTTCCGTCTCCTTCGACGGCTCCAAGGATGTCACCATCACCACCTCCGCCCCGAGCTCCGGCGACATGAAGAAGAACGTCTACGACTCCAACGGCGACGGCATCGTCGATCAGGCCGCCAAGCTGCAGACGGCGCGCACGATCTCCCTGACGGGAGGGGTGTCGGGCTCGGCTACATTCGACGGCTCGTCGAACGTGACCATCTCGACAACGGTTGTCGGAACCGGAACCGGCATTCGCGGCCAGGTAATTCTGAACGCCACAAGCGGCTCCAACGCGACGGCCGCATTCCAAAGTGCAATTACGGCGCTTAATGCGCTGGGCGGCGGAACGTTGATCATCCCGGCCGGCGAATACTTCCTGAGGGCGCAGTTGACACTCGATAAAATCATCCTAAAAGGCATGGGCGCAGGTGTCAGCGTGATTACCGTCGATACCAACATTGGTGACGGAGTCGCCGCCATCCTGATGAACCCTCCCGGCTCCGGATTTACCACCGGCATGGAGGACGTCACACTTCGAGGCGGCACCGGGGCTTGGTCGCTCGGGAAGAAGACCCGCTCTTACAATGGGGTGGAGATGACCGTGCGTTCCTTCCTGAACAGGGTCAACATCTCTGACTTCGGGCATGGTCTCGTCATCAACGGCGCGAGTCACTCGTCGATAACCCATTGTTATCTCAGCGGCTCGTATTACAACGTCTACTTCAAAAATGACCAAGGCGACCATAACTTCATCGACTGCACGCTCGATCATGCATCGTTCGCCGCAATCGCCGTCGCAGCCGATCACTCCGGCCATCCCGAGACCTACTTCCTTCGTTGCCATCTCTCCGTCTGCCCCTTCGGCATCTACCAAGAAGCGCCCGCCAAGGGAGTCAACCCGATCGCCTTCCTGATCGAATGGGTACTGGACAGCGTCCGCTTCGAAGGCATCGGCAATGCGGCCATCTATTCGGAATCATGGAACGCCGACCCCGGACTCGGAGCAGGCGGTTTAATCGGCGTCACGATCCGCAACCCCGGCTTCGGCTGGTATGTCGACGCCTCCAACACCTTGTCCGCTTATACGCCCGCCGAAGCTGTCATCGTGGGCCAATGTCGCGGAACGATCGTCTTCGAACCCGGCCTCAGCACCTTCACCTACTATGGCTCCACCACGCTTCCGGGAATTCGCATTCGGGACAACGCGGCCATATGGGTCGGCTCCTTCGACAACAAGAACTTCAAGATCGTATCCGGCTTCTACACCTTCAACGGCCAAGCTCGAAGCGACACTGTCTATAAAGGAACTTCCGGCGGCAGCGTCTTTATCGACCAAGCTCCGATGCGGCTCGTGAACGGCACCAACCAGATGTGGCAGATTACCCTCGTGCTCAAAAATTATGTCAATAGCACTTCGACCGCGCAGAGCATTCCGTTCCAGTTTCCTTTGTCCGACATGACTCAAGCGACTCTGCTCCAGAACACGACGGGAATGCCGGCCTCCGCCATCACCCAGACGAACTCCGGCAATGCGATTCGGTTGAATCCGAACAGCACAACCGCCTATACCGGAGCGATTATCTTTATCGGCTACTAACTCACGCATGGGCTTCCTCCCGGACCGCCGTATGGCGACCTTGCACGAAGAACCGTCAGGAATGATCGCTAATCGTCCTGACGGTTCTTTTTTGGGTTCGGAGGATGTCCAATCGTCTCTTCGGAGCGTCGTTGTGCGGGTTCCCGGCACATTGTTCCTAGACACGGGTCAACTGGAGCGGCGATTGGCGCGCGGAGGAACCGAGATGAGTCGCCATTACTCAAGTGCAGGCATTCGAGCAGGCATGGTGGGTGCAGATGAGTAACCACGGGCCAACTGGAGCGGCGATTCGCGCGCGGAGGAACCGAGATGAGTCGCCATTACTCAAGTGCGGGCATTCGAGCAGGCATGGTGGGTGCGGATGAGTAACCACGGGTCAACTGGAACGGCGATTCGCGCGCGGAGGGATCTTCTTCACTCTCCCCATCCCCCTTACTTCCTCACACTTCCTCACTTCCTCGCTCTTCCTCACTAATTCACACTCTTCCCCTCTTCCTCGCTCTTCCCCACTCTCCCGAGATCGCCCTCCGCCGCGCTATCCGCCTCCCAGCCCGAGGACTTTTGCGATTTTATGTGGTTTTTCACATTCGTCGGCTTGGATTGGGGGGCAATCGCGGCGTTTTATGTGGTTTTTAGCATACATCCAGCACCTCGGGCTGGATTTTCCTCTATGAATGTGATTTTTCGCATAAAATCGGGCAAAGTGTCCGTTAGCGGGCTGCTCGAATGTGAAATTTCATATGAAATCCAGCGGCCATCGGCAGCGGCGGGTTCGGCGGGGCCGACGAGGTTGACGGGTTTGACGAGAGTGACGGGTTTGACGGGTTTGACGGGTTTGACGGGTTTGACGGGTTTGACGGGTTCGACGGGTTCGACGGGTTCGCCAGCATCGACGAGACGGGTTCGTTGAGTTCGTTGGGTTGGTTTGGTTAGTTTGGTTCGACGGGTCCACCAGCTTTATCGCCACTCTCCATCCCGCTTGCCGGTCCGTCACTCTGCAACCAATCCGACGGAGGTCCGCGCCTCCTGCTCCTTTAACCCCATCGCGGAGTGCACGAGTTGCATCATCTTATGGCGGAATTGCTGCTCGCCGAATTGCTCCGCGTGGCGCCGAATCGCAGCGGGGTTCCAGGTTCTTGTCCGTGCTTCCTCGAGAGCCATGATGAGGTCGGGCACGTTCTGCCGGTCGAAGAAGAGGCCGTTGACGGCGGGATTGATCGTATCGAGGGCGCCTCCTCCCCGGAACGCGATGACGGGGCGGCCGCAGGCGTTAACCTCAAGCGGCGTGATGCCGAAGTCCTCGATGCCGGGGAACAGGAACGCGAGGCAATGCTGCATATACCGCTCGATCTCCTGGTCCGGCAAGCGCCCCACAAAGTGAACCGTTGGCCCCGCCAGCGATTCCAAGCGTGACCGGTCGGGCCCGTCTCCGATCACGATAAGTTTTTTCCTCGCTCGTGTGCAGGCTTCGACGGCAAGATCGATTCGCTTGTAGGAGACAAGCCGGGAGACGACAAGGAAGTAATCCTCCGGCGGCTTGTCCGAGAGCTTGAACCGGTTCACGTTGACCGGCGGGAAGATCAGCTCGGAGCTCAGGCCGTAATACTCCGCGATCCGGCGCTGGACGATGGAGGAGATGGCGACGAGCCGATGAACCTTGCGCGAGTTGCTCCTGTCCCAGAGCCGCAGCGGACGCATGAGCAACCGGGCGATCGCTCTCTGCGCGAACGTCACCTCGTTCGACTCCATGTACGTGGCGAAGTCCCAGGCGAATCTCATCGGCGTGTAGCAGTAGCAGATATGGCGGGTAGCTCCGCTTACGCGAACTCCCTTCGCGAAGGCGCTGCTCGAGCTGATGACCAGATCGTAGCCTTGAAGCTTCATGCTCGCAACCGCGAACGGGTAGAGCCAGAAAAATTGCTTGGAGCGCTTCAGAATGCCGGGAATTCTCTGCATCCAGGACGCCCGGATGTCCGCCTTCTCCAGCTCCGGCCATAACCGGTCCCGGTCAAGGATCGTCGTGTAAATCGGAGCGTCGGGGAACATCTGATGGAGCAGGCCGACGACGCGCTCCGCGCCTCCCATCTGGTTCAGGTAATCGTGCACGATAGCTATTCTATAAGGGCTTCTCATAGGTATTCCCTTCCTTTAGTCTGGTCCCCGCGGCCGGGGTCGGATAAGAGAGAACCTTGCGATAGATGTCTTCGATCTTCTGCGCGGCGCCGGCAATCGTGAACTGCCTGGCGACCCGAGCCGTAGCCGCGTCGCCGATGCTTAGCCGGAGCTGTTCATCGGTCAGCAGCCGTTCGGTCTGCGCGGCAAGCGCTTCGATGTCTCCCGTCTCGTAGAGCAGACCGCTTCGACCCGGCTCGATGATCTCGGGAACGCCGCCTCCGTTCGTCGCGACGACGGGAATCGCCTGGGACATCGCTTCGATGATGACGCGGCCGAAGGGCTCATTCTTCGAGCACAGCCAGAGCGCTTCCGCCGCACAGCAGAGCTCCATCACATCGTCGCGGAATCCGGTGAAGCGGACCCGTTCCGACAAGCCGGCGTTCTTGACCAGATCGCGCAAGGAATTCAGATATGCACGGTTCTCCTCCCGGAACTTCGCTTCTCCGATGATCCATAGATAGACGTCCTGCCCCTTCTCCAGCAGCTTCTTGAGCGCGAGGATGGCATCGGCCTGCCGCTTCCATGGGGCGATCTGGCCGATCATGACGATCAGCTTGGCGCTTGCCGGAGTGTCCCATTCTTCCCGCAGCCTCACGCGGATGGCTGCCTTCTCGTCCGGCCGGAATGTTCGGAGCTCGACTCCGTTGTGCACCAGCTCCAGCTTCCTGCTCAAGGCCGGCGTGTCGAATCCGTCCATCACCGCGCGCGAGATGCAGAGAATCGAGCGCGCCGCGAAGCGCGCGAGCAGCTTCATTCCCCGACCGATCCATCCTCCCGGGGGAATGTCCTGCGAGTGCCAGACGACGGGAGTGCGATGCCGCCACGCGAACATGGCCGCCATCATGCCCGCGCGAAGGGAATTCGCATGAATCAGGTCGATTCCTCTGTGGCGAACGGACTGCGAGAATCGAAAGCCGGCCGCCAGCATGCCGAAGCTGTCCTTGACCAGTCGTAGCGGATTCCGGGACAGCCGCGCTTCATAGCCCGGGAGAGTAACGGTTGGAAGTCCCGACTTGCGCGCGCGCTCGGCCAGATCGCCTTCCGGTGCGAAGACGACCGGGCAAGCGTTCGGCAGGTTGCTCGCGATCGAGAGCAGGTTGATCTCCGCTCCGCTGACCGTGCTCGTATGATTATAGAAGGCTACTCTTAAATCCGCTCTCATATGTGCGGCACTCCTTCCTCGACTCGATGGCCTCTCCGAACGCCCCGGCAATCCGCACAGCGATCTTGTCCCACGTATAATGCCGCAGAACATGCTCTCGGCAAGCGTCTCGCTGCGGCGCTCTCTCCGTTCCGTTCAAGACCGCGGCCACCTTCCTCGCGATGGCCTCCGGGCTGCCGTCCGCGAACAGCAGCTCCGCGGACAACTTCTGCAGAATCTCCTTCGTCCCGCCGTACGGCGTTCCGAGCACCGGCGTTCCGCATGCCAGCGCCTCCGCCGTCACGAGGCCGAACCCTTCGAGCGTAACCGTCGGCACGATCGCGAGATCGGCCGCCTGGTACCAAGACACAAGCTCCTCCGTGCCGACCCGGCCAAGCAGCCTTACGTTTCCTTGCAGCCCCAAGCTCTCAATCAGCTCTTGCAGCTCCCCCCGCAAGGGACCGTCCCCGATAATGCCAAGCCGGATGGACGGAGTTTCCTGCGACAGCCGAACCATCGCCCGAATCAGATGATCGATCCCCATCCGTCGGACCAGCCTTCTCGCGCAGACCAGCAGCCTCTCGCCGGGTCGGATGCCAAGCTGCGCCCGCAAGCTCCCGCGATTTGCCGCAGGCTTGAACCGTTCGGTATCGACGGCGCCCGGAATAACGTGAATCCGGCTCCCGGATACCCCGAATTCCTTGGAGAGCACATCTCGGAAGTAATCGCTCAGCACGATAAACGAGTCCGACCTGCGATAAATGGACTGCTCGAGCCTTCTCTTCATTCGGAGCTTAAGCAGCTTGGACAAGGAGCGCCCCTGCTCCTCGACCAGCGATTCCAGCGACCACGGCCCGTGAAAATGCGTCACGATAGGGACATGCCCGGGCAACGAATTCCTGCCAACCATGGCCGCATAGAGCGCGAAGTGAGGGTTGAATACGTCCGGCTCGCTCACGCGGCTTCGATTCATGACTCCTCGGTAGAAAGACCTCACTCGCTTCATCGTCGTCAGCGCGGGGACCGCTTCCGCGATGTCCCGAACGTAGGGGGGCGCTCCGAGCGGCCTCCCTTCCCCGCTGATCAGCCCTTCGACGGAGTGGCCTTGTTCGACCATCGCTCTCAGGTAGTCGGCGAAGTATTGATTGAGTCCTCCCGGAATATGCTCGTGCCATTCCATGCCCGTCGCCAGAATCTTCATACGATCCCTCACAATCTCAGAATGCCTCCGTGAAGCTCGATGTCCTTGATAATTCGGTGCCACTTGGACAGCTCTTGGTACCACATCAGCGTGCTCGTCTGCACACTTCGGGCAATTCTGCCCGTGAAGAGCGCATCGTAGATCTCGCGAACGCCGTCCGTCACCGTCCGGCTCGGCGCCCAGTTCAGCACCCGCGCGAGCTTGTCGCAATTCACCCGGTAGGAGCGGAAGTCCGCATCCCCGACCCACTCGATCTTCACTTCGCCCGGACAAGCGGCCGCAACCTCGGCCGCGAGCCTCCCGAGCTGATAGTTGTTCGCCTGCGAGCCGACATTGAAGATCTCGCCGTTCACGTTGTCCGAATCCGCCTTGAGCATAAGACACATCGCGGTCGCGGTGTCCTGGACGTGGACGAACGGCCTCCACTGGCGGCCGTCGCGGTTCAACGGCACGACTCCGTTCTCCCAGGCCCCGATCGTCATGGAATTCACCGCCAGATCGAAGCGCATCCGGGGCGAATATCCGTAGACCGTCGCTTGCCGGAGAATCACGACCGTGTAATCCCAATCGGCCAGCTCCAGCACTCCCTTCTCCGCCAGCTCGTTCGCTCTGGCATAGGTCGTCAAGGGATTGGTCGGGGACCGCTCATCCACGATCACTCCCTGCTCCTGGAAGCCGTACAAGCTGCAGGATGAAGGAAGAATATAGCGCGCCGCCCCCGCGAGCTTCGCCAGCTTCGCCGTGTTTACCCGCGATAGGTAGTTGATCTCGTACGTCTCCTCCGCGAAGTATTCCCCGCTCGGATCGTTGGAGATCGCCACCAGATCGATGACAGCGTCGACGTTCTCGAAGTGCGCGAGCGTCAGCCTCCTTGCATCTTCCCTTATCCTCTCCAGCTTCGGATGCTCCGCCAGCGTATCCGCACCGAAGAAGAAGCGGTCGATCGCCTTCACCCGGTAGCCTTGCCGAAGAAGCATGGGAACCAGCACACTTCCGATATAACCGCCGGCTCCCGTCACCAAGACCGTCTCCATGTCCCATTCTCCGTTCCTTGTGCATATTGAATTTTCTCCGAACAACGCTCCTCAGCGGCTTACCCCGCCGCGACTCGTCCCCCGTCCTGCTTCTCGAGAATGAGCTTGACGATATATTCCGCGAACGGAAGCGAGCAGGTGAAGGCGGGCGATACCGAGTTAAGCACGTGGAGAGAACGGTCGTCCCCTTCCACGATAAAATCCTGCACGAGGGACATCGTCTTCTTGTTCAGCAATTGCGCTCGGATGCCCGGCCTCATGAACTCCCCGAACCCGTTCTTGTCCAGGTTGCGCACCAGCTTAAGCGATTCGTTGATGAAGCGATTCCTCATGTACTTCTTCACCTCTCCCAGCGCCAAGGACCGGAAGCGGAACGAGTTGGTCAGGAACAGCTTCGATTCGTAATAGAGAATGCCCGACAGTTCCGGCAGGCTCAGTCTCCGCAGCCCGTTGTAATTCTCTCGCCACAGGGCGGGAATCGCCGTCGGCCCGATCTTGATCGAGCCGTCGAACGTCTTCGTGAAGTGAACGCCCAGGAACGGGTTGTTCAAGTTGGGAACCGGATAAATATTGGTCCTGATATCCGTCTTGTTCTTCTTGTACTTCATATAGATTCCCTTGAAGGGAATGATCGTGTAATCGCCTCCGAAGCCGTATTGCTTGGCGATTGCGTCCGCGTACAATCCGGCCGAATTCACGAGGTACCGGGCCTCTATCGTGTCGTTGCCCGCATACACCGTACGATCCCGATGGCCCTTGAAGGGACAAGAGAACAGAATGTCGACCCCTTGCCGCACAATCTCGCGCTTAAGCGCGCGGCAGACTTCGATCGGATCGACGGTCGAGGTCGTCGGACAGAACAGCGCCTTCTCTACGGTGCGGGCATTCGGTTCTATCATGAACAGATGCTTCTCGTCGATCGGGATCAGCTCGACACCGTTGCGGTCCCCCCTCCGCTTCAATTCGTCCAGCCCGGCAAGCTCTTCCCCGCTCGTCGCGACGACGACCTTGCCGCACCGGTTGAGCTTAAGCCCGTTCTCCTCGCAATAGGCCGTCATCGCCAGATTGCCCTCGCGGGTGAACCTGGCCTTCAGGCTGTCGGCCGAATAATAGAACCCCGAATGCAGAACGCCGCTGTTCCTTCCGCTCGCATGAAGCGCGACCTCATCCTCCTTCTCGATAATCCCGACCGAGCAATCCGGCAGCCTCCGCTTCAGCTCTCGCGCGATCGTAAGGCCGATGATTCCCGCCCCGACGATCAGATAATCGTAATTTCTCGCCATGCTGGCTCCCTCACCCTTCCGCCGCCGGATTCACGGAACCTAGCTTGAGCTTTTTTTGCGCCGCGATCCGATGCTTTAACCGCTTCATAATCGGCGCTTCGATCAGGGAATAGAACAGGCAGCCTCCGATCAATGCCCCCGCCGCGCAGGCCGTAACCATCGTTAAATTGCCAAGTTGGGCAAAGAGGTTCAGTCTGTTGAATACTTGATAGAGGAGATGGATGGCCAGCAGGTGTACGAGATAGATCGAATAGGAGGCATCCCCCAGATAAGCGAACAGCCTGTTAGGGGAAGATCTCGCGGAATCCGGCCACGCGCTGGCGGCAGCGACGAGCAAGAACGACGGAATCCCCCAGGCAAGAGCTCGCGGAATCGATTCGTGCAGCCAGTATTCATTCGCCCAGGAAGCGAAGAACAGGACGATTCCCAAGCCCAGCGCCCAATAAGCCGCCCTGGCACTCAGCTTGTCCCGGCGCAGCAGAACCGCGATGCCGCAGCCGGCCAGGAATTCCAGGTTGTGCGGGCTGAACAGATATTCGCTCCAGAGCCAGAAGCCGCGATCCTGGATGAACATCGAACCCGCCGAGAGCGCTCCCCAGCCGAGCGCAGCGCCGACCAGCAGCTTGGGATTGCGGTTCCGGATGAACAGCATACCGAACAGGACGTAGAAGAGCAGTTCGTGCCACAGCGTCCAGGCGACCCTCAGAATCGGTTGATGGCTCTCCGGGATGAGGAACCACGATTGCACAATCTCCGACAGCTCGCGTTCGAAGCCGTCGCCGTAGCTCGGAACCGCGAAGTTGAATGCAATGACCGGAATCAACACAAGCCAGTAAACCGGATAGATTCGCGTGAACCTTCGCACGTAGTAGGAACCAAGCCGCTCGCGCACGCCGAAGTCCGAGTAATGGGTATAGCAAATGATAAAACCGCTGATGACGAAGAACAGATCGACTCCCATGTACCCGGAGAGAAAGACATTGTCGGCGAATCGGTATTGAAGCCGTTCGTTTAACGTAATGGTCACGTGCGTCAAGAGCACGAGAACGGCTGCCAATCCTCTCAGATATTGAATTCTGTGCAGCTTGCGCTTCATCATACTCCTCCTTTGGGAGCGGCATCGTGTCTCCCCTGCTCCGGCTTGGTGCCCTGCGGCTTGCCCCCGGGACGGGGCCTGAGCTTGAACAGCTTGGCTTTGATGCTTGGAAGGTACGCTTCGGTTACGCTCGCGACCAGCCAGGCGTAGAGGATAAGCCCCCCGGCGAGAGCGGCCCCGTAACCAAGATGCAGGAGATCCGGCTGCCATGTCTGATAGCCGAACCCGTACGTGCAGAACAACAAGACGGGCCAGTGCGTTAAATAGAGGGAATAGGAGATTCGGGCCAGCCACCTGGAGAAGCCTTTGTCCCTTCGGAGCGGGGTGACGCGTTCATGGACGTTGTAGAAGATCAGGATGAAGTAGAGAAGGACGGCGAAGGCGAGACCGACTCCGAAGTAAAGCGGGAACGACTCCAGCCTTCCCAACTGGTGATAGGGATCGCTCAGCTTGCCGATCAGCAGCGCTGCCGCAAGGATAAGGACGGAGCCCGCAAGCAGGAGAAGACGAATGCGCCTGCTCCTTACTTTAACCAGGGGGACGACCGCGAGCAGGCTTCCCAACAGCCATATCGCGAAGTAGGCGAGAATGGTCATTCCGACGAAGTAGCCGATCGCTGCCGTCAGAACAAGATAAATGGCTTTCTTCCAGCGCGTGTTCGCGAAGACGATCTGAATCAGGCACGGGAACAGCATGTAATACCAGAATTCGTAGCTGAGACTCCAGAGCGGGATGTTGCGTCCGAAGTTGTCCGCTTGAATCTGCTGCAGGAAGAAGAGGTTCCCCCAGAAGGTTCCCCAATCGAGGCTCCCGGCAAAAAATCCATCCGTACGGAAGAAGGCCATGCTCAGCGAGTCCCAGACATAGGTCAGCAGCAGCGCAGGCAGCAATACGATCCATAGACGGATCAGGCGGCTGCTTAGGTAATGGAACCAGGACCAGCCGTTCGTCTGGATCGACCTGAGGATGCTTGAGGTGATCAAGTAGCCGCTGATGACGAAGAAGGCCGCCACGAGAAGGTACCCGAGGCTCGTGAACAAGTACAGCGCCTTGATCGCCGCGGCATCGCCCGCCGATTCGGAAGTGACGAACAGTTGGGGCCGCAGATGGAAGATCATCACATAGACGGCCGCAAGTCCTCTCAGCAGATCAAAGTGTCGGGAAGCCGGACTGCCCGGCCGAAGCGTATTCAACGGAGTCGGCATACGCGTTCACTCCTTCCCGGTTACGGGGTCGATCTGCGAGCAAGCGGCGGAATGGCGCTGCTTCTGTCCAAATACCCGATTGCCAGCCACAGAACGGCGACGACCGCATAATGCCCGCCGGTCAACCACTGCCCCGCTTCCGAGACGAGCATTCCCATAATAATCAAGGGAATCATGCTGCCTCCGTTCGCTCTCGCTATGCCGAGGAACAGCGTTCGGAAGAAGACGAGCAGGTAGATCGCTCCGCCGAACAGTCCCGTGGCGATAAACTGATTGCTCCAGTCGATCTCCGACGAGAGCGCCATCCCTCCGAACTTGCCGGAAGCGATCGTCGTGACGCCGAGGCCATAGCCCAGAGGGTTGCTGAAGCCTTCTTTGAAGCCTTTGAACATGTATTCGATGTGCCCCGGCAGGGTCGAATCCTCCCCCATCGGATCGGTTAATCCCGAGACGGAGTGGGTAATCAGGCCGTTGTCGTGGCCGAGCTTCTGCATGCTGAAGAAGAGAGCGACGAGAACGCCGACGGCGAACAGGGTCAAGAGCGCCTTGGAGCTGGTCTTCTTGGCGCACACAACCGTCATCAGGAAGAGCGCCGCCGTGCAGGTGACGATGGCGGAACGGGAAGACTCGATGAAGAGCGCCGTATACATGAGAATGACGCCGGACATGGCAACCAGCCGGATGCCGGCCGCCCCTCTCAGGAAGTAACCCCAGCCGATGACGATGGCGATGCTGAGGTAATGGGCATATTCGGCCGCGTTCGTGAAGAAGCCGATCGGACGAACCATCGTGTACACCTGAAGAGCTACGTAGCCGGACAGCCGAATCCACTCTTCCTCGAAGGAGTAGAAGCCGAACCAATATTGCTTGTAGCCGTAGAGCGCCGCCAGCAGTCCGATAACGAAGACGATGCCGAACAGCATCCGAATCGCTTTATCGTTCAGATATTCCCGTCCGAGCAGCATCATCAGAATCGGCACAATGTAATAGATGATGCCCGACAAGCCGACGAACAGGCTTCCTTGCAACGGGTTGAACACCTGAATCAGATCGATGACGAGCATAACCCGCACCAGCTTGAACAGCTTCGTATCGTCTTCGATCGCTTCTCTCTGAATGTATTTTCTCGTCAGCCAGTTCAAGGAGAGCAGGAGCACGACGATAGGGCTGATCACCAGGAGCGTATCCAGCGAGTTCCACCCGGCAACCGGAATCAAGGCGCGCCGGATAAAGCCGACGAAGGGAAGGAACACCATCAGAGACAGAAGCGCCGCCCTTGGACTCTTGATCTGGATCGCCGCGAAGACAACGACTACAGTCGCCGTTATCAGCAAGCGGACGCTTCCGGGGTGAAGGGCGACTCGTCCCAACAGCGCGCTGACGGCAAGAAGAGCGCCGATGATGATCCCCTGCTGGAGGAAGCGCTTGTTCAAGCGTCGGACGGCAATATTCATGGCTATTCCTCCTTCGTTTGTTCGGACACAATGTCCCGAACGAACTCGCCGACGATGCGCACTTGCTTCTCCCGGTTGAACACATTCGACTCCCGCGGCACTTCGGCCCTCAGCCGCCGAAGCTCTTCCGGCTCCAACCGCCTCAGCCGCTCCCGCAACGATTCGATGTAGCGAGGCTCCCACGGCTTCAGTCCATTCAGCCGGAGCATCCCGCTCCCGCCAAGATCGTAAGCCATCGGCAGCTTGCCGGTGAGAATCGGCAAGCCCGCCGCCATATACTCGCTGATCTTCGTCGTATACCGGAAGCTTCCTACCTGGTCGACGCTCTGCGGCAAGCTCGCCAGATCCATGGCGGACAAGTACGCCGGCACTTCCTCCCGCGGCACTCGTCCGATCAATCGGATGTTGTCATGACCCTCGGCCAGCTTCGCAAGTCTCATCATGCCGCTGCCATCTCCTACGATGAGAGCCGTGATGTCCTTGCGCTCAAGCTCGCGGAGCGCCATCACCAATTCATAGCCGTAGCAGTACCCCGCCCTGCCGTTCCAGTTCAGGGACCCGACGATGCCCACGACCAATTGCTCCTGCGGAATGCCGAGCCGTTCCCTGATGCGCTGCCTCGATTGCCTCCGCTCCGCTTCGCCGGGCACGAATGGCGCCCAGCCCGCCGCCGTCATGGCGAATCGGGTTCCATAGGACAGGGCGCGCCCGGTCAAATAAGGGGACCAGCCGATAAACCCGGTCGCTCTTCGATAGAGCAGCTTCTCATAGAGATGGAAGAGCGCACCAAGCAGCCGGTAATGGCTGGAGATGAACGGACCGACGGCATCCCCGCTGCTCACGATATAAGGAACTCTGGACAGCAAGCTTCCGAGCAGAAGCCCGAGCCCTCCCGCGATTCCGGTTCCTTCCATAACGACCGCGCTCGGGCGCTCGCGCCGCATCAATCGGGCGATTCGCCACACGTTGCCGAGCTTGCTCCCGCGATCGAAGGGAACCATTCGCGCGGGAAGGCCGGAGAGCAGCTCCCTCAACCGGTTCTCGTCGTCGCTGCCGCTCCCTTGGGTTGCGAAGCCGATCACTTCGCCTATCGCCTCGCCTATCACTTCGCCGAACGCTTCCTGCTTGGCTTCCGCACCGCGGTTGCCGTTATCAACGAGTGCCAACGGACTCATCTCCATGACCGGATTAAATTGCGCAACAATGGCCGCAGCACGGCCGGACGGCTCGCGATGGCCGCAAGCGACGGGCCGAGCTTGCGCTGCCGCAGCATCCGCTTGACATCCAGCTCCGTCAGAATAAGTCGCTTCTGCTTCGCATAGCGGCTCAGCGCTCTGACGGTCGTCCTATCGGCGGAGTAGCGATGCATCAGCTCCTCCGTCGAGCGGATCTGCGCTTGGACCGGCACGGCGACATCGGATGAGAGAGAATTGTCGCGAATGCGATAATAATAGAGCGCCTGCTCGGTAATCCTCATGCTCGCGCCCTGGAGCAGACATTCCAGCACGAACCGGAAGTCTTCCCCGTAGCGAAGATCCTCCTTGTACGCGATTCCCCGCTTGCGAAGGAATTCCGCGGAGACCATCGGCTTCAGGTACCCGAAGTCGTCTTGTATCATCCGCTGCGCGTCGACCCGCGCCCCGTCCGGCACCTCGCCGATCATCGGGACCCGCGTCTTCAGATACGTGCTCCAGGGCGAGGCTTCCCCATCCCTGATCAGGAAGAGGTCGTCGCAGACGATATCCGCCCGGAAGCGCTCCGCGAATTCGATCAGCCTCCTTAACCGATCGTGATGCCACCAATCGTCCGCGTCCAACACGGCGATCCATCGACCTGCCGCCTTCCCGATTCCGTAATTCCGGCAGTAGGATGGCCCGCGATTGCCTTGGAGCGTGTAGAGACGCACCTGCGGATGATTCCATGCGGCGACGATGCGGGACGTTCGGTCGGAGGAGCCGTCATCGATGACGAGAAGCTCCAGATCGGAATAGGACTGCGCAAGAACAGACTGAACGGCTTGCTCAATGTAGGCTTCCGCCTGATAAGCGGCCATGATGACCGATACGGTCGGCATCCCGGCTCTCCCCCTTCTCCTCGTGGATTCCTCTCTTCCTGATTCTTCTCTTCCTGACTCTTCTCTCCCTAACTCTTCTCTCCCTAATACCGCAGTCTCGCAATCATCGAGTAGGAATGATGGATCGTTCGCCATGCCCGCCCCGGCTTCCGCTCCTTGACGCCGTGCAGAAGGGCATGGAGCGAAGCGGCGGCAAGGAAGGAAGCCGCCTTCACTCGCTTCCGTTCCGTGAAGCGATAGCGCTTGAAGGTTGCGTAGAGTCGGGAGGCTTCGACGTGCGGCTCGTAATAATCCCGGTTGGCGGCCGACGGGTAATGATCGTTAATCGCTCCCGGCGCCAGCACAATCGGATAACCCCGGCCCGCCGCCCTTGTCGCGATATCGACCTCTTCATAGCCGTAGATCAGGTTCTCGTCGAACTTCAGCTCGTCGAACAGTTGAACCGGGAATACGGTGCTGTTGATTACGATGGTTCGCAGCGGCTCCCCCTGCCGGTATACCCGGCTCTGGAAGCCAAGGAACGATTGCTCGTTCGGGTGGACAAGCTTACCTCTGTTGTTCTCCAGTCCGGTCACGATTGGCGGCTTCTCCGTGCGCTCCGCCTGCTGGCCGGTCTTCAGAATGTTCCACAGGAACGTCTTCGCGAGCACAACATCGTCGTCCATGAAGAGAACGTGGGAGCCGGTTACCGAAGCGAGGCAGTGGTTCCGATTCGCGGCAAGCCCCTGCCTCGGACCGCGCATATACTTCAGCTCCGGGAACGATCGGCGAATCCGCCTGCTCGTCGCGTTGTCCGTGCTGTCGTCCGATACGATCACCTCGTGGATCGGGTAGCTGGATTCCTCTAACGAACGAAGCGCCCGTTCGAGCTCGTCCGGCCGATTCCTCGTACAGATGCAGACCGACACTCTCATGGCAAGCTCCCTCCCTTGGCGGGCATATCGCTTTTGCTTATCGGCTTCAGCTTGCGCAGGATGCCAAGCGCCGATTGGGCGAGCGCGGCAAGATCGGCGAGGCTCGGCAAGAACTCGGAGGGCTTAATCTGCCGGATGCATCTGCCGTACCAGACCAGCCGCACATTGAAGCTCATGATCGCACCCATCAGAACGGAGAAGGCCGCTCCGCTGATCCCCCATGGCTTCAGGACAAGCATCATGCCAAGCAACGTAGCGCCTACGTTCGCCGCGTCCGCTATCGAGTTGTGAAGCGTTCTTCCCGTGCTGTTCAGCGCCCCGGCCAGAATGCTCGACAGCCCGCTGAACAGGACGCTCGGGAGCAGAATGATTCCCGGCAGAACGGAAGCGATATAGGCTTGCCCGAACAAGAACGGAATAAGCACGGGTTCGGCGAGGCCGAGCAGGATGCCGCCCAGGAGCGTGCATAATGCCGTCAGACGAATGAACCGGCTCGTTCTGTCATGCAGCAGCTTCGGGTTCTCCTTCACCAGGTCGGGGAAGCTCGTAACCCCGATAGCCGCAGGCAGCGCCCACAGAATGCCGAGAGCGCTGCTCGCCGTCTGGTAGTAAGCGAGCGCGGCCGGCGTAAGCGCGAAGATAAGCAGTTGGGAGCTGCTGTTGCCGACGACGTTCACGACGCTGCTGCCGTGCCCCTTAAGGCCGTACCAGAATCCTTCCTTGAAGATGCTCCAGCGGAATCTTCCCCCGGCCTTCAGGTTGGTTCGCATCTGCCAGAAGTAAGGGACAATGCCCAGGAAGGAGATGGCGCTCGTCGTCGCCAGGCACATCCCGATGGAGAGCCGGTCCGCCGTGAAGTAAACAAGCCAGCAGGTCGTCAGCACGGCGGGGATGCCGACCCTCAGCAGGTTGACGGTAGAGAATCGTTGCTCCGCCGCCAGTATTCCCGAGAACAGGCTGGACAGCGGCCCCGTGATCGAGGAGGCGAAGAAGAGGTACGCCATCAGCTTCTCGTCCGCTTGAAGATGATGCCGCAGCATCCAATCGGCGAAGAGCGCCACCACCCCCACGCATACCGCGCCGGTGCCGACGGCCCAGACGAGCAGCGTCATGAACACGTCCTTGCGGTCCTTCTCGCGGCAGCGGCTCCATAGATAAACGCTCGTTATATAGATGCCGATATCGCAGAAGCCCAGAATCAAGCCGTTCCACATCGTGATGCCAAGGTAGACTCCGCGGTCGTCCGGCGACAAGCCTCTGGACAGGAGGATGGCGGAGAATACGTTGATGAACATGAACCCGGACATGCTCATGAAGGTCTGCAGCGTCTGCCGAAGGAGGCTCGATACTCCTCCCCCCGCTCTAGTTCGTGACTCCATAGACCGTACCCCGGCTGGCCGTTATGCTTGGCTTCTTCTGCACCAGCCGCTCGAAGATGTCGATGATGTCGGCCCCCACCTTCTCGCGCGAGAACAATCGAATCGCTTCCTGGCGGGCGATCCCCGACAGCTCGTCGCCTCGGCCGGCCCGAATCTCCGCATACAGCTTGCGTACGGTTGCCTCCATCGCGTCCATGTCGCCTGCGGCGAACACGCGGCAGACCCGCTCGTCGACCCCCTCCGCCGCGCCGATCTTGTCGCTCGCGACGACCGGCAGGCCGCTGGCCAGCGCCTCCCCGACAACCAGACCGAAGGGCTCGTAATGGCTCGGAGCGATTAACGAATCCACGTCGTGGTACAAGCGCTGCAGCTCACTGCCGGAGATCTCGCTGACATAGGTCGCCACCTCCGTATTCAGTCCCTTCAGCAGCCCGCGGTAATCGGACCACAGGGAATGGTTGCCGACCAGCAGTATTCTCGCTTGCCCGGCCAGATCGGACAGCCGGCGGGACAATTCCACCATCATCTCGGTTCCCTTGCGCACCGAGATCCGGGACACGAAGAGGAACGTCACCCGCTTGTCCTGTCGGGACAGCCGCAGCTCGGGTTGAGGCGCGAACTTGTCCACGTCGATCGGGTTGGGCACGAAGAAGTTGACCTTGTCGGGACTCATGTTGTAGTCCTCGCACAGCTCCTTCGCGAAGTTGCGGCTCAGGCTGACGATATAGTCCACCGACTTCACGTGCCGCCTCTGCGTGCTGGCTCGCAGGTTCAGCATAAGCCGGACGAGCATCCGGGTCGCCCAGGATTCGGAGCCCTTCGCCAGATGCTTCTCCCGGCGATGCCACCGCAGCTCCGCCGCGTGGTGCACAGTCGGGTAGAGCACGATCGGAGGCAGCTCCTTCTTGTACTTCCGGAGCGCGTGCAGCTCGATGTGCGAGAACTGGAACACGAGATCGTACGGCTTGATCCGGTGCTGCTCCGCCATGATCTTGGCAAGTCTCATCTCGCAGCGAAGGTTCGCATATTGCCCCGTCACGAACGCCATATAATTGTTGCGGCTGTACCAGCGATTCCAGCTCCACGAGGTTTTCTCGCAGAAGTAACGCAGCTTCTTCTCCTTCAGCAGCACATCCGGAATATTCGCCTTGTCGCCCGAGAAGTAGCAGTCCACTTCAATTCCGTTCTTCGAGAGCTCCTGCAGAATGGAGCGCCCCACTCCAGTAGCCCCGCCGCCGTTGTTCGGCATTGGTCCGATCCAAGCAATTCTCACGAGATTACCCCTCTCTCTTCCTGGCCTGTCGATTGTCCCCGCACGCTCTCCAGGCGCGATACCCGTCCAACGTTCCGCGGAGAGCGGCCATCCACTTCCCATTCGCCAATCCCGGTTCCCGGACAAGCAGCCGAACCCATTGCAGCAATCCCGGCGAAGCCCTCGTTCCGATCGTCAGCAGCCATGCCATGAAGATCATGCGCCTCAGAGCGCCGAAGTTCAGCAGCAGAACATACGTCTCGTTGTGAACGCGGTTATGCATCGCGATCTCGTTGAAGGCATGCCTCTGGTCCTCATCGAACCTCGAAGCCGGATAATGGTCGATTGCCACCAGCGGATCATAGAGCAGCTTCCAGCCGGCCCGCTTCACCGCCATGCTGAATTCCATGTCGTTGTTGACCTGCGCGCCGACGCCCTTCAAGCCGGTATGGAACCGGATGCCTTCGATCGCGGTTCTTCGATAGCTCATGTTGGCCCCCTTGAGAAAATCGACATAACGAGGTTTGCCGTCCCCCAGATGATGATTGCCGATCACTCTCCCGAACCATTGAACCTTGCCTACTCTCGCCCTCCGGAAGCCGCTTCTTCGGAGCTCCGTCGGAATCCAGTCCCGGCCGCCGATTCCTCCAAGCGCTGCATCCTGAACGAAGTGATTCTCGATCCGGAGCAGCCAATCGCTTCTCGGCGCCGCATCGTCGTCCGTGATCGCGACGATCTCCCCGCTCGAGCAGCGGAGCCCGGCATTCAGCGCCGCCACCTGCCCCGGCTCCGTCACCGCAACGATGCGGAGCGAGCTCAGCTCGATCGGCTCCGCCTCCAGGAACGATCGGGTCTCCTCGTCGGTATCGCGAACGACGAGCAGCACCTCGTCCGGAGCGCGAATCTGGGTCCGAAGAGCCCGCAAGCATCTGCGAAGATCGTGCGTTCTTCGATAAGTTGGAATTACTACGGAGATAGCGGGCATGGAATCACCTATCATCTTCATTAATCAGGAACGGCTATGTGGGGAACGCTTGACGATACAGCTCGGAGAAGCGCCGGTACGTATGATCCCACGTCAAAGCCTGCACCTTCCTGCTTGCCTTAAGACCCAGCTCTCCGCGGCGCTCCTGGGCGAGCAGCTCTCGCAGCGACTCCGCGATTCCATTCGCGTCTCTCTCGATGTAGTAGCCGTTCACCTTGTGTTCGATCAGGTCCTCGACACCGCCGACTCTCGTCGCCATAACGGCCAGCCCGGCCGCCGCCGCCTCGTGCACGGCGAGGGAGAACGTCTCGTACAGCGTCGGGCATATAAATACATCGCTCGCTCCGAGCCACTCCTCCGGATTCGGCTGCTTGCCGGCGAAGCGCACGCGATCCCGATAGGCGGCTGCCACCCGCTTCCGGTAAGCCTCGCTGTCTCCCCCGCCCACGACGAGCAGTTGCAGCGCCGGGAACTGCTCCGCCACTCGGTTGAATGCCTCGATCACGTAGCCGAGCCCTTTCCTGTGCCAATCTCCGCCCATGAAGAGCAGAAGCTGCCCCGTCCCGGGCAAGCCGAGCTTCGCTCTCGCCTCTTGCTTGCTCCTCTCGTCATACGGTCGGAACGTCTGAACATCCACGCCGTTCGGGACCACCTCCACCATGGATGGAGCATAGGGGAAGAAGCTCAGAACCTCCGATTTGACCCGGTTGGACACCGCAATGAGCCGCTTCGTGCGCTCGGGGCGATAGATCAGCCTCTCCATCGCCAGCGCGATGCCTGTCGTTAACCGCTGATTAAGCCGGTAAGGCCAGGACCTGCTCTGCCCGGATTCCTTGTCGCCTACCGCCTGCCGATAACCCGCGATGCAGAAGTGGACCGTCGAGAAGTCCGCCCGGTTGAAGACGATCGCTCCCGTCGTGTGGAGCAGGTCCCGCTTGATGAACAACAGTCGGATCGATGCGACAATCGCGAACAGAATCATCATGATCGGAACGGGCCTTGCGATGACGGGCACCCGGACGAACCGGACGCCTTCGGCATCCCGCAGCTTCATCGTGGCGGCGACCACGACGACGTTATGGTCCCGCTTAAGCCTTGTGATGACTTCCTCAAGGTGCGTCTCCATTCCGCCCTTGCCTCCGACGTCGTTAGCAACGAGAACGATCGTGCGCCTGCTCCGCGGACTCATAGCTGGACGAGCAGGCGGGCAGCTTCTCCGTACGCCGTATCGATAGCTTCAAGAATGCGCACATGCTGGATAGAGGCGGTGCTCTTCAATCCGGAGACCGTAAGGGACAAGGTTCCCGTCTTCAGCGGAATGGCCCCCGAATACGGAACATATTCGACCGCGACCACGTTATCGTTGGCGTCCAGCAGCTCGAACTTGAGCCGGCTGAATTCCGCATCGACAATGACGTTATCCAGGTGCGAGACCTCCGTCTCAATCTCAAGCACGGGAGCCGTCAACGAGGGAAGCTTCCACTTCGAGAAGCCCAACGTATACGGGTAGACCGGTTCTCCGGCTTCGACAGCATCGCCGGCTTCGGCAGCGGCTCCAGCTTCGGCAGCGTCGGCCGAAGCGCCTTCGCCCGCCTTCACCCGAAGCGCCGCAATCGGAATCTGCAGCGGAGCCGCCGTCTGGTTGTCGAAGAGGTTAAGCGTCCATCCTTCGTCGCTTCCTCCTTGAGGAACGGTGAAGGCGTAGCTGACGACATAACCCAAATTCGGCGGGAGCAGCCTCTCGGAAGAAGCTTTGGATGCGCCCTCATACTCGCTGCCGTCCGAGCTCTTCAACTGGGTGCCGAACAGCGGGAGAAGCACCGGAGTCAAGCTCTTGTTCATTAGCTTGAACTTCGCGACGATCGTATCGAATCCGCCGGAGACGCTCTTGAACCGGTTCAGCTCGACGAGCGACACCGACAGCTCCGTGGGAATCATCCGGTTCAACTGGTTAAACGAGATCGGGTTGCCCAACGCATACGCGCCGGCTGTCAAATTCGCGTTTAGGCTGGCGGGAAGCTTCACGCTCGCAAGCCCCACATTGTAGGCGACAACGGCATTCGCAGGCGTCTGCGCCGTGGAGAAGGACTCCGTCGTGAGCAGAGTCACGCTGTTCAGACTCGAGAGGCTGTCCGTCATGATGGTGAAGTACAACCGCTGCTTCTCTCCCGGTTCGATCGCTTTGTCGCCCGCCCCCACCCATTGGCCGGCGAACGACTTGTTCGCCGATTTGCCTTCGATCAGCAGATTCGGGAGGAAGGTCTTGCGGAACGCCGTGTTCTCCACTTGGAAGACGACCAATACCGCGGGACCCTTCAGCGTATTCTGCTTCACTGCGCTTATGGGGGTGAACTTGAGAATCGAGGACAGGCTCGGCAGCGTAAAGGACTGGCCCCATTCCTTCACCAGGCTCTTGTCGCTGAACGAAGAGTTGCTTCCTCTCCACTCCGCCCCGGCTATTGGCACCGTCAGCTTCGCCTGTTCCACCTTCGGATAGACGTTGTTATTGACCTCTACCCAGATCAGCTTGGCCAGCGAGAAGGCTTCCTCGCGAGAGACGACAATCATGTAGCTGAGCTCGACCTTCTCCTTCGGCTGGATGGACGCCGCGTTCGTCGCGCTGGGCTTAAGCGTGTAATCGATTCCTTCCGAAGTCCGGGCCCGGAACTCGTAGCTCGGCACCCGGGTAACCTTCGTGCTCTGGTTCGTCAATCGAACGACGACTCCGATTCTCGTTCCCGTGGCGACCCTCTCGTTCAACACGCTCTTGACCTCGACAGCGATCAGGTCCGTCAGCTTGTACGAGGGCAGCGCGGCGGTTGAATCCGCCGCACGGACGACGGAGACCGGAGGAGCTGCGGCCACCGCGAGCAAAGCGAACAAGGCGGTTACAACAATAAATTTGGTCCAGAACGCTCTCATGTCGATAACTCCTTCGTCGATTCTATTAAGACTTGGCAGCCGGCAGTTGAACCTTCTCGTTGTCATGCAATTGATTGACCCCCGAGACGACGATCCGTTCGTTCTCCTCCAACCCGGAGAGCACCTCTTGAAGCGGCTCGTTCACCCTTCCCGGCTCGATCCGGCGCTTCTTCGCAACATCCCCCGAGAGCACGAACACATAAGCTTCGTCTCCGTCCTTGACGATGCTCTTCGTGGGAATCGCGAGAACGATCTGCTCTTCCTCCTTCGTCAGCCTGATCTTCAGCTTGTTGCCCGGCTTAAGGCTGTTGTCCGGATTGGCGACCGTCATCTCCAGCACGTAATTGCCCGTCTTCGCGTCCGGATTCGGCGAGAGATAGGTGATCGGCGCGGGCTTCTCCTGAGCTCCGTCCTGCGGCAAGTACCCCAGCTCTTTTTTCCCGTTCACATAGCCAAGGTAAGAAGGGGGGAGCGATACGGTCAGCGTCACCGAATCGAGCTTCTGAACGAGTCCGATCGTCGCTCCGGCCTGGACGACAGCGCCGGGTTCGAGGCTCACATCGGTTAAGATGCCTGAGATCGGAGCTTTTACGTCCATCTCGCCAAGCGCCTTCTCCGCCGCCGCCGCCAGCATCCCTGCCGACTGGATGCCGCTCTGAACCGCATTCGTCTCGGATTGCTGCTGCTGCTTCAGCGATTCCAGCGATATCTTGGCGGAGCTGAGCAGCTTGCTGGCCGAGTCCAGCTCCGCATCGCTCGCCGTGCCGGCATCGTAAGCATTGCGTACCTGGTTATAGCTGTTCGTCGCAAGCTGCACCGACTGCTTTAATTGAGCGAGGGCGGCTTCATGGCTGCGATTGACCCTCGCAAGCTCGGCTTTGGCCTTGCTCAATTCGTTGTTTGCCTGGTCCAATTGCAATTGAAGCTCCTTCGAATCGATATGGGCGATAATGTCGCCTTCGTTCACGGCGTCTCCCCGGCTCTTGAACAGCTTGCCTGCTATTCCGCTCATGGAGGCTTGCACCTCCATCTCTACCGAAGGGAACACTTCCGCCTGAATCTCGATCGGGTCCCCGATTCTCTGCTTCTTGACCTCCGCCGCGTTCACCGTCTGAATGACGGGAGCGGCATCCTTGTCCGCTTGCTTCGCTGCCGGAGCCTTCAGCGAGCATCCCGCCAGAAGGGCCGCGCCAAGCGCAAGGATTCCCGCCGACTTCAACCGACTCCAAATCTTGCGATTATTCCTTCTCATCAGATATCTCCCTTGTCTCTATCCGGCATCTCCGGCGTCTATCCGGCATCTATCCGATTACCCTCAAGTCTCTCTGCAGCTCGATCAGCTTCTCCATCTCGTACGTGAGCGGAATCCGCAGCTCTTCATTGCGCAGCGCGAATTCGAGAGTCGTAAGAATAAAGCCCAGCTTCTCTCCGACATCGTACCGAATGCCGTTGAATTGATAGCCGTATACGCTCTGAATCTCGTTCAGCTTCTCGATCGCGTCCGTCAATTGAATCTCGCCTCCGGCGCCGATCTCTCCCTGCTCCAGGAAGGAGAAAATCTCCGGCGTCAGAATGTATCTGCCGATGATTGCCAGGTTGGAGGGAGCTTTGCCTTCCGGCGGCTTCTCGACGAATTTGCGCACGTGGTAGAGGCGGCCTTCCTTGCTCATCGGATCAATGACCCCGTAGCGATGGGTCTCTTCGTCCGGCACCGGCTTCACCCCGATGATGGAGGAGCCCGTCGCCTCGAATTGATGGATCATCTGCTTCAGGCAGGGCACCTCCGCCTGGACAATATCGTCCCCGAGCAGAACGGCGAACGGCTCGTCTCCGATGAACTTGCGGGCGCACCAGACGGCATGGCCCAGCCCCTTCGGTTCCTTCTGCCGGATGTAGTGGATCTCTACTTGAGAGGATCGCCGCACCTCCTCCAGCAGCTTGAGCTTCCCTTTCTCCACCAGATTATTTTCCAGCTCGAAGGCATGGTCGAAGTGATCTTCAATCGCGCGTTTGCCCTTGCCGGTCACAATCAGAATGTCTTCGATACCCGACTCGATAGCTTCCTCCACGATGTATTGAATGGTAGGCTTGTCGATGATGGGCAGCATCTCTTTGGGCATGACCTTCGTCGCCGGCAGGAACCTCGTGCCTAACCCCGCTGCAGGAATAATCGCTTTTCTGACCTTCTTCATCCCTATCCCACTCCTTCTCTTTACGGGTACACCGCTACATCCCTGTTGTTTATCTTGTTTAAGGCGACGCCGAGCACATTCGCGTTCACGCTCGCCATCTCCTCCACAAGCCTTCTCGCTTCATCGCTCTTCACCTTGTGGTATTCGACGACGATAACCGCTCCGTCCGCCTTGGAGGCGACGATCGAGGCATCCATCACTTTGAGCGCGGGAGGGGTGTCGATCAGCACAATGTCATAGATTTCCTTCAACCGCAGCAGCAGTTGGTCGAACTTCCGGGACGCCAGCAGCTCGGAAGCATTGACCGGAACCGGCCCCGACGGAAGAATCGACAGCCCCGGAATGCCGGATTCCTGAATCGTCTCCTCCGGCTCCCGATCCATGGCCAAAATGTGCGTTAAGCCCAGATTATTGGGGATGCCGAATGCCGTATGAAGCGAAGGCTTGCGCATGTCGGCATCGATCAACAACGTTCGCGATCCGATCTGGGCATACGCGGTGGCCAGGTTCAGCGCCGTTGTCGACTTGCCCTCGCCAGGATTCGCCGAGAGCAGGGCGATCGTCTTCATCTCCTTGCCCCCGGCATTGAATTCAATATTGATTCTTAAGTTCCGGTAGGCTTCGGCCAAGGGAGACGTCGGATTGGAATGGAGCGCGATGTAGACTCTATTGTTGGACCGGGGCATACTTCGTCTCTCCCACCTGTTTTTGAGATGTCTTCTTCTTCGCTCTCATGGCCTTGCGCCTGATCGTCGGGATCGTCGTCAGCGTAGGCAAGTTCATGACGTTCCGGATATCCTTCTTGGTCTTGAGGGTATCATCCAGGAATTCGAGCAAGAAGGTGATTCCGACAGCGAACAGAAGCGATACGGCGAAGCTGATGGCGATCTTCTGATTGATGTCCTGATTGATCGGAGGGGGAGTCTCATTCGGATCGGCCGTGTTCAGAAGCTCGACGTTGTTCACCTTCATAATGCGGGGAATCTCGGTCTTTACCACCTGAGCGACGGCGTTAACGATATCCGCCGCCCTCTCGTAGGTGTTGTCCGTCGTCTGGATCGTCATGACTTGGGTCCCATTGTAGTTGGAGATCGCGATGCGGGAGCCGAGCTCGTCTTCCGTCAGGTTTAATTCCGGGTAGCGATCGACGACGACACCCAGAATGGCCGGTGTCATGATGATCTCCTTATACGTCTCGACCAGTCCGATATTCACATTGATAGCCGCGAGGTCCATCGTCTCCGAGCCTTGCTGATCCTGCTCGGTCTTGTTGACGATCAGCTTGGTCGATGCCTGGTAGAGCGGCTGATAGTTCTCGTAGCTCAAATAAGTCGTCGTCGCCATCGAGATCGCCACACATAGAAGAATGAGCCACAGCCGTTTTTTAAGCAGCTTCATGTACTGTTTAATTTCCATTGGTAACCTCCTGAGATCGCTCAATGTCAAGATCGCCTTGGGATCGATCGCCTTCGACCAGAGACGATTCCCCCGGCTTGTCCTCACGAATAACCGGTTCGTTCCCTCCACCAATCCAGCGTCTCGAGCAGGCTCTGCTCGAAGTTCAATTGCGGGGACCAGCCGACGGCCTGCCTTAGCTTGTCCGAAGAGCCTACATAGACGGGAACGTCGATCGGCCTGAACTTGCCGTTATCGACTTCAATCGAGATCGGAGCTTGGGAGAAGCCGATCAACGTATGCAAGATTCCGCCGACCTCCCTTGGGCTCATCGAGCTCGCGTTAAATATTCCCGGCTCCGCCTCGCATTCGATCAAGCTCGCATAGGCGCGAACGACATCCCGCACATCGGTGAAGTCTCTCTTGGCCGCCAGATTGCCGACACGGATAATCGGAGCCGTCTCCTCCTGCTCAATCCGGGCGATCTGGGAAGCGAAGTCCGCGATAACGAAGCCTAATGACTGACCGGGGCCAAAATGGTTAAAGGGACGAACGTGAACGACGTTCAGGCCGTCCCTCCGCGCCATCTGCAGCAGCAATTGTCCTGCCGAGAACTTGCTGACGGCGTAGGGGTTCTGGGGGAGGCAGGGCGCGGTCTCCGTAATCGGCTCGCCGCATTGGGGGGTGGCTCCGTATTCTTCGCTTGAGCCGATCGAGATCAGCTTCGTGCCGGGGCATAACTCCCGAATCGTGTCCAGAAGCTGAATCGACGCTATCGTATTCAGCCGCATTGTATGCAAGGGATCTCGCCAAGAGTCGGCGACATTGCTCTGCGCCGCCAGATGAATGATCGCTTCCGGCTTCGAGAGGCTTACCGCCTTGCGGATATCCTCGGCGCTCAGCATATCCAGACTTACGCTCCGAATGCCGGGCCGAACCCGAGCTTCGGAGCCTCTCGTTCCCGCGACGACATCATGTCCCCGCATCGCGAGATGATCGACAAGATGACGCCCGACGAAGCCTCCCGCACCCGTAACTAGAACACGCATCGCTGCATCTCCCTCAGATGTTGACCAGAGACTCGCGACTCTCGGCCTTTAATCTGTCCAGATCGGAATCGACCATGAGCTCGATCAGCTCCTTTAAGCTCGTCCGGGGCTCCCACCCCAGCTTCCTCATCGCTTTCTCGGGATTGCCGAGCAGCACGTCGACCTCGGCGGGACGGTACAGCTTGGCATCGATGACGACATGGTCCTCGTAGTTCAAGCCGACATGCTCGAAGGCGATTCGGCACATCTCCCGCACGGTTGTCGTACGGCCCGTGGCCACCACATAATCGTCGGGAGTGTCCTGCTGAAGCATAAGCCACATCGCCTCTACGTAGTCGCCGGCGAAGCCCCAATCCCTCTGAGCGTCGATGTTGCCCAGATGGAGCTTGCTCTGCAGACCGGATTTGATTCGGGCAACCGCGTCGGTCACCTTGCGCGTGACGAATTCGATGCCGCGCAGAGGAGATTCATGATTAAACAGAATTCCGCTGCAAGCGAACAAGTCGAAGCTCTCCCTGTAATTCACGGTAATCCAGTGACCGTAGAGCTTGGCCACGCCATAAGGGCTCCGGGGGTAGAACGGAGTCGATTCCGATTGCATCGGCTGCTGAACGAGCCCGTACATCTCGCTGGTCGACGCTTGATAGAATCGTATCGCTCTATTCGTAAGGCGTATCGCTTCCAGCAAATTCACGACACCTATCGCCGTTACATTCGCAGTTAGAATGGGCTGATCCCAGGAAGTCCCGACGAAGCTCTGGGCCGCCAGGTTGTACACTTCGTCCGGCTCTGCGATGCGCAAGGCGCGGATCAGCGAGGACAAATCCGTCAGGTCGCCCTCGATGAACTCAACCTGCTGTTCGATTCCTAAATGAACCAGCCTCCAGTTCATTCTGGAGCTTCGTCTTGCAATCAATCCGAATACCCGATAACCCTTATCCAGCAGAAACTTTGCCAGGTAGGAGCCGTCCTGCCCCGTAACGCCCGTAATTAGCGCTGATCTCATCCCGTACCGCCCCCGCGTCCCGAAGTCTCGTCTGTTTTTGCCGCTCGATTCGATTCCCGATTCTCGATTCCTGATTCACGATTCTCGACAATAGCCGCAAAGAATTGTCATTCGCTACTAATAGATACAATTCAACAGATACATTTTGTATCATTTTCACCTTCATATTAAGATACAATATGTAACTTGTCAATGCTTAATTTTGAACCTTTCGGCCTAGAATCGCGAGCGATTGCGTTTATTCGGAATAAAGCGCTTACTTCCGCCGTGTCGATCGTTATCCTCGGCATTCGGGAATCAATAAGGCTTGGAGATGGATTTGAGCGCGTATTTCCACGAATCGAAGATAAGATGCTTGAAGTGCAGCTTATAGCGGTAATAAGGCACTCCCTTTCTTCCAAGAATCGCGGCACGAATCGTATCGTAATTCCAACCGGAGTCGATATATGTCATGTCGAGCGGCTTCCTCATCTGCAACTGCGGGAATTGACGATACACAATCGTCAGAACTGTCCGGATTCTTCGCGACGTCAAGTCCCGTCTCGCTTGCTTAAACAGAAGATCGAAGTCGATCTCTTCTCCGCTCCGATACAGCATCTGCACAATATCCAGGACGAACCTCATGTTATCCATGTGGTGCCGGGCCCCGTGCAAGCAGATAAAGTAGAACGCCTGTTGAGTGGACAGTTGCCTTATATAGCGGTATTCCTTGAAGCGTTCCGATTCGTTCCAGAACGGAGCGGGGTCCAGCCTCGACCAGTACTGCTTGTCGAACGTCAGATGCAATTCGACGGTGAGATCGCCCCTGTGCAGGCGAGCGTGGTGGTCCTTGATGATCTCGAACGCGAATCCCTGCTCCTCCAGGCAACGAATCGCCCTCCTCAGCTCGGCTTCCGGAACGTAAATATCGATGTCCGACGTCAATCTCGCTCCGTAATGGCCGAAGTAACGGCTGGCGAACTGAATGCCTTTGAGCGGCATGCCATGGATTCGGTTCCGTTCAAGCGCGCCAAGAATGGCCTCCTCCTGAACCTTCATATAGAGATTGAATTGCACGCTATTCGTAAAGCCGCCAGCAAGGCTCTGCCAGAACAGCTCGGGGAGGCGCTTGGCTGCGTCCCCCTTCTCCTTCAGAAGCATGTACACCTGGGCAGCGATGCCGAACAGTTCAATCTCGGCCAGCAGGCGCCGGCAG
This sequence comes from Cohnella fermenti, assembly GCF_004801405.1. GTDB lineage: Bacteria > Bacillota > Bacilli > Paenibacillales > Paenibacillaceae > Cohnella > Cohnella fermenti. The sequence continues at coordinate 31,633 of NZ_SSOB01000036.1, forward strand.
TCCTCTTCGTTCAGCCGGAACTCCGGATGCGGCTTATAAAGCTCTTGCAGGAACGGAATCATCATTGGGTATCCTCGCTTATCATTTGATCTGGTTATAGAAGGAACGCTTGCGGGAAGAGGGAGGGCGGAGCACCATACGTTCGAGGAACCGTCTTGCCTTCGCCGTCTGCTTCTCCGTCAGTTGGGCGAGCATCCACGCATAGACGCTGACTCCGACGAACAGGACCGCTCCATAAGCAAGGTGGATGGCATCCGGCTGCCACTTCTGAGCATTCCGGTCGTACGCCATGGCGTGCAAGAACACGAGGATTGGAAAATGGGTCAGATACAGCGAATAGGAGTAGCCGGCGAGAGACGAGGCGGTTTGGCGGATTGTCGGCGAAGGGGCAGGCTTCCGGTAGTAAACCAACTTGACGCAATAGAGCACCCCGGAGAAGGCGAGAGCAAGGAGAAGATCCTGGCTGAATTCGCTCATCGGAACCGCATAGAATCGGCTCCCGCCCAAGGCGGCCAGAGCGAGGAGCGGACAGAGGATTGCACCGGCAATCCCGGCTCTCGAGAGCTTCGCGGGAAGCAGGTGAAGAGCGAAGCCCAGCAGCCAGATAATGTAGTACAGCAGCATTCGCTCTCCCATCAAGAACGCAATGCCGACCGCCGCGAGCGCGTACAGCAGCTTGCGGCTATTGGCTCTGGAGCCGATCGCGAGAACCATGCAGGGGAACAGAATGTAATACCAGAATTCGAAGGACAAGCTCCAGAGAGGGCCGTTCGACCCGAAGTGAGCTACGGCAATCCCTTGCAGAAACAGGAGATTCCCGAGGAACTCCGTCGAAGTCAACAAGTCGGCGCTGGAGTAGTCCAGAATAAACCGGTCCTCGGGCAAGCCTTCATAGACCCCCGTTCCTCCGTAAGCGGACGCGCCGGCATGGTCCCACAGCAGGCCGAGGAGCAGCGCGGGGAGAAGCACGACGTACAATCGCGTCAATCGATGAAGCAAGTAACCGCTCCAGCTCCATCGCCCCTTCTCCACGAGCTTCATCACATTGGCGGAGATCAGCATGCCGCTTAGGACGAAGAAGACCATGACCGCCTGATGTCCCAAGCTCGAGATCGCATACAGCGGTTTGAGATACCAAGCCGGATTGGCAAGCTCGGAGTAATTGAGGAAGAACAAGCCTTTGACATGGGACAACACGACAACCAAGGCAGCCGCCCAGCGGATAAGATCGAGGATGACGGATAGCTTCCCCTCGATGACCCACCTTTCCGGAATGCGATTTTTCATTCCTGCCTCCCATTTAAATGATACAAATTGTATCTTTTTTGCCATTGTAGCTCCGTTAGCTTAAATTGTCAATTCATATAGAAAGCCATCGATTCTAAATTTTTTCCAAAATTTTCAGATCGAAAATTGCCAATAAAATAAGAAAAACCGCCTGGGAGGATCGATGGACGATCACCCTGGCGGTTGTTTAAAACAGTTATTTTAAATTGAAGAACGTTTGCGATTTAATATGATTTCTCACATTGATCGGCTGGCATGGCGGCAATAGCGGCCGATAACCATCGTCATCGACGGCTTGTGCCTTAATTCCCGCCGGCTCTGGCCAGCTCTCTCATGTTCGCTTCGAACGCCGCGAGCAGCGCCTTGTCGCCGCTGAGGCCCTGTGCTTCGACCTTGGCAATCTGCTCAAGCATACGCTTGTAGTCCTTCGGAATGACCTTGATGAAGCGCGGCAGGAATTCCTCCCACTCGTCAAGCACCCGGCGCCCGAGCTTGCTGCCCGTATAGCCGACGTGCTTCTCGATCATGCCGCGCACCATCGCGATCTCCTTCTCGTCCTCCAGCGCCTCGAGACCGATCATCTCGAAGTTGCAGCGCTTGTGGAAGTCGCGGTCCCAGTCGATCACATAGGCGACGCCGCCCGACATGCCCGCCGCGAAGTTGCGTCCGGTCTTGCCGAGGATGACGACGTGTCCGCCCGTCATGTATTCGCAGCCGTGGTCGCCCACGCCTTCGACGACAATGTTCGCGCCGCTGTTGCGGACGGCGAACCGTTCGCCGGCGACGCCGTTCACGTAGGCTTCCCCGCTCGTCGCGCCGTAGAAGGCGGTGTTGCCCGCAACGATGTTCTCCTCCGCCTTGAAGATCGCCTTCTTGGACGGATGGACAACGATCTTGCCGCCGGACAATCCCTTCCCGACGTAGTCGTTCGCATCGCCTTCGAGCGTCAGCGTCATCCCGTTCGGAATGAAGGCGCCGAAGCTGAGACCGGACGTTCCGACGAAGCGGAAGTTGATCGTGTCCGCCGGCAAGCCCGCCTTGCCGTAACGCTTCGTAACCTCATGGCCGACAATCGTGCCGACGACGCGGTTGATGTTCTTGATCGGGAACGTGCCTTCCACGCGAGCCCCGCTCTCCAGCGCCGGCTGGGCGGCGGCGAGCAAGTGCAGCAGGTCGAGCGATTCCTCGAGCATATGGTTCTGCTTCTTGACGTTCGTGCGGAACGAGCCTTCCGGCAGCTCCGGCATGTAGAGCAGATCGGTCAGATCGACGCCCGCCGCCTTCTTGAAGTGGCTGATCGCCTTCTTCGTGTCCAGGCGGTCCGTGCGGCCGACCATCTCCTCGATGGTGCGGAAGCCGAGCTCGGCCATGATCTCGCGAAGCTCCTGCGCCAGGAAGTGCATGTAGTTGACGACATATTGCGGGTCGCCCATGAACTTCTTGCGAAGCTCCGGATTCTGCGTCGCGACGCCGACCGGGCACGTGTCCAACTGACAGACGCGCATCATGATGCAGCCGAGCACAACGAGCGGAGCCGTTGAGAAGCCGTATTCCTCCGCGCCGAGCAGAGCGGCGATGGCGATATCGCGGCCGGTCATCATCTTGCCGTCCGTCTCGACGACGACGCGGTCGCGCAGGTTGTTCAGGATCAGCGTCTGATGCGTCTCCGCAAGACCGAGCTCCCACGGCAGGCCCGCGTGGCGGATCGAGCCGATCGGAGAAGCGCCGGTTCCTCCGTCATAGCCGCTGACGAGGATAACGTCCGCACGGGCCTTGGCGACACCGGCCGCGATCGTGCCGACGCCGACCTCGGAGACGAGCTTGACGTTGATGCGCGCATGGCGGTTCGCATTCTTCAGGTCGTGGATCAGCTCGGCCAAGTCCTCGATCGAATAAATGTCGTGGTGAGGAGGCGGCGAGATAAGGCCGACGCCAGGCGTCGTGCCGCGCACTTCCGCAACCCAAGGATACACCTTGCGTCCCATCAACTGGCCGCCTTCGCCCGGTTTCGCGCCTTGCGCCATCTTGATCTGAATCTCTTCCGCGTTCGCCAGGTAGTGGCTCGTGACGCCGAAGCGTCCGGAAGCGACCTGCTTGATCGCGCTGCGGCGGGAATCGCCGTTCTCGTCCGGAATGAAGCGCGCCGGATCTTCCCCGCCTTCCCCGGAGTTCGACTTGGCGCCGATCCGGTTCATCGCAATGGCGAGCCCTTCGTGCGCTTCCTTGCTGATCGAGCCGAACGACATCGCGCCGCTCTTGAACCGCTTGAAGATCGATTCGACCGGCTCGACCTCTTCGATCGGCACCGGAGGCTGATCGAGCTTGAAGTCGAGCAGGGAGCGCAGCGTGCGAATCTCCTCGTACTCGCCTTGCACGAGCGCCGAATACTTCTTGTACAGGTTGTAATCGTTCGAGCGGGTCGCCATCTGCAGCGTATGAATCGTCTTCGGGTTGAACAGATGGTCTTCCCCGTCCTTGCGCCATTGGTAATCGCCGCCCGAGTCGAGCTCGCGCTCTGCGCCCTCTTGCGTCGAGAACGCGCGATAATGGCCCTTCAGCGTCTCGGCCGCGATAACGTCGAGGCCGACGCCGCCGATTCTCGATGGCGTCCACGTGAAGTATTGGTCGATGACATCGGACTTCAGGCCGATCGCCTCGAAGATCTGCGCACCGCGGTACGACTGGATCGTCGAGATGCCCATCTTCGACAGTACCTTGACGACGCCCTTGTTGGCGGCCTTCAGGTAGTTCTTCACGGCCTTCTCGTGCGAGATGTTGCGCAGCAGCCCTTGGCGGATCAGATCGTCGAGCGTCTCGAACGCCAGGTACGGGTTGACCGCACTTACGCCGTAGCCGAGCAGCAATGCGAAGTGATGCACCTCGCGCGGCTCGCCGGATTCGAGCAGAATGCTGACCTTCGTGCGCGTGCCCTGGCGAATCAGATGGTGGTGCAGCGCCGAGACGGCCAGCAGCGAAGGAATCGCCGCGTTCTCCTCGTCCACGCCGCGGTCCGACAGAATCAGGATGTTATGCCCCTTGGCGATAACGCGGTCCGCCGCTTCGCACAGCATCCGGATCGCTTCGCGAAGCCCCTCTTCCCCGTCCTTCGCGATGAAGAAGATCGGCAGCGTAATCGACTTGAAGCCCGGACGATGCACGTGGCGCAGCTTCGCAAAGTCCTCGTTCGAGACGATCGGGGACTCGAGGCGAATATGACGGCAGCTCTCCGGCTCCGGGTTCAGCAGGTTGCGCTCCGGTCCGATCGTCGTGAACGTGGAGGTGACGATCTCCTCGCGAATCGCGTCGATCGGCGGGTTCGTCACTTGCGCGAACAACTGCTTGAAGTAGTTGAACAGACGCTGCGGGCGCTCCGAGAGCACCGCAAGCGGGGCATCGTAGCCCATCGAAGCGAGCGGCTCGGAGCCGCCTGCGGCCATCGGCTCAATGATCCGGCGAACGTCTTCGAACGAATAGCCGAATGCTTGCTGGCGCTTCTGAATCGTCTCGTGATCCAGAACCGGCAGCTCGGTCGCTTCCGGCAACTCGTCAAGATCGACCAGATGCTCGCTCAACCATTCGCGGTACGGATGCTCGGAGACGATCGCCTTCTTCAGCTCCTCGTCGGCGATGATCCGGCCCTGCTTCGTATCGACGAGCAGCATGCGTCCCGGACGGAGGCGGTCCTTCAGCACGATGTCCTCCGGCGGAAGCTCGATGACGCCGGCTTCGGAAGCCATGATGATCAGATCGTCCTTCGTCACGTAGTAGCGCGCCGGACGCAAGCCGTTGCGGTCCAGGATGGCGCCGATCTGGACGCCGTCGGTGAAGCCCATCGCCGCCGGGCCGTCCCAAGGTTCCATCATCGTGCTGTGATATTCGTAGAACGCCTTCTTGTCGTCGTCCATGTCGTTGTCGTTCTGCCAAGGCTCAGGCACCATCATCATCGCAACTTGCGCGAGCGGGCGTCCGGCCAGGTACAGGAACTCGAAGGTGTTGTCGAACTTGCCCGTGTCGGAGAGGTCGTGGTTGATGACCGGCTTGACCTTCTCGAGGTCCTCGCCGAACAACTCGGATTCAAACAGCGTCTGGCGGGCGTGCATCCAGTTCTCGTTGCCGCGCAGCGTATTGATCTCGCCGTTATGAATCATGTAGTTGAACGGATGCGCGCGCTCCCAGCTCGGGAACGTGTTCGTGGAGAAGCGGGAGTGAACGAGAGCCATCGCCGTGACGACTCGCGGGTCGTGAAGCTCCACGTAGAACTGGCCGACCTGCTCGGTCGTGAGCATCCCCTTGTAGATGATCTTCTTGCTCGACAAGCTCGTGAAGTAGAACGTCTCGCCGCCTTCGATGCCGGAATACCGGATCGCGCGCTCCGCTCTCTTGCGGATGACATACAGCTTGCGCTCGTACGCCATATCGTCCGCGAATCCCTCCGTGCGGGAGATGAACGCTTGGCGAACGAACGGCTTCACGCGCTTGGCGGAGATGCCGAGCATATCGTCGCGCGTGGCAACGGTGCGCCAGCCGATCACCGCCAGCCCCTCCTCCTCGACGATGGAAGCGAACAACTGCTCATGCTTCGTCCGCTCGGATTCGTTCTGCGTCAGGAAGATCATGCCGACCGCATAGCGGCCGGGCTCCGGCAAGGCGAAGCCGAGCTTCGCCGTCTCTTCGGCCAGGAAGTCGTGTGGAATCTGCAGCAGGATGCCGGCTCCGTCTCCGGAGTTCGGCTCGCTGCCTTGGCCGCCGCGATGCTCCATATTAATAAGTAGCGACAGGGCTTGCTCGATGATCTCGTGGGACTTGTTCCCCTTGATATGAGCGACGAAGCCCATTCCGCATGCGTCTTTCTCGTACTGCGGGTCGTAGAGTCCTTGCTTAGGGGGCAATCCGTTCACGTAAGAAGTCATATGAACGCAACCTTTCTGTAAGGAATGTGAGGGAGGGGGACTGCCGGCCTTCTCGTCGTCGTGGCGAGAGAGAGGCGGTCAGCGCTTCAAGCCTTGGCTGTGCAAAAAAACGTATGGGATAAACGGAGTCCTACACTCCGAGGGCTTGCCGAATTTCTTCAAATACGAACAATGAGGTTGGCGCGACAAGGCGTTGCAACTATAATAAACATAACGGCTTGGCAGGTTTCCGGCGCGAAACTTCGACGATTGCCGCGTTTGACGGCCTTTCATTCCGTTATATTTATATTTATTCATTTTATCGTGTTATTTATTGTAACACCACCTCATCAAGAATGGCAATTTAATATTTTTATGAACGTGATAAGCCACATTGTTCATGAATGTTCGACAAAGACCGAATGGAGGAATGTATCCCTTGAGAATGCCAACCGCCTTGTCGCTCGCCGTTATCGCCGGAGCGCTCGCCGTTATCGCCGGAGCGCTCGCCGCTTCTCCCGTCTCCGCAGGCGTGCCGGCGCCGACTGCCGGCACCAATTCCGAATCCGTACGATTGGCCGCCGCTCAAGCCGCAACGTCCGTCTCCGACACCTACCGCCTCGTCGTTCTCGGCGACTCCGTCAGCGTCGGCTACGAGCCCAACGTCACGAATTGGAACGACATCTACGGGTATGGAGATCGCCTCTACGAGCAGGCGCTTCTGCACGGACGGTCCGAGATGAGCAATTATGCCATCGCCGGCCTCACTACCGAAGGCTTGATCAACCTGCTGCAAGGAGCCAAGGACAAGAAGAAGCTGACGATCTCGCAAATTCAAGATTTCAGCCAATATCCGGATGAACGGGTCGCTCAGCTCGCAAGCGATGTCGGCTCCCGAACGCCCGAGCTTAACGAATCGCTGAAGCAAGCCGATGCGGTGGCGCTGACGATCGGCGGCAACGACTTCCTCGACTACGTGAAGAACCTGCTGGAGGAGGACCCGAAGGACGCCATCGCGCAGCTTGACGCGGAGATCGACGGATTGTTGAATAATTATACAATTCAGGCGAAGCAAGCGGTCGAACTGCTCCACGAGCTGGCTCCGAATGCCGTCATCAAGCTGACCGACCAATACTTGCCGATGCCCGTCCAATACGACGCCGACCTGTATGCGGATCTGATCGGGGTAACGGATAAACTCGCCGGCTTGCTCGACCAATTGGAGCAGGGGCTCGACGCGCAAGACGTCCCCCTCGACATCGTCCACATCCGTTCCCTGTTCGCAGGCAAGGAGATGTCGCTTACCCATATTTACTACGACAAGGACGTCCATCCGAACCAGACCGGCTACGCCGCCATCGCCCGGCAATTCTCCGACTCGCTCTGGCACTCGTACACTTCGATTCCGGCGGCGGACAAGACGAAGAACGGCACGGCGCTCGCTCCGGCGATCTATATTAACGGCAAGTCGCTCTCCACGCCCAATCAGCCGATGCTGAAGAACAGCACAACCTTCCTGGCGCTGAGGGATGTCGCCGACGCGACCGGCGCGCTGGTCCAGTGGGACAGCAAGACGCAGACGGCTACGTTCACCAAGGGAGCGAACAAGGTTGTCATCGCGATCGGCTCCAAGACGATGACGGTCAACGGCATCCAGAAGGAGCTGACGACGGCCGCTTATCTGCAGAAGGTAGGAAGCGAGCAGAAGACCTACGTTCCGCTCGCAGCCATCGCGACAGGGCTCCAATATCAAGTCGTCTACCGCTCCAAATTGAATACCGCATTCATTAATTCGTAATATCGGCTTTCGCCGGCCCGTTTATCCGATGCGACCCGATGCAATGCGCTTTATATCATTTTTCACATTGGTCGGCTCGTCCGTCGCCTCGTTCCCGTTCGTTCGTCGGCTCGAATTCGTCTCGTCGGCACGGACTCCGGATAATTGGCGTGTTTTATGTGATTTAATACGAAAATTAACCTCCGCTAATGGCACATCTCCCTCTCCAACTGCCCCTTCGGAGCGGCGATGGGCGTGGGAGGGACCGAGATGAGTTGCCATTACTCAAGTGCGGGCGTATGAGCTGGCATGGTGGGGGCAGATGAGTAACCACGACTCAAATGGAGTGGCGATGGGCGTGGGAGGGACCGAGATGAGTTGCCATTACTCAAGTGCGGGCGTATGAGCTGGCATGGTGGGGGCAGATGAGTAACCACGACTCAAATGGAGTGGCGATGGGCGTGCGGAGGGACCGAGATGAGTCGCCATTACTCAAGTGCGGGCGTATGAGCTGGCATGGTGGGGGCAGATGAGTAACTCCACTAACTCTGCCCACCCAGCCTCTTCACAGCAGGTTTTTACAGCCACGAAGACTGTGTACGGAAAATTTTCATTACAGGGATGACAACGATCCCTGTTGTCACAGAGGTTAATACGAAAATACAGGTTTCCCGCACCTCTCTCTCCCACCGCCTCTTCGGAGCCCCGTTACACGGGTTTCTCCACTAACTCCGCTCCTGCTGCCCCTCCGCAATTGGCTTTTCATCACTGCCGATGGCCGCATACAGAAAATTTTCATGGCAGGGGGTGACAACTGTCCTTGTTGTCATAGAGGTTTTTCGCATAGAATCGCCCATTCTGCCCATTATCGTGCTGCGCCAATGCGGTTTTTCGCATAAAATCCGGCAACCAGCTTGACTCGCCCCCTGCTCTGCACGCCGCTGCCCTGCTTCAGTTCAGTTCGTAAACGAAGCCCCGAACCGTCGACTGACGATTCGGGGCTTCGCGTGCGGCTGTTATGTTAGACAACCGTGACGTATACTTTGAACTTCTTGCCGGCATAGGAGACCGTCAACGTCGTCTTGCCCTTCGCATAGGTCTTGATCAAGCCGTCCTTGGCCGTCGCAACCGACGTCTTGGACGAGGTCCAGGTGGCCAGCTTCGAGACATCCGATTCGGACTGGTCCATGAACGTCGCGGTCGCCGTCACCTGAAGCGTGGCGCCCTTGGCGATCGTGATGTTGACATAGTTCGTCTCCAAGTATTTGAGCGTATCGACATCAACCGTCAGCTTGGCCGTCTTGCCCGCGTACTTGACGCTGATCGTCGCCTTGCCGTAGGCGACAGCCGTTACCTTGCCGTTCTTCACCGTCGCGACCTTCACGTTGCTCGACTTCCACTCCGCCGTCGAAGCGTCGGTGATCGTCTTCGTGTCGCCGTTGCTGAACACGATAACCGCATCCAATGATGAGGAATTCCCGCTCTTCAGCGACAGCGCGGCTTGCGACAGTTCGATGCGGGAGATCTGGTCGACCTCGACGGAGATCGTCACCGTCTGCCCGCCGTAGGTGGCCGTAATCGTCGTCTTGCCCTTGGCGTAGCCGGTGATGAGCCCCTTCTTGACGTCGGCTACCGATGCTTTGCTCGACTTCCAGGTCGCCTTCGAGGTGACGTCCTGAGGAGCGCTGTTCTCGTCAACCGCAGCGGTCAGCGTAATCTGCTCCGAATCGGATACGGACAGCGTGATCAGGCGGGTGCTCGGCGTCAGCTCGTCCATCAGCCCGACCTTGACCGTGTAGGTGACGGACAGATCGCCGTATTCCGCCACGACCGTCGTCGAACCTTCCTTCACGCCCGTAATGACCCCGTCCTTGACCGTAGCGATGTCTCCGTTCTTGGACGTCCATTCGGCATCCTTGCGAACATCCACTTCGCCGGTCGAGAACACCGCCGTCAGATCTGCGGTTACGTCCTTGTCGACATCGACGCGAATCGTCTTGTTCGTCGTCGTCAGCTTGGAAGGCATATCGACGTACACCGTGACGGTAGCCGTCTTGCCGCCGTAGCTGGCGCTGACGGTCGTCTTGCCCATCTTGTAAGGAGTGACCAAGCCGCCTTCCGCCGAAGCCGCATCCTCGTTGCTCGAGCTCCAGGTTGCCTTGCTCGTCACGTCGACAACGCTGCCGTTCGAGAAGGTCGCCTTCAGCGTCAGTTGCTTCGGCGAGTCGCCGGCGCTCATCGCGAGCTCGTCGGAGCCGATGTCGAGATACTTGGCGACTTCGACGTCGACCGCGATCTTCACCGACTTGCCGTTGTACGTCGCCGTAACGGTCGCGGAGCCGGAAGAAGCGCCGGTAATGACGCCATTCGAGACATACGCGACATCCGAGTTGCTCGAGGACCACGTCGCGAGGCTCGTCACGTCCGAGCTGCCTCCCGCCGCCAGCGTCGCCGTCAGCGTGATGCTCTTCGTTCCCGCGATATTCAAGTACACGTTCGTGCTGCTGGCCGTCAGAATCGAGGTCGCGTCGACCTCCACGGCGATGGTTGCCGTCTTCGAGCCGTAGGTGGCCGTCAGCGTCGCCGTTCCGGCCTTGTAGCCGGTGACCACCCCGTTCAGGATGTCCGCCACGCTCTCATTGCTGGACTTCCATTCCGCAATATCCGTAATGTCCTTCGTGCTGCCGTCCGCATAAGTAGCGGTGAGCGCGATCGTCTCCGTCTTGTTCAGGAGAAGCGATACCTGGGACTTGCTGAGCTCGATCCGGTTCGCGGTCGAGACGTAGACCGTCATCGTGACGCTCTTGCCGTTGTAGGTCGCGGTGATCGTGGCGGTCCCTGCAGCCACCGCCGTAATGAGACCGGCCTCCACCGTTGCGATGGAAGAATCGCTTGTCGTCCAGGTTGCGGACCCGCTGACGATCTTCTCCGCCGAATTGTCGGCATAGATTGCATTCGCGTCCGCCTGCTCCTGCTCGTTCGGCTCCAGGAAAATCTGGCTGGAGGACGTCGTCAGCTTGCTCGGCACGTCGACATACACCGTAACGTCGGCCGTCTTGCCGCCGTACGACACCGTGATCACGGCCGTGCCGGACTTCGTCGCCGTTACCTTCCCCTTAAGGGCGAAGGCGGCGCCTTCATTGTCGGAGGAATACGTCGCCGAGCTTGCCGCGTCGGCGGTCGTGCCGTCCGCATAAGTCGCCTTGACCGTCAAGGTCGAGCTGCCTCCGGACGACAGCGTCAGCTTCGTCGGCGAGACGTCCAGATACTTCGCCACGTCGACATCGACCGCAATCGTGACCGACTTGCCGTTGTACGTCGCCGTGATGACGGCGGAGCCGGACTTGTTCGCCGTGATCTTGCCTTCGTCGACGGAAGCGATCGACGTATCGCTCGACTTCCAGGTCGCGCTGCTCGTCACGTCGGAGCTGCCGCCCGCCGCCAGCGTCGCCGTCAGCGTAAGCTGCTGCGTGCCCTTGACGGACAGGTACAGGCTGTCGTCGCTGACGCTCAGGATCGACGTCTTGTCGACGTCCACGACGATCGCCGCGCTCTTCGTGCCGTACGTCGCCGTCAGCGTCGCCGTTCCGGCTCCGTACGCGCGAATCGTGCCGGCGACGACGTCTGCGACATCCGCGTCGCTGGACGACCATACGGCGCTCGTCGTCACGTCGGCCGTCGTGCCGTCGGAGTAGGTCGCCGTCAGCGTGATCGCCGGCGCGGTTCCTCCGAGCAGCATGGACACCTTGCTCTGGCTTGCTTCAAGCCGGCTGATGACCTCGACCTTCGTGTCGACGGTCACCGTCTTGCTGCCGTACGTCGCGGTAATCGTCGCCGTGCCCGCGCCGATCGCCGTCACGACGCCGTTCACCACCGTCGCAACGTTGTCGTTGGTCGACGACCAATCGGCATCCGCCGTCACGTTCGCCGTCGTGTTGTCGCTGTACGTCGCCGTCAGCTTGACCGTTGCCGTCTCTCCCTTGCGGAGATCCAGGCTCTGCGTATCCTTCGTAAGCGCCTTGACCTTCTTTGTGACGGTCACTTGCGCCGTCTGCGTGACGCCGTCGAAGGTGGCCGATACCGTAGCGGTACCGACCGACTTGGCCGTAATCGTTCCGTTGTAAATAGAAGCAATCGTGGAATCCGAGCTGCTCCAGGTCGAATAAACCGTCAGATTCTCCGTCGAATTGTCGCTGTACAGCCCGGTCGCCGTCAGCGAATACGAATCGCCGATCGACAGTGTGACCTCGTTCGTCGAGAGAATGATCTTCGACAGCGTGACAGTCGTCGCCCCGTAAGCCGAGGACGAGAATACGACACTCAAGGCGATAGCCAGCATGAGCGCGATCCATTTGTTCGCTCTGTTCATCAACTTCATTGAAGCCTCCTGGTCTCTTCCGGTGAATTTACCTCTAGCAGTTTATAACGGCTCATCCCCTCGGAAAATGAAGAAAAATACCGAATTATGAACAGATTCGGGACCATAGACCCAGTGTTGAGGCGGTTATATCCGCTGAGCGCAAACAAGCGCGCCGAGCGACTTCCGTCGCCTGGCGCGCCCTGTGCATTCATGGCCGCTTCGTTGCCGTCCGTTACGCCTGCGCCGCAGCCTCCACCGGCCGGATCGTGTACTTGTCCGCGCGGCCGCTTCTGGCCTTGAACAGGAGCCAGGTTGCGGCGGCGAATACCGCCGCGTAGACGGCGAGCAGCAGAAGCTGCTGCGCGATCTGCAACGCGGAGGACCCGGCCAGCGCCAGGCGAAGCGCCTTGATCGCATGCGTCATCGGCATCCAGTCGCCGATCGCCTGCAGCCAATCCGGCAGCATGACGGCCGGATAAGTGCCTTCGCTTGAGGCAAGCTGCAGCGTCAGCAGGACGACCGCGAGGAAGCGGCCGACCGTATCCGCCAGCGTGACGAAGAACTGCACGATCGTCATGAACGTGAGGCCGATCGCGGCGCTGATCGCGTAGAAGAGCGGCACGCTGGGCACCTCAAGGCCGATGCCCCAGATCAGCACCGCATCGACGAGCGCCGCCTGCAGCAGGACGACCGGCACGAACAGGACAAGCTTGGAGAGATACCATCTCCAGCCGCTGCGCACCTTGCCCGCCGCATCCCTCAGCGGCAGGATGACCGTCGACATCAGCACGCCGACGTACAGGCCGAGCGACAGGAAGTACGGCGCCATGCCCGTGCCGTAGTTCGGAATGTCGGCCAGCTTGCTCTCCGCGAGCGAGACGGGCTCCGCGAACATCGCGGCCTGCCGGTCGTTCCCGCCGAGCGACGAAGCCTCCTGCGACGCCTCGCCCAGCTTGCCGGCCAGCTCCGTCGAGCCGCCTGCGAGCTGCGAGATGCCCTCCGTCAGCTTCTCGGAGCCTGCGGACAGCGAGGACGAGCCTTCGCTTACCGTAAGCAAGCCGCTTCCGGCCTGCTTCAACCCGCTGCGAAGCGATTCGGCGCCGGACAGCACCTGCTGCATTCCCGCAGACAGCGAATCCGCCCCCGCCTTGGCTTCCGCGAGCTTCCCGCCGAGCGTTCCCGCCCCCGACGCCAGCGAATCGGCGCCGCCAGCAAGCTGCTCCGCTCCCGCCGCCAAGCTCGCCTGACCGGCGCTCAGCTCCTGCGCGCCCGACGCAACCGCCGCGACGCCGTCGCGCGCTTGCCCCGCCCCGCTCGCCACCGCCTCCGCCGCGGCGAGCAGCCGCTGCAGCGCCGGATCGTCCGCCAGCTCGGCGTGCGCCGCCGCGTACTGCTTCAGGCCGGCGGCCAGGTCGCCGGCCCCGCTGGCGACCTGCTCGCTGCCCTGCACCGCGCTCGCGGCTCCGCTCGCCAGCTCCTTGCCGCTTGCGGCGAGCTTCTCCGCGCCGCCCGCGACGCTTGCCGCCGCAGTCGCCGCCTGCTCCGCTCCGGCTTGCAGCTCGCCGGCTCCGGAGACGAGCGCGCCGAGCCCGCCGGCGAGCGACTCGCTGCCCTTCGCGGCGGCGCCAGCGCCGGACGCAAGCTGTTCCGAGCCGGACGCAAGCTTCGCCACGCCCTGCTCCAGGCTCTCGGCTCCGCCGGTCAGCTTCGCCAGATTGTCGCGAAGCTGCTGCGCGCCGTCTTCGGCCGCCTTCGCCCCGTCGGCGAGCTTCTCCGCGCCGTCCGCCGCGTCGCCGAAGCCGGAAGCCGCATTGCCGATCGCGGCGAACACCGTCTCGGCGTAGGCCTTCGTCACCTCGGCGGACACCTTCTCCTTCAGGCTCTCCGCCGCCTTCGCCCCGATCGTCGACGTCAAGTAGTTGTAGCCGTCGTCGACATAGTAGCTAAGCTGCGCAGCTTCCGGGCTCTCGTCCGCGAGCGTCGTCGTCTTCTCCGAGAAGTTGTCCGGAATGACGAACACAAGCGAATACTTGTGATCCTCCAGCCCTTGCATCGCCTGATCCCGGTCCGCAACCTGCCAGTCGAAGTCGTCGTTCTCCTGCAGCTCGCGGACCAGGTCGTCGCCGACGTGCAGCGCCTTGCCGTCCATCTCCGCGCCCTGGTCCTCGTTCACCACCGCGACCGGCATATCGCCGAGGCGGCCGTACGGGTCCCAGAACGCCCCGATCAGCATCCCGCTGTACAGCAGCGGAATGACGATCAGCCCGACGATGGACAGCATCGCCATCCGGCTTCCGCGCAGCCTCCTCAGCTCGCCGCGTACGACCCCGGATTCCCTCGCGGCGCTTTTTCTTTTGTTCCCCAGCACATTGTTCATTCCGAACATCCCTTTCTCGCGGCTCTCTCAGCACCTGCTTAGTACGAAGTGACCATTTTCCCCATTCGGTCAATTCACTTCAAAAAAAAAGGCTCAGCGATTAGCCAACCCTTCAAAACAATAGAAGCGGAAGCTCTCCAGAATCTGTTCCTTGCTCAGCGCCTCGTGCAGATGATTCCCATCCGCCGTCAACGCCAGATACATCTTCAGCATCATGTAGGCGGTCAGCTCCGGCGAGCAGGAGCGAATCTCCCCCTTGTCCGACGCCGCCTTCACGTGAAGGGCGACATACCCGATGATCGCCTTCTCCACCTTCTCGAGGCCGTCCTTGGCCATCGGCGTTCCGATATCGCGCACCTCCTGCGACAGCTTCACCGCCAGCGCATGGCGAGCCCGGTAATCGGACACCCTATGGAGCACATTCATCAGATTGTCGGCGAACGGCAGCTTCGCATCCAGCGTCTCGTCAGCGACCTGCTTAAGCTCCCGGATCAGGCCGGTCATAATCTCCTCGAACAGCTCTTCCTTGTTGGCGTAGAATGTGTAGATCGTTCCCTTGCCCACCTGCGCGAGCTTGGCCACCTGATCCATCGTCGTTCCCTTATAGCCGAACGTCTCGAACGAACGCGCCGCGGCATCCACTACCTGCCGGCGACGATCCGGCTGCTTCTTCTCCGCGATGATCTCCACCCCGCTAACCGGCTAAATTCCAAACTGACCAAAATAACAAAATGGTCAATTCGTTCTCGAACCCTAGATTAGCACATCGCCGTCCCGAGCGCAACCCTTTCCTTCCGTTCGCGTCCCTCTATTGTCCGGGCAAATTTTATTGTTATTTTTATGTTAATTTCAGAGATTGTTCAGAATAAACCATTATACTAGGCTAAGAAAAACCGTCCGGGAAAATCGCCCAAGCGATGCTTCCCTCCCTGGTCCGATGACTTTGGCGGTTTTATATGAATTTTCACATTCGTTGGCGCGGATTTGGGCGAATCGCGGCGTTTTATGCGATTTTTAGCATACATCCAGCACCGCGCACCGGATTTTCCGCCATGAATGTGATTTTTCGCATACAATCGTCCAACTCGTCGTTATCGGGCCCCGCCAATGTGATTTTTCGCATATAATTGCGCCCCGCCGCGGCACCGGAGGCTGCACCGGCTTCATCGCCAGCTCCATTGTCAGTCCATCGCCAGCTCCATCGCCGGCTTCATCCTTCAGCGAGGCGAGGGATGTCGGCCCCTTGGCAGACCGGCGGGAACGGGAAACTTTATATTGGAGATTTATTTATAGATAGAGTTTGGAGGTATCCGTCCATGAGCATCTCGAGAAGACACGAACCGTTCCGCTATGAGTTCCAGCCCCCCCTGCCCTGCCTGATCCAACTGTACGAGGTGAACAACGCCAGGCTGGACAGCAAGCAGGGGCAAGCTCGGCTTCTCGACCTCAGCCCCAACGGCTGCAAGCTGGACACTCCGCTTAACTTCCGGGTCAACCAGAACGAGTGCAAGGTCGTTCTCAGCTTCGATCTGATCGGTCCGCTGGCCATCCGAGGCTCGATCCTCTGGCAGGACCAGAAGGCTCACACCTCCCATTACGGCATCCAGTTCGAAGAGGACCACCAGAAGGAGATCACCGATGAGCTCAAGCACTATGCGAAAAAACACCGAGAGGAGCTCGCCGGCCAAGAGAGTTAAACGATAGTATCGCGAAGAGAAGGGGCAGCCTCCAGGTCGTCGACTTGGAGACTGCCCCTCTTCCTTATGCGCTCCGGCGGTCCCGCCGGCCCGCCCGCTAGCCTCGCAGCTTGCCGAGCGCCTCCGCGAAGTCGTCCGGGAGCGGCGCCCGGGCCGACAGGCTCTCGCCCGTCCACGGGTGGCGCCAGATCAGCCGCTCCCCGTGCAGCGCCTGCCGCGCGATAAGCCCCCGCTTGCCGCCGTACATGCCGTCGCCGGCGAGCGGATGGCCGATCGCGGACAGATGAACGCGGATCTGATGCGTTCGTCCCGTCTCCAGGCGGAGCCGCACGAGCGTATGATCCACGAACCGTTCCACGACCTCGTAGTGGGTCACGGCCGGATCGCCCGTCTCGCTCACCCTTCGCTTCGTGGAATGATGGCGGTCCTGGCCGATCGGCTTGTTGATCGTGCCGCGATCCTTCTCCAGCACTCCCTCCGCCAGCGCCAGGTACACCCTCTCGATGCTCTTCTCCCTCATCGCCTTGTCGTATTCGTAATGGGCGAACTCGTTCTTCGCGTACAGAACCGGCCCCGTCGTCTCCTTGTCGATGCGGTGAATGTGGCGAATGCGAACCTGCTGGTTCGTCATCTCGTAGTAGGACGCCACCGCATGAGCCAGCGTGCGGCGCTGCCCGTGCTCGCTCGGGTGCACCTCGATGCCGGACGGCTTGTTCACGACGAGCGTGAAGTCGTCCTCGTACAGCACATTAAGCTCCATCCAATCCGGCGGAAAATCAATCGCCTCCGCAGGGAACAGCTTCAGCCGCAGCGTCGTTCCTTGCGCGAGCACTCCCTTGGCCTGGATCAGCTTGTTCGCCAGCTTCGGCGCGATCGGCGTCATCTGCAGCAGCTTCTGCGGCGCAGCCCCGGCGAGCGCTTCCGGCAAGCGGATATCGATCCATTCGCCCTTCCGGCGGCCGAGCTTCGGCGGCTCCGCGTATGAGCGGACAAGCTCGCGGTCGCTCATCGTCCGGGGCGCCGTCTTGCGAGCATCCGTTTTGCGAGTGTCCGTTTTGCGAGCATCGCCGGGCCGCTGGCCGTCTCTTCTCGAAGGGACGTCTCTCCGATCGCCGCCGTCCTTCCGACTACCCCGTTGTCCGCCGCTCCCTCCGCTTCTGCCGCTTCTTGCTCCTCCGGACATTTTCCCCCGATTGCTTCCTTCGCGTCCGCTTCCTCTCATTGCCGATCCTCTCCGTTCTCCAGCTTCGCCCCACAATATAAGGGATCGCGTCGACGTTGTCAAATGGCGTGTCTTGTCGTTCGCCGGGCCTTCGCGCTGTCGGATGTCGCCTTCCATATTACGATTTGTTTACAAATGAGTTTTTCGATGAAATCTTGCATTTATCCGCAAATTAACACCGTATCCACTTCTCGGAGAACATGGTAATTTGATGACAGAGGGAGATTCCTTCTATATAAAATGACAGGAGGATGGACGATGGACACGAACGAAGAAGTAGTTGCTCAAGAAGTTCTGGAAGCGGATGCACAATCCGAGTCCGAAGCGGTAGAGGAAGCCGTAGACCAAGCGGAAGCGGTCGAAGCGGCAGAAGAGGCAGCCGACGAGCCGGTTGCGGAAGCGCAAGCCGAAGAAGCGGAAGCCGTTGCCGAAGAGAGCGCGGAAGCGAGCTCCGAAGAGGCGGCGGAAGCGGCTCTGGAGGACCAAGCGGAAGAACCGGCAGCCAGCGCGGCGGACGAGCAATCGGATGAAGCCGATGCGCAAGCCGAAGCGGCTCTGGACTGATTCTTCTTACCATACAGAAGGGAGCCCGCGGCAGGCTCCCTTTTCTATTGCGGTCATCTTACCCCTTCAGCCGACTGCGCAGCATCCAGCTTCGCTCCTTGCGCCTCATATACTTGGGCAGCGTGCGGTAAATCGTCCGGCACTCGCGGAACGCTTCCTTCGCCTCTTCCTTCCTGCCCATTCTCTCGCAGACGAGCCCGAGCCGGTAGTAGGCTTCGCAGGACGACGAATGAATCGACCTGAACTCCCCGAGATAGTCGGCCGCCTTCTGCGGATTCGATTCGGCATACGCCTCTCCCAGCCTCAGGTACGGAATGCCGTACTTCACGCGCGGACTGATGTCCAGCGCCTTGAGCAGCGCCCGCTCCCCCTCCTGCAGACGGCCGGCCCCCAGCTCGCTGAGCCCGAGATCGCTCCAATACTCGGCCGAATGCTCCATCTGCGACTCGATTCCGAGCAGGATGTCCCTTGCGTCCCGGTACCTTTTGCCCTCGAGGTACAGCCTCGCAAGCTCCGACTTCGCCGACACGTCGTGCGGATTCAGTTGGATCTGCCGCCGCTGCTTCGCGATCGCGCTCCTTCTCCGGAAGGGCCTCAGCAGGCTCGGCGACAGGCCGATAAATCTGCGCTCCAGGAAGTAGAGAATAACCAGAATAACGATAATGGCCAGAATCGGGTTGCCCAGCAGCCACCAGAGCAGCCCGAATAGGACGAACAGCTTCACTTCTCCTCCTCCTTCCCACCCTTGGAAGAAATCCCCTGAGACGTTGCTGATCCCATGATACCACATTGGCGGCGGCGCAGCGCCCCCCTTATCCCCTTCCGTCAGGAACCCGGCGGCCTGACCCGGCGGGTTGCGGTCGCCTCCAGCGGATCGTCGGGCCAGTAATGCTTCGGATAACGGCCTTTGAGATCCTTGCGGACCTCGAAGTAGGCGTTCGACCAGAAGCTCGCCAGGTCCCTCGTCACCTGAACGGGCCGCTGCGCCGGGGACAGCAGGTGCACCGTCAGCGGAACCCGGCCACCCGCGATGCGCGGCGTGTCCGGCAGGCCGAACATCTCCTGCAGGCGAACCGCGATGAACGGCGCCTTCGGGTCCGAATAATCGACCGCGATGCGGGAGCCGCTCGGCACCGCGATATGCGTCGGCGCTTCCCGGTCGAGCCGCGAACGCTGCTCCCAGCTCAGCGACGACTCCAGCGCCTGCGCCACGTTGACCCGCTGCAGGTCGGCCCTGCTCTTCATGCCTCCCAGGTACGGAGCGAGCCAATCCTCAAGCGTATCCAGCAGCGCGGCGTCGGACCAGTCCGGCCAAGCGGAATCCGCCCCCGCGAGGAAGATGCCGCGCTCCTGAAGCTGACGGGCGGAGCGGCTCCACGGGAGCATGGCGAGCCCCTCCTGGCGAAGCCCCTGAAGGAGCGCCTCCGCGACCTTCTCGGCGGACGGCTTCGCCAGAGGGCGCTCGGAGAGCACGATCGCGCCGAGCAGGCGGCTCTCCCGCGCCCGGACGGCCTGGGCCTCGGCGTCCCAGCGCACGGTCTCTTCCCGGCGGATCAAGGAGGCGAAGTGCCGCTCCAGATCCGCCGCTTCCAGGGACGCGGCAAGCTGCGCGCGCCCCTCCTGCCCTTGGTCGTCGAGCTCCGCGACGACCACGTATTCCGCTTGGGCGAGGAGTTGCCCCGCGGGCAGCTCGGCTCCGCGGCCGATGCTGAGCGTGTAGCGGCCGGGCCCCCGGCGGCGGCCGATGCGGTCCGGGTACGCGAAGCCGAGCAGAATGCCCGCGGCACCGCCCTCCTCCGACGCAGCCCCCGCAGTCCCCTCAGTCCCCGCAGTTCCCGCAGCCCTCACAGCCCTCGCCGTTCCCGCAGTCCCCGCAGCCTCCTTGCCGCCGCCCGCCCCCGCTTCGCCGCAAGCGACCGCCGAGCGAGCAAGCTCCGCCGCTTCGGCAAGCAGCCGCTCGCGCACGCGCTCGTCGACGTGCGCGCCTCCATGGCGAAGCGCCTTGAGCCGCAGCGCAATATCGACGTCGCGCCGCTGCTCGCCGCGAAGCAGGTCGCGCTCCCCGAGCAGCGCCGCAAGCCGGCCCGCTTCTTCCGCCAAGCCAAGCGGAACCGAGCGGAGCAGCATGTGCGCCAGTCTCGGATGCACGCCAAGGCGCGCCATGCGCTCCCCGTGCGGAGACAGGCCGCCCTTCTCCGTCAGCGCGCCGAGCTCCGTCAGCAGCTCCCTCGCCTGCTGATAGGCCGCCGCCGGCGGCGGATCGAGCCAAGCCAGCTCTTGCGGGTTCTCCACTCCCCAGACGGCGAGATCAAGCGCCAGACTCGCCAGGTCCGCGGCGACAATCTCCGGCGTTCCGGCCGGCGCCAGGTACCGGTTCTCCTCCTCCGTCCACAGCCGATAACAGACTCCCGGAGCGAGCCGTCCTGCGCGCCCCCTTCTCTGATCGGCCGAAGCCAGCGACACCGGAATCGTCTCGAGCCGCGCCATGCCGGTTCTCGGCGAGAACCGGGGAACCCGCATGAGACCGGCGTCGACGACGATCGTCACCCCTTCCACCGTCAGGCTCGATTCCGCCACCGCGGTGCTGAGCACCACCTTGCGCCTCCCCGGCGCGCTCGGCGCAAGCGCCCGGTCCTGCGCCTCCTGCGGCAGGCTCCC
Source organism: Cohnella fermenti (assembly GCF_004801405.1). Taxonomy (GTDB): domain Bacteria; phylum Bacillota; class Bacilli; order Paenibacillales; family Paenibacillaceae; genus Cohnella; species Cohnella fermenti. Next base: position 52,464 of record NZ_SSOB01000036.1, read on the forward strand.
GTGAAGCGGCGCCACGTCCACCGCTTTGCCGGCCAGCGCCGGGCGCAGCCTTGCCTCGACGCGCCGAATCTCCCCCGCCCCCGGCAGGAAAACAAGCACGTCGCCCGCCGACTGCTCCGACAGCGCCCTGAGAACGAAGGCGGTCGTCTCCGCCTCGGTGGCCCCTTGGGTTTTCTCCGGTGCGTACCTCGTCTCCACGGGATACATCCGGCCTTCGCTCCGCACGACCGGCGCCCCGCCCAGCAGACTCGCCACCGGCTCCGCCTCCAGCGTCGCCGACATGACCGCAATCCGCAGCTCCTCCCGGAACAGCGCCCGGCATTGCAGCGCCAGCGCAAGCCCGAGATCCGCCTGCAGGCTGCGTTCATGATACTCGTCGAAGATGACGAGGCCGGCCTCTTCAAGCGACGGGTCGCTCTGAAGCATTCTCGTCAGCACGCCCTCCGTCACAACCTCGATTCTTGTCCGCGGGCCGACCCTCGTATCCATCCGGACGCGGTAGCCGACCGTCTCCCCGACCTTCTCTCCCAAGGTGGAGGCCATATATCGGGCGGCGTTGCGAGCCGCGAGCTTCCTCGGTTCCAGCATGATGATCTTGCTCCCGGCGAGCCAAGGCTCCTCCAGCAGCGCAATCGGCACCCGGGTCGTCTTGCCCGCTCCGGGCTCCGCCACCAGCACCGCGCTTCCGTGCTTCTCCAGCGCTTCCTTCAGTTCCGGAATCGCCTGCTCGACCGGCATTCGTGCCGTCATTGCGTCTCCCCCTTGCTCCCCCTGCTACTGCTATTCACCTTATTACAAGTTCGGGGGATCGGGCAAGCCTCCTCTTCTCGGGGATGTCGGAGCAACCAACCAGTATATGGAAATTCGTCGTATGTACTCTCTACTATTCCAGCAAGGGTGCCTTATCCCTGCTGTTCAGGCCCTCTCATAAATTTCCAATAATTAGGATTCTGATTAGAGGGGATAAGGCACCCTTTGCGAAAAAGGATAACGGCGATAATGAGGCACCGCGGCGAAACATACGGGTGGGGGGTATCCATCTTAGCGGATGTCCAGCACGGAGCTCCAATAGAACTGCTCGTAGAACGCCGGGGCCATGTCCAGCTTCGGAATCCAGACGGAGGAACGCCGGGCGTCACCATTGCCCAGCAGCACGCGGCTGTCCGACTTGCGGTCGGAGCGAACCCAGGCGAGACGGCCGGACGGCATGGCGGGTATGGCGGGTATGGCGACAGGATCGTAATCGCCGTAGGACGAGGCCCGCGGCGTCAAGACGCTCTGACGCCGGTCGCGCAGACCGACCCGGGCGAGGAACGGGAACGGACGCTTCGCCGGGTCTGCCGTCCATTCCGACTCGACCGACCTGGAGACGACGATTCGGTCGTCGCCCTCCCAGGAGAAGTCGCGGTCCGCGTAGCCGTCCGGCGTGTAGACGGAAGACTGGAACGAAGGGACATGGACAATCGTCAGCCGCTTGTTCGATGTCGACTCCCGCCCCTCTCCCGCAATGAATGCAAGCGCAGCGTGGCCCGGCGCCCAGCCGAACCAGGCCTCGTTGCGGACCATGCGGCCGACGCGCCGGAATGTCCCGCCGTCCGCCGACAGCACGCAGAGCGAATTGGAGTCGGCCGACATGGACGCGGTCGGCACCGCCTGGAAGGCGACCCAGCGGCCGTCGGAGGACCACTTGAAGCGGCCTGTGCCGACGGCGAAGTCGCTGCCCGTGGCGGAGGGGATCGCGTACAGCGGGCGAAGCCGGTCGGGATGGGCCAGCGTTACGGTCGAGATGCGGATGGGAGCCCACTCGTCCTCCAGGTGCGCCGGGACGGAGGAGACGATGAAGCCGCTCCCGTCGGGCAGCCAGCCGTAATTGCCGACTCCGTCGATCGCGCCCGCTGTGTTCGAGCCCGCCACCTGGACCGAGTCCGCGGCGACCGTCAGCCAGCGCAGCCGGGTCTCCTCCTGGTAGGCAAGCCGGCTCCCGGCAGGGGACCACTGAAAGTTGCTTCCTCCGCTCGCGGATATTCGCTTCTCTTCTCCCCCTTCTTTGCCGATCAGCCATAGCTCTTCGCCTCCGGGTTCGCCCTTCGCGAACGCGATCCAGCGGCCGTCTGCCGACCACCTCGGATTGCGAGCGTTCGGTCCCCGTGCCAGAAGCTTCTCCTTGCTTCCGTCTGCCCGCCACAGGTTCCCGTCCCGAACGAATGCCGCCTCCGGCTCCTCCACCCGCGGGGACGACGGCGAAGAAGCGGCGGCGGCCGTCGGTTCTATTCCCCTTGCGAACAACGGAAGAAGCGGCACAACCAACACCAATACAAGCGACAATTGCAGCCATGCGGCCAACGGCAGGTGTGTTCTTCTCAACGGCGGATCTTCCCTTCGATCGATGGTTGTCCCGTTACGATTGCCTGAAGCTGGCGGCTCCATACAATCCCGAACGCACCAAGATTAAGCTCAGAGGTTGAGCAAGCTGCCCTGTACCCTATACAATAAGAAGCATATTGGCTAAGGAGGATGTTCCCATGCGACGAATCATCAGCATGTTCGGGTTTACGGAGGAGCAGGAGAGAAGCATACGGGACGCCGCGCCGGGGTGGGACGTCGTGTTCGGCAAGCCTCAGGAGATTGCCCCGGAGACGTTCCGGGATGCGGAGATTGTATGCGGCTGGCATCCGGTCGTCGCCGAGCACGGCGGACTGGAAGCGGGCGCGAAGCTGAAGTGGGTGCAGGCGGGCTCCGCCGGGGTGGACAATCTGCCACTGGACCGATTGGAGGAACGCGGGGTTGCGGTGACGACGGCAAGCGGCGTGCATCCGACCCAGATGGCGGAGACGGCGTTCGCGATGCTGCTCGCGTTCACCCGGAGCGTTCATCACGCGATCCGCAACCAGGTTGCCGGCAAGTGGGATCGCTCGGCGAATTACACGGAGCTCGGCGGCAAGACGATGGCCGTGATCGGCGCGGGGCAGATCGGGAGCGAGATTGCCAGATTGGCGCAAGCGTTCGGGATGAGCACGATCGGCGTTCGGCGCAGCGGGAAGGAAGCTCCCTCCTTCAACCGCGTCGTTACGCTGGACAAGCTGGATGAAGTGCTCGGGGAGAGCGATGTCGTCGTCAACATTCTGCCGGGCACGGACGAGACGTTCCGGCTATTCGACTCGCGCGTGTTCGAGCTCATGAAGAACGACGCTCTGTTCCTTAACCTCGGCCGAGGCCCTTCCGTCGACACCGACGCGCTGACCGCAGCTCTGCAGAAGGGCACGATCGGCGGCGCCGGCTTGGACGTCTTCGATCCCGAGCCCCTTCCGGCAGGGCATCCCCTCTGGTCGCTCGACAATGTCATCATCACCCCGCACATCGGAGGAATGACGGACAAGTACAAGGAGCGGATGAAGGACCTCTTCGTGGAAAATTTAAAAGCTTACCTGGACAGAGGACACCCTGCGAGAAATCTCGTCGATTACGGGCAGCGATACTAAGCGGACAAGAAGAAGCGACCTGCGGGCGGCAACGCCTCGGGTCGCTTCTTTAACGGTTAGATCAGAAGAGCACAGTGAGTCGCGCTCCCCCGTGTTCGGCGATGTCGATCCGGTCCTCGCCGATCGTCGCAACGAAAGCCGGGCTCCCCGGGTCCTGCCGCCCTCCCGGCTCCCCGTACACCTCCGAGACGAGCCAATGAACACCCGGCTCGAGGCTGCCGCGCAGCGTCGGGATGACCGTTCGCGGATGCAGCACGTTCGTGTTCGGCTGCGCGTGAACGGCTTCCGCCCGCTCGAACCCGGCGTGCGAGACGATGGCGCTCGTGCCGAGCGCCCCCGAGGCGACCGCCTTCGCGCCTTCCGCGAGCGCAAGCGTGTCGTCCTGCAGCCCCAGTGCGAAGCCGCCCTCCGCCACGTCGAGCGGGCGCGCGCTGTCGATCCGGTGAATGCGCAGATGGCGCGGCAAGCCCGCGACGATCCAGGTGCGCACCTCCACGTCGGCCCACGGCTTCCACCGGGAATAGAGCAGCCGCCCGTCGATCCGGGTCTCTTCGTTGCAGCGGCGGACGCGGAACAGGTTATCCCGTTCGCTCAGGGCGAGCGTCGAGTCGAACGCGCCCTGCGCCACGCCCCACTCCGCCTTCGGGACGCTGAACCCGAAGGCGGTCGAGTACGCGAACTTCTCGTACTTGGCCGAGGTGTGCGCGTGCTCGTTCGTGCCGGCGTGGCCCGCGTTGAAGGCGGCGACGTGGTCCGTCTCCTTCCGCCGGACAAGCACGAGGTCGGCCGGCTTCTGGACGGACAAGGCGTCCAGGTCCGGCAGCGGAAGCTCCTCCGCGCTCCAGAACGGATGGTCCTTCGCAAGCGCGAGCGGCAGGAAGGTTTTCAGCGCCCAGTAGGGGGAACCCGGCGAGTTGTACTGCTCGGCGATGACGAGGCTCGGGTAGCGGTAGCCGATCGTCAGCACGCCGGCGGCATCGAAGATCGGCTGCCGGAACCACCAGCGGAGATGCCGCAGCACGATCCCCTTCACGACGCCGGCCGGGATGGCGTTCGCGCCCGAATCCGCTCCGGCGTCCGCGTAGGCGTAAGCGCTCCAGAAGGCAGCCTGGGCGAATCGGTACGCCATGCTTCGCCCGTAGGGAAGCGCGGAGCCGTCGTCCGCGAACCAATGAATGAAGGAGCGGGCGAACAGCGCCGACCGTTCCCGGAACCGGGCCGCCCGCTCCGGGTCCTCCTCCCTCATCAGCTTCGCATACAGCAGCCCGTAGTAGTGGATCGCGAACGGGCCGTAATAGTCGGCATGACCGCCGATCCCGTCCGTGAACCAGCCTTCCCCCGCGTAAAATTCGTCGATGCGGTTCAGGTTGCGAACCAACTGTTCCTTGTCGTACGGACGGCCGATCCGCCGGAAGCCGATGTTCACAAGCACCCGGAAAAACAGCCAGTTGCAATCCCACACCGGATGCCCATTGATCTGGTTCAGCCAGCGATAGAGCCGTTCCCGCTCCTCGTCGGACAACGGCTCCCAGATCTTCTCGGGAATTGTCGCCAGCGCGAAGCCGAACGACGCCATCTCGACAAGCCGCTGATCGTAATCGCGAATATCGCCCCAATATTCCTCGTGCTCCGGATTCGTGCCGCTGACGATGCCGCGCAGGCAGGTCGCCCACAGCTCGGAATCCCCTCCCCCAGCCAGAAGCGGAACCATCCCCCACAGCACGCGGGAGAATCCTTCCATCCCGGCGACGCTCGGCGAATAGCTCGTGCCGGTGTCCCCCAGCTCGATTCGCGCCGCCCCTTCGGAATAGAACGGCTGCAGCGGCAGGCTCAACTGGTCGAACGCAAGCCGGAGGTCGTCCCTCGTCCGGAGCGGATTGGTTCGTATCGGGTTCCTTGAATTCGGATGATCGGCGCTCTCCATGTTCCTACCACTCTCCCTGGCAACTGTTGCTTCCCGCGGTTGTTCTCCCCGTCCGGCGACTTCCGCGATTTTATATGATTTTTCACATTCATCGGCCTGGATGGAAGGCAATCGCGGTGTTTTATGCGATTTATCGCATACATCCGGCATTCCGAGCCGGAATTTGCTTCACGAATGCGATTTTTCGCATATAATCGTCCAAACTGCCCGTTATCGAGCCTCGCCAATGTGGATTTTCACATAAACTCCCGGCACCGGGCCCCGGCGTCATCGACGGCGGTATTATTGGGCTGTCCAGAAAATCGTCTTCGTCCCCCGAAGCCGGGCAAGCCCCTCGACGAAGAAAAAGTCCCCGTAGATGAGCGGCACATCGACGTTCTTCCCTTCCGGGTAGTGGCTCGTCCCGTGGAGGAGGAGTCCTTCCTGTCCGGGATTGTCCCAGTCGCCGTAGCTGCGGTACAGCGATTCGAGCATCGTCTCCGCCGCCTTCCGGAAGCTCTCCGCCTCGTCCCCGCCGGTCTGCTCCGCGAGCAGCAGCAGACCGCTGGCAGCACATGCGCCCGCCGAGGAGTCGCGATACTTCGTCACTCCCTCCGGCAGGCGGAAGTCCCAATGCGGCACGCTGTCGTCCGGCAGTTGCGCGAGGAAGAAGCGGGCGACGCGCACCGCCGCATCCAGGAACCGGCGCTCGCCCGTATGATGATAGGACAGCGCGAGGCCGTAGATCGCCCATGCGGTTCCGCGCGACCAGGCCGATTCCGGCGCATAGCCCTGTCCGCCGAGCGCCTCGACCTTCTCGCCGGTCTCCGAATCGAAGCGGACGATATGATAGACGGAGCCGTCGGGCCGGACGAAGCGGTCCAGCACCGTGTCCATATGGGCCATAGCGATATGGCGATACCTCGGATCGCCGCTTGTCTGCGACGCCCAATACAGCAACGGCATGTTCATGCAGCAATCGATGATCGCGATGCCGGAGTTGTCCTCGCCCTGCGACCACGGGTTCCAGGCCCGGATGTAGCGGCCCTTCAGGTTGAAGCGGCCCGCAAGGTAATTCGCCGCCTGCAGCGCGCGGCGGCGGGACTCCTCGCTGCCCGTCAGCCGGAAGGAGGCGACGCTTGTCAGCGTCCACATGAAGCCCAGGTCGTGATCGAGCTTCTCGTAGCGGTGGAGCACCTCGTCCAGCCGTTCCTCGCAGCCCTCCGCAAGCGTGCGGAAGCGCTCGTTGCCCGTGCCTTCGTACAATTGCCACAGCATGCCCGGCCAGAAGCCCGCCGTCCACCAATGCGGCGCTTCCAGCGTATAGACGCCGTTCACGCTGGCGTGCGGGAACCCGGTGCCGATTCGCTCGCCGATGCGGGCCGCCTTGTCGGCCGCCGCCCGCCACGCCTCCTCGACCCAGCTTGCCGTCTCCCTGCTCCGTTCGATGTCCACTTCGTCCCCTCCGTCTTCTCCAATCTCGGTGCTTCCGTCCCCGTCTGTTTAGCTCCCGATCCGCTCGAAGTCGAATTGCAGCTCGATCCGGAAACGGTCGCCGCAGCTCCGCTTCGCGAAGTCGAGCGCGTACCACGTCTCCTCGCGGCCCAGGTGGGCGCGATAGGTTCGCTTCTCCGAGCTGACGGCAAGCTCGCTCGGATCGTACGAGATGCGCAGCGCGAAGCCTTCCTCGCCGCGCAGCAGCACGCTGCCGCCCGCAAGCTCGGGGGCGATCCGCGTTACGATCCGCTCCGCCGCGCTCTCCGGCGCCGCGGAGAACGCGTACTCGTCCGTCAAGGTGAGCGACGGAAGCTCCGCCTTCCGCCAGACGAAGCTCCGGACGAGCGAGGTCAGCGCCTCCTGCCGATAGGCGGCGCTCATCTCGATCGCGAATCGCGCCTCCTCCTCGCCGCAGACGGCCTCGAGCACACGTGCGGCGCTCTCGCGCCCGGCAAGCTGCCCGGCCCCGTTCACGATCGGGACCGCATGGCCCTGCGAGCCGTTGCAGTCGTACTCGTAACGGCCGGCGCCGAAGTAATCGGACGTATATTCCCCGCTGCCGAGGTCGGAGACGAACGTCTCCCGCCCGGCGAGCAGGATAAACTGTCCGATGTCGTTATGGTTGTGGGGCTCGTCGTTATGCCCCCCCTTCGCGGCGAAGCCGAACGTCCCGGCGTCCGTGCGCTGCCGGGACACAAGCCAGCCGGCGTCCTCCAGGCAATAGTCGGCCGCCGCCCAGTCCGAGCCGCTCCGCCGGGGCTCGGCCCAGAGGAAGCCGCGCAGGACAGGCGCCCAGCGGCTGCAATGATCCTCCGTGTACGCCGCGCGCAGCTCGGCCGGCGGGCGCTCCGCGTCCGGATACCGCCCCGCGAGATAATGCATCAGCCCCAGAGGCGCCTTCTTGCGGGGAGACGAGTCGGAGAAGTTCACGCTCGCGTCCCCCGCCAGATAGCTCTTCTGCGGGAACAATGCGATCCGGTGCACCTTCTCCGGTCCGAACAGATCGGCCCGGCCTCCCGTCTTGCGGTGCAGCAGATCGGCGAAGTAACAATAGTAACCGAAGCCGTAGATCCAGTAATTGATTCCTTCCAGGCAGGCTCCGTCCTCTCCGAAGCCCGACAGGTAGCATTCCGCACTCCCGATCGCCTTCTCGATGACGATCGGCAGACGCTCGTCGTCCCCGGCCATCGTCAGGATGGCGGCGCCGGCGATCGAACCCGCGCAGACGGCCGACCAGTTGTGCGTGTACGTCTCCCAATGGAAGCCCGGCCCCTCCAGGTACGGGCGGAAGATGCGCCCTTCCAGCTCCGTGCGAATCCGGTCCCGAATCATCGGAGGCAGCCGGTCCCCGAACAGCACCGCCAGCTCGCTGAGCGTAAAGCCCGTCTCCGCCGCGAACAGATCGACATGCTCGCGCACATTCGTCTCGGGCGCATGGGCAGGCACGCTCCATGTCGCCTCCTCGCAGATCGTCCAGATCTCGTCCGCGAGCTTCTCCGCGTATTCCTGCCGCTCCGGCTCGAACAAGGCGAGCAGCGCGAACGTGTTCAACCGCCGTCTCCGCTCGAAGTAGGCGCTCTCGTATTCGCGCCGCGTTCCCTTCGTCCGGAATATCATGAAGAGCGAATACGGCAGCGCCGGGGAAGGCTCATCCTTCAGCCGCTCGTACTCGGCCCGAACCTCGTCGATCATCTCCGCATAATCGGGAGAAGCGGCAAGCTGCCGCCAATAGGTCTCCCGCTCCTCCTCCGGAATGCCGTAGAGGGCAAGCCCGGACACGCTCGCCCCGGCGATCGCCCGGCGCAGTTCCTCGCCTTGCGGCACATGCTTCGCCAGCAGCCCTGTCGGGTTCTCTTGCTGCTCCGTTGTCGTCTCTGCCTCTCTCATCCTCGGGTTCTCTCCTTTTCGGACTCTTGATCATTAGGCGGCAAGCTTCGCTCCTGCCCGCTGCCCAAGCCCGCCATCTACGATTGTATAGAACTTCGCGGACGAGTCACACCAGGATTTTTTCCACTTTTTCCGGTTATTTTGTGCTCCGCAAGCTCCCCTACCCCCGGTACTCCGCCGGCGTGACGCCCGCGTGTCCCTTGAACGTCTTGATGAAGTAGCTCTGGTTGTCGTAGCCGAGCATCTCGCAGATCTCCCCGACGGTGCGGGACGTCTGGTCGAGCAGCTCCTTCGCCCGCTCCATCTTCATCCGGGTCACGTATTCGATGAACGTGATGCCGACCTCCTTCTTGAACAGCCGGCTGAAGTAGCTGGCGTTCAGGTGCAACTGCTCCGCCACCTCGTCGAGCCCGATCCGGCGGCCGAGGTTCAAGCTGACGAACCGGCACGCCTCCGCCACCTCCGAGCGTCGGCTTGAGGCGGCTCCCGCTCCTCTCGTCTCGAGGATTCCTTCCAGATGGCCGACGAGCCAATTGCGCAGGTCGACAAGCGAATCGATGTCGACGATCTCCTTGTGCAGCGTATCGGCCGTGTAGCTGGAACGGATCGTGTGAAGCGCCGGCTGCAGGGAATGCAGCTTCAGCTTCAGGTCGAGCAGCAGCTTCAGCACCCAGTCCTTCACCGTCTCCCGCGGATACTCCTTCTGCCGGATGTAGCGAATCCAGCCGTCGACCGCCTCGTTCGCCGCCTTCGGCTCCTTGCCGGCCAGAATGTCGCGCAACTGCCGGCTCGCCTCCTCATAGCGCTCGAACAGATCCTCGTCCGCCGCCCCCGGCGGCTCCTTCCGCTTCGCGACTTCCCCCTCCAGCAGATAGAAGCGCTGGTCCTCGCGATGGGCGAGCTCGCCGAGCTCCTGCTTCAGCGCCTCCGGCGTCCGGCAGCCCGTGCCGACGATAAACGACATGCGCAGCTTCAGCACCTGGAGCAGCGTCGTCTGCACCTTGTTCAGCACTCCGGCCGCCTGCTCGTAGATGTTCGTCTTCAGGCTCGGCCTGTAGGAGAACAAAATAAACGAGCGCCGGACGCCGTAGCCGACATGCTGCACCCTCGGCTCCATCCCTTCGAGCACCTCGTCGAGCACATTGCCGATTGCGAACCGCAGCGTCTGCTCCGACGTGAAGCGGGGCTTCGCCTGCCGGTAGCCCTCCAGGCAGCCGATGACGGGCAGGCACGCCTCTCCCTCGAGCAGCAGGCCGATGCTTCGCGCCTCCCGCCGCCACTGCTCCGGGGACAGCAGCGGCTGCTCGACGAAGTCCTTCAGCGCCTTCTCCTTGCGCAGCCCCTTCGTCTCCGTCTCCAGCAGCCTCAGCCGCGTCTGCTCCCAATTCGTCTGCTTCTCCTCGTCGAGGCTGGCCCGGAACAGGGCAAGCTGCTTCTCGAGGTCCGCCGGATCGAGCGCATCCTTCAGGTAATACTCCTGCACGTTCATCCGCATCGCCTGTCGGGCGTATTGGAACTCGTCGTGGCAGCTCAGAATCACGATTCGCAGCGACGGATTCCGCTCCTTCATCCGCGCGATCAGCTCCAGGCCGTCCAGCTCCGGCATGCCGATGTCGGTAATAAGAATGTCCGGCATGTCCTCCTGCGCCTGCTCCCAGGCGCTGCGCCCGTTCTCGTGCAGCCCCGTCACCCGCAGGCCGAGCCCCGGCCAATCGATCGCCTTCGAGAGGAGCTCAAGTACGGGGTAATCATCGTCCGCCAGCATCACTTTGTACATCGGAATTCTCCTCCTTCAACGGAATCGCAAGCGTAATGACCGTCCCTTCTCCGGGAGCGCTGCGGATGCCGATCCGGAAGCCGTCCCCGAACACCATCCGCATCCGTTCGGCGACGTTGTCCAGGCCGATGCCGGAGAAGCTTCCCGCTTCGCCGCCCTCCTTCGCGGGCTGTCGCGCTGCAGCCGCATCGAGCCGTTCGAGAATCGCCAGCCGCGTCTCCTCCTCCATGCCGGAGCCGTCGTCGGAGACGATCAGCTCCAGGCGGCCCGCGCCTCCCGGGCGGTCCGCTTGCCCCGGAGCGCCCGCCTCCAGCGAGGCGCGGATCGCGATCTCCCCGGCTCTCTGCTTAAGGCCGTGAATAAGGGCGTTCTCGACGATCGGCTGCAGGAAGAACCTCGGCACCTTGATCAGGAACGCCTCCAGCGGAACGTCGAGCCGGAGCGCCACCTCCTCCTTCTGCCGCAGATTCATCAGCTCCACGTAGCTCGCCACGAGATCGAGCTCCTCATGCAGGAAGATCTCGTCCTTCTCCTTGCTGATCGTCATCCGCAGCAGCTTCGACAGCGAGCTGATCATCTTCGCGCTGTCGGGATCGCCCCGCATCAGCACCTTCATCCGGATGGAATTGAGCACATTAAACAGGAAGTGGGGGTTGATCTGCGCCTGCAGCATCTTCAGCTCCGCCACCCGCTTGCGCGCCTGGGTCGCGGACACCTCCGCGATCATCTCCTTCACCCGGTCCATCATCTGGTCGAACAGGAAGCCCAGACGGCCGATCTCGTCCCGCCCGCGAATGCCGGAACGCACGTCGAGATTGCCTCTCTGCACCGCGCTCGTCGCCTTGCCGAGCCGGACGAGCGGCTTCGTGAACGCCCGGAGCAGCGCGAGCAGGAGCGCGAGGAAGGCGACGAACGAGACGATCTGCAGCAGGAACACTCGGTTAAAAATCGAGCTGATGTCGACGATAGCCTCCCGGTACGGCTGCACCGAGACAAGCTCCCAGTCCGTGAAGGCGATCGATTGCCGGGCGACGAGCTGCTTCTTCCCGTCGATCCGGTCGATCGACCACGCCTGCTCCGCGCCGTCGGGAGCGCGGTAGCCGGACAGCCGCCCGATCCGCTCCCGGTCGGTGCTGGATACGACCCGCCCCTCGCCGTCGATCATCTCCAGCTCCCGGCCCGAGTTCAGCTTGCCGAAGATGCCGCTGATCTGGTCCTCCATCATCGCCACGACGATATAGCCGTAGATGTCGGAGTTCTCCAGCCGCAGCGTCCGGGCGACCGAGATCTGATAAGGATGGTCCATCCTCTCGAGCGCGAAGCTTGTCGGCTCCGCTCCGGTCCAGTACGACTGGAAGCCGCGAAGCTTCTTGAGCTCCGGAAGCCAAGGCTCTTCAAGCAGCTTCTTCGGGTTGTAGTCGTCCACGGAATAATTGGTGAACGAGCGGCCGTTCGTCAGCAGGATGGTCACGAACGTCCTCGGGCCGAGACTGGTCAGCGTGTCGAGCTGATCGCGCACGCGACTCGCCTCCGTAAACTCCTCGTAGCTGTTCCAGCCGGGCTCCCCTTCGGCCGGAGCTTGCTTGAAGTAGGCGTTCAGGTCCGAGCTGACCTGAATGTAATTGGCGATATTCAGCATGTTCTTCAGAAGATTCGTCACCGAGCCGTTCACGAGCTGCATCGAATCCTGAGCGTTGGACACCGCCTGCTTCTTCACCGCTTCCTGCGTCAGGAAGTTGTAGGTCAACAGAGTCAGGAACGCGGGAACGAGAATGCAGACGACGGAAGCCATCATCAGCCGACTGCGGACTGAGCGGAACGACAACCACTCCCGGATGCGATGCAGCAAGCCGAATTCCTCCTGTCAAGCAAAAACGCCTTCGGCGTCCTCACTCTCTGACATTCCGATGCGGTCCATGGACCGCAAAAGGGGGCGCAGACGCCCCCGCTTGCCCAAATTATATCAAAGTTGCTTTCCTGCGAATGCGCTTTTCTCCGAAATTACTATTTGTTCGAATCGATAATTTTCTGCGCGCGTTCCTGCGCGTTCTTGATCGTCGTGTCGATGTCCTGGTTGCCGAGAATCAGCTTCTCGTACTCTTCGTTGACCGCCTTGTACACTTCCGATTGGTAGGAGGCCGGCGGGATAATCTGCGAAGCCTTCGAGTTCACGAGCGTATCGACGAGCGATTGCTTGTCGACCTTCTCCGGATTGAGCGTGCCGCTCAGAATCGTGTCGATGATCGAAGCGACCTGCTCGCTCTTCACCTGGTTCCAGGACGGGATGTTCTTGCCCTGCACAATCTGTCCTTCCGTCGTGTACCAACGAACGAAGTCGTACGCCTCCTGCTTATGCTTCGAGCTGGCGGCGACGGCGACGTAGTCGGTCGTTACCGGCGTGTAGCCGATCGGGTCGGACGCGTTGTTCTTCGGGAACGGAGCGACGGCGACGTTGAACGTCAGCGGCACCTTCTCCGTGCCTCCGAGCTCGGTGTTCATCCAGCTTCCGATCGTCAGCATGCTTGCCGACTGGTTGAAGAACTGCGTGCGGTACGCCAGCTTCTGCGAGATGATGTCCGAATACGGCACGGACGACTTGTCTTCCTTCTCCATCTTGACGCGCAGCTCGAGCGTCTTCTTGAAGTTCGGGTCGTCGAGGTTCGAGGAGCCGTCCGCCTTCAGCAGGTCGGAGTTCGTCGGCTGGTTCTCGACCATCAGCTTCAGATACTCCATCCAGCCGCCGCCCTGCGGGCCATGGAAGTACGTGCCGTAGCGCTTGCTCGCTCCTTCGCCCTTCGTCAGTTGCTTCGCGTAGCTGGCGTAATCGTCCCACGTCCAGTCCGTCGGCACCGGAAGCCCGGCTTCGTCGAGGTGGTCCTTGTTCAGGATCACGTACCACGGATTGAACTTGCCCGGCAGCGCGTACACCTTGCCGTTCAGATGGGTGTCGACCTTGTAGTCCGTCTCGACCTGGTAGCCGTCCTTGGCGATATAATCGTCGAGCGGCTCCGCCATGCCGAGCGAGACGCGCTGCGCATAGCCGGACGGATCGCTGAACATCAGAATGTCCATCGCCTCGGAAGAGGCGGCCGCCAGATCCAGCTTCTTGGACGCCTCCTGCGTGTCGCCCTTCTCGCTGAGCTGCACGAGCTCGACCGTAATGCCGGGGTGCGACTCCTCGTAGGCGCCGAGCGTCTGCTTCCAGTTGTACGTCTCCTCCGTGCCGTAGGTGTACAGCCGCAGGTTGACCTGCTTGGCAGCCTCGGACGGACTGGCGCTCGGGCTTGCGCTTGGGCTCGCTTGCGAAGCCGATGCGGATTCGGACGGAGACGCGCTGCCTCCGTTATTGTTGTTGCCGCCGCAGCCGGCGAGCAAACCGATGGCCATCAGGCCCGCGACCGTTCCGGCCGCCATTCTTGTCTTCTTCATCGTGGGACACCCTCCTCGTATTGGACAGTTCAGCTTGCAATCTTGAAACATCTCAAATTATAGAAGGCGGAACTTTCTTACTCATAACACAATATTTACTTTATTTTAATTATTTTTACTTGTTTGATATCGCTTCCATTGTCCTGCCGCAACTATTGCCGCTTCGCCGGCCTCCCCCCGTCAGCCCTTGACGCCGCCCAGCGCAATCCCTTCGATGACGCTCTTCTGGCCGATGACGAACACGAGGAACAGCGGCAGAATGGCCGACACCGCGGCCGCCATGATCAGCGAATAGAATTCCCCGCTCATGGAAGTGAACTTCTGCATCGCGATGGTGAGCGTGTACAGCCGATCCGACCGCAGGAAAATAAGCGGGTTCTGATAATCGTTCCACGTCCAGATAAAGCGCAGAATCGCATAGGTCGCGACCGCCGGCCTTACTAGCGGGAAGCCGATCCTCCAGAAGATGCGGAAGTGGCCCGCGCCGTCGATCTTGGCCGATTCGATGAATTCCTGGTGAACGCCCATGAAGAACTGCCGCAGCATAAACGTGCCGAGCACGCTGAAGCTGCCGATAATGATAAGCCCCAGATGGCTGTCGAACAAGCCGATGTTGCGATACAGAATAAACTGCGGCACGAGCGTCGCCTGGCCCGGCACCATATACGTGGCGAGCACGATCATGAACAGGTACTTGCTCGCCTTGAACTGCACCTTGCTGAAGCCGTAAGCCGCGAGGCTCGAGACGATGCAGGATATCGCCGTCGTTGCGAGGCCCACCTTGATCGAGTTCCAGTAGTACCGATAGAACGGATAGTCGCCGACCCATACCTCCTTGTAATTCTCGACGAGGCGCCAGTGCTTCGGAATCCATTGGATCGGATACGTGAACACCTCCGTCTCTTCCTTAAACGAAGTAACGAGCATCCAGACGAACGGAAGCAGGAACAGAATGCTTAAGGCGAACATCACCGCCGTAACCGTCATCCGCCGCCAATCAAATTTCGTGTGCATGGCCACAGCCGTTCCTCCTCTCCTCGCTTGCCGCGATTAGTAGTTGACCCATTTTTTCTGCAGCCCCCATTGCCCGATTGTGATAAGCAGAACGAACAGGAACAGCACCGCCGACACCGAGGACGCATAGCCGATCTTCAGATTCGTGAACGCCTGGTCGTACAAGTACCATACCATCATGCTCGTGGAGCCGATCGGCCCCCCCTGTGTCATAACCGCAATCAAGTCGAAAATTTTAAATGTGGAGATAACGCCCGTAACCAAGAGGAAAAACGTCGTCGGAGAGAGCATCGGGAACGTGATCCGTCGGAACTTCGTCCACGTTCCCGCCCCGTCGATGTCGGCCGCCTCGTACAGGTCGCGCGGAATCGACTGCAGCCCCGCGATATAGACGACCATGTTGAAGCCGATCGAGATCCAGACCGAGATCATCATAAGCGAGACGAGCGCGTAATGCGGGTCGGCGATCCACTTCGGCGGGTTCGAGAACCCGATCGTCTTCAGCATCTCGTTGATCGGCCCGTAGGAGGGCTGGAACAGCACCTGCCACACGACGGCGACCGCCACGATGTTCGAGATGTACGGCATGAAGTAAGCGACCTTGAAGTAGCCCTTGAAGTACACGTACCGGTCGATCAGGAAGGCCAGCACTATCGAGATGAGCAGATAGATCGGTACACTGAGGAGGAAAATCAAGTTGTTGCGAACCGACTTCAGGAACGCGGGATCGTCCAGCAGGCTCTTGAAGTTCTCGAAGCCGATCCAGCGGATGCCGTCCCAGCCGGCCACAAAATTCCAGTCGGCGAAGCTGAGCACGAACGTCGCCACAATCGGCAAGAGCACGAGGATCGACACCCCGATCAGCATCGGGCTGACGAACAGGAAGCCGGCGATCGTCTCTCCCCGCTGGAGGGACCCCTTCCGGCGGGAGGTCGCCGGAGGAACCGGCAGCGCGGCGGGTCGTTCGCCCGCCGCAGCGGCTTGCTGCGCCATCATGAACACCTCAATCTGTTTCGGATAATTGGAGTGTCCTCATTATAAGTAAAAATACCGTCATCCAAGTGACGGTATTTTGATCATATTCACTGTCATTTTGACTTTTCCGTTCCGGGCTACGGCCGATAGTCTGCGAACCCGAGCTCCGACCCGTTCACGGTTCGGACCGGCTCGGCGCCTTCCTCCAGCGCCAGCCGCAGGCGGTCTCCGGCCAATGTCGCGTAGTCCGCCGCAAGCCGGGCCGCCGCTCCTTGCCGCGCCGCTTCGCCCGAGAAGACGGCCGGAAGCTTCCGGCGCGCGGCCGCGAACTCCTCCAGGCTCGCGATCCCGAGCCGCCCGGCTTCCTCGAGCGAGACGACCTCCATCGCGACGCCGTTCAAGCGGCCCTCGGCGCCTTGCGTCTTCCCGCTCGCCGCGCCTTCTCCGCAGGCGACACGGACGCGGTCCTCGCCCTCTTCCGTCCGGCATTCCTTCATCAGATGCACGGCGATATAGACGCCGGCCGCCTGCCCGAACAAAGCGCAGGGCTCATGAAGCCACCGCCCCTTCGGCAATACGCCGACGATGCGGCCGTCCTCCGCTTCCGGAATCGGATAGAGCGCAAGAACAACGTTCCGATGGAAAAGAACTTCTTCGAAGCGGCTCCGATGCCGCGGGTCGCCTTCCTTGTATCCGGCGCCGGGATGGAAGAAGTAGGCCTGGTTAACCGACTCCTCTTCCTCCGGGTCGGCCAGCGGCAGCGACACGTCCCAGCGCTGCTGCTCGTTGTCGAATTCCTCGGCCCGGTCCCAGGCTCCTCCCGCCGCGTAATGCTCGGTGATATAGGCGTACCTGCGGATGGCGGCTCCGCCTTCCCCGGCGGCGCTCCCGCTTCTTGGCGACAGCCGCTTCACCTCGGCCGGCTCCTTCCGGTTCAGCGCGATCCCGCGCGCCTCCTCCGGCGCTTCGTAGAACAGGAAGCCCGCATACTCCGTGCGCGGCATCTCCTCCGGCAGCAGGAAGTCGCCGTACTGCACGTAATCATGCAGCGCGTTCGCATCCTTCGGCATGTCATGCGGCCAGCCGCGGGAATGGGGGCCGACCCATGCCCCCTTCAGATAGTAGAGCGACCGCTCGCTCCACAGATAGTCGAGCATCGCTTCCAGATCCGGATGGACAGCCGGGTCCTCGTTCAGCTCCCAGGCGGCCGTGAACGCCTGCACCCAATGCCAGAACCACGGCAGCGCCCCGTATTCGGCCATGCCGTTCCCGCGAATGCGGTCAAGCGTCGCGACAAGCTGGCGATGCCCGTCCCGCACGAGCTCCTCGTCCTTGAACAACTGGCCGAAGATCAGCTTCGCCGCCGTATACTTCGCGTCGTGATGGCCGTAGTGCGTCTCCGCCTTGACGAAGAAGCGGCTCGCGTACAGATGGCGGAACGCGCCGGCGAAGGCGATCCGCAGCTCCGGCTCGAACCCGCCCGCGTATTGCCGATAGAAGTAAGCCATCAGGATGCTCATCAGCTCCGCGGGAAGAGGGTTCGGCTTCGCCTCCTCCGGCGACGGATGCAGGCCGAGCGGCCAGTGGCCGTACGTCTGGCTGCTCTCGTCCTTGTCCTGCAGCTTCAGGACGTTCAGCAGCACGCCGGTCGCCTTGCGCTTCGCCTCGTCGCGGTCGAAGGGAACCTTCAGGCTCTCGTCCTCCGCGGCCGCGAACAGATAGGAAGCGTAATAATAATTGTCGCGAATATCCCCGTGCGTCCATAACCCGCCGGCCAGCAGTTCCTGGCGATACGCCTTGCGGGCAAGCAGGTAGACGATCTCTCTTCGTCTCCGCTCGAATTCGTCTCTGTGCATTATCCTGTCTCTCCCCCGTTTGTGCTGTTCAGGAACCGCTCCCAGCCTTCCTTCGCATTATCGCGGGCCCAACGGATGTGGTCCTCGTTCTCATAGCCCCGGTAAGCGCATTCGATATGCAGAATCAGATCCAGGTACAGATCGTACAGGCTCCGGCGGATTCGCTCGCCGCCCGTCAGCTCGCCCCGGCCATAGCCTTCATAATAAGCGGCGGAGCCGTTGAAGCGGCTGAAGTAATGCTCGATCAGCGGGTCGGCCCACATCGCTCTCTCGAAGTCGATAATGCCCGTGATTCGCCCATCCTTCACGAACACGTTGCCGTCCCACAGGTCCCAATGCGCAAGCCGGGGCTCGTCCGCTTCCCGAAGCGCCGGCAGGACCGCCGCAATCCGCCGCCGGACCTCCTCGTAAGCAGCAGGCAGCTCCACTCCGGCTTCTTCTCCGTCCAGCAGCACATTTTCCGCCATCTGTCCGAATGCTTCCCGCCAAGTCGGCTTCCCTTCCGCCCCCCACGAATAGAGGCCGAAGCGCTCCCCCTTGATCCCGTTGATCAACCGATTGTACCGCCCCAGCTCCCGCTCGATCCGCTCCCTCTCCTCCAAGGACATGCCGTTCCTCGCGGCAGAGTACGGCGTCCCCTCGAGAAACTCCATGACAAAGTACTCCACCGGAACAATCGTCCGGGAGTCGTCATGCTTGTAGATCGCCGGCACCGGCACCGTCCCCAGCTCGCCGACCCTCCGCGTCACCTCGACCTCCGTCCTCATCAGGTTCCGCTCGTACCGCATCAGCCTGGCGCCCTCCGGAGGCGCCGCCTTCAGCACCGCTCTCCTGCCGTCCTCCATCGTGATCGCGTAGGCCGCATTCGCCCAGCCGTCCTCCAGCTCCTTCGTCTCGCGGATCGCCGTTCCGAAGATTCCCGCCATGACGGCCTCCAACTGCCCCGGCGCAAGCCGCGCCTTGTTGGCTCCCTTCACTTCCTCGCCCCATTCCCGCTTGCAATCGCTTTTTTCCTTATGTTACATATTACGCCATTCCCCGCAATGCACAAGCCTTTGTTATGGCGTTGTTGTGGCTTTGTTACTGCCTTGTCAGCAATCCTCGCTAAGCCCGCGCGCCGCCTCCCGTGCATGTTACAAACCGCGTATCGCTGCGGACCGTGGCCAACCGCGTTTCCGCCGAATCTATGTGAAATTTCACATTCGTTGCTCGAATCAGCCGCGATTTCGCCGAATGGATGTGAAATTTCATATTCGTTGGCGTCATCTCCACATTGTGCGGGGTATCGAAACAGGGGAATCCGTTAGGTTCTCTAACTCAGCTTATATAGCACCAAATCAATATTAAAAATCACATAAAATAACCGAGCCCTTGTATCGGGCCATATCAATTCGTAAAAAACCGCCGCCCCGATTCGGCGGGATATGGCGGGATATAATGAAGAGGGCAGACGGAGCTATTGAATTTCGCGACAAGTTGCGTTATCTTTAGAGAAGAAGTCATGTAAATTATTTTCGTATTATTAAATTAAATAACGTAATTTATTTTCTCAAAAGGCTGTGTAAGCGATGAGCGTTCTGAACGCGATCCGAGAGAGAATGGATTCCCTTCACCCGAAGGAGAAGGAGCTGGCGCAGTTCCTGCTCGACCAGCCGCAGCAGGCGGTGCAGATGACGATTCTTGAGCTGGCGCAGCATGCGGGCAGCAGCACGGCGACGGTGTCCCGCTTCTGCCGGTCGTTCCACTTCCAGAACTTCGCGGACTTCAAGATGAGGCTGGCGGCGGAGGTGGCGCAGCAGCCCGCGGCGATGCAGTATCAGGACATCGTAGCCGGCAACCCGCTGGCGGAGATCGTATCTGCGATTACGGCGAATCATCTGCGCTCGATCACGGACACGACCCGGCTGCTCGACATCGAGCAGCTTGAGGCGGCGATCGCGGCGCTTCATTCGGCGAACCGGATCGATCTGTACGGCTCCGGAACGTCGGGGATGATCGCCGATGATTTCTATCACAAGCTGATTCGGATCGGCAAGGCGGCCCACTCGTCCTCCGACCCCCACCTGCAGCTCACTTCCGCCGCTTCGCTGACGAGCAGGGATGTCGCCGTCGGCATCTCCTACTCCGGAGAGACGAAGGAGACGATCAACGCGCTGCGCGTTGCGGTCGAGCAGGGAGCCACCGCCATCTCGATCACACGCTTCGGCCATACGACCCTCGCCGAGCAAGCGAGCATTCGCCTGTTCACGACTTCGTCCGAAGCCGGCATGCGGCGTGGCGACATGGCTTCGAGAATGGCGCAATTGCACGTGGTCGACATTCTGTTCACGGGCCTGGTCAGCGAGCACTTCGACGAGTACGTGCCGAGGCTCGATCATTCGTTCCACATGGTTACGCAATATACAGGCAAAGAGGAGAGGAAACCGACATGAACGTATTGATCTTCGATTCCAACGAGAAGCTGAACGAAGCCGGCTCCAACATTATGACCAGCCTGATCCAGACCAACCCGCGGGCCGTGCTTGGCCTTGCCACCGGCGGAACGCCGGTCGGCGTCTACGAGCAGGTGGTGAAGGATTACGACCGGGGACTCGTCAGCTTCAAGAGCGTCACGACGTTTAACCTGGACGAATACGTCGGCCTGCCGGAAGACCATCCGGAGAGCTATCATTCTTACATGAACCATCATCTGTTCCGGCATATCGACCTGCCCGCGAAGCAGATTCATATTCCGAACGGCAACGCGGAGGATCTCGAAGCGGAATGCCGCAGCTTCGACGAGAGGATCGCGGATGCCGGCCAGATCGATCTGCAACTGCTCGGGCTCGGCCACAACGGGCATATCGGCTTTAATGAGCCGGCGCATGCGCTGATCCGCGGGACGCACATCGTCGATCTCGCCGAGGAGACGCTGAAGGCGAACGCCCGCTTCTTCGACAGCATCGACGAGGTGCCGAAGCAGGCGCTCACGATGGGAGTCGGAACGATTCTGAAGGCGAAAATGATTCTTCTGATCGTCCGCGGGGCAGACAAGGCGGAGATCGTGCACCGGGCGCTGACCGGTCCGATCACGACGGATGTGCCGGCTTCCCTGCTTCAGACGCACCCGCACCTTGTCGTGCTGCTTGACCAGGAAGCCGGGAGGCTGATGGCATGAGCGCAGGGGATACGGGTATCGGCGCGGAGACGGCGGGGGCGACGGACACAGGTGCAGGGGCAGGAATGACGGGCCGCAGCGTGCTGGTGATCAATGCCAATGTGGTCACGCCAGAGGGAATCGTCGAGAACGGATGGCTGCTGGCGCGGGAAGGACGGATCGCAGGAATCGGCCGCATGAGCGACGGGCTGCCCTCGGACCCGGCGGACGGTTCGGCGGGCCTCCGGCTTGAACGCATCGATGCCGAAGGGGGCTGGCTGCTTCCGGGCTTCGTGGACGTTCACGTTCACGGCGGCGCGGGCCACGACTTCATGGACGCGGACCAAGCGGGACTCGACGAGATTGCCCGCTTCCATGCGAGCCACGGAACGACAAGCATTCTGGCGACTTCCTTGACGGCGACCAGGGACGAATTGACGGACGTGCTTCGCCGGGTCCGCGCATACCGCAGCCGGCCGATGCCGCATGCGCAGGTCGTCGGCGTTCACTTCGAGGGCCCCTTCATCAACCCGAAGTGGAAGGGCGCCCAGAACCCGGACTACATTCTGCCTCCGCAGCGGGAATGGCTGGAGGAATGGGTCCGCGAGTTCCCGGGGCTGATCAAGATCCAGACGCTGGCGCCGGAGTCTGCCGGCGCGCTGGACTACATCGAGCGCCTCGCCGCGAGCGGCATCGTGCCGTCCTGCGGGCACACGGATGCGACCTATGACGAGGTGATCGCCGCCGCGGACCGCGGCCTGCGGCACGCGGTCCACACGTTCAACGCAATGAAGCCGCTGCATCATCGCGAGCCCGGAACGGTCGGCGCCGTGCTGACCGACGACCGGATCACGGCCGAGGTTATCTCGGACGGCCACCACGTTCATGCGGGCGCGATCAAGCTGATCACCCGCGCCAAGGGGGCGGACAAGGTGATCCTCGTCACCGATGCGATGGCTGCGGCGGGCATGCCGGACGGCGACAATTACGACCTGGGCGGCTTGCCGGTCGTAATGAAGTGCGGCGTCGCCCGCCTGAAGGAGTCGGGCAACCTGGCCGGCAGCACGCTGACGATGATCGCCGCGTTCCAGCATATGGTGCGCAGCGTCGGCGTCTCGATTCCGGACGCCAGCAAGATGGCTAGCGCGAACCCGGCCCGCCAGATCGGCATCGGCCGGGAGGCGGGCACGCTCGAAGCCGGCAAGCGGGCCGACGTGCTCCTGCTGGATGCAGAGCTGGAGCTGCAGCAAGTGTGGATCGGCGGCGTCAAGCACAGCGGATAACGATAGCGAAGCAGCCAAGGCGCCCCTCGTTCGAGGGGCGCCTTGGCTGTCGTTGGCGATCGGCTATTCCAATTACCGCCTAATCCCATGAACTGTGTACGTCATAGTGCACCATTCATCCTCCCAAAAAGGGTGCCTTATCCCCTTCGTTCAGATTTTCCCAGTAATTGGGATTCTGATCAGAAGGGATAAGGCACCCATTTGCAAAAAAGAGGGCCATACCGGCCGCGGCGACGACTCATCCCATTCTTAGATCGTCGGCATAACGTTGCCGCCGCTCACCGGAATGTAGGCCCCCGTGATGAAGCCCGCCAGATCCGACGCCAGGAACGCCACCGCGTTCGCGATATCCTGGTCCGTTCCGCGCCGCTTCAGCGGGACGCTCTTGATGTAATCCGCACTCTCCGCCAGGCCGCTTGTCCGCTCGCGTTCGCTGATCGTCCAGCCCGGCGCGACCTGATTGACCGTAATCTGGTGCTCGCCGACTTCCTTGGCCAGAACGCGGTAGACGCCGTCCATCCCCCGCTTGCCCGCGACATAAGCCGACTGCGTCGGGAAGTTCTGCATGGCGCATTCGGTATTGATTCCGATGAAGCGGCCGGCCTTCTTCCCGATCATTGCCGGAATAAACGCCTTCGCCAGGAAAACACTCTGCAGGACGCACGACTCGAATTGGCTGGTGTAATCCTCCACGGGCTGCTCAAGCACGGACTGCCACGGATATTGGACGACGGCGTTGGCGACGACGATGTCGACGTGACCGAGCGCTGCCGCAACCGTCCGCCTCAGCTCCTCCACCGCTTCCTGCTTGGTGATGTCGGCCTTCACCGTGACGGCACGGCGGCCGAGCGCTTCAATCGCGCCCTTGAGCTCCGCCGCCTTCGACTCGTTGCTATGATAGTGCAAGGCGACATCCGCGCCGCATTCCGCGAGCGTCCGGGCGATCACCCTGCCCAATTCGCCCGTCGCTCCCGTCACCAGTGCCGTTTGTCCGGATAGATCCAGCTTCATTTTGCCGCTCCCCTCCATTATTCCTTAATCTGAAAATCAATCTCGAGAAATCGCTCGACCTCAAGCTCCCAGCGCTCCTTGACGAAGGCGACGTGGGACGGGTGCTCGTTGTAGAAGTCGTAATCGGCCTGACTTGCGAAGTCCATCGAGAAGCCGTAATCGAAGTCGTTCTTGGCGCTGACCTGCGAGTAGACGCCGAAATTCGACACGGTCGGGATCGAAGTCAGGATGGTTCTTCCGTCGGCCAGGAATTTCTCCGCTTCGGCGGAGCCGGGGACATGCTTCAGGGTAAAAATGACCATATGACGAATGGCCTGCACATTCCGTTCGCTCATGCTTCCAGTCCTCTCCACTCTAGATTCCGTTAGCGATTCTTAGCCTATATTAACATAACAATCGCATCACTGCTGCGATTCCGCAACTAATTGCTCCAACTGTCGTCTATTCTGTGGGAAAGATTACTAACCGGAGGTATGACTCGTGAAACGATTCGCCAAACTCCCGAAGAAATGGCGCCTTACGATTCTGATCGCAAGTTCCGCGTTCTGTCTCGCGTTCCTGGGCCTCGCGTCCTACGCCGGCTATCTCTATTATAAAGCGTCCAACGCAATCCATCGCATGGCCGGCCCCGAGCTCCCCGCGCCGAGCGCGACTGCGGGGGGACTGGCGGCGGAGGAATCCGCGGAGCCGTCGGCGGAAGCGGCCGAGGCGTTCGACCGAAGCGAGCACTCGATCACGTTCCTGCTGGCCGGGGTCGACAGCCGCTCAGGCAGCGGCGGCACGCTCAACACGGATGTCCTGATGCTTGCCTCGCTTAACAAGATCACCCAGACGGCGACGCTGCTCTCGCTCCCGAGAGACCTCCAATTGAAGCCGCAGAACCTCTCTTCTCACAAAGCGAACTATTTTTACGCCTATTACTATACGCAAGACAAAACGACCGCCATGGCGAACACGAAGCAGTTCTACTCGGAGCTGTTCGACTTCCCGATCGATTATATGGTGCTCGTCAACTTCGACGGCTTGCGCAAGATGGTCGACGCGGTCGGAGGCATCACAATCAACGTCGACATGGACATGAAGTATCGCGACACCGCGGACGGAACGGACATCGACCTGAAGAAGGGCGTCCAGCACGTCGACGGCAAGAAGGCGCTGGACTTCGTCCGTTACCGCAAGTCCAACGAAGGCACGCAGGAATCGTCGGACATCGACCGCAACGCCCGCCAGCAGCAGGTCATCTCGCAGATTCTGGATAAGCTCTCGTCCTTCTCGGGGTTCACCCAGTGGGGCAAGGTGCTGGACATTCTCGGCAACAACATCCGGACGGACGTCCCGGAGGACGAGCTGCGCTCGTGGATTCTGAACTTCGCCGAGATGAATCCGAACGCGACAACCGTCATTCCGGTCGCCACCTCCTGGGTGAACCCGTATATCGTCGCCGACGAGACGGACCTGGAGAACGCGGTCGATACGCTGCGCGCCGAGGCGGGGCTGCCGGAGAGCGAACAGTTCCATGCGGCGGACGTCGTCGGGGTGGCGAAGCTTCACGAGTAGCCGAAGGCTAGAGCAGCCGGAGCAGGCCGAAGACGCAGGCGGCATTCAAGACGAGCAGCGCGGGCATGCCGTAGACGAACGAGGCGTGCTTCGTCTTGTGGCGGTACGTCCGCATGCCGAGCCAGCCGCCCAGCGCGCCGCCGATGGCGGCATAGAGGAAGAGTCTTCTCTCGGAGACTCTTCTTTGTTTGCGCTTCGCAAGCTGCTTGTCGTAGCCCATCAAACCGAACGCGACGATGTTGACGAGCAGAAGGTAGATAATCAGTATCGCCATGTGCGCTTCCTCCTCTCCGCCGTCTCGCGGACGGCTTCCTTCATTATGGGACATGCGGACTCTATGCGCAAAAAAAAGAGCCTCCCCAAGCCTTAAGCGGCTAAGAGGCTCTCGTTCCCGTTCCATCCGATTAATCGAGTTACTGGACTCCGAATGTGAAGGTAATGTCCCGGCTCGGCGACTGGTTGTTGTAATCCCGGATTGCGGAGACGCCCGCGTCGGCGAGTTCGATGGTGCCGATCTTCCCGGAAGGCAGGCTAGGCACCTTAAGCACAATCGTCTGGCCGTCGATCCGGCCCTCCGAAGGCTTCACTTCCTGACCGTCCACAACGATGCGGAACAGGTCCGTCTGGCCCGAATATCCTTGGATCGGCTCCCCGAATGCGATCGCGAGCGTCGTCCCGCGCGCATCGACCTTCGCAATGGCCGGACGGGCGTTCTCTGCTCCGGAGGCGTTGAATAGGTAGACGCCTCCGTTATCGGAGCCGGAGAGCGTTGCCCCCTGGTCGTCGGTCACTCTTCCCGTGCCGGCATCGTACTCGAGCCGGTAGCGTTCCCCCGCTCTCAGCGGGTCCAGCCGGTCGACGTTCAGGTACACGCCGATCGACTTGCGGTCCGAAGACAGCGCATAGATCGCCTCCTCGTTCGGCCGAATGCGAATCTCCTCGCCATTCGAGACGCGGAACAAGCGGAAGCCTCTCGCATCGTCAAGCCGAACCGGCTCGCTGAATTCGATCGCGAACGCAATCTTGTCCTTGGACGCGATTCCGGTCACGCGCGGAGCTTCATTGGCTGCGGACGTTCCCGCAAGCACAACCTCGTAGGGCTTGGAGCCGTTCGTCGTCTTGATTGCATTCCAGCCGGCTCCGTCCTTGATGCCGTCCTTGAAGCGCAGGCTGTACGTCTTGCCGGATTGCAGCTTGTCGTCCAGGTAGAGCACCGCTTCGGTTACGAGACTGTCCTCGTTCACGCTGACTCCGCCGATGCCGATCTCCGAATCGTCATCGCGAAGCAGCAGGAATTCCGACGCCCGGATGCCGCGCACCGGCTCGCTGAACGCGACTTTGACGGCCGTGCTGTTAAGCGCGGAGGCAGTCGTCGCGTACGGGGCCTCGTTCTTCTTCTCGGTGCCCGCGAACGCCTTCTCGTTCGCTCCGTTCTCCGTCGCCAGCCCTTCCAGGTCCGTGATCCTGCCGATGTAGGCATGGCCCGGCAGGAAGAGGGCGGGATTGCCCGACGCCTTCGTTCTCAGTTGGATGAGCACCGTATTGTCCGTGCCGGGCTTGCGAACGACGTACTCGCTCCAACCGCTGACGTCGACGTCCCGGCCGTTGTCCTTCAGAATCGTCAGATCGAGCGAAGCGACGTTGGCGTCGTACAGCGCGCGGCTGAACGTGGCCGCCACGGTGTTCTGGTCGACGACCTCAAGCTTCTGCAGCGCGATCGACCCCGCCGTCTCCTGGCCGCTGCCGACGAACTGGATGCGGGTATCCGCCGCAATCGGGTTGCCGCTTAAGTCGCGCACCTGGTTCACAACCACCGCATACACGCTCCCCGGGGTTTGCGCGTCCGTCGTCAGCGTAACCGTCTTTTTCCCATCGTCGTAGGCCGCTCCGCGAACCGCTCCCAAGCCGCCCTCGAAGCGATAGTTGCCGACACTTGCCGCCGAACCGTAATCAAGGCGCTCGCTGAACGTCAGCACAACCTGCCGGGCCGTGTTCCGGATGCCGACGACGGTCGGCGCATCGCGGTCGACGTAGCCGCCGAAGATCAAATTGCTCGCCGTGTCCATCGTATTGCCGGCCAGGTCGGAGATGCCCTGAACCGTCAGCGTGTACAGCACCGCATCCGTCTGCCGCGTCGTCGTCAGCACAACGGTGTCGCCGCTTCCGGTCACGATGGCGTTCGTCACGCGCAGCCCCTTGTCAATGCTGTAATAGCCGACGTTCTTCGCCTGGTCCGCATTGATCTTCTCGCTGAATCGAAGCTGCACCGTCGAATCCCCGAGCACGTCGACGGAGACGATATACGGCTTCACATGGTCGTTGACCCCCTTGAAAACAATGTCCTTCTGCGTATTCATCACATTGCCCGACAGGTCGGCGATTCCCTTCACCGTCAGCTTGTATTCCTGCCCGTCGGTCTGCTCGCTTGTCGTCAGCGCGACGGTCTTCCCGTCGGCGGCAAGCGTTGCCCGGGTGAGGCGCAAGCCGTTGTTGACGCTGTAATTCCGCACGTTCTTCGCATCGCTCTCGTCGACGCGTTCGCTGAAGACGACCTGGATCGTCGAGTCATTCTTCCCCGCGACGGAGACGACCGTCGGCTTCGAATGATCGTCGTCGATGCCGTAGAAGTATAAGTCGTCGCGCGCATTCATCGCGTTGCCCGACAAGTCCTTGACTCCGGCTGCGGACAGACGGTAACGGTAGCCGTCCTCCTGGCCGCCTGTCGCGATGATGACGGAGCGAAGATCGTCCGACAGCTTGAAGCCGTAGAGAGCAAGCTTGCCGGAGACAATGCCGTAATGATCCGGGTCCTCCGCGGTCGTACGGCTGACCTGCTCGGAGAACGTCAGCCGCAGCATCCGGTCCCCGATATTCTCGAGGCTGACGACGGTCGGCCTCGTCGTGTCGCCCACGGGTGTCGTGCCCCCGCTGCCGGATGCCCACAGGGCGGAGTAGCGCCAGCCGGTTCCGTCGACCGTCAGCGTGTAGATGACGTCGCCCTGCTGCGGGCCGGTCGATACGGTGACGACCCTGCCGTCCGAGGAAAGCGTTGCGGAACGGATCGCGATGGCCGTTCCTTGGTCGTCCTTAAGCGAGAAGCTGGACATATTCACCTTGCTTGCCGCCTGCTTAAGCGTCACTTGAATGACGCTGTTCGCCAGGGGCTGCACCGCGCTCACCTGCAGCTTCAGGGAATTCAGCTCCGTGTAGGCGGTATAAGCGGCTTCCGCGAGCAGCCCGCGGGTGGCCGCTATCGTGTAATCGCTCTGCACCGGGATGAAGCCGCGGTCGAGCGCTTGGCTGACCGATCCCCTGGCCCACAGCGACGTCTTGCCCTTCACGCTTGTCGAGCCCGCGCCGGTATAGCCGTAAGCCCGCACCAGAACGGCGGCAAGCTGCTCGATCGTGACTCTCGCGGCCGGCTGGAACTGGCGCGATCCCGTTCCGTTCATCAGCCCGGCCTTGCTGACCGCCTCGACCTCGGCGTAGGACCATCGCGTCTTCAGCACGTCGTCGAAGGAGCCCTTGGCAGGACTCGCGTCCGTCAGCCCCCACAGCCGGAACAGCACTGCCGCGAATTGCTCGCGGGTCATCGATTGGTTCAGCCCGGCGCTTCCGTCGCCGAGCCCCGTGAAGATTCCCTGCGCCTTGAGCGCCTCGTACTTCTGCTCCGTCGTCAGCGTCTCGGCCCCTGCGGCGAGGGTCGGGATCGCGAGCGCCAAGAGGAGCAAGGCGATCATCGCCTTGCGAAGGAGCGACAGGGGCGGCGCCTGCTTGCGGGACGCTTGGAGAACATGCGACGTGTGCGGCTCCTTCTCCTGCCTGCGGAGCGATTTGCGTTCGTCTGCCATCATGCAGCCTCCTAATTCGCGGGCTTGCCGGCCCGCTTGTTGTGCCAGGATGCTTATTACAACGCAGAATCGTTACGTAATGTTTCGTCGACAAATTCACCGTTCGCCATCGCCGACCCCGCCCCTATTCTTGCAAATCCGCCATTATTGCTGGACAAACAGCACAAATAGCCCCTGCGCGCAGAGGCTTCCCGCTCTATGTTCGAGAGAATCATAGAGACATTTCGTAACATTTTGTTGAGGTTTGATAGGCGAATAGGCGAAAAAATTTTTTTGGAGGAGTTGCGGCTCCGGGCCGCGAATCGGGGATCTCCGGCGCTTAGGGTCCGGCGTGGTTGACGCAGACGACAAGAGCAAGCAGCAGCGCCAGCTCGATGCTCTCGTTCAGAGCGCCGTAGACGTCGCCGGTCAGGCCGCCGAGCTTGCGCGCGGCGGACGATGCGAGCAGCGCGCCAAGCCCGTAGGCGACGGCGGCGGCGAGCAGCAGGGCGAGCGCCGAGCCCGCCGGGCTCCAGGCACGGACGGCGGCGAGCGCGGCGCTCGTCAGCACGGCCGAGAGCAGCGCGGCCGCCCAGGCTTGCTTGGCCTTGACGGCGCGGAACAAGCCGCCGAGCCCTGCCCCTTCCGCGCGCGCGTACGGCCAGCCAGCGATGGCGGTCACGAGGAATGCGCGGCTCCAGATCGGGATGGCGATCAGGCCGAGCGCGATAAGCGCCCCCGGCGCCATCTCCAGCAGGGAGGCAAGCAGCGCGGCCCGCAGCAGCAGGGCGAGCGCACCGGCCGCGACGCCCATCGCGCCGACGCGGCTGTCCTTCATGATCTCCAGCATCCGCTCGCGGGAGCGGTGGCTGAGCAGCCCGTCGGCCGTGTCCATCAGGCCGTCCAGGTGCAGACCGCCGGACAGCGCGACCCAGGCCGCGGTCAGCAGCACGGCCGCCGGCCACGGCGGCAGCGCCCAGGCGAGCAGCCAAGCGGCGGCGGCCAGAAGCAGGCCGATCGCGAGGCCCGCCGCCGGATAATACGGCGCGCTTCTGCGGAAGTCGGCCGCCTCATGCGAGACCGGCGCCATGAAGCGCGGCACCGGCAGCCGCGTCAGGAATTGCAGCGCCGCGCCGAACGCTCTGAAGGGATTCCCGTCGCCTCCGACCATTTTCCAACCACCCTCTCCCTGCCGTCCAATCGTTCTCCCCTACTCGGGCCAGCGATAAGCGAGCCGCTTCAGCTCGACCGGAATGCCCGCCGTGACGAGGAACACTTCTTCGCTGATTGACGCGACCCGTTGGTTCAGCACCCCCGCATAATCGCGGAAAATCCTCCCGAGGCGATGCTCCGGAACGATGCCGTCCCCAACCTCGTTCGTCACGAGCAGGGCGGTGCCGGGATAGCGTTCAAACGCCCCGACAAGCTCTTCGATGCGCCGCATCACCCGCTCCTCCGTCCGCTCCCTGTCCTCCGTCTCCGTGTCCCCCTCCAGGAGGACATTCGTCAGCCAGAGCGTCAAGCAATCGAGCAGGATGAGCGGCGCCGGCTCCTCTGCAGCCAGCTTGTCCAGCAGCTCGGCTGCCTCCAGCGGCTCCTCGGCCGTCTCCCAGCGGAAGGCGGAGCTCTCCCGGGAAGCGCGATGCTTGTCGATGCGCCTTCTCATCCCCTCGTCCAGAGCCTGGGCGGTTGCGACGTACACCCCGCCTCTGTCCCCCGCCAACTTCTCGGCGTATCTCTCGGCGAAGGCGCTTTTGCCGCTGCGGGCTCCTCCCGTTATGAGCACGATCATTCGCTCACCCGCTCCTTCCTTGATTCCCTTGCGCGGTCACCCTTGCGACACGGATACGCCCGCGCTGCCGAAGGTCGCCATCTCCCTCAGCACGTTGCACGAGGCGTCGACAAGCGGGAAAGCAAGCGCCGCGCCGCTTCCCTCGCCCAGCCTCATGCCCAAGCGGAGCATCGGCTCGAGCCCCAGCTCCTCCAGAGCGCGGAGATGGCCCCGCTCCTCGGACAGATGCGAAGCGATCAGATAGTCCTTCGCGAGGGGAGCGATCCGGCAAGCGGCCAGCGCCGCAACCGTCGAGATAAACCCGTCAATCACGACCGGAATCCGGTGCGCCGCCGCTCCCAGAACAAGCCCGGCCAAGCCGGCCAGCTCAAGCCCTCCCACCTTGGCCAACACGTCGATCGCGTCCCCGGCGTCGGGAGCGTGAAGCTTGATCGCCTTGCGAATCGCCGCCCGCTTGCGCCTCAGTCCCTCATCGTCGATGCCCGTTCCCCGGCCGACCGCTTCCTCCACATCCGCTCCGGACAGGACAGCCAGCATCGCCGCGCTCGGGGTCGTGTTGCCGATCCCCATCTCTCCGGTCGCGAGCAGCCCGATCCCCTTCGCCGCCAGCTCCCCTGCCAGGTCGATGCCGATCCCGATCGCCCGCTCCGCTTCCTCTCGCGTCATCGCCGCCTCCCGGGCCATGTTCGCCGTTCCCGGCCGGACCTTGCGGACGACCAGCCGGTCGTCGGCCAGCTCGCCGCGAACGCCGATATCGACGCAGACGACCTCCGCTCCCGTCTGCCTCGCGAGCACGTTGATCGCCGCGCCGCCGTTCAGGAAGTTCAGCACCATCTGGCCCGTCACTTCCTGCGGGAAGGCGCTCACTCCCTCTTCGCACACTCCATGATCGGCCGCCATGACGACAATCGCCTTGGCCGGAGGCTTCGCGGCAGCTTCGCCGGCAATTCCCGCCAGCCGGATCGCCAGCTCTTCCAGCTTCCCGAGGCTGCCCGGCGGCTTTGTCAATTGGTCCAGTCTCCCGGCCGCCTCGGCCATCGCTTCGCGGTCCAGAGGCCGGATTCGGAGCGCAGCTTCTTCTATCGTCTTTGTCGTTGCCGGGTTTGTCGTCATCGCGCATCTCTCCTTGTCCATCCCGCTTGGTTCAGCTTGCTCCGCGTTTTTCTCTCTTGGTCGTACCGTTATCCCCTCGCGTCAGAACTGGCGGAGAACCGGGGTTTCTTAGCGAAGGGGATAAGAGTACGCCGGCCGACCGCCTCGAACGCCCCCCTACTCCCGCAGAGCGTCGTACAGCTTGCTGGACATGCCTCCTGCCGACGATTGGAGCGCTTTGCGGGCCCGGGCCAGATCGTCCGTCAGCTTCCGGTTCGACAAGCGAAGCCGTTCGAGCTCCGCTTCCATGCTCTTCTCCGAATTCCTCTCCGGGTTCTGCTCCGGGCTCTGCTCCGGATTCGCCTCCAAGTTCTTCTCCGGTTCCGCCCGGACGCCTGCGCCCGCGCTTACACCCGTGCCCTCGTCCACGCCCGCACCCTCCGCAGGGACGGAATCTCCGAAGCTCTTGCCGTTGGCATAGTAGTTTCTCTTCTCATACGCGCGAAAAGCGACCTCCAGCTCCGGCACCCCGCAGCCAACGCGCAAGTAGCGGTCGACCGCCTCGGCGAAGCGATCCTGCGCCGGCAGTCCGCGGTCGAACCAGCCTACCTCGACGAACGGGTAGGACGGAACAAATTGTCCGTTCGATACGGAGGAGGTTGTCAGGCATTCCAGCATAATGTCTTCCGGCGGGCACTCGCATACCGAGGCCAGCTCCGCCGCGAGCTCGCGGCTGACGGCCTTGACGAGCTCGGGGGCAATTCCGCGTATCCATAAATGGGGCATCTATTTTGAACTCCTTATTTGGTCATGTCATGTTCTTCTATCATCATAACGCGATTAGGGGACATGCGCCAACAGGGGGGGAGCGGCGGGAGAGCGAGTTGCCCGAGCCGGAGTCTACCGTGGAACATTGGCGAGCAGTACGGTATACTAGAGGGAGGTCGATTAAAGAAGTTAATTCCAAATCCCAAGGAGTGTTCCGACCATGAGCAGAAGCAATTCCAAGAAGAGCCGCGACAAGCAAGAGCGAGCCGGCACGTTTAACCCCGAGAGACTTCGCAACGAATGGCAGCGCAAACCGCTGACACAGATCCAACCGAATCTTAAAGCGCAGCAGCGCCGATCGCAATGCCGCCGGAAGGACGGGAGCGATGGCGCTGCTTTTTCGTTTATTGGCGTCTTAGCATATCCGCTTGCTCAGCTTAATCGATAGGCGCGAATGTCGCCCGGTTCGATCCTCATTCTAATGCGAGTGCGCGGCGACTCCCCGGCACCTTCGCCGGTCGCTTCATCGCCAATCCTTACGCTTACCAACTCGGCTCCGCCTTCCTCCGCATACCACGGCTCGATCGTCTCGTACCCGGCCGGCAGTTCGATTGTCGCTTCGCTTTTCCCCTGTGCTGCCGTTGCTCCCCAGGCGTGGACGAACAGATGGGCGGCCTTGCCCTGCTCCGTATCGGCTTCCAGCACGTCCGCGCGAACGCCGTCACCGGTCACTCCTACGTAAGGCGCCAGCTCCAACCTCTTCGTCAACAACTCGCGGAAAAACCACCGAGTCTCTTCCCCCGAACTATCGCCGTTATCCCTCCAGTAAGCCGAAGCGAGCAGCGTGCCGATCCAGACCGCCCGGCCCTGCCCGTAAGATGCCAGCGTAATCGCGGCCATGCCGTCCGAGTCGAACGAAGCGAGCGTCTCGGTTCCTTCGGCGCACTCGATGTCCGTCTTGTAATACGCTCCGCTCAGGGCGAAGCCTTGTCCGGAGATCGGAATTGCCGCCGCCGAAGAGATCGTCGCTGCCGCGTAGCTGTGCTCCAGATGCTGAACCGAATGGGTCCACGTCTCTCTCACGCCGAACACCTCGTCGAATCCGTACCCCGGAACCCGAATGCTGTGCGTGCCGTCTTCCGCTTGCAGGGCTCCGAAGGAGTTTTCCGAGAGGAGGGCTCCGCCTTCCGCCACCCAGCGGCGAATCGTCTCGGCGAGCTCGCGGCTCAGGTACAACGGATACGGCATCCAGAGGCAGCGGTACCGGCGCAACTGATCCAGCGTCATGTCCTTGTCATGGATAAATTCGACCTTGTAGTTCAAGTCGTGCAGCAGCTTGTGCGCTCCCTGAACCGATTCGAAGTACGTATCCAGATGGCCGTAAGCCGCGAAGTTCGCAATTTGGTTCGCCGCCCCGTAGAAAATCGCGATCCGATCCGAAGGCCGCCGCCCGTTCGCAAGCTCCGTCCGATGGCCTTGAATTGTCCGGTTCAGCTTCGCCATGCCGCGCAGCCACGGGGTCTCCCCGCCGTCGAGATACGTGCTGCCCCACGCCGGCGCCTCGTGCCCGAGCACCTCGGGACGGTATTGCCAGAACAAATATCCCGTGATGCCGCGGGCCAGCGGAATGAGCAGGTGCTTCTTCAGCTCCGTCCATTCGAGCTTCCTCGGCTTCAGCGCCGTGTCCCCCGGGAGCGCGTGAATCTCGGAGTTGATCACCTTCTTGCCCTTCGCCGCCGAGAGCAGCAGGTCCGCCGACCAGGCCGAAGAGCCGAGGCTGTTGCCGAACAAGTCGCACGTCTCCGCCAGCCTGAAGTCGTCCGAACCCGCCGTAATCAGGTTAAAAATCGGGCCGGGAACCGTGTGCGCCATAACCGGATGCTCGGCGTCCATAGCTCGCACGATGGACACCCGAGTCCGAAGATCGTCGGTCAGCGCGTCGGACATGAACAGGCGCCAGTCGACCATGTCGTTGAACACGGCTTTGCCGCGCGGCGGTTCGACCTCCTGCCACGCCCGGTACGTTCGCTGCCACTTGCCGTTCAGCGCATCCAGCGTGCCGTACTTCTCCTTCAGCCAGTCCGCGAATCTGGCAAGCGTGCGGTCGCAGTAGCACACCTGGTTCTCGAACGCCAGCTCCCGCTTGATGCTTGTCGTCAGCTCCGGCTCGTTCCACAGGTCCCACACCCACAGCGCGGGATGGTCCCGAAGCGCGGCCACGGCAGCCTGCAGGAACCGATCCTTCTCCGCCTGTCCTTCCGGATGATGGTAGCACGGGCCCGGCGCCCCGCCGATCTGGCGGCAGTTGATCGCCCGCGGCTCGAGGCGAACCCCGTTCTCCGTCACCATGACCGAATCGGGATAACGCTTGTAGAACCAGGCCGGCGCCACGTCGAAGATGACGTTCAGCACCACCCGCAGACCGTTGCGATGTGCGATGTCCATCAGTTCGACGATATCGTCGAACCGGAACGTGTCCGGCGCCGGCTGGCTCGCCCGCCACTGCACCCACAGCTTCACGCAGTTGAAGCCCTGCTCGGCGATACGGCGCAGATCCGGCTCCCAATGCTCGCGGAACGGGGTGGGGGAACGGTAATATTGGAATCCGAACGGGACCCATTCGAGATCAGCTTGCTTCATGGTCGAGTCTCCTTGATGGTAGTGTGGATCGCTGCTCCGACGAACGTTTTTATGCTAAAAATCAGGCTGTTGAATAACCCCTTATGAAACAGGTTGCAGGTACGAAAATGAGCCGAACGGCAAAGAAGTGGCCCCCACCCAACTCTCGTCTTGCCTGGGTGGCAAGGTATCGAGCTATCTTTTTCAGATTTTGGGCAAACGCCGTCAGGAGAGCCTGCTCTTGCATCTTGGCTCTCCCTCTGAATTTACTCCTGCGGTATTGATGCAACTCTTTGGCTTCTCCGAA